>JBGTKP010000001.1:0-15598 GCA_041744575.1 Muriicola sp.
CGGTTTTGACTCCAGTGGAGTCAAAAATTTCCTTAAATCCTTCTTGATTTTTTGGTTCGTTTTGTATCAAGACAAAATGAACATCATTTATCCCTCCGTCTTTGCTAAAGCAAATCCACCTCCCTTTAAAAAAAAGGGAGGAGCTTTTGATTTGTTATTTGAGGGAAACCGAAGGATTTACAGATATAGCAGGGACGCGAGCGAAAGTGCGTTTCGCGCAAGCGAAAAAGAGCGTGGAGCGACAGCGCTGCGGTTTTGACACCGGGGGAGTCAAAAAATTCCTTAGATCCTTTTTGATTTCCTGCCTACTCCGCTTAACGGCAGCTTCGGCAGGCAGGTTTGTAACATATGCATAAAGGTAAAATGAACATTATAACCATCCCTCCGTCTTTGCTAAAGCAAATCCACCTCCCTTTAAAAAAAGGGAGGAGCTTTTGATTTGTTATTTGAGGGAAACCGAAGGATTTACAGAAATAGCAGGGACGCGAGTGAAAGTGCGTTTCGCGCAAGCGAAAAAGAGCGTGGAGCGACAGCGCTGCGGTTTTGACACCGTGGGAGTCAAAAAATTCCTTATATCCTTTTTGATTTCCTGCCTACTCCGCTTAACGGCAGCTTCGGCAGGCAGGTTTGGTAAATTTTCATCAAGGCAAAATGAACAAAAATAACTTTACATTGTTTTGAGATATTTCCGGCTTGTCTCAAGTAGGATTTTTGTGATAAAATTCTGAGAGAGTGTTTGAAGGATTTCCAGAAATAGCAGGGACGCGAGCGAAAGTGCGTTTCGCGTGAGCGAAAAAGAGCATGGAGCGATAGCGGTACTGCGGTTTTGACTCCAGTGGAGTCAAAAATTTCCTTAAATCCTTCTTGATTTTTTGGTTCGTTTTGCATCAAGGCAAAATGAACATAATTTATCCCTCCGTCTTTGCTAAAGCAAATCCACCTCCCTTTAAAAAAAAGGGAGGAGCTTTTGATTCGTTATTTGAGGGAAACCGAAGGATTTGCAGAAATCGCAAGGCTGCGAGCGGAACTGTTTTTCGCGCAAGCGAAAGAGAGCATGTAGCGTTAGCGGCACTGGGGTTTTGACTCCTGTGGAGTCAAAAATTTCCTTAAATCCTTCCTGATCTCCTACCTACTCTGCCAAATAGCGGATTTGGCAGGCAAGGACCTTGTGAAGGGCGGACCAAACATCACTGGAAATATAGACCCCATGATAATATAAGTGACCTAGCTGCTGATCGCCTTGGAAATGAGGGTGCTCGATTTTTGGGAAAGTGGCAATACCAGGGCCGCTTCCTGGCCTTTTTCTGACATCTTTCGCCAGGTTTTCTGAAGGATGTCAATGACCTTCTCCTCCGGGTGTTCCGCTGCGAAAGCCTCAAAATAAAATTCCAGAAATACAAGGCAGATCACGTCTTCAAGGGTTTGGGTATCCGCATTCTTTTTCAGTTGTTTTTTCTCGAGCAGAAAAACGACCTGGTCTATGATCTCCTGTGTATACCCACTTTCACCAAGCATACCTGATGCGACACGGGCATGGAATTTTTTCAGATCCTGCCGCCACTTCAAATATCCAGTCCTATCCATATCATAGGATTCCCGTGGAATTTTCCATCGGCAGATGTGTTGGCAACGGGCAGTCAATTGCAGGGCTTCGGTGGCGTCAGGAGCAAAGTCGTTCAGCTTTTCCGTCATTCGCATGGCATACAGTACCTCTTTGGGATAGGTGTTGCCAAGGTATACCTCGGTATTCGGATCTTCCCGGTTTGCAGCATCAAAAAGCTGAAAGGCCTTAAGCATTTTATCGGTGGTACTCATTTCAGGAGTTTTGGCTAAGATAAGAAGGGCAACATTAAGATGTCGCTATCCCCGACATCTCTTTTACTCACCTAAATTTAAAAGGTAATGCAGGACTGTGGATGGTGTTTTTTGCAAAGAGATTTCCGGAGGGAGGCGCCAGTGTTTTAATCATCCCAGGTATTCCGGGAGGATAGCTGCGATAAGAAAAAGGATCCTCCTTTTTTTCTAGTAGTTGGTGGCCATAAGGAGCATTGCAAGCAAGTAGCAGATCGCAGAGATCCATACCGATATTTGATTATTGAAATACTCCGAAAGGTTTCGCTGTATCATATCTCTAAGCATACTATAATGTACGAGGGAAGGAGAAGCCAGTGGGGTTCTTTTTACTCCAAAAATTAACCCAATCCGTCCAGCCTCCTATATTCAGGGCCTTCCCGGACTTTCTCTGATCGGCCTAATTTACAGATCGGAAGTATGTAAAAGAGATTGAAAGATCTTTAGATGGGATCGTATCATTCAGTTACGGTGGTTGCCGTAACATCAATGATGGTTTCTTTTGTTCGGAATTTTTTGCTCACCTCCCTGATGACGCTTAATTTTTGTTCCAGGGATGTGATCAGGTCCTGTGTATTACTGCCTGAGAGCCTGGATAAAAGGGATAATAGATGCACGTCCCAGGATTGTTTATTGTGGAGGTAGTAGTTAATGGCCTCTTCTTCCAAGGCCCGCACCCGTTGTTGCAACAAAGCTTTTGCCTCTCTGGTTCCCTCAGCAATCTTCCTGCGGGTTTCTGTTCCTTTCCTGGGGGCGTAAAGCATACCTATACCCAGCCCGATGGCGCCTCCCGCCAGGATCGCCAGTAAAATATCAGACCCGTTTTTCATGTTTTGTCCTTTCTTCAAAGGTAGGGGAAAGAGGAAGGGATATGCATCTTAAAAAAAATATTGCGCACTTTATTGACAGTGTGATCGAAGGATTTCCTGCCTACGCTGCCTAAAGGCAGATTCGGCAGGCAGGTTTGGTTCGTTTTGCATCAAGGCAAAATGAACATAAAATTATCCCTCTGTCTTCACTAAAGTGAATCCACCTCCCTTTAAAAAAAAGGGAGGAGCTTTTGTTCTTTTCCATCTTAATAATTATCTAAACTTAATGATCAGGTTTATTTAAAAGCTCCACTCTTTAGATAAAGAGGGGTGGCCGCCATTGGCGGACGGGGAGATTCACAGTTTTAACAAGTAATAGATCCCTCCCTCTTCACTAAAGTGAAGCCACCTCCCTTTAAAAAAAAGGGAGGAGCTTTTGGTTTCTTTATTTTTGACAAGTCCTTCAATTTGTGACGAACAAAATAAATCCGAAACTTCCGGCGGGGAAACCCTTATCTTAAGTATAGGCGAAGAAAGCTTCTATTTGTCCAGCCCCGCTGAAGCGGGGCGTAGGAGATTCTGATCTTTCAAATATAACCGAACGTTCGAATCAACAAAAAGTTTTGGAATGGTACGTTCGGGCGGGTTGTGTTCCTTTTGGGACCAGCAAAAAGGAATAAAAAACACGAAATAGTCATTCTAGTTATCATCGTTAATTCTACTACTGCAAATTCCGTCCCGGAAATCTATAAAAACAAAATGAACAAAGGATATATACTTTGTTTCAAAGTAACTCCTACCTACTCTGCCTAAAGACAGGTTTGGTTTGTTCTGCATCAAGGCAAAATGAACAGAAAAACGAACTCATTGATCAAACTATAATCGGTAATTCTATTTCCCCAAGTTCCGGCCAAGAAATCCTTAAGTAAAATATTAAAATATACTGGCCGCTCAGAAGCCAACCTCCTTTGGCAATCTTATCTGCGGAGAACGTTCTCCAATCCCTTCGACCTCATTCTTAAACAACTATAATTGTAAGAATATTCCTAAATCAAAGGTGTGATTATCAAGGTTTTATTACCCATCTATATTTCCGGCTCCATAGTGAGGGCCTCAATTTAATTCCTTAATTTTAAATCCACCAGCCACTTATACAACAAAAAACTTATGAATACCCAAACCAATAAACCCTTAGCATACGCCACGCGGGAGGAAGTAGATGTTGAACTGCAGGTATTGGAAGGTACCCTCCCCGATGATCTCTACGGTTTTATCTTTTTTAATTCGCCCTGTGGTACAGTAAATTCCGGCGGACTCCCCTTTTCTGAATCTCGGCCAGACGGATCTACAAATCCGGAATACGGCAGTTCCCTCTTTAACGGCGATGCCATGATGCTTCGGTATGACCTGAGCAGGCCCGGCATTATCCGTTACAAGACAAAAATGCTTAAACCTCCCTGCTGGTACGCGGACGAAGCCACAAAAACCGGCAATGGAGAATACCCGGAGAACTGGAGCTTCAAGATGCTGGGGATAGCCCGTACTTCTTTTAAGTTTGGTTCGCGAAACGAATTGAATACCGCGGTCAGTCCTGTGATCTTTCCCGGAGATTCGCATGTGCGAATGACCGCCAATTTTGATATGGGGCGGCCATGGGAATTTGATACGGAAACCATGGAACTGAAAACTTCCATTGGAACAAGCAATGAATGGGTGGGCGAAATCCCCTCCATCGCCAATTATCCCTTCCCATTATTTCAATCCACCGCCCATCCCTGTTTTGACCCCATTACCAAAGAGTTCTTTACAGTATGTTTTACCAAGACCTTTGAAACCATGTTCTATTACAAGAAATTCACGAAGAGGATGCTCACCCACCATGATGAGATTGAGGCGAAACTCCATAAACATGTCACGCAAGTACACGCCACCGCCAGCGTGCAAAAGACCATGGATGAAGATCATACGAAAAAGATTAACGAGTTCTACAAGAATATAGACCTGCACCTAGCACAGGATGAGGGTTTACTCAACGCAAGCAAAAAACCCATCCTGTGGATCTTCGACAAGGTTATGGAATTTATTTTTAAGCTCACGGATATGTTTTTGGGGATAAAAAACCGTATCTACCTGATGAAATGGGATGGAGTCCGTATCCACCGATGGACCGTGGTGGATGAGGCCAGCGGCCAACCCATCGGCATCAATCAGTGCATGCACCAGAACAACCTGAGCAGGGACTATATCGTGTTAAGTGATTCGGCCTTTAAGTTTGCCGCTGACATCATGGTTTCCAACCCCTTTCCGCACAATAAGAAACTGGAAGAAAAACTTCGGGACCTCACTTCAGTTACCCAGGAACCTTTCACCCCTATCTTCATCATCAAAAGATCGGATCTCGATCTTAATAAGAAAGAAGTAAAAGCGCGAAAGGTGGTGATCAATCTGGAAACCGTACACTTTTCAATAGACTATGACAATCCCGATGACAGGATCACACTCCACACCGCACACAATGCGGCCTCCTGTGCATCCGAATGGATTCGTCCTTATGACAAACTTGCCACGGATCAAACCCCCGCCTATTCCAATACCATTGGATTGATGACCTGCGGGGAAATGGACATTGGACGAATCGGTAAATTTGTGATCAACGGGGCGAACGGGGACATCCTTGAAGAGCCTAAAATTCACCTTACCGGGAGAGAACAACAAGATGGCGAGCTTGGGGCACATACCTGGGCCATCGCTTTGCATACCTACCGCGACATTATATCAGCTACTGAGACCGTAGGTAAGATCCGCCAGATATACTGGCAAAGTTATGGCACCGATCCGCGATACCTCACCAATTTCATCCAGGGGCTTTACACGGATTATAAGCACAGGATCATCCCGGTGGATGAGATCAGTGAATTGAACAAACAATGGCTGCCCTACTGCCTTTCCCGACAGAACACGGAAACCATGACCCTGGAGGACTATTATGTATTTGAGGTAAATGAGAACCTTCGATCCATGCAGTTTATCCCGCGGAAGGGCGAAGGGATTACAGGAGATCTCCAAATGGATGGTTATATTTTTTGCACCATGGTCAATGGCAATTCCAAAATGGATCATGATGATTATTCACGGGAAGTATGGATTTTTGACGCAGCCGACCTGAAAGCCGGCCCGCTCTGTAAATTACATCACCCGGATATGAATTATGCCTTTACCATTCATTCTGCCTGGATAGCGGAATGTGTGTCTCAGGATACGGCCTATAAAGTGAGCGTGCGGGCGGATCTACAGGGCTTAATCAATAAAATGCGGGGAAAAAACAAAGCATTCTTCACCGAATTTATGTCAAAGCACGTGTATCCCCATTTCAACTAGACCTATGGCAGGCACCCTCGTACATTCGGAATTACATTATGAGAATAAATGGATCCGCCTGTCAGAATCCTGGGTGGGAAATCCAGGCCGCAGGGTACTGCATAAAGAGATCAAACAGGAATTCATCAACAGTGCCACCTCCTGGAAAAAGGAACGGCAGCTGAGAAACCTTCTGGATACGGTATTGCACCCGGAGGAAGTCCCACTTCCGGGATCGGCCCTGAACCAGAAGGCCTATGAACTTCCGGCAGGAAGTTCGCTGATGCATCTGCTATTTGAAAATCAGATGTCGATGCAGGAGCGGCTGAGGATCGCTACGGATGTGATCCAGGTAACCCTGGAGCTGCATAACAAAGGCCATTTGTTCTGTGACCTCAACCCACATTTATTTTGGTGCGATCTGATCGGCGAAAAAAGCTACCTGGTGGATACCGTAATGACGGTCCATTCCAGGGATGTGGTGGAATTCTACAGCACCATTCTGGGCATTGAACCTCATATGCTGTGCATGTCTCCCGAACAAAGCCTGCAGACCGCATCCATCCCTGATTTCCGTTCCAATTATTATTCAGTGGGGATCATTTTGTATGCCCTGTTTACAGGTAGCTTTCCATTACAAAGCAGTGACCGGGTCTCCACTATCCATAAACATCTGTCACAGTTGCCTCCGGAGCCGGGATCCTATAGCAGGGACCTGCATCCGGCCATGGCCGCGTTTATCCTTAAATTACTTACCAAAGACCCAATGGACCGGTATCAATCGGGTGCCGGATTGCTTTTTGATTTTCGGGTGTGCCGTTCCCTGCAACAAAAAAAAGACCGGGACACGGACTTTGAGCTGGGTAGCCGGGATTTCCCCACCCAATTCAATATCCCTGACAGTGCCTTTTTCCGGAAGCATTCTCATGATATCCTGATGGGCCTTTCTGAAAGAGTAGCAAGGGGTGAAAAGCATCTTATCATCATCAGAGGGGAAGAAGGTTCCGGAGTGTCCTTCCTTTTGGATGCATTTTTTAAGGATTTGGATTATGACCGGTTTTATATCGGTTCGGGCGTGTATTCCCCAAGAGATGCGGTACCCTTTAAGGGACTGAAGGACCTGACTTCGGACCTTTTGCACCAGATCCTGATGGAGGATCCAGCCGTTATTCGGGAACTGAAGGGCGGGGTTCAGAAAAGTATCGGCAACCTTTCAGGGGTGCTCATCGATTTTGAAAAGGATTTCCAGCATTTGTTCGAGGGAAGGGAAGCCCCGGACGACCTGATGGGAACTGCGGCCATCAACCGTTTCATGTATGCTTACAGTGAATTTTTGCGGTTGCTTGAAGCCAGGGGCAAATCTATGATCATCGCCCTCGAACGCTTTGAACTGGCCGATGTGGGGACTACCCGGCTGATCGCCCAAATACTGAAAAGCACCCTGAATCAAAATATACTTATCCTCATCTCTGTCAATAGCGATGAAACCACCCACAATCAAAACTGCCAGGAGTTTATGGATGGCCTTTCACGGAATTTTGACGGCCCGGAACCTGTCAGCGTAAATGAGATTACGCTTCAGAACTACAACGATGAACAGATCAACCGTATCCTTGAATCACTGAGGCTGGAACCCCGGGAGGCATTCGCGAAAATCCTCTTTGAAAAAACGAGGGGCAACTTGTCTTTTATCAAACAGTTGTTTGAGGAACTTATGACCCAGGATTATATCCGTGCCAATAGTGCCAAAAAGATATGGGAGGTGGATATCCACGCCGTTCAGAGCATTGACCTGTCCGATAATGTAAGGGATTTTCTGAAAACCCGTGTTTCACAGCTCAGTCATGGAGAATTAAAAGTTCTGAAAGGGGCCATGGCTATGGGACAGGTGATTGAGGTCCGGCAACTGCATCAGATCGTTTCCATCGAAAGAAAAGAAGCGGAACTTCACCTGAACAGTCTGCGCCAGAAAGGATTTCTTATCCCTGTGGAATATGAGAACGCAAGGATATCAAAGATGAAGTTTTCTCATAGCGGTTTTGCGGAAATCCTTCAGGAATCTATGGATCCTATAGAGATGGAACGCCTGAAACTTGATTTGGTGAGCATACTTTTCAGGGAGCTGGATGAAGATCAGATGGCAACCCGCCTCTACGAACTTATTGCACATTTGATGCCGCTGAGGCCCGAAAGTTGTCTGAACTTTATAACCCATTTGGAAAAAGCTGCGTATAAGGCTAAAAAGGAAGCTGCCTTTGAAAACGCTTCTCAGTATTTTTCTAAACTCTATGCCATTGAAGAAGGGCAGATAGGTATTACCAGGGAAACGCATTTTACCCATGCCTATGAGGCTGCCATTTGTGCTTTATATGCAATGAAGTACACAACCTACCAATCGCTTTTCCAGCAGTTGGAAGAAAAAGCACAAACAAGAATTCAACAGTCCCGCCTCTACCTCCTGAGAGCGATAGAATCGCTTCAACGGGGCAATCACAGCGCCAGCCTTGCTGTGCTTCAGGAAGGTCTAAAAGCCATGGGTGTACCATTCCGTCTTGAGATCTCAAAAGTAGAGATCATAAAATTATTTTTTCTCAATGTATGGCATACCCGCAAACTCAACGCCGGGAATGTGGAGGCACTTCCTTACAATGACGATGAGCAACTGGCTATTTATCACGAGTTGATCAATATTTCTTCGGCTGCCGTGTATTTTTTGAAACCGGAACTTGTCTCGCGGCTTACCTTTCTTGGGATAAGGGATATGATAAAAAACGGGGTGATTGTACAATCACCTTATAATCTGGTAGCGCTTGGATTTACCATGAATGGCTTTAGCAATATGGTAGCCAGATCTCATGAAATATGCCGGGCCGGGTTTAAATTGCTGGAGCATAAAATAAACAACAACGCCGTTTCCATCCCCACCCATTTTCTGTACAGCACCTTTGTACAGCATACGGAATCCCCTCTTAAAAATGCCATTTTGTCGCTGGAGGAATATTACAAGAAAGGGAGAGAACTTGGGAATATCAATATTGCTTACTACTGTCTTGGGATGAATCGGTGGTATTTGCTTTTTGACGGGATGCCCCTGGCACAGCTAAGCGAACTGGCCGATGCTTCCCATAAACTTTGCCTGAATGACAATCAGAAGCTGATCGATGGTTTCCACAAGCTCATCCAGACGCTTATAAAAGAGTTGTCCCGGGGCCATTTTTATAAGGAAGCGCTGGAAGATCCACAATTGCCTCTGGGTAAGGAAATGCTCATTGAAGGGGAAATTGCCAGGGACCGTATTTTACTGGCCAATCTGCAGTTGGTAAAGCTTATTGTCGATGCAGGCAATAATCAGATATGCCGCGATAAGAAGCTATTGAATTCACTTTTGAGAAGTGTGAAAGATGGAGGCCATGGCACCGTGAATGCCATGTATCACATTTTCTATTCGTTACTACACCTTTTTAAGGGAAAAACAAAAACAACGATCCCGGTAAATAAATTCCTGAAAATCTTTGAAGTGCGCGCGGCATCAGCGCCATTCAACTACAAAGTCAAATACCTGATGCTCCTCGCCCTGCTCGCTGAAAAAAAAGGGAGACCTGCCGAGGCAAGAAACTACTATTCAGAGGCGCATGCCTACGCTCTTGAACATACCAACCCATGGGACAGAGGCCTTTGCTGCGAATTATATGGTGCATTGTTGATCACTCTTGGATTCAGGCAGGCAGGCCTTCAGAAACTATCCGAAGCCCTGAATGCCTATAATATGTGGGGTGCATACAGCATCGTAAATCGCATCCAGCACCAATACCCGGAGCTGGCAGAGCGGCAGGAAGGTATCGTTACCGGTACTAAACAAAGTTCTTCCGGGGAGGAGGCCAGTATTCAGTTGTCTCAACTCATGCACCTCAACAGAGCCATATATGAGGAAGAACAACCACAGGCCCTGATTCGAATCCTCTTTGATGTTATCTTCGGGGAAGCCAGTGTGGAAAAAGCAGTTTTTATTACAAAAAATGGTCCCGACCATTACGTATATGCCATAAGGGAAGCTGGCGGGGAGCTGCAATTTCCCGGGACCATCGCTGAGGCTACCGCAGTTCCGCTGACCGTACTACGATTGGCGGAACGAAGAAAATCACCTTTAATTCTGGGTGATGCATATACAAATCCACAGTACAGGGGCGACACCTATATCAACGAGAAAAAGGCAAGATCCCTCCTGTGCCTTCCGTTTGTACGCAACAACCAGACCAAATGCCATCTTTACCTGGAAAATAACCTTGTCGCCAATATCTTTGAGAGTGTTCATGTAGATTATATCAACCTTTTATATTCACAGGTGTCCGTAGCCATGGATAATTCCCTGTTGACGGATTTGCTGGAGGACACCTTGCAGCACCGATCCCTGAAAATAACGAAGGAACGTGACAAGGCGGATAGTCTGATCAACAATATCCTTCCCGCCCATGTAGTCGAGGAATTAAAAGCAAATGGAAAAGTGAAGGCCAGGAAATATGACAATGTTTCTGTGCTATTTACTGATTTTAAAGATTTTTCGATCTTTTCCGAAAAGCTGACTGCTGATCAGATCATCGATGAACTGGACCGGTGTTTTAAGGCTTTTGATCATATCGCGGAGGAATATGGGTTAGAAAAAATCAAAACCATCGGGGATGCTTATATGTGCGCCGGGGGCCTGTCAGAAGATCGGCCATCTCATGAGTATGATGTCGTCAATGCAGGCCTTAGGATGCTTGAATATATAGAAGCATCGAATATGGACAGGATAAATCGGGGAATTCCCGCCTTGCATCTCCGCGAAGGTATTCATTCCGGCCCTTTGATCGCAGGGGTAGTGGGCATCAAGAAATATGCCTACGACATCTGGGGCCCCACGGTAAATATTGCTTCCAGAATGGAGTCATCCGGAGCACCCGGCATGCTGAATATTTCCGGTTCGATGTACCTGAAAGTGAAGGATCGGTTCACCTGTACCTATAGGGGCAAGATCTCTGCCAAGAATGTGGGAGAAATTGATATGTATTTTGTGGAAAAGAGGCGGTAATGCTTTTTTATGTACTTTTAGGCCGATCCTTGATGATCAGATCATTTCCCCCCCTGGAGCCGGTAAGAGGCAACTTCCAAAAAGCAGGCATATCATACCAAACCAGCGCAGGACTATGAACCCGGTTCACTTTTTATCAGGATCAAAAATACAGTTACCGGGATACCTGCTGCTAATTTTGTTCAGTTCTCATTTCTTGTCCGGGCAGTCCGTCGTTACCGGAAAGGTGCTGGGCGATTCCAATAGCGAATTACCGGGCGCCAACATCCTGGTGGTGGGTACTACGGAAGGGACCTCTGCTGATGACAGCGGATATTTTGAACTTAATTCCCACGAGCCATTTCCTTTTGACATAACGATATCCTTTGTGGGCTACATAACTAAAACCCTCACTTTGATAAAACCAGGGACTGATCTGTTCATTGTCCTTGAACCATTACCCGGAAATGAGGTGGTAGTTTCGGCATCCCGGAAAAGTGAAATGTTACAGGTAGCGCCGGCATCCGTCAGTCTGCTTACAGAGCGCAAACTGCGTGGTGATGCTGTGGGGGAACCCATGCTATCTTTGCGGAACCTGCCCGGAGTGGATATTGCCCAATACAGTGTGGGGGGTGGGCAGATCACATTAAGAGGGCGGTCAGAAGTCTTCCAGACCGAAACTTTTATCATTGCCGATTACCGGAATATTGTCATCCCAAGCCTGGGATTTCTGGCTTTCGGCCAACATCCGATTGATATGCTGGACCTGGAGCGGATTGAAGTTATCAAAGGCCCTGCCTCCGCGCTTTACGGCCCCGGGGTGGAAGCCGGGATCGTGCATTTTATCTCCCGGGACCCCTTCCGGTATCCCGGGACTTCCCTAAGTCTGGGTGCAGGCAACCGCAACCAGTTTACCAGCTCCTTCCGGCATGCGGATGTACTTTCTGACCAGATCGCCTATAAGATTACAGGGCAGTTCCGAACGGCACGGGATTTTGAATTGGATCCTGATGATCCGGTGCATGCGGCCCGGATGGCGGGCTATATAACACCTATAGTGAGTGCCATAACAGGAGAACCCATTGATGCCAAAGTCCCGGATTATAACCAGAATGCCTATGGATTTTCCGGAACCCTCGCTTACAAACCCAATGAAAAAACCACCTTATACGCCGTGGGGGGTTATGGCGTGTATGAAGGGTTGTTCCGTACTGCTCAGGGAGAAGCCTATGTCGCCTCGGGCAGGCCCTTTGCCCAGCTCAGGCTGAATTCGGAGCAGTGGTTTGCACAGGCGTACTGGTCAAAGGTCAACAGTAAGGACGGGAAGGCCTTTTTGTACAATACCGGGATGACGACGGTGACCATATCGGATCAGTTTGAATCACAGTTGCAGTATCAATTCGATCTGGGCAATGACAGAACAGATCTTACGTTAGGGGCGGACTACAGGTTGATTCATATTGATACGAAGAATACCATTCACGGACGATTTGAGGAGGAGGATGATTATAGCATTGCAGGTTTGTATGCTCAGGGCTCTTACGGAATTACCGGGCAACTGGAGGCTGTTGCGGCCGCCCGGGTGGATCACTTTTCGGCTCTCGAAAAAACATCCCTGGCTCCGAGGCTGGGGCTGGTTTATCAGGCGAGCCCTTCAAATACCTTGCGACTTACCTGGAACAAGGCCTTTGGGGCTCCCACATCGCTAAATCTATATGGCGATACTTCCATTGCGAACACGGATGCGTTTCAGATCTACCTTTTGAACGGAAAGGAGTCACTCACCTTTAACAACGGCCTGGGTTATAATTTTATCACCGGGGCTATTACCCCGGGGGGTAGTATCCCATTGAATTCCCTATTCGGCCTGGTGACTTCCGGGCTGGCCGCTTCCGGTCAGTTTCCTCAGGACCTGACGGACTATCTTTTTTCTGTGACCCCGGCTGTTACCGGAACTACCAATGCGGTGCCAACGGCTGCACCGGTTACGCGTTCGCCATTGAAATTGTCGGAATCCGATATGTTTGAATTTGGGTACAAAGGAGTCATACAGGGTAAATGGGCCGTTTCCGCGGACGTATATTATATGAATCGCAAAAATATTCTAAGTGCGCCTCTGCCCATCGCTCCCTTCCTCATTTACCCACTCGCGGGGAATGACCTTGGCGCATCGGTAATCGCAAACGCCGATCCCGATGTGTTGGCGCAATACGGACTTACCCCAGAATCATTGGCTGCCATTTATAGCGGGTCAATTGAAGGATTTACCCTGGACGGGAATGGCGCTCCTGTAGCGCTGGGATTACTCAAATCGGATAATTCCCCGGCTGCTGTACCGACATATGATTTTGCCTATCTGAATTTTGATAAGATCAACTACTGGGGGATTGAAGCCGGAGTGGAGTATTTTGTGGACGATGCCCTGTCTTTTTTCGGCAATATTACCTGGTTGAGCAGGACCCACTGGCAAGCGCTGGCGATTTCCAATACTACGCTGACAGCGCCTTTCTCCCTGAATCTGCCGGATACAAGAGTAAAACTGGGGGTCAATCGTTTTCCACAGAAAGGCATTTACTACAACGCAGCCTTGCGGTTTGGTTCGGCTTGGGAAAGTGTCAACGGCCTTTCCTTTTCAGGCCCTGTGGACGGATATACGCTCGCCGATGCCGGGCTTGGGTACCGATTTCCCAAATTACAAGTCGGGGTTTCTGTCACGAATTTATTTGACGAAAAATACCGGCCCATTTATGGGGCCCCTGATATCCGCAGGCTGATCCTGGCAAAAGTTGTATTGGAATTGTAAAAGAGCAGATTTGAGGAACAAGGAATGGAGGTACGAGGTGCGAATTGCGAATTACGAAGATTTCCCTAAATGGTATTCTATTGTTATCTACCACGGTTTTCAAATGTATGCGTATGTTGGATTTAGGTGAGAAGTATTGAGCGAGTGTTTGAAGGATTTCCAGAAATAGTAGGATAAACGAGAGTGCGTTTTCTTTGATTAAAAAAGAGCATGGAGCGCTGGTGGCATCTGCAGTTTTGACTCCGGTGGAGTCGAAAATTTCCTTAAATCCTTCTTGATTTCCTACCTACGCAATAAATGACGGATTCGGCTGGCAAGGTTTGGATCGTTTTATTCATTACTTGCTATTTTTTTTAAAGGTATTCATGAATAGTTTGCATTTGCATCAAGGCAAAATGAACTTTAATAACCCCTCTGTCTTCGCTAACGCGAAGCCACCTACCTTTAAAAGAAAGGGAGGGGGTTTTATTTTACCATAAAACATTTAGCGTGTTTCTATGTGCTACCTATCATATTTTAGAAGAAATATTCACTTCATCAATGAGAACAAAGTTTCTGAAAAGAGATACAGGACTGCTGTGCCTTTTACTATGGGCGATCTCGTTCCAAGGTGAAGCCCAGACGGCCCGGGGGAACGATGAAGGCGGGATCGACTTCTCAGCCGTGATACAGATCAGTTCGAACGGCATTTCAACCGTCCCGGCTTTTTCCCTGGGAAAACCGGCGATTTTAGGCACCTTATTTCTAAAAAAAGATCGATTTACACTTAATCAGCAGGTTGCATTATCCATTGAAGGCCAACCTTGGTATTTTGAATCCTCTTTGAACTATCATTTGATAGACTGGCCAAAATTCGATTTCAAACCTTATGCGTTGTCCGGGGTTAGTTTCAATCGTTCCACAGTCGTTATCAATGGACATTCCGAAAATATCACAGAGATGCAACGCTACATCTTTCTAAATTTTCCGGCGACTTACAAATTGTCTGACAAACTTTCACTGGTGGGCACCACCTTCCATGGATATGGTTTTAAGGACGGAGCGATAGAGTGGGCCACCTTTCTTTCACTGAGTGCGGGGATAGGGGAATTGAAGCTTTGGGACGCAATGTTTCTAAATCTGAAACCGGAATTATTGTACATCAATCTGGATTGGGCGACGGAGGGATATTTTATGACCGCGTGGGCTGGTATAAATCACAAAAAACTTCCCATACAACTATCAACACAGTTTATCCATTACCACAAGGGAAACATTACTCCCAATCCTGGCCTGCAATGGAACGTTGGCCTCACATTTGATTTTTAAGGTTGCCGAACCCTTATCTATAGTATAGCTGAAAATCCCTCCGTCTTCGCTGACACGAAGACACCTCCCTTTGAAAGAAAGGGAGGAGCTTTTCCTTTTTTATTTTTAATAATGATCTGATCGCGCAGGTCCCCTTACCGGCAGTTTTGAAATCTGCATTTGGAAAACTTTTTCCACTACCCACAAGCGGGGCATAGAAGTTTCGAGCCGGTTAGTGAGGTGCTTTATCAAACTAAGGCAACTTATTCCTTACTGGCTGTTTTTCGTATAGGTAAACTCAATATCTGCCTGTACGGTAACGCCTTTCACATCCCGAACATTGAAATCATCTGAAAAGGTAAATTCTGTTTCTGCGTCATTAAAGTCAAGGCTGATGCTCTGTGCAAAGCAACCGGCGATGAGGGTAAGGGAAGATCCAGCCAA
>JBGTKP010000002.1:0-69967 GCA_041744575.1 Muriicola sp.
TCGCATTAAGTATCAGTAAGAATGGGACAAAAATCACTTTCAGAAACAAAACAGTGAGGCGATTTTTCCTGGTCTGGGCTGTTGCTCCCGTCTTTGCCTATGTCTTTACCTATCTTTTGATCAGTTTCTTCAGGTAGCGGCAGAAAGCGCCGGATCATTCTCCTGTTCAGAAAACCCTGCTCAGGTTAAATCCGAAAAAAATAACCCCATCGCCCCAATTCCCATTGGCCTGACCCAGATACCCGTTCTCAAAGGAGGCCTGGGCATTTGTAAAATGGAGTTGAAAGACATGCCCGCCGGTTTCAATGTCAACACCCACAGAGAGGGGATCTTTAAAAGGGCTGTCAGAAGCCCTGTTAAGATGGGCCGCGTAATCCGCATTGATTGAAATCCGTTTGGAAATTTTAAACCTGCCCCCGATCCCCATTGAGAATTGGGCCTTTTGTTTATCCTGGTCACCTGCAAAATCCGGCAGGTAATTGTCATAAAAAAAAGTAGGCGCCAGCAGCACAGAAAACCTTTCAGATATTTTCCGCGATACCAGCACCTGGGAGACGTAGCCCAGACGGTCCTGAAAACTCAGGTCCGGTATCTGTTCATCCTCCAGTGAGGTATTGATATTCAACCCGTTAAAACCCACCACCGTAACCGGTGAACGTCCCTCCTGCTGTCGCAGCAGCCTGTATTTAACGGTGAGGTCATATGTTTTCTGAAACGAACTTCTGGAAATACCAGCACTCAGCCAGTCTGTGAATCCATAAATAAAGTGCAGCCTGGTTACAGCCTGATCCAATCCGAATAACTCTTTAAACCCGCCCTGAACGGATCCGAATCTGTGGGAGACTACAAAGTAAAGGTCATGTCTGGCAGGAAGTTTTGTGGATTCAAGATTGACAATCTTGAGACCTTTGAAAGCAGCTTCGGCTACTCTTGCCGTGTCCTTTTTGTCAATTTCATCCAGAAGGTCATCCTGGCAGCAGCAAATAGATGGCAACAAGCACAGGATGAGCAAGGTAAAGATAATTTTCATCAGAGGTAGTTTTTAGTTGGTCTGTTCCTGAGAGCCGTGTGTCGGCTGCCAGGAACCTGTAAAATTGAATTAAAGATACGCACGACTCCTAATTCTTACACAATTCTGTCAACGCTGTCATGCAAAATGCGTCCCGTTTCCTTAAGGTTGTAACCTCCAGATACTAAAGTTGTCAAATAGTTGCATAAAATTTTTGTAACCCTTTCACATTTTATGCATCTGTAAATAGAAATGCTATAACAGTCGGGCACCTTACCGCCTACTTTCCAGCAAATTGTAAAAAAAACGTTATGAAAAAGAAAATTGTAACCGCCGCCTTGATCAGTGTATTCGCGTTTTTGGGTTGTTCCAAAAGCGGCGACCCTGAAGAACCCATGAATGGCAACCCACCGCCCAATGAAACGCCCAATCCAAACCCGATGTCCGTCACTTATGAGGGGGACATCGAAGGAATTATCCAAAGCAATTGTTTATCTTGTCATCAAAGTCCTCCGATAAATAATGCGCCTATGGCCCTCACCACCTTTGAGGAAGTGATGAATGCCGTAGAAAACCGAGGGCTGATAACGCGTATCAACAGCACCACAAACCCAATGCCTGCTTCAGGCCGCATGCCTGCTGCAACACGTCAGCTGATAGAAGATTGGGTGGACCAGGGATTTCCGGAAAATTAAAACACATTGAAGTATCTGATCCATTTATTCCTGTTATTGAGCCTTCCCTGCCTGTCAATCGCGCAGACGGTATTCCGGACTCAGGAAGGAGAGGTGCATTTAAATGCTTCCACCCCCCTGGAAGACATTGTTGCCGTAAATCCGGAAGTCAACGCCATCTTAAAAACGGAGAACAGCAGCTTTGCCGTGGTGATGCTTATCCGGGATTTTAAATTCCGCCGGGCTCTCATGCAGGAACATTTCAATGAAAACTATATGGAATCGGATAGCTATCCCAAGGGATACTTTACCGGTACGATTATCCAATTGGATGCCGGTGATCTGACCGGGGAGGCCAAAAAATTCAGCATATCCGGTGAACTGACCATTCATGGCGTAACCAGGGAAGTTACTACAGAGATTCAGCTCTCCAATCAAGAAAAAGAACTGTTGTTAACCGCTGATTTTGTTATCAACCCGGAAACCTACGGTATTAAGGTTCCAAGGTTGTTGTTCTCCAAAATCGCCAAAGAGGTGGCCGTTAAAGTGAAGTTGCCTCTCCGTGCGCAATAAGATAGGTTACCTGCATGCCGAAGGTTATTTGCTGAGATACATTTTCCGCCTGGTATAGAGGTTGTAAAATTCATCGTCCTTCAGGTTGTCAATGAAAAGTATGCTTTCGCCGGTGCTCTTCATTTCAGGTCCCAGGTTCTTATTGACATTCGGAAACTTATTGAAAGAAAAAACGGGCTGCTTAATGGCATAACCTTCTAGCTTTGGGTTAAAGCTGAAGTCTTTCACCTTGTTTTTCCCAAGCATGACCTTGGCTGCATAGTTCACATAGGGCTCCCCATATGCTTTGGCAATAAACGGCACCGTTCTGGATGCCCGTGGGTTTGCTTCGATAATATAGACCATATCATCCTTGATCGCAAACTGGATGTTGATCAGACCTACCGTTTTAAGGGCAAGGGCGATCTTTTTAGTGTGGTCTTTGATCTGCTGCATAACAAACTCACCCAAATTAAAGGGTGGAAGGGTTGCATTGGAGTCTCCGGAATGAATCCCGCAAGGTTCAATGTGTTCCATGATCCCTATGATGTAAATATCTTCCCCGTCACAAATGGCGTCGGCTTCTGCCTCAATGGCACCGTCCAGGTAATGATCCAGCAACAACTTATTATTCGGGATCTTTCTGAGAAGGTCGACCACATGTTCCTCCAGTTCTTCTTTGTTGATAACGATTTTCATCCCCTGTCCGCCAAGGACATAAGATGGCCGGACAAGTAATGGAAAGTTAAGGTGGTCCGCCAGTGCCAAAGCTTCATCAGCGCTTTCAGCCACCCCGAATTCCGGATAGGGGATGTCATTGTCCTTTAATAATTTCGAGAAACTGCCCCGATCCTCGGCCAGGTCAAGCGACTTAAAACTTGTTCCCATGATCCTGATTCCGTACTTGTCAAGTTTCTCAGCCAGTTTCAGGGCAGTCTGCCCCCCCAGCTGTACAATGACGCCTTCCGGTTTCTCATGGCGGATAATGTCGTATATGTGTTCCCAGAAAACAGGTTCAAAATAAAGTTTGTCGGCTATGTCAAAGTCGGTGGAAACCGTTTCAGGATTGCAATTGATCATGATTGTCTCATATCCGCATTCCGCAGCTGCCAATACCCCGTGAACACAGCAATAGTCAAATTCTATCCCCTGTCCGATCCTGTTAGGACCTGAACCCAGAACTACAATTTTCTTTCGGTCAGTAACGATGCTGTCATTGGCCACATATCGACCTGTTTCAGGGGTTTCGATTTCCTCCTCAAAAGTTGAATAATAATATGGGGTCATCGCTTTGAACTCCGCGGCACAGGTATCGACCAGTTTATAGACTCTGTTTATATTAAGTTCCGTCCTTTTCTTGTGAACCTCGCTTTCATAGCAATCAAGCATGTGGGCTATCTGCCTGTCTGCAAAACCCTTTTGCTTGGCTTCCAGCAACAATTCCCGGGGAAGGTTGGCAATTGTGTATTTGGAGATTTCCTTCTCCAGCAGGTGCAGTTCCTCATATTGCTTCAGGAACCACATATCTATTTTGGTGATATCGTGGATACGGGACAGAGGAATCCCCAGCTGTATGGCGTCGTAAATTACAAATACGCGGTCCCAACTGGGAATCGTGAGTTTGCTTATTATCTGATCATAATCTGTGTACCCTTTCCCATCGGCACCCAGGCCGTTCCGCTTGATCTCCAGGGACTGGGTAGCTTTGTGAAGGGCTTCCTGGAAGGATCGGCCTATCCCCATTACTTCCCCAACCGATTTCATTTGAAGGCCCAGCGACCGGTCAGAACCTTCAAATTTGTCGAAATTCCAACGGGGGATTTTTACAATTACATAATCCAGGGTCGGCTCAAATAATGCGGAGGTAGATTTAGTGATTTGATTCTCAAGCTCATCCAGATGATAACCAATGGCGAGCTTCGTAGCGATTTTTGCAATCGGGTACCCGGTCGCCTTCGAAGCCAGTGCAGAAGACCGGGAAACCCTCGGATTGATCTCTATGGCGATAATATCCTCTTTTGCGTCCGGGCTCACCGCGAATTGTACATTGCACCCGCCGGCAAAATCTCCGATACTGCGCATCATTTTAATCGCCATGTCCCGCATCCGCTGATAGGTGCGGTCCGAGAGTGTCATGGCAGGGGCCACCGTGATGGAGTCTCCTGTATGAATGCCCATGGGATCCATATTCTCAATGGTACAGATAATAACTACGTTGTCATTTCTGTCTCGAAGAAGTTCCAGTTCATATTCCTTCCAACCCATCAGGGCCTTATCGATCATCACCTCATGAATTGGCGATATTTCCAACCCCCTGCTCAGGAGTTCGTCAAAATCCTCTGCCTTGTATACAATGGAAGCTCCGGCACCACCAAGGGTATAGGATGCCCTGATCACCAGCGGAAATCCATAGAGCTGAGCGATTTCCTTTCCTTTGAGGAAAGAGGTGGCAGTTGACTGAGGAGCCATGGCCACCCCGATCTTCTCCATCAGTACCCTGAACTTTTCCCGGTCCTCGGTGATATTGATGGCATCTATATCCACTCCAATAATCTCAACTCCGAAATCTGTCCAAATCCCCTTTTCTCCTGCTTCAATACAGAGATTCAGGGCTGTCTGCCCACCCATGGTGGGTAAAACGGCATCCACTTCCGGGTGTTTTTTAAGGACCTCCACAATAGATCTGGTGGTGAGGGGCAGCAGGTACACATGATCGGCCATGGAAGGATCTGTCATAATGGTGGCCGGATTGCTGTTGATCAGCACGGTTGCTATACCGTCTTCCCGGAGAGAACGCAGGGCCTGGGAGCCGGAATAATCAAATTCGCAGGCTTGTCCTATGATAATCGGGCCGGAACCGATGATCAGTACGGAAGTGATATCATTTCTTTTCGGCATTTCCTATTGGGATGATAAGGGGTTACTATATCTTGGGCACAATCGTTTCATCGCATCAAAAAAAAAGGTGCTACTTTACGAAAGTAACACCTGTTATTTTATTCAAATCAATCATTATTTTTTATGTCTCACCTCTGAAGATACACTTATTTTTTTCCTTCCTTTGGCTCTTCTGCGCGCTAACACCTTTCTGCCATTAGCAGATGCCATTCGCTCTCTGAATCCATGTTTATTCCGGCGTTTCCGCTTTGATGGCTGATATGTTCTTTTCATGAGGTAAAATTAACTTTAAATGGATCCGGGATAACCGACGGTACCTCCGCAAAATCTGGGCGCAAATATACAAAGAGTTTTTGCTTTGCCAAACTGAATTATAAATTATTTCCGATAGTTTTCATTACTTTTGCCGCATTGTAAATACGATCCCTGTTGATGGTCTTTAGATTGGTCCATTTTGCTGTTATTTTTATGACTGCGCTGGTTTCAGGCCAGACGCTGTTGCAATATAACCTGCAAAAGGGAGAAGTTTTTACCATCCGGCAGAATGCGCAGCAGATCATCACCCAGGAATTGGACGGTGCCTCTCAGGAAATTACCAATCAAATTAGCGGGATACTCGAATTCAGGGTAGTCAGTCAAAAAAACGAGAATTTCGAAATTAGCGTTACATTTAAAGAATTACAGATGAATATGTCCTCCAGCAGCATGGGCCAGCTTCTTGCCATCAATGCCAGAGAGGTTTCGGAGGATGACGTTCAATCACGCATTTTCCACAGTCTTCTGGACGAGTCTGTCCATATGCTGCTTTCAAAGAATGGAGATATTATAGAAGTGCGCGGTGGAGACAGTCTTGTCTCCAAGATGGCCGCCTCATCGGGAGTGGCCGATGCCTTTGCTTTGAAGATGATGAAGAAATCACTGGAAAAGGAATTCGGATCCGTTGCTTTGTCTGAAAGCTATAAACAATTGACCTATATCTATCCGCTTACATCGATCCGCATTGGGGATAGCTGGGAAAATGAGTACAGTGGAAAACTTTCTGCTCACAATACCTGGACTTTGGACGGGCTTACCGCCGATGAAGCACAAATTTCTGGAAAGGCAAAAGTGACAATGGATGTTACAGAACCGGCCACGACCATGAAGCTGAGTGGAACGCAGACTACCTCGATCATCGCAAGTATCGATACCGGATTCATTCAAAAAATGACCGTCACTGGTGTTTCTGATGGGATTTCGACGCTGACTCAGATGGGAGATCAGGAAATTCCCACTAAAATCAAATCGAATATTACTTACGAATTAATTAAACATTGATATGTTTCATAAAATAATTAAACTGATCCTTGCGGCCGGGATTATTGCCTGGGCGGGATATCAGTTTACAGAGGGAAATATTGGAAACGGTATTTTTCTGATCCTGCTTTCCCTCATCTTCATATTTTTATATTTCCGCAATGAGATCCTGCTCCTCGCCTTCCTTCGTATGCGTAAACAGGACATGGCCGGAACCGAAAAATGGCTGACACGAATTAAGCATCCGCAAGCCGCGCTGACACGAAAGCAAGAAGGGTATTACAATTATTTATTCGGGATCATATATTCCCAGAAAAACCTTACCCAGGCTGAAAAATATTTTAAAAAAGCAGTGAAACTGGGATTGAATATGGATTATGACCTGGCAATGGCAAAACTGAGCCTGGCAGGCATTTCCATGCAGAAACGACGGAAACGGGAAGCGGTAGCATTACTTCAGGAGGCAAAAAAACTGGATAAAAATAACATGCTCACCGAGCAGATTAAAATGATGCAACAGCAGATGAAAAAGATTTAAAGCAACGGGCCCCATAACCGGCACACAGATTCCTTCAATTTTCGGGTAACGCTGCGTTCCTCCCATCGCTCCAATTCCACCTCCTCCCCATCCTTCATATCATCGAGAAATATTTTCTTCAGCCTGGAAGCCGTTGTTTTGCCATACATAAGCGCATTGATCTCAAAATTAATTGAAAAACTACGGTAATCCAGATTGGCCGTCCCTACACTTGAAAAAATGTCATCAATGACCAATGTTTTCGCATGGATAAAGCCCTTTTTGTATCGAAATATCTTGATTTTGGAACAAAGCATCTGCTCAATGTATGAGTCGGTCGCATATTGAGCCCCCAAAGAATCTGATTTATAGGGGATCAGGATCCGCACATCGACCCCGCTCCGGGCGGCAGTACCCAGAGCGGTGATGATCTCGTCATTGGGTACAAGGTACGGTGAGGTAATATAAATATATTCCCTGGCGCTATTAATGGCAGCGAACAGAGCCTCCATGATATTGGCCCAATCCGTATCCGGTCCACTGGCAGCCACCTGAACGGCTACTGAATCTTTTGATGTGGGCTTGTGTGCCGGAAAAAAGCCATCACTCACTTCCATTTCCTCGTTGGCAAGGAATTCCCAGCTCAATAAAAAAGAGGTTTGCAAAGATCCGACGGCACTACCCTCCAGCCTGAGGTGGGTATCTCTCCAATAGCGTTCATTTTTATAGGAGTTGTCATACTTCTTCTCCAAATTAATCCCTCCTACATAACCGATATGGCCATCAATCACCACAATTTTCCTGTGATCCCGATAATTGAGTTTACTGGTCGAATTAGAGAAGATTACCGGCATAAAGGCGTAATGCTCCACCTTGCTTTTGGTAAGTTTCTTTTTGTATTTTCTTGTCAGATTACTACCTACATCATCATATATAAGCCGGATCTTAACGCCTTCTTCAGCCTTTTTCATCAATAAATCAAGGATTTCGGCCCCAAGTTCGTCATCCACGATCACGAAGTATTCCATGTGGATATGATGTTTCGCAGATTTGAGATCCTCTCTCAGTTTTTTATACTTTTCTTCGCCATTGATCAGGATTTGAACGTCATTGCCATAGGACATCACCGCTTTTTCATTATTCTGAAGCAGCTTATAAATTTTTAATATCCCTTCTCCAAACTCTTCTTCAAAATCTTCTCTTTCCTCCTTGTCCAATTTAAATTTATTCCGCCATTTCTTTAACTTATCACTGTCCATCAGATTCTTCTTCCTGAAAATCTTGATCTTCCTGTAATCCCGACCGACAAAATAATAAACAATAAGCCCAATGAAAGGGAGTGTCATCAGGGCAAACAAGTAAGCCATGGTTTTAACCGGATTGCTGTTTCGAAGAAGAATAAAAACAGCAAAGACCACTGCAAGCAAATAATGGACGACCAATAAAATGGTCAGGTAATGTTTCCCGATAAAATCGAGCATTATTTCGATTCTTTATAGTAGCCTTTTTGGGGTATTTCCAATACATAGGATTTACCTGATGTATTGTTTAGATGTGCCTCTCTTAACCAGGGATTGTGCCTTTTCAGTATTTTATAGTTGATATCGTACTGCTGGGCAAAATCAGTAAAACTGAGGACCGATTGTGTCACTTCCACTTCAAAGGTCGGAACACTGGAGTATAAATCATCCTGCTGAATATCAAATCCATATTTTTCGGGATTGATCAATATTTCCTTAATGGCCATGATCCGGAAGACATATCGTCCCGTTTCTTCGCCCAAAAGAAGATCATAATAATCATTTACCTGCTGGATTCCCATGAATTTATTAATACTTCCCGGGCCTGCATTGTAGGCTGCTGCCGTAAGAGTCCAGCTGCCATATTTCTGCTTCCATTTATTCAGGTATTTACAGGCTACTTCCGTAGATTTCTCCAGATGATATCTTTCATCCACATTAAGGTTGACTTCCAGGCCATATTCTTTGCCGGTTTCTTTCATAATCTGCCAGAAACCTGTGGCACCCGCACCTGAAACCACATTCTGTAACCCGCTCTCGGCAACTGCCAGATATTTAAAGTCATCCGGAATACCGTTTTTTGCAAGGATGGGCTCTATAATAGGAAAATACTTATGAGCGCGCTTCATCATTAGTAACGCATTGGACTGCCAGTAAGTGTTCACCAAAAATTCCCGGTCAATGCGTTCCATGACTTCAGGATCATTCTGCGGCACAAATTCCCCGGCGAAATTGAGATCCTCCGGAATATCGATCGCGGAAATGCGATATTCCCTCGTTACATTCCTGGCACTGTCACCCATCAGTTTTTGGTCCGGATTTTCCGAGGAATTACTATTTTCTTGCTGCACGGCAAAAACAAGGCTGCTCATTACCAGCACCAGTCCGAACAACATCAGGATATTTTTAACGAATCTCATAGGTCTGAATTTACTACTTTACTACTAAGGTATTACATACAACTCCGATCTTCCAAAATAATTGTGGGCAATTGTTCATTAAACCATTTATATCTGTGAATTATCATCGTATGGGTTCCCTCCGGTACTACAATACATTTTTGAATGTTTTTAATTGGGAAAACAGCGTCAAGCTCCCCATGAATATGAACAATTCCCTCCGGAGCATCTGTCTGGGTCCAGTTGATAAGCTGTTCTATGCACCAGTCCAGATAATACGTATCCCTGACCGACAGATATTGTTCGTATAGTGCGAGGCGTTTACTGACACTTCCATTAAAACTGTATCTCGACAATAATTCAACTTTATTTATCAGACTGGTTGGCAAAATCCTGTGAAGACCTGTATATCGGGCGATTAGCAACCTTTTGGGAAATTCAGATCGCTTCTTTACACTCGAAATAATGACCACCTTTCGGACCGGCAGGAACCTTGCGATCTCCTGAATGATGATACCTCCGAAAGAAACCCCGATCAGCACCGGTTTCCTGTGTGCTATTTGTTCTGAAATGCTCCGCGCATAATCTGCCAGAGTTATATCGCGCTCCGGGATGCTCCATTCTAGCAAATGCACGCTGAACTGGCTTAGAGGCAAATCAAGATATTCGAAAATCCTCGAGCTCGCCGCCATTCCTGGCATGAAGTACACATGTATTTTAGACGGGGGCATGGGCCTTAATATGTTGATTAAGCTAGGAATTCAGTATTTTTTTGATTACTTTTGTAATCTCAGTCCATAAAATCCCTTATCTGACTGAGAATTGGCTGCAAGTCCGCCATGACCTTCTTTACGATTCCGTGAAAATCGTCATATTTTATTCGAATTCTAAATTAATTCAAACTATATGAATGAAGTAATAATTAAGGACAATAGTTTCCTGCGCCAGTTCGAAACCCGGATTGACGGACATTTAGCCAAGATTGAGTACTCTTCCCAGGAACGTAAGGTCTTTTTGACCAAATTGGTAATTCCGGAAGAAATTAAAGCCGAGGGTTTCAAGGAGGAATTTATTAAATCGGTATTACACCACATTCAGGAGCAGAATTTAAGAGTGGTTCCGACCAGTCCGCAGATCGCCGGATTTTTAAGGAAAAACAGGCAGTATAAGGAAATGTTGCCGGTGGGTATCCGCATATGAGCTAGTATTACCCTTAATATAAAATACAACCCGCTTTAGGCGGGTTTTTTTATAAAAATAAGACTGCGACGGACGTTACAGCAGCCACCACAATCCTTTCGAAACGCACGAGTCCATCCTGGTCTATAGAAGAAAGCCGGACCTCACAGATAGTATTCACCAGGGCAGGATCCCAAGGCGCCCTGACCCTCACATAATTTTCAGTAAAACCCAGAATATACCCTTTGACATTTTCCGCTTCAAAAAGCACCTTTCTGGTCTTCCCCAGCTGGCTTTCATAAAAGGTCATTCGTTTTTTAACAGAAAGGGCGCGAAGCATCTTACTGCGTTTTTTCCTAATGGCAACAGGAACGCTGTCCTTCATCGTTGAAGCCGCAGTGTCGTCGCGTTCGGAGTAAGTAAATACATGCAGGTAAGAAATCTCAAGCGATACAAGGTACTGATAGGTTTCCAGGAAATGATCCTCGGTTTCTCCGGGGAACCCAACAATCACATCCACCCCTATACAGGCGTCCGGCATTCTCTTCCGGATCCGCTCCACCTTTTCCCTGTACAGTTGTGAAATATAACGACGCCGCATCAGCCGGAGCATATGATCACTCCCACTTTGTAGCGGAATATGGAAATGGGGGACAAATGCCCTGCTTCCCGCAACAAAGTCTATCGTTTCATCGCACAGAAGGTTAGGTTCAATGGAAGATATCCTAAGCCTGGATATCCCATTGACTTTATCCAGGGCATTCACCAGATCCAGAAAAGTATGATGGTGTTTCTTATTTCCGAATTCGCCCTTCCCATAGTCCCCGATATTCACCCCGGTGAGAACAATTTCGCGGATTCCCCGTGCGGCTATTTCCCGGGCATTTTTAAGAACATTCTCCAGCGTATCACTGCGGGAGATCCCCCTGGCCAGCGGAATGGTGCAGTAGGAACATTTGTAGTCACAGCCATCCTGAACCTTAAGAAAGGCCCTTGTCCGGTCTCCTATGGCATAACTCCCCACATAAAAGTCGGCCTCCGATATCTCGCAGCAATGAACCTGAGCCTGTCGACTGGTCCCTCGCGGCTGCTTCAAAAGCTCATGAATATAAGCCAAGATCCTGAACTTTTCTGTGGCCCCTAAAACCAGGTCGACACCTTCCACCTCAGCGAGTTCATAGGGTTTTAATTGCGCATAGCAACCCACTGCGGCGATAAATGCATCAGGATTCTGCCTTCTTGCCTTTTTCACCGTATCACCAAATCGCCTGTCCGCGTTTTCGGTAACGGAACAAGTATTGATGACATACATATCTGCTGCCTCGGAAAAGTCGACCCGCTCAAACCCATCTTTTTCAAAATCCCGGGCAATTGTAGAGGTTTCTGCGAAATTGAGTTTACATCCCAGGGTATGGAACGCCACTTTGTTATATTTTGATATCACTGACACAGGTGCCAAAGATACGTATTCCCGGTAGCTTTCGGAAGAAGCCGTAATCGAAGTTCCTGAGCGAATCCTGCCCTCGGGCCGATATATAAGAGAACCCGCGGTATATTTAATAATTTCGCCATTTCTGAGTAAGCTGAAATATCTGGCGCAAGATATCTTCGTCCACCTTCCCAAAATCAACATGACGCCTGGCCATCATGACCCTTGCCGCCTCAAACGCTTTTTCAGGTAGGTAAGTTGAAAAACCGGAAGCCCCACCCCAGCTGAAACTGGGGACGAAATTCCTTGGAAAGCCGGGTACATAAATATTGCAATTTATACCGATCACCGTCCCGGTATTAAACATGGTATTAATTGCCGTCTTGCTGTGATCACCCATCATTAAGCCGCAAAATTGCAGCCCTGTTTGCTCAAAGGACTCAGTGGCATAATTCCACAAGCGGACTTTGGCGTAGTTGTTTTTTAAGTTGGAATTATTGGAATCTGCACCGATATTGCACCATTCACCGAGAACTGAGTTGCCAAGATACCCGTCATGTCCTTTGCTTGAATACCCGAAGATGACCGAATTGTTTATTTCCCCGCAAACTTTTCCGTAAGGCCCCACGGTCGTTGGCCCATAGATCTTTGCTCCCATCTTTACCACCGCCCTTTCACAAAGTGCAAAAGCGCCACGGATCAGGTTGCCTTCCCACACTTCGGAATCCTTCCCGAGATAGATGGGACCCTCTGTGGCATTTAGAAGGCTAAATTCTACCCGCGCACCTTCCTCAAGAAAAATATTATCAGGACGTACGACCTGGTTGGTGGTAGGAATGGGGGCACTTTTACGACCCCGTGTGATCAGATCGAAGTCGGCCTGCAGGGCTTCACCATTCATTGAGAATATATCCCATGTATTGACAATTCTCATTACTTTCTGCTCAAAGGGGATGCGCTTGTATGCCAGGTCATCCGGGTTGGTTGAAATCCCCCGGAACCGTGCAGCGATAAGCTCTTCCTGAAAGTATAGTGCTTCATCGTTTCTAAGACCCTGCACGGCGCTAACAAGCTCCGGAGAAGGCAGAAAAGAACCATTGATGAGTATATTCTCGTCCTCCGTCCGCATCGGAAACTTTACAGACAGGTAGGCTTCGGTTTTAGTACTGGTAACAGCGCCAAGAAACTTTTCCCATTTTTCCCTGATGGTAAGAATTCCGATCCTTATGTCGGCCACGGGTCTGGTAAAGGTAAAAGGCAGGAGTGAATTTCTTACAGAACCATCAAACAGGATATAATTCATTCACCGGGTTTTCAACAAAATTAAAAAATAAACGCCCCCGATGTCATACCGGGGGCGCTTCTTTATGGTCAGTGGAAAATAATATTATTTCTTTTTGGCTTTTACAGCAGGTTTTGCCTCTTCCTCTTCGGCTGCAGCCTCAGGTTTTTTAAATTTCTGATACTTGTTCTTAAACTTGTCAATTCTGCCAGCGGTATCCACAAGTTTAGCCTTCCCTGTATAGAAAGGATGCGAAGAGCGCGAAATTTCAAGTTTTACCAGCGGGTATTCCACGCCGTCCACCTCAAGGGATTCCTTGGTATCTGCCGTGGATTTGGTAATAAAGACATCCTCATTGGACATGTCTTTGAATGCAACTAATCTGTAGTTTTCCGGGTGAATGCCTTTTCTCATGATACAGGATATAATATACTCAATTTTTCAGGCCGCAAATTTAACGATTTTTTGGAAGAAACAATAATTTTAATTTCTAAAAATAAAAGTTAAATAATGTAATTTTAGTTGTAACAAGTTCCAAATATCTGCAACTAACAAAAATAACAACCAAAAAAACACCTTAAAAATGGAAGAAACGCTACCTAAAACAGGGAAATACGCACTCAACTATGGTCTCCTCCTGGGAGGCGCCAGCATCGTTTTCAGTCTGATGTTATTTTCTATGGACATGCATTATGACCAGAATGTCGCCGTCCAGGTCATCGGCATTGTACTCGCCTTTGCGGCCATCTTTATCTGCGTGCAGCAGTTCAGGAAAGCAAATCTGGGGTATCTGACAATTTCCCAGGCTCTTAAACTAGGTGCCGGCGTCACGCTGATCGCCGGGATCATCGGGCTTATCTACTTTTTCGTACTCTCCAATTTCATAGAACCTGACTATCTGGACAAGGTATTTGAAATCGGGAAACAAAAGGCGATGGAAGATAACCCGAGCCTGAGCCAGGAACAGCTGGACCAGGGGATAGAAATGCAGAAAAAATTTGCATGGATGTCCTACCCTATCATCCTTATAATCAATATCATCATTGGTCTGATCGGGGGTCTTATCTCAGGGCTGATTCTAAAAAAGGCCAAACCGGCGTATTAAGTCCGAAAGTTGTACTTTTGAAGGAATGCTCTATTTGAATCAATGAATCTGTCCATTGTAATTCCTTTATTAAACGAAGAAGAATCGCTTAAAGAACTACATGATTGGATTGTCAGTGTAATGCAATCCAATCATTTTTTGTATGAAATTCTTTTTATAGATGACGGGAGTACGGACGAATCCTGGAATATCATTTCAGGCCTTGCCCTCACTAATCCCCACGTCAGGGCGATCCGCTTTCAGAAGAACTTTGGCAAGTCCCAGGCCCTTCATGCAGGCTTCATAGCGGCAGAAGGAGAAGTGATAATCACCATGGATGCCGATCTGCAGGATAACCCGGAAGAAATTCCGGAAATGTACCACCTTATCAAGACCCATGAGTTTGACCTCATCTCCGGCTGGAAGAAAAAAAGATATGATTCACTGATCACCAAGAATATTCCGTCCAAGCTATTTAACTGGGCTGCAAGACGCACTTCGGGGTTAAGACTTCACGATTTCAATTGCGGCTTGAAGGCGTTCCGTAAGGAGGTGGCAAAATCCATAGAAGTGTCTGGTGAAATGCACAGGTATATTCCCGTGCTTGCCAAAAGTGCAGGATTTTCCAGGATAAGCGAAAAGGTGGTTCAGCACCAGGCACGTAAATACGGGAAGACCAAATTCGGGATGGATCGTTTCATCAACGGATTTCTGGACCTGATTACTATCTGGTTTGTATCCAAATTCGGCCGCCGGCCGATGCACCTGTTCGGAGCCCTTGGCGTGATGATGTTCCTTATTGGCTTCGGTTTCGCCATTTACCTCGGAATAGACAAGGTATTTATCAACCCCCGGGGCAGGCTTCTTAGCTCGCGACCACAGTTCTTTATCTCCCTTACCGCAATGATCATCGGAACCCAGCTGTTTCTCGCAGGCTTTCTAGGGGAGATCATGGTGCGGACCAGGAAGAATGATCCCAGATACAGCATCGCGGAAGAAATCAACCTAAGCCGGATCCATAATCAATATTCTTCGTAATTTTGGCGCCACTATACCCAAGTGGCATTGCACCATGAATGAAATTTTAAATACCGCCAAGGCGTGGCTAACGGATGAATTTGACGCTGATGTACAAAACGAGGTCCGTCAACTGATAGAAAATGATCCGGAAGAATTAAAGGACCGGTTTTACAAGGACCTGGAATTCGGAACCGGGGGCATGCGTGGCATTATGGGCGCGGGAACCAACAGGATCAATAAGTACACTCTGGGAAAAAGTACGCAGGGCCTGAGTAACTACCTCCGGAAAATATATCCTTCCGAAAATATAAAAGTTGTGATCGCCTATGATTGCAGGCATCAGAGCGATACACTTTCACGCACCGTTGCCGAAGTCCTGTCAGCGAACGGAATCAGTGTGAGTTTATTCTCAGGGTTGAGAACAACCCCTGAACTATCTTTCGCAGTGCGACACCTCCAATGCCATGCCGGGATCGTACTCACGGCCTCTCACAATCCACCGGAATACAATGGCTACAAAGTGTACTGGACCGACGGAGGGCAGATCGTACCTCCGGAGGACGAAGGGATCATCCGGGAGATCAACAGGCTCCATTATTCCGATATTAATTTCAGAGCAGACCCAACCCTCATCCGTTTAATTGACAAGGAAGTAGACCTTCCGTTTATAAAAGCCTGTGTGGCCAATGGCAATTTTGGGGCTCCGGGGAAGGATAATTTCCATATTGTTTTTACCAGCTTGCATGGTACCTCTATTACAGCGATCCCGGAAGTCCTGGAGAAGGCCGGGTATCAGAATGTGACCGTCGTAGCAGAACAGGCTGTCCCAGACGGAGATTTTCCGACTGTCAAATCCCCAAATCCGGAAGAACCGGAAGCGCTGTCGATAGCCATTCGAAAAGCAGAAGCCATCAATGCGGATATGGTCATAGGAACTGATCCTGACAGTGACAGGCTGGGGATTGCCGTACGGAATCCGCAGGGTGTCATAGAATTGCTAAATGGGAATCAAACCATGCTTTTGATGACAAGGTTCCTGCTTGATCAGAGAAAGAAACATGGCTTTAAAGGCAATGAATACATTGCTACGACGATCGTATCCACTCCAATGATGGAGGAGCTGGCCAGGGCCTATGGTGTGGAGTGCAAGACGGCACTCACGGGGTTTAAATGGATTGCCAAAATGATCAAGGACTATTCCGGGCAGGATTTTATTGGGGGCGGCGAAGAAAGCTTCGGGTATATGGTAGGCGATTTTGTTAGGGATAAGGATGCGGTGACCTCCACCCTACTCGCCTGTGAAATTGCTTCAGCAGCCAAGGCTGGGGGAAGTTCCTTTTATGAAGAATTGATCCGGTGTTATATGGATTTCGGTTTTTATAAGGAACGCCTTATTTCCCTCACTAAAAAAGGTATGAGCGGGGCCGAAGAAATCAGTCAGATGATGCGAAGATTCAAAGAGGATCCAGTCTCCTCCCTGGATGGATCACAGGTGATACTCATTGAGGATTATAACGATGGCACCTCCAGAAATCTTAGTACCGGAAGGGTCCGGAAGATGGATTTACCGGCGTCGAATGTGCTTATATATACAACGGAAGAAGGAACCCGCATGGCCGCCAGGCCAAGTGGAACAGAACCTAAAATAAAATTTTATTTCAGTGTTAATGCCCGGCTCTCCGAGCGTTCGCAATTTCAGCAATTAGACCAGGAATTGAATGCCAAACTGGACCGGATCGTGAAAGAACTCAACCTGGAGTAATGGAATACTTCAAAAAAATCGTTCGCTTTGCCCGTCCTTACCGGAAGTTCGGTTTCCTGAATATTTTTTTCAACATCCTGTATGCACTTTTCAGTGCATTATCTTTCGCAGCCCTCATCCCTATGCTCGAAGTGCTTTTTGACAAAACCAAGCAGGTTTTTGAAAAACCTGCCTATCAGGGACTGGGAAATTTAAAGGATTATTACCTGGATTCCATGAACTATTATATCAGCCGTTACTCCGGGGACGAACCTATGGGCGGATTGCTGCTGGTCATAGGGTTGGTTCTTATCCTGTTCCTGTTAAAGAACATTTTTAACTACCTTGCCATGTACTTCATCACCTTCTTAAGGAACGGGGTACTTAAAGATATCCGAAACCGGTTGTATCAGAAAATCACCGAATTGCCAATCGCTTATTACTCTGAAAAACGGAAAGGAGATGTTATCGCCAGGATTACCTCTGACGTGCTGGAAATTCAACATTCTTTTCTCTCGATCCTTGAGCTCATTGTAAGGGAACCTCTTACCATCCTGTTTACCATTATTATCATGTTCCTTATCAGCGTTAAACTGACCCTTTTCGTTTTCATTTTTATCCCGGTGGCGGGGATGATCATTTCCCGGATCGGAAAATCCCTAAAAAAGCAATCGGACAAAGTACAGCGGGAACAAGGGAGGTTTCTTTCTATTGTAGAAGAAACCCTGGGAGGCCTTCGAGTGATTAAAGCTTTTAATGCCGAAGCCCGGTTCTACAATACCTTCAAACAGTCTACGGGTCGCTTTTTCAGATATTCAAATCAATTATTGAATCGCCAGAACATGGCCTCCCCCATCGGTGAATTTCTGGGCATATTGGTTATAGGTGTTTTACTTTGGTTTGGGGGAAAAATGGTATTGGTGGATGGAACTCTTGACGCCCCATCATTTATTGCGTACATGGGTCTGGCCTATAACATTCTGACACCTGCCAAAGCGATCAGTAAGGCTTCGTATGATATTAAAAAGGGAAATGCGGCCGCAGAACGTGTCTTGGAAATTTTGGAGACAACCAACCCGATCACAGATCGTCCGGAAGCGGTGGAGAAGACGGATTTCAGGATGGCAATTAAAATGGACAACATCTCTTTTAAGTACCGGGAAGAATATGTCCTTAGGAATTTCAGCCTTACGGTTCCCAAAGGTCACACCATTGCTTTGGTCGGACAATCTGGCAGCGGTAAGAGTACCCTGGCCAATCTTCTTACTAGGTTTTATGATGTAAATGAAGGGGATATCAGCATAGATGGCATCAGTATCCGGGAGATCAGCAGGAAGTCACTTCGGAACCTGCTAGGACTGGTTACTCAGGAATCCATCCTTTTTAATGATTCTGTGGAGAATAATATTGGAATGGGGAAAGAAAGTGCCTCAAGGGAGGAAATTACCGAAGCAGCTAAAATTGCCAATGCCCATGAATTTATAATGGAGTTGCCCCAGGGATACCACACAAACATCGGGGATAGTGGTAATAAGCTGAGTGGAGGTCAAAAACAACGGATCTCAATCGCCAGGGCAGTGTTAAAAAACCCGCCAATCATGATCCTCGATGAAGCTACCTCTGCACTCGATACCGAAAGTGAAAGACTTGTGCAGGATGCTCTTGAAAAAATGATGCGCAACCGCACCTCCTTAGTCATTGCACACAGGCTGTCTACCATCCAGAACGCACATACGATCATTGTCCTGCAAAAAGGAGTGATCGTTGAGCAGGGATCCCATGAAGAACTGATGAACCGGAACGGAACCTACAGAAAACTGGTGGAAATGCAATCCCTTGGATAGCATATGCCATCTGACCTCCTGCGGATAACGGCATGGATCGGGAGGTTCCTGTTAAACCATTCTCTTGTACGGAAGTCTAAAAGATATAACGCCTTTGTATTGATAGCGGAAGAGACCTTAGTAGCGCAACTCAAGCAGAAAGACAGCCAGAATCAGGCCTTTGAGTTCCTTGTAGAGACCTACAAGGAGCGACTGTACTGGCACATCCGCAGAATTGTGCTGGACCATCACGATACCGACGATGTACTTCAGAATACATTTATAAAGATCTACCGGAATATCGATGGCTTTAAAGGGGAGAGCAAATTGTATTCCTGGATGTACAGGATTAGCACAAACGAAGCCCTTTCGTTTCTGAAAACCAAGTCAAAAAAATTAGGAATTCCAAACGAAACCTTACTGGAGAGGACGGCAGGTAATTTGCAGGAGGATGTCTATTTTGAAGGGGATACGATCCAGTTACAATTGCAGAAAGCCATTGCCACATTGCCGGAAAAGCAGAAGCTTGTCTTTAATATGAAATATTTTGAAGAACTGAAGTATGAAGAAATCGCCGAAATCCTGGACACCAGCGTTGGCGCATTGAAAGCTTCCTATCATCTGGCAGTAAAAAAGATTGAAACCCTATTAAAAACCACTAACTAGCTGCGGCTCTTTAAGATGGCTGTAACGTTAAAACCAAAATACCGTATCCGAATTAAACCTTTTCACGAATCCATAGTCAAATGAGTGCAATGAACCTGAACAAAATAAATAATCCATTTAAAATCCCCGATGGCTATCTTGATGGTTTGAGCGCGGAACTAAAGGACGCTGTTTCGCTGGAGGACACCATTGGAGGTTCAAATGAGGCTTTTCAGGTTCCGGAGGGATACTTTGATTCGCTGAATGCCAAGATTTCAACCGCCATCTCCAAAGAACAAGTACGCGTATTGCCTATCAGGTCAATTACGTTTCAACAGAAATATCTCGCCGCTGCTTCGGTAGCCGTTATTTTCATTCTGGTAAGCTTTGCGGTTCTTCTGACAAAGTCCCCCATCACCGGTAAAGAAATGTCATTTGAAGATCTGGCGAGTTCGGAGATAGAATATTATTTTGAATTTAATGAGTTGGATATATCAACTTATGAAATTGCGGAAATGATCCCACTGGAACAGGTAGAGATAACTGATATCATTGACAGCCCATTTCGGGAGGAACAGGTTCTGGATTACCTGAATACCAATATTGAAGATTTTGAAGATCTAAACCTCGAGAATGATGAATAAATACAGGAAAATAGCCTTACTCATCTGTTTGTCGGTTACAGGCCTGTTTTATGGACAAAACAAACCGAATAAGGATAAAATCAAAGCCTTGAAGGTCGCCTTTATCACGGAGCATTTGGAACTGACCAGTAAGGAGGCCGAAGCTTTCTGGCCGATCTATAATCAATATGAAAAAGAGCGAGATGTGCTTAGGGAGAGAGAACATAATGAAATACGTGGCCGAATGCGCGAAATGGAAAGTTTTTCTGAAAAGGATGCAGAGGTATTATTAAAGACCTATCTGGCCCTTGAGGAGGAGGAGGAGGAACTGGACCGGGAATTCCTGCTAAAGCTGGACAAAGTGATCACTGCTAAAAAAACGTTGCTGCTGCTTCGCTCCGAAGAAGATTTCAAGCGTCAGCTGATCAGGCAATACCGAAATCGCGGAAGCGGGGATATACATTGAAAAGGAGTCAGGCAACCAACAGCCGGCCTATCGAAAGATGAGTTTTGAAATCCGGTTTTTTCCTGCGGCATAAGCCAGGGTATCATTTATAAACCTGATTGTATAAAATGATTCCGGCGAAATCTGTTCCCAGTGCTCCCCCATATCTTTGGAATAGGAGATCCCTGTAAAACCCGTGGCGACAATCTCCTTGCCCTCTGAGCCGGGAACAAATCGCACACAACTTTTATATCCGGGCTCTTTTCCGCTGGCAAGCAGACGCCAGGTTTTTCCCCCATCTCTGGTGAGCGCCTTATTAGCGATATTCTCCTCGGGGCGCGTATAATCTCCCCCGAAGGCTATTCCCAGCAATCCATTTTCAAAATCTATGGAATATATACCCTGGCTTGGGGTATCATGCAGGATGGGAGATGGCAGAATGGACCAGCTCATACCCTTGTCTGCGGTATACAACAAACGTCCGGCGGTAGTGCCTACCCATGCCTGATCTCCGGAGAGGGCGATATTGGTATTGCTGGCCGCAAAGGCACCTTCCCCCGGCAATGCGCTCGGCAATTGATTGCACGGTGTTTTTTTCCATTGGTTTCCTCCGTCCCTGGTAATAATCACTGAAAGACATCCGTTCATGCTATCTCCTATGGCAAGGCCTTCAAGATCATTCCAGAATATCATGGCATCGTAGAAGGCCAGGGTATCTCTTTCCTCATATACCAGGGACATCCGGCCCTGATCACTGGTTTTAAACAACAATGCCGGACTGGCAACGGAAAGCATAAAGAAATCATTCTTTGTATGGGCCACGGCCCTGAATTCGGGAAGGAGGCTGTCATAAGTCTGAACCCCCCGTCTGATCTTACCACTGCCGAGTTCCACGGTTCCGAACACCCCTTTATCAGCAGCGAAGGCAAGACTGCCCGGCATCAGTTCTATCGCCCTGATACTCAAAGAATCATCCAGTACAGGAAAAATCTTAACCGAGGTAAAATAAGGGCGATCCTGCTTTTCGGCGCAGCTAATCAGAAGCAGGCCCAGGCCCAGGATCAGAAGGAGTCGCATGGTTATTTACTTTGCCCAAAGTAAAAGGATTTATACCAAATTCAATACCTTTGCAAACTTAATTTTCATCATGCGCTTACACAGGAATCTCGTATTTGCGGTCATAGATGGCCTGCTTCTCATCTTCAACGAGGGGGCGTATGCAGATAAGGTGGTTGAAAAAATGCTGAAACGGGACAAACGCTGGGGTGCCAGGGACCGTGCCTTTATAGCTGAAACAACCTATGATATTGTCAGGTGGAAGCGATTGTATGAAGAAATCGCGGAAGTATCCGCACCTTTCAACAGGGCCAATCTTTACAGGATTTTTGCCGTATGGGCCGTTCTGAGAGGAATCCCTCTGCCCGATTGGAAGCAGATCGAGGACACTCCTGCCCGCAGGATCAAAGGACGGTTCGACGAACTGTCAAAGATCCGGAAATTCAGGGAATCTGTACCTGACTGGCTGGACGACCTTGGTTCTGAAGAACTCGGCGAAGCATTATGGACAAAGGAACTTGCCGCTCTCAATGAGCAGGCACCGGTAGTTTTGAGAGCGAACAGATTAAAAATTTCAAGGGAACAACTCGCAGGCCTCCTGCTGAAGGAGGAAATAACAACTGAAATGATTAGCGGATATCCTGATGCCCTGAAATTAAAGGAGCGATCCAATGTTTTTACCACGGAGGCCTTTAAAAAGGGGTATTTTGAAGTACAGGACGCCTCCTCTCAGCTTGTAGCGCCATTTATGAAAACAAACCCGGGCGAGCGCGTTATCGATGCCTGTGCGGGTGCCGGGGGCAAAACACTGCATCTTGCAGCGCTAATGGAAAATAAAGGCCAGCTTATCGCCCTCGATATCTATGGGAACAAGTTGCGGGAGCTCAAACGCAGAGCCAAACGTGGAGGGGCCCACAATATAGAACCAAGAGTCATTGAGACCACAAAGGTCATTAAAAAACTATTTGGTAGCGCAGATCACGTACTTTTGGATGCACCCTGCAGCGGCCTGGGGGTCCTGCGCAGGAACCCGGATGCCAAATGGAAACTTTCCCGGGAGTTCATAGAAAAGTTAGAGGCCGGACAGCAGGAAATTCTGATGATCTACAGTAAAATGGTAAAAACAGGGGGGCATCTTGTGTATGCTACCTGCTCCGTCCTGCCCGGTGAAAATGAGCGACAGGTTGCCGCCTTCCTGAACACTGAAGAAGGAAAAGAATACCGGCTCCTGGAGGAGAAAAAAATATACGCATCCAAAAGCGGTTTTGACGGCTTTTATATGGCCCGAATGCAGCGATCCTGACTTACTTTTTATCAACAATCAGTAAAGCGGCTGTTAATTACTACTTGGTTTCTATTTCCTGAAAAGACGTAAATTTGTGCTTTCCCAACCCTTAAGCCCAGTTACATGATCCATTTTTTCGGGGACCCTGCCACAAAGGTATTTGCCTTACAATCTAAAGCAGATCTCTCAGAGGCAACAGTGGAGAAGCTTGTTTGGCTCTTCGGCAATGCACCCAAGATGAGCGTGGCGTCCCTGGACGCCTTTTTTGTTGGACCCCGTGCTGCCATGATCACTCCATGGAGCACAAATGCTACCGAAATAACCCAAAATATGGGAATTACAGGTATTTTCCGAATTGAAGAGTTTCAGCATGTGTCGCCAGGTTTCACAGATTTTGATCCCATGCTTTCACAAAAATATAAGGGGCTGGGACAGGAAGTATTTGACGTAGGGGTGTCACCCGAACCCATAATCAAGATCCTTGATATCGCTGCCTACAATGTCGAGCATGGCCTGTCACTTAGTCCGGAAGAAATTATGTATCTGGAACAATTGTCCAAAAAGCTGGAGAGGGATTTAACAGACTCAGAAGTATTTGGTTTCAGTCAGGTCAATTCTGAACATTGCCGTCATAAAATATTTAATGGGACATTTGTTATTGATGGGAAAGAACAACCTTCCTCCCTGTTCCAGCTCATAAAAAAGACCTCCAAAACGCATCCGAATGACATTGTCTCTGCCTATAAGGACAATGTGGCATTTCTAAAGGGGCCGGAGGTAGAGCAATTTGCACCTGAACACGGGGATCTCCCCTCCTACTATCGTAAAGTCCCTTTTGCCTCCGTCATTTCCCTTAAAGCCGAAACTCATAATTTCCCCACCACCGTGGAACCTTTCAACGGGGCTGCCACAGGTTCCGGAGGGGAGATAAGGGACCGGCTGGCAGGAGGACGAGGCTCAGTGCCGTTGGCAGGGACAGCGGTTTATATGACCTCATATTCCCGGCTGGATCATGAACGGACATGGGAAAAAGGAATGGCGGAACGACCATGGCGTTACCAGCATCCGAAGGACGTTCTGATCAAGGCATCAAACGGCGCCTCTGATTTCGGTAATAAATTCGGACAGCCCCTGATTGCCGGATCCCTGTTCACTTTTGAACATCAGGAAGGAAATAGGCAACTGGGTTATGATAAAGTCATCATGCAGGCTGGGGGGATTGGGTATGCCAAAGCAACGCAGGCATTAAAGGGAGATCCGGAAAAAGGCGATAAAATGATCCTTCTGGGCGGGGACAATTACAGAATCGGGATGGGGGGAGCGGCCGTTTCAAGCACGGATACCGGCGAATTCAGCGCCGCGATAGAACTCAATGCGATACAGCGTTCCAACCCGGAAATGCAAAAGCGGGCCGCCAATACCATTCGAACCATGGTAGAAAGTAAAACAAATCCTATCATTTCCATTCATGATCATGGAGCCGGAGGGCATCTCAACTGTCTTTCCGAACTGGTCGAAAATTCGGGCGGGACGATTCTAATGGATGCCCTTCCCGTTGGTGATCCAACCCTGTCTGCCAAAGAGATCATCGGGAATGAATCTCAGGAAAGAATGGGGCTGGTCATTGGAGCAAAGGATCTTGATTATCTGAAACGGGTAGCGGACCGTGAAAGATCACCCTTATATGAGGTAGGCATTGTCACCGGTGATCAACGGTTTATATTCACAGCTCAGGGCGGGGACCAACCAATGGATCTTCACCTCTCCGACCTTTTTGGGAGTTCCCCCAAGACCATCATCACTGATACCTCTGTAAAACGGACCTATACATCACCTGTTTACTCCCCTGAAAAAGTATACTCCTATCTGGAACAGGTATTGCGATTGGAGGCGGTATCGTGCAAGGACTGGCTGACCAATAAAGTGGATCGCTGTGTGGGTGGGCTTGTTGCCAAGCAGCAATGTACCGGACCCTTACAACTTCCTCTTAATAATTGCGGAGTAATGGCACTCGACTTTAACGGCAGGGAGGGTATCGCCACCTCTATCGGGCATTCTCCTGTGACGGGATTGATCGACCCCGTTGCCGGCAGTCGGAACAGCATTACCGAAGCCTTAACCAATATTGTATGGGCGCCTCTGAAAGACGGCCTGAAGTCCGTATCACTTTCGGCCAACTGGATGTGGCCCTGTAAAAACGAAGGCGAAGATGCCCGGCTATACGAGGCGGTTCAGGCTGTTTCTGAATTTTCCATCGCGTTGGGGATCAACGTGCCCACCGGAAAAGATTCCCTTTCCATGAAGCAGAAATATCCAGCGGGGGAGGTGATTGCGCCAGGTACGGTTATCATTTCTGCTACAGGTCATTGTGACGCAATTGACCATGTTATGGAACCCGTAATACAGGCAAATGGTGGTCCTCTGTATTATATCAACCTCTCAGGGGATAGCTTTGAGCTTGGTGGCTCTTCACTAATGCAGGTCCTGAATGGCATCGGTGATACCGCCCCTACTGTTCATGATCCGGCCTATGTAAAGACGGTGTTTAACGCCCTTCAGGATTTGATCCGGGCTCATAGGATTTTGGCGGGACATGATGTGGCATCAGGAGGTCTTATTACCACCCTGCTTGAGATGTGTTTCGCAACAACTGAAATAGGCGCTGATATTGACCTGACAGATCTGGGGGAGAAAGATATAGTCAGGCTCCTATTTTCCGAAAATTGCGGGGTGGTATTCCAGGCCGAAGATCGTTCTGTGGAAGAATTTTTATCAAAAAAATCCATTCGCTGGCACAAAATTGGCACAGCCAACCGTGATGCCAAATTGCGTATCAGGAATCTGGATTCAAATATTGACCTGGAGGTTGCCGGGCTCAGAGATATCTGGTTCAGGACATCCTTCCTTCTGGATGACCTGCAGACGTCGGAGGGATTGGCCAAATCCAGATTTCGTAATTTTAAAAAGCAACCGCTCATATATCATTTCCCGGATCATTTTACGGGAAAGCGGCCCTCTGTGAGTGACACTGGTTTCAGGCCCAAAGCTGCAATCATCCGGGAAAAGGGCAGCAACTCTGAACGGGAAATGGCCAATTGCCTCTACCTTGCCGGTTTCGATGTAAAAGATGTTCATATGACCGATCTCATTTCGGGCAGGGAAACTCTGGAGGATATTAGGTTCATCGGGGCAGTTGGCGGATTTTCAAATTCGGATGTACTGGGAAGTGCAAAAGGATGGGCCGGGGCTTTTAAATATAACGAAAAGGCAAGGAATGCCCTGAACAAGTTTTTTGGCCGGACTGATACCCTCTCTATCGGGATTTGTAACGGGTGTCAGCTATTTATGGAATTGGATCTGATCAATCCGGAACACGAAGTTCACGGCAAACTAACGTTTAACCGGTCCGGTAAGCACGAGAGTAACTTTACCTCTGTTCGAATACATGACAACCATTCCATCATGCTGTCCAATCTTTCCGGATCGGTTCTCGGAATTTGGATTTCCCACGGAGAGGGAAGGTTCCAGTTGCCACGGCCGGAGGAAGATTACTATGTTGTCGCCAAATACGGATATCTCGACTACCCGGCAAATCCCAACGGAAGTGACTACAATGTAGCCATGTTATGTGACAAAACAGGCCGGCATCTGGTGACCATGCCTCATCTCGAAAGATCAGCTTTTCCTTGGAACTGGGCCTACTATGAGGAGGGCCGCCAGGACGAGGTATCACCCTGGATCGAAGCCTTTGTCAATGCCCGGAGATGGCTGGAAACTGCAGATGAAAAGACCGAAAAACTGCAAATGAAAGAAGGATAAGTCAAACATTACGGCCATCAGAAAACCTTGATATTCAATTCCCTTAACCGGGCGAAGTTAAACGCCGGGCCAAAGGCCTGACCAGATCTCTGCGGCTGTATCCGATCCGGCAGCATTGCCGCAAGGATGTAATTGACGAATAGTGATTCCACAATTTTATTATCCCGTATTCTTTTCCTATTTTTCATTACCAATACAATGGCAGGCATGCAAGAACCCACACGATTATTCGACTTCCCGCGGTACCAGCTCGATCATTTCAATATGGATAAATCCCTTGTCACTAAGTTGCAGGGTAAATGGGAATCCATCTCGAGCAGGGAATATGTAGAGAACGCAAATGCCATCAGCAGGGGGTTGTTGCGATTGGGTGTAAAAGCCGGGGATAAGATCGCCGTCATCACCATGACCAACAGAACCGAATGGCACGTACTGGATATTGGCACTTTACAGGTTGGCGCCCAGAATGTGCCCATTTACCCTACCATTGCCGAACAGGATTATGAATATATTCTCAATCATTCGGGAGCCATCTATTGTTTTGTTTCCTGCGGCGAGGTTCTGGAAAAAGTAAATGCGATCAGATCCAATGTGCCGGCCATGCGGGAAGTATATTCCTTTGACATGCTGGAGGGTTGCAAAAACTGGTCCGAAGTTCTGGAACTTGGGCAGGACAAGTCCGGTCAGGAAGAAGTCCAACTGAGAATGGACGCCATACAACCTTTGGATCTGGCGACGATTATTTATACTTCGGGTACTACAGGAAAGCCAAAAGGTGTCATGTTATCCCATGACAATATCGTCTCTAATGTGCTTTCCAGCAAAAAACGCGTCCCTTTTGAACAGGGAAGTCTTTCCCTGAGTTTCCTGCCCATCTGTCATATTTTCGAGCGGATGATTACATATTTGTACCAATACTGCGGGATCACAATTTATTTCGGGGAAGGTCTGGACAAAATAGGAGACAACATGAGGGAGGTGAAACCCAACGTGATGACCGTGGTCCCAAGATTGCTGGAAAAAGTATATGAAAGGATTATTACGAAAGGCGGTGAGCTCCGTGGAATAAAAAGGAAACTGTTCTTCTGGGCTGTTGATCTGGGGCTGAAATTTGAACCCTACGGCACCAATGGATGGTGGTATGAAGCCCGGCTGCGTGTGGCGAGACAACTCATTTTCTCAAAATGGAAGGACGGCCTTGGCGGGAATCTCGAAACTATGGTCTCCGGAAGTGCTGCCCTGCAACCAAGGCTGGCGAGAATATTTGGCGCGGCAGACATTCCGGTAATGGAAGGGTATGGCCTGACAGAAACCTCCCCGGTAATATCAGTCAATGACGCACGTGATCATGGATGGAAGATAGGAACTGTTGGAAAGCCCATAGAGGGAGTGGAGGTTAGAATCGCAGGTGATGGCGAAATTTTATGCAAGGGGCCCAATGTAATGATGGGATATTATAATGAGCCGCAAAAGACAGAAGAAGTTTTAAAGGAGGGATTCTTTTTTACCGGCGATATAGGCGAAATTGACGCAGAGGGTTTTTTGAAAATTACCGACAGAAAAAAAGAAATGTTCAAAACCTCGGGCGGAAAATATGTTGCCCCGCAACTGCTTGAGAATAAATTAAAACAATCACGATTTATAGAGCAGGTCATGGTGATAGGAGACGGTGAAAAAATGCCTGCGGCTTTTATACAACCCAATTTTGAATTTGTCGCTTCCTGGGCAAAAAAACACGGAATTTCTGTCGGGAAACCGTCCGAGATGGTCAGGGATAAAGCTATTGTCGAACGGCTTCAGCAGGAGGTGGATCTCGCCAATGAACAATTTGCGCACTGGGAAAAGATCAAGCAATTCCGGTTGACCCCGGATGATTGGTCCGTAGAGGCCGGCCACCTCACACCTACCATGAAGCTGAAGCGTAAGGAGGTCAAGCAGAAATACCTCCAATTGTATAATGAAATCTACGGGCACTGATCAGCACTCCTTCCCGGGGAAGAAAGACGCCTGATCCCATCCCAGAATAAACAGCGGATTTCTTTCAACCCCACCCCTTGTAATTCACCGATTATTTCCAAAATTTATTATGCACGCATAATAAATATTCGTATATTTGAGATTATGAAGGAAATAACTATAGATTACGCCCTTCGGGCTACCTGGCAGGCCGTCGCCAGGATGTACAATGAAGAGGCTAAAACCTTCGAAAGCACAATGGCCGTAGGGTTTACCCTTTTGAGCATAGATCCTAAAACAGGGACTCCTTCGACTGCCCTGGGGCCAAAGATGGGCATGGAAGCCACCAGCCTTTCCCGTATCCTTAAAAGCATGGAAGAAAAAGGCCTTATTGAGCGAAAACCCAACCCTAATGACGGCCGCGGTGTCCTTATCCATCTGACAGGTTTCGGTCTGGAAAAGAGAAAGGACTCAAAGGATGCCGTTATCAGGTTCAATGAAGCGATCAGGGCACAGGTTCCTGCAGAAAAATTGGCTGTTTTTTTTGAAGTCACAGATGCCATCGATCAGATCATAGCCGAAAAAAAAATTTTTAGTAAAGACACATCAACTAATTAATCCATGAACAAACATATAAACAGGGTAGCTGTCATAGGTTCCGGGATCATGGGCAGTGGGATCGCCTGCCACTTTGCCAACATTGGAGTGGAGGTTTTGCTTTTGGATATTTTGCCCAGAGAACTGACGCCAAAAGAAGAGGCGCTCGGTTTGACGTTTAAGGATAAGGTGGTGCGAAACCGACTCGTCAATGATTCCCTGGCCAGTGCACTCAAATCGAAACCCTCCCCCATTTACCATCCGGATTTCGCAAAACGGATCACCACAGGTAATATAGAAGATGATATCCGGTTAGTTGCCCGTGTTGATTGGATCATTGAAGTGGTGGTTGAGCGACTGGACATTAAAAAGCAAGTTTTTGATCAGCTTGAAAAACACAGGACACAGGGAACACTTATCTCTTCCAATACCTCAGGCATTCCCATTGCATTTATGAGCGAAGGCCGATCCCCGGATTTTCAGTCCCATTTTTGCGGAACGCATTTTTTCAATCCGGCCCGTTATTTGAAATTATTTGAAATTATTCCCGGTCCCGAAACATCCCCTGATGTCATTAGTTTCTTAGGCGAATACGGAGAGAAATTTTTAGGTAAAACCACCGTGATCGCCAGGGATACCCCCGCATTTATTGGAAACAGGATAGGCATATTCAGTATTCAGAGCCTGTTTCACATGGTAGGCGAACTTGGTCTAACTGTGGAAGATGTTGACAAACTCACCGGACCAATGATCGGCAGACCAAAGTCGGCTACCTTCAGAACCGTTGATGTTGTAGGCCTCGACACCCTGGTGCATGTTGCCAACGGAATCTATGAAAATTGCCCGGAGGATGAACGCCTTGACCTATTTAAACTGCCGGATTTTATCAGAAAAATGGTTGATAATAAATGGCTGGGGAGTAAAACAGGTCAGGGGTTTTATAAAAAGGTCACCCAGCCGGACGGAAAGAGCGAAATCCTTGGGTTGGATCTCCAAACCATGGAATACAGACCAAAGAAGAGCAGCAAGTTTCCCACCCTCGAGCAAACCAAAACCATAGAAAATGTACCGGAGAGATTTCCTGTTTTGGTGGAAGGAAAGGATAAGGCAGGGGAATTTTACCGAAAGAGTTTCGGTTCATTATTTGCCTACGTTTCTCACAGAATTCCTGAAATAACCTCCGAGCTGTACAAAATTGATGATGCCATGAAAGCGGGATTTGGATGGGAACAGGGACCTTTCGAAGTGTGGGACGCCGTGGGCCTTGATCACGGGCTGCAGTTGATAGAGGAGGAGCAATTAACGGCAGCAGCCTGGGTGAAGGAGATGAAGGAGGCCGGGGTCAACTCATTTTACAGCATAGAGGATGGCGCCTCCTATTATTATGATATTTCGAAAAAAGAGATGGTAAAGGTACCGGGGCAGGATGCCTTTATTATCCTCGACAATATCCGCAAGACCTCGGAGGTTTATAAAAATAAGGATGTTGTTATTGAGGATCTTGGAGACGGGATTCTCAACCTCGAGTTTCAGTCCAAAATGAATACCATCGGTGCAGATGTTCTTACAGGTATTAATAAGGCTATCGATCTGGCTGAGAAAGATTTTCAAGGGTTGGTAGTGGGCAATCAGGGTCCTAATTTCTCTGTGGGAGCCAATATTGGGATGATCTTTATGCTGGCTGTTGAACAGGAGTATGAAGAGATGGAGATGGCCGTAAAACGGTTTCAGGATACAATGATGAGGATGCGCTATTCTTCGATCCCGACCGTGGCAGCACCCCATGGAATGTGCCTGGGCGGAGGATGCGAGTTGTCTCTTCATGCCGACATGGTCGTTGCGGCTGCGGAAACCTATATAGGCCTTGTGGAATTCGGCGTGGGAATTATACCAGGGGGTGGCGGGTCTAAGGAGATGACCCTTCGCGCTTCGGATACTTTCCGTAAAAATGATGTGGAACTCAATGTATTGCAGGAATATTTCCTGACCATAGGGATGGCTAAGGTTTCCACTTCTGCCTATGAGGCTTTTGACTTAGGGGTCCTACAGAAAGGCAAAGACAAGATCGTTGTTAACAAAGATCGTCAGATAGCGACCGCTAAACAATATGCAAAATTGATGGCAGAAAAGGGGTATACGAAACCTGTGCCAAGAAAAGATATCAAAGTGCTCGGAAAACAGGCTCTGGGCATGTTTTTGGTAGGGACCGATGCCATGCAGGCAGGTAATTATATTTCAGAACATGATAAAAAGATTGCCAATAAGTTGGCTTATGTAATGGCCGGAGGTGACCTTTCCGAAGCAAGTTATGTAAGCGAGCAGTATTTACTTGATCTGGAACGGGAAGCATTTCTTTCTCTTTGTTCGGAACGGAAGACCCTTGAAAGAATTCAGCACATGCTGAAAACGGGTAAACCTCTTCGGAACTAAGGTGGGCAGGAAGACAAATACAGCCAGAATCAAGTATTGTGGTATTGCTTAGAAATCCGACCCCTATAAGCAGCGCATGAAATCCAAAAACAGGTCATTGACAGATAATGTCAAAGGAAATTAGCAGGAAAATGCCCGAACCATTGATTTCTATGGAAGAAAATATCATTCCGAGACTCTGAATGCCCGGGATCTGATTTATAAAACTTTGAGAAATGAAAGCAGCATATATCGTTAAAGCTTATCGAACAGCCGTAGGAAAAGCGCCCAGGGGGTTGTTCCGTTTCAAAAGGCCGGATGAACTGGCCGCTGAAACTATCGACTACATGATGAAGCAGCTCCCGCAACTGGATAAAAAGAGGATCGATGATGTCATTGTTGGCAATGCCATGCCTGAAGCGGAACAAGGCCTCAATATGGCCCGCCTGATCTCGCTGATGGGTCTTGAAATTGAGGATGTCCCCGGTGTAACCGTAAACCGTTATTGCGCCTCAGGGATTGAGACCATCGGGATTGCTTCAGCCAAAATTCAGGCGGGAATGGCAGATTGCATCATTGCCGGCGGGGCCGAAAGCATGAGTTATATTCCAATGGGAGGTTATAAGCCCACGCCGGATTACGCAACGGCCAAGGCAGGACATGAAGACTACTACTGGGGAATGGGACTGACTGCCGAGGCAGTCGCCAAACAATTCAAGGTTTCAAGGGATGATCAGGATGCCTTTGCCTATAACAGCCACATAAAGGCCCTCAAAGCTCAGTCTGAGGACCGGTTTCAGGAGCAGATCGTTCCGATAGAAATCGCGCATACTTTTGTTAACCCTTCAGGGCAAAAAGAAACCGTCAATTATACCGTTTCCAAGGATGAAGGTCCCAGGTCCGACACAACGCTGGAAGCTTTGGCCAAGCTCCGTCCTGTATTTGCTGCAGACGGCACTGTAACTGCAGGGAATTCTTCCCAGATGAGTGACGGTGCTGCCTTCGTGCTCGTTATGAGTGAAACCATGGTAAAGGAAATGAATCTGGAACCAATTGCCCGGCTGGTCAACTATGCAGCAGCCGGCGTTGAACCGAGGATCATGGGAATCGGCCCAGTAAAAGCGATTCCCAAGGCCTTAAAACAAGCTGGCTTAAAACAGGATGACATCCGACTGATAGAATTAAATGAAGCTTTTGCCTCACAATCATTGGCCGTCATCAGGGAATTACAATTGGATGATTCCATCGTCAACGTCAATGGCGGAGCCATCGCCCTTGGTCATCCTCTGGGTTGTACCGGCGCCAAATTATCCGTCCAGCTCTTTGATGAAATGCGGAAGAAGGGAATGAAGGGAAAATTTGGAATGGTTACCATGTGCGTGGGAACAGGTCAGGGTGCCGCCGGGATATTTGAATTTTTATCATAATTGAACAGTGCCGGATACCTTGCAATGAAGGTTTGTCGGTCGTTTAAAGGTTCATTCCCCAAACCTGAAAAACGTCTAAATACATACGGCAGAAAAAATATATTAAACAACATAAAGTAGGTAGAAAGAAACATTCTGGACCAACCCTGAAGGATGAAAGCCAGAGAGTGGCATCTGAAAGGCAGTATTACTTTCTTAGTTATTAATTAAATTAAAATCGAGTAAAGATGGGTGTGCAAACGACAACAGATGATTTGGTAAGAGGGGGTCAATTCCTTGTCAGGGAAACCCCTTGTGAAGCTATTTTTACCCTGGAAGATCTTTCAGAGGAACAGCAGATGATGCGCGACAGTACCAAGGAATTCGTAAACAGGGAGCTTTGGGCCCATTGGGAGCGTTTTGAAAAGAAGGACTATGCTTATACCGAGGCATGTATGCGGAAGGCGGGGGAACTTGGCCTGCTGGGGGTAGCCGTTCCGGAATCCTATGGCGGTCTGGGATTGGGTTTCGTTTCCACAATGCTCGTCTGCGATTACATTTCAGGGGCTACGGGCTCTTTCAGTACGGCATTTGGCGCTCATACTGGTATTGGCACCATGCCCATTACCCTCTACGGGACCGAGGAGCAGAAACAGAAATACGTCCCCAAACTGGCTTCAGGGGAATGGTTCGGAGCCTATTGCCTCACTGAGCCCGGGGCCGGCTCTGATGCAAATTCCGGTAAAACGAGCGCTGTACTGTCAGCCGATAAAAAGTCCTATCGGATCAACGGCCAGAAAATGTGGATCTCGAATGCCGGGTTTTGTAACCTTTTCATTGTTTTTGCAAGGATAGAAAATGATAAATATATCACCGGCTTCCTTGTCGAGAACGAAGCCTCTAACGGTATTAGCCTGGGAGAGGAAGAAAAAAAACTAGGGATACATTCGTCCTCTACCCGGCAAGTATTCTTCAACGATACCAAAGTACCTGTAGAAAACATGCTTTCCGACCGCGGGAATGGTTTTAAAATTGCCATGAATGCTCTTAACATAGGACGAATCAAATTAGCCGCGGCTTGTCTGGAGGCCCAGCGAAGGGTTATTACCGAAGCTGTCAGGTATGCCTCTGATCGCGTTCAGTTTGGTACCCCGATCATACAATTTGAAGCCATGAAGTCTAAAATAGCCCAAATGGCCACCAATGCCTACGCCGGAGATGCTGCCTGTTACAGAGCTGCAGGAAATATAGAAGATCGTATTGCTTTAAGGGAATCAGAAGGCAACCCGCATCATGAAGCGGAATTAAAAGGGGTCGAAGAATATGCAATAGAATGCTCCCTGCTAAAAGTAGCTGTATCGGAGGACTTACAACAAGTGACAGATGAGGGGATTCAGATCTTTGGAGGAATGGGATTCAGTGCGGATGCGCCCATGGAAAAGGCCTGGCGGGATGCACGGATAGCCCGTATTTATGAAGGTACCAATGAGATTAACCGAATGCTTGCGGTGGGAATGCTTGTGAAAAAAGCGCTAAAGGGGCATGTGGACCTTTTGGGTCCCGCCACCGCTGTGGGCGAAGAACTTATGGGCGTACCCGAATTATATGTATCCGATGATTCCGAGTTTTTTTCTGAAGAAAAGGACTTATTGGCCAGGATGAAAAAAGTCTTCCTGATGATCGCGGGAAGCGCTGTAAAGAAGTTTGGACCTGACCTGGAAAGCCATCAACAAGTGGTTTTGGCCGTTTCTGATATCCTTATTGAAGTGTACATGTGCGAATCTGTGATCCTGCGTACAGAGAAAAATGTAAAGCGCTTTGGACAAGAGTCACAGGATGCCCAAATTGCCATGAGCCAACTTTATTTGTACGATGCTGTTGACATCGTAATAAAGAAAGGAAAAGAAGCCATAGTTTCTTTCACCGAAGGTGATGAACAGCGTATGCTGTTGATGGGTCTGAAAAGATTTACCAGATATGGCTCTCATCCTAATGTGGCCGCTCTCCGCAATAAAATAGCAGACAAGGTTGCCTCCCAAAAGGGCTATACCTTCGATATGCTTAGATAGACCTTGGAGTGCCTGCGGTTTTTTTTTAACGAATACTCTTTCCGGGAGCATGCCGGATTCGGAATTGGCTGTTCTTCCAAACCGTTTATTGGATGGAAAGTAAGATTGGCTGATAGTCCCGCTTTACTTACATTTACCGCATGCAGGAAACACTTTTAAAAACTGCCTATTCACCTGAAAACTTCAGGAAAGAAGGCCATCGGCTGATAGAAATCCTGGCAGCACATCTGGAAGCGGTCCAAACCGGGGATTCTCAAAAAGTGCTGCAATGGCAGCCACCACAGGAAGAGCATCTTTTTTGGCAGGAATATCTTCAGAATGGCGCGAAAGATACTTTATTCGACTCCATTATTACGCATTCCATTCACGTGCACCATCTCCGTTACATGGGGCACCAGGTATGTCCCCCCGTTCCGCTGGCCGCTCTGGCGGGCCTGGCCAGTTCTCTGTTGAATAACGGGATGGCCGTTTATGAAATGGGAATGGCCTCTTCTGCTATTGAACGTATTATAACGGATCTGCTTTGCGAAAAAGCGGGTTACGGGTCTGCAGCCAGAGGAATTTTAACCTCTGGTGGGACGCTGGCCAATTTGACAGCCCTGCTGTCAGCAAGGAAATCAAAAGTTCGTGAAGACATATGGAATTCCGGTGCTAGCGGACCATTGGGCATCATGGTCAGTGAGGAAGCACACTACTGTGTCGACAGGGCCGCAAGGATCATGGGATTGGGTGAAAATGGCATTATCAGAATTCCTGTAACAAAGGGCTATACGATGGAGGTATCGATGCTGGAAGCCATGTATCAGGAAGCCGTGACTAAAGGTATACAGGTTTTTGCTGTGGTAGGCAGCGCACCCACTACTGCCACAGGATTATTTGATGACCTGGCAGCAATAGCCACTTTCAGCAAAAGACATGATCTCTGGTTTCATGTAGATGCTGCCCATGGAGGTGCGGCCATTCTTGCCCCAAAATACCGGCATACCATCAAGGGCCTGGAATTGGCTGATTCTTTTGTGGTAGACGGTCATAAAATGTTAATGATGCCTGCCCTCACAACGGCCTTGTTGTATAAAGATGGAGCGAATTCACACCTTACCTTCAGTCAGAAAGCAGACTATCTTCTGGTACATTCTGACGAAGAAGATTGGTATAACCTGGCAAAACGCACCTTCGAATGTACCAAGAAAATGATGAGTATTCAGTGGTATGCGATCCTTAAATATTATGGTTGGGAAATTTTCGACAATAATGTCACTTACCTTTATGATTTGGGTGCCTCCCTGGGATCGATGATCCGTGCCGATAACGCCTTCGAACTGGCTGTAGATCCAATGTGCAATATTGTTTGTTTCAGGTATGTACATCCGCATTTGTCTTTAGCCATCCTGAACAGCATCAATGAACAGATCCGTGAGAAGATACTTCTGGACGGAACTTATTATATAGTGCAAACGAAATTGAGGGGGGTACATTATCTGCGTATGACACTCATGAATCCTTTTACCACCATTACGCAACTCCAAAGCCTCCTGCAAATGATAAAGGACTGCGCAGCAGCGTTGCAAGAGAATTCACGCTCCTGAAGTCCCGGAAGCATCCCTGGTTAAATTAATAAAATGCCATGCATAAAAGATTCATTGAGCGCTCCGTAAAGAAAATAATGAAAGTGTTGATTTGCTGCTTTTGCGTGCACGGGTACCAGTTGATAGCTCAGCCTGAGACGGAGGTCTACCTCCTGTCACTAAAGCTGACTCAGGATACCATTATTCTGGGTCAGCCACGCAATATTTCGAGCAACCACGGCTATGACAACCAGCCAAGTTTTGACGGAAAGGATACCCTTTTATTTGCATCCACCCGGAAGGGACAAACAGATATCCGGCGCTATGTCATTCCTACAGGGGATGGATCCTGGCTATGTAATACCCCTGCCGGAAGTGAATATTCTCCCCTAAGGATTCCAGGACGGCACGCCGTGTCGGCCATTCGACTTGACAGTGACGGGAAACAGTTGCTTTACGCATACGACCTTGATTCCGGAGAGAGTACGGCCCTGTTTGAAGACCACAAAGTGGGGTATCATCTCTGGAATGGGCCGTCGATGCTTTTTGCTTCCGTGCTGACGGATGACAGGATGGATCTTGTGGTGGCAACACCGGATAAAGGCAGCCTCCGCCTCCTTGAGAGAAATGTAGGCAGGTCCCTTCATAAGATACCAGGTACAGATTTAATCAGCTACATCAGTAAAACCAATGCACAAACCTTCGTCCTTATGTCACTTGATCCGGGCACCGGTACATCTACCAAAATAATTGACATGCCTGCAGGGTCAGAAGATGTGTGCTGGGCGGAAAACGGGTATGTTCTTGCCGCTTCCGGAAAGGCGATCTTGTACACCTTACCGGGATCAGGAAGGAGCTGGACACAACTTCAGGAGTTGGGCGATCCTGACATTGGCAACATAACAAGACTTGCCGTCAATAAAGAAGGTACCTGGCTAGCCCTGGTTGCCGACTAATATTCGGTTAGTCTTTGGAGCATATTCCCGAAATACAGCTGTCAATTGTTCTGGAAAATGGGGTACACTGGCCGAGTCTCCGGCAATATCTTACAACCCGAAATTTTCACGGGAAGGAATAATCTCCGTATTTTTGCCACCAATACCTGAATCGGACCATGCTCCGCAAGGCATTGCTGCATTTAAAATTATTTGAATGAAGAAAATCTACTTCTGTATCATCCTCTTCACCGTTTGTTCCGCTTATTCCCAAACGGATGCGCGTATGTATGATATCATCAACGCGGTTTCCGTAGAGCGCATCAAATCGGATATTACTACCCTGGCGGGCTTCGGAACCAGACATACGCTTAGTGATACTGTATCACAAACCAGGGGGATTGGAGCCGCAAGGCGTTGGATAAAAGGAGAGTTTGAGAAAACCTCCAAGGCGTGCAATGGGTGCCTGGAAGTCTTTTATCAGAAAGATCTGGTGAAAAAAGGAGAGAATCCGCGAATTGTCAATGATGTATGGGTGGTTAATGTATTGGCCGTTCAAAAGGGCAGCAAATTTCCTGACCGGTATATCATTATGAGCGGGGATATCGATTCCAGGGTCAGTGATCCTGCCAATTATACGGCCGAATCTCCCGGAGCAAACGATAACGCAAGCGGCATGGCAGGAACTCTGGAAGCTGCCAGGGTCCTTTCAAAGTACAAGTTTGACAGCAGTATCATATATGTCGGCCTTTCAGGCGAAGAACAAGGTCTTTTCGGGGGGAAGGGAATGGCTGCCTTTGCAAAGGAAAAGGGTTGGAAAATCACCGGCATTCTCAATAACGATATGATCGGTAATATTAAAGGGGTGGACGGGATTGTCAGCAATACGGACTTCAGGATTTTCTCGGAACCGGTCCCGCCGACAGAGACAGAAGAAGAACGATTGTCACGACGTTTTTATGGCGGGGAAGTAGACGGAATTTCGAGGCAATTGGCGCGTTTTATCTTTAGGACCACAAATACCTATATGCCACTGATGAATCCCATGTTGATCTACAGACTGGATCGTTTTGGTAGGGGTGGCCATCATCGTCCCTTTAATGACGCCGGTTTTGCAGGGGTCCGTATAATGGAGGCACACGAAAATTATACCCAGCAGCATCAGGATATTCGCACAGAAGACGGCATTCAATACGGAGATTTGCTCGAGTATGTAAATTTTGACTACGCAGCGAAACTCACTGCCGTCAATGCCATTAACCTGGCGGCCATTTCATGGGCCCCTCCCACCCCTGAAGAGGTGAAGATTGGCGGTATCGTAGAAGCCTCAGTTAAGCTGAAATGGAACAAGTCCGACGGGGCTGCAGGTTATAAAATTTATTGGCGTGATACCACCTCCCCAACCTGGGATTACAGCCGCTGGGTAGGAGATCTTACAGCGTATACCCTCGGAGGGGTCGTTATTGATAACTTTTTCTTTGGTGTAGCCGCGGTCGGTGCTGACGGACATGAAAGCCCCGTGGCCTTCCCCAATGGAATTCTAAAGGATTAGGGGGAGCCATGAGTGCTACTATAAAATATTTTAAGCTTTGCAGTCTGCTGCTCTGTCTGTTATTATCCTGTAAAAAGGAATATCCTTCAGAGACCGTTGCTCTGGGCATGCCTGACATGAACGTTCTCTTTATGGATTATGACAGGGCAGACAGCCTCGGCAATTATAAGGAGTTTGCGGACAAAGTACTTGCTGCCAACGAAAAATTACAGTCCTCAGAATTATATGTGGAAGCCGCCCTGCTTTATGGGATGGCAGATCGTGACGAAACCGTCGTCAATCTTTTGAACAAGGCTATCGACCGGGGTATGTCAAATCCGAAAATACTGACAAAATTTCCTGAGCTCCGCATGTCCCCCGGAGATAAGGAAATGAAAAAATTAAATCGCAGACTCGATTCGATTCAGAAAAAGTTGAAGGAGGTTAGCCATTTCAGCCTGGAAATATCGGCTCTGGAATTGTTCTGGAAGTATTTTGATCGGGCACTGCGGGATACTACCAACGCCAAGGCCATTCTAAGGGATTATGTGCTGGACGGCCCTAGGGAACTGAGGGATTATTATGTTGTACGCTACAATAATCTTGAAAATATGTACGGCCAGATGATCAATGCGGCCCCCGAATACTATACCTTTCTCAAAGGCCAATTGCAGGCTGATTCGCTTAAAAATCTGAACTATCTCACCGTCCGCTGGATGAAAAAGTTCAAATTGCTCTATCCTCAGGCCGTATTTCCAAAAGTCTTCATAGTTCCGGGGATACTGAACAGCGGGGGTACCAGTACTGAAATGGGACTTTTTGTAGGGGGCGATATGTATGGCCGCTCAGATATGACTCCGGTACGGGAACTGAATGACTGGCAACGGGGGGCCATCATGAGATTTTCAGATCTTCCTGGGTTAACCCTGCATGAGCTGATGCATTTTCAGCAAAACTATCAGGATAAAAGGAATACCGATAACGTATTACGCGGCATCATAGGAGAAGGCGTATGCGATTTTCTGGTAGAACTGGTTTCAGGCGTCCCGCTTGAAAACTCAAACCTCACTTACCTGTCAGAAAAGCAAAACGAACAACGCATTCTGGCAGACCTGAAGCACGACCTTTTTCAAAATGACAATTCCAGATGGTTATATAATGGAGGAGATATAGAAGACCGGCCTCATGATCTCGGTTATACTATGGGGTATTTAATTTCAAGATCTTATTATGAACAGCATCCTGATAAAAAGAAAGCGATTCACGAACTCCTGAATACCGCGGATCTTGAGAGACTCGTAAAGCAAAGTGACTATGCATTTCTGCTTCAGTAATCCCGTGGTATTTCTGTTCCTGATTTTCAGCGGGTCCTTCCAATCGGACAGAAGGAGAAATGCCTCAGTCCCGCCACCACTAAGTCAAAAATAATCAGACAAATGAAATGTAAACTCTTATTCCTCTTCGGTTTTTTATGCAGCTTATGTTATGGGCAAAGACAACAATTTAATGCCCAGGATTCTTTAAGGGGAAGCATCACTCCGGAGCGAATTTGGTGGGATCTGAAATATTATGACCTGAAAGTTCAGGTGAACCCTGAGAGAAAATTTATTTCAGGAAGCAATACGATCCGATATAAAGTCCTGGAAGAAGGTCAGGTGATGCAGATAGATCTGCAACCGCCGATGGTGATTGACACCGTGCTTCAGGACGGCATCAGGCTGGAGATAAAGGATGCAGGTAATGCCCACTTTGTCACCCTTGGCCAGAGTCAGTCAAAAGATAGCATCAATGAGATTACCATCTACTTTTCCGGCCATCCGAAAGAAGCGGTGAGAGCCCCCTGGGACGGTGGATTTTCATGGTCAAAAGACAGCAATGGACAACCTTTTATAGCCACCTCCTGCCAGGGACTGGGCGCAAGTGTATGGTGGCCGAATAAAGATCATATGTATGATGAAGTGGATAGTATGGCCCTCGCCATTACCGTCCCTAAAAATCTTCAGGGAATTGGCAATGGAAGATTAAGAAATGTTTCGGATAACGCCACTTCTAAAACATTTGAATGGTTTGTCGGCAACCCAATCAATAACTATGGAGTAAATGTGAACATTGGAGATTATGCGCACATCCATGAGACCTATCCGGGTGAAAAAGGGACGCTCGATCTGGATTACTATGTGCTAAAGGAAAATCAAGACAAAGCGAAGGAACAATTCAAACAGACACCGATGATGCTCGAGGCCTTCGAGCATTGGTTCGGACCCTACCCATTCTATAGCGACAGTTTTAAACTGGTCGAGGTCCCGTACCTGGGCATGGAACATCAGAGTTCCATTACCTATGGCAATGGTTATGGGAATGGGTACCTGGGTACCGACCTGTCCGGTTCCGGATGGGGAATGAGATTTGATTATATCCTGGTACATGAATCGGGACATGAATGGTTCGCTAACAATATTACCTACAAGGATATTGCCGATATGTGGATCCATGAAAGCTTTACGACCTATTCCGAAAGTCTCTTTCTGGATTATCATTTTGGGAAAGGCGCCGCATCGGCCTACATGATAGGAGCCAAAAACAATATCAGGAATGACGCTCCTATTATTGGACCTTATGGAGTGAATCAGGAGGGCTCAGGAGACATGTATTACAAAGGTGCCAACATGCTTCATACCTTGCGACAGCTCCTCGAGGATGATGAAAAATGGCGAACGATCCTGCGTGGCCTTAACAAGGAATTCTATCATAAGACAGTAACTACTCAGGAAATAGAAAATTATATCAGTGTTCATTCGGGCATCGATCTTTCCGCTTTTTTTAATCAGTACCTGCGAACTGCCAATATTCCAACCCTTGAGATACGTAAGGAAAAAAAGGGTTGTTCCTACCGGTATAGTGGTATAGTTCCGGAGTTTGATATGCCGGTACGCGTACTTCTTGATGGAAAACCGCACTGGCTCTATCCTACCTCCGAATGGAAGACCGAGGTGTTGCCCGGAGACCTATCGACTCTGGAGGCCGATCCCAACTTTCTGATCCACATGAAGAAGAGCAGGAATTGAAATTATGAGGCACAGGTCGGCAATTTTTATTAAAGGATATCCTCGCAAATAAGCGGACCAATTACTTAACAAAAAACGATTAACTTAACAGGACATCATTCTATGAATTCAATACAGGTTTCAGGGTTTCATTTATCTTGTTTTCTCAGAAAGTCTCAGGTGCTCGCTATTGGGATGTCAATGGTTTGTGGCATCCTTGCCGGCCAGAATCCAAAAAGGGCCCTGGCCGTTAATGATCTGCTCAAAGTGAAAACTGTTTCATCACCTGAGGTTAGTCCGGACGGAGCTTGGGTGGCCTATGTCCTTTCGGAAAACGATCTTGAGAAAGACAAAATTATAAGTCGGATCTTCATCATTCCGGCTGTTGGTGGAAAAAGTATCCCGATTACTTCTGCCGACTATTCCGCGAGTGAGCCAAAATGGAGTCCGGACAATCAATATCTTTCATTCATCGCATCGCGCGGTGATGATGACAAGCCACAGGTATGGACATCCAACAGGCAGGGAGGCGACGCGGTGCAACTTACCCATATTCCCCAGGGAGTGATTGGTCATTCCTGGTCGCCTGCCGGAGACAAACTGCTTTTGAGAATTACAGACCCAAGACCGGAAGAACTCACTAAGGATAAAACGGATGATAAAAAAGCGCGGCCCTATGTGATTGACAGGCTACAGTTTAAACAGGATTATGTGGGATACCTTGATCGGTATAGGACGCACCTCTATGTATTGCAAACAGGAGATTCCACTGCATTGCAGATCACTTCCGGGGATTACGAAGACACAGAACCCGTTTGGAGTCCGGATGGCAAATCGGTTGCTTTTGTCAGCAATCGTTCGGAAAATCCCGATGGCAACGTGAATACGGATATCTGGGTGGTCGCCGCAGATAACCAGGACAAAGGACAAAACCTGAAACGACTTACCACCAACCCGAATGAGGATGATTCTCCTGCCTGGAGTCCTGATGGGAAATTCATTGCTTATAAAACGGTCACAGATGGTGCACTCATATGGTACGCCTCCCAGCAACTGTCCATTGTTCCTTCTGACGGAGGAAATACGAGACTTTTAACCGGAAAGCTGGATAGGAATATATCGAAACCGAAGTATTCCACCGATGGAAAACGGATTTATTTCATGTTGGAGGAGAACGGGAGCAGTAACCTTGGAGCAGTAGATCCGGCAGGAAAGGAATTTTCCAGGGTGTTACAGGGAGAATTTGGCATTACAGATTACACCTTCTACGGGAAAGCAATTTTTCCACTGCTCAGTAAGCCCAATTATCCCGCCAATATCTACAGGTATGAACAGGATGAGCTAAAGGAACTGACCCATGAGAATAAAAAACTTCTTGCCGATAAAAAGAAGCCGGGGATTGAGAAATTCGTTTTTAAAAGCGCTGATGGTACTGAAGTGGAAGGCTTTGCCGTTATGCCTGTCGACTATGTAAAAGGCATGAAATATCCGACCATTCTGTGGATTCACGGGGGTCCCGCCAGTCAGTATGATTATTCATTTGACATCGAGTCACAGGCTTTTGCGGCACATGGGTATGTAACACTGCTTATCAATCCCAGAGGTTCTACAGGCTACGGACAGGCCTTTTCTCAGGCCATCTTTGCTGACTGGGGGAATCTGGATTACCAGGATGTCATGGCGGGGGTAGATCATGCCATTGCAGCGGGATATGCGGATCCGGAGAAACTCATCGTTGGTGGCTGGTCGTATGGCGGGATCCTCACGAACTATGTAATTATCAAAACCAAGCGGTTCAAGGCGGCCGTTTCCGGTGCAAGTGAGGCCTTGTACAGGGCGAATTACGGTCATGATCATTACCAATTCAGTTGGGAGAAAGAATTGGGCTTACCCTGGGAAAATGCAGATTTATGGGAAAAATTATCACCTTTCAATCAGGTGGCAAATATCAGCACACCCACCCTGTGGATGGGGGGAAGCAATGACTGGAATGTTCCCATTCTCAACTCGGAACAGATGTATCAGGCAATGAAACGGCTGGGAAAAGATACCCAGTTGGTGGTGTACCCGGGAGAACATCACGGGATCCGAAAGCCCTCTTTTGTAAAAGACCGGCTGGACCGCTATTTAAAATGGTTCGAGGACCATGTAAAATAACGTCCACAAGGGATCATGATCAATCAGTCCCCCAAATTTCATTTTCCACTGAAGGTGACATTCATCAACGCCACAACACCGGATCTTTTTTCCTCCTTTTTCGGTTTATACACAAAGTAAACTGCCTTGGCCTTTTCGCTCACAGGATTTGTCATTTTTATCGGTATGACCCCGCCTTGCTGACCTGAAGCCGCTTTCGACAAACTTCCGCTACCAATCAATTTTCCGTCAGGAGCATCAAGGTGCATTTCAAAATCCAGTCCGGAAGCAGGGGGCGACTCCCATCCCGCTGCCAGCGTCGCTGATTTGACGCCGGTAAGATCAACATCTTCCAGGGCAAACCAACTTTCACTTTCAGGAACAACCAGGAGATCCATCCCGTTAAAGTTTACCACGGTCATCCCCTCTTGCCTGGTGGCTTTTGAAAACGATACCGTGCTCCCCATAAGGGTTACCGATTTTACTCCGGTCAAAGGTCTTGCCTCACCAACCCCGTTATCCGTATAGCTTGCGGTGAGGACCATTACATTGGTTCCTTCCCCTGGTTCAGGGACCACCTTCCCAACTGGTGGCAGAGATTTCGTCCGCATGCCATTGTCCGCCAGGGATTGTATATACAAGGCCATTTGGCGCGTTTCATCCTGACTGATGGTCGGGTGGGCCGGCATGGTCACTTCGCCCCAGACCCCACTTCCGCCATCGGTGATCTTTTTTTGCAGGTAACCAATCATGTCCTTATCATTCTTATATTTTTCGGCTACCTGCAGGTAGGTAGGGCCGATGGAAGGTTCTTTTTCTTTATGGCAGGTCTTGCAATCCATTGCCATTGTCAAAGCCTTTCCCGTAACTGTTGCAGAAACTTCCTGATGTCCCAGAGACTTCTCAACCTCATCCATTCCCTGTCTGTAATCAACGGAGACAAAGATGTTGGAGGCATCAATCTGATCACCGTCCACATCTGTTACCACCACCTTATAGTCCACGGGAACACCCGGAATAAAAAATGAACGGTTGCCACTGCTGATGGCAATGTCCACCTCCGGCCTTGAATTTCCGGCGACCACAGACATTACATCGCTTTTCGCACTTTCCCCCTTGTCATCCTTCACCTCTACCGAAATTTTAAATTCCCCAGCCTTCTGATAGATATGGTCAATTTCAGGCGTATTGGTTTCCCTTGTTGAACCATCTCCAAGGTCCCATACATAGGTAACCGCATCCTTTTCCCGGTCAGAGGCAGTCACATTTGCCTTTATGGAGAGCGGAACAGGTCCGGAAGTCTTGTCAACAATCAGGCCATCGATGACCGGAGGCCGGTTACCTCCGTTGTACTGTATATAGCTCAACCCCGAATTTTCATTTTTGGAGAACCAGCCGCTGCCATATTCCAGCAGATAAACGCGCCCATCGGGGCTCATCTCCATATCGATCAGATTGTTCAGACTGATATCCGGAGCAAAAGGTTCCATCTTGTTGAACGTCCCATCCTCGAAGAGGCTCACCGCCTTCATCCAGCCGCGCATCCAGTCATAAATAATTATCTTGCCATCATAATAATCCGGTAATTTATCCTCTCCCTGATACAAGTCTGAGTAATATGCCGGGCCAGCCATGGCATTCCTGCCACCGGTTCCCACCTGCGGAAATTCTCCCGTTTCTCCGTAGGGATAATAGATATAGGCAGGCATGGCCGGTGGTAATTCCCTGAGACCGGTATTGTTCTTGGAATCGTTGATCGGTTCTTCGGGATCAAAAGCTTCTCCACTCTCCCCGGATGTGTAATCATAATCATGATAAGGTTTATTGTCTCCAATGAACAATGGCCAGCCAAAATTTCCGGCTTCCCGGGCCTGGTTCATTTCGTCGTAGCCGCGCGGCCCCCTGGTAGCCAGGCTATCATCGCGCGCATCCGGTCCTACTTCCCCCCAGTATACATAGCCATTTTTCGGATCGACAGAGATCCTGTAGGGATTCCGATGTCCCATAGTATAGATTTCAGGTCGGGACTTCCCGGTTCCCACAGGGAAAAGGTTCCCTTCCGGAATTTCATAGGTGCCATCCTCCTTTACCTTGATCCGGAGGATCTTACCTCGGAGATCATTGGTATTTCCCGAAGAACGCCGTGCATCATATTGGTCATGTCCGGGGATGTCATTCAGTGGGGCAAAGCCACTGCTTACGTACTTCACGTTCTTCTCATCGAAGGGGGTCGAATTATCCCCGCTTGAAAGATAAAGCATATCATCCGGGCCAAAGGCAATCGAACCCCCGGTATGGCAGCATATCTCACGCTGAGAGTCTACTTCCAGGATCACCTGTTCAGATTCCTTGTCAAAAACACCATCCGCATATTTAAATCGTGAAAGGCGGTTCACCCACGAATCCCCGGTGGGAGCGTAATAAATATAAATCCAATGATTTTTTTCGTAATGCGGATCCTTCTGAAGACCCATGAGACCTTCTTCGGCATTCACCCCGGGGGTCTTCAGGGTTTTGCTGTACACCTCCAGAAATCCTACCTGTCTGACGGTGTCTTCTGCAGCACTGTAAAGCATGACCTCACCCCGGCGTTGCCCAATGAGAACATCATTATTGGGGAGGACGGCCATTTCTGTGGGTTCAAAAAATTCCCCGGTACTCAAGGGAACTTTTATAAATCGATCACCATCCGGCGGGATCTGTGACGTTACCTTTTTTTCATCAGGGGCCAGGTTCTCCCCGATGGCATACTGAATTCCGCCAAGGAGATGTCTGAGATAATTTTCTTCGGTATAACTTTCTTCTGTATGGCCCAAAGCCGTATAGAAGGATCGTCCGCCATCAAATTCATGGTACCAGCTCATCGGATGGTAAGAACCATTCGTACCTCCTTCGTAGGTGGACTCATCAATAGTCAGCACTACATTATTATCCGGGTTCAGTTTCTTGTAGTTGTACATCTCATCAGAACGGTGCCACACAGAGTCCTTGAAAAAACTGGTAGCTCCAAAATTTTTGTCTTTTATGACAAAGTCTGCTTCCGGGGTCCCCGGGGGATGCCCGTTAAAATAGCCCCCCACCAGTTTCCCGTACCAGTTCCAGTCATATTCTGTATCTGCGGCAGCGTGAACCCCCACGAAACTACCGCCGGCCTGAATGTATCTTTCAAAAGCCGCCTCCTGTTTTGCGTTGAGAACATCACCCGTAGTATTGAGAAAAATAACAGACGCATAATTTTTCAAGCTGTCTTCCTCAAAATACGCGGCGTTTTTGGTGGTATCTACGGCGAAATTGTTTTCTTTTCCCAACTTCTGTATGGCCACAAGACCAGCAGGGATGGATGCATGATTAAAACCCATGGTTTTTGAAAAGACCAGCACCCTGGGTTGATCACTCCTTTTTTTAGTGCACCCCGATATAGCCAGGCAGCCGATGATTGCCACACACCAAAAATAATTTTCCATAAGACTTGTTTTGTTTGATTAGAACTAATTGCTTACCGTGTTCTGACTACCTGAGGTCCGCATGGAGCGGGTCAACCTAACGAAATGAATTTTTGAGGCAGGTTGATTGCATAATCCTCAAAATTAATCCATTTTTAGCTTTTAAAGATAGGTATACTCGCTATAAAAAACCAAGAATTTATTAAGGGGGATGCAATTATTTTAGGAATTTGACCATCGCTGACAACACATACTTAACAGAACCTTGCGGAAGATACCCTCCTCAACTCCCAAAAACAAGTGTGGATGGACCGGACGTCAATTAAGGCTGCGATTTTGTAACTTTACGATGAACGCTATATTAACATTGTACCCGGACGGGTGTAACCAAACACTTGCAATATGAAGAAATTCCACATGCTTATTCCGGCTCTATTACTAGCCGCCTGTAATGAGGCTCAGCAGGAACCTGGCTCCACAGCTTCACTGATAACCAACGTCAACATCATTGATGTCCGCAATGGCAGCATCCTTGAAGACCACCAGATGGTCATTGATTCCGGTAAAATCATCAAAATCCTCCAAAAGGTAAGCCATCCTGAGTCCTACAAGACCAGGATTGACGGGATGGGGAGCTATGCCCTTCCGGGTTTGGCCGAAATGCACGCACATATCCCCTCACCGGATACTCCGAGAGAGCGGATTGAAGAAACCCTCTTTTTATATCTGTCCAGCGGTATCACCACCATACGCGGAATGCTGGGTCATCCGTCCCATCTCGATATGAGGGAGGCGGCACAGAAGGGAACTTTGCTGAGTCCCCGTATTTTCACATCCAGTCCCTCCTTGAACGGAACGACTGTAAGCACACCTGAAGAGGCCCGTAAAAAAGTGTTGCAATATAAGGAAGAGGGATACGACTTCCTTAAAATACATCCGGGGATCCAAAGGGAGGTTTTTGATAGCCTCGTAAAAACCGCCAAGGCAGCAGACATGGCATTTTCCGGACACGTTCCTGTGGCAGTAGGGATTCGGCATGCCCTTGAAAGCCAGTATGCCTCCATAGATCATGTTGATGGTTTCCTGGAAGGTCTGGTACCCGGGGCAAAGCAGACAGATCCTGAAACGAATGGATTTTTCGGATATAATTTTACCCCGCTGGCGGACACTACCCTGATTGCTGAGCTGGTAAGTCTTTCGCGGGAAAATAAGGTATGGATCGTTCCCACGCAGAGTTTATTTGAACGCTGGTTTGCCCCGGTGTCTGCAGATGAGTTGCTGGCCCAGCCCGAAATGAAATATATGCCCGCCACAACGCTCGAAGACTGGAAAAGAAGAAAGGAAGAATCAACCGGTCCCGGTTCGGGTTTCAGCGAGGAACAATGGATTACCTTTGATCTCATAAGAAAAAAGCTGATCAATGCGTTGCAGGATAATGGCCATGGAATTCTGCTCGGCTCGGATGCGCCACAACTCTTTAACGTCCCCGGGTTCTCAATCCACCATGAAATCGAAGGGATGGCGCGTGCCGGCCTCTCGCCTCTGGAAATCGTGCAATCCGGAACCATCAGTCCTGCACGTTTTTTCGGGAAGGAAGGAGAATTTGGCGAATTAAAGGAGGGAATGGCCGCAGACCTTATTTTGGTAAATGGCAACCCATTGAACGATCTCGGGGCGCTGAAGGATCTGAACGGAGTGATGGTTCGGGGTCATTGGCTTTCCAGAGAAGCGATAAATAAGAGACTGGCTCAAATTGCAGCCAATGCCATTAATCATTAATGGGTTTGCGTTTGACTCGGCTTTCCGGGATTGGTGCGCGATTTAAACTCACGTGCAACCCTCAGAATCTGAAGATGCCATTACCGAACTGCAGCTTGTAATTTTTGTATTATATTCGAAGTGATGACAACCCTGTCGTAATTGTGTCCACTATGCTAAAAAAAATAATGATTGGGATAGGAATTCTATTACTACTGATCCAGTTCATTCGCCCGGAGAAAAATGAAGGTGACGACCGGACATTTGATATTTCCAGGGAATACCAAATACCAACAGAAGTTAACACGACTTTAAAGGTAGCCTGTAATGATTGCCATTCCAATAAGACCACCTACCCTTGGTATTCAAAAGTGCAACCGGTTGCGTGGTATCTGGAAGGTCATGTTGAGGATGGGAAGCGGCATCTGAACTTTTCCAGTTTCACCAAGCTGCCGCTGTCCGTCCAAAATCATAAGTTTGAAGAAATCATAGAGATGGTAGAAGAGAAAGAAATGCCCCTGGCAGATTATACGTATTTTGGGCTACACGAAGAGGCCCAACTCGAACCCAAAGAGCGAAAAGAGATCGTTGATTGGGCAAAAAATCAGATGACCTATTTAAAAGCGACCTATCCGGCGGATAGCCTTAAAATGAAACCGCGTGCTAAATAATTCTTTAAAAGGAGTATCTTATCCCCTATTTAGAAACCTGATATCAATTATAACTTTAAAAACTTGAAAATGAAAAAATGCTTCTTATCACTTGCCCTCCTTGTGAGTTGTTACTTATCCGCACAAATGGAATGGAAGGCGGATCCTGCTCACTCCAACGTGAACTTCGCAATTTCCCACCTGATGATTTCAGAAGTTACCGGGAATTTTACCGAATTCGATATTTCCGCTACCGCGGACGCCACATTTAAAGATCCCACCTTTAAGGTGAGCATCCCAACTGCAAGTATCAATACCGGGAACACCCGAAGGGATGATCATTTGAAAAGTGAGGATTTTTTCGCCGTCGAGGCTCACCCTGCCCTCACCTTTGCATCTACTTCCTTTGAAAAATCAGGAGAAAAGGATTTTAAGCTTACGGGGGATCTGACTTTGCATGGTGTTACCAAACCGGTGACCCTGGAAGGCAGGCTGAATGGCATCATCACTGATGAACGCAGCCAGAAATTAAAAGCCGGATTGAAATTAATGGGTACAATTAACCGGAAGGATTTTGGAGTGGGAACCAAGGACTTCCCTATTGGTGATGAGGTAGAAATGGTGATCAATCTCGAAATGGCACAGCAATAGGTTCCGGACCATCCCACGTGTAATCTGAGTCTCTGATCCGGTCCTTTGAGCTAATGAAATATACCGCTGTTTTCCTCTTTCTGAGTATCATTCATACGTCAGTAACTGGACAGGTACTGCTCCAGCCTGATCAAGTGTTTGATGGGATCCGAATGCATAAAGGCTGGGTGGTCCTTGTGGAGGGTAACGTTATAAGTTATAGCGGGGATATCTCAGGCCTGAACAAACCGGATAAAACCAGGGTGATCGACCTGCCGGGATCCACCCTGCTGCCCGGAATAATAGAAGGCCATTCTCATTTGTTACTGCATCCCTATAATGAAACTGACTGGAACGACCAGGTACTAAGGGAATCTGTGGCCGAACGATCTGTCAGAGCCTCGGTACATGCCGGCACGTCACTTCTGGCAGGAATTACCACCATGCGGGACCTGGGTTCTGAAGGAGCGGGGTACGCCGATGTATCGCTTAAAAAGACCATTGAAGAAGGGATCATCCCCGGCCCCAGACTTCTTGTTGCCGGACCGGCGATTGTGGCCACAGGCGCTTATGGTCCCAAAGGTTTCCATGACGGCGTGAGGGTACCCCTTGGAGCCGAAGAAGCCAGTGGTACAGATGAGTTGCTGACTACAGTCAGGAGGCAACTGGGAAACGGAGCAGACCTCATCAAGGTCTACGCTGATTACCGGTGGGCAAAGGGAGAGCCATCCCAACCCACTTTTCTTCCCCATGAACTTGAAGTCCTGGTTGCCGCAGTGAAGAGTGCAGGTGGTGTTGTTGTAGCACATGCCAGTACGGTTGAAGGGATGCGACGCGCCATCATGGCCGGGGTGGAAACCATTGAACATGGAGACCAGGGAACCGCTGAGATTTTCAGACTTATGAAGGAGTACAATGTAGCTTTATGCCCTACATTGGCCGCTGGAGACGCGGTCGAACAATACAAGGGATGGGTTAAAAATTCCTCAGCCGATCCCCTTGGGATTACCGAAAAAAAAGCCTCCTTCAAGAACGCGCTGGACGCCGGGGTTACTATTGTTTTTGGAGGCGATGTAGGGGTGTTTGCCCATGGTGAAAACTACCGTGAGATGGAATTGATGGCAGAATACGGTATGGCTCCCCTTGACGTTTTAAAGGCGGCAACCTCAGTGAATGCGCACATCTTTCATCTTCCACGGATTGGCCAGGTAAAGGCAGGTTTTCTCGCAGATCTGATTGCAGTTCCCGGCGATCCATCCGATGATATTTCCCTTATGGGCAAAGTGCACTTTGTCATGAAAGATGGAAAGATCTATAAAGGAGAATAGGCGGGAGAAGAATAGCGGTGCCTGTTATCCCGCACGCCGAATATCCCCGGGTGGTCATTGAAATTCCCGAACCTGATAAGGTAACAGATTTCTGAGGAGAACCAAAGGCAGATCCGGCACTACAGCCCGGAGACAAGCCATTGATCATAAGTTGAGGTATTCCGGAAGATGATGTCCCATTGCGAAACACCGCTTTATAATTTGAATGATCTTAACCAGAAATAAATTAATATACCATGAAAAAAACGGGAAGACGGGACTTTATTAAAAATACCTCTCTGGCAGGAATTGCAACTACCATGATCTCACCTGACTTGTTCGGGGCGGAAAGAAAAAGCACACAAGCCGTAAGAAAAGTGATTGTCGCAGGTGCTGGGATTGCAGGGCTTTGTACTGCCTATGAGCTGATGAAAATGGGCCATGAAGTGGTGGTCCTCGAGGCAAGTGGCAGGCACGGAGGTCATGTTTTTACGGTACATGACGGGCTGTCAGACGGATTGTACGGGGATTTTGGTGCTGAACATTTTACCAATCCGGGATATGAGAAATACCGGGAATATGTAAATGAACTGGGGTTAACCGCCCTCCCCTATCCAAGAAGAAAAAATCTATGGCGCCGTATTGAAGGTACCTTCTATACTGAAGAAAAACTGGCAGACCAGTCAACGCTGCTTCAGATGGGATTTAATGAAAGAGAAGCAGAATTTCTCTCCAGGAATGCATTTGGAGAATTAAAAAGCCTGTTTATTGCAGAGTACCTTGATAAATTTACCAACGAGTACGAACCTTTCAACATCGGACTGGATCATCTGGACTCGGTTCCAATGGCCGAAATTTATAAAAAAGAAGGTGCATCCGACACGGCACTGAAATTCCTCGGCGGACAGAATTCCTCGGCGCTTTTTGAACTATGGCAGGCCGCGATCCTTCGTATGCGTGGCGTAGACCATTTTCCAGTTGAAGTGTTTCGCTTAAAAGGCGGTAATCAGATGCTTCCGGATGCTTTTGCAAAGCAACTGGGAAAGCGTGTTTGGCTGAATACTCCCATAGAAGCGATAGAACAAAGGGCTGAGGGGGTGAGCGTACATTATAAACAATATGGAAAAAGCCAGCAGATGACCGCCGATTTCCTGGTCAACTGCATTCCGCCACCGGCATTTAAAAACATCCCGGTGACCCCTCCCCTTCCCCCCGAAAAAGACTATATCATAAAAAATCTCACCTATGATTCCTATCAGCGATTTGTATTTCAGGCCAGTTCCAAATTCTGGGAAGCAGATGGCGTCAGCATTAACCTGGAACTTGAGCACCCCGATCTCTGGTCTGTCTGGCAGTCCGCGGAGGAAGTAGATACCCATAGGGTCATTGTACTGGGTACGGGTCCCGGTGGCGTTTCCATTGGAAGGGCTCTGGCCGCTTTCAGAGATTTGTATCCGGGAGAGACAGACACCATAGAACAGGCGGTAAGCAGAGACTGGACGAAGGAGACTTATGCCTATACTTGTGAACGGATAGCATTCCCAAAAGGCGAGCTACACAAATTTTGGCCTGGATTGATGGAACCCTGTGGCCGTATCTACTTTGCCGGAGCGTATGCAGACAATCTTAATTGGGGCATGGAAGCCTCCACGCGTTCGGCATTTAGGGTAGCCAATGCAATCAATGAGGCATAAGTATATTGATCAGTTGCATATCCGTAATAGAAAATACATACCTTCCATCCTGGAATAGCGCTTCAGAAATATAACATTTGCAAACACGGTCAATCATGAATAAATTAACTTTTCTTCTGCCCTTTGCGCTCCTGGCGTGTAAAGGAGAAAATACAATACAAGCCCCTCCGGCCAAAGAAATCAAAACCTATTCCATTGCTCAGATCATGGATAACGAGGCGGTCTCCGGAGGAAGCTTCTCCCCCGATAACTCCAAATTGCTGATCACAAGTAACAGGTCCGGAATTTATAATATGTATACGGTGCCTGTCGCAGGTGGGGCTTTCTCTCCTGTCACGGCGTCAGACAGCTCATCGGTTTTTGCCATCTCCTATTTTCCCGACGATGAACGCATGCTATTCAGAATGGATAACAACGGAGACGAACTCTATCACATTTTTCTGATGGATGTCTCCGGAACATCCAGGGATCTTACACCGGACGCAGGGGCACGAACCAGTTTTTACAGCTGGGCAGAGGATGACAAGTCCTTTTTCTATGGCTCAAATAAAAGGGATAGCAAATACATGGATTTATACGAGATGGATATAGAAAGCATGACCTCTAAAATGCGCTATCGCAATACGGACGGGATGGAATTCGGAGAGATTAGTCCTGACAAATCGAAGATTGCCCTTATAAAACCGCTCAATACCAATGACAATGATCTTTACCTTGCAAATTTAAAGGATAAAAGCAGCATCAAGGTCAACAGGGCGCAAAGTGCCAATACACCCCAGGATTTTTCGATAGACAATAAGTTCCTTTATTACACGACCGATGAAGGGTCTGAATACGCTTACCTTATGAAATATAATATTATAGACGGAATCCGGGAAAAGGTGATGGAGCGCGAATGGGATATTTCGGGCAGTTACTTTACGGAAATGGGAAATTACCTGGTGACCTATATCAATGAAGATGGAAAAAATGCCATAGAAGTGATGGATGTGGCAACGGGAAAGAACCTGGACCTCCCTACGCCTGAAAACGCCAGCATTACCAGTGTAGAATTTTCAGCCGATGAAAAATTAATGCGCTATTACGCGGGAGGATCGGACCGTCCTTATGATCTTTGGGTATCAGAGCCTGGCACCACCTCCCAAAAGCAGTTAACCCAAGTACTGAACAAGGAAATTTCGGCTGAGGACCTAGTTGCCGCCGAAGTGATTCGCTATAAATCCTTTGACGGCCTGGAAATCCCGGCCATTTATTACAAGCCGCATCAGGCTACTTCTGAAAATAAGACGCCGGCCCTGGTCTGGGTTCACGGGGGACCCGGGGGGCAGTCGGGTCAATATTTCAATGCCACCATCCAGTACCTGGTAAATCACGGATATGCCATCCTGGCAGTCAATAACCGCGGCAGTAGCGGATATGGCAAATCCTTCTTTAAAATGGATGACCTGAATCACGGGGATAAGGATCTTAAGGATTGTATTGCCGGAAAAAAATGGTTGACCAGACAGAAAGAAATTGACGAGAAAAAGATCGGAATTATTGGTGGATCATACGGGGGATATATGACCATGGCCGCCCTTACCTATGCTCCCGAAGAATTTAAGGTAGGTGTCAACCTTTTTGGAGTTACCAACTGGATCCGGACCCTGCGAAGTATTCCTCCCTGGTGGGAGTCTTTTAAAGATGCCCTATACCTTGAACTTGGGGATCCGAATAGCGCAGATTCCGTGCGCCTAAGGGAAATATCTCCCCTTTTTCACACAGAAAATGTTACAAAACCCCTGATCGTCCTTCAGGGCAAGCAGGATCCAAGGGTATTGCAGGCAGAATCCGATGAGATTGTAGCGGGGGTTCGCAAAAATGGGGTACCGGTGGAGTATGTGCTATTTGAGGATGAAGGACACGGTTTCGTAAAAAAGGAAAACCAAATAGAAGCTTACAGCAAAATCCTGGAGTTTCTGGACACTTATCTTAAGAAAGACAATAACCCACCCTTAAGGGATGGGGCGCCAACCAGCGTGGAATGAGGTATTTGAGAATCAACCTTCTGATCTTGCGGCCCGGATCGTAAACTGCGATCACTCATAAGAAGGGATCTGGTATCAAAAATGCAACTTGAGAGCGTTTTTGGGGCACTTAAAATATCGATTTGGTTATTATTGGGGTTGACTTCAGGAGTATAAATATGTAACTTGCAACACAATAAAACCTAAAAAATGAAAATTTTAAAAGTAGCTTTCCTTGTCTTACTCATTTCAGTCACCTTTCAATGTAAGGACACCAAGAAGGAGATGAACAACGCGACAGGAGATATGGACACTGAGCAGGAAATGGACGGGATGATGGACAAAGTGCAGGAGCAGGAAAAAACACTTCAGTTTTCCCTGGAGCCTAAAAGTAACAGCAAGGTTGAAGGCGTTGTTAATTTTACCGAAGTGGCTGGGTCGGTAACCATGACAGCTACCCTCAAAGGTCTTGAACAGGGCGATCATGCGATCCACATACATGAAAAAGCTGATTGTTCCGCGGCTGACGGAGCCTCTGCCGGAGGTCATTGGAACCCCACAAATGAACCACACGGGAAATGGGGAGCCGAAGCAGGATATCACCGCGGAGATATTGGTAATTTTACGGCCGATACACAAGGCAATGCAACGGTTACTTTTTCCACCGGAGAATGGTGCATCGGATGTGATGACGCTAATAAGAACATTTTGAGCAAGGCGGTCATTGTTCATCAGGGTGTTGACGATTTTACCACACAGCCCAGTGGTGACGCAGGTGCTCGCGTTAGTTGCACTGGAATAATTGAGTAGTTCGGCCTAATTTTTACTGATAATTAAACTGCTATTACGGCAGTTTTTTTATCTTAACATCAAGAAATTGCTTTATGGATTTAGATGCACTTGTTAAGCGTTTTCAAAAAAAGGATATCATTGCTTTTGAAAAGCTATACGAATTATATTGGGAAAATATTTGTGGGGTGGTACATACCATCGTTCAGAATAAAAGTGTTGCTGAAGAGATCACCCAGGATGTGTTTACGAAAATTTGGAACAATTCTGACAGCTACAGCCCCGTGAAGGGCCGATTTTTTACGTGGATACTTAATATTGCCCGAAATGCAGCGATCGATGAAGTGCGATCGAAATCCTTTAAGAATCAAAAAAAGAACCTTTCGACCGATTACTTCGTAGGTATGCTGGAACAGGCAGACAACGAAACAACCGAAGTGGACACCAAAGGACTTCTGAAGCTTCTGAATAAGCTTACAGACAAATGTGTTCAAATTATCAACCTGTTATATTTTAAAGGTTTTACCCAAAAAGCGGCATCTGAGGAATTGGATATCCCGTTAGGAACGGTGAAAACCAGAAATAGAAGTTGTATTTCCCAATTGAGGGAGAATATCACATTAGAATGGATGTAGAAGCATATATATCGTCCGGAATACTGGAACTCTATGTGGCAGGTGCACTTACAGAGGCTGAAAACTCTGAGGTACATAAGAATGCCCGGGAGAATCCCAAGATCATGGAAGAAATTTTAGCCATTGAGTCTGCGATCCTAATCTTAACCAGGGCCACAGTCCCAAGATATGCCCGAAGGAAAGACTTTGACGATTTGCGTGTCCGGATAGGGCAGCGCAAGGATACAACTATTGTCAGACTTCCAAGAGAAAAAACCAACTGGGCCGCCTATACCGGGTGGGCCGCAGCCATTCTGCTCGCCGTGGGGTTATTCTGGTTTTTCAATGAGTCGAAGGAACTGCGTACAGAAATAGATATGGTTAACAAGGAAAAGGACGTATTGGAACAGCAAATTTTTGATGCCAAGAGTTCTTTGGCTAATTCGACACAATTACTTGAATCCATACGAGCGAAAGACATTAGCGTTATTCCATTGGGCGGACAGGAAGTGGCTCCCACCTCCTACGCAAAAGTTTATTGGAATAAAAATGAGCAGGAAGTGCTTGTGGATGCTCAGGGATTACCCGAGCCACCACCGGGAATGGTTTACCAGGTCTGGTCGCTCAAATTGTCTCCGCTCACACCGACAAGCATAGGTCTCCTTGACGACTTTATATCTGATGATAATAAGATCTTCGCCCTTGCCAATCCGAATGAATCTGAAGCTTTTGGAATCACGCTTGAGCCTGAAGGCGGAAGCGATAGTCCAACTATGGAGCAATTGTATACATTGGGTGCCGTAACCTCCTCCTAGCCAGATATCTGATATTATTTCAAATCCTTATATTTTCTACGAAGTCTCATGCCCATGATCAGCCATCTTGGCAACGGTTGAAGTGGTGGCCGGTTTTTTAAGTGGATATACAATCCCAAAGACTTCAATAGAGGTACCCTGTGGGTCTCTACCAGTTCAATCAAGGTGCCGTCCGGATCTTCTAAATAGCCAAAATGCCCTGATGCATCTCCCATCCCGAAACTGTCCCTGCTGTCTACGGTAAAAGGATAACCAATATCCATACAGTGTGACCGGAGTCTTTCGATTTCCCTTACATCAAAACACAGATGGATAAACCCCAGGTCACCCCACCATCGGCCTTCAAAAACAGGCCTGCCTTTGCGGTCAATTGCCTGCAAAAGTTCTATTTCGGTGGGTCCCAGGAGTTCTCCGAATCCTCCGACCGCCATATCCGGCTGGGTGAGCTTCACTTTTCGGAAGGTACCCTCTCCGCCTGGGAAAAATGCAAGTTCAGGAAAGATGCCGGTGGTATCAGAATGGATCCTGTCATAGCCCAATACACGCCCATAGAATTCGAGAGATACGGCCATATCACTAACACCAACAATGGCCCCTGATACGCCTCCTGCACCCCTTTTGGTATCAGCAAAAACATAGGAATCCGAAACAATTTGCAACCAGTTATTCCATGGATCACAAAGATAAAAGTGTTGTGGATTTTCTGATGGGCCCACTATCGGGCCCGGAACGGATGTTGCCCCCAGATGTAACTCCCTGTGTATCCTTTGGAGGTCATTCGAGCGGATTTTCATGATATTAATTCCATAGTCGCCCAGTAGAATCGGCTGTATCGCCGGTTGAGGCACACTGTCCCTGGCCTCCCAAAGTTCAAGGCCTCCGCCTCCCTGCAGATTCAGGGACAAAAGGGCATATCTTTTCCTTATGGTTCCGCCTGTATAACGATGCATCAGGCTTGCAGGAGCTTCATCTTCAAAAACCAGGATATCAAATCCAAAGTTTTTCCGGTACCAGTTAAACACAGCTTTCGCATCAGCCACCCCAATACCTACCTGCTGAATGCCATTAATTACTTTTGTCATCTTACTAGATTCAGCCGTTCAACGAGGCACTCTGATTATCCGGTTATGAAGGATTTTCAATTTCTGAGCAGGATAGCCCCACTTGAAAAGGAGGAGCAGCAGCAGGTTGGCCAGGTTGACCCTGGCATATGAATTGCACTTATATTTCCTGGCAGAAACAATCAGATCATTCTTAACAATCCTGTATTTTATTTTTTGCCTTTTCATCCTTTGGAAAAATTCAAAATCCTCCATGATAACCTGTGATTCATCAAACCCGCCGATTTCCATAAAAACACACTTTCTGATAAAAAGACATTGATCCCCTCCCCCGGTGAATATACCATCCCTGCCAGTAAACAAGGCATTCAGTTTAAGTAAAGGATGGGCACTGTCAAATCGATATGAAAAGAAACCTGCATCAAAATCCTGGGTTATGGTTTTTTCGATATCGGTAAAAAAGCTATCCGGAGGATGTACATCGGCATGGAGAAAAGCCAGAATATCTCCTTTTGCGTCCCGGGCTCCGTAATTCATCTGAATAGCACGGCCCTTTCCGGGGACCGTTATATATTTCCAATCTTGATTGTTGTTGACATTATTAGCATCGGTACTGAGTTGGGACAATGCCACAATAATCTCATGATTAATATTTTGACCGATAGCTTTAAGACGGGGTAATAATCGCTCCAGATTCCTTTGTTCCTTGTGCGCGGGGATAACGACACTGATCATGCTATAATAAAATATGACAATTCATTTATCCGTAAAGATCGTGAATTTGCGGCCCAGGGATCATATGATAATTCGTACATTTATGAACTGTTTGAATTTCGTAATGTATCTCCATTAATTTATAGGTATGCCGGTTTTAAATTTTTTGCATTTGTTTTCTGCTGGCATTTCATTCTCATCATTTAAGAAACTCTCCCGGTATAACTTACGTAAGTAAGGCAGAAATAAAATAGCGAACAAATGAAAAACTATACAATTAACACTATAGCTCTGCTTTTGCTCATCTTTTGTTTTAAGACGGCCATGTTGGCTCAGCCATCCAATACCTCCGTGACAGATTTTAATGCCATTTCGGAAAAACTCCTGGAAAACATCAAAGCGGGACGGGATACAAGGGACCTCAGGGACCAATTGGCAGGAACGAATTTGAAAGAACTGGAGAACGGCCTGCAAACTGATGAAGAGAAATTGGCCTTTTGGGTCAATGTTTATAATGCCTATATTCAGGTGATCCTGAGGGAGCATCCTGAGTTCTACGAAGATAGAGCCGCGTTTTTTCAACGCGATCAGATTACAATCGCAGGAGAGATCATCTCATTTGCTAAAATTGAACACGGGATCATTCGCAAATCGCAATGGGAACTGGGTTTGGGACTTATCCGCAAGTGGTTCCCTGATAAGTTTGAAAGAAAATTAAGGGTTAAAAAGCGTAATTATCATATTCATTTCGCATTGAATTGTGGTGCAAAGGACTGTCCTCCTGTAGCCATATATACCCCCGAGCGGTTGGATGAACAATTCGATAAGGGTACAAAAAATTACCTCGAGCGAACCTCAAAATATAACCCAGAGACAAAAGAAGTCGCGGTAACGTCATTATTTAACTGGTTCAGAGGCGATTTCGGGTGTAAAAGCGGGGTGAAGGACATCTTAAAGGAATATGGCGTCATCCCGGAAGCAAAGGGTGTAAAAATTACCTATGCCAATTATGACTGGACCCTGGATCTTGATAATTTTACAAATCTCTGATCTTCCGCACTCGGGAATATATGCTGTGCAAAAATAGATCAACCCTCCGGGCTAAAGTTTTATTAAAAACCCCCGGATTTCTGCCATTGGGCATTTAAACTGAGACTAGCTGTATTTCTTTCCATGAAAAAAACTGCCCGATACGCATGGCTCCTGATAGGCGTATTTCTTATTCTGGCAATCCTTGGCGGAATAAATGCCGGGAAACTGAGATTTTCATTTGATTTTAATCAATTTTTTCCTAAAGGAGATCCCGACCTTCTTTTTTACGAGCAATTTCAGGAAGATTTCGGATCTGATGACAGTTTTTTATTATTAGCAGTTGAAAATAAAACGAGTGTTTTTAATACCTCCTTCCTTGAACGCTTTCAACACCTGACCAGGGAAATCGGTAGCCTCCCACATGTTAAGAAGAGTCAGTCGCTGACAAGCTTCTCGTATCCCTTAAAAACATCGTTCGGCTATACCTTATTACCTGTAATTCATCCGAATGACAGTTCCAGATTCACCAGCGACTGGGAGAATATCAGGAAGGACAGCCTGCTCTTAAATACCCTTATAGACCGACAAGGTAAATCGATGATGATTGTCATTGAGACGGAAGAGTCACTGGATTACGAGACATCGGTGCAACTGTTAGGGGAATTGACACAGGCCCTCAGGAATCATGATTTGACCTCCTTCTATATGATTGGGAGAGCGACTTTTTACACGGCCATTGTCAACATGCAAAAGAAGGAGTTTCTTATGACTTCCGTTGCTGTTCTTTTATTGACATCCATCATTCTTTTCCTGGTTTACAGGCGACTTGAATTAGTGGGTATCACAGTAGTGTCTATAATTGCAGGTCTGTCAATATTTCTAGGCTTTCTCAGCCTTATTGGAAACGATCTCAACCTGATGTCCTTATTTTATCCTTTGTTGCTGGTCATTGTCGGAACTTCTGACATCATCCATATCCTGGATGCCTATCTTCGGGAGGTGGAAAGAGGCCTTGACAAGCTTTCCGCGATACGCACCACCTTACTGGCAGTCGGAATATCCACCCTGCTGACCTCGTTAACTACTGCTGCCGGATTTGCCACGCTACTGTTTTCGAAGCTCGAGTTCATTCAGGCCTTTGGATTTAATGCAGCGATTGGGGTCATGATCATGTACGTGACCGTTGTACTTTTCACCTGTCCTATGCTCTTTCTTTTGAAGCCAGGCACCTCTGTTCGCATAGAAAAGAGAAATCACATTTGGAAAAGGGTATTGCAAAAGCTCAATGATTTTACCATCAGGCGACCTGGCGCTATCCTTAGCGGCTGCATCTTACTTTTGGCACTTTTTGTGACCGGCACATTTTCTATTGTTACCAACTACAAATTCAGTACAAGTCTCCCAAGGGATAGCAAGATATCCCGTGATTTTACATTTTTTCAGGAACATTATTTTGGGTTCAGGCCATTTGAGGTTGCCGTTTTACCCAAAAATAATGTGAAAGTCACTGATTACCTTGTGGCCAGGGAAGTTGAAAAAGTAACCTATAAAATGACCCGTTTACCTGCCATGGGAAACATCCGCTCCCACAATATGTTCTATAAAGTAGTGAACCGGGCCTATCACCTTAACCGACAGGACCAATATTTATTTCCATCCTCACAATCCGCCTATGAGGACTTGCGCAAGGAAGCGCGGCGTCTGGCAGGCAGGAGATGGAATACCTTTGTAAACAGTGATAGCACTAAGGGCAGGATCACGGCGAATCTTTTGGACGCGGGTTCGGATAGTCTTACAGCAATTTATGCCGTCTTAAAACAATATATTCAGGAGCAAACCGATACCTCGATGGTGGAATTTCGCCTGACTGGCAAAGGTTTGTTACTGGATAAGAATGCGGCATACGTAAGATCAAGCCTTTTGCAGGGACTTGTTTTTGCCATGTTGCTGGTTTGTCTGCTTATGGGACTGCTTTTCAAGAATGTGAAGGTCGTTCTTATCTCGCTGCTGCCCAATGTGCTTCCTCTGCTTTTCTCCGCGGCAATACTGGGATATCTGAAAATTCCTTTAGAGGCTCCCCTTTCTTTGGTTTTTGCAATTGGTTTTGGGATCTCGGTAGATGACAGTATCCATTTTCTAACCAAGTATAAGTGGTGTTTAAGCCGTGGGCTTGGGAAGGAGGAGGCGATTGCAAAGACCTATGCAGAAACCGGTAAGGCCTTGGTTGTTACTACTTTTGTTTTAATATTTATGTTTCTTACCCTGCTATTTTCAAGTCATCAACCCACGATGATGATTGGCATACTCATCTCAGCCACAATGTTTGTTGCCCTGCTGGCAGATCTCCTTCTCCTTCCCGTACTCATCAGGAAATTTTTATAAAGGAACAAAACGTATGCAGGTGATCACTTTGTGTTGTTTGGATATGGGCCCGTTGCTGAAAAATCTGGCATTATTCCCCAATTGAGAAATGTTCAGCGTGGCACACATTCAAGGATACTAATAAGTTAAGGGGTAAATATCACAACAACAGAAACGCAGAGGAATGGGCCATTAGTCAGTTTTCCTTTCTGGAATATTTTTTAAGGGAGCGATGGGCACTTAATACCCTTAAGCTAAGCAGGAACATAATTGAAATCCATGTAAAAAAAAGAAAGTATTCCATAGCGTATATGATTGGGGTGACTATACGAATTACTTGAAGCTATTGCAGTTTGCGAGAGCTGAAACCAAAGATTTCTGCACTTGGGCGGTAAACATAAACATTTCAACCGGATTTTCCTACGAATAGTTAAAAATATCACAAAAAAAAGGCGTCATGGCTTTTGGACCATGACGCCAACCTTAAAAACAACAAAACTCCAACCTCAAAATTGTCGAATCTTAAAGATTCCGTATTTTTTCAGCATCTGAAGGTCCGAGTTCATAGGTCGCTCCCAGTAATTCAGATTTCAATTCTTCAACGTCTTCATTTCTGCCTGCCGCTTTGTATATTTCCGCGGCGTAAAGGAGAACCGCAGGTTCAAAGGTTTTGCCTACAATATGTTGTTCTGTAATTGCCAAAGCCTTACCAATTTCCCCTTTCTTAAGATAGGCATAGGCCAGCAGGCCATAAGAATGTGCTACCGGTCTGTTCCTGACTTCTTCCCGGGCTATTTTCAGGGCCTCCTCGTATTGCTGTGTTTCATCAATAAAGATGGCCACGTTATAGGCGTTGTACATGGCACCATATGCAGGATCTCTCACCGCTTGGAAATAGTCATCCAGGTTGGACAGGCGCGCTATGTCATCCCCCATATAGGAGGCAATTTGAGCCTTTAAAAGATAGTAGTCCGGCGCTTTGTAATTCCTGGTTACAGAGTCAAGGATTCGCAGCGCTTCCTGGGGGTTCTTCTCATAGGAGAAGAGAATCCAGGCAATCCCTTTTTTGGCATAGGCATTCTGTGGATCCAGGGCCAGCGCCTTTAAGTAGTGTTCATAAGAATCACTGATCCTCCCGGCATGTCCGTAATAGTCGGCAAGATTGGTATAGGCCCAGAGACGAAGGTCGTTATTTTTTGAATTTTCCGCTTTCTCCAAGGCTTTTTCCATAAAAGAGATGGTGCTCTCAAGATCTCCCAGGTGATCATTCCATTTGGCCAACCTGATCAGATAACCGAAATTCGATATATCCTTAATACTGTCCAGATATTTTTCCGCTTGTTCATAGTCGCCAAGCTCCATCTGAATGTCAAACATGAGGCTTTGGGTTTCTTCTACGCCACTGCCCCACTTCCTGGCTGAATCGGCTAGCATCTCAGCTTCCCTGAAACGGTGCTGGGAAATAAAATTCCGTGCCAGTGCCCGGTAATAACCCGATTTGCCGATCGCTGCAATTTCTACCGCCTTTGAGAGGGCTTGTTCCGCTTTCTTTAGATAGGCGATATCCCCGGTGGCCTGAAAATAATTATTATACTGCGATGCAACCACGCCGAAACTTATCAGTTGCATGCTGTCAGGTCTTATCTTTCCATCCCAGAGTTCAAAATACTTTGAAGTTGTCTTGACAGCTGTGGACACAAGATATTTGTCATAGTCCTCCCTTTCTGTGATTTCCTCTCCGCTAAAACGCTCACAAGCAAAGACCAGGAATCCAACTGTCAGAATGTAGATGCAATTTTTCATGGGTCATTTTTCCGCCGGCAAGAGTCCGACTGTGATTTGATAAAGGGAGGACGACCGGCGTCCTCCCCTGATCTCTTTTTCATAGTATGTATTATTCAGGATTTCCTGCGAAGGGGAAATCCGCCAAAAGCGTGGCAGTGATGCCAACGCCATCTGAAGTCAATCTTGGAAGGTCAGAGGTGCCGTCATCATCAAGATCCTGTCCGCTGAATCTGTCCCCGGTCATTCCACCGAATAAGAGGATCAGCGAAACATCAATAACATCATCCTCCAGGGCGCGTCCGGTCAGGCCAATTTCATCTCCATCCGGAACGAGGATACTGCCATCCATGTCATTATCTATTCCAGGATTAAAATAGGTAGTGGGCGCATCAGGGGCAACGTCCAGAACATCAGCGGCTAACACGGTAGTAAGAGTGGCTGCGTCAAGCCCCAGAATATTGTTCTCATAATTCACATCGGCAGGATCAAGTCCCAGCAACCCCGCATACACATCATGATAAGCTTCTAATCTCGCCTGGTATCCAACCTGGAAAGTAGCTGCCATCTCAGATGGGATCGTAACATTGTGCGCATCTTTTACGCTAGGCTCACCCTCGACATCTGCTCCGAAAACCGTATTGATGCCGGGACGGCCCATATGGTCCACCTGGCTGTAGGTTCCTGAAAATTCAGGAGGTGTCATCCCATCAGGTTCGCATGGATCGCAGGTCGATCCACCGCAGTCAATGCCCGTTTCGTCCCCGTTCATAATCCCATCCGTACAGGTCGCCACAGGCGTGGGGGTTGGCGAATTGTCATCATTGCTGCAGGAAGTAACAAATCCCAGAGCAACCATAACAAGGCCTATATACATTATTTTGTTAGGTATCATAGTTCAATACTTTTTAGAAGTTAGTTTTATTGTTTTCTGTTGGTGGTTACCCAGGTTTTGTATGCAGGGACGCCAAGAGCATTGGTGGCCGTGGGTGCATCCAGGGAACTGTTGGGGATCTCAACGGCGATAGAAAGGGTGTTTGCCCCGTCAAAAGTATTTGCCGCTTCACCTGAGGGTAAAAACCCTCCCGGCGCCATTCCACCAATCACTGCATTGAACTGGAAGAAATCAAAAAAGAAAGGATCCTGTCTTGGGCCCGCAAAAAGTTTCACCCCACCATCGGTTGTTTCAACCACAGCGGTTGTCCCGGAAATTTCGACATCGCCCAACGGGCTGTCAACCAATACCTCGCTATCCAATCCGGTCTGCACCGCATCTCCCATAAAGAAGTACATCCGGCCATCTCGTGGAATTGCCTGAATTACATAGTCTTCTACAAGATCGCCGTCCCCATCAATATTGATCTCGATCAGGACATTCTCGTCAAATGTGCCATAGGCAAGGTCAGGAAGCACGTTGGACTGGACGTCAACAATGAACGTGGTATTGTCTGAACCCAATGTGGGTTCAAAAGCATAGAAATCTGCAAGATCAGCAGTGGTTCCCATGGTGGATGGGGCATCAATGTGGTCAGCGGCCACCAGAATTCCGCCGGCAATCGCCAGAGCGCCCAGGCCCCAGTAAAGTTTTTTCTTTTTCATTATTGTTGTTTTTAAGGTTATACTCATTCATACTAACGATGTTTTGGGTGCCTGGTTTGAATTTACGTGTTAAATTTTTGTTAATTCCCTTTAAGATCAATGGCTCATGTCCAGATATCGAAGGCCATTTACGGATATGCCCTGCCCAATAAGTCACCACGCACCCTGCAATGCAAACCTTAGCCGCTATTCGATTCATATTCTGTTAATTTCCAGTATTTTTGCACCCGATACATTTTATCCTATGAACCCCTCCAATTCAGGCTGGATCGCCAAATATGGCCATGTTGTTTCAACACGTCCTGATGACTATGCTGATTTTGAATCTTTGTACGAAGGGCTGAAGGGTACCGGATTTATTTACGGGATCAATGTAAGTACCCCCGGATTCATAAGGGCGGTCCATCAGCTCTCTGAGGATGAAAAGGCAAAGATCAATCTTCTTACAGGGCTGTGGTATACCTACAGGCTGGCACACCCGGACCGGGATTTTGAATCTTTCCTGACCACTGTTCTTATTTTTTACAGCTCCCTTAAAATTGGCAGGCTCTCATTTTTCAACAAATTCTTTACCAAATCAGGATCCTCCATTCAATTAGAGAAATTACTGGATTCAAGGATCTACCTTGAGGACAATGTGATCAGCAAGACATTTAACAGTGCCATCACCAATTCCTTATTATTTATTGACGTTCTGACTTTCAGGAAATCCGTAGAGGGCAATGTTGATGTCAGGGCCTATGCGCAGAATCTGGAATATATTACCATAAACGTCACCTATCATACCCTGCATTTTAAGGAGAAGAACAGGAATGATGAAAAGCTCGCCCAGTTGTTCAAATCCTCTCTCACCTTTATTGATGCTGATAATCAATTGTTTGATGGCACTTACAGGGACCAGATGCAGCGCTTTCGCTCGGGTTGGGAAAACAATTATTTTCTGGATGTTGCCTGTCTTACATTATGGGAAGAAAATGGGCTGGAATACAAAGAGTCTGAGTTTCTCTACGGAACAGGGAAAGACCTCGGTTTTAGCGCTGAGCACATCGGGACCGCTATTAAGGCCATCACGGCATTTTTCGAAGTGAATGCCGGAAAAATTCCATTTCTGCAGGATCGGAACTTTCCGTTTCAGTTCTACGGCGGGATGTCGAGGTTAGTGAACAAACTGATCATGCGAAACAGCAAAAGATTACAAAAAGAACTGTCTCAGAGCAAGGAACTGATGTTCCTATTATCAAAGTCGACTAGAAAAGAATTAAGCCCTGAAGAAAAGAAAAAAGTGCAGAAACAATTGCTTGACATCTTTAAGAGCATCCCTTCCCTCGCCATTTTCATCCTGCCTGGCGGGGCAGTTCTACTGCCTCTCGTAATTAAAATAATACCTCAGTTATTACCATCGGCTTTTGACGACAATCGGATTGAAAAGAGGACCTAAAAGGTTTATTTTGGACTATAGGTAAAATCTATTCCACTTTGCTGTTTACTGTGATTCAGGCTGATAAGAAATTTTATTCCAACCATAACTTGAAGTCTCTGACGCGCTCACGACTTACAACGATTTCCTGGTCCTGATGGGCATTGAGTTTAATTTTAAGCCTGGAATTGCTATACGCAATGATGTCTTTAATGTGATGGATGTTGATATAGAATTTTCGGCTTACTCGAAAAAAGGTATTTGGGGCCAATTCGTTTTCCAGTTGCTCCAGCGTGGTTTCCAGCAGGTAATTTCTACCTTCGGAAGTAGTCGCATAGGTTCCTTTATTCTCGCTGTAAAAGCACTGAATTTCATCAGAATGTAGAATTTTAAGGTGCTGCCCTACCCTAGCCGTAAATCTCTTTTTATACGATCTTTCGAGGGGGTTGATAAGTAATTTTCTGATGTCATCAAAATCCAGAGCTATTTTTTGATCCTCCTGCTTGAGCGATTGGAACTTGCGGATCGCCTTATTTAACTCGTCCTCGTCTATAGGTTTTAAAAGATAATCTATGCTATTCAATTTAAATGCCTGTAGCGCATACTCGTCAAAGGCCGTTGTAAAGATGATTGCGCTGCGTACTTCCACCCTTTCGAAGATTTCGAATGAAAGCCCATCTGAAAGTTGAATATCCAGAAAAATGAGATCAGGATGCTCCTTATTGCCAAACCATTCCACTGATTCTTCAACGGAATGTAACATGGCCAATACCTCAACATCAAGCTGTGCCAAAAGACGACTCATTCTTCGCGCCGCAGGTTTTTCATCTTCAATTATTAATACTTTCATGTGTTACTATTTACTCCTTCCTCTTACTCTCTAAGGACAATTTTTATTGGGGTATATCTACAGTTGTCATTTCTCTGGCCGATAACCATTCCTGCCATCGCAGCAATTGGGGGAAACATACAATACCTTATGGATTTAACGGTGATCTTTATTGACCTATAAATATGCTGTAATTTATTTAAATTTATCTGCCTCGTTTTTTTCCTCTTCCATGTACCTGGCAATCTGCCGCCTTTCCCAGTCTTTACTTAGAAACGGGTGATAATCAAAGGCTTTCAGGGCGTGAAATGCCAATCCCAATCCCCAAAGAGCCCATGTCGCAAAGGTACCTATATCTAAAAATGCATCACTGATTGATTCCCCGTTATAGTAATTGCGCATCACTTTATTAACAGTAAAGAAACCGTTAACAAGCAGGTAGATGCTTAAATGAATATAAAAGCCCTTCAATACCTCTACTTTTTTCCTGGCTCTCTTATGCTTCGAATCTTCTAAATTTTCCATGGCCGCAATTAATTAAAGGGAATTATTCCCATTTATTGGTTCGCTCTTCCTGTTCCATAAATTCGCGGATTTTCCTATTCTCCCAGTCCTTATTAAAGAACGGATTCATATTAAAGATGGCAATGGCATGAAAGAATAACCCGATTCCCCAGCCAAAAGCCGCCCATAGGAACCACATATACCGCCATCCATTGGTCCAGTAATTAATGACGGCCAGGAGTGGAATGATAATCAGGTAGGAAGTCAGATGTCCGTAGAATTTTTTCAGAATATCCACCCTTTCCCTGGCCCTGAGATACTTGCTTTCTTTTTCTAAATTGTCCATTGTTTTTAGTTTATTAATAATGACTTTATATCACTAGTGGGCATTATAAATTAAACTAAGTTCTTTGAAATTCTTTGTATATCGTACCTGAGGCTATTTTTGGTTACGTGACGATTTGAACCGGAAATGGGATTTTTGTAAAAAAATTCCATGAACCAAGGTAAATATGTCT
>JBGTKP010000003.1:0-7190 GCA_041744575.1 Muriicola sp.
GATTTTGCAGGAGCCACGATACTAACTGAATTCTCTAAATAGGCTCTACCCCCGGGGTCGGATAAACGGTGTCCGGAAACTAACAATTTACCGGAGGAACATTAATGCGTGCCCAGAATGTGAAAGATTCGTGTATCTTTAAATGGCAGGGTCTTGCATGGAGACCTGTATACCCCTGATTTGGCCAAAGAGTATGCATTTTAGTCACCCCCCGGCGGTTGCACATATGGGATGCCCGCTGCAAAATCATCAGCATGATCCTCTCTTATTTCAGAGAAATAAAGTTTTCAGTCATTCTCCTTATTCTCGCAGGTGCCATTTCTCAATCCCTGAATTCTCAGAATACTAAAGAATATCGGAGGTTACATGAGCAGTTCCAGGGATCGATTCACAAGAACCTGGACTCAGCCAGATATTATATGCGAAAGCTGGCGGTTTCCCGTAATCACAGCGATTCTCTATTATCCTCTTACTATTATCATCTAGATTCAGGACAGTATTACTTTGTTGTCCATCAAATGGATTCCTCCCGCATTCATTATCAGAAAGCATATGACATCAGTACTTCTGCAGGATATGATCATCTTGCCATAGACAGTGATATGTGGCTGGCCAATCATGAATATTTCAAAGGAGAGACTGCTAAAGTTCTTGCACATTGGGATCGTATCCTGGCTAAATCAATTGAGGCAGACTATCTGGAAGGTATGGCCACTGCCTATCACAGTTTTGCCGATATTAAAATAGACCTGGCTGCCAAGTACAACTACCTGCTCAAGGTAGACTCCCTGTACTCAACGCATGATACGATCAGCCCAGTGCTGGCAAATACCTACAGCCACATGGGAAATATTTATCTGGAAGCAAACAGCAAAGATCCTCTGGCCCGGTATTATATCCAGAAATCCCTGACTATTTCGTACAAAACCGGTTATGAACCCGGGGTATTTCATGCCATGGATCTGCTGGGTGGAAGCGCCCTCAGGGAGCAGGAATATGAGAAAGCGAAAGCGTATTTTCTTAAAATGAAGGATCAGGGAGATCTACAAAAGAATGAACTGATCACTGCCCGGGGATTGCTCAACCTGGCGAATGTGGCAACCAAGTCCGGAGCTTTGTCAGAAGTTGAGGCGCTACTCCAAAGGAGCTCGGAAATTTTCGCCAGGCATGGCGACGAAGGCAGCCTTGCCTGGATTCAGTTGCTCCGGGCCGAAATATCCTTAACGGAGGAAGCTACTGATAAGGCCCTGCAGCATCTGGAAAAAGCCAGACTTTATCAGTTGACATCAGATACCACCGATTTCAGGATTGACCTGAAAAGAGTTGAAACTTCTTATTATGAACTTACTGGGAACTATGAAGCAGCTTACCGCACGCACCTCGAGAGAGACAACCTGATGGCCTCTCTGGAAGGTATGCGGAATCAAAAAGCTTTTATCCTTACGGAACAGCAGGAGCGCCGGAAAAAGATGGACCGGGAAATTGCTGTTTTAAAAGCAGCGAATATGGAGTCTGAGTATCAGAAAGAACTTCAGAAAATTTTCCTGTTCGCCCTGGCAGTAATCCTGGGACTGCTTGCCTTCATATTTTTTTACAGATATAGAAACAAGCAAAAAACAAACAGAAAGCTGAAGGAACTGGATCAGGCGAAATCCAATTTTTTTACGAATATCTCCCATGAATTCAGAACCCCGCTGACCCTGATATCATCGCCTATTCAGGAACTCCTGGCAGAACCCGGACTTCCGGCTCAAAAGGCCAAACACCTGGAAATGGCCCTCCAAAGTAGCAACAGGCTCTTATTTTTGGTAGACCAGTTACTTAACTTGTCGAAGATTGACAGCGGGATGCTGAAAGCGGAGTTGGAGCACGGAAACCCGTTACGGCTTATCAGCGTCTGGGCTGAGCCGTTTGCCTTTCTGGCAGAACAAAAGGGAATTGCGTTTGAGTTGGAAAAGGGAGAGGAGGACCTGGCATGGTTCGACAGGGATGCCCTGGAAAAGATCATTGAGAATCTGCTGGGAAATGCCATAAAATATACCCCTAAAGATGGTAAAGTAATTGCCACGGCCCATTTGAACCGCAACCAGCTGCATATACAGGTAAGGAACACAGGAAAGGGCATGGTAAAAGTGCAGATGGAAACGATTTTTGAAAGATTTTACCAGGCAGATAGACGGCAGGAAGGCTCCGGGATAGGTCTGGCCCTCGTGAAGGAACTGGTGGCGCTCCATCTGGGCACCATAGCCGTTGACAGTGTCCCTGATCATTGGACGACCTTTAATGTAAGTCTTTGTACAGACAAGTCGCAATTTAAAAATGTCATATTAAAACCTTCCTCCACGGATTCCCCGGGCCCCGAAACCTTTCCAGTCCCTGTGGATAGGGTGCCACAACTTTCTGAAGGGGACCCCGGCCTGCCTATACTCCTGATGGTCGAAGACAACGCAGATGTTCTCACATTGCTTTGCGACACCTTTCGGGAGGCCTACCAGGTCATTTCAGCGCGACATGGGAAGGAGGGTCTATCACAAGCCATGGATCAAATCCCGGATCTTATTATTTGTGATATAATGATGCCCGAGATGGATGGTATTGAACTGACGAAAAAGCTTAAGACAGACGAACGCACCTGCCATATCCCGGTTATCCTGCTAACGGCAAAAGCCGGGGATGAAAATAAGCTGACCGGGATCGAAACGGGGGCGGATGATTATATCACAAAGCCTTTTAATGCCGCCATTCTGAAGACCAAGGTAAAAAATCTGATAGCGCTGAGAAAAAAGCTTCAATCCAGGTATAGCCAGGAGGTCATTCTGCAACCAAGGGAAATTTCCATAACCTCGGTGGATGAGCGATTTCTTGAAAAAGTCAAGGCCATTCTGGATGAGAAGTTAACCCGGCCTGACTTTAGTATAGAGGAATTCAGCATCGCACTTCATATGAGCCGCATGCAACTGCACAGAAAACTCAAAGCGCTTACCGGTCTCTCCGCCTCCGACTTCGTCCGTTCGCAAAGGCTTATCCTTGCAAGCCGAATCCTGATTAACTCTGATAGCACCATTTCTGAAGTAGGATATATGGTTGGTTTTAATGATCCGTCCTATTTTACCAAGTGCTTTAAGGAAAGCTACGGGTTAACGCCAACCGCCTACAGCAAACGCCACTCACAACCCTCTCCCAGGCCTTAGAAAAGGCTTCACTTACCCATGTTACAGGACTTACAGTTTCTGTTACAGCAGTCATAGAGACTGGAAGATCCGCTGCTTACATTCGCTTATAACATCCCCGAATAATTCCTGCACAAGAGAACTTATGGATCTATGAAAAACAGAAAACTGATCTGTAACGGGGAGATTAAGAAGTTTGCATCCCATGAAATCTACCTCAATGTCGACCAGCTTTCGTCAGGCCTGTACACGCTGAATATTGTCCATAAAAACAAGCTTGTAAAGAAGATCACCTTTAAAATGTAGCAAGCCATGTTAACCTTTTTGCGATGGCAACATATATGAAGGAACCCTTAAAAAAGAGAATTAATGAAACCCATGCGAATCACACTCATCTGCCTCCTTCTTTGCAGCACTTCCGCAATCCATGCTCAATTCTGGAAAAATCTGTCAAAAAAAGCCCAGGAGGCGGCCGAGCGGACCATTGAACGGAAAGTAGAGGAAAAAAGCGAAAGGGAAACCGAAAAATCCTTTGACAGCGTTTTCAATAACCAGGGAAAACTCTTTAAAGGAAATAAGGCGGAACCTGCCGCCGTATATTCCTTTTCCCACACCTATACCATGGAGATAATCGATGGCAAAAACACCACGGAAGTCCTCTATTACCTAACCAATGAACATTCCTATTTCGGAACGAGCACCTCTACGGAAAGGGGCCCGCAGATGATCACCGTCCTGGATATCCCGGCACAGACGGCCCATACTTTTATGGATTCAGGCGACTCAAAAACGATCATGTCATTTGGACTGGATCTGGAAGCAGAGGTGGATGATACGATGGAACAGGCCTCCATGGAAATCACTGCGACCGGAAATACCAAAGAAATTCTTGGCTATTCCTGCGAGGAGTATGCCGTTGTGGCAGAGGAATATGAGGGAACCCTGTGGGTGACCCCGGATGCCGGAATCTCATTTTCCGATGCCTTTGCAAATTTAAGCTCATCCAGCCTTCAGTCAACCAAGGGAATGAACCAGGCCTGGATGTCAATGGTAGAAGGGCTTGTGCTGGAGATGAACATGACAGATACCTCGAGGAAAAAACCTTCGACCGTACAAATGATTTGCACCGGCCTTCAGGAATCAGAATTTAGTATTGATCCCTCCGGATATTCGAAAGCATTTTAAAACCCTGGAAAAATGATGAAAACAGCCTATCTCCTGACTCTCTTGCTTCTGATCATTACATGCAAAGATGCCCCGCAAAGCACTAAAAGTGAAGGTACTCTTACTGATGCTCCTACCCCCAAAGATCCTCCAAATGGTTCCGCTCTAGAACAAAACGGGGATTATTCAGAGCTTTTTCTGTGGGATGCCGGGAATTGTGGTTTCATTACCTCCGCGGAGATGGCAAAGGTGTTGAAAATACCCCCTGCCTCAATAGAACCGGAAACGAGTGGTTGCGGGTATAAGGTTAAGGAGAACAATGGCAATAACACCCGTTTCTACTTTAGACATGAAATGTGGAATAAGGAACAAGTGCTCGGTCAGATCAGCGATTCGAAGGAAAATATGGCCAGTTTGGGGGAAGACTCCCCGCTTACTCATATCCAGGTTAGTGAAACCGGAGACACTTATCTGGCTATGAACCAGGACCGTTACGTCATGGCCCTGAATGAAAACTACGGAGGCGTCCTCGTCGTTAACTACAACGCCGTGATTGAACAGGGAGAAAAAGACGTGGCTGCCATTAATAAAAAAATGGCTGCCGCCCGCAACCGTGCATACGACCTTGCCAATTACCTTCTTAAGAAATACCAAAAATAATCACCATGTATACTTTGCAAAATCTACTCTCATTCACACTGGTCCTACTGAGCTGTTTCCATTGCATGTCACAGCCATTTGAATTAGACCCCAAAATAAAACCGATTGAATTACTGCTTCTGGAAGACAAAGAAGTGGAAGGGGCAAAAGGGGTAACGACAATGGCTGATGTTACCGGTGATCCCACTTATTTCTTCGTAAAAGGACATGATATATTTCAATTTATTGATGTATATGTCTTTTCAAATTTCGGAGATCCTTCCTTTACCGCAGAACTCGTTAAGGATACCTGGGCAGAGGTAGTCGAAACACAAACAAGTACTAAAAGCAAGGATGGCATCATGAATTTTAAACTACGTACTTGGGGCGATTTCGGCATCAAAGTGATTTCTCCTGAAAAGGAACACATCAATTTTACGATCTCCGTTTACGCGGGTCCACCTGTAAAGGAATATATAAATTCCCCCTTTGTGCAAGCTACTGATGCCCAACTTTCCGGTTCCAAAACCTCAACGGAACCGGGTGTTGGTCCGGATGATTTTACGGGAAATCCTTCATCAACGTCAAATAACTTTTGGCTATACGGGCTTTTGGGTCTCTTTTTGTTAATAATCGGTGTTTTGGCCGGCAAACTTCTCGGCAAGAAAAAACACACCGTGATACTGCTTGTCCTCGTGACTATTTCTTTTGAATCCCTTACCGCACAACAACACGATGGCGGCTACTGGAATCCAGAGAATGTTCGAAATGGAGCTTATAAAGAATGGATGGAACGAAATCATGAGCTCAACAGGGGCGGAATGGCTGATTTGGGTGCGGGTATACAACGAATGGAGTCACTCAGTAAAAAGATGGCAGATCCATTGGAAAAGGCTGGAAAGGCACAGAAATCCATTGAGGCCTTCAAAGAGTATTATGACAGTTACAAAGGGTTAAGTAACTGCATAAACAGTACAAGTCCACCAGGTGCCCCTACCATCCCTTCATTCTGTATTACTGGTGAGTGTGGGCAGTGTTTCATAGACGCCAGACAAAAATTCAATTTTACTTTGTACCAATTTGAGAAATTGAATGCAATCTACAATTGTACCATCAATTACAGCAACAAGGCAATGGCTGTGGGCGATAATTTATCAGGCTACCACGGCATTTCTGGAATGGCATGGCAAATTCAGAGAACTGCCATCGAAAAATCAGTGAAGGAATTACAAGAGGCGTTTGACAATCGCTATGGTCTACTGATGAAAGATCTTCAGGAAAGCATGCAAATGCTCAACGCCTGCGAAGCGGAACATGGACTCCCGGATTGGTTTGATAGGTTCGGTTATATGTATTACGATTTCATCAAGAACAAATACCAAAGAACTTCTTAATATGAAAATTCCATTATACATACTTGGCATGGCTAGCTGTCTATTATCCTGCGGCTCTTCAGATGGGGATCAAAAGGAGAAGGCAACTACCCAAAAAACGGCCGGTCCCAAAGTCGTGAAAAGCGATAAAAATGTTACCGACACTGTCGCCAAACAAATGATGGAAATGTTTGGAATGGAAGGGGAAACGTTTCACGACATGATGAAGACAGACAGCCTGGAGGGGGAGATCATGAAAGTCTTTTCTCCCGAGGGCCTTGCCACCCTGCTGAAGGAGTCCAATCTCTCTGAAGCGGAGCAACAGCAACTGATTGAAAAGATGGCACAAGGAGAAGAAAAGGACAACCCATCAGGGGATCAGAACCTGCAAGGACGTACCTCTCAATCCATGGACAAATATTTTAAAGAACTTGAAACCGCACTGGCTGCCTCCGGAAGTGAGCAGCAGCTAAAGGACCTGCAGGCCATGATGAAAAGGGAAAATGTTTCAGAACGGATCGATGCGCTTTCTACGGAAAGTAAGGATCCACAGATCCAAAATATCAGGAAAGTATTGGAGACCAGGGAGCCAAGTTTAATAGAAGAGCAACTGACTTCCTTTTCTCTTTATGGAAATGCCAAGAGGAAAGAAACAATGCGCGCATTGGCATTTGCTTCGGAATCAGAAGGAATTCGGATCATAGCCAAACATTATGAGGTCCCTGAGAAGGAGATTGAATTTCTGAAACTATTACCTTCATTTCCGCCACTTACAACATCAATGGCCGCAGAAGAAATGAGAGATTACAAACTTCCGGCAGAAATCAACAGCTATTTGGAAGGG
>JBGTKP010000004.1:0-3320 GCA_041744575.1 Muriicola sp.
CTGGTGGATAGATTGGCTACCCCCGGCCAGTTGCCTGGTAAAGATGTCCAAATTTAATGGTGCCTGCTCTACAACCACATTTTTCCAATCCACATCCAGCTCCTCAGCGACGATCATAGGCATAGCCGTTTTTATGTTCTGGCCGATTTCAGGATTGGGGGACATAATGGTCACCACCCCGTTTTCCCCTATTTTCAGGAAACCGTTGATCTCAAACCAATCCTTGGGCATTTCAAGTGCTGCCGTTGATCCTTTCCGGATCGCCTCATCCTTGCAGCCAGCCAGCCAGCTAAAACCCAGGACCAGTCCGCCACCGGCGATACTGGTATTTTTGATAAAAGTACGCCGGCCAAATTTAGTTTTTATAAGTGTCATCGTTTTGTCTTTTGAGTTTTCAGGCTATTGGTTCATGAATCTTTAGGCATATTGGCTGCCGCTTTCACTGCTTTTCGGATTCTTACATAGGTTCCGCAACGACAAATATTCCCGTTCATTGCTGTTTCTATTTCCGTTTCCGTAGGATTCGGGTTTTTTTTCAGGAAAGCGGAAGCGGTCATGATCTGACCAGCCTGGCAATACCCGCATTGAGGCACATCTTCCTGCAACCATGCCTGTTGTACCGGATGGTCGCCGTTTTCGGAAAGGCCTTCTATGGTGGTCACCTCCTTGTTTCCTACCGATGCAACGGTGGTCATGCACGCCCGAACGGCAGAACCGTCCAAGTGAACGGTGCAGGCGCCGCACTGAGCGATCCCGCATCCGTATTTCGTGCCGACAAGATTCATATGGTCCCGAAGTACCCAAAGCAGTGGGGTTGAAGAATCTACATCAATGTCCCGGCTCTTGCCGTTGATGTTCAATTTGTACGAAGCCATAGTAGTTGAATTTAGTGTTAGGAAGTTATTGGTTTTTAATCAAATAGCGCGTTAAAAATGTCAATATTTTGGAAAAGTTTAACCTTGAGTAAGGTTTATGCCCCTGACTCGGCAACAATGAACCTTTTCCTGAGAATATTCTACCGGGGACGTTGAGAAAGACCGGATATCCTAGTTTGAATAAGGGGCATGTCATGTTGGCCAAAGCTACTTTGAGATCTTACACCCATTGAACAAGCATTGCAGTAAAAAAAATTCCCGGAAGTGGAACCATGCTATCGTGGATGAAACCTCACTTCAGGATTACATCTTACCGGGAACCAGTAATAATGCCAAATAGGTCCAAATCTGTTGTACCATCAAAGTTTATTTAATTGGGGTTAATAACAGGCAGTAAAATTGGTCCCTCACGCAGGATCTAAAAAATATTCAGAAATCAACCATATCACAACCTAATTGAATCCCTGCCTGAGGCATACCTTAATATTAGCAGTGCACAAACCATAAATAACTGAACTTGGAAATTTTGATAATCAGCGTATTATAAATAATTGGGGGTGATATATTTTAATTTTCAATATTGAATTAAGAAAAGTATTACATTTAATATAGTTCCCTCACTTTAAAGTAGTTTTATTCCCCTGGTTCACTTTTTAGAACAATGACTTGCAATTCTTATGTGTCATGTGTAAGACGATTATTTTTCTGATTAAAAATTAATTCTAGATTTTTTCATCATAAAGTTTTCCATTTACTAATAAATTATTAGTTGAGCCGTCACCTTTTATTTTCTCTTTGTGGAGAGAACTTATAAGAATCAATCGTTCATATTTAAATTTTCAAAAGAATTCAGTGCCAATAAATTTCAAAAGGAACTCACCGAAAATCCTTTAAAAGAGTAGGTACAACCAATCAAATTAATATGAAAACTTTTTTTTCTTTTAAAATTGGAACAGCAGTTGGACTAGTTGCATTGCTCCTATTTATTTCCTGCCAGCCGGAGGAAATTATTGAAACCTCTGTTGTGGAAGAGAATCTTGATATGACTGAAAATGCTGAAGAATCAGCTACAACCCTGCGGAATAATAGCGCCCTTATATTTCCAACCAATGCGCGGTTGTTTGGAAAGTGTAGCGAGGAATGGGTGATCGAATTTGGGAAGGCATCTGTTTCCTTAGATTGTGAAAGTATTTTTGTCAACCAATTGTTAAGCCTTCATGAAAAAGTGGTGGCACCGTTTGGCTCCTCTATAGGCGATTTTACTGACGAATATACCATCACGAAGAATCAATTTGTCTTTCTTTCTCCAGCATTTATCCTTTATGATTATCCTTGTCCTGCGGAATTTGAATTTGAACCTGCAGAGGGACAAAGTTTAGAGGATTTTTTGAAGGAACTCGCAAAAGAAAGTATAGATGCCATTGAAACACTAGAAGTTATTATTGATGGAAATATTGTGTATGACCCTAAGGCATACAGAACAAGCACAGATTTATTTTACTTCACAGGAAATCCGGATTTGGCGGAGTGCTATGACCCTTGTATCACTGGAGAGGAGCAACCTGCGATTATTGATGGATATTTTATGATGTTGAAAAAATTTAAAGTCGGCAGGCATACCGTTGTTGTCAGAGGTGAAGTTCCATCAGATGATTTTAAGTATGAGGTGACCTTTATCCTCAATGTAACGAAATGATCCAACTTAGATAAACTGCTTCCTTTCCACTGATCTCATATTACACTAGATCAGATGTCCAGGTTGATATGCGAATACTCATCTAAGAGTTCAGATATTTTAGACCACGTGTACTTTGCCAGCCCTGCAATTTAGCCCGTTGAGCAAATTCTAATGCCGTATTGTAAACTTTTTTTAACCAGGAATCAGACTTGAGATTTATCAACTCTCAAGCATGGTCCTAAGGACCCTTAACTATACATAGTTAATCTCATAGATGTTTATGATCAGACCATCATCGAAAAGCTGGCTATCGAGTAATTCCAGTTTGGATTGCTTTTCAGAAGAGCCGAACAAGCGGATACCGTCCCCTATAATGACCGGGTTTAACTTGACTTTTAAGAGATCGATCATTTCATGATCCAACAGCCATCCTGCAAACCGCCCGCCACCACAGAGATAAATATCGGTTTTCGATGATTGTTTCAGATGCCTGATGATGTTGAGATCCAGATTACAGAGGGTTACCTGGTCGCTCTGGTTTTCAAAATGCAAGGTCTCGGAGAATATATAATGATGCATGTGCGGATAAGCGGGCTGCCCCGGCTTCAAACCATACGCATAACCACACTCATAGGTGTGACGGCCCATGATAACGGTTTTAAAGGTCTTCAGGTCTTCCAAATAGCTGGATACCCCATCACCAGCCGCCTTAAATGCGCTTACATCGCCGTTGGGGCCGGAGATAAATCCATCGATAGAAATCGCTA
>JBGTKP010000005.1:0-72483 GCA_041744575.1 Muriicola sp.
AAGAAGTCCAGGCCCAAAAAATGGAAAAATTGTTAAAGGAACAGGAACTTCTGGGAATTGATGCCATGATCGAAGGCCAGGAGAAGGAGCGTCGGCGCATTGCCAATGATCTCCACGATAACCTCGGGAGTATTTTAGCAACCTTAAAGATGCGCTTTCAACATTTAAAAATGAATGGTAATGCGGGTGCAAATGAACAAAAACTGCAACTGGAAAATACCGACGAACTCCTGGAAGAGGCCTACCAGAAAGTACGCAGCATGGCGCATGCGAGCAATGCCGGCGTACATGCACAGGAAGGATTGCTTCCGGGGGTTAAAAATTTCGCAGCCAAGGTATCCCTTTCCAATCGGCTGGCCATATCTGTGATCGACCAGAGAATGAATGAGCGGCTGGAAAATTCATTGGAGATCACCCTGTTCAGGATCATACAGGAGCTTATCACCAACATCATCAAACACGCGCAGGCAACGGAAGCCACCATTCATCTGACCCACCACGAAGATTCGATCAACATCCTTGTAGAGGATAATGGTAAAGGATTTGAGGTTAAGGAGCTAAGACCCATGGCAGGGATGGGCCTTTATTCCATCCAAAAAAGGATTGAAAATTTAAAGGGCCAGCTGACCATAGAATCCATTATACAAAAAGGTACTACCGTAATCATTGACATCCCAATCCCATGATCACCATCGTTATAGCCGAAGACCATAATGCCCTTATTGACGGCATAAAACACTTTGTGGAATATGAGGAAGACATCCGTATCGTCGGACACGCAAATAATGGCCGCGATTTACTGGACCTGGTGGACCGAAAGAGACCGCAACTCGTGGTAACGGATATCAGAATGCCTATCATGGATGGAATAGAAGCTACGGGGATCATTTCAAAAAAATATCCGCAGACAAGGGTCATTGCCTTTACCATGTTTGATCAGGACGACGCGGTAAAACAAATGTTGCTGTCCGGGGCGAAAGGTTATATTCTGAAAAATTCTTCATTGAAGGAATTGTTAAATGCCATTCGACTGGTCGCTTCGGGAGGGGAATATTACGACGCGGCCATTCAACTGGACCATCCCGCGAAATTCACCAAAGACAACCCGCTTACTGCCAGGCAGATTGCGATATTAAAATTGATTGCACAAGGCAAAACAAACCCTGAGATTGCAGAATTATTGTTTATAGGAAAGACCACGGTAGAAACCCACCGAAAAAACATGATCCGGTCGCTCAACCTCCACGGAGCCGGAGAATTACTTCGCTATGCGCTTGAAAAGAAATATGATTTTTAACACTTAATTAACTGATAATCAGATTAAAAATACCCTTGATTGGGTATTTTTTTGTGCCTGTTTATAGGATATTTTTGACATGTAATGAATCATTAAAATCACATGATCCTGCTGGTTCTAATGATCTCAAAACCTAAATCCAAAGCATGAATTTTTTCGGGCCCGTGATAAGATGCCATGGATTTCATGACCTCGTTCAAATACCCCCCTTATCCGAATGTATTGCCTCGTGCAAAGTATGTATGAACACTATTATTAATCTTAAAATTTGAAAATCATGAAAAAGTTATTGTTTGGTATGTTTGTTCTAGGTCTTACCAACCTGGTGTATCCTCAGAACGCATTTGACGGAACAGAAATTGTTAAACTGGAGAATATTACGGTATCTCCCATCAACACTGATTATTGGACTGAAGTAAAGGAGGGAACTGTCTCGGAGCGGGTATTGAAGCTGGAAAATATGGCAGCGAGATTCGATCTCAGGAGATCAAAATTTTATCAGGGTGCAGGTCCGGAGTACCGGGTTACCTTCAGGCAACCTAACGGTAAAATCCTTGCCACGTATGACGACCAGGGAAAAATGCTCCATTCCTATGAAAGATTCACTGACATTGCCATTCCTATCACGATCCGAAACCGGGTATATTTGATGCATCCAGGTTGGAAGATGGCGGGTAATTCTTATGTGGTTTCGTACTACAAAAATAAGGAAGCAGAAAAGCGCTATAAAGTTCGCCTTGAAAAAGGCAATCTTAAAAAAGAAGTAAAAATAGGCTCTTAGAAAAACTTCGGCAAGTCCTTACGTCCTCCTTCCCTGTTAAAAGAGAAGGAGGACTTTTTTATAACTGATCTTATTAACATCATCCAACCTCAGCTGATAACCGGCCATTTGAAAGAGGATTTTAATGGAATACGCCTTCCGGTTTCCTGCGATTTACGGGCCCCTTCAATGATCTCAAGTACATGCAAAGAATGTTCAACGGTTAATAGGGGTTCCTTCCCTGTCAACAGGGTATGAGCCACCAGGGAAGCACCCATAGGCCATTCATAATTTCCTTTATCCTTTGCAAAAATGCCCGTTGTAAATTCGTAGGGATTATCTTCTTTTTTGGAAGTTAGTTCCACCCTCACCGGATCCCAGTCATAGCCGATCATATGAATATTACCTCCGTTTCCCACGATGGATACAGTAGCCTTTGTTTCACCCTCACCTGTATGCCCATGGGGATTATAGTAGTTAAATCCGGACTGGATATGGGACAAGGCGCCACTCTTATGCTCAAGCAGTACCATAGCGTTATCTTCTTCCTTCACCGTGATCTCACCTTTCTCATGGATTTTCCGGGTAGGCGTGATAATGTTTAGCATGGCAACGACAGATATTGCAGGTCCGAGCAAACCGGTGATGGTAGTCATATTGTATACGGCCAGATCAGGCATGCTGCCTCCCAATTTTTCGTAGAAAAAAGACGACCAGTCGGGACCTTCATGCCCATAATGGGCATGGGCGGCAGCAATTTTGCCCAATTTGCCCTCCTGAATGGATTTGGACATGAAAGCGAACTGGGGGCTCTCAACCACTACAGGGGCTCCCCAAATACGCAGTCCGCGTTCCTTTGCCAGGGCCACCAATTCCGCTCCCTCCTTATAGGTATTGGCCAATGGTTTTTCACTCCAGACGTTTACACCGTGGTTCAGCGCCTTTCTGTTCAATTCCCCATGTACCTGCATATCGGCAAGCGTCAGCATTAGATCGAACTTTGGTCCTTTGAGCATTTCGTCCAAACCAGGATAATGGTTCGGGATGTTGAATTTCTCTGCCTGCATTTTTGCCCTTTCGGGTTTGATGTCACAGCAGGATATTAGCTCGATATGCGAAGCGGCCGCAAGGATGGGTAAATAGGAATTGGAAACACTGCCACAGCCTGTGATGGCGAGCCGGGCTTTCTTCGCTTGTGCCCCGACATTCCCTGAAAAGGGATGTGCAAGTACGGATGGCGCCATTGCAGTAGCCGCCCCAATCATTCCGAATTCCTTTAAAAATTTTTTTCTGTTCATTTTTTTCATACCAAGACGTTCATGTTATTGTGAAGTAGTTACTAAGTAGCCTTGAAAAATTAAAAGGCGGTTGTAGTTGCTTTTTAAGCCAGGGCATAAGGGCAAGGGAAGAAAAACATGCTATGTATCATATAATAGATGCTCTGCAACTCGCCTTGGACTGGCTTACCCAGACTATGTGGGGGTACGTTCAATTTACGGACTTTGCCGTTAATTACAAAGGCCTAACTGTGGGTATAAGAAAGATCAGATGGTCACGTTCAATCCCATGATAATTTGCCTGAACCCCCCTGGAAAAACTCCTGAAGAGGCTCTGTTAAGGCGCGATGCACGATAAATGCTATTTGTGATATTCTTGCCATTGATAAAAGCCTTTAAACGGATATCATTGCCCATATTAAATTCATAGTTCAGAAAGGCATCCATGGTATAGTAGGACGGGAGAGCACCAATGGCTCCGTCTGCGGATTCATTTGAAAAATTGTAGTATTCGGTAAACTGATCATCGACAAACTGACCACTGATCCCCGCAGATAACTTTTTCCACTCGTATTTTAGGCCACCGTTAAGATTGATTGCCGGAATATAGGGGGCTCTGGTATCACCTGCTCCCGCATCGCTAAAAGTCACAATATTTCTTGTTATATTCGGAAAATCATCTTCACTAAGATTTGTATTGGACAAAGGAGTTTCACCGCCGATACCGTCGGCTACTTAAATTTCATAGGCATCGCGGTTATCGTTCACTTTATTTACGAATTCTAAGACTGTTCCGGAATTGTGTACCACCTGAGAGAAAAGATCCTTCTCTAAAAGTTTCCCCGCTCAACACTTTTGAATGGAGCAGCGTTGCATTCCCAAAAACTTTCACTTCGTGTTCTTCAATTTTGAAGGTTTAAGGTCGCAATTCCCTCAATTCGAATAATTAAAATTGTTATTTACTTAGTCTGCCCCATCCACCTGGGCGACCGCGACAGTGTAGGCCGCCACCTTCCTTCCCTGATCGGTGCCGATCGTGGCATCAAAAGTCCAGTGGATTCCACCATACACCCTGGAGATCGCTGCTTCTTCCGCCCACCCGCGTACCATCCCTGCCTTTGACGGGAAGACATAGGCGAGGACTTCAGCTGCGGCAGCAGAAAACACACTGTGACCTGAGGTATAACTTGGGAAATTCGGGGTCCCGGCGATGGTCTTAAAGCCCGGAATTTGCTGGATAGGACGAGGGTAATGATAATAATATTTGGCATCCCAACAGCTGATGCCTGCGTCCATGATGGCCATATTCAAATACGCCAGGGTTCTAGCGGTACGTAAGGGATTCATATGCTCCTCCACGATAAAATCCAGTGCAAACCTGTTCCAATGCCCGGGTGGGGTGTAAGTACCCAGTCCATCCTGCCAAAAATTAGCAATTCGTCTTCTTTCCTCTGTGACATGGGCCTCATAGTCTTTCAAAGTGGCAACATCCTTTAAATACTCCGGAGAATCAAATTTAGGTGGCGGAATAGGGCGAACTTCTTCGACAGTCGGAACATTCCACATCTGTACTTTTCCAAATAATGGGGTAAGTCCCACAGGACGTACCGGGATCTCCAAATTATCCCATTGCCAGCCGAATCTTTCAAATGCTGCAGCTTTTATGGAATCTGAAACCGCTTTAGGGGTTTGGGCATTTTTCATCCCGTCACCGCCTGCACGTGCCAATGCCCTTGCTGCTATTTGATTGCCTATACTCACCCCCGCCGTAACATCACTCTGGACGTTGCCACCCGATAAGATCAGGCTTTCCAAATGTTCATTCTCCATCTTTTGAAGGTATTCCACTTCCAGTGGAAACATAGCAGTGAGCACGTTTCTGGAGACCCTTGCTACCACAGCACCGTCGGAGGGATATGAAGGAATATTGTTGGGTTCATAGGCATAGCTTATGGTATCGTCCTGCAGATAAGGTGCGGGCCGGTTGTACAGATACTTATAATGCCACGCAGAAATCAATCCGTCAAACTGAGCAACAGAAAGATAGGCCAGCGTCCTGCTCGCATAGGGGGGATGAGCAAATGGAAAACCCGGCGTTCCTTCGGGATTCGCAGGATTGGGCAAAGTATAGGTGCCATCATCATTTGGACCGGGGATCAGGTTATATTTTGCGATCAGTTCCAATGCAATTTCATTCCATCTGACCGCTGGGTTGTTGGTCCAATATCGGATGGCTTTGCCTTGATCTGAACTGATCTCACTCATAGCTTCCTTTAAACCGGAAATTTCGGCCAGGTAAGCCTCCGATGCATCATCTTCAGGTGCATCCAATTCAATTTCAGCGACGCTTTCGAGCATAACAGGCTGCCAGACTCCCCCATTTTCATCGGAACCGGAATAGGCATAATCATCAAACTTCAGGTTCCTTGGCAAATCCTTCTCACAGGAAACCAAGAACAGAAAAGCGAATATAGCCAGACCTATAGAAATCTTATTATTGCGCATTGGCTTCGTCGGTTTTGTCATTAATAAAATCAAACTGATAGGTGAGTCCGGCCCCGGTATTATTATATTTTGCACTGTTAAGGCCATCGACTGTCCGGTTGTGGTACGCTACAAGCCCCAGACCCTTAATGAAAGGTAGATAGTATTGCAAGGAAATCCCTACCCGGTCGGTATTGACCTTATTTGTCGGCTGCGCCGCATTATAGGCCCTGATATCATCCCCACTCGTTGATCTCAGACCGTTATAGTTCATTTCCAGTTTAAGGGTATTGTTCAGGAACCAATTACCGACAATCCCCTCAAAATTCCATGCATTGGGGACATCCATATAGGAAGAGTAGTAACTGCCGTTATTGTAATAATAATCCCTTTCCACCTCGGCATAACCCCTCCAGAGATGTGCCAGCATGCCTCTTATATAGAATCCTTTATCGAGCTTGTATTGAGCAATTCCCCTCAGAGCAAATTCCGGGGCCCCAAAACCAATACTATAAGGCAAATAATCGGATAAGTAATTAGATACAGGTGTCGAATATCCGACTGAAGTTAACAATCTAAGCTGGCCTATTCCAATGTTTTTATCCAGAGCCTTGTATTTTAAAGCAAAACCGATGTCCTGAAATCCATTTACCCCCGCCAATCTGCCTCCGTTGTTTTCTGATGATTCAGTTTGCACATAAGGCACTCCTACAAAGAAGTTCAGGTCATTGACGATGCCAACGGCGATCATTGGCATAATAACATCCCTATCAACCTTGGCGATCGTTTCGTTATTTCTCAGTCTTTCCCCTTCCCAGTAACGATCAAATTGACCCGTATCGTAACCCAAAAGGATACAAATATTTCTGGCGGGCATCATAAGTGCATCGTTCGGGGTTTGGCACTTCACCTGAAAACCTATAAATATGGCAATCAAAAAATGCAGGAAGGTAGCTGTGATATTCTTTCTATTTAAGAAATACAATGTGCGCATTCTGCCAGAGTATTTAGTTGGTCTGTTCATCCGGAAGTTGGTTATGGCTGGTAATATTACAAGCAGTTGTTTGGTCGGATCCTTTTCATCCCAGCTATGAACCTTTCATCACTGAATGAGAATGCCGCTAATTCCATCTGTCCCGTTTGACGGGAAAACACCGCAAATATAAGAGCGCAGCGAGGGCAAAGTGATTAAGGAATGTTCAAAAACAATTATCGAAAAGTTAATAGAGGAAAAATATCATTAAAGACCAGCGTTGCCATACCTCTTTCGGAGGGAAGGCCTGGTTCAATGGGTCGAAGGACAACAATTACTAATGTACCGAGCATTTTGATCAGGGAAAGTAATAAGATTAAAAAAGACTTGAATATCATCCGGTTCCCTGTTCTGCCGAACTTACCTTTAGACACTTCCAAATTAATGCTAATTCTAAACTAAGAACAATGAAGTATATTTCTTATTTTCTGGTTATTTTATTCCTTCCTCTGGCATGCAATGAAAAGAAACTCACAGATAAGGAAAAGGAGATGGCCAACAATGAGGGCGGTACCACAGTTGAAACCACCATCGGGCCTTTAGATCTTGATGCGCCTTTCAATACGGAATCCAAGACCAAAAGGAGTGATGTTATCGATTGGCCAGACGGAAAGACGCCCTCAGCTCCCAAAGGTTTTACAGTGACCAGATTTGCCGACAGTCTCATGCATCCCAGATGGACTTATGTAGCCCCCAACGGTGCCATATTTGTAGCCGAGTCCGACACCAAAAATAGCGCCAACCGTATTACCCTTCTCAGGGACAAAGACAAGGACGGAGAGGTTGATGAACAATATATTTTCGCGGAAGGGCTCAATCAAAATTTTGGAATGTTGCTTCTGGATGATTCGTTCTATGTAGCTAATACCGATGGTCTCTATCGCTATCCATACAAGGAGGGGATGACACGTTTGGAGGGCGAAGGTGAAAGAATAGTGACACTTTCGGCCAGTGGATATAACAACCATTGGACCCGAAACATCATAACGAATGAGGCGAAAAACAAAATCTATATATCCGTTGGGTCCGCCAGCAATGTGGGAGAACAAGGTATTGAAAAGGAAGAAAGAAGAGCCTGCATTCTTGAGGTGAATCCGGATGGAAGCGGGGAGATCATTTACGCCTCTGGGCTTCGCAACCCGGTCGGGATGGATTGGAACCCTGTATCAGGTGACCTTTGGACTGCGGTGAATGAGCGGGACGGTCTTGGAGACCATCTGGTCCCTGACTATATTACAAGTGTTCAAAAAGGAGGCTGGTACGGATGGCCGTATAGTTATTACGGCCAGGTGGAAGATCCCAGGTGGAAAGAGGAGCCTCATATGGAAATGGTGCAGAAAGCCATCATTCCGGATGTTCCGGTTGGAAGTCACACCGCATCCCTTGGTCTCGTTTTTAACACCTCAGACGCCTTTCCTACAAGGTACAGGCACGGGGCATTTGTCGGGCAGCATGGATCATGGAATCGGGCTGAATTTTCCGGGTACAAAGTGGTTTTCGTTCCTTTCAACGATGGAATTCCTCAGCCTCCTGAAGATTTTTTAACCGGCTTTATTGCCAATGAGGAAGATAGCAAAGTTTATGGCCGGCCGGTTGGCGTAACTTTTGCACCTGACGGCAGTCTGTTGGTGAATGATGACGATAGTGGCATCATCTGGAAAGTTACCCCAGAGTAGAAAAAGATTTTTTAGAACTGTATATATTTCCGGCAGGTTTTTCCTGCCCTTGGTTCGAATGCCGTAACCAAGCAGTTGGCACCCGATACAGGGCCAGATGGAAATGGAGCAGTAAAGTTACTGAGCGATGCAAATGATGGTTTTAGTTACCCCGCCAGGGAGCAGGTCCTGCAGGTAAACATTTCTGCGAATTAATTTCGGGGGATTGACTTAAATACGGATGGCAGCGACTTTATTTTACAACGATTAGAAAAGGCGTCTGGCCACATACAAATCCGGATTTCATATTTTGCCATACCCGCTCCCGAGCGGGTATTTTTATGTTGGATTTCAATTACAGGCAGGGCCTTTGATTTTAAGGGGATTTCCTATATTTACGCTGCATTAAACAATAAATCTTCCCTCCAAATAACATCAGATGAAAACGAACCTGGCCCTCCTGTTAGGCTGTTTTTTGTATTACCCTGCCATGGCCCAGGAGGAACACAACTCCCGGGAAACTGAATTTTTCCGAACCGGACAATGGGCAAACTACGGGAACGATCCCGGGGGTATGCGTTTTTCACCACTGGATCAAATCCATCCCGGGAATATCTCAGATCTGAAACCGGCCTGGACCTTTCGCACAGGGGAATTGGAAACGTATCAGGGAACTGAAGTGGCATCAAAGTCGGCCTTTGAAGCTACTCCGATCATGGTCGACGGCATACTGTTTTTCAGTACCCCAACCAACCGGGTGTTTGCCTTGGATGGTAGCACCGGAAAAAAGTTATGGGATTTTGATCCCGGCCTCGATCTTCTGGGTGACTATTCAGAGATTACCTCGCGAGGGGTTTCCAAATGGACAGATAACACGCTACCTTCAGGAACTGCGGGAGCTTTACGCATCTTCGTGGCCACAATTGACGGCAGGTTAATGGCATTGGATGCAGGCACTGGAAAGCTCATTCCCTCTTTCGGCGATCAGGGCACAATCGACCTTAAGCAAAATGTCGGCGATATTCAGGTAACCTCACCCCCGGCTGTGATTAACGACCTTATCATCTGTGGGTCTACTATGGGAGACAACCAGCGATTGGAATATCCGCCTGGCGTAGTTCGTGCCTTTAATGCCAGAACCGGGGAATTGGCATGGTCCTGGGATCCTATTCCACGAGGTTCTTCGGAGGATATAGCCTCCCGCACCTGGAAAGGTCCGAAGGTGCATAAGACCGGAGCGGCGAATGCATGGGCCCCGATCTCGGCCGATCTCGACAGGGACCTCGTCTATGTGCCCACCTCCAGCCCCAGTCCGGATTATTATGGTGGGGAACGGATTGGCGAAAACCGTTACGCGAACTCCCTAGTTGCACTGAAGGCTTCCACCGGCGAGGTAGTATGGCACTTTCAGGCGGTGCATCATGATCTCTGGGATTATGACCTGCCAGCCCAACCCCTTCTAATTGAATTGGAGAAAAATGGAATCAAAAGGGAAGCCGTGGTGGTAGTCACAAAAATGGGCCACATTTTTGTCCTCGACCGGGAGGATGGAGAACCGATATTTCCCATTGAAGAGCGCCAGGTACCCCCTTCGGATATCCCCGGAGAGCAGGCGTCCCCTACCCAGCCGTTTCCCGCTGTTCTGCCGCTTCTTGGCCTCCGGTCAGTTTCGGAAGATGATGCCTGGGGACCAACCCCGGAAATGGAAGAAGCGGCCAGGGAACGTATAAGAAAACATAAAAATTCGGGGGCCTTCACTCCCCCAAGTTTTGAAGGGACGATGGTTACTCCCAGTAGCGTAGGCGGAATGAACTGGAGTGGCGCCACTTTTGACCCTGGACGCAATCTCCTGATAACCAATACCAACCGCCTGGCGGCATTAATTACCCTCTTCCCCAGGCAGGACCATAGTCGAAAGTCAATCAATACAAAGTTTCCCCGCTCTGAAATCGGACTACAGGAAGGTACTCCATACCTAATGACGAGGGATTATCTTTTTACCCTGAGTGAGGAAGACGGGCGGGTAATGCAGACCAAACCACCCTGGGGCACACTTGCTGCGGTTAATTTATCGACGGGCCAACTTGAATGGGAGGTGCCACTGGGCATTATGATGAACCCGGAAAAATACCCTGAAGCGGCTGACTGGGGTTCTATAAATATAGGTGGTGCTGTTGCCACTGCAGGGGGCCTTACCTTTATCGCGGCATCTATGGATGGTGCTTTTAGGGCATTCAACTCCGTTGATGGTAGTTTGCTGTGGTCATATCAATTGCCGGCTGGTGGCCAAGCGACTCCTATGAGCTATCAGCTGAACGGCCGGCAATTTGTTGTAATCGCCGCTGGAGGTCATGGTAAATTCGGCACACAACTGGGGGATTACCTCATCGCATTTGCCCTGGATCCAAAGTCCGATTAAAATGGGTAGCCGATAGCGAAGTTGAAAATCAGGTTATTTTCCCCACCTTCAAAAAAGGGCGTCCTCAGACGCTCCCCTTCCGGAAAATAAGGAACCTGGATGGGGGAGGCCAGATCAAAACGGATCACGAAACTCTGAATATCGACACGAAGACCGAATCCAACGCCAATTCCCAACTGCCCGAACCACCCTTTGCCAAACCGGCCGTTATCCTGCAACTGCCGGTTAAGGGCGATCCCCTGTTCTGAAGTACCTTCGGGCACTTCAGGGTTATAGGTAAGCCAGACGTTACCGGCATCCGCGAAAAAGGCGCCTCTGAGATAGGACCATATCGGGAATCTGTATTCCATATTTGCCTCCAGTTTCAGGTTTCCCGACTGGTCAAAAAAAGTAGTCCCCTCTTGTTGTGACGTAAATGATCCGGGACCCAGGGAACGTATTTTAAACGCACGAACGCTGTAAGGGCCACCGGAGAAAAACTGTTTTACAAAGGGGAGTGTATTAGAGTTCCCATATGGAATCCCCCACCCTCCATAGAGCCGGGTGATAAATACTTGTTCCCGCCCCAGTTTGAGATAATAACGCACATCCAAATCCGCTTTGACATATTGCGCATATTCAAGTCCGAAAACTTCCGTTTTACCTCCGCTTAGCAGCTGCAGGGCGTTTCCTGCCACATCCAGGCTCGTAGAGAGAAATACCGGAGTGTCTTTTGACTCATCTCCCAGTTCATTATAGGTAAAGTTGTAGGTCAGGCCCGCAATAAACTGTTGTTCAAAACTCCGCTTTAAATAGGGGTTGTTTTCAAGGATCATCTCAAATTCTTCCGTAGTGTTGGAGAGGTCAAGAAAGTTGATGCTGATCGGATTAAATTCATGGTACACATAGCGGTTTTCATTCCAGACATAACCAAAGGAGGAATTAAAGGAATTTAATGTGTATAATTTTACCCTATTCAAAAAATCGACCCCGGCCCCGATTTTGGTTTTGGGAACTGAATAATTAAAAAGGCTGGTTGGAAAAGGAACCAGTCTGGGAATGGTAAGATCTGCTTTAAGGCCCGCAGCAATGCTACTCAACCCTTTGTTATCACCCCCGGTCAATTGTGTTTCGTAAGCAAAATTCCCACTGATACTCAATGTTTCCCCCCCGTGAAATAAGTTGCGGTTACTAAAAGTGACGGCGACCCCCGGTCCGGCAAATCCATTGGACTTTGTCACTGCCTGTAATTCGGTCCGAATGGATCGTTTAGTAAGGGGAGATAGGAAAATATCAGCATCCAGGGATCCTGTGGAATCCGCACCTGCTATGGTGTCCTTCTCCGAAAAACGGATATTTACAAATTTATAACTCCCTATGGATGATAACCTGTTGCTGGTGAGCCTGGATATTTCCGCATTATAGGGCTGTCCCTTCCGGAACAGGATATAGGGTTCCAGACGCTTGGGTTTGAAAAATTCCTTGTCCTGAACAATGGTAAGGTCTTTAAAAGCTGAAACTTCTGTTATAAGACTGTCTGATGCAATTGAATAGTTAGGATATACTGTTATGGAATCGATGGTGTAGGGTATGAGAGCTCTTTTCGGTACCTCCTTCTTTAACCTCAGAAAAAGATCGAATCTTTTATTGTCGTATTGGTTGGTATCTGCTTCAAAGATCAGAAAATCAGGATTAAAGTTATAATAACCTATTTGCTTAAGCTCCTGGTCAATCCGCACCCTTTCAAATTTGATCAGTTCAAGGTCAAAACGGGCACCTTTAGTGATAGCGGTTTTTGAAAGAGTTGCCTCAATATCTCTGTAAATGGGCAGGGAATCGCCATCGATTGCAAAATTTTCCAACAGATAGGGTTTTGGAATTTCCGCTTCATAACGGATGCTTGCAAATCTGGGGGTACTGTCCAGAACTGAGGTTACCCTGCTGTAAAAGAAACCATGATTTTCCAGCCGGTTGATCAGAAGTTCGGTGACCCGGGAAGGATTGACATCGGAAAGATATACAGGCTCCTCCCCGAATTTTTTATTCAACCATTTATTTATAAATCCAGGGCGGTCCCGACTTGCCTTGTAATGAAAATACAAACCCGGGCGCATTCCCAGAAATTTTGAATTGGGTACAGGTTTCAGCGTAAGGTCAAGTTCCTGTTTCAGACTATTGAAATTTTGGATGCGCTCTTCGGATTCCGCCTTTATTTCCGAGCCCGTAAACAGCACCTCATCCGGAGGTATGAACCGGGCAACGCTACAGGAGTAAGCCACAGAAATCAGAAGTAGCGAATAAATCAGCTTTTTGGGGTAGATTCGGATAGTCATTCCTCCTGATTTAACAGCGGACCGTCATCCGATCCCTCTTCCTTTATAACAGGCGCTTCCACTTCGATGGGCCTGAACAACTCGCTCAGTTTGTTGAATTCCCTGTTAAAAATAAAGGCAATTCCGGTGACTATCAATTGTCCGTCAATGATATTCTGATATTCATTCTTTCGAAACCCCTTCAGCCGATATTGGCCCTCCTCATTGAGCAGATATTCCAGGCTTACATTTCCTATGATCGGAGTCGATTCCTGAGACGCAGGTGCACTTCCCTCCACGTCTACGGCGCTACCAGCGGTTACAATCAATCTGTCATCAAATAATTTTTTGCTGGCATTGATATTCAGCTGTGTTCGATCTTCCGGGCTTTCTCCCTGATAATCCGTAAAGCTGTCCAGATCAAAATCAAGTTCAATCCCACTTTTACCAAAAATTTTATCAGAGAAGGCGTTTAATTCCCCAGATAAAACCTTGTTTACATTGTCTCTTGCCAGCGCTGCTGTCCCACCGCCACTGCCATCGCTTCCTGAGTCAGGAAAAAATCGATTCAGGGCAAGCAGAGAGAACACCTGCTTGTTGAGTTCTGATTCCTGTGAATTGAGTTGTTGAACCCTGCTGTAGACTGCTCCGCCAAATGTTCCCTGTGCATCTTCAGGCATATCGAGCCCAAAGGATAATTCTGGTTTTAGCAGTTCGCCATCCACATGGAGATAAACAAGAAATGGCAAGACTTGCCGGTACTTGCCCGTAACGCTGACATCCTGTCCTGAGGTAATCGCTGTCATCAGCGGCGAGGCGGAGGTCTCCAGAGCATAGCTGGCGGTTACATCGAGCCTCGCATCCATCGGATCGCCCTGCCAGGTGATACTGCTTCCCGGGTTAATGTCAAATCGTCGTTTGACGAGATTGTACAGACTCGTTTCATAATGGCCGGAATTCAACTCATACCTTCCTGACAATTGCACCCTGTCATTGGCCGCCACATTCAGATTCAAGGCCGCATCGCCTGAAACCTGAAGGTTATCACCACTCCGTTCGTCAAGAATAATATGAAAGACCGCGTTATCAGCAATTTCCAGCAGGGCGTCTATCCGGGCCCCCTGAAAAACTGCCGGAGCCTCTTCCTCCTCAGCTCTTGTAAGGATGGCCTCAGGTTCCTCACGATTCACGAAAACAACCACTCCTTCACGTTCTTCAATTTCCAGCTGCGATTCAGGAACTATATAAGTGACTTCGGTCGTTTCCCTTATTTTCAGGCTCCCTTCCACTTCAGGAGTTCTCAATGTGCCTGCGACGCTCATATTGGCATCAATGCTGGCCGTGCCGTAGAAAAGTTCATTATCTTCCTTTTTCGAACACAACACAAGGAATTCCTCTGTCACCAGGCTCAGGTCCAAACTGGGGTTGGTCAGGTCCTCAGTTGCGATGTCTCCATCGATGATAAAGGCATGGTCATTGGCATCATCAATTTCAAAGTTTTCAAAATAAATGCCGTCTGTGTCAAGACGGAGATATTCCTCTGTAAGTTTAAAACGGGAATTGAGAGACGAGACTTTAAAGTCGAGCTGGTCAAATTCCAGTCTTCCCTCGTATTCCGGTTCTGCAGTTGTCCCAGCCACGGCTATCTTCCCGGAGATAATCCCATGGGATTCCTTAATAACCTCACCTGTAATATCTTCCAGGAGTTTTAATTCCAGTTTATTGATCCCCAATTCCAGATTGAGTTTTGCTCCTGTTGTCGCTGCTGCATAATCCCCTTTCAGATCGAGATCCACGGCTTCGTCCTTCAGGGCAAGGTTAAAGTCGTAGAAGCCTTTTTCCCGGGAATTGGCTTTGACCGACAATCTCCCCAGAGGTACTTGCAAAACATGAAGTGAATCAATACCAAAGTCCGCCAGCAGCCCTGTAGCGCCATAAGGATTTTCAATAACAAACATCCCGTTAATTTGCCCGGTGGCTAATTCCTCTTCAGGATTCAACAGGCTTAGAAAGGTTTGCAACGAAAAATCCGTTGCCTCAATACCAATATGAGTCTCCTCATTCCCTGCAATGGAATTGCTTATCTCCAGTTTCTGCGAATTTTGGCTAAGCGACATTTGGTGGAATCCGAGATAATTTTCGGCGATAGTCAGCAGGTTATCGGCGGGGATACTCCATGGGCGTTTATTTAATACCAACCCTGCAGGCGCGACATGGAGTTTCAGCGTATCCCTTTCAAAAATCAGATCCGAAGCTATGTGCAATAGCTGTTCGTCCTGATTCATCGCATTGAGATCCATTTGCAACAACTTGTTCCTGAGGGTGCCTTTGAACACCGTTCGATGGATCTGTACCGGCTCAAAAACCAGGTTGGACAGGCCCGCTTCGAAATTCAGGTCTTCCTGTGTCCCGTTTATACTGATTTGCAGACTATCAATAGCGCTGCCCGCATAATTTGCCTCGGGAATATGAATTTCCGCTTCCACATTTCCGGTTTCCTCATCATACTCCGCGATGGCGGTAATCGAATCAAGTTTTTTAATGTCCCGGAAAAATACCTCTGTGACTATCGGGGTTGGTCTAATAATGATTTCCATATGCAGATTGGCAGAACCGGCTGTGGATGAATCCCTGATCTCCTCTTCAAAATACCTTTTGAATTGTCTCTTTAACGCCTTACTGAGACCGTCCGGGGAGGTGTTAGAGGCCAATGATGCAGAGAGAAATTCGCTGCTGATGGTCATACTGGTTTTGTCCGGATCAAGATGCGCTTCCAGAGCCATGTTGCCCAGCGGATATTGATTCCCATCATAAACGGCCAGGCCCTCGGACACCTTTACTCCGGCATCAAAGTTTTCTGGGATGCCTGCTAACTTCCCCTCCAGGTGTAAGCCAGCCCTTATCGGGTCACGCGTTACACCCAGGGCCTGAAGATCAGCACCTGCCAGTTCAAGATCAAATTCAATTCTGGATTGGACGGAATCCAGTAAAACCCGGGATTCAAGTGCAACATCCAGATTTGCATCCTTATATTTCATTCCAATTGTGCCCTGACCGTCTTTCAACCGGGCATTTACACTGAGATCAGAAAAAGTATAATTTCTGAAATCGACATGCGATATCATCCCGGTCAGGTTAAGATCAAGGTCATTCATGGTACTGCCACGACCATCAAATCGGGTGTTCATGCTCAGCCTGCCCAATTGTTCATTTTTGAGAAGTTTCCCTAATTGCAGCGTATCTACAGTCAACTGGCCTTCGAATGTTCCAGGTCCGGCCTGATAATCAGCGGCAATGATAACGCTTCCTTCAGGGATGAGCACCCGTGCATCCCCCTTCATGTCGCCTGCAGTGCCGAGTACACTGGCATCTAAGCTGACCTTGTCAGGCAACGCCACCCCAAGGTCCTCTTCTTTTAGAAAAAGTTTTAAATCTTCCCGGGTCGTAACAGCCCGGATGGTTGGGAAATCAAAGAAGACGGAATCAGGTAGGGTTAGATCCTTTAAGCTGCCCTGAACCTCTAGTTCCGTATGAGGTCCCCAGTGCAACCGGGCTTCAGGTATAGAAAGATGGGCCAACGTTCCAACCGCATTGAGGTTCCCGGTAATTTTATGACGGATAGCCGCTTTGAAATTGGTATTTTTTGCCAATTGCGGTTGAAAATAAAAAAGATCTCTCAGGTCAATACGGATTTCCGGCAGCCCAAGTTCGACACTTCCGGTCTCAGGACTGTCAATTACTTCGTTTATCTCTTTGTATTTAATCTGTGCCGAGCCAGCCAGGGCGCTGAGTGGTGTTTGCGCGGAGAAGTCGGTGAAAGAACAGCTTGTGTCATCCACCCTCAGGTCAAAGGATGTGCCGGACAACATCAGACCACTCCGTTCCCTGAAGGAAAGAGATGCAAGGTTCACTTCAACGGCCTCAGGGGCATAACTGGCCTCATCCAGTTGCATGGAAAAGTTGCGAATGCCTATGTCTCTCGGGTTAAATTCACCCGCTGTCGATACCATATCGCCGGAACGATACTCCAGAATATTATTGGTAAGATGAATATTGCTGGCAGTGAGCCGGATATCCGGCCACTTAAATTTTTGCAAAGCGTCATTAGCAACCGCAGGCTCAGCAGAGGGTATGTCTTCGGTTTTCGACCGGATACTGAATTCGGAATTTTGTAAAGTCAGATCACTTATTTCAAAAGTATTTTCAGGAAGATTTGCTCCAGGCATTCCGAGAGAGAAATCTCCTATTTTCACCAGGGCATTTAACCCGTCAGGGATTGAAATATAATTGGCTTTCACATTGGTGAAGCTCACCCTGTCTGCGGCGATAAAGGGAAGTGTTGCGGGTACCGTATCGTTGTTTTCCGGCAGGGGTTTGGTCTGGAGGTAACTGATCTCCGTGTTATCCAGCCGCAACTCTTTAATGCGGAATCGCATGTCGTTAAGATCCAACTCCTCCATCTCCAGATACAGGCTCCCCAGATCGAGTTCTGATTTTATACCAAGACGTTCATCTGAAAAATTGATAAGGAAACTTTCCAAATCGACTGAACCTAGGGTCACCGTCATAGGCTCGGACCCGACTGTACCTGAAATTGTATCTGTTGCGGCAAATGCTTCGATCAGAAAATTAAAATTGTATGTTTCCTGATTTTCCTTTCTATTGATATTTGCCCTCAGACCCTCCCAGGAAATAGAATTAACGTCAATTTCATTGCTAAATAAAGCGCCATAAAGTGCAACACTGGCCTCAAGGGATTTTGAGTAGATGAGGGTATCTCCCTTTTGATCTTCCATATAGAGGCCTTCCAGGAATATATTCCCGGAAAATGTAATATACAGCTGGTCGACCGACACCCTGGTTCCGGTTTTCTCCGAAATAAAGCCGACCGCCCTGTTTACTAAAATGTTCTGTCCCCAGGGGCTGCGAATAAACAGGATCACCGCTATAAATATCAGGATGATCACAGCCGCAACCCGAGCCAACCTCCTTAGAAATCGATATTTCCTGATTTTTTTCTCCACCGTCTCTTCGACATTTTTTTATCTTCAAAGGTAGTAGTTTGCACCTAGCAGAGACTACAGCAATTCTTAAATTGTTAGCACATTCCGTCTGGATAAGGCCCCAATAGGAGGTGTTGATGCGGTCATCCTCCAGATTCGTATTGAGGTACGGAATGGCAGGTTGTCAGGACATCCTGATCCTCAGTGCGGGATTCATAAGGCAAGGGTTCCAGCCAGTTGTTTCAGTATAATCTCGGAGAGTTTGGCTTGAAATTTGGCATTACTGTTGCGGACCCTCGCGTTGATGTAATTCAATTGAGCCGTTCTGAACTCTATGGTTGGGATAATTCCGATCCGGTACTTCTCTACTGTGATATTCAGGTTTTCCTTGGCGATGGCCTCGTTCCTTTCCTCAAGTTCAATAAGGCTGATATTGGTGAGGTAAGTCTGGAAGTTCGTCCCAACCTGGGAAATGAGGTTTTGAGTCTGCTCTTCTATCGTGAGGGCGGCATTTTGAATCTGTATCTTGCCTATCTTTTCATTGCGGTTCTGATTGAAACCGTCAAATACGTTGAGGGTCGCGCCAAAGCCGTAGTTCCATCCCTGTGACTCTGCGCTTGTTGTAAAGCCAAGGCTGGATTCAGAGTTGTTAAAATTATAGCCGGTACTCGCCATGAGTGTCGGATATCGGGCCGCTTTTATTTGCTTCAGTTGCAGCTCTCTGATTCTTTTGTTGATTCTTTGTGCATTTAGTTCCGGGTTCTGCATTTCTACCATCGATTCCAGTTCAGGAAGTGCCAGGTCCTTATCTACAAAAATTTCTGGGATCACATTGAAATCGATTTTGGTGTCCCTTGCCAACAAGGTATTGAGTTCGATCTTGGTGTTGGCAAACAGTTCTATCTGCCGGAGGCGCAGGGTTTCATCCGTATTGAGATCTACCTTTGCGTTCAATACTTCGAGCTTGGAGGATTTTCCTATGGTAAACCGGTTATTGGCAAGTTCCACCCGTTGGTTGGAAATGATAATTGTGCTGTCAAGCGCTGAAAGCTGCTGCCTTTGCTGTACAAGATCAAAGTAAGTGATCATTACCTCCCCGACTTTAGTCAGGACCGCCTGCTGAAGTTCGGCCTCTCCCAACTGTTCAGTTTCCTTAAGTTGATCGTACAATGCAAACATGCGAAGGCCGTCAAAAATAGTCCAGTTTAGCCCGACCCCATAATTCAGACTGTTGTTCCGGGCATTGTCAAGGCTAACTGTAGAACCGTCAGAGCGCACCTGAGATATATTCTGAATACTGTTGTTATCCGTTACAGTGGCGCCGATCGTCGGTAACATCCCGGCATAGCCGGGGCTTACCCCCGCTTCGTCTATCTTTAAATCGTTGGAGGCTATCCTGATCTGATAGTTGTTCTCAAGGGCAATTTTCACTGCATCTTCTACCGTCAGTATTTCCTGGCATCTCAAAGGGAGACAGATGATACTACAGGCAACTATAATAATGGCCTTTTTAAAATAATTCATTCTAAGTGGTTTCCAGGACTTTAAATTCAGGTCGGTGGACTTTTTCTCTGGACCAGATAACATATAGGGCGGGAATAACGAAAAGTGTCAGGATTAAGGAAAAAACGGTCCCTCCCATGATTACCACACCCATTCCGATCCGACTTGTTGAAGCGGCTCCAAGGGACATGGCGATAGGCAAAGCCCCCAGGGCAATGGTAAGGCTGGTCATAAGGATCGGTCTCAATCGGGATTCGGAGGCCTTGAGGATCGCTTCCGTTTTGGCCATGCCTTCCTCCCTGAGCTGGTTGGCAAATTCTACGATAAGAATCCCATTCTTGGTCACCAGCCCGATAAGCATAATCGTACCTATCTGGCTGAAGATATTCCAGGTTTGCCCAAACAGCCATAGGGAGAAAACAGCTCCGGCCACCGCCATAGGTACTGTCAGAATAATAATGAAGGGGTCTATAAAACTTTCAAACTGGGCCGCCAGGATGAGGAATATGAGAATTAGGGCCAGGCCGAATGCGAAAAGTGTATTTGAACTACTTTCAACGAAATCTCTGGACTCACCTCCGAGATCTGTGGTAAAACTGTCGTCAAGAACTTTGGCTTTGATCTCTTCCATGGCATCAATCCCGTCACTGATGCTTTTCCCCGGAGCCAGGCTGGCTGCGACGGTAGCTGACATATATCTGTTGTTGTGGTATAACTGAGGGGGGCTGCTGTGTTCCTCCGTGGTAACCACATTATCCATCTGGATCAGCCTCCCGTCCTGACTCTTGACAAACATGGAGGTAAGATCAAGAGGGGCGTTACGATCCTTTTTATCAAACTGACCGATCACCTGGTATTGTTTGCCGTTCATCAGAAAATAGCCAAAGCGCTGCCCGCTGAGAGAGAGTTGCAGGGTCTGTGCCACATCCAGTACAGATACACCAAGACTTTCGGCCTTTTCCCTGTCTATGTTGACATAAATTTCAGGCTTGTTAAATTTTAGATCGACTTCCGTATTGGAAAAGGTGGGATGGCTTTCCGCTTCGGCCATAAATTCGGGGATCTTTTCCTGAAGCCTGGTGAAATTCGGAGCCTGTATAATGTACTGTATGGGCATCCCTCCCCTGCGATTTACGGCAATAGTCGGCGATTCCGAAACACTGGCACGGGCCGCGGTATACTGTTGGGTCCACCTCGTAAGATCATTCGCTATTTCATGCTGTGTTCTTTCCCGGTCAGAAGGATCTACCAGTGAAAGAACAGCCCTGCCACTATTGACAGAAGAAGATCCAAACCCTGGCGAAGTGATGATAAGACTCACTTTCTTTTCCGGGACAGAATCATTGATGAGATTGGTAAGGTCATTCATAAACCGGTCCATGTACTCATAACTTGCACCCTCAGGCGCCGTCACATTTATCCGGATGCTGCTCCGGTCATCATAAGGTGCGGTTTCCTTTTTGAGCAAGGAATAAAATCCACCGATCATAATCAGGCAGACCAACAGAATCGGAAAGCTCAGCCATTTTCTTCCCATAAAACTACGTAAAGAGGAGGCATAACCGGTATTCATTTTTTCAAAATACCGCTCTGTAACCATATAGAACCGGGAATGCTTCTGTTTTCCCGGACGCATGAGGTAGGCATTGAGCATTGGGGTCAGAGTGAGCGATACAAAGGCCGAAACCAGCACAGCTGCCCCGAGAACCACTCCAAATTCCCTGAATAACCGACCCACAAAACCTTCAAGAAAAATGACCGGCAGGAATACGGCTGCCAGGGTTATGGATATGGAAATTACCGCGAAGAATATCTCATTGGAACCTTTGATTGCGGCTTCAACAGGTTTCATACCTTCTTCCACCTTCTTGAAGATATTCTCCGTTACAACAATACCGTCATCCACTACCAGGCCTGTAGCCAGTACTATGGCCAGAAGCGTCAGTACATTGATAGAGAATCCGAAAAGCCACATGATGAAGAAGGTAGCGATCAAAGAAACCGGGATATCGATTAACGGTCGTAGCGCCATAGACCAGTTCCTGAAAAACAAATAAATAACCAGGATGACTAGGATGATAGCGATCATCAGGGTTTCGACCACTTCGGTGATGGCTCGCTTCACAAATATGGTGTCGTCCAGGACCACATTCAGTTTAAAATCTCCCGGAAGTTCCTTTTTCAGTTTTTCAAACTCCGAATAAAAAGCATCGGCAATGTCCACATAGTTGGCCCCTGGTTGTGGTACCATCGCAAGCGCGACCATTGGCTGTCCGGAGTCACTGAGCTGGGTTTCCATATTTTCAGCTTCCAGAGCTGCCTTTCCTATATCGCTGAGCCGCACAACTTTTTCTCCATCTGCGCGGATAATGATATTATTGAATTCCTCTTCAGTAGCCAGGTTGCCTACCGTTTTTACAGTGAGTTCCGTATTTGCCCCTGTAAGTTTGCCAGAGGGAAGTTCCACATTCTGGGAAAGAAGCGCGCTGCGTACATCGGCGACGGTGGTACCATAGGATGAAAGCCGTACAGGATCTATCCAAAGGCGCATGGCGTATTTTCGCTGCCCCCATATCTGGACACTGCTCACCCCGGGGATGGTCTGCAAACGCGGCGCAAGAACATTATCCGCATAATCCGAAAGCTCCAGGACATTTTTGTTGTCACTCTGTACCGTCATGGAGATGATGGCCCGCGAATCTGCATCGGCCTTCGAGACCACCGGCGGAGAGTCTATATCCTGAGGCAGACTCCGTGCGGCCTGTGATACCCTATCCCTAACGTCATTCGCCGCCTCTTCAAGATCCTTATCCAGATTAAATTCTATATTAATCCGGCTGGATCCCTGATTGCTGGAGGAGGTAATATTTCGGATTCCGTCAATGGCATTGATAGACTTTTCAAGCGGTTCAGTGATCTGGGATTCAATGATGTCCGAATTGGCACCTGAATAATTTGTCTGTACGGAGATCTGGGCAGGATCAATGGATGGGAATTCCCTGACCCCAAGATAGGTGTACCCGATGATCCCGAAAAGGATAATGGCCAGATTGATGACAATCGTCAGTACAGGACGTTTGATACTGACTGTGGATAAGTTCATAACTCCGGTTTTAACATTGGTTTAGAGAATGATTCTCAGGGGCGTACCGTTGCGCAATGTCATCACCCCTGACGTGAGGATCGTGTCGCCGGCATGCAATCCGGAGATTATCCTTACAGTACTGTCATTACGGGCACCCGTTTCGACGACAACTTCACGTGCCAATCCATTCTTGGAAACAAAGATTTTTTTACCATTCTGAATCGGGATGAGTGCTTCGGTAGGAACCAACAGGGCATCTGTAATCATTTCAAGGGGCAGATTCACATTGGCAAAAGTACCAGGGTACAATTTGCCTTCAGGATTTTCCGTAATGGCACGCATTCTGAGGGTCCTGGAGGCAACCTCAACGGCAGGCTCGATTGCATATATTTTTGCCGTGTACTCGTCCTTTGAATCGGACGTGGTAAAGGTGAGGGAATTGTTTACCTTCATCCTGGAGGCATATTTCTCAGGAATAGAGACCGTGAGTTTCAACTGACTTGTATTCACCAGTTGCGCGATCGTCGTCGTAGGAGTTACATAGGTGCCCGTCGAAATGGAACGCAATCCAATGGTTCCGGAGAATGGGGCTCTGATGGTCGTCTTGGACAATTGTGCGGAAATCAGTTCGGATTCTGCATTGGCAGACTTAAAATCGGCGCTTGAAATTTCATATTCCTCCTGGCTGATTGCCTGTTTTTCCAATAACAGTTTGGCCCTTCTTTCATTCTCGGCTGCCAGTTGGCGGGCCGTTCCGGCTTTGGAGAGCTGGGCCCTTAATTCCACATCGTTTACCTGCAGCAGGATCTGACCTTTGGCCACCTTGCTTCCCTCCTGAAAATTAATACTTTCTACCACACCTGAGACCTCGCTTCGGATGTCTATCTGTTCATTGGCCTCAAGGGAACCAGATAGGGCAAGATTATCTTCAAACTGACGTGGCGTCAAAATCTGTCCCGTGACCCTCGCCGCAGCACCAGGGCCACCCTGATTCATTTCGGGGGCATTGGCTTCCTTATTTGCGAGCGCCCTGTAAACGATCAGACCGGCTACGGCAATTATCAGTAAGGAATAAAGCAAGTATCTCATTTTCATAGTGACCAGGTCGTGCTTGGAATGGGCATTTTATTTATTCTACAAATCTAATTGTTATGACCGTATTTATTTCAATGTTGATTTTTATTTAACAAAGCCCTATGGAACTAAAATGGGGGTGTCTCAAATGCCATTTAGTCAGCGCTGGTTTGGAGACTTTCTTTCGGCAGGAAGACGGTTTTAGCAACCCAGGCTGCAAATAGACAACCCACCGGAATCAGCTCCGGCCTGTACCTTCCTCTCCTTTTATTTGTAAACCAAAAGGGAGTGCCTTATATTTAGCGCCACGGGCCCTTAATAAGATGAAGATGCTTTCCGGGTACAGAATTTCTGGTAGTATGTGAGACTTCTTAACATCCTTAAATGATCTATTCAATTCTATGAGACACCATACGCGTTTACTCCCTCTTTTATCTCTATTAATATTAGCAGTTGTCAGCAATATCACCGGACAATCCATTCCAAAAGAACCTTCCGGTGAGAGTCGGAATATTCCCAAGGCCTTCTATGACAGTCTCCAATGGCGCAATATAGGACCCTACCGGGGAGGCCGCAGTTTAGGAGTTGCCGGAAGTCCGGGCAGGCCCGATGAATACTATTTCGGAGCTACCGGGGGTGGGCTGTGGAAAACGACGGATGGAGGAAATGAATGGTCTGCCGTGACAGATGGCAAAATCAGCAGCTCCTCTGTAGGAGCGGTAGCTATTGCCGAAACCAATCCTGATATTGTCTATATAGGGATGGGCGAAGTACAGTTGAGAGGTAGCATCACCCAGGGCGATGGGGTATACAAGACAAAGGACGGGGGAAAAACCTGGCAGCACCTCGGTTTAAAAGAAACACAGGCCATTGCCCGTATCCGTGTGCACCCTACCAATCCGGATCTGGTATATGTTGCCGCGCTGGGCCATCCTTATGGTGATAACCCGGAACGGGGGGTATTTCGAAGCAGCGATGGCGGTCTCAATTGGGAAAAAGTATTATATGTAAGCGATAAGGCAGGTGCGGTAGATCTTATTCTGGACCGGACGAATCCTAAAGTTCTTTATGCGAGCACCTGGCAGGTACAAAGAAAGGCATGGAAAATGTGGGGTGGAGGGCCGGATTGTAAATTGTGGAAGTCGATGGATGGTGGTGATACCTGGACCGATCTGACCAAAAATCCGGGCATGCCAACAGGCCCGCTGGGGAAGATCGGGGTAACGGTATCGCCAGCGGATCCTAACAGGATCTGGGCAATCATTGAGGCGAATGAAGGGGGCGTATTCCGTTCCGATGACGGCGGTAAAAACTGGGAATTGGTAAACAATGAACGCAAACTGCGCCAGCGCGCATTTTATTACTCACGAATCTATGCGGATCCCTGGGACAAGGAAACGGTGTACGGGCTGAATGTTGATTTTTACAAATCTACCGATGGGGGAAAGACCTTTAAGGAAACACTGGAGGTACCCCATGGGGACAACCATGACCTCTGGATTGATCCGAATAACCCGAAGAGAATGATCAACGGGAATGATGGTGGCGGGAACGTCAGTATCAATGGTGGTAAGACATGGACTGAGCAGGATTATATAACAACGCAGTTGTATCATGTGATGACTACCAGCGATGTTCCCTATCATGTGGCAGGAGCACAACAGGATAACAGTACCGTTGCCGTACCCAGTGATGGCTGGTCATACATGCAGGCGGGAGGTCCCGGGCATGGCTGGTATTATGAGGTGGGAGGTGGTGAAAGCGGATGGATTACCCAACACCCTGAAAATCCCGATATTTTCTATGCGGGAAGCCAGGGGGCGCTACTAACACGATACGACCGCAGCAACGGTCAATCCAGAGATATACAGGTGTATCCAAGGTTTTTTTCAGGAGAGCCTGCCAGTGCTTTGCCCGAAAGGTGGCAGTGGACGTTTCCGATCATGTTTTCTCCATTGGATCCTGCAGTTATGTATACCTGTTCACAGCACGTCTGGAAAACCACCAATGACGGACAGTCATGGGAGCGCATCAGCCCGGATCTCACCTATGCCGACCCGTCAACCCTGGGAGAAACCGGCGGGCTCATCACTATGGATATGAATGGTCCTGAAATTTATGCAACTGTTTTTGCCCTGGCCCCTTCCCATCATGATGTCAATACCATATGGGCAGGATCGGATGACGGAAAGATCCATATTACCAGAGATGGCGGTAAGAACTGGACGGATATCACCCCTGAAGAACTCCCGAAATTTTCAAGGGTGAGTATTATTGAAGAATCGACGCACAGCCCTGGCACTCTTTTTGTTGCCGCAAACAGGTACCAGGTAGATGACCGCCAGCCGTATGTTTTTAGGACGGCGGATTATGGAAAAACATGGACAAAGATCATAAATGGTATTCCGGACGGACATTTCGCCAGGGCCATCCGGGAGGATCCCGAACGGCAGGGCCTGCTTTTCCTTGGTACCGAGCATGGCGTTTATTTTTCGATGGATGATGGAGACCGGTGGCAAAGCCTGCAATTGAATCTTCCTGATACGCCCATCCGCGATCTGGTCGTCAAGGACAATGATCTCGTTCTGGGGTCGCATGGCAGGGGGTTCTGGATCCTGGATGATATCCAGCCGCTGCGTCAGTACCAGGTTGAAATGACAGACCAGCCGGTAGTCCTTTTTCAACCATCAGATGCCATCAGGGGAGTTTATGATGCAACTATTCAGTACTACCTAAAGACCCCTGTGGATTCAGTAACCTTTGAAATTCTGGATCAGAATGATACCCTGATTGCCAGTTTCGGAGGGAATGAGCCCAAATATAAAGTAGATCCGGACATTCCGGCCTGGGAACGGGCCGGCTCCTCAAAACCCACTACAGCCAAAGGTCTCAATACATTTACATGGGATCTCAGATATCCAGGGGCGACCGTCTTTGAAGGAATGATCATCTGGAGCGCCCGTCCCCAACGCGGACCCAAGGCCCCACCGGGAACCTATAAAGTTCGTCTGAAAAGCAAGGAATTTAATGATGCCAAAAGTTTCAAAATACATTTGGATCCCAACCTTAAAGGGATTACCGAAGATGATCTGCGTGAGCAATATGAACTTGCAACGCGCATCACAAAAAAGACCAGTGCTGCCAATGAAGCGGTCATCCGGATCAGGAAAATTAAACAACAACTTTTAAAGGGTGAAGAAGGTGCAAAGGAAGGTTCGCGAAAGAAAAGTACAACAGACTTCCTGGATGCCCTGACTCAGATTGAAGAGGCACTGTACCAGGTTAAAAATCAATCAAACCAGGATCCTTTGAATTTTCCAATCAAGTTGAATAACCGGCTTGCCGCGCTTCGACGCAGTTTGGAGGATGGGGATGCGCGCCCCACGGACGGAGCAGTCCAGGTCTTCAATGAACTTTCCGCGGAACTGGACAAACTCCTCACATCCCTTGATGGGATTATAAATAAAGAACTGCCTAAAGTAAATGAAGCGCTTCGGAAAGAAGGAAAAAAAGAAATAAAACCGGGGATCAGCGGGAACTGATTCCGGAGCAATTATAAAACCTTTATTATTGATTACCTCCACCCTCCCCCCAGGGCTGTATAGAGGTCGACAATAGCCTGCAAGCGGCTATTGCGGGCGTTGACAATATCAAGGCTGGAACTAAGGGCGTTTTGACGGGCTGTCAGTACTTCCAGATAATTGGCAATGCCATTGTCCAGTAATTCTTCAGAATATTCAGTTGCCAGTGAATAGGCTTCAAATTCCTTTTCTTTTACTTCGATTTTTTCTGTGGCTGCCTCGTAAGAAAATAAGGCATCAGACACCTCCTTACCGGCGTTCAGAAGGGCATATTCGAAATTGAGAGCCGCTTGTTGTTGCTGTGCCTGGCTGACCTCATACTGTGTCCTGATACTTCGTCCATTGAGCAAAGGCTGCAATAAACCCCCACCCAGGCTGGAAAAAAATGAAGTCCCATTGAAAAGCTGATCCAGGCTGAGACTTTGCAATCCTCCGCTTGCAGTGATTGTAAAGGAGGGATAGAAGGCAGCACGCGCCACATTGGTCAGCTCAAAAGCACTGATAAGGGCATATTCGGAAGTCATCACATCCGGCCGGTTGCTCAGCAATTGCAGGGGTACGCCGGTCACCAGGGGTATGGTCATTCGTTGCTCACCGAGCGTTCCCCTACTAATCTCCCTGGCCTGGCTGCCGACAAGCATTGATAGGGTATTTTCCAATAGACGGATATCCTTTTTCAGGTCGATGACTATGGAACGGGCAGTATACACTTGCGCTTCTGTTTGTTTAACAGCCACTTCGGTCAGACTTCCCGCATCTTTCAGTGCTTTGGTGGTTTCGACACTATTAGCCCTCGTTTCTACCGTCTCCAGAGTGATTCGCAATTGTTCGTCCAGGGCAATCAGCTGGTAATAGGCCGATGCGATATTCGACACCAGCCGGCTTTTTACCGCCTGATGGGCTACGCTGCTCTGAAGGTAGGTCGCCAGTGACGCCCTCCGGCTGCTTCGGATTTTACCCCAGATATCCGCTTCCCACGAGAGGTTGCTGCTGATTTCATATTGGTCCAGAGTAGAAAACTGGTTTCCGAACTGGCTGTTCCCTGAAAGCTTCTGCCTATTGTACCGTACTCCTGCGTCGAGGGTGGGAAAGTATCCGTATTTGCCCTGCTTCATGTACGCTTCTGCTACCATGAGTTGCTGAATTGCCACCCTGATATCGATATTGTTCGTCAGTCCTTCCTCAATAAGTCGCTGAAGGGGAGGGTCAGTAAATAGGTTACGCCAGGGTATTCCGGCCATCCCAGAACTGTCCTGTGGCAGGCTGTCTGCACGGAAATTTTCGGGGAGATCCATGGCAGGCCGTTCATAGGTTCTCGCAACGAAGCATGACTCCATAGTGAATGCCGTTACTATCACGGCAGTTATTACATAATATCTGACAGGCCTAATCATGGTCGGAAATTGGTTGCTTTATTTTTACAATGTTGTTACCGGGTCGGATTCTTTCCTGCAGGTATTGGAAAAAGATAAACAGAACGGGGATGACAAATACCCCGAAGATCGTCCCTATCAGAAGTCCGCCTACTGCGCCGGTTCCGATGGAACGGTTTCCGGCAGCGCCCACGCCGTTGGCAAGAACGAGTGGGGTTAAGCCCAGAATGAATGCAAAGGAAGTCATCAGGATGGGCCTGAGACGAATCTTTGCTCCTTCTATGGCCGCTTCGGAAATAGAATACCCGTCTTTGCGTTTCTGAATGGCAAATTCAACAATGAGGATGGCATTTTTTGCAAGCAGACCGATCAGCATGATCAAAGCGATCTGGAAATATATATTATTTTCCAGCCCGGCGATCCAGGTTGAAAAATAGGCTCCTGCCACGCCGATGGGCAGCGAAAGTAAGACGGAAAAAGGGAGCAGAAAACTTTCATACTGGGCTGCGAGGAGAAAATAGACAAATACAATGCTCAACATGAAGATGATCCCAGCCTGACCGGAGGACGCAATTTCCTCTCTTGTAAGGCCAGAAAAGGCGATGTCATACTCATTCGGCAATGACCCTGCCACCTTTTCTATGGCAGAAATAGCATCGCCCGAGCTATAGCCGGGAGCAGAAGAACCTGTTACTGTTACCGCATTGAAAAGGTTGAAACGAGTTACCGTCTGAGGCCCATAGATCCTTTTTAAGGTAACAAATTGCGAAATAGGTGTCATAGCTCCTTCGGCAGTCCTGAGATAAATGCTGTTCAGGCTCTGCTCGTCCATTCGGTCTTCCGGCAGTGCCTGGACAAAGACCCTGTATTGTTGTCCGAAACTGCTGAAATTAGATGTAAAATAGCCCCCGATATACCCCTGTAAAGTTCCAAGGATTTCGTTCACTCCAACCCCTGCCTCCATGGCCTTTGGAACATCAATATCCATTTGCAGCTGGGGATAGTTCGTACTGAACGGATTGGAGGCAAAGGCAATCGAAGGTTCATCGGTGAGGCTTGAAGCAAATTCAGTGGTTGTTTCATCAAGATCTGTCAGGGGTCCGGAAGTACGATCGATCAACTGAAATTCAAATCCGTCTGAACTTCCGAAACCAGGAACACTTGAAGGGGTGAAATAGATAACATTGGCGTCTGCGACCGAAGATGATTTTTTATTGAGTTGTGCCATGATACTGTCAATCGAGGTAGCAGCTGTTTCGCGGTCTTCCCAATTTTCAAGGATGATGAACCCCATGGCATACGAACTGCCGGAACCTGAAAAAAAGTTTCTGCCTGCAATGACTGATGCTGTTCGGACACCTGCAACTTCTCTCATCTGGTCGTATAAGGTCTGAGCCACATCGTAGGATCTGTCCAGGGAGGATCCGGGAGGCAATTCAGCATTCAAAAAAATGACCCCTCTGTCTTCAGCAGGCACAAAGCCCGTAGGAATTCTCATATTGATCAGGAAAATACCGGCAACCGCCAAAGCCAGGACCGCCAGGGTGATCCATCGGTGTTTGACCAGAAAACCCAGAGAACTTATATACCTGTCGCGGGTGGTAACAAAAGCGGTATTAAAGGCCATATAGAATCGTTGCAACAGATTCTTCCTGTGAGAAGCCGGATCATGGGGTTTCAGGAAAAGGGCACACAATGCCGGGCTCAGCGTAAGGGCGTTCAGCGCCGAGATGAGGATGGCAATGATCAGTGTCACTCCAAACTGCTCGTAAAATACCCCGGACGGACCCTTAATAAAAGTAATAGGTACAAAAACAGCAGCCATAACGAGGGTAATGGAAACGATGGCTCCTGCAATCTCACTCATAGCGTCGACAGAAGCTGTTTTGGCGTTTTTAGCTCCGGCTTCAAGTTTGGCATGCACGGCTTCTACGACCACTATGGCATCGTCCACCACAATACCGATAGCCAGCAATAGTGCAAAGAGGGTAAGTAAATTAATAGAATAGCCAAGGAGACCAAGAAAGAAAAAGGTGCCAATAATGGAGACTGGCACTGAAATGGCCGGAATAAGTGTCGATTTAAAGTCCTGTAAAAAAACAAACACCACCAGGAAAACCAGAAGGAAGGCTTCTATCAGCGTTGTTTGAACCTTGCTTATAGAAGCGGTTAAAAACTTGTTCGTGTCGTAATTGATGATGTAATCGATCCCCACGGGAAAGTCTTCTTTTAATTCATCAAGCTTGACATATATTTGTTCGATAATTTCCTGGGCATTCGATCCCGGAGTTTGAAACAGGCCGAAGTTAATGGCCGGATGTCCTTTGGACCGCGACAGGGAAGTGTATGATAAGGCATCCAGTTCAACGGATCCTATATCCTTAACCCTTAAGAACTTCCCCTGGCCCAATGCCTTGATGATGATATTCTCATATTCAGCGGCGGTTTTGTAGCGTCCCTGGTATTTTAATACATACTCAAAGGAAGCACCGGTATTCTGTCCCAGAGCCCCTGCTGCGGCTTCCAGACTTTGTTCTCCGATCGCACTGATAACGTCCTGGGGTACCAGTTCATAGCTGGACATTTTGGCAGGATCCAGCCAAACCCTCATCGCATAGTCCTTGCCTCCGAATACAGTGACATCTCCGACCCCGTTAATTCGCTGAAGTTCCGGTCTTACGTAAATGTTCAGATAGTTCTGAACAAAAGTGTCATCATAATCGGGATTGGTCGAAAAGATAGCGGCATACAACAGTGCAGAATTTTGCCTTTTTACGGTGGTAATACCTGCCCTGATCACTTCATCAGGCAGAACGGAATTGGCCCTTGAAACCCGGTTCTGGACATTCACCGCTGCTATATCCGCATCATAACCCTGCTCAAAAAAAACCGAAATGCTGGCACTGCCGTTGTTACTGGCACTGGAAGTGATGTAAGTCATCCCTTCCACTCCATTGATCTGTTCCTCAATGGGAACTATTACACTTTCGAGAATGGTTTCAGCATTCGCTCCCGGAAATGTGGCATTTACCTGCACCGTCGGCGGTGCAATATCAGGATATTGAGTAACTGCCAATTGCGTGAGCCCAAGAACTCCCAAAAGGACAATTATGATGGAAATCACTGAAGATAGTATGGGTCTTTCGATGAAGATTTTCAGCATGGCAACTTATTTAAAGACCGTCTCAAAAGAAGAAATAATACTATCCAATGATACCTCCTGCGGAATGATTCTACTACCCGGTTGCACCTTATTGGCCCCTTTGGCGAGGATGGTTGTGCCGGGAGTCAGTCCTTCACTTACCACATACAGGTTGTCTACCCTGGAGAGAATTGAAATGGCGGAAGGTACCAGGGAATCGGCCCGGACGGTATATACAAAAGTTTTCCCCTGTTGCTCATACGTAGAAAGTGTAGGGACGATCATGGCGTCCGCAAATACCTGCGGTACCTGAATGGTGCCGCTACTGCCGTTGCGAAGGAGGCCGTCGGCATTGTCAAATCGCGCGCGAAAAGTAACTGTTCCCGTCTGGGTATCTATATCTCCGGAAATGGTTTCTACAGTTCCTTCTTTTTCGTATGCCGCGCCATTGGCCAGGATCAGCTTTACCTTAGGGAGATTCGCAATCCGTTCTTCCATGGTTTTACCCATGGTGGTGGTTACAAAACCCAAAAATTCCTTCTCGTTCATCGAAAAATAAGCATACACCGTCGCAATAGAAGAAACCCGGGTGAGAGGGAGCTGGTCCTGCGGACTTATCAGTGCGCCTTTCCGAAAGTTAATCGACCCAACCACGCCATCCACCGGACTCCGGATATCCGCATAGCCGATGTTCGCAGTAACCCCGTTGTAAGTGCTTTTGGCCTGTGCGAGACGCGCCTCAGCAGTTTCCAGCTGCACATTGCTTATAATTTGCTTCTCTACCAGAGGTTTGAGTTTGTTTACCTCAACCTGTGCCGCATTCACATTGGCCTTCCCAGCTGCGGCCTCCTCATTTAAGGACTGGGTTTCCAACTTGAACAACAGCTGTCCTTTCCTTACCGATTCGCCCTCATGGACAAGTACATCCGTAATATAACCTGAGACTTTCGCTCTCACCTCGCTGTTCACAAGGCCCTCTATGGTTGCAGGATACGCATTATACGCGGTCATTGTCCGGGTTGGGACGGTAAGCACCGGAAGTGGTATGGGACCATTCTCCTCCAGTGGGTCCTGCTTTGTTCCCTGATTGCATGAGAGTATGAAAAATAAGCCGGGCAACAGTGCAAGGCTGCGTATTTTATTTGTTATCGCTGATGGGTTCATCGGTCGTCGCTTTTTGAAAATCACTTATTTTGATAATGGCAGACTTGATATTTTCCCGCTGTGCTACCAGGAAATCCTGGTAAATCAGGCCCAGGGATTCATTTTTCCTGAACTTCCGTGGATGGTGCTCGCAATTATAGGAATTGATCTTGCCCACCAGTTGTAGTTCCTGCTCCACTTTATGCATGTGCTCCTGAAGTGTAAGTGTTAGATAGTTTCTGGTAGATCTGAAATAGCGCCGCCTGTCACCGGACTTGGTGAAAAATTCGACATATTTGAGATGAACGAGGAGATGGAGATTGGTAGAAACGGAACTCTTGCTTGCCTCTGTAAATGAAGTCAGTTCTTCAAAAGTAAATCCTTCGCCCCGGGATAAGATCATGATGGCATAAATCCGGGCAGCAAGTGGCGTAAAATGATGCTTATCCTGAAAGGATATCCCGATCTCTTCAATTAACCTGCTTTTTTCTTCAGAACAACCTGCCATACACTACAAAAATACAAACCTACAATTGGTTCGGAACATATCGAACTAAATGAATGCTAAAAGAAGGTTAAATTTCTGCACGCACCGCCCCATCTTCAAAAGGTTGGTGTAATTAGTATTAATTTTAAGAGAGTCATGTGTTGACTACAAATGAAATAAACAATTATGATGCAATTAAAAGACAAAAAAGTTCTCGTAACCGGAGGCACTGAAGGGATAGGGAAAGCGCTGGTGGCCGGACTGGTGGCCCGTGGGGTAAAACAAATCGCCGTTATGGCTCGTAAAAAGAAGGGACTTGATGCCCTTGGGATGGCTTTTCCCTCAACCGAATTCATCATGATCATGGGAGATGTTTCAGATCTTGATAACATCCGCCATGGGATAGAGAAAATCAAATCTCAGTGGGGCTATCTGGACATTCTGGTGAATAATGCCGGAGTTGTTTCGGCAGGTTTGCTGGAGAACATCCCGGATGAGGATATTGTCTCACAGATCGCAATTAATCTTACAGGGCCCATCGTCCTTACGAAGTATTGCCTTCCGCTGCTTAAGGAAAGTAAGGGGGCTGCCATCATGAATATTTCCTCAGGGCTTGGCCTGATCGGGATGCCCTATTACAGCGTTTACGCCAGCACCAAATCTGGCATCAGACAATTTTCGGATGCGCTGCGCAGGGAACTGAAATCGGAAAATATTCATGTCATCTCTATATATCCCACCGCCACCGATACCGGGATGATGAAAACGGCAGACACGACTGGGATGGACGCCCCCGAAATGGTTGCGGAAAAATCCATCGAAGGCCTGATCAACGGAGAGATCAATGTCATTTTTGGAGGGGAACAGCGCCTGAGGGACCATCGTTTGAATTTTGAAGCCCCACTGGAAATGGATCGAAAAGTTGCCGGAAATCTGGATGTCCTCAAAAAGCGCAGTGCACGCCACCGTGCCATGTGATGCTTACCTCGCTTACAAGAGATCAACTTCAGTGCCTTTTACTCACCGCAGAGCCCAGATCATTGGTCGTATGGATAAATACTTCTGTCACTGTGGGGATCTCGTTCACGATCTGAGATCTAAGGTCTTGTACGATCGCTTCTGCTTTTAGTAATTCCAGGTCATCTGAAAGGTCCATTTCTATTACCACCAGAATATTGTCGGGACCAAAATGCATCGTCTTGGGGGTGTTGTATTTTTTAATGTAAGGGGAAGCACTAAGTATCCGTCTTAAATTCTGCAAAATTTCCAGAGAGGCACTTTCCCCAAGCAACAATCCCTTAGTTTCAATAGCCAGAAAAGTGGCTACCGTCAGAAGCAACAACCCGATCAGGACAGAAGCCGCACCGTCTATATAAGGATTCCCGAAATATTGTGAAAAAAATACCCCGAGCAGGGCGATGGTAAGTCCGGCAACAGCTGCGGTATCCTCAATGACAATGGCAAAATTCGCCGGATCCTTGCTTTTGATGATATTTTCTATCAGGTTTCCGGTCACATGCGACTTATTAAAAGTCTTAAGGGCTATGGCGAGCGCAGTCCCTTCAAAAATCATCGCGGCAATAAGAACACCATAGTTCCATGAAGGATTCTCTATGACAACAGGGTCCTGAAGTGCATGTATTCCTTCATAAATGGCAAATCCGCCGCCAAGAGCAAATATGAGAATACTCACTACGAAACTCCAGAAATAAATCTCCTTCCCATAACCAAAGGGATGGGAAGCACTTGGCTGGCGGGCAGAACGCCGTATACCGAGCAAAAGCAACAAGCCATTACCTGTGTCAATTACGGAGTGGATCCCTTCTGCCAGCATGGCCGAACTTCCTGTAAAGAAGGCAGCGATAAACTTGCTTATGGCAATTAATGTATTTGCCACAATTGCACCATAAATGGCTATTTTAGAACCAGTTGCCATATAGTAGCGTTCGAGAGTGATAAGACGAGGCTTCTGTCATTCGCAAAAGGTACGAAATCCGTGCCTTATAATCGCAGGGGGGCCTTCTACCCGGCGAAGAGCGATGACCGGTTACCCACGGGCTGAATCACCGAATATGATATAAAATATTTACAGTCGAACAGCAAATGCTGCTACCCGCTTAAAAAGGAGATCAGGGAATCCGGAGATTTGCACCAAAGGGCGGGTCAGGAAGGATCCCGTCCTGATCCCGGGCTTCTGCCGAAACAATGATACTGCCGCTTTTGAGCGCCTTTTCATAAGCTTCGGCAGCGGCAGCGGAGAGTCCGGCATGTACAAGAGTATTCAACAACTTCCCGTAAATTCCTGCAGAATTTGCAATTGTTCCGGCTACAGGCCCGGCAATAGCCAGTCCCAGAGTGGGATGTACAATGGAGGCAGCAATTCCCGACCTTGCACCGGAACTGTATTCTTCCGTAGCAGCCATATCCTTCTTATTTATAATGGTTCCTGCAGACTCTGAATTCTTACCGGTAAAGTATTGTTCCCAGATTTCCTGTGGCATCAATACATCTATATCGGATTTGAGATAACCGTTGAGAAGCAGAAAATCGTAGTAGGCGACGGCATCCGCAGGGTTGGTGAAAACCCGGTCGATTCGATTGCCGGAAAAGTTGCGATGGCTCATTGATGTTTTAAACAAAAGTCCAATGTCGTCATTCCGTGCGGCGAGAATGGTCCCTATCAGCCGATTTGTTAACCATATTAACTTTATTGGAATATGAGAAAAGTTGGTGTTGTCAATCATCCGGGCTCCCCTTACAGAGCAGATTAAAAATAGGTTTTCCGGACTGGGGGACAGTGCATTCAGATAGGGACACTAAGTTAGCTATTTTTCAAAAATCGGATTATATTTGTGCCCTTCAATTACTAACGCCCGGGTGCTGGAATTGGTAGACAGGCATGGTTGAGGGCCATGTGTCCGTTAGGGTGTGTGGGTTCAAGTCCCATCCCGGGTACAAATGCCTCTGGAATGACGTCCAGGGGCATTTTTATAATTCCTTAGTTTTATTTGAAAAACCGCACATGTCAAAACAAATCATTATCGTAGGGGGTGGCATTGTAGGTCTTTGCTGTGCCTATTATCTCCACAAAAACGGGAACAAAGTGACCATCATTGATAAGTCGGATATGAGCGGAGGCGCTTCCTATGTAAATGCAGGATATCTGACACCAAGCCACATTATGCCTTTGGCTTCTCCAGGGATGATGGCGCAGGGCATAAAATATATGTTCAATAGCAGCAGCCCATTTTATATGAAGCCGCGAATGGATGCAGATTTTATAAAATGGATTTGGAATTTCAACCGTTCCTCAACCCAGGCCCATGTAGAAAAGGCTATTCCGCTTATTAAGGATATCAATCTCCTAAGCAGGGACCTCTATACAGATCTTCATGCCTCAGGAGATCTGGGCGATTTTCATTTTGAGAAAAAGGGGCTGCTGATGCTTTTTAAAACCATGAGGACAGGAAACCATGAAAGGGAGGTGATGAAAAGAGCCATTGCAGAAGGTTTGGAAGCACGAGAACTCAGCCTGGGTGAACTCACAGAATTGCAGCCGGGTCTGAGCAGTGAAATTACAGGAGCGATACATTACGGCTGTGATGCACATACCTCCCCGGGAGAGTTCATGGATAAACTAAAATCCTATCTCGCCGGAAATGGAGTGGTCATACATAACAATGAAGAGGTAACCTCCTTCACCCTGGGGTCTGAAGTCGTTACCCAGGTCATTACTTCCAATGGTTCCTACCAGGCAGACGAGGTGGTACTGGCCTCAGGTTCCTGGAGCCAGAATCTGGCAAAAAAACTTGGACTATCTCTGAGCGTGCAGCCGGGAAAGGGCTATCGCATCAATGTAAACAGGCCTACCCAGGTTAGGATTCCGGCAATACTAATGGAAGCGAAGGTAGCCGTAACCCCTATGCGGGGATTCACCAGGTTTGCCGGGACCATGGAGCTTTCAGGGATTAATCATGACATCCATGAAAAAAGAGTTGAAGCCATAGCAAGGGCAGCGGCCAATTACTATGAAGGTTTGGAAATAAACGAAGGAGAAAAATCGAATGCCCGCTGTGGCCTTAGGCCCGTAACCCCTGACGGTCTGCCATACATAGGCCGGGTTCCTCAATGGTCTAACCTTAGCATTGCTACCGGCCATGCTATGATGGGATGGAGCCTTGGGCCAGCGACCGGAAAATTGATCTCTGAACTCATAGCCAATAAAAAACCGTCCATGAATCTGGACGGTTTTGGTCCGCAACGTCGGTTCTGAACTAGAGTCGTCTTACTTTTACATCCCTGAACCATACCCCGGCCCCATGATCCTGAAGGCCAAAATAGCCGGAATTCGTATTGCCATAGTCAGGGTAGTCGTTCCATTTCCCACTGTTTCGACGGGTTTTCCAGTCTTCAGAATTTTTATCAAACTCCACGATCTTTTCCCCATTCAACCAGTGTTCTACCTTTCCATGGTCAAATCTTACTTTCGTAGTGTTCCATTCGCCTACCGGTTTCAGCGATTTTTTATCATTGGCCACATGCATGGCATAGTTGGCTCCTGCTGTCTGCCAATCTTCCAGAGGTTCCTTAAATCCTGCATCGTCCAATAGTTGATATTCCGGCCCGGTCTCATAGGGGGAATGGTAGATCGTATCCTCTACCACATGGTAATGAAATCCGCTGTTTCCGCCCTCAGTGATTTTCCATTCAAGACTCAACTCAAAATTGTCGTATTGTTCGGCGGAAATAATATCCCCTCCCACATCTCCGGCTTTGCCATAACATTCTATGATCCCATCCTTAATGGACCAATTGTCAGGTAGGGAATCCTGGTTATAACCCCGCCAGTCTCCCTCATCCATAAGGGATTCCCACTCCTTTTCTTCCATCACGGCCTGTTCTGTTTTGGCAGATTCAGGTTCCGTCTTCTTTTCTCCCTTGCAGGCATATAATACAAGCCCTAAAACTAAAATCACTACTGAATTTTTCATTGTTTTTTTTTCATTTACCAGTTATTCTGTCTTTAAAAATATCCGTGCCGGATGCCGGCACACAACTATTGAAGGATATCGAACTTCGTTCTCATGCCCAAGTCGCGCAAAGGACAAAGCTACCCCTCCTTCAAATACCTCAACGATCAGAGGGGTCTAAATATATCCATTTTGAATTACATATTTTTTATTCTATCCGAATATCCTGCTAGTACGCCGTCAGACTCTTTAAAATTTAACCCGACGGCCACAGCCAGATTGATTATTATTCTTAGATTTGTTTAACTTTTTCTTACTAAAGTATGAACAATGCGATGATATCGTTCAGTATCAGAGACCTGGAAAATCTTTCCGGGATCAAGGCGCATACCATAAGAATCTGGGAAAAGCGATACAAACTTCTGAGTCCGAAGCGTACGACCACGAACATCCGAACTTATAATCTGGCCAATCTGCAAAAGTTGCTGAATATCACCTTATTGTATAACAGTGGTATCAAAATATCAAAGATTGCCAAGATTCCGGCAGATGAAATTGCTCTTGCCGTATACAAAATCGGCTCGAAAAGCGATGCCAGGAATCACGCAGTCAATGCCTTTAAATTTGCCATGATCAATTTTGACCAGGCCTTATTCCGCATCACATATGATGATCTGATTAGCAAAACACCTTTCAGGCTAATATTCTGGGAGATATTCATCCCTTTGTTAGAGGAATTGGGGCTATTATGGCAGACGGATACCATTAGCCCGGCACATGAACATTTCATTACCCACCTTATCAAACAAAAAATACTAATTGAGACGGACTTGCTTCAAGCCGTGGAACCCAGTAAATCCGATAAGATTTTTGCATTGTTCCTGCCCCAAAATGAAATTCATGAAATAGGGCTGCTTTTTATTTATTATGAACTGACCTGGCATGGATTTAAGACCATTTATCTCGGTCAAAATATGCCTGTTGACCATCTGATCGACCTGCAAAATTTTTATGGCCATATGTATTTTATATCGTATTTTACAGTAGTGCCTACCAGGGACAAGCTGACAAAATATATTACTGCTTTTGATAAAAAACTGAATGCCGGAGGTGGGAGAGAGAAATCTCAACTTTGGATTCTGGGCCGTCAGATGGCCCATTTAAATAAAAGTGGCCTGCCTTCAAATGTGAGAAGTTTTGAATCGATTCATGAATTACAAGATGCATTGACATGAAAACCATGTGTTTCTGAAACAGAAATTATGAATAAAAAAGTGGTCATTATAGGCTCAGGATTTGCTTCACTTTCCGCCGCCAGTTACCTGGCAAAATACGGTTGTGATGTGACCATATTCGAAAAGAATACAACCTATGGAGGAAGGGCGCGACAATTCTCAAGAGATGGATTCACTTTTGACATGGGCCCCAGTTGGTACTGGATGCCCGATATTTTTGAACGGTTTTTCAAGGACTTTGGGAAAAAGCCCGCAGACTATTATCATTTGACCCGGCTGGATCCCGCTTATAAAGTATTTTTTAAAGACCAGGCTGTGGTCATCAGCGATTCCCTTGATAAAATTTCGGCAGAATTTGAACGCATTGAAAGGGGGAGTTCGGTATTACTTCGCCGATTTATGGAAAAAGCTAAAAAAAACTATGATATTGCCATCGGCGATATAGTTTATTTACCGGGGCAATCGCCTTTGGAACTTGTGACTCTGGATACAGTTACCAGGCTCGATCAGTTTTTCCGAACCATCAGTGGTGAGGTGAGAAAGTTATTCAAGAACCCGATGCTCATTTCCATTCTTGAATTTCCTGCGCTTTTTCTGGGTGCGAAGCCCGCCAATACCCCGGCATTTTACAGTTTCATGAATTATGCTGATTTTGGCCTGGGTACCTGGCATCCCACAGGCGGGATGTACAAGGTGGTGGAGGCAATGCTTTCTCTGGCGCACGAGCTTGGAGTGAAGTTCAAAAACAATGCCGCTGTATCAGAAATAATCGTGGAAAACGGACGGGCTGAGGGTATTCGCATCGGCCGGGATCTCATACGGGCTGACATGGTGCTAAGTGGTACGGATTATCACCACACGGAACAGCTGTTGCAAAAAGGATACAGACAGTATTCCGAGGCATACTGGGCACGAAAAACATTTGCTCCCTCTGCCCTGCTTTACTACATCGGATTTGACAGGAAATTGAAGAACATTGAACACCACAATCTCTTTTTTGATTCAGACTTTGACCTTCATGCCAGAGAGATTTATGACAGGCCGGAGTGGCCATCGGATCCTTTGTTTTATGTAAATTTTCCTTCGGTAACGGATGCTTCCATGGCCCCGGAGGGCTGTGAAACGGGATTTTTCCTTATGCCGCTGGCCCCCGGACTCACAGATTCTTCTCAACTGAGAGAGAAATACCTGAAAATTCTACTTAGGAGGTTTGAGGCCCGGACGGGAAACACCATTGGTAATAGCATTTTGTTCAGGGAATCTTTTTGTCTTAACGATTTTACGGAGCAGTACAATGCATATAAAGGCAATGCATATGGGATGGCCAATACAATTTCCCAAACCGCCTTCCTGAGACCCGGGCTTAAGAGCAAGACCGTTAAGAACCTGTACTTTACCGGGCAACTAACGGTACCCGGACCGGGAGTTCCTCCGGCCCTTATTTCCGGAAAGCTGGCAGCAGATTTAATGATAAAAACAATAAATATTTACGCAAAGGATGAAATCTATTTTTGATACCGTTTCCTATCAATGCAGTAAGGTGGTTACTCAATCTTATAGTACCTCCTTCAGCCTTGCCACAAAAATGCTCTCGTCGTCTATCAGAAAGGATATATACAATATTTATGGGTTTGTGAGGCTGGCTGATGAAATAGTGGATTCCTTTCATGATTATAACAAGGAAGCGCTATTTGACTCGTTTGAACAGGATCTCAGGGCTGCCCTGGATCAGAGGATCAGCCTTAATCCCATCCTGAACTCTTTTCAGCATACCTTTTATCGTTACCATATCCCGGAAGCGCTTGTCACTTCATTTATGAAAAGCATGCGCATGGATTTGAGTAAGACTGCATATACCAGTGCTGAGGAATTTCATGACTATATCTACGGCTCCGCGGATGTGGTAGGGCTGATGTGCCTTTGTGTTTTTGTAAATGGCGATCCTGTGCGCTATGAGGAACTTAAACGGTCTGCTATGGCCCTTGGCTCTGCATTTCAAAAAGTGAACTTCCTCAGAGACCTCAGGTCGGATTATGAAGTTCTCAATCGGTCCTATTTCCCCAATTCTAATCTTATGGAACTGGATGAAATTTCGAAGGCTCAGATTGTGGTAGAGATCAGGGCCGACTTCGAAACGGGCTATGAGGGCATCATCCGGTTGCCCAGGGAAAGCAGGTTTGGGGTGTATACCGCATACCGTTATTATTGTAAACTGTTGTGGAAATTACAGCAGACCCCTTCTACTGAGATTAAGAACACAAGGATTCGTGTTCCTAACTATCAGAAATTTGGTCTGTTGGCAAAATCTTATGTGACTTATAAACTCAATCTGGTTTAATATGGAGGCTGTAGTATGGATAGGGATTTTCTTTACCACCTTCAGTTTTATGGAGTTTATGGCATGGTTTACGCATAAATATATCATGCATGGTTTTTTATGGAAATTGCACAGGGACCACCATAAAAAAGATCATGATTCCTGGTTTGAACGCAATGATGCCTTTTTTTTATTTTATGCTGCAGTCAGCATGACCTTTTTTTATCTGGCGGCCAATACGTCTTTCTGGTATGGATGGCCTCTTGGTTTCGGGATTCTGGCCTACGGTATTGCCTATTTTACGGTCCATGACATTTTTATACACCAGCGCTTCAAACTTTTCAGGAAAGCGAATAACTGGTACGCCAAAGGAGTTCGGAGGGCACATAAGATACATCATAAACATCTCGGCAAACAGAATGGCGAATGCTTTGGAATGCTTTTTGTCCCTTTTAAGTATTTTCGCGATCAGGGTTGAGGCGAGTTACCCCTCATTCTGCCAGTATAGCATCGAGAAAGGATCGCGTTTCCGCACCGTTCCAATCCCTGGAACCTACTTCGGCCATAACAATTTTTCCCTGCCTGTTCACAATGTAGGTGGTAGGAAGCGCAGCACTAAATAAAACTTTCGGGGTAAAGCCGCTTTCAAAATAAACCGGAAGTTTATACCCTTTCCTGTTCAGGAACTTACCGATCTTGTCCTTTTTGTCTCTGGCTATAAACAGGAAAGACACTTCCCCGCCGTAATCATTGTACAGTAACTGAAAACCCGGCATCTCGGCAACGCAGGGCGGACACCAGCTTGCCCAGAAGTTCACGAGGATCACCTTTCCCTTATAGTCGTCAAGATTGATCTTATTTCCCTCGATATCCTCCAGTTCCCACGAATAATCCTCAAGGAGTTGTTGTTCTCTTTCAGCTACAGGGGTCGGATTATGTGAAACGAGTCGGTTCAGATACACCTTGGCATGGAAACCGACCGGAGTCAGAAAAAAGATTCCAAGAAAAACAACGACAAGCAGGCCTGTCAGGTATTCCCTTTTCAATTTCATTCGGGCTCCAATAAGGTATCCATTAATTCATATACTTTCTCATGATCCCAATCGGCAATTCCCTTTTTATCAACCACAACAAATCCTTCCTTATCAAGAAGGTAAGAACGGGGTGGGTCCCCGATGTCCAGGCGACTTTTCTCATCGTAAATAAGATAGGTGACCGGAAAGGTAAAATCGTGTTTCTCCATAAATTCCTTCACCGGTGGTTGCTCTTCGTCGGTCATAATATAAAAGTCGATTTGGCCCTTGTATCGGTCGTATAACTTCTGGATGCTTCGGAGTTCGACAGTACATGGCAATCGCCAGGAGTTCCAGATATTTATAAACACCACCCTCCCGTCTGAGCTGTTAAAATTGAAAGATTCCAAATTGTCATCTTTCAGCTGCCAGTCATAATCCGTAATTCTTTGGCGCTGATTCTCCTTTACTATATCCGGGCTGAATGCAAATATCCGGTTCAGAAATAACTTGCTGTAGTCTCCCAAAGGAGTTACAAAAAAAGAAAGAACAAATGCGATAAGAAGAATATTAAGGACCGTTCTTTTGCGAATTCGCATTGGGGCTGGGGGTTGATTCAAATCTAAAAACCCCGGCGACGATCGGAGTTTCCCTGTGTTATTACTCTGACTTTTTTAACTTGCGTTCTCCGCTTTGATTACATTTAGGGCGGAACCCTTACGAAACCAAGCAATCTGCGGCGCATTATAACTATGATTGGCCATAACAAGGTCCTTGCTGCCATCAGTGTGCAGCACTTCAATAGTCAGTGGCTTATCAGGTGAAAAGTCCGATATATCCGTAAAATTAAAGGTGTCATCCTCCTGAATCAGATCATAATCTGATTCTTTGGCGAAGGTAAGGGCAAGCATACCCTGTTTTTTAAGATTCGTTTCGTGTATCCTGGCAAACGACTTTACAAGGACAGCAGCGACTCCTAAGTGTCTGGGTTGCATGGCCGCATGTTCCCTGGAAGATCCCTCTCCGTAATTGTGATCCCCGACTACAATGGTATTTATCCCCTTGGCCTTATACGCGCGTTGTGTATCAGGAACGCCCTCATAGTCACCGGTAAGCTGGTTCTTGACAAAATTGGTCTTTTTATTAAAGGCGTTCACTGCGCCGATGAGGGTATTGTTTGCAATATTGTCCAGATGCCCGCGGTAGCGCAGCCACGGTCCTGCCATAGAAATATGATCGGTCGTGCATTTTCCGAAAGCCTTGATGAGCAGCTTCATCCCCTGGAGACCTTCTGTAGTAATCGGTTCGAAGGGGTCAAGTAATTGTAGTCGCTCAGAATCGCCCGCTACTTTTACCACAACATCGCTGCCATCTTCCTTAGGGGCAATATAACCGGCATCTTCCACTGCGAAACCTTCGGGAGGTAGTTCGTAACCTCTGGGTTCCTCCAACATTACCTCCTCCCCGTCTTCATTGATCAGGGTATCTGTCACCGGGTTAAAATCCAACCTTCCGGCAATCGCAATGGCAGTAACAAGTTCCGGCGATCCGACGAACGCCAGGGTATTCGGGTTCCCATCCGCCCTTTTCGCAAAATTCCGGTTAAAGGAATGCACAATGGTATTCCGGGGACCGTCAGAGGCCTTATCACCATACCGATCCCACATTCCAATACAGGGACCGCAGGCGTTGGCGAAAACTGTAGCGCCGATACCATTAAAAGTATCAATGAATCCATCGCGTTCTATGGTGTACCGAACCAATTCAGATCCCGGGGTGATTGTAAACTTGGATTTGGTTTTGAGGTTCTTCTCAGAAACCTGTTTGGCCAGGGATGCCGCCCTGGAAATATCCTCGTAGGAAGAATTGGTACAGGAGCCAATGAGTCCGACTTCTACATTTAACGGCCAGTCATTTTCCCTGGCAGCTTCCCCCATCTTAGAGATAGGCGTCGCAAGATCCGGAGTAAAAGGTCCATTTAAATGTGGTTCAAGTTCAGTAAGATTAATCTCTATCAGTTCGTCAAAATACTTTTCAGGGTGGGCATAGACCTCATCGTCCGCCGTGAGGTAAGATTTTACTTTTTTGGCGGCATCCGCCACATCAGAACGATCAGTGGCCCGAAGATACCTGTCCATTGACTCATCATATCCAAAGGTCGAAGTGGTAGCGCCTATTTCCGCACCCATATTGCAGATGGTGCCTTTACCGGTGCATGACATGGCAGTGGCGCCTTCTCCGAAATACTCCACAATGGCCCCGGTTCCTCCTTTTGCAGTCAGAATTCCTGCCACTTTTAAAATAACATCCTTAGGCGCCGTCCATCCCGAGAGTTTCCCGGTAAGTCTCACGCCTATCAATTTTGGGAATTTAAGTTCCCAGGCCATTCCAGCCATTACATCCACTGCATCTGCCCCGCCTACTCCAATTGCGATCATTCCAAGGCCTCCGGCGTTCACAGTATGGGAATCCGTTCCAATCATCATACCCCCGGGAAACGCATAGTTTTCCAAAACCACCTGATGGATGATCCCTGCCCCGGGTTTCCAAAAACCAATACCATATTTATTAGAAACGGACTCAAGAAAATCAAATACCTCATTACTGGTCTGGTTGGCTCTCTTAAGATCTGCTTCCGCTCCAACCTTAGCCTGAATCAGGTGATCGCAATGTACCGTGGTAGGCACGGCCACCTTAGGTTTTCCCGCATGCATGAACTGCAGCAAGGCCATCTGCGCGGTGGCATCCTGACAGGCTACCCTGTCCGGTGCAAAATCGACGTAATCCTTCCCTCTTACAAATGCCTTCCCGGGACTGCCATCCCACAAATGGGAATATAATATTTTCTCAGAGAGCGTAAGGGGTTTCCCTACTATCTCCCGTGCTTTGTCCACGCGTTCCGCTATCCTGGCATAAACACCTTTGATTTTGTCTATATCAAATGCCATTGTTATTTTTTTAAGAGGTTTAGTTATTCCTCAAAATTACTAAAATAGAAGGGTAAATAAAACTTTTGAACCCCTAAAGAACAATATAGCAGGTATTCGCCAAAAGTTGCTGATTGAAAGAAATAAGGTCTGTGAGACTGCTGAAAAACCCCGGTGGGTATTCCACCGGTCCAACCGGAGCCCATCGGAGGGTCCTGTTTAATTTACATCAGGACCCGGATAATATCCTCCTCAGAGATGCCTTCTGCCTCCGCCTTATAATTTTTAATGATCCTGTGCCTCAGAATTCCCATGGTAACTGCCTTTACATTCTCGATGTCAGGAGAAAACTTACCTCGAATGGCAGCATGGGCCTTAGCGCCAAGGATCAGATTTTGCGATGCCCTGGGGCCGGCGCCCCAATCCAGATATTGATTGACATAATCTGAGGATGAGGGAAGGCCCGGCCTTGAACTGTTCACAAGGCGCACTGCATAGTCAAGCACATTATCGGGAACCGGAATCCTGCGGACCAAATGTTGAATGTCCAGAATTTCCTTGGCAGAGAACATTGAATTAACGGTGGCGGTCTCATCACTCGTTGTGGTTCTGACCACCTGTATTTCTTCTGCTAAGGAGGGGTATTTCAATTCGATGGCAAACATAAAACGATCCAATTGAGCTTCAGGCAACGGATAGGTACCTTCCTGTTCAATGGGATTCTGTGTGGCCAGAACAAAGTAGGGCAGTTCGAGTTTGTATTGCTTGCCCGTAATTGTCACTGCACGCTCCTGCATCGCCTCCAAAAGAGCTGCCTGAGTTTTAGGCGGAGTTCGGTTAATTTCGTCCGCCAGGATAATATTGGCGAAGATAGGTCCTTTTAAAAATTTAAAATCCCGGTTCTGATCCAGTACTTCACTCCCAAGGATGTCGCTGGGCATGAGGTCCGGAGTAAATTGTATTCGCTTGAAATCAAGACCCAGCGCTTGAGCGATGGTATTGACCATGAGTGTCTTGGCCAGACCCGGAACTCCAATCAGAAGGGAATGACCCCCGGTATAGATGGACAGCAGAATCTGGTCTATTACCTCCTCCTGACCAACGATCACTTTCGCTATCTCCTGTTTAAGTGCTTTGTGTTTTTCTACTAACTGATTGATCGCCGCAACGTCAGACATCCAATTATTTCTTTACCCATTGATTTGCAAAATTGCAATCCTGTTTCGCACTGTTTACACTTATATAGGTATCTTCAATATGTTCCTCCATCCATTTGGAGATGGCACTTAATTGTTTTTTCCGAAGGGCGAGCTCCTGAATTTTGAGATAGTCCTTGGCAAAGTCCGCTTTGTGTTCCTCATACCTGTTGGTTACTTTCAGCAATTTATAAATTGGAGCTCCTCCCCTTGGATCCTGTTCTAGTAAAGGAAATGATATTTCGTTATCCTTCAGGTTTCTTACCTGGTTGTAAAGGGAGGGATCCATTTTGGTCAGCTCAAAACGCGAATCATAGTTGGTTGGATTACGCAAAAGACCCCCGTCAAATTTCGTTTCTTTTTCATCGGAAAAATTCATGGCTGCCTCGGCAAAAGTATATTTGCCTTCTGTGATATGTTTTCTGATGGAGTCAAGTTCCTTATTGGCATTTTGGATTGCCGATTCAGGAACTTCAGGAATCATCAGGATGTGGCGTACATCCCGCTCCTGACCGCGGATCTTCTCTACATAGATAATGTGATAGCCGAAAATGGATTCGAATGGATCTGAAATTTCCCCTTCCTGCAGACTGAAAGCCACATCCTTGAATTCCTTCACGAATTGTGTCTCTTTAGTGATGCTGTAAAACCCGCCGTTGGGCCTGGAAGCGGCGTCCTCTGTATACAAAATTGCCTTGACTTTAAAACTGGCTTCATTGTCCTCTACATCCGCCTTGATTTCATTGAGTTTATCAATGACTTTCTGCTTCTCCGTTTCAGGGATTGTTGGTCTTTTGATGATTTGGGAAATCTCGAGTTCCGCACCGAAAATGGGTCTTTCAGCTTCCGGGATTTTATTAAAGAACTGCCGGACTTCCTCAGGTGTCACCTTGATATCACCAACGATTTTTTGCTGCATTTTCTCAGAAAGCATTCGCAATTTATTGATATTGAAAAGCTCTTCCCTGAAATCCTCGGCGGTCTCTTTCTTGTAGAATTGCAATAACTTTTCCATCGACCCCAGTTGCTGCACCAACTGTTGCACATACCGCTCATTGGCCGCATTGACCTCGTCATCCGAAACAAGTAAACTGTCCTGAATTGCCTGATGTGCGTAAAGTCGGTCTTCCATGAGCTTCCCGAGCAGACTGCATTCCGAAATCTCTTCTGTGGATCCTCCCTGGCTGCGTATATCGATCTGCGCCTTCTGCACGTCCGAATCGAGTATCACATAATCGCCCACTACTGCAGCTATTCCGTCTAGTTTGATCCTGTTGCCGGCTCGTACCGTATCCTTGTCCTTCCTTATAGCCGGATTAGCTTCGGCGAGGGCCTCGGGGGGTTCAATCTGGGTATCCGGTATGGAGTCGTAAGTTTGTGAAAATGCCAGTTCCATGGCACCAATAAGGAAGAAAAGCAGGAAGTTATTTGCCCGGCCCGTAAACCTCGAATTCGTTATCTTTCGTAGCTTCATCTATAATCTCCGTTTCTAATTTTCTAATATAATCCAGTTTCCTTCTATTCAGCAACACTTGTCGGATGGTCTGTTCAATATAGGAAAGCGGTGCAATCTCATTCACTTTAAGGACGTCTGTAACCTCAGCCAAATATACCCCCAACTCATCCTCCAAATCAAAAAATTGTGATTTTTTTAAGTACTGATCCTCATTGTCGTAGGTAAGTGGCGGAATCTCGTCAATCACCTCGGAAGCCTCTATCCATATCGAATCGTTAAAGTTGAGCTTCCTGAAGTGCACCCCAATTGAATCCAGGTATTCCAGGTCTTCTTTATTGAATCGTTTCAGTCTTTCAGTGACTTCTTTCCGCTGCTGAAACTGGGGTGACAATTCAATAAAGCGGAGTTTCACCAATTTTTCCTTTAACTTAAAATTCTCCTTTTCACGATCATAATATTGCTGCAGTTCCGACCTCGCAATGGTTGTATCTTCTGCTCTTATCACCAGCGCCTCTTTGTAAGCCCTTGTGTATAAATCGGTTCTGTAGTTGTCAACCAGTTTTTCAAAATCAGCAAGCTGTTCCTCAGACAGGTTAATCCTTGCCTTGCTTAACAATAACTGTTTGGTTGCCCAGTTATTGATAAAATTTGTAATGATGGAAGCGCTATCCTCGGGGGAAACATCCGATCCAAGAAGCCCGGAAATGTCCTCCCGATAGAGAAAGCTCTTACCAACCCTTGCAAGAGGTATTTTCTCTTCATCCTTCTTAAAAAGCGATTCACAGGATACCAGAAAAAAGATCAAGAGAAGCAATAGTGAAAATGCCTTTGTCATAATAACATCCAGCTCTAAAAAATGAATTGGGCAAAAATAGCAAAACCACTACTGCCCGCAAGATTTACAAGATTGATTAACACATTTTTAATGCTAAAAAGGCTTGAATTTAGTACATTAGTCAGTATATGTTGTTAATTGAATGAAATATACGAACGAAATTACTATAAATAAACCCCGTGCGGAATTAGTCAAAAAACTGGAAGATCCACAGAACATGAAATTCTGGCAGAGAGATTTCCAACGTTACAGGCTTATTTCAGGAACTCCAGGGAGAGAAGGGGCGCGGATGGAACTTCGTTACAAAATAGGAAAGAGAAAAATCATAATGATAGAAACCATTATGAAACGCAATCCACCCTATGAATTTCACACCATGTATGAGGCCAAGGGATTACAAAATATTCAGAAGAACTATTTTAAGGATGTGGATGATCACACCACTAAATGGATTGCGGAAAATGAATTCCAATTTACCGGATTTCTGATGAAGTTGATAGGATTTCTGATGCCAGGGGCCCTGAAGTCCCGGTCACTAAGGTACCTGAAAGATTTTAAGGCCTTTGTAGAAGATGGTATTTCTGTTGGGAACTCCGAAAAAAACAACCCTGAGAATGGATAGAAAAATTAAATTGATATGGGATTTCAGAGGACCTGATGCTGGTGAAACGGCGCGTCATCACGAACATCATCTGAAGGAATACAGCCAACGCGAAATGGGAGGCGTAGAGATAACAGGCCATTCGGATTATAGTGACAGCCACAGTATTGCTTATCTTGTGGTCGAAGAAAAAGTCATGCCCCCAGTTCGGGATGCACTCATTCCTCATAGGGGAGAGATCTACGATAAATGACCATTCCTGTCTGCGCAGGAATCAAAAATTTCCCAGCTTGAGAAAATACCTTTACATGTTCCTCTTTTTCTGTCTTGTGATAGAAGGCTGCCAAAAGAAAGAACAGATATCAGATCCTTTGGCCTGGGCACTTGCCAGCAAAAAAACCGCCATCCGAAAGGTGATGGACAGCGTGGGACAATATGAAGTACAGATTCTGTATACCAAAATTGATCGCGAAAATAAAAATATCCGCTTCACCGATTATGCATTTCAGGTGAATGATAGCCTGTATTTTTACCCCGCCAGTACCGTAAAATTTCCGATTGCCGTAATTGCCCTTGAAAAGCTTAATACCCTGGACAGCATCCGGACAAATACACGCTATTATATAGAAGGTGACTCCGTTGAAAATACATTCGAAAATGATATAGTAAACGTTTTCACCATAAGTGATAATCACGCCAACAACCGCCTACTTGAATTTCTAGGGCAGGATGCGATCAATTCAGGCCTTGAGAATAAAGGAATTTTTCCCGTTAGGATCTCTCACAGGCTGGGGGTACACTCAGACGAGATTACTACACAACCGCTGATCATCTATCTCAACGACAGTACAACGGCTACCTCACTACCTATTGTCAATGCTGAGCCGAAAGCCCTCCGGATGGAAGGGATACAGAAAGGAACCGGATTCTATCTTGAGGATTCCCTTATCCACGAACCATTTGATTTCGCCCTTAAAAACTACTACCCGATCCGTTCACAACACGAGCTTCTCAAAAGGGTGATTTTCCCTGACCAATACAAAGCCGGGGAACAGTTCAGGATCAGCCCTTCCCAGCGCGAATTCCTTCTGAAATCGATGCAACGCCTTCCCAGGTCTGCCGGTTATGACCCGGAAGTCTATTATGACAGCTTTTGTAAATTTTTTATGTTCGGGGATTCAAAAGACCGCATACCGCCCAACTTTAAAATCTACAACAAAGTTGGTTTTGCCTATGGAACTCTGACAGACTGCGCCTATATCACTGACGAAGACAAACAGATCGAATTCCTTCTGACTGCAACTATTTTGGTAAACAAGGACGGGATATTCAATGACGATAACTACGAATATGAAACCGTTGGCATCCCATTTCTTGCCGAACTGGGGAGGCTTTTATATTCCTTTGAGTTGGATAGAAAAGACTAATTCCGCCGTCACGATCACGAAGAAGGCTGTATTAAACTAGTCTGCCGCTGGCACTCCATACAGATCGAAGTCCTCCGCTGCAGTAATCAGAATATTCATAAATTCCCCTTGTTTCAGATAGTGCCTGGAGGCATCCACCAACACCTCATTATCCACATCCGGAGAGTCAGATTCGGTTCGGCCGACAAAATATTCCCCGTCTTTTCTGTCTATCAGACACCGAAAAGTTTTTCCGATCTTTTTCTGATTTAACTCCCAGGAAATCTGAGATTGAATTTCCATTATCTCATTGGCCCGACGCTGTTTTATCTCTTCCGGGACATCATCCTGCAATCCGAATGCGTGTGTATCTTCTTCGTGGCTATAGGTGAAACATCCCAATCTGTCAAACCTGGTTTCCTGCACCCATTCCTTCAGCAAGCGGAAATCCTCCTCGGTTTCACCTGGATAACCTACTATCAAGGTAGTGCGTATGGTCATTCCGGGTACCTGACTGCGGAATTCCCTTAGCAGCCGGTTCGTTTTTTCCATGGTGGTTCCCCTACGCATACTTTTGAGAATGCTGTCAGAAATGTGTTGCAAGGGAATATCCAGATAATTACAAATTTTAGGTTCTTCGCGCATCACCCGGAGTACCTCCATAGGAAAACCTGTTGGAAAGGCATAATGCAGTCGTATCCATTCGATACCTTCAACGGTAACCAATTGTTGAAGTAACTCTGCAAGATGACGCTTCCCATAAAGGTCAAGCCCGTAATAAGTTAGGTCCTGTGCGATCAGGATAAGTTCCTTCACCCCCTTTTCTGCCAGTTTGCGGGATTCCAGGATCAAATCCTCCACAGGTTTACTTTTATGCCTGCCCCGCATCAACGGGATGGCGCAAAAGGAACACGGCCTGTCACAGCCTTCGGCAATTTTGAGATAGGCGTAGGATTTAGGTGTGGTGGTCAGTCGTTCCCCAATGAGTTCATGCCGGTAATCGGCCCCGAGCGCCTTAAGTAATGCCGGTAATTCGCTGGTCCCGAAGTAGGCATCCACATTCGGAATCTCCTTTTTGAGCTCCGGTTTGTAGCGTTCACTCAGACAGCCCGTAACGAATACCTTGTCAATATCACCGGCCTCCTTTTTCCGAACAAACTCTAAAATGGTATTGATACTTTCTTCCTTTGCATTGCCTATAAACCCGCAGGTATTGATTACCACAATATTGCCGTCCTCCTCGTGGACCACCTTCTTGTTGTCAGCCTGCAATTGTCCCATCAGTACTTCTGAATCATAGGTGTTTTTGGAACACCCAAGGGTAACTACATTGATGATATTTTTTTTTAATGATTTTGTTCGCATACCTCCTCTGGTGAAGCACAAAAATACAACAACCCACAACAATTGCTGTTTGATTAAAAGAATAACTGATTTTTCACGTTACACCCTTTTAACCTGATGATACGGACGCTACACCGCATTTCCTACCCTTTACTGCTATTCACTTTCCTTATAGTGATTGCTTCTGGCTGCACCCACCGGAACGATGATTCTCCTGGGTCCGGCGTCCCGGATGATCCTAGCCCTGAGGAAGCGATATATTTTCCGCCTGCTGATGGCTCTGAATGGGAAAGTATTTCTATGTCAGATCTTGCCTGGAATACGGCGGCTGAGCAACCGTTAATTGACCTGCTCGCCAGCAGTGATACAAAGGCATTCCTGATCCTGCACAACGGGAAAATTGCCATGGAAAGCTACTTTAATGATTTTACAAGAGACAGCATCTGGTACTGGGCATCTGCCGGAAAATCGCTGACGGCCTTTACTGTGGGGATCGCCGCGGAGAAGAATGTCCTCAACATAAATAATCCAACCTCCCAATATCTGGGAACAGGCTGGACCTCAGCTCCTGCTAATAAAGAAGCCCTTATTACCATTCGTCATCAACTGAGCATGACAACCGGTCTTAAAGAATCTGCTTTTGATTGTGTGGATCCCGGTTGCCTGGAGTATGAAAGTGATGCAGGTTCACGCTGGGCATATCACAACGGGCCGTATACCTTGCTGCAAAAAATGGTCGGAGAGGCTCTGAATACCAATTTCAGTGCATTTTTTAATACCTACCTCAGGAATAAAATTGGGATGGACGGTGCCTGGATCACCACCAACGGGCACAACCAGGTTTATTTTAGTACCGCCAGAAGTATGGCTAGATTCGGGCTTCTGAATCTGAGTAATGGGATCTGGGATGGAGAGATCCTGCTTTCCGATACTAAATTTCTGGAAGAAATGAAAAACACTTCGCAGGAATTCAACAAGGCATATGGTTACCTCTGGTGGTTAAATGGCAGGGAAAGTTATATGCTTCCGGGTTCCAGGATTTCCTTTCAGGGTCAGTTAATACCCAATGCCCCTCAGAGCCTTTTCGCCGGCCTGGGTAAAGGTGATCAGAAACTCTATGTAATTCCCTCCAAATCGTTGGTGATTGTACGCATGGGAGAAGGAAGCGGACAGGAGGCCCAGGGGCCGACCGGATTTGATAATCAATTATGGGAAAAGATCAATGCGCTGATAAATTGAAAAGGTCTGGGATATAGGAACGGTAATGGATCACTAATGGTAATCCTCAGGTAATTTCCGTGCCCCGGTAAGCGTTTCAAAGGCCATGCCCAAATTCAAGAGCATTTCTTCCTGAAATGATTTTCCAATTAAAGTAAGGTTTACAGGTTCTCCATCAGCCCTGTAACCCATCGGTACTGAAAGAGCAGGGTATTTGGCAACCGCGGCATAGCCTGCATGGGTATTATTAACTGACAGGATGGCATCCAACTGATGCTCCCTCATGGGGGTATCAAAGAACGAGCGTCCGCTGAGTTCCAACCGGCTTTTTATGCGCTGCAGTGATTCCGTTGAAGTCGTATCGGCCATGATGCCTTCAAAAACTGCCTGCCCATAAGGGATTCTGGTCAGTGAATCTTCCCTGTTAAAAGCTACTGCCTCTTCCACGGAATGAATGGTCACTTTCCCATCCGTATTTCCATAAACCTTCAGGTAGGCGGGCAGGTCTTTTTTCATGTCCAAATTCAGAATGCTTATAAATCCATCCATCGAAACTTCCGGAGGGGTAAACTCGAAAATCAAGGCACCTGCCTGTTTTAGTTTTTGGATCGTTTGCAAGTAAAGTGTATCAGATACGAGGAATTGCCGGAACACCCCCAGGCGCTTACCTTTCAAAGCGGAATCTGCGGTGGAGCGTTTCTCCCTTGGGTCTTTAAATTTGGGGGTGACTGATTGGCTATCAAGCGAATCAAATCCTGTCATGGCATCCAACAAAATGGCATTGTCCGTAACATTCCTCGTCATGGGACCCGGCGTATCCAAGGTACCGGATATTGGAATGATCCCGCTTCGGCTCAGCAGGCCCACCGTTGGTTTGAGGCCTACAACGGAATTCTGTCCGGAGGGAGACAATATGGAACCTGAGGTTTCGGTGCCAACGGCAGCAACAGCATATTCTGCAGCCATGGCCGTGCCGCTGCCTGAACTACTGCCTCCCGTCTCAAACTTTCTCCTTCCATAAGGGTTGAGAGTCTGACCTCCCACCGCACTGTATCCAACAGGACATCCGCTGCAAAGAAAATAGGCCCATTCACTGAGATTCACCTTGCCCAGGATAAGAGCGCCGTGCTTTTTCAATTGCTTTACAATAAATGCGTCTTCAACTTCATTCTCTTGCAGTGCGATAGCGCCGGCCGTTGTAGCCATTCCGGCGGTATTTATGTTGTCCTTGAGCAGTATTGGCATGCCATACACCGGATGATGGGTTGCCTTCCGGTCTTCCCGTAACAGCTTATCCAATTCACGGGCCTGGGAAACCACATCCCTGTTCAGGGCGAGAATAGTATTCAGGGTCGTGGTATTATCAAGCTCAAAAGAATAAATCCTGTAAAGGTAAAACAGTACCAGTTCCTCATAAGACATATTCCCGGCCGAAATGCCCGCCTGGATTTCAGGGATGGTTCTCCCAATTATCAGCGGTTTCAGCCTTTGATAGTCACTTTCAGGCATGGTTGAAACCTCCTGGTATAGCGGTCTGAAAATATCGTTTTTATCCAGAACCCTTGACTGGATGAGTATGTATTGCATCCTCCCGAGCTTGTGGGTCTTGTTGGCAGCTACTTCGGCTGAATCGTTGTAGGGCGTCCAAAGTATAACCGTATCATTTATTCCTTTGTCAGCAGAGGGTGTTCCATGGCTCGATTCACGGCAGCTAAAACACAGCAGCATCCCTGTTATCAGGAGGCTCATTTTCATACATTCATTCATGGATAAGGCAGATTTTCAAGACCGTGATTTAAACACCGGTATTCCGGGTTCCAGAGTTTTTAACCCTTAGTGAAAAACGAATCGACAAATTCCGTCTTGTTGAACAGCTGAAGATCTTCAATGCCCTCCCCGACCCCTATATACTTGACAGGGATTCGGAACTGATCGGAAATTCCAAGTACGACGCCGCCTTTGGCCGTTCCATCCAGTTTGGTTACGGCAATTGCACTCACCTCGGTCGCCTTCGTGAACTGTCTGGCCTGTTCAAATGCATTCTGACCTGTCGAGCCGTCAAGTACCAGAAGTACTTCATGAGGCGCGTCAGTCAGTACCTTTTGCATCACCCGTTTCACTTTCCCCAGCTCGTTCATCAGATTAACTTTGTTATGGAGCCTTCCTGCTGTATCAATTAAGACCACATCGGCATCTCTTGAAACCGCAGCACTGACCGTATCAAATGCGACAGAGGCGGGATCACTTCCCATTTGCTGTTTTACCAGTGGCACATCCACCCTGTCGGCCCAGATTTGAAGCTGATCTATGGCTGCTGCCCTGAAAGTGTCCGCCGCTCCGATGACCACGTTATATCCTTTATCTTTAAATTGATGTGCAAGTTTGCCAATAGTCGTTGTCTTCCCAACCCCGTTGACGCCTACAACCATAATTACATACGGACGTTTTCCTTCCGGGATATCAAATTCCTTATCCAATTCGACACCAGTTTCAGATAATAAACCCGCGATCTCCTCTTTTAAGATTTTATGCAACTCCTCTGTACCCACATATTTATCACGTTGCACGCGCGCTTCAATGCGGGTAATAATTTTGAGAGTGGTCTCCACCCCTACATCGGAAGTGACCAGCACTTCCTCCAGATGGTCAAGTACATCATCATCTACCCGGGACTTACCAGCCACGGCCTTACTTAATTTGGCGAAAAAACTTGACTTCGTTTTTTCAAGTCCCTTGTCCAGAGTGGCTTTTTGTTGCGTTGAGAAGATATTCTTAAAAAGACTCATGCCTGTAATTGTTCGATCCTTAAAGATAAGAAATAAAAAAAGCCGCCTTTGTTGAAGGACGGCTTTATATGTTCAGGTTACTTTTTTACTTTTTGGATAACCATTCATTCACCATTTCAGGAGGCATTACGGCCTCCATAAAGGTATATGCACCGCTTTTAGGCGATTTAACCATTTTAATGGCTTTTGTAAGTCGCTTTGAGGATCCTTGTAATGATGCAACAGTTTTCTTTGCCATGTTTCCTTATTTTATCTCTTTATGAACGGTCATCTTTTTCAGGATAGGATTGAATTTCTTAATTTCCATCCTGTCGGGGCTGTTTTTTTTATTCTTGGTGGTGATATAACGGGAAGTACCCGGTTTACCCGATTCCTTATGCTCGGTACACTCCAAAATTACCTGAACCCTGTTTCCTTTCTTTGCCATGATACGCTGGTACTACAATTATTTGATCAACCCCTTCTCCCTGGCTTCCTTCAGCACAGCGGAGATTCCTTTTTTGTTTATGGACTTGAGCGCCCTGGTAGAAACTTTCAGTGTCACCCAGCGGTCTTCCTCCGGAATATAAAAACGTTTTTTTGACAGATTTACATCAAACCTTCTTTTGGTCTTATTGATCGAAAAGGAGACGTTATTTCCAACCATTGCCTTCTTTCCGGTAATCTCACAGACTTTTGACATAACGCTTTATTTACTAGATTTCAAACAGGCTGCAAATTTAGATCATTTTGCGCTACCGGCAAAATTATGATCTAGAAATTTAAAATTTCTTTATGGAGCAATTCGAAGGCCTTATTAACGGATTTTGCCACGATTCGGGTGCGGTGATTCCCCATACTGAAACGTTCTGCCGACACCCCTTTTTCCGTAGCTATGGCAATAAAAACAGTACCTATATCAGCATCCGAATCCCCTTTGTCAGGCCCGGCATTACCTGTGGTGGCGATGCCTATATCTGCACTCATGATTTCACGGACCCGGACGGCCATTGCCTCAGCCACCTCTTTGCTGACAACGGAATGCTTGCGGATCAGTGTCCATGGCACTCCTAGCAAGTCGGCCTTGACCCGGGTTGCGTAGCTAACGATACTGCCGACAAAGCATGCAGAGGCCCCGGGGATAGAGGTAATTATTTCCGCAATTTTACCCCCCGTAAAGCTCTCAGCAGTCGCCAGCGTTACTTTTTTATCTATCAGCAGACGTGATACTATAGCTTCGATGGCTTCCTCGGCCTCCAGCCCATAGATAATATCGCCAATGATTCCATAGAGTTTTTCAACTTCCACATTAACAGCTTGTTCAAGCACCTCTAGAACCGGTCCCTTCGCTGTCAGCCGCAACCGGACCTTTCCCAGGTTCGGCAGGTAGGCCAACCTGATAAATGCCGGAAGGGCATCTTCCCATTGCCCGATCCGCTCTGCTATGGCACTTTCTCCAAGTCCGTAGGTTATGATGGTCCGGTGAACTATAAAAGGGCGTTCAAAAGTGGTGGCAAGCCTGGGAATGACCACCTCGGTCAGCAGATGTTTCATCTCAAAAGGCACCCCGGGAAGGGAGATAAAGACTTTTTGGCCGTCTTCAAACCACATGCCAGGTGCCGTACCAAAGGCATTTGGCAATACATCGGCTCTGGAAGGCACGAGCGCCTGTTGTCTGTTCAGGTCCGAAATGGGTGTAGTCAGATAGTTCCGGAATAACAGCTCAATGTGCTCGAGGACATCAGGACGCTCCACCAGGAAATCATCAAAGTAAGCGCACAACGTGTGTTTGGTAATATCATCCTTTGTAGGTCCAAGGCCCCCGGTTGTAAGAATAATATCTGCCCGGGAAGAGGCTTCCCCCAATGCGGCAAGTATATGTTCCCGTTCGTCCTGCACGGAGGTAATCTGATAGACTGAAATGCCCAATTTGTTCAGCTCCCTGGCGATAAATGCAGAATTGGTATCCACTATCTGACCTATCAGGATTTCATCACCAATTGTAATGATCTCAGCGAATATCACAAATTAAAATCCTTTTTCAGCTCAGACATCACCTGATGGATGTCCTTTTTCAGGGTGGGGAATTTTCTCTCGATTTCGGCACTGTTTTCGGCACTTTTACCCAACGTTTCAATTTCCAGGGCAGTTGCCCTGGTTTGTTCCATGCCAAGAAGATCTACGTTCGGCTTGATCTTATGTGCAAGCTTGTAAACCTTGTCATAGTCCCTTCCCGTAATGGCCGTTTCAAGATCTTCCAGATCCTGCGGAACCTCTTCCAGAAAAACGGAAATCACTGAATTGACAAAGTCCTGGTCTCCGTCGGCCATTTCATTAATTTTGTCCAGATTGTATATCATTAGCGTATTTTAACTGAAAATAATTCCTGTCCTTCAAGCGACCCCGAAAGGTAATCATTTGCCTGAATCCTTCCAACCCCTTCCGGAGTACCCGTAAAAATAACATCGCCTTTTTTAAGTGTAAAAAACCGAGAGACATAGGCGATCAGGTCATCGGTCTTCCATAGCATATTGGCCGTATTCCCTTTTTGAACGGTCACTCCGTTTTTAACCAGGGAAAAAGATAGGTTGTTCAAATCCTTGAATCCTTCCTTCGACACCCATCTGCCCAGCACCGCGGATCCATCAAAACCTTTTGCCTTCTCCCATGGCAGCCCTTTGTCCTTGAGTTCAGCTTGCAGGTCCCGAGCTGTAAAATCAATCCCAAGTCCGACTTCATCGTAGTAGGTATGGGCAAAGCGGGGTTGAATATGTTTTCCAACCTTTTTTATTTTAATCAATACCTCCACCTCATAATGCACTTCCCGGCTGAATTCCGGCATGTAAAAATCCTGTTCCGCAGGGAGCACGGCCGAATCCGGTTTTATGAACACCACCGGCTCCGAAGGCCTTTCATTGGCAAGTTCCCGGATATGTTCCGCATAGTTCCGGCCAATACATATGATCTTCATAATCGTATTACTTAAAAAGGCCTCCCGGATTTGGCTCCAGTTCTCAGGGACCAAGTTTTATTGTAACTGCCGATCCTTGCCTTCACTTCTATAATTTATTATTCAATTTGCTGAGTTTTAGTTGTGTCAGCACTTTCTTTGTGTATAGCGGGAAATCGGCATTCAAAATCCACCCGAAATACCCCGGTTCACTTTCCAGGACATCGGCCACCTTCTTGCCTTTGTGTTTCCCGAAGGAGAAAATTTCCTCGTCCTCCTCGTCCAGTACAATGAAACCTGCGAAATCGACCGACTGCTTACGCCTGGAAAATTCAGCGAGTTTCCTGATATTATTCTCAAGTTCAGGATACCTTTCCAATTGGGCCAGCATGACCTCATAAGTTGCAAGGGTGTCGGCACTGGCACTGTGTGCATTCGTAAGTTCCTTATTACAATAAAATCGATAGGCTGCTTCGAGGCTTCTGCTTTCCATTTTATGAAATATGGTCTGGACATCTACCGAAACAGTATTGCGCATGTCAAAGTCGATACCAGCCCTTAGCATTTCCTCGGCTAGTAAAGGAATATCAAATCGATCCGAATTAAAACCGGCAAGATCGCAATCCCGGATCATCGAATAAATATCCCGCGAAATAGCCTTAAAAGCAGGTTCCTCCCTGACCTTCTCATTTGTAATTCCATGTACGGAGACAGACTCTGCGGATATCTCCATTTCCGGATTCACCAGCCAGGTCCGGCTTTCCTTATTACCATTGGGATGAACTTTGAGGATGGAAATCTCCACTATTCTATCCTTAGCGACATTTGTGCCGGTGGTTTCGAGATCGAAGAAACATATACATCTGGTGAGCTTTAATTCCATGAGGGCCGGATTTGTGCAAAGATAATTCTTATAAATAAGGAAACCCTGAAGTATTCACCCCCATTACAGGACATGGCGCCAATATCTGAAAGAAGATCACCGATTCAAAGTGAACTCCTTCCATTCCCGAAATAATTACTGAATTTATATTTCCCTTTTGAGGTCCCATTCCTGCAGGTAGTCGGCAACAGCTTTTACGAACATTCCTCCCAAGGCACCATTAACCACCCGATGATCATAACTATGGGAGAGAAACATTTTACTACGGATACCGATAAAATCCCCATCCTCTGTTTCAATAACGGCTGGCATTTTCCGGATGGCTCCGAGCGCCAATATTCCGACTTGCGGCTGATTGATGATCGGAGTGCCGAAGACACTTCCAAAAGTACCCACGTTGGTGACTGTGTAGGTGCCATCCTGAATTTCATCAGGTTTTAAGTTGTTGTTCCGTGCACGGGAGGCAAGATCATTGACCACCTTGGCCATCCCTACAAGATTAAGAAGATCGGCATTCTTAATTACCGGTACGATAAGATTTCCGTCAGGCAATGCTGTTGCCATGCCGATATTGATATTCTTTTTCCTGATGACATTATCCCCATCCAGGGAGATATTCATCATGGGAAAATGTTTCAACGCCTTGGCTACAGCTTCAATAAAAATGGGTGTAAAAGTCAGTTTTTCCCCTTCGCGCTTTTCAAAGGCATCCTTCACCCTGTTCCTCCAATTGACAACATTCGTAACATCAACTTCCACAAAACTCTGAACATGTGCCGAGGTGCTCACACTATTTACCATATGCTGGGCAATGAGTTTTCCCATGCGCGACAATGGTATGACCTCAAGGTCTGTCGTTTTTTTGGTAATATGCGTGGCAGACTGATCAGGTTGTGTTTCTTTTTGAACAACTTCCTTCTTCACCTCGGGCATCGCCACCGGTTGCCGGGCAGGTTTCTCCGGCACGGTCGATTTGCCACGGGATGCCACAAAAGCAAGGATGTCGTTTTTTGTTACCCTGCCTTCGCTTCCCGTTCCTGGGATCGCATCCAGTTCCGCAAGGGCAATTCCCTCCTGACTGGCAATATTTTTTACTAACGGAGAATAAAACCTGTCTGAAATTTCCCGGGGTGCTTTACCGTCGTTTCTACCTGTCTCCTGTTCCTCCGCTGTACCGGAATTGTCATCTGATGTAAGCTGCTTTTCTACATTTTTCTGAACACCCTTCTCCACTACTTTATTGGCGACCGCCGCCTCCCCATTGCGTTCTATTACTGCTACTGTCTGGCCAACTTTAATAATGTCGTCGACGTCGAATAATTTTTCAACCAGCACCCCTTCAACCTCACTGGGCACTTCAGAATCTACCTTGTCTGTAGCAATCTCAAATACCGCTTCATCCATTTCAATAACATCGCCAACCTCCTTTAGCCAGGAAGTCAGTGTAGCCTCCGCCACACTTTCACCCATCTGGGGTAATTTCAGTTCAAATTTTGACATATTATTAATTAAGATGTATTTTACGCGAATTATTTTGCAAAAATAATAAAATTCTACCCATTTATTTATGCTAAACGTACAACGGACTAGGAAACTCTAAAGGAACCTTCAAAGGGAATCCTGTTCAGTATACTTCTGCCCAGCGTTACTTCATCGGCATACTCCAGTTCGTCTCCCACCGCAATGCCTCTGGCGATGGTTGATGTCTTCACGTTTAAGCCTTCTAATTGCTTGTAGATATAGAAATTGGTGGTATCCCCTTCCATAGTAGAACTTAAGGCAAATATCAATTCACTGATCTCTCCCTGTCTTACCCTGTCCACCAATGCAAGTATGGTCAGGTCCATAGGGCCTACCCCTTCCATAGGTGAGATTTTTCCTCCGAGCACATGATACAATCCTTTGTATTGGGCCGTTTGTTCTATGGCCATAACGTCCCGGATATCCTCCACAATGCACAGGATCGTAGAATCCCTGCGGGGGTTAGAACAAATCTCGCATAATTCGTTGTCTGAAATATTATGGCAGCTGCCACAAAATTTTATATCCTCGCGCAAGGCCTGAATGGCGAGGCTCAGTCGGCTGGTCTGTTCCGTGGGTTGTTTTAAAAGATGTAGTACAAGTCTCAGCGCTGTGCGCTTGCCGATGCCCGGTAACTGGGACATTTCATAGACGGCATTTTCCAGGAGCCTGGATGAAAATTCCATAAGGGCAAAATTACGTACTATTTTTACTTTTTGTACTTTGCGTCCGAATTTTATTTCTATGACCCCTCTCCATATTTTGCTGCTTATAGGCGGTTATTTTATGCTTCTTTTGTTGATTTCTTATTTCACCGGTAAAAACGATTCCAATCTGGATTTTTTCAAGGCAGGCAAGCAATCTCCATGGTACCTGGTGGCTTTTGGAATGGTTGGTGCCTCCCTTTCCGGCGTTACATTTATCTCCGTCCCGGGTTGGGTGGCAAGTTCCCAATTCAGTTATATGCAGGTGGTTTTTGGCTACCTGGTCGGTTATTTTATTATCGCCTTTGTCCTCATGCCGGTCTACTACCGCCTGAATGTGACCTCTATCTATGAATACCTGCAGCAGCGATTTGGGAGAACGAGTTACAAAACGGGTGCATTGTCCTTTTTTGTTTCGAGAGTCCTCGGTGCCTCCTTCAGGTTATTTCTGGTGGCGATTGTCCTTCAGGAATTTGTATTCGATTCCTGGGGCATTCCTTTTGAACTTACGGTGATCTTCTCCATCCTCCTCATCTGGATTTATACTTTTCGCGGAGGGATAAAGACCATTGTCTGGACAGATACCCTTCAAACACTTTTTATGCTGGTGTCGGTTGGCCTCTCCATCTATTTCCTGAACGAACAGCTGGGATGGAGTTTCACTGAATTTCTCACATCTGAGGAGCTAAAAAATTATAACAGGATTTTTTTTACCGGGGAATTCACGGGTAAAAATCATTTTATTAAGTCCTTCCTGGGGGGAATGTTCATCACTGTCTGCATGACGGGGCTTGACCAGGACATGATGCAAAAAAACCTCACGTGCAAATCACTGAAGGATGCCCAGAAAAATATGGTATCCTTCAGTCTGGTCCTTGTGGCGGTAAATTTTATTTTCCTTCTTTTGGGCGCCCTGCTATTTATTTATGCCGAAAAGTTCGGGATTGCATTGCCCCTTTTGGACGGGCAACCAAAATCTGACCTGCTTTTTCCTCAGATTGCCATGAAGAGCGGGCTCGGTCCTGTAGTAGCCATAACATTTATCCTTGGTCTGATCGCAGCCGCCTATAGCAGCGCGGACAGTGCCCTGACATCCCTGACCACTTCTTTCTGTATAGATTTCCTGGAGATAGGCAAACGCCCGGAAAATGAACAAAGAAAACTTCGGAAACGAACGCATATCTGGATGAGTTTTCTGCTTGTGGTCGTAGTGATCATATTTAAGTATGTTCTGGACCGGAATGTGATTGATGGACTGCTGACCGTCGCAACTTACACCTATGGCCCTCTCCTGGGATTATTCGCCTTCGGGCTTTTTACGAAGTTCACGGTCAATGACCGGTATGTATGGATTGTTGCTCTGGCTTCGGTTGGTCTCATTTACCTGTTCGCCAATATCCCTGCTATTTATCTCGGTGGCTATGAAGTGGGTTATGAGTTGTTACCTCTCAACGGCCTGATCACATTTACAGGCCTCTACCTGATACGAAAAAGGAATGCTCCCCGCACAGCAAATCAGATATAGGTTGAGAAATATTGTTTGGCAACCCGAAACTGTGGTCCAAGTGCCTTTGGCGACTGTTATATAAGTCATTAAAGTGTAACTATTTCCCAAACCCTCCGTCTTTAGGGAAAAGTGACATTCATTGTTTGGACTACATTTTTATGAATAAAGGTTAGTGTTTGGTATAGTCCATCTATGTCAGAAACCCCGGTCTTCCCGGGGTTTCTCTAATTCTGACGAGATCTGATGCCGGACGAGGGTAACTTTCTGTCCATATAGTCCAACTGATACGAACCATGAGGGTCGTGATGATGATTAATGTAATTTGTCTTTTGTGCTTTTCAACGGGAATCATCTCCGGAATGTTTCACCAGCGAATGATCGCACTTCCCCAGGTGAATCCGCTTCCGAAGGCCGCGAGTACCACAAGGTCGCCCTCCTTGATTTTCCCCATTTCCCAGGCCTCTGTCAGGGCAATCGGAATAGAGGCAGCGGTGGTATTGCCATAAGTCATGATATTATTGTAGACCTGGTCATCTTCCAGTCCAAATTTTTTCTGAATAAACTGGGAGATGCGAAGATTTGCCTGGTGCGGAATTAACATATCTATCTCCGAGGCTGATAACTTGTTGGCTGCAAGGCCTTCCATAATGACCTCACTGAACCTTACAACCGCATTCTTAAATACAAATTGTCCATTCATGTAGGGATAATAGGATTCGTCCTGGGGATCATTCTCTGCAAGGATATCGGTAACCCACCTTTTCCCCATCCCGGGCGCAATCAGGGACAATTCCTCAGCATGCATTCCTTCTGAATGAAGATGTGTGGACAGTATGCCTTTTGCGGTGTCCGGCTCCCTGCTCAGTACAGCGGCACCCGCTCCATCCCCGAAAATGACAGATACCCCACGGCCCCGGGTGGTCATATCCAGTCCGTGGGAATGTAATTCGGATCCGATCACCAGCACATTCTGATACATCCCGCTTTTGATATACTGGTCCGCCACCGAAATACCGTATACAAATCCTGAGCACTGGTTTCTGATATCCATGGCGCCCACAGTGCGCATTCCCAGATCCCTTTGGACCAATACACCCGGCCCTGGAAAATAATAGTCCGGACTTAAAGTGGCAAAAACGATAAAATCTATGTCATCAATTTCCAGGCCTGCCCTTTGTATTGCGATCCTGGCCGCTTTCACGCCCATGCTGGTGGTAGTGTCCTCACCTTTGATCACGTGACGCCTTTCCACGATTCCGGTCCTTTCCTGTATCCAGGCGTCGTCTGTATCCATTAACCTTGAAAGGTCATTGTTGGTCACTACATTCTCCGGAACAAAAAAGCCCAGTCCTTTAATTTTTGAATTATACATGCCTTCTGTGATTTTATACTTTCCTCATCTTCCCCCGGCCTAGTCAATTTAGGTAATTAATCGAAGTATTGAAGGAAATATTGAAAATTTTATGAAGCGACATAGAAGCGCTGATTGGCAAGATGTACTGTTTCCATTTACCGGGGGAGCGTTACTTACATCGGGGGACGAAACGTCAATATCCACCGCCGTTGAAGACTTATGAACACCTCTGTGTGATTTTTGTCATGGTGATGCACATACTTACTGAATAAATGAAAGCTTGCCGAGCGTCCGGATCGGGGTTGAACAAGTACCAGCCAGATAAATTTGTTGTGAAGGTCAATCAAAGGTAAAAGCGCACCCTCAGATGAGAATGCGCTTTCAAACAACCTAACCAACCAATTTAAAAGTTGATTTTCATCAACTATTTGCTTTTTCACAGCAACCAATTCTTAATTAGTCACATCACAAAGATACAATTTGTTTAATTTTAAGAGTATATTGTTAAACAAAATATTTTGTTAATTTTTTGTACTTGCATCTTACTGCGAATTCTCTCCTGAGCCATTTACCAAAGTTTATCGAAGTCGCCGGATTTTAATGTCAGTTTGTCACCCTTCGTTACTATGGTATTCTTTTTGACTTGTTGGGAGCAGGTACTAAGTAATTAAAATAAAAAAAGATATGGCAACCGGTAAAATCAATGTTTCTGTTGAGAATATTTTTCCGCTGATCAAAAAATTCCTGTACAGCGATCATGAAATATTTCTACGGGAACTTATTTCGAATGCGACAGACGCTACTTTAAAGCTGAAACACCTCACTTCAATTGGGGAAGCAAAGGTGGCGTATGACGATCCAATCATTGAGGTAAAGATTGACAAGAAAGCTAAAACCCTGCATATTACAGACCAAGGGATTGGCATGTCTGAGGAGGAAATTAAAAAATATATTAATGAAGTAGCTTTCTCAGGAGCTGAGGAATTCCTCGACAAATATAAAGATGCGGGTAAGGATGCCGGGATCATTGGGCATTTCGGCTTGGGTTTTTATTCATCATTCATGGTGGCCGAAAAGGTGGAAATTATAACCAAAAGTTATACCGACGCCCCTGCTGTCCACTGGACCTGTGACGGTTCGCCAAAATTCACTATTAAAAAGGCCGACAAGAAATCCCATGGGACCGAAATCATTCTGCATATTGCGGATGATTCCAAGGAATTTCTGAAAGAAGACCGTATAAGTACGCTCCTGCGCAAGTACAATAAGTTCATGCCGATACCTATAAAATTCGGCACCAGGAAGGAAACGCTGCCTAAACCCGAAGGGGCCAAGGAGGAAGATCCGGCACCTACTGCGGAGGTTGACAATATCATAAACAATCCGAAGCCGGCATGGACCCGGAAACCGGCCGATCTTAAAGAGGACGAATATAAAAGTTTTTACCGCGAATTGTACCCCATGCAGTTTGCTGAGCCCTTATTCCATATCCACCTGAATGTGGATTATCCCTTTCATCTTACGGGGATCCTCTATTTTCCCAAGTTGAACAATGATCTGAATATTCAGAAGGACAGGATACAACTCTATCAGAACCAGGTCTTTGTTACAGATAATGTGGAAGGGATTGTTCCGGAGTTTTTAACAATGCTCAGAGGGGTTATCGACTCTCCTGACATTCCATTGAACGTTTCACGCTCGTATCTTCAGGCCGATGGTGCGGTGAAGAAAATTGCTTCCTATATCACCCGAAAAGTTGCGGATAAGCTTACTGCTTTATTCAAAGATGACAGGGAAGACTTTGAAAAGAAGTGGAATGATATCAAGCTCGTCATTGAGTATGGGATGCTTTCTGAGGATAAATTTTTCGAGAAAGCTGACAATTTTGCACTTTATCCCACTGTTGACGGGGCTTATTATACCATGGCAGAATTGAAGGACAAGATCAAAGACCATCAAACCGACAAAGATGATAAGCTGGTGGTCCTTTATGCTTCGGACAAAGAAGCCCAGCACAGTTATATTGAGACAGCCAAAGCAAAAGGATATGAAGTCCTGCTTATGGATTCGCCCATTGTGCCACACCTGATGCAAAAATTAGAAGGATCAGGAGAGAAATTGTCTTTTGCCAGAGTGGACACTGAGCATATTGATAACCTGGTCAAGAAGGAAGATACCCAGATCAGCAAACTGTCTGATGAGGAAAAGGAAAAGCTGAAAACCAGCCTGGAAGAGGTCATTACCGATAAATCTTATACCATTCAGCTTGAAGCGATGGATAGCCAGGCAGCACCCTTTATTATTACGGAACCTGAATTCCTTCGCAGAATGAAAGAGATGCAGCAAACAGGAGGTGGAGGTATGTTCGGGATGGGTGGTATGCCCGAGATGTATAACCTCATTGTGAACACCAATCATGAGCTGGTTGGTGAAATCCTGTCTACCAAAACAGATAAAAAAAGAGAGCGTCTTATCAACCAGTCCCTGGATCTGGCACGATTGTCAAAAGGCCTTCTGAAAGGAGAAGCTCTCACCAAATTTATCAGCCGCAGTTACGAAATGGTGAAATAGTCTTTGTACCGTACATCCAACAGAAACCGCAGGCCTACCTGCGGTTTTTTATTGCCGGAATAACAGGCCGGAGATCAGCGTACTAAAAATCCTATGGATGGATCCTTAGACCGGAGTTGTCGTGCGCGGGCGGAACATCTAAATTCTGCTTATATTTAAAGCATGATGCAACCCTGGCACCTGTACCTGATGGCACTTCTTTATATTTCAGCCGGAATCTTTCATTTTCTTAAACCGGGGATCTATCTGCGGATCATGCCTCCTTATCTGCCAGCTCACAAAATCCTGGTATATCTCAGTGGCGCGGCCGAGATTGTGCTCGGAGTCGGCATATGCCTTCCGTCCTTGCAGCGAATTTCGCTTTTCGGTCTTATTTTGATGCTTCTTGTATTCCTTCCGGTCCACTGGCATATGTTGGCCAAAAGCCGAAAAGGCAGGGGAATTCCGCGTTGGGCCCTTATCCTGCGGATCCCGCTTCAATTTGTGCTGATGTATTGGGCGTTTTCCTATCTCTGTCCTGAATTTTAAACCGCCTGATTTTGCTGGTTCTTAATAACATTTAACCTCATGACCTGGTAATAGATATAAATAGTTACAGCCAGCAACCCGTATAATAAAGCGGAAGGCAGGTTCAGATTTCTTACGGATTCCGGTAAAGAAAAATCGAGGCGCTCCTGAAGCCGGAGCTGAGATATCCATTCCGGTGTAACATCCTTCATTCCAAAAACCGCAAACAGGCTCAGGCTTATCATCACCAGAAATATGACGCTCCAGGCTTTACCCGAGATAAGTGGGGTGTAAGAGGTTGTGTATCCATAGACGGGCAATTGCTCTATCCTGGAGAGCAACTGTTCCGTAAAACCCGCAGAGGGCGTTTCCAGATTTGTTTCCCTGAGGACAGACCGGATCAAATCCTCTTGTTCCTTTTCATTGTGCTTTTTCATAGCTGTGACTTTTTTCGATCCCTAATTCCATTAAAATTCCCGCTAACCGCTGCCTTCCCCTGAAAATTCTGGTTTTCGCTGTGTTGGAACTGATTCCCATCACCGTTGCAATTTCATTCAATGCCATATCTTCATAATAATGAAGTGTGAGAATGATCTGATCGTCCCGGGACAATTGTTCCATCGCCTTACGTATAAGCTCCCCACGTTCGTCGAAACCTTCCGCGGACCCGGGGGTTTCTGAGTGCACTTTGGAAGTAAGGTTGTCAATGGTTACCGTGGATGGCATCCTCTGGTTCTTCTTAATATAATCCAGGCTTCTGTAATAGGCAATTTTATATAACCAGGTTGAAAAACGGGCCTCTCCCTTATAAGTCTTCAACGCTGTGTACGCCTTGAGAAAAACATCCTGGGCAACTTCCTCCGCATCCTCACGGTTCCTTACTATTTTTAAAGCAAGAGTAAAAACCATGTGTTTGTAGCGATTGACCAGCATCCCGTAGGCCAGACGATCACCTGCCAAGACACAGTCAATCCAATGTTGGTCCGGTTGCTGACTCATATACGTTATAAGACGATCATATATAGAAGAAGGTTACAACATTGCATATAAAAAAAAAGACCCTGGCTGTAACCTTTTTAGGAAATTGGCTGTCCTACCATTAAAACCAATTGATAATCTTATAAATTATAGTATTATGGGCGGTGAAGTAATTATTATCGGACTGATATTCGGAGCCATATTCGGTGTATTCTATCTGTATTTCTCAACACGTAACAAAGAAAGGCTGGCGCTTATCGAAAAGGGCGCTGATGCAACCATTTTCGTTTCGGGCAGAGCGCCCAGCACCGTGCCTTTCTGGAAAATTTTTCTTATCAATCTTGCGCTGTTGTTCATAGGAATAGGACTGGCGATTTTTATTGCAGCAATTTTGGTGGATGCCATGGCTATTGACGACGATGTAGCTTATCCCGGAACCATCTTTCTTATGTCAGGAATAGGTTTATTGGCAGGATTTGCCCTTACGAAAAAATTCGGGACATAGAATTTTAATCCTTTGGAAAGTACCAGACAACCATCACTTCCTGTGGTGGTTTTTTTTATCTTTATTGAATGAAAGTGATCTCCACGAACACGGGTAAAGCTACCACCATCCGCTGGAAAGGCAGAGAAGTTCTTACGGGTATATATAAGTATCCGGAGAAGCATGGCATTGAACTAGGGAGCACTGATGTTGTCGGTGATGTCGTGGTTGACAGGAAAAATCATTCTGGACCTTCCAAAGCCTGCTATCTCTTCTCTTCAGACCAATATGCCTACTGGCGCACCGTCTATCCACAACTTAGCTGGGAGTGGGGCATGTTCGGTGAAAACCTAACGGTTGAAGGGCTGGATGAAACCACGATGAGGATCGGCAATATATATACCGTAGGAACGGCCACTGTCCAAGTTTCTCAACCCAGGGAACCATGTTATAAACTAGGCATCCGTTTCGGCAGCCAGGCCATCATAAGGGAATTTGTAGCTCATGGACGACCGGGCACTTATGCCAGGGTGCTTCGATCCGGCAAGGTTCATGCAGGGGATACAGTCGATCTGGTCAAAGAATCAGATAATCTCCTCACCATAGCCAATTTCTATAGTTTACTGTTCGACACTACCAAGGATCCCGATCTTGTAAAAATGGCCATAGAAAATGAAGCACTTCCCCTATATAAGAGAGAAAGATTATTAAGAGGAACATAAAAAAAGGGGGCTGTGAAGCCAGTCATGGTCGGAAGAAATTCCGACCATTTTTTTAAGTTTCAAAATGGTCCAAATTTCCTTCACAGACTACAACGATCATGGCAATGGCCAGATTTCTGAGTTCCATTTTAAATCTTCTTTTGGCGGTCTTATACCCTATTTTGTTTGCTTTTTTATAGATCAATATCAACATCGCTACGATCAAGGTCATATATAGCATAACCTCTATCCCATTTTTATTTAATGATACTAGGTGACTTACGTTGAGCTCTTGCTTTATAAAGCGAAAGAACACCTCGATATCCCAACGTCTTTTATAGGCTTGTGCAATTTCTTTGGCGGAGAGATTAAAGTCATTGGTAATGAACCAAAAGTCTTTCGAATCTTCTGTTTTGGTTTTTCCAACGATCAAACGAAAAGGAGTCTCCACCAATTCTTCCCTGTGATGAACATTGCCCTTCTTGTTCTTTATGGCCTTTGCGGTAAAAAGCTTCACCTTGCTGTCCTTAACAAGGGTCAGGTCTCCTAGATCCAAGTCCTGATCTTTATGAAGTAATGATCGTAGCTCTACATATTTTCGATTTTCTTTTGCCCTAACGATGAAAGGAACAGAATTCTCATTGAACGATTTCATCGTTCCCGTGGATTGAAGCCCCCTATCGATTACGTAGATATTTTGATGGTGGATCTCTTGCTTTATATGGTTCATTATAACCTTGGGCAAGGCCATGTCCTCACTGGAATACTTTGCAGTATTGTACACCTTAGACTGACAGGGCAATAGACCATCGAATGCAACACTGTACTTGACCGACTTTTTACCACTTTTATTATCAAGACCTTCCAGTAATCTACCGGAGGCCTCACTGACCATGGAACTATCGACATGGATCAAGTGATACTTTTCACTGGCCTTGTTAGGGTATGCATCGTGAAACTGCCGGTAAACACACTGGTATATTTCACGGAAGTATTCGGAATCGATTTTGGACAACCTTTCAGAAATGGAACTTCGTCTTATGGTTTCCGATCTATCCAAATCGAAAAGGGTCTTGAACAAATAATCGTTGAAAGTATCCTCTAAAGTACGTTGGCTCAGCTTTTCATTCTCTAAAATACCATAGAGTAGCAAATAGAACATTTTTTTGCCATGAAGCACCTTTGCATAGTAATCTACCTTGGTAGTCGATGATAGCTTGGACAAAAGGGCCTCGGGAACAACTCCCAATAATTGGCCAACTGAAACTTTGTGGTTCTTAAATACTGACATAACAGGTTGAATATCAGACATTAAGATACAAAAATAACATCAGAAAAACAAACTAAAATACTGATAATCAGCCGATTGAATCTTTTCGTTTATACGCTGTAAAACAAAAAAGTCGGAAGAAAAAATCTTCCGACCATGACTG
>JBGTKP010000006.1:0-36508 GCA_041744575.1 Muriicola sp.
TGATTTTACTTTTTTATATAATTATCACGAAAATTTAGAGAATTATTTCCATATAACTTATAGAAATATTACCGGATTTGGACATTATATGATTACAAATTTATCCGACCAAGTTGATAAAGAAAGATTGATTTTAGCGGATACATTATGCTATGCAGTGAGCTACTTAAATAAATCAACAGATTTTTACGACCATTGGTTTCCAAATACATTTTTATATGGCAAGAATGGCAATATAAATTTTTTCGATAGAATGTCGTCTAAAAAACACTTTGACAAAGTTAAGTCCATATTTAATGTTGAAAGTGATACTGAACTTAAAGAAAAGTTGGAAAATAATAGAGAAAATTCTAAAGACAGACTTCGATATGGAAAAGGAGCTTCTGAACACGTTCCATTTGTTTATGAACTGATAGACCCAGAAAAGTTATCAATTTACCGATAAAGCACTAATGCTAACAGCGTATATAAAACATCGCTATTACAGGCTATCCGAGAGGTTTGTGTGTGTTTGCGAAGACCGCCAAATTTTTAAATTTGGCTTTTTTTAGAATGAAAAAGCATCACAAATAGCGTTAACAACAAATGGAGACGGGATCGAAACATTTCCTCGTCTGATCTATATCTTATAACTCACCCGTTATCTATAAACCAATACACAAATACATATTAAGTAATGATTGACTCAAAATATGCTGTTGCCTTACCCTTTTTAGGGAAGTCTACATTTTTAGGGAAGGCTACACTAGGATATGAGAAGTTAATGGAAATATTGTTATGGAGGGAAACTAAGCCTTGATTTATCATGTTCAAAATCACATTAATCGTATTAACGCAAAAGTTTGATTAAAAATAAAAAATATCTAAAACACAATATCTAATTAAAGAAAATAACGGCTACAAATCCCTGTTTTTGTAATCTATTCTTTAACCCCATCACCGTTTTAAATATGTAGAAATCCCTACAGGTTGACTTAGCTTTTATCGTTCTGGGTTTTGTGATTCACCCCAATCTCTCCTTCAACAATTGCATATCCCCGGAAACTTTTTCCTCAATTACCTTGGCATAGATCTGGGTGGTACTCAGTTTAGAATGACCCAGCAGCTTGGAAATCGTTTCAATGGGCATACCATTGGTAAGGGTCACCGTGGTCGCAAAGGTATGTCGGGCCATGTGAAAAGTGAGGTTCTTGGTTATCCCGGCAAACGTGGCTATTTCTTTTAAATAGCTGTTTGTTTTTTGGTTGGATATCACTGGAAAAAGCCCGTTCTCAGAAAAGATGTCCTGATGATTATCATATTTTCGAATCAGTGCCAGAGGTTTAGGAAGCAGTGGCATTTTAACCGAATTCCCGTTCTTTTGCCTTTCGGTAATGATCCATAGGTTTCCGTCCAATCCCATCTTTACATGCTTCTTTTTTAACAGGGCGAGATCACAATAGGAAAATCCGGTATAGCTGCTGAAAAGAAAAAGATCCCTGATGGTGCTCAACCTGCTGTTTGCCAACTCAAGATCCTCAACGGCCTGCAATTCCTTTGCAGTCAGGAATTCCCTGTTCGTTTTGGTCAGTTTCTGCCTGAACTTGCTAAAGGGGTCCCTATCCAGCCATTCCAGATGATAGGCCAGGGTAACCATTTTTCGCAGGCGCTGAATATGCTTCATCACTGCATTGTTCCCGATTTGCTTTTGATAATGTTTGGGCTTTAGTTTTCGTAAAAAACTCTCAAACCGAAGGATAAAGGAATAGTCCAGTTCGCTGAGATCCATATCCGTCTTCTGGAATTCTTTTTTAAGAAAGAGGAATATATACTTCTGACTCGTTAGATAAAGGTTGGGAGTGTTTCCCCGAAGGATGTCAAACGCAATGGAGTTATGGTATTCAATAATATCTTTTACAGTATAATGGGTTTTGTGAGTTCCCAGGTACCTCGACTTGATAGCCGTTACCGTAATTGGTTTATTCTCCCCCTGTATTTCCTGATAACAAAGAAATAGTTTGGACTGAGCCTGATTGAGATAGTGGTTAAGCTCTCTGGAAAATGCGGATGTTCCTGTAGCCCTTTGTCTGTCTGCATTCCAAAGGTGTATATCTGCTTTGCGTTTCAGGCTGATATTTAAAATTTTACCATTTACGGTAATTCTGACATATAAAGGTGCCTGATTGTTTTTGGATCGGGATGAATAGATCCAGAATAAAATGGAGAATGTTGAAGTTGATCGCATAGCTGTCGCCTTTAAGTTATACTTAGTTAAAGACGAAAGTCAAATCTCTGGCAAATCGTTCCTCTTAAAACTTAAAAACAAACTGTTTTAAACAGGTACAACATTTTAAAATGTTGACGATTTGTGAACGAATATCGTTCACATTATTTGATATCAAAAAATATCAAAAAAACTTAAAACATTGCAAATCAATATATTATAGTGATTTTTAATGTTGCCTAAAAGGCTTCTGGTAGCCTCACCAGGAATCGAACCTGGATCTAAAGTTTAGGAAACTTCTATTCTATCCGTTGAACTATGAGGCCCATTTGGGTTTGCGAATTTAAGAATACTTTTTGATAAGCTTTTCTCCTATTTCTGAATAATTCTTCAGAAGCTCAATATACTTATGGCTTTTCATTCGCTTTATATGATTCTCAATTTTCCCAGCAACAATAGCGCTTTCTACGCTTAGAATATAATAATAGCTCCAGGGTCGCTTTCTTCGGGTAATCCCAACATTATTATCAGGGGAATTGTGGAAAATTAATCTCTTTTACAAATTGGTGGTCATACCAATATAAAAACTATTATCCAACTCCGATTGTATGATATAAACGTAGTGCATTGAAAAATAGGAGTAGTATCAAAAACTTCCAATTGTTGGAAACTTCCCCCGATAGCTATCGGGGCTGTCCGTTGAAGTATGTGTCCCATATTGCAAGGCAAAATAAACCGTTTTATAGCTCTGCTCACTGGATATTCCTAAATCGCTCAAGATGTGAAATAACCTCCAGGCATCACGACATTTAAGTTATCCACTTACCTCCGTTTTCTAACGTCAGCCTTTTAAGATATATGATTCTCATTAACTCATATATGCCATGGGATGAGCACAGCTTCCCGTCCTGCCCGATAAACGAAATGAGTTAAACAAACATGTAACCGGGTTAAAATGGGCGGACAGTTCTTTCATTTCGAACGACTAAAATGTGGAAAGTGATATTAAAATGAGAATATCCCTTTTGGACAGTACATACCTTATCCCATCACATTAATAAAAAAACACATTATGAAAAAGTATCTTTTACTTCTGCTCTTTGGAGCAACGATGACCTTTATGGCCTGTAACAATGAAACTGACATTAACACGGGTGAAAGTCCTGAAAATCCTGAAGTCCCGTCCGAGGAAAATAACGATGTTGTCGGATATCTTTACACCTCGACCAACGGGCAATCCACCAATCAGATCGTGCGGTTTGCGCGTCATGAAAACGGCTCTGTGTCTGATGAAACGGCGTATTCCACAGAAAGTGAAGGAGGGGCCGATATAACCGCAGGTGGTGACGCCTTTGGAGATTTTGATTCGGAAGGGGCAATCAATATCATCGGAGACTATTTGTTAAATGTCAATGCTGGAGGTAATACAGTATCGGTCTTCTCTTTGGATAAGACCAATGGCGATCTGGCCCTTTTAAGTAATACTGCAGTATTGGGTACACGACCTGTAAGTATTACGGCCACCCCAATGAGTGGCAGTACCACCAAATACTGGGTGGTCGTGGGATGCCAGTGGAACAATCCCAATGTTCAGGGGGACGGCGCGGAATTACGACGCTTTCCCAATGATGAATTCCACAACATGGATCTGACCCAACCCGACCCTTCAGATCCCGACAGGAATATCCATCTTTTTACATTTGATACGGCAGATGGCAGTCTGGTCTGTTTAAAAAGGCTGGATACCTATGTTCGTGAAAATGGAGGGCCTGTTAAAGTCGAGTTTTCTCCTGACGGCAGCAAAATCGCTGTCACCCTCTGGGGGATCACCCATTTTGCTTCGGTTGACCCTTCCCTGGAAGAACAACATCCGAGCAGGGTATATGTTTACGACTTTAATGATGGGAATGTTTCTAACGCGCGTTTCTTTGAAGAGGAAGGTATCGCCGGAGCGATCGGTTTCAGATGGGCTCCTGAAAGTAACTCGACGCTCTTTGTTACCAACTTTAATACAACGGTCGCAAAAACGGATAACAGTCTGATCGTTCTAGAAGATGACGGTTCCTCCCTTATAAAAACCGCTAACTTCGCAACCGGTGAAACCGATGATCTGGATGAAGCCTGTTGGACGGTTTTCAGTCCGTCCAACGACAGACTCTATGTCTCCAGCTTTAACTCAAACGTGATCACCCCGTTTTCACTTAGCGGTTCGGCTATTTCCTCGACACTTCCTTTTGAAGCCCGTGGGGACAATGCCCCTCCTGCTGATACAAAGGATATGTATGTTTCTTCAGACAATAAATACTTGTATAATCTTGGGGCATTTCAATCCTTTTCCCTTAATATTTTTGATATCACCGATGGTGGATTGGACTATAGGGAACAGGTGGTTCTGGAAACCACCCAAAGTGAACTGGGACAACCAGGGGCTTATAATTTCCTCGGATTAGCTGGTTTTGACCTTGAACAACAGGAGCCTTGATGATTAAGTTTTATTCAGAAGGCTGTGCCATTGTACAGCCTTCTTTATTTTGTTCCTGGTCTTCGGAAGTTGATACATCAAGGAACAGACTACCGGAATGCTATTATTCATCAACCACCTCCACAATCATTTCTACCTCAACAGCCATATTTCCCGGCAAAGAACCCATTCCTACCGCCGCCCGGGCATGCTTCCCTCTTTCACCAAACACCGCGACCATCAGGTCGGAATACCCGTTAATAACCTTAGGATGATCGGCGAATTCCGGGAGCGCATTTACCATGCCTTTTACCTTGACAATACGCTTTACCTTGTTGAGATTGCCGAGTTCCGCTTTTATAACAGACAACTGATTCACGCCGGTAATTCTTGCCGCCTCGTACCCCTGTTCTATTGTGAGTTCTGCCCCGAGCTTCCCCGTTATATTTTTCCCGTTATCCTGACGGGGGCCCTTGCCTGCAAGGAAAAGGAGGTTCCCGGTCCTGACGGCATTTACATAATTCGCAATAGGCGCAGGCGGCGTGCTTAATTCGATCCCCAATTCCCGGAGTCTTGCTTCCGGATCATAGGATTGCTCCGGAGCTACTGAAACATCCGTGGCCTTCTTTTCCTTCCCAATCGAATGACAGCCAAGAACAGCACAAACTGCCATGGACATCCATAAAAATCTCATAAACATAGTATCTGTTTTACAGTTTAATCTCATCTATATATCCTCAAAGACTTATACGCCCGCCAGAGATTCCCCTTATAAACCTGATGGGATCACTTGCTTCCGGTTAAGTGGCGGGAAGATCCGGCATCTGCGGGGGTATTCCGGATTATGTTGGTCTTCCGTGGCGGTCAGGATCCCTGTCCCGCCACCAGGTGGCCAAGGAAGATCCTGAAATGTTCATCCAGGGCCCGAAAACGGCCGGAGCCAATCCAATCGTTGCCACTTTGCCCATTTCCAAAGCGATGCCTGAAGCAAGGCCGCCATTTTGCATCCCGACCTCCAGGGCAATGGTCCGGCAGTCCTGTTCCTTCATCCGCAACGCCCGGCAACTCCAATATCCCAGAAAGTAGCCCGCCAGGTTGTGGAGGATCGCAGCAAGGATCAGCAACAGCCCAATGGTCAGAAGGCTCTCGCGGCCGGCCGCCGTAATGATCATAATGATCACCCCAATGGCTGTCATGGACAGAACCGGCATGGCCTTGTCGAGCCACTTTAACTTCCCATGAAAAAAATGATTGAAAATCAGTCCGGCAATGATAGGAATAATGACAATTTTAATGATGCTGAAAACCATCCCCCAGAAATCGATGGGCACAAACTGACCCGCAAAAAGTTCCATAAGTAACGGAGTCATCACAGGTGCCATCAGCGTGGAAACGGCCGTCAGTGTGACCGATAACGCCAGGTTCGCCTTCGCCAGATAAGCCATTACATTGGATGCCAGTCCGCTTGGCGAACAGCCTATGAGGACAACGCCTGCAGCAATCTCTGCCGGGAACTGAAAAAGGCTGGCAATCCCGAATCCGAGGAGCGGCATGATCGTAAACTGGCACGCCAATCCGATCAATACTCCCTTTGGCATCCGGATTACCCCGAGGAAATCTTTGGCACTCATCGCTGTCCCCATGCCAAACATGATAACCTGAAGCAGGGGGACAATGAGAGATTGAAATTCGAAATCCCCGATACGCTGAAGATAGGCAGGATACAGCATGGAGATGGTAACGGCGGCAAAAATAAGTATGGTATAGGAAAATCCCCGAAAAGCCGGATACCCACGCACCCCGATGGCGAGGAAAAGGAAAAACAGTACAAAGGACGGCCCGGCATATGCGCCGTAATTTAAGGCAAGCAATACTCCAGAGAGCACCAAAAAAAACAGGGCGCTAAACAGAAGGATCCGAAAGCTTTTCTGATTTTTATCCATTCCTATAAAATTCGGCCGTTGCGCTATTTTTCATTCCACATGGTTTTGGACAAACCGTTGAGATCCCAAACCACCCTGCCTTCCCTGAGGGTAAGTTCACATTCCAGTTTGCGGCTCCCGTTCATTTTCATGCCTTCGGTATCTGTAAATCCGAAACTGCCCTCATGTACCCTGAAAATCGCAAGGTCTGCCCCGGCCCCTTCGGACAGATGTCCGAGATCCGGCCGGTGAATGGCCTGTGCCGCGTTCCAGGTAGCACAGCGGATGACCTCCTGTATCGGCAGATCCAAATTCAGGAATTTTGACATTACATTGCTGAGGTCCTTCATTCCGGTGTTCATACTTTCGATGTGCAGGTCAGTACTGATGGTGTTCGGATAAAGCCCCTGGGCGAGTGCGGGTACAGCTTGTCTGAAAACAAAACTGCCACCCCCATGACCTACATCAAAAAGGATCCCGCGCTTTTGCGCATTTAAAGCATACGGTTCCAACTTTCCGCTTTCATTTACCAGGGCCAGTCGTCGCTCCACATGAGCGTACATATGGGTAAATATATCTCCCGGACGGAGTTTCTCCATCAGGAGGGTCTCAATAGATAGAGGGGGTTCGCTCCTTCCGAAATCGATCATCACCGGAATCTGTGCCAACTTTCCGGCTTCCACGGCCCGCTCCACCGGGACCCAGTCAGGGCCCTCAAAATGTGCAAGTTTTATTCCCACAATAAGATCCGGGTATTGCCGGGCAACCATCGCTGTCAATCGGGCATCCATGTCAGAAACATCCTGTTCCGGAGCCCCGCCTTTCATCCCGGTACCTGCGATGTTCAGGAATGCCAGTACCCTGGTTTCAGACCGGTCAATGGTTTGTTCCCTGAACATCCTGAAATTCCGCCATCCTGCCCCCCCGGCATCTACCACGGTGGTCACCCCGTTCCGGAACGTAAATCCGTCAGGGGGCAGGGCCGTAAAACCATTGCTCAGATAAGCGTCCTCTTCAGTTCCATAGAAGTTATGGCTGTGAATATCTATGAGTCCAGGGCATAGGTACAGCCCCGTGGCATCAATGACGAGCTTCGCCTGGGTCTGCGGAATATCGTCAGCCACCATTGCGACTTTGCCATCCAGTATGGCCACATCCTTCACCTGATCGATCTTGTTTTTGGGATCAATGACGTGGCCACCCCGGATCAAAATATCGTAGTCCTGTGCCAAAATCCCATTAAAACTCAGAAACCCGCTGAGTATCAGTACACGGGTGTATAAATAGCGTTTCATCCTGTTTGGTTTTCCAATTACATTCACATGGCAAACTTTCGTTCTTGCGGGCTGCCTTTTGACAATGCCGTGGGTCTTAAGATACCTTTCTTTTCCTTATCAGACAAAGCAATGGATATGCATGACAATGCCTCAGAGCAGATCGTATATAAACCGGACCGCATTATTTTCTTCATCATTATAATTTCAGCGAACTAAACGATATCATGATATATACGACTATGAGAATAACGGCCAGCGAAGTCACGATGTCCCAGATATTGTAACTCGATTTGTTGTTTTCCTTTTGTGACTGGCTGATATTCCCGAAAGTCAGACCTGCCAGTCTGGCCTGGGCCGGAGCAGGGTAACACCAGCTTACAAGAACTGCAATAGCGATGCAGGTGGCGAAGAAATAGGCTCCGAAAACCAGCCAGTTGATGCTGGCTATACGAAACAGGATGCCTCCCTCAGTCAGGGAACCCTGCACAATTTCCAGGGTAAGCTTTGAGAATCCAATGATAAATCCGCCGATCAGTGTGGCTATTGCGCCGTTGGCATTGATCCGTTTATAGAAAATGCCGAGCAGGAATACGGCAGCTATAGGGGGTGAAATATAGGCTTGTACATTCTGAAGATATTCATAAAGGCCGCCGGATAATTTGCTTATGATCGGGATCCACAACAGCCCCAGGCCCACGACGAAAAACGTGGCGATTCTCCCAGTCCTGACCAATTTGTCTTCAGCCTCCATGGGTTTCAGTTTTTTATAGATATCCAGGGTAAAGAGGGTGGAACAGGAATTGAAAACCGAGGCCAGCGAACTCATCAGAGCTGCCAGGAGGCCGGCAGCCACCAGTCCGCGAAGTCCCGAAGGCATGATATTGCTCATCAGGACCGGGAATGCCTCATCCGGATTGTCCCAGCTAAGCCTGCCCTGCATTTTTAAACCAAGGGCGATGACCCCGGGGATTAGAAAAAGAAATACCGGCATTAATTTCAACAAGGCTCCAAAAATACTCCCCCTACGACCTTCTTTGATGTTCTTTGCGGTCAAAACCCGCTGGACGATGACCTGGTCCGTGCACCAGTACCAGATCCCGACTACAGTGCTCGTTATAAATAAGGGCAGCCACGGATAATCAGGATCAGAATTGGGCCGCCACATATTAAAGTAGTCGGGGCCGACAGTTTCCTTCAACTGGCGCCAACCCCCCACTTCCTGTAAACCCAGATAGGTCAGGATCCCAGCCCCCAGTACCAGTACGATGGCCTGGATGGTTTCTGTATATACCACCGCCCGCATTCCTCCCAGCACGGTGTAGAGTCCTGTCAAAACCACAGTAGCAACCGCCCCGATCCAAAATGGGATCCCGAGCAATGCCGATACTACCACCCCCCCGGCATAGATGGTTACGGATACTTTGGTCAGCACATAAGCAATAAGGGAGACCACCGATAACACCCACCGCGACCTTTCATCAAACCGCTTCTCGAGAAATTCCGGCATGGTGAACACCCCGCTCCGGGCATAAAAAGGCAGAAATACCCATCCCAGCATGAGCACAATCCAGGCATGCAATTCGTAAATCAATAGTGGCATTTTATCCCCGGCGCCATTTCCTGCCAAACCCACTACATGCTCAGAGCCTATGTTTGAGGCAAAGATGGATGCGCCCACCATAAACCAACCGATATTGCGGCCTGCGAGAAAATAGTCTTCGGTATTCTTTTGTTTTTGAAGGATCACCCACCAGGCTACGCCGAGAAGGACCACGAAATAGGCGACAATAACGCCCCAGTCAATTAGATCGAGAGGCTTCATTTTAGGGTAAGATGCAGTGGTCTGTGATACATGGTATTAGGAGGTTTAATTGTCAATACGCTTTCTTTAAGGAACAATCTCAGGCATGCTCCATCAGGGTAAAGGCCGGAAGTTTAATAATTTCTCCGCCTTTTTGAGCAGATTCATGGGCAAGGATCCCTACACAGGTAATGTTTGCCGACTGTCTCGCATTCGGGTAAGGCGCCTTTTCTGAGACGAGGGCATTGATAAACTCGTGTACCAGATGCGGATGCGAACCTCCATGCCCGGCCCCTTGAGTAAAGGAGAGGTGCTGATGTTTCTCCGAATCATAGACACCTCTGGTCGTAAAATGACGGATCTCCTCCGGCAGGAGTTTGGCAAAATCCGGCGATTCCACTTCTTCAGGAATTTCGTTTTCCGGTTTTTTGGCAGTGTGAATCACCAGGGGACGGCCTTCAATCAAAGGCCACTCCACGGATTTTTTGGACCCGTATACTTCAAAACTTTCACGATACTGCCGGGCGACATCAAACAGGGATCGGTAGACCTGGGCGCTCAGATCTGAGTTGCGGAATTTTATATGGGTTGTTTCTACAGCAAAAGGGGAGTTGTAATGGGCAATCAGTTCCTCCCTGATGGTGCCCGATCCGAAGCAGGAAACGTACTCGGCTTCCCCCCGGGTGAGTCCCAGTACCGGCCCTACACAGTGGGTCGCATAATACATGGGTGGCAGACCAGGCCAGTAGTTGGGCCAACCATCCATATCCTGCTGATGGCTTGCCTTCAAAAATTGTATTTTGCCCAGGGCCCCCTGCTCATACAGTTCCTTCATATACAGGAATTCCCTTGCGTAGACCACGGTTTCCATCATCATATAGGTCAGCCCGGTCGTTTCTGTCAGTTTGACAATTTCCTCACATTCCTCTGTTGTGGTTGCCATCGGAACCGTACAGGCCACGTGTTTTCCTGCCTTGAGTGCCTTTATGGCCTGAACTCCGTGATCAGGGATAGGGGTATTGATATGAACCGCATCTATATCCGGGTCTTTTAATAACTCATCATAGGAGGTATAGTATTTTTCTATCTGAAACTCTTTGGCTATCGCCTTCAACTTCTTTTCATCCCGCTGTGAGATGGCTATAAGATGGGCTGAGGGATGTTTCTGATAAATGGGAATGAATTCGGCTCCGAAGCCCAGGCCCACTATAGCCACATTGATTTTCCGACCACTCATTGTTTTCGTTTTAATTAGGAATTGAATATTTTTTTAAGATGTCGCAGTCCCTCTGTAGCGAACTCATCCTGATTTTCCGCGAGATTCTTCCAGATACATACAGCAGCAGCAAGTTCTTTGATTTCAGGTGTGAAACTTTCAATGACAATAGGGCCATCGTAGTTGATGCTTTTTAAACCCGAGTTAAAATCCTCCCATGGGGTCAGACCGGTTCCCGGAACCCCCCTGTGGTTCTCTGAGACCTGTACATGAAGTAACTTATCTCCCACCCTTTCTATGGCCTCCCTGAAATTATTTTCTTCAATCGACATATGAAACCCATCGAGCAGGACCCTGGCATTGGCATGATTCACGTCATTTATAAGGCGCATGACATCGCTTGCTGTATTGACCAGGTCTGATTCAAAGCGGTTGAGGGGTTCCAGAGCGATGGATAAGCCATGGCTCTTCGCCATGATACACACTTTTCCAAGATTGTTCACCGCAAGTTCCCACTCTCTTTTCCGCTGCTCGGCCGGAAGCATCCGGGCCTTCCCCACAGCAGCGTACATAGGTCCGGCCAAAAAACCTGTTCCCAGCTGATTGCAGAGTTCAAAACAGGCATCAAGATACCTAAGGCAATCCCATTGTACCGATACCTCCTCATTGGTTAGGTCCTTGGTGGGCCCGAAGACACCGCATACGGTGGCGGCAAGTCCATGGTCATCCAGCGCGGTTTTTACCTCTTCCCCGTCAATCAAACCGGGATCTTCCACGGGAATCTCGACCAGATCGAATCCCATCGATTTAATCTTCGGGAACAGGGCGATGGATGCGGTTTTAAATGGGGATTCCCACAACCAGGTGCTTACTCCGTATTTCATTTCTTTCCGATTTAGGGCTTATTGAGCTTTCAGTCTACGTTTTTGCAGCAACCACCTTCATCATCCCCTGCATAATCCGCCAGTGCCCCGGGAAAGTACATATATAGGGGTACATCCCGGGTTTGGAAGGTGCGGTAAAACGCAAAACGACCTTTTCCTCCGGGTTTACAAGGGGTGTCGCGAACAACACCTCAGGCATCTCGGGGACATAATTCTTCTCAGCTTCTGCAGGATCTGCCGCCAGCTTATCTGCGGCAAGCCCCACCTTTTCCTTATCGCCCTCTGTCGTAATGACGAGGTTATGCTGCATAAAATCTGTATTCTCAAATACAAGTTCCACCTGCGATCCCGCCTCCACGACAAATTCAGTCAGGTTATATTTCATTTCGTTTTCGATGGTACCAATGGTGATTACCACCCCCGGGGTGGAATTCACTGCGGCTTCAGCACCCTGCGCTCCGGCCATTGAAAAATAATTAGTGACAAAAGTTTCTGCCAAATCTTCCCCTTTCAGGATGGGAGCTTCCTCGGTAACCACCATAGTTGTGGCAGGGGTGAAACGTGGATGGTCCTTCCTGAAGGCATCCACAAATTCCCGGATATTATGGCTTGCAGCCAAATAAACAGCCTGAGAAAGCCAAGGATCTTCTTTTACATTTTTCTTCTGGCTGAGTTCATATAAGATTCGTCCCACTTTTTCAACAGGTTCCCTATCCGCAAAATATAGTATGGCTTCTAACTGTACCCCTGGATCGTTGTCTTCCATCAGGCGCGCACCAAGGATGGCAGAATCCGTTTCCTTGCTCCCTGGAAGTATTTGGATGGCTGCCTTTCTCAGGGCCGGAGAGGAATGGAAGAGTGCCCCGACGACTACGGCACGTGCCTCCTCGTCAGCAGAAACCACTCCAAGACCTTCAAGGGTCCAAAGGGCATGGAGGGCGCCCGGGTCCAGGCCCTCGCCGTCTGCCTTGCCGTCATTCACCAGTTTATAGAGTTCGCCAAGTACGTCTGTCTTCTGCCGTTCAACCAGAAGGCGCTGGGCATGAAGCCGCCAAAGCATATTGTCATGGGACAGGGCCCTGAGCATCCCTTTTGTATCACTCAGGTCCGGCACCTTCACTACTGAATCTGCCGTCTTTGGAAACACCCGCCAGATTCGTCCTTTGGATCTGTCCCTGAGTGGATTTTCATAAGCGTTTCCCTGCCCGTTCACCGCGTCATATCCGCCTCTTTCGGAGGTAGGCGTAGGATTGTGTTGGACGATAAAATTATACCAGTCAAGCACCCAGACCGCGCCTTCCGGGCCAACGCGTGCAGAAACGGGCGATACCCATTCATCAGAACTGGCGAAAAGGTTTCCGCCATCCTCTTCCATATAACCTGCCCCATCCCTGACAATTTTGGCGATATGAACGATGCCGCCTGTCGGTTCGCACACAAAAGCCACCTTGTTCCAGTAAGAAGCGGGGAAATCACGCGCGGTGTAAAAATGATGGCCAGCCGCAGCGGTAAAGCCCCCGAATACATCCACCTGGCGCACATTAGGGGTGATGGGTCTCATCGCATAGTGGCCGTCAATTTTCCTGCTCCCCTGTATAGTAATCTTTTCTTCCGTGCTGAACAGTTTGTTGGGAATGCCCATAAAGACACTGTGGGTGTTATTTGCGGTTGAGGCAAAGATCGAGTTGTCTTCCGTAATTCCCAGACCCCAGGTATTGTTGCTCGTATTGGTAAGAAATTCGAATTCTTTCGATGTCGGGTCAAAGCGGTACACCCCCTGGCGGAATTCGAAGGGTTGATCAAAAATGTTCCCTTTAAAACCGGAGTATCCCACCACTCCATAAATGGAATTGTCAATACCGTTTACCAGATTGGAAGGGCCGGCATGGGTGTCAAAAACGCCCCATCCGTCCATGATAACATCTCTTACATCGGCCTTGTCATCGCCGTTGGTATCCTTCAAAAAAAGAAAATTAGGCGCCTGCGATACCACGATCCCCCCATTTGCGAAAGCAAAACTGGTAGGGATATTCAGGTGATCGGCAAAGACCGTAAACTTGTCCGCACGGCCATCCCCGTCAGTATCCTCACAAATTTTAATGCGGTCATCACCGGAATTTTTATCGTCCCTGACCGTATTGGGATAATCAACAGTTTCAATAACCCAAAGCCTGCCTTTCTCATCCCAATTCATATCTATGGGATTGATAATATCAGGTTCCGAAGCAAAAAGTTCAAGTTCAAAGCCCGGAGGCACTTGTATCAGTTTAGCCGATTCTTCAGGTGTTAAGGGCATCTGATACCTGGGGGCCGGATCCCGCTTTTCATAATTCGGAATATCCGCCATTTCCCTGTAGGCAAGCTTTGGAAAATCGCTGGTGTAGGTATCAAGATTTTTCTGCAGGTCGTCATTAATGGCCCAGCGTATACCCTCCCTCATCAGCTTTTGAAACTCCGGGTGATTCCAGGTTCGCTCATCATGGCCATAGGCAGTGTAGAAAACCCTGCCTTTACCATATTCCTTTACCCAGGTCCAGGGTTCATGATGATCCCCTTCGACCCGCTCCATCAGGACCGTAATGTCCCTGTCCAGCTTATCATGCACATAGGTTTCGTCCCAGGTAGAAAACGGAGAGATCGCTTTGACGGCGGGATGCTCCTTTTTTACGATATCTGCCGTAAAGGTACCGGTCTTGTGCTCCATGAACTGTCCTCCGACGAGGTCGATGTATTCGGGGGAATTCTTAAAGCAAAAGCTGGCGCTGTGAATGGGAATGAAAGCATGCCCTGCGTCTACATACTCCAACAGCGCTTTCTCCTGGGCGGGGGTGATGCTTTCGTGATTGGCATAGATGATCAATCCGTCATAGGCTTCAAGTGTTTTCAGGTTGAGATCTTCCACCTCTTCCGTATAGGTGATGTTGATCCCGGAGGAAGTCAGACTATTTGCCAGAATGGGCATGTAGACTCTGGAATTGTGATGTTCCTGTGCATGTCCCAGAAATAGCAGTTCAATTCGGCGGGGTTCATCCGCATGGGCTTTCTTTTCGCCGGAATGGCATGCGGCCAATGTTAAAATTACAAGCAGAAATTTAAAATTCTTCATGGAGCGTGGCTTTACCCTGATGTGTTACTGAAAGGATCTCAATTATAAGGATAATTCTTCAAATACAATTGTGCTCCTCTGCATTTTTAGGTAATTTATCACGCCTCATATCATTGCGCGTTTTTCTGAGAGGAAGCAGCTTTATTTGAATGGTGTCTTCAAATTGTAGTCAAACACAGATCGGGATAAATTCCATTTCAGGAGGTCTTTTTCCTGAACCAGATCACCTGTCCTCCTCCCGCAGCCATGTTTATTGTTATAAAATCCTTCTTGCTGACGCTTTTGGTCTCCTTCCGGAGCCGGTTAGGATGTTCTGCGGCATCTTCTGCATCTGACCAGAGGGTTGCTTCATAGCTTCCTCCTTCCAAAAATGAAAGGGGTAAGCGAAATGTCCTTTGCTCGCTGTTGTTGATGCTTCCAACATACCAGTCGTCCCCTTTCCTCCTTGCAATGGTTGCAAATTCGTCCAAAACCGCATCCGGAACAATTGTTTCGTCCCAGGTGGTGGGTACCATGGTCAGGAATTCAAATCCTGGTTCCCCCTCGTAGGCTTCCGGGTAATCGCACAGAGAGGCCAGATAGCTCTCCAGGACGACATACATGGCCAGCATATGACAACGTGTGCCTCGCACTAGGGGGCGGGTATACCGGTTGGTGAAAGTTTCTTTTGTGGCTGCCCGGAATCCGCCGAGGTGGTAATCTGTAGCGCCTGCCAGCAAGCGCGTGAAAACGATATTGAGGTCGTGTTCCGGAGACACCCCGGTCTCATTCCACTTGTCCTGTTCGTAATTATAGGCCCCTTCCCTTGTAAATTCATTGGGGTAGGTCCGGTGCAGTCCTGTAGGTTTATAGGCCCCATGAAATTGAATGTACAGTTTGTGTTCGGCAGCTTTTTTCAGAATATCTTCCTGAATGTTGACCATTTCCTGGTCATCCCTGTTGAGAAAATCAACCATAAGCCCCCGGATCCCCCATTTTTCATATTGTGCAAAAGCCTTTTCAATGCGCGGATACATGGCCTTCCAGTTTACCCACAAATGTATTCCGACGCCCTTTTGCCTGGCGTAGTCACATACCTGTTCCATATCCAGGGAGGCAACCGCCTGGCTGGCATCCGTATTAGGCCCGACTTCACCGTAGCCGGCAGAATCACTTTTATACCAAGAGAACCCGCCATAGCCTATCACCGCATGAAAGTCGATCTTATTCCTCGCACAGAAGTCGATATAATATTTATTGAACTCAAAATTAGCCCCTGGGGCAAAGGTGGTATCGGGAACAATGTCGCCATTCCACCAGTGAAAAGTTGTCTTCCCTGGCTGGAGCCACGACAGGTCCTTTATAACTGTAGGTTCGTTCAGGCTTGCAATAATATTGGATTCCAGGAGCGCGCCTATCCTGTCAGAGATCATCATGACCCTCCATGGAGAACGGTGCGGGAGTTGTGCCTTTACTTTTTCCTCCGATTGTCCGGGTAGAGGCGACAGGGTACTCTTCAGAACGCCATCTGCCTTGCGAAGATACATCCCTGCGTAGTCCCTCAGAGCCGCTTCGGTGATCGCCATATAGATCTTCCCCGGAAACTCAAAAAGGGTGGGCAGGTCCATGAGCGTATCCTCCCTGACCTCGGAGAGAGGAAGCGTTGAATAGAGCCCTTCATGGTCATTGACAAATTGCTCGCGTAAGAGGGTCCGGACCTTGGGATTACCGGCCATTCTCCAGGTGGTCCGCTCCTCTGTCATGATATAGGAAGTCCAGTTCTTCTGCCCGGGAAATTCGTAACGGAAGGCCACCCCGTCATTAAATGCGCGTACTCTTACAATGATCTGTCTCCCCGGGCTTGTTTTCTCCTGTAAAGACAGCTCCAGTTCGTTGTAATTATTGTGGACCATTTTGGCTTTGCCTATAACGAGTTCAAAATTTTCATCCACCGTTTGGATTTCCGGCCGTGCCATCTTAAGATCCTGCCCAAAGACGCCTCCCTCCTTAAATTCCAGTTCCAGTCCGGAATCTTCAACCAATGGCATTCCTTTGTAGGTAACATTGTATGAGGCAGCGCCACGGGACAACCGAAACCGGAATTGCAGGTTACCGTCCGGGGATGCCACTTTAGCATTGTTTTGAGCGACGGCAGCAGCGGTCATAAATAATAAAAGGCATCCTGACAGATAGGTTCTTACAATGGTTTTCATTCTTTGATTTCCTTATTAAAATTTGGGATAGGATGTTATCCATCCCGGTGATTGCTGAAGGGTACTATCCTGAAGAGAGCGGAGAACCAGCCTGAATAGTTCCATTCGTTTCATCAATGACCCATCCAATCGGCCAGTTTAAAAGTATTCAAATTAAATGAAATTTGGGGATGTTGTATTCGGAAATGGAAAGCTGCAGGATGGAGTTGGCCATTTATTTAAAATCCTTATCTTTCAGAGGGTTTTTTTTACCTGCCTGGCTTTTATGAATCGTTTAGGCTGCCAGTCTGAGGCGGTTTTGATACATTTAAAAACCTAATTATTATTTTATGAAATCTTCATTTATCTGCCTTTCTCTCTTTATTTTGACTTTCAATGGTATGGCTCAAAACCGGAATGCGTTTCCCGTCCAGGTAAAGACTGAAAATGGGGTGATCGAAGGAGATTACAATACCCACACGGGCATTCAGACCTACTTAGGGATTCCGTTTGCCAAACCCCCTGTAGGACCGCTTCGATGGAAGGCCCCGCAGCCTGCGGATAACTGGGATGGGGTCAGGATCACCAAAAGCTTTGGCCCACGCCCTATGCAAACGCTGGTCTTCGGAGATATGGATTCCAGGTCGGCGGGAGTAAGCGAGGATTGTCTTTATCTCAATATCTGGACGCCGGCCACCAGGGCGTCGAAAAATCTACCGGTTCTGGTGTACTTCTTCGGGGGTGGCAATGTCGCCGGGGATGCATCAGAGAAGCGATATGATGGTGAAAGTATGGCAAAGCAGGGGATCGTATCGGTTACTATTAATTACAGGCTCAATATCTTTGGATTTCTCGCACATCCCGGTTTATCTGCGGAATCGCCCTATAAGGCCTCAGGGAACTACGGCCATCTTGACCAGCACGCCTCCCTGAAGTGGGTCCGGCAAAATATAGCTGCCTTTGGCGGAGACCCCGGAAAGATTACGATAGCCGGAGAATCCGCGGGTTCTATAGGTGTGAGCCTTCAGATGGCATCTCCTTTGTCCAAAGGACTTATCGCGGGAGCCATTGGAGAAAGCGGAGCGGCTATAAGCCCTACCCTTCCCCCCGTTCCCTTAAGGGAAGCCGAAAAAGTGGGCCTGGAATTCGCCAGGGCGGCAGGCTATCCTGAAATTGAAGCGCTACGAAAATTGAGTTCTAGGGAGGTCTACGAAATATACAATGAATCGAAGCGGTTTGGGTTTCCCTCTGTAATAGATGGTTATTTCCTGACCAAATCCCTGCCCGAAATATTTGGAGCAGGAGAACAGGCGCAGGTTCCCCTGCTGCTTGGCTGGAATTCCGCAGAAGTGCCCGGTATCGCATTTATGGGAACTCCTGACTATACAGAGGCTGATTATGTGAACAAAGTAAAGGAGACCTATCCCAAAATTCACGATAAGGTACTTGAGTTATATCCCCACAGTAGTAAAACGGAAGTAGAACATTCTGCCACGGCTCTGGCTTCCGATCGGTTTATAGTTTACAGTACCTGGAAGTGGTTTGACCTTCACAGAAAGCACAGTGACCAACCGGTCTATCGCTATCTCTACAGTAAACTCAGGCCTCCGCTCATGGACTCAAACCGGGTCTCCGGCCTGGCAGGAGGAACTGCAGCCAAAGTATCCGATACTCCCGCACCTCCGGCAGCCATTGGTGCGCCCCATGCCTGCGAAATTGAATATTGTCTCGGAAATCTGCACCTGATAGATGACTATGCGTGGACGGATGAAGACTATAAGGTATCACAGACAATGCAGGCCTATTTTGCGAATTTCATAAAAACAGGAAATCCAAACGCCTCGGAATTGCCCGAATGGCCCGCTGCCAAAGGGGATTCAACAAGTCCGTCTGTGATGGTTATCGACACAGAAAGCAAGGCGGTAAGTGCCCCAAACGATGCCCGGTATATCATGTTGGATGCCACTTACATGAAATAATCTAATGAACAATTGATCCTTTCTGAAATCTAGAAGATTACTGCATTTCCAGTGCCTTTTTCAAGTCCAGTTCCGCCACGGATTCAATAACCATATCCGGTTTAAATGGATACTCGTCCAACACCTCCTTTTTTGAAACGCCGGAGAGGGTAAGGATCGTGGTATATCCCAGTTGAACGCCTCCGAGGATATCTGTATCCATCGTGTCTCCGATAATGATGGTTTCCCGAGCTTCCAGCCCGAGGGTTTTCCGTGCTGCCCGCATCATCACAGGGCTTGGTTTCCCGACTGAGAAAGCCTTCTTTCCGGTAGCTTCCTCGATCATTGAAACGATCGCTCTGATCCCTAAATTTGACCAGCCCTTTTTTTTGGGAGAAGGGTCGAGGTTGGTGGCGATCAGTTTGGATCCAGAAAGGATCATATCAACCGCGTTGTTCACCATTTCCAAAGTAAAGTTCCTGCCCTCGCCCACAACGACAAAATCCGGATTTTGATTGACCAGCGTGTATCCCTGCTGATGCAGACTGGTGATGAGGCCGCCTTCGCCGAGAACATAAGCCGTCCCTTTTGGATTCATAAATGACAAAAACCAGGCAGTGGCCATCGCACTGGTATACACATTTTCCTCCCGGATCCTGATTCCCATCTTACTCACCTTATTCACGGTATCCAGGGGCGTACGCTGGCTGTTATTTGTCATGAATAAAAAAGGGATGTTCCTTTGCTGGAGGGTTTCGATAAATATATCCGCCCCCGCGATCATCGTTTCTCCACTGTAAATAACTCCGTCCATGTCTATGAGGAACCCCTTTTTCATACACTTCCTGATTAATATTTCAGCAAATTACGGAACCTGTAATAAACTGACTTCAAAACTACTTAAAATCTGCCGGCATTATAAATCGTAGGATGTGCAAAATTATCATTCAGGTCTGTTTCCGGTATCCGGAAATCAGGGGGAGGAGAAAGTAACTGACTTGGTCCCTGGTGAAATGTGTGAGGGATCAGGCGGATTAGCGTTCTACATATACCGTCACCGGAGGATTTCTGGTATGAATGCGCAAATCGGTACGAAGCTTCAGGAGTATCCCGTTGATCTCTTCAGCCTGAGATTCCATAAGAGCATAAGTTACATTCGGTAGTCCCGGATACAATAGTACGCGTTGATAGGCATCTGCCAATTCCTGCTCAGTGCTGATTACCCAACTGTCGACCTCATTAGAGGTCAAGCTCCCTTCCGCGAGCCCGGGTGGCAGGGAAGTGTAGATTCCGGACTGCGATGCGGGGAATTCCGCTTGTTTTACCCTGTAGAGCACATAATGTTCATGCGCCAGACGAAGGGCAAATTGGCGCTTCTGCTCCTGCAAACCTCTGAAAAATTGGGTTTTACGAGGATAGCGATTCTCCGTGGCAAGTCTGTTATAGGTCGACTCGGCACCCAGAATATCAGCTAAAAGACCCGAGAGCATGGCATCACGTGTTTTTTTTGATTCTTCCATAATCATATATTATAGTTGTTAAAATCAGTGAACGGACTTAGAGAAATGGTCCATTTCGCCTTATTTTTTATCAGGACTGACAAGGTCTTCATCAGGAAGATTTTCCAGATCCATTGATTTCCGGGGTATATTTTTTAATCAGTCGCAGAATGGCGGTTTCAGAGGCGGTAAAATAGGGGTTGGTCTCTTCCTGTGCATCGGCCAGGTTGAAATACTTTTGGAGCGCCCCGGATTCATAGGACGATACCAGTAAGGGGTGCACATAATATTTCCGGCACACCGTCCTTGTATTGCCTAGAGCCGCAGCAGCCGCATCATATCCTGTTAAAATATTCCGGTTGATCTCTTTCGCATCCGCGGTTGGATCCATTTCCAACAGCGTATCAAAAAAAACGACGCTGGCCGCCCAGGTCCTGAAATCCTTAGCCGTAAAAAATTGATCACAAATGGCGAGAAGGTATTCATTGATCATCGAACTTTCTATCTGTTGTTTGTTTCCATCATCATCATAATACTGGAATAATTCCCAGCCTGGTATATCTTCACATTGTGAAACAAGCCTTATCAGTTTTTTGTTGCGGATAGTTACACTGTGCTTCTTTCCTTTCTTCCCCACAAATTCAAACTTCAATTTTTGTTTGTCCAGGTGTACATGCTTTTTGCGAAGCGTGGATAAGCCGTACGACTTATTCCTTTTGGCATACTGTTCACTTCCGATGCGGATATGGGTTTCTTCCATCAGCTTTATCACGAGGGCAACTACCTTGTCCTTGGAAAGGGTCTTCTTCCTCAGATCCTTTTCCACCTGCTTTCTTATCCGGGGGAGTTGTTTCCCAAAAGCAGCCATTCTGTAAAATTTCGTCTGATTGCGTATTTTTAACCAGGTCGGATGGTACCGGTATTGTTTCCGGTTTTTAATATCCAATCCGACAGCCTGCAGGTGACCATTGACCAGATGAGTGATCCTTACATCCTCCCAGGCCGGAGGAATTACCAAACCTTCTATGCGGTCAAGAAGCTTCGCATCGTTGATGGCTTTGTCTTTAAGGACATAATCAAATCCTTTTTTTTTCCGCCTTCGATGGATCGGCAATTTCAAGTTATCAACATAAACCAGGTCCAGTTCGGCCACAACGGTTTCCGGAGCGGTCATTATTTGTTCTAAAAAGTTTTTGCGGGTCATCTGAATAAAAGCTCCTGTTTTGTGATCGCCATCAATGGGCAGATGTCTGTCAGGGGAACTAAAATTAGGCGGATGTTTTGTATTAATTGTGCTTTAAAGGATGCATGGTTGACACATTTGGAACGTGTCAGGGAAAGTCGTCGGGAAGCGAACTATTCCGAGGACCAGGCAGCATTTAATAACTCTTTATCAGGCACCATATGTCAGACGGTTCAGAGCCGGGCACACGCGTCTGTGTCACATTATTTCCTTATAAAAATAAGACCCTCAAAAGGCTATATGATCTAAAACTTCTTCTGTAGAGGAAGATTCTGAAGGACCTTCCCTGCGAAATCCTCGTCAGTCAGATCTATTCCCAGCCTAAGCAATAATTGGTACGCTGAATTCTCATATCCCTCGTTCAACATGGTGAGGTATTTTGGTATAAATTCAGAGGGGTTCTTTCTGTAGGACAGGTAGTAATTTATGGAAAGGGCGGAGGCCATCATCTCATGGATGTTGTGAAATGGCTCACGGAAACTGGTATCAAGCAGCATCCAGAGTCCCTTTCTATACGATTCCTTACTATAATATTCAGGATGAATTCGCATGCCAAGGGCATGCGTTTCCCGGTCCAGATCTTCCGGGGAGCTGATTGTACCGTCTAAAATCCCTTTGACGAGGTAATATTCTATGAAGGCCTCTTCAGTGCTTCCATAAATGACCTTTAGGCGTTGGTTCAACTGTTTCCGGAAAATTTCCTTTTCTTCCGGATTTTTAGCGTTGCGATATAAATAATCATAAGTGAGCAATTCGTTAAAATTGCCGAAAGACTCAGTGAAGTAAGCCGGACCTGCACCATTCACCATTCTGACCTTATTTATATACATCATACTGGCCTGAACTGCATGGCCTGCTTCATGGGCCATCAGGGTCAGGTCGATGAGATAACCCTCATAGTTCATGGCATAAAAGATGCTTGGAAAAACCGGATACACACTTGCGGCACCCCGTAAGGGGAGTCTGTTTTCTCCCCCGGCGATATCGATTCTTCCATTATCGGGATTCAGAAGCTGTCTTAGCTCTTTGGCATATTCGGGTCCCAGAACTTTTAATGACTTTTCAATGATTTCCGTTGCTTTGAAGATATCAAATCGCAGCCCAGGAGTGTGGTCCATAAGGTCCGAAAATATGGTATCCCTGTCCTGACTATCAAGCACCCTGGTAAAAAAGTTTTCCGGTGATCCTGGGGGAATTTCTCCTGCATCGTACTTTTCCTCCAACAGGTCCCTGTATCCTTTGGCCTGTGCAAAGGCGTTCAATCCCCTGATATAATGAATATACCCGTATCCTAAGGATTGCTTCTCGGTGGCATGTCCCGCAAAGAACTTTTCTTCCCCTTCAGATCTTACGGCCGGATCTGTGTTGCTCTCCCACGAACTGCGTTCAATAAATGGATCAATGGTATCCATCACAGTATAGATAGGTTCGAATTCCATCCGTTGCAGCGCTTTATCATAGAATTCACTGTTTTTCAGATAAGAAAAATGGGAGGTTGTCAGGATTTCATTATCAGAAAGAACGTACTCTGACGCTGTTCTCACTTTTCGAAGGAAATAGGCAAAGTCTACTTCTCTCTTTATTAGCTGTTCAAATATCTGTTCAGGAAGTGCGGCAATCCTGGCCTTCAGGGGCTGACGCATCTCATTCATTTTCTTTCTTATTTTATCTTCCTCTGAAGCCCCGCCGGCTTTTGTGTTGGTCGCATACTTCAGAAAATAGTATAGGTCCAGTTTCCTGTATTCCCGTTCGATCCTGTCATAAGTATGGAGAACACTCTTCCATTCTGAAACCGGCAAAGCATCATCTTGCAGCAGTCGTATAACGGTATCGATCCCCATCAAAAGCCGCCCTTCTGCTGCTGCCAGATCAGCCTCACCGGCATAGAAGTTCTTTTTAAAATTGAAGGCATATGTGCTCTTCACATTCGCTGGAATAGCTTCAAATTTCTGTGCCGTCAGTAAACTGAGGGTAAAGAGTGTAGAAAATAAAAGTGTTTGGTACTTGATTGAAAGTCGGAACTGTAGCATTTTGGATTAAATTACGTGTCCCATTATCCGGATCGGACGACTTGGGCGTATCATATATAGTCGGGAAATATTAAAAGGTTACACTTGTGCAATACTTAAATCCAGTGATATTTATATAATTCAATTTTGAAAGTTGTATCTGGGATTTACCGCTTAAAATTGGTAGATTTAAAAACCGTATCGGAAATAGTATTCACAGCGGATTTGCAGCAGGGCTTGTGGAATGGTCCCTTCCGAATACTGGGTGTAATCAATAGGAATTAAAATATTGACTTTATGAAAATAGCCATGTTGGGTTCGGGATTTATTGCCCGGTTTTATGCGGAGACGTTGCATGCACAACGCAGGAAGGACGAGATCATCACAGTGTATTCAAGGAATACAGAAAATGCACGAAGGTTTGCGGAAGATTATGGCTTTTCTGACCATACAGATTCCATGGACGAGGCCATCAACCACCCGGAGGTGGATGTCGTCCTAATTTCTTTACCCAACCATTTACATGAAGCGGCTGTCAGGGCATGTGCGAAAGCAAAAAAACACGTGTTGTGCACCAAACCCCTGGGTCGGACCGCGGAAGAGGCTAAGAGAATGCTTGATATGACAGAGGCATCCGGGATCTTCGGTGGCTATTTAGAAGATTTGTGCTACACCCCGAAATTCCTAAAATCGCTGTCGAGTATCAAAGCAGGCGCCATAGGCAGAGTGTTGTGGGCTAAGTCAAGGGAAACACATCCCGGGCCTCACAGTGATTGGTTTTGGGATATGGATCAATCCGGGGGTGGGGCAATGATTGACCTCGGTTGTCATTGTGTGGAGATAAGCAGAAATTTTATCGGAAAAGAAATAAGACCGGTGGAGGTCATGTGCTGGGCTGATACTCAGGTGCATCCGATCGAAGCAGAGGACCATGCCATTGGCCTTGTGAAATATGCCAACGGGGCCATTGGCCAGTTTGAAGTCAGCTGGGCCTTCAGAGGTGGGATGGATCTACGCGATGAGGTAATGGGTACCGAGGGAACGATCTGGATAAATAGTTTTTTGCGCACCGGCTTTGAAATGTTCACAACAGGAAAATCTGACGCCTATGTGGCCGAAAAAGCAGAGGTTTCGAAAGGGTGGTTATTCCCGGTAGGGGACGAGGCCCACGACCTGGGATATCCCCATATGTTTACGGATATGTTCAGTGCCATCGAAGAAAGCCGGGATCCGCAGGAAACCTTCTATGACGGTTACGTGGTCAATGCCATTCTGGATGCCGCGTATGCCTCGGCGAAATCTAAAATCTGGGAACCTGTAATCCTGGAAGACTGGCGGGGAAATGAGGAAGAAAAGGGAGATAAGAACTGGATTTCATTTGATGAAGATCACTATCTGATCAAGGAAGAGACACTGCCCAACGGAGACAGGAAATTAATTCTGAAACACAAGATCACCGGCAAAGTGAGTCAGAAAGTCACTACGGCAAAAAAATAGGTTGCGGTAGTAAGGATGTCACTAATTGAGGAATACATTATATCCTGCACAACCCCTGAAGTATAAAAATTTAGGTGCTTCCGTCTTTTTTGTTACTGATACTGTCCGAAGTCCTGTCGTTGGTTCCACTTACCCAATCTGTTTCAACGGAATCCTCAAAGCCTGCGGAAGCCTTTGTTTTAATCGCGTCCCTGCCCACTTTTTCTAAAGGTGTATAGCTGGCATGCTGTACTTCCTTATAGGGATTGTTCCTTGCCGCATTATAACAGCATATTAGAGACCATCGCGGATGTTCAGATTGGTTCTGGTCGGATCGATGCAATAGATTACAATCAAAGAAAAGCGCGTCCCCTGGTTCCATCTCGCAATAAACCAGTGGAAAAGTCTCTTTGGCCACGTTCACCCTTTCCATATCCGCGCCCGCCTGTTCTCCGGTAAGGGCATGCTCGACCCGGCCCATTTTATGAGAGCCCTTCAGGACCTGCAGACAGCCATTCTCCTTTGTTGCCTTATCTACGGCGATAGTGACACTTGTCAGCAAAGGTTGGAGCAGGCCAAAATTATACCAGTATCCGTAATCCTGGTGCCATGTCCATGCCCCTCCTACCCGCGCATCCTTCAGGATCATTTTGGAATGATAATGGTATACTTCGCCGTCCAGCAGATCTTCAGCAGCATCCACGATCCGTTCGCTCCTGGCGAACATACCATAAATTGTATCTCCGGGATGGTTCCACAAAGATAACCGGACAGTACCCCCCTCGCCATCGGCCCTGCCATAGGACCTGCGATCCAGTTCGCGGTCTGCCAGCGCTGCTTTTTTTATCAGGCTGACCTCCTCCTCATCAAAATGCTTTTTCAATACAAGATAGCCATCCTGCCAGTATGTTTTAATTTGTTCCTGTGTTAACATAAAGAATTATTAAAGATTTAGAGGTCTCACGGCTTTTATAAATGTCCCATGAATTTACGACAGTTCGGGGAGAAATCAAACCCTCTGAATTAAAATTTGATCCTTTTAACTCATTATGAAAGGATTAAGAAATCCCGCGCACTCCCTGGGGTTAAATGTTCAAATTTTAGTACCTTCATCACGCTTTGGTGTTATTGAACTGGCCTTAGCGCCAACGGATACAACGCAGCACGAGCCATTGAAATTTAGAAATTCTGTAAAGCAATGATGAACAATAAAAAAAATTCCCGACGTCAGTTTATAAGGAATACCACCCTTGCAGGGGTAAGTATTTCCATTGTTCCCAGCCACACCGTGGCGGGTCTCGGTCATAAGGCGCCCAGCGATACTTTGCAAATAGTGGGTGTGGGAGTGGGTGGCAAAGGGTATCCCAACCTTGTGGCAATGAATACCGAAAATATTATAGGCCTTTGTGACATTGACTGGAATTACAGCGCTCCTGTATTTAAAACATTTCCAAAAGCCAAAAAATACTACGACTGGCGCCGCATGTTTGACGAACTTGGAGACAGCATGGATGCGGTGATGATCGCTACGGCGGATCATACACATGCAGGTATTACTGCTACTGCAATGACCATGAACAAACATGTTTTCTGCCAAAAACCCTTGACACATACCGTCTATGAATCCCGGTTGCTGACAAAACTGGCAAGCAGTTATCCCGGGGCGACGCAGATGGGGAACCAGGGCAACTCCGGAGATGGGGTACGGCAAGTTTGCGAATGGGTATGGAACGGAGAAATTGGGGAGGTCCTGGAAGCGCACGCATGGACTGACCGACCCATTTGGCCGCAGGGACTTGAACGCCCTAAGGAGGTTATGAAGGAACCCAAGAATTTTGATTGGGATCTTTTCCTGGGTCCTGCACCGGCCAGACCCTACAACGATATTTATACGCCCTGGAACTGGAGGGGTTGGTGGGACTTTGGGACTGGCGCTTTTGGGGATATGGCCTGCCATGTCCTTGATCCCATTTATAAATCTTTAAAACTGGGATATCCCGAAACGATACTGGGAAGTGCCACCACGGTGAACACAGAGAGCGCTCCCAATGCCGAGAAGGTCATTTTTGGTTTTCCCGCCAGGGAACCTTTGGAAAAACTGAAATTGCCTCCTGTGAAGGTGTACTGGTATGACGGGGGGATGTTACCGGAACGTCCGGAAGGATTGCCTGACGGCACTCCTCTTATCAGGGATGGTCTTGGAGGTTGTATGCTGATAGGCTCCAGGGATACGCTCATCAGTGATTGCGGAGGTTTTAATCCCCGCCTGCTTTCCGGCCGTGTTCCTGACGTGACCCCTTATCTCAGAAGAATTCCGGGCTCGGTGGATTACAGTGACGGCCCTCATGAACAGGATTGGATCAGGGCATGCAAGGAGGCTCCTGATTCCCGCACAGAAGCTTCTGCCCATTTTGCCTATGCCGGCCCGTTTAACGAAATGGTCTTGTTAGGGGTCTTGGCGGTTCGACTGAAAGGTCTGAACAAAATTTTACAATGGGATGGTCCCCAAATGAAGTTCAGCAATATCGGAGCCGGAGAAAAGATGGAAGTGGTATCCACTTTCGGGTTCCAGATGAAAGAGGGTCGCCCGACATGGAATGTGGAACATGTGGAACTCGATGCGCTCGAAGCTGCTGAAAGTTATATCCGACATACCTACCGCAAAGGATGGACGCTGCCAGACATGCCGGCATAAATACGAAGGACTATGCAACTCAGAACCGCTGAGAAATAAAATTAGCCGCCGGCAACTATAACTGTCAGGGCCTGTTGATTTACTTCAGGGAATTAAAATAAAATACAAACCGGCGTAGGAGCCGCAATCTCATCCACAAACTCCAGCGATCCTGTCTGGTGGTTTCGTTTGAAGGAAACAATGCTATTGCTATCCTGGTTGGCGACCAACAGGAAATTCTCATCAGGGGATAGGCTGAAATTCCTTGGCGTCCTGCCCTTTGTGGAGGTATGCCCCATAGGTAGTAAGTTGCCGTTATTGGGGTTGATTTTAAAAATGGCGATAGAATCATGGCCCCTGTTGGAGGCATACAGAAATTTCCCATCCGTACTGGCATGGATGTCCGCACAGGTATTTGTGGAGCTATAACCTTTTGGCAATGTGGTGATGGTTGCTCCTACCTTGTAAATCCCCTGCCCTGTCCTTTCCAGCATCGTAATATCAGAACTAAGTTCATTCAGGACATAGGCCCATTTCCCGCCCGGATGAAATGCCAAATGCCTGGGTCCCGCCCCATCTGCCATGGCGAGTTTTGCCGGGTTAGAAGGCACCAGTTGGTTCTTTGTGGTGTCAATCCCTGAAAACCAGAGGTCATTCGTTCCAAGATCAAGTGATATGATTTCTTCCGCGGTCTTTCCAAACCATACGGAATGGGCATGTGGACCCTCCTGCCTGGAAGTGGTTCCCTTCCCGCTGTGTTTTTGAATATCCAGGACCTCAGATAGCACCCCGGACGGATCGATTCTTAACAACCCCACCGTTCCGTCTTCATAATTGGCAGTGAGCACATACCCATTGGAATTGACCGTAACAAAGCAAGGGTATCCTCCACCGGAAGGTTTCCTGCTGATCCTTTTCAGTTTTTCTCCCAGAATAACAAAAGATTCGACATACCCCGTGCCGATGCTGTCGACAATTTCATTTACCGCAACCAGGTACTTATTGTCGGCGCTTTTTGCCAGGAAAGAGGGTTGTTCTGCCAGGGATGCCAGTCCCGAACTGCTGAGTGTGCCATTTTCGTGCAGCCGGAAGCTGTAGATCCCTTCGCTTCCGTCATTGGTATAGGTTCCGACAAAAAAAGAGTGACCATCTTTGAGGGCAGGGGCATCCGGCTCCTGCATAAAGACGGGTATCAACACCAGGATTACGGGGATTGTTCCTATTTTCATCACACTATCCTTGTTTTAAAATGAGTCAGAAGGCCCCGTTTACCAGAGGAATCATACAACACGCAACTGCATCTATTACCTGTCAGATTATTCTATGGATTAAGGCTGGCCTAAAGTAATCAAATTAAGGAAGTTCCCCAGCCAATTTATCGCCTTAGGGTATCCTGCTGACCGATTTACAGCTGAATCTGCGAACTCCTGAACTTTGTGGTCATCGCCTTCAGGTTACCAGGTGTGTCACCTTTTCCCCCCTGCAATACTGCAGAATATTCCAAGCTGCCAGCCTGGACATTTCATTTCGGGCATTGATGGTGGCAGAGCCGATATGCGGTGTGATCGCCACATTCTCGAAATGTAACAGGGGGTTGTCGGGTGCCATAGGTTCAGGATTTGTGACGTCCAGCCCAGCCCCCCAGATCGTCCCTGTTTTCAGGGCCATGGTCAAGTCTCCCTCGTGATGGATACCACCCCGTGCCGTATTCAGGAAAATAGCTGAAGGTTTCATCTGCTGAAAAGCCCGTTTGTTGAATTTTCCTGAGGTTTCGGGGGTAAGGGCTGCGTGTACCGAAATCACATCACTTATTTCCAGCAACTCCTGAAAGGTAACCAGGGTCGCTCCCAGTTCCCTGTCCGCTTCCCTATTCCTGCCGCGGTTATGATAAATTACAGACATCCCATAGGCTCCCACACATCGTCTGGCAAATTCGGTTCCAATCCGTCCCATGCCATAAATACCAAGGGTGCGCCCCTTCAGTTCCATCCCCAAATGGGCCCGTGGACGAAAATGTCCCCAGTCGCCACTGAGAATCCTTTTATGCATAAAAAGCATTTTTCGCGAGACTGCCATAAGGAGGGCAAAACTGATGTCCGCAGTGGCATCAACCATGGCAAAGGGCGTATTCGCAACGGGAATTCCCAGTTCACGGGCACGGACAATATCAATATTGTCATAACCGGCGGCGAACTGTGATATCAGTTTGAGGTGGCGGTTGCTTTCAAGAAAATTACTGTCCAGCCTGTAGACACTTGATGAAAGCAGCAACTCATGTTCTTTGGCCGCATTCATTAGCTGGGTGGCTGTCATGGGAATATCGTCTGTCCAGACGGTAACTTTGAGGCCTTCGTCACGAAGCAAGGTGATCCCGGTTTCGGGAATATTTATGGCTACGAGTACTTTCAATTATCGCTTTACTATTTGGTGGTTCATACGTATTAACACAATGCGCGGGCTTTTCAATCTATCGGTCCCGAAAGCCGATCCTTTTTTATACAACAACAGTTGCCTTGGTTTTTTCCGGACTGCCCGGCACAAGTGAGTGAATAAATTCCAATTTCTTAAAAACCTTGCCGGGGATGACAAACGGATAGATATCCGGCAACCCCATGGACCGGTTCAGGCTATTACCAGCCGCTGTAAGGGCAACACTCCAGCTGAATATTTCCTTAAAACTTTCTGACAGGTAGGGATTGGGGCACAATTCGGGGTTAATTGGATTTCCGTTTCTCGATAGCCCGATTCCAGAATAATGTCCGGTTTCCAAAGTGTCCATCAGGTGCAGGTAATGTGCCCAGGTTTCTGCCCAGTCCTCCCATGGATGAGAAGTGGCATATTTGCTGATAAAGTTCTCCCTCCACACGGTTTCTGAACTTTTTTCGTAATAGCTTTTGAGAGAATCCCCATAATCGGCCCTTTCATCTCCGAAAAGTTCTCTGAATGCCGCCATGTTCAAATCCCCGATAAGGTAAGGCCAGTAATAGTGTCCGATTTCATGCCGGAAATGTCCAATCAGTGTCCTGTAGGGTTCGGACATTTGCTTCCTGAGTTGTTCCCTCTCCACCGAATCAGCTTCCGTTAACAGGATGGTGACAATGCCGTTGGAATGTCCTGTCACGGCGCCCTCCGGGTTATCGGTCGAAAGGAATTCAAATGCAAGGCCCCGGTCGGGATCCGTCATTTTGGGAACAAGGGGAAGGCCCAGCAGGATGAGTTGATAGACCAGCCTGTGCTTCGCGAATTCCAGTTTCTGCCATTTATCAAAATTACTCCCTTCTCGAGGATCCGGGACTCTTCTGTTCAGGGCGCAACATCGACAAAAAGTAGCATCTGGCGAACGCACCACCCAGTTACAAACCTGCATCTGATAATTACTGCAATAGCGGTTGACCAGAGGCAATTCCTGATGGTCTGACTTGTTCCCTGCCAGGATGAACTCAAGTTTTTCCGGGTGAAATCCTATTGCACTGCCACAGGTCTCACATCGGGTATTTTCAAAAAAAACCACCGAACTGCACTTGGGACATCTGAATAGCTTCACAACAATAGTATTGGTCTCTAGGTAATCAAAGATAGCATTCCGGCGAAACTTTATACGGCGTCATCCTTCAGGATCTGTCGGTACCCGGCCAAATGTGTTTGGCATTCGATTTTTTGTTGCTGAAGGAATCGATGCTTCTGTTAATTGCGGCAACAAGGGCATGAAAGGAAGCAGGTTTCTGAAGGTACCGGTCTGCTCCCAATTTAAATAGGTGCTCAATACGAAGCAATTCGAAGGAGGTCGAATAAATAATGATCCTTATCCTTGCAAATTTCCTGCTTTCCCGCAGTTTTTTCAGGCATTCCTCCCCATTCATCATTGGCATGTTGAGGTCCAGATAAAGGAGGTCTGGCAACGGGACCGACGGATCCCTGAGATCCCTCATAAGATCCGAACAGTTATCAAATATCAGCAATTCCGAAGTTTCCCCGCTGGCGCCGAAAGCATCCCGAAACAACTCCTGGTCATCCTTGTCATCGTCGGTCAGGTAAATTCTTCGAATTTTGGTTGCCATAGAAACATTACAAATATCGATTCATTCAATCGGTTCCTTCCCTTTCCGGGAAATCCCGGAAGGAAATTAAAAATAAAATAAAAAATGACACTTCAGCAACAGACTCCGGCATAGTTTAACACATTAAAAGAAGGTGATTTTACCGGATACCCAATTGTAAGGATTATACTTCCCTGTTACCTTCGTGAATATACGCGCAAATTTGTCATTTCTCCATGAACCTCTTCACATCGCGGGATTATATTAAACGGGAAGTTGCTGCTCATAATGCAAAAAAGGAATACATGCCGCCCGGTTTGAAAAATAATTGCTAATATTAATATCTTCAACTTGCAGTATGCAACGAATATTGGCTTTTTTACTGGCAAGTGCCCTATTGACATCCTGCGGCCCCGAAGCACCCAAAAAGTTGGCTTCCGGTGTCGCCAGGGATTCTATTTTTCAAATCCGCCAGACCCGGGAAATGATCCAGGTATTTCGCAGAAATGAAAACATCGCCCTGGTCACACAAAATATAAGACCGGACTTCCGTCCCTATCTTCATCCCATTCTTAGTCCCGGTACCGAAGTGTCGCTGACAGAGTATAGCCCCGGGCACCATCCACACCAGACAGGCCTGTACTGGGGGATTACTCGATTGAACGGTACCGGCGCGGAGAAGGAAGAACTCAGTAAATGGTTTTACGATCCCGACAAGCCTGAGGACATCAAAAAAAAGATAGGCCGTGACTTCTTTCATAACCCGGGCGAGGATCACTGGAAGCAGGTGAGTGCATCAGTGCTCAAAAGTGAAGGCCTGCTTGTGTCCTGGAAGACCGTGTACCATTTGTTGGATGAGGCCGGAAAGCCTGTACTAAAGGAATCCCAAACCTGGACCTTCTCAGAAAAGGAAGGAAAGTTTTTGATGGGGCTGGAATGGGAGGGGGAAGCCCTGGAGGATATTACCATCAACGAATTTGACTATGGCGGCTTGTTCCTCAGAATGCCGTGGAAGGAAGGTACCCTGGGCAATGTTGTGAATGCAGCAAGGCAACAAAACGCCAATGCGGACGGGCAACGGGCCATGTGGGTAGATGCCGGGATAAAGATGGACGGCATGGAGGCACTTGGGCATATGGCCATTTTCGATCATCCGAATAACCAGAGTTTTCCCCAGCCATGGCGCGTTGATAGCCAGCTGGGATTTGGACCCGTGCTTGCGAAATCAGGAGACTTGCAGATAAAAAAAGGGGAGGTGAAGTTGTTCCAGCATCAGATTGTCGCCTATGCCGGAGAGTTAAATCCACTGGAAATGAACGAGCTCTGGGGCGCCTATGCCGGTGACGACGGAATGTATAACACTGCCTCATTATGGGGCATAGCGCAACAGGAAGGACGGGATGCCAAACTCCTTAGTCCGCAGGAAGCCGTAGCGGAAATGACTCTTAAAAAAGGGTATAAGGTCAATGTATTTGCTTCTGAACCAATGATCACACAGCCTATGGCTTTTTGTTGGGATGACAGAGGCAGAATGTGGATTGCAGAAAACCGGGACTATGAGTCCAGGGTGGATGGATTTTCCGGTTCCGGAGATAGCAGGATACTCATCCTCGAAGATACCGATCATGACGGTGTTACTGATACCGGCAAGGTCTTTCTGGAAGGCATTCCCTTCCCGTCTGCCATTGCTGTCGGTCATGGAGGTCTGTTTCTGGGGGCCCCGCCCAATCTGCTTTTCGTGCCGGATGCAAATCAGGATGATCAAGCCGACTTACAGGACATGAAAATATTGCTTACCGGCTGGGGGATCCGGGACCGCCATGAGACCATCAATAGTTTTCATTGGGGGCCGGACGGATGGTTATACGGTTTGGAGGGGTTTGCCACCTCCTCCGTGATCCGCAAACCTAAAGGTAAGGGCAGGATTTACAAACACAGGGAAGCATTTCCGAAAGACCTGCTGGAGGCAGAAGGTGTGGAGATCAACGGTGGTGTCTGGCGGTACCACCCTTTAAAGGACGAATTTGAGGTGGTGGCTCATGGGTTCAGCAATCCCTGGGGCATCGACTATGACTCCAAAGGCCAGTTGTTTATCTCGGCCTGTGTGATCCCTCATCTCTTTCATATTATGCCAGGGGGTATCTACCACCGGCAGGGTGGCCAACATTTCAATCCTTATGTTTATGAAGATATCAAAACCATAGTGGATCACCCGCACCGCTCCGCACACGGAGGTGCCAGGATTTATCAGTCAGATGCCTTCCCGGCGGAGGAACAGGGTCGGCTTTTTATGGCAAATATCCACGAACATGCTGTCTTGTCTGATCTCCTGACACCAAAGGGATCAGGGTTCAAAGCGAGTCACGGCGACGATTTTTTACTCGCTAATAATGCGCAATGGATAGGTTTCAGTATGGAAATCGGTCCGGAAGGTGGCCTTTATGTCCTGGACTGGCATGATGCCGATATTTGCGGAAATGAAGTGGTTAATAAAGAAACCGGCCGTGTCTTTAGAATCATGCCCGAAACCAACCATGCCAAAAACTGGCAGGGCAGGTTCGACGATTTAAACGCCATGAGTGATTTAGCGCTTGCAGACCTCCAAATGAGTAAAAGCAACTGGCACGCGGCACGGGCACGTGTTATTTTACAATACAGGGCGGCAGGGAATCCTTTAAAGCAGGAAGCGCTGAACCGCCTGAAGTCGATGATGGCTAAAGACCATGGTGAAGACCTGCGATTGAGGGCTTTGTGGACCTTATGGATCACTGGCAGCCTGACCCCGGACCAATTGATACCGCTCTTGAAAGATAAACAGGAATATATGCGGTCATGGGCGATACAATTCCTTACTGAAGACAGGCGGACCCAAGTGCAGACAGTCAAGGCACTTACAGATCTTGCGAAAAATGAGCCCTCCGCTGTGGTGAGAAGGTATCTGGCAGGAGCGATGCAACGCCTGGAGGAGAAGGACAGGTGGGCCATCGCTTCCTCCCTTGTAAAACAGGGACAGGACTCTGAAGACCCCAATATTCCTTATATGTTATGGTTCGGGATAGAGCCCCTGGTTGCCGGGGAACCGGAAAAGGCGCTGCGACTGGCCAGAGAAAGTAAGATCCCATCCATTACTGAAAAGATTGCGAGGCGCCTTGTGGATGCGGGACAGCTCGCCTTTGTAACAAGTGCAGCGGCGGAAGCCGCCAACGGGCAGGAAGCATGGTTAAGGGGAACACTGGCAGGAATTGAGGGCAATGCGACCATTAAAGAACCGGATAGCTGGCAGGCCAGTTACAAACACCTCCAAACCATTCCGAACCTTGCGACACTTGCAGATGAAATTGCCCGGCATTTCGGAAATGCGGAATCTGCCGAAAAAATGATGGCCCTGCTTAAAGATCCTTCCGCTTCCCTGAGCCAACAGGGGGAGGCTATTCAATCCATGGCACTGCACCAACGAAAGGAGCTCGAGGCACTCTTGCCAGAACTCCTGGAAAATCCGGATCTGCGCAAGGACGCCATCCGAGCGGTCGCAGCCTATAATAACCGTGAGCTTGCGGAACTTTTAATCGAAAAATATCCGAAACTAAAGGAGGATGAGAAACAGGAAGCATTGTTGACACTCGCATCCCGACCTTCTTATGGAGAATTCCTGGCCGGAGGAATTAAAGCAGCTACAATTCCCAGGAAGGATATCCCGGCTTATGTCGTCCTTCAACTACGGGCCATCCTCGGTAATGGATTTGTGGAAATCTGGGGACCTATTGACGGACCGTCCAACGACCTGCAAGGAGCTTACGCCAATTACCAGCGCCTGCTTAGCGCAGGGGCACTGTCAAAAGCCGATTTGGCCAATGGGGCGGATATCTACCGTCGCACCTGTTCCGCATGTCATGTGTTACACGGGGAAGGTGGAAAGATGGGGCCTGACCTTACAGGATCTAACCGCACGAATACAGCCTACCTGCTCAGCAATATCCTGAATCCCAGCGGAGACGTACAGGATGATTATAAATTGGTGGTTGTTACAACAAGGGATGGCAGGACGTACAGTGGGAATGTGCTGGCCGAGAATGAAAGGAACCTTACCCTGCGGATCGTTGGTCAGGAACCCGTCGTCCTGAGTAAGTCAGAAATTCAATCAAGGGATGTCACCTCAAAGTCTATGATGCCGGATGGATTATTACAGAACCTGTCAGATCCCGAAGTGGTAGATTTATTTGCCTATTTAAAGGCTTTGGATGCTCCTGTTGTAAAGCAAGTTTCCAGGTAAAACAACTTTTACACTAATAAACCAGCGCCGGCCGATTTTCTAGGATCTGGCAATTACTCCCCTGTGTTGGGTGCGTCGCATATATTTCGGTCCATACCAGAGCCAAAACCCGGTGACTGTAAAAATGAACAATCCCAGGCCAGTAATTGTTGTGTAAAGTACCTTTAAGATTTCTCCATTTGTCCGGAAGAGGTCATCCAGAATAGCGCCGTCGTGTATATTTTCAACCAGGTCTGAATTTCTTCTTGAAACGGCCAGTACTTCGCCGGTTTTTCCGTCAACCTGCACCCCCCAGTAATGG
>JBGTKP010000007.1:0-94887 GCA_041744575.1 Muriicola sp.
CATTGGTATTTCCATTGGAAAATCACAATTAGGAAGCAATCGGGGTGGCGCGGGCAACAAATCTGACCTTGAGGGAGACGGCGGGCATATAAATTATCAGGCTCAAATGGCCCTTGCTTTTTGCGGAGCAATTCTAATCGCTTCCAGTGTGGCACCAACCGAAGAGATTCTGCTCATCGCAATTACTGCCTCCAATATACAGCTTATACTAATCTCGCTCTTCTCCATGGCCATAGGCGCGGCAATATTATACTTTATAGATTTTACTGGCTCGGATAAAACCGTAATCAGACCAGAGGGGTGGAAATTTTTCCGGGATCAGGTCGATAAAAGTGGGGGCGACAATCGGCAGACCGTCCTGATGAACGGTGTAGGTAAGTTTTTCAGCCTTCCATACTTTGATACAGAGGGTATTTGAAGGAGAACAAATCTGCAGGGTATCCTCCTGGGCCAGGCAGGCAATGACGGAACACAGGAACAACAGGGGCAAACAGCGGGCGAAACCCGAAAAGGAGGATAGATGCATGAAAAGATCTCTTTCTATAGAGATAGGCGGAACTTTTGTGGAATCAAGGCAAAGCTCTGGTCATCACTTAAAATTGTATAGAACACAGGATTATTCCTGATTGATGTTCGCACGATTTTAGAACTTATAGGATGAATGGTCCCACATACAGAAGATACCTGGTCACCTGTCGTACAATTTCAACTTTTTTGTACTTTGTAAGGTAATCAACCTTATAAGTCATCCAATTATGAGTGCAACCATGGGCGTAAAGCCCCCGATATCCTTTTGGATACTAAGTGTACTGGCCCTTATCTGGAACCTATTCGGCGTGATGGCCTACCTCAGTTCTGCCTTTATGACCGATGAAATGAAGGCGTCGATGACGGAAGCCGAGCTTCGGCTGGCTGAAAATACACCTGCATGGGCTACTGCGGCTTTTGCCATTGCGACTTGGGGTGGATTATTAGGATGTATCGCCCTGTTGTTCAGGAAAAAATGGGCGCGGTTGTAATTTCTCCTGTCGTTCATTGGCATCGTGGTTCAGCTGGGTCATTCGTTTTTAATGGCGAATGTTACAGAAATTTATGGAACTGTTCAGGGCCTGGTTATGCCACTTTTCATTCTCTCGATTGGCTTGGCGTTATTGCTTTATTCCAGATACGCCGAGCGAAAAAATTGGATTTTTTGAAATAGCCACTATAGCCGACTTGTTGGTAGATGGTAGCCGTATTTAGCTAAATTGAATATTTTTCTTACAATTGCCCGATCCTTGAACCGCATTGTCCGCAGGGGTCCTATATATTTAGCCCTTAAAAAACGGACCTAGACAACATTTTGGTTCACTTACCCAACTTAGCCGGCGGTTCATCGAAATAATTAAAATAAAGAAGAATCTAACATCGTTTTATTTTTATAGACATAGGTTTCCCAAAGCCTTTTAACCTACTTATATGAAGTTCATTATGCGATTTTTTTCGTGGAACAAATGTCTTCACACCACCATTGGAGTTTTGTTGATGCTCATTGTATTCAACTTTTATGGCCTTTACTCCAACAAATTTTACCTGCTGAAGCCGGATAATTATATTTTTCCGCTACTCACCATAATACATTTTCTTTTCCTCTATGTTATGTGGTTTAAGATCAGGGAACAGGAAGGGACAGATCCACAAATGAGAAATCTGGAGTTTGCCATGTACGCCATCTTTGTAATTTACATTTTTAAGGTGCTGGATACGATCTATATTCTCAATACCTATACAGATTTTGAAAGTCATGTAATGCCCGGGACTTTTATTCCCATTGGCATTGTGATCCTGACTTTACAACTGTTGCTCTTATTCTGCACTCTTGTGGCTTTCAGGTTAAGAAAAGCAGTTGTTGGTGATTATAAATTCGATAAACTCAATGAAAATATTGATTCCTGGCAATAGCCGGATTCCCTTATGTTATGGCAGTAAAAACCCCGGAATTGATCCGGGGTTTTTTATTTCATAACTGATAGTAGTCAATCCCGCTTCCTGCGAGCAACGGACGTTTTAAAGTAGTAAAAAGGCTATAGCCCGCTGATAAAACTGCCATACAGGTCCTTAAATTGATAACCTTCTGTAAACCGGTTCTTGCTCAGCTTCTTATGGGTGACGAGGCCCCATAATAAAAATTCTTTTAAAAAGAATTGATCTTCCTTTTTAATGTCCGGCTGGTGCTCTCTGATTAACTCTGTCAAAGGCGGAATCTCCTGCAATTGCCTCTGGTACTCCTCGTCGGTCAGTTCATCCAATAATTCAAATCCATTCCCTTCAAAGAACCAATTGAGCAATTCGTCATAGGGAGTTTCAGCGTCCTTATGCTCAATTTTGTTGATCTTGGGAAAATACAAGGGAAACAGCGTCTTGACTGCATCCTCGATGAGCAGCTCTGCGACACTGCCTGCTCCTTCCTGCTCCCCTTCATAAACCAATTCAATTTTGCCGGTAATGGCCGGAATTACACCGGCAAAATCACTGAGTCTTACAGAGGTATAATCTGCACCCATTCTAAGCGCACGGCGCTCGGCGGTACTTAAAAGATTTTCGTATCCGGTTATACTTGTACGGGCGCTTACCCCGCTTTTGGCATCTACATATTCACTTTTCCGGGCTTCGAAACTTATTTGTTCCAGCAAGTCCCTGGCAAGGTCAGGGACATACACCATCTTTTGCTGTTCCGAAACAAGCCGTGATTCCTGATGCGTGATCTTTCTGGCCGTCTCTATATCTTCAGGATAATGTGTTAGTATTTGCGAACCAATCCGGTCTTTCAAAGGGGTGACAATACTTCCGCGGTTCGTATAGTCTTCCGGATTTGCTGTAAAAACGAACTGGAGATCCAGCGGGAGTCGCAGCTTAAATCCCCTGATTTGAATATCACCCTCCTCAAGGATGTTAAAGAGTGACACTTGAATTCTTGCCTGCAGGTCAGGCAGCTCATTGATCACAAAAATGCAACGGTTGGCCCTGGGGATCATACCAAAATGAAGGATTCTGTCATCGGCGTACGACAATTTAAGATTGGCTGCCTTAATGGGATCGATGTCACCGATAAGGTCGGCTACTGTAACGTCCGGGGTCGCAAGTTTTTCATAGAATCGTTCATCCCTGTGCAACCAGCCAATTGGAGTGTCATCCCCTTTCTCGGTGATTAATTCCCGTGCATACCTTGAGATTGGCAGGAGGGGATCATCATTAATTTCGGAGCCTTCTACAAAGGGGATCCATTCATCAAGGAGCTGGATCATTAGCCTGGCCAACCGTGTTTTTGCCTGACCACGAAGCCCCAGGAGATTGATATTATGCCTTGAAAGGATGGCCCGCTCCAGTTCGGGGATGACTGAATTTTCGTACCCCCAAACCCCGGGAAATGAACTGTCTCCCTTTTTAATTCGGGTGATCAGGTTATTCCTTAATTCGTCCTTAATCCTCCTGGTCCTATAGCCCGTCTTTTTTAACTGGCCCAAATTCTTTATTTCACTATGATCTGATTTCATTCTTTTCTATTTTGCTAAGCCGGAAGATTGACCTCTAAGATTCTCGTCATCTTCAGGCTTCCAACATTTATTGAAGTCGTTTTCTCCTGTTCTGTTCGTAATCTTCAAATATCATTTCTCCCAAACCATCGAGGCCCGTAAAAAAGGCTTTCCCCTTGTTGGCCTCTGTAAAATGACGTACAAACTGCATTAGATACGGATCCTGGGCAATCATAAAGGTGGTAATGGGAATATGTAATTTTCTGGCTATCCGAGCCATGGTATAGCATTTGTCCACTATGTAATCATCGAGACCAACACTATTTTTATAGTATGTCCCATCCGGCATTCTCAAACAACTGGGCTTGCCATCTGTGATCATAAAGATCTGTTTATTGGTATTCCGCTTTCTTCGCAGCATATCCATTGCCAACTGCAACCCGGCAACCGTATTGGTATGATACGGCCCTACTTTCAGGTAGGGCAGGTCCTTAATTGGGATGGGCCAGGCGTCATTTCCAAAAACCAGGATTTCCAGTGTGTCCTTTGGATATCTCGTGGTAATAAGCTCCGCCAGGGCCATCGCAACTTTTTTTGCCGGAGTGATCCTGTCCTCACCATATAAAATCATGCTATGGCTGATGTCAATCATCAATATCGTACTCATCTGTGCCTTGTACTGGGTATCCTCAACCACCAGGTCATTTTCGTCCAGGATAAAGTTGCCAAGGCCATGATTTACCTGAGCATTCTTAAGGCTTTCTGTCATTGAGATGTGTTCCATCCGGTCGCCAAATCTGTATTCACGCAATTCCCCGGTATGCTCGTCCCCTTGCCCGGACTTGCCTGTTTTATGATTTCCGGAACCATTTCTTTTGATTTTACCAAAAATCTGATCCAGGGCCCGCTGACGTATAATCCTTTCCATTTTGGCCGTAATGGAGAGTCCCCCATTTCCATCCTGTTTTTTTTCTTTGCCGTCACCTCCGCCATCCTTAAATTCTTCCCTTAGATATCCCTTGGCTTTCAGATCCTCTATAAAGTCATCGATAGTGTAGTTCTCATCAGTAAGTCCATATTCCTTATCCAATTCCCTCAACCAATCCAATGCCTCATCGACATCCCCGGAGGTATGAGTGATAAGTTCCTGAAAAATATCGAAAAGTTTATCAAAAGGAGAGAGATCTGGCGCCTCATATCTGGAGAATCGTAATCCTTTTCTAAACATCATAGCCATCCTGTAAAAATAATACAAATAGCAAAATGCCCCTATCAATTTAAGATTTCTTAACGAACAGGCTTAGTGACGGTTTTTAAGAATTTTTTCAATATCAGCCAGTGACCTCCCTTTTGCCTGCAACAGGATCAGATAATGAAAGAGAAGGTCTGCTCCTTCATTGATAAATAAGTCATCATTATTGTCTTTGGCCTCGATAATCATTTCTACAGCTTCCTCGCCGACTTTCTGTGCTATTTTATTGATGCCGGCCCGGTAAAGTTCAGAAACATAACTTTTCTTATCTCCTTCCGGCCGGATTTCCATCGCAGCTTTTTTTCTTGCAGCAATAATGTCTTCAAGGGTACTGAGGAAGCCAAATTTCGGTGAATTTTCGACCTGCCAGCAGGTATCAGTTCCTGTATGGCAAACAGGGCCAACGGGGTTTACTTCCACTAGCAGAGCATCTTTATCGCAATCCGCACGCACAGTTAGAAAATTCAGATAGTTGCCACTTTCCTCGCCTTTCGTCCACAGTCTTTGTTTTGATCGGCTGTAGAAAGTGACCTTTCCGGAATTTATGGTAACTTCAAGTGCTTCCCGGTTCATATATCCAAGCATAAGCACATTCCTCGTCTCCGCGTCCTGAATGATCGCCGGCACGAGCCCATCCTCATTTTTATTAAAATTTATTTCCATATCCGGAAGCATGACAATTGATTTTTGATGATTTGAACCTGGGTCTCTCTTTTATATGCATTGAGGGGCTATCAAAGCCTTACAGGAATATTATTCAACCGCAAGTTGTCTTTCAAATGACCGATATTGATCTCTTTAAAATGAAAAACGCTTGCTGCAAGTGCGGCATCGGCCGCACCAATGGTAAAAACGTCTATAAAGTGCGATATCTCCCCGGCTCCTCCTGAGGCGATGATCGGGATCCTGAGGGTACCGGACAATCTGGCAAGTTCTTCGTTAGCAAAACCGCCTTTCGTGCCGTCATGGTCCATGGACGTGAACAGCACTTCCCCTGCCCCACGTTGCTCTGCCTCAAGGGCCCAATCAAAAAGATCCAGGTCCGTTGGGACTTTCCCTCCGATCAGGTGAACTTTCCAGCCAGTGCTAAGGCATTTGGCGTCTATGGCAACTACGATGCATTGAGATCCAAATTTTGCCGCCAGCCGGTCTATTAATTTGGGATCCCTGACGGCCGCAGAATTGATGGATACCTTATCCGCCCCGTTCTGCAATAACATATCAACATCAGCCACTGAAGAAATGCCACCCCCCACTGTAAAAGGAATGTTTACCTTTTCGGCCACCCCGCGGACCAATGCGGCCAGGGTCTTTCTCCTTTCTTCGGTGGCTGATATGTCCAGGAAAACCAGTTCATCGGCGCCTTCCCTGGCGTATATTTCGGCAAGTCCCACAGGATCTCCGGCATCCCTCAAAGCTTCGAACCGGATGCCTTTTACAGTCCTGCCATTCTTAATGTCAAGACAGGGTATGATCCTTTTTGTCACCATCCAATCAAAGGAATTACGCAGAGGAAGTTTTTTGAAAACATCCTGGCCGAACCCGCCTGCCACATAAGAATCTCCGGATTATTTAGGGTCAATAACACCATTTTTAATCATTGTCATTCAATAGGTTCAGATTGATACCCTTATACAGGTTAAGGTCCTTTTCCAACCGTAATTTCACCCAAAAAGCAATCTGTCCGGTATGATAAGAGTAGTGTTCCACGACATGTAGGATGATCCCCAGTCCCGAATATTGAAAACCCTGAACTTTTCTTTCTTTCATCAGTTGCGCATTGGAACAACCCTGAATGATCTCTATAGCCCTGTTGACCGTTTCCTGCAACCTGGCTTCCAATTCCTGCTTCGGGGCCCCGTCCTGTGCGGCAAATTCTGCTGTCCTCTGCCTTTTATCCGGGGTCTCTCCCAGAGATGAAAGGATATATTGGCCTATATTTCCACATAAGTGGATCAAAATATTCCCCACACTGTTTGAAACCGAATTGGGTTTCAGCCACAAATCCCTTTCTGGCAACTGTTCAAGGCATTTATGTATTTTTTCTGAATTCTCTTTCAACCGACCAATAGCCTGTGCTTTGAATTCACTTTCTATATTTTCCATTCATTCTCCATTTTTAATAACCAATGATTCAAGTTCTTTGAGACGAATTCTTCCTTCATAAATAGCTTTCCCGATGATCACCCCTTCACAACCTATTTCCTCAAGCTCTTTCAGCTCTGATATATCTGAAATCCCTCCGCTTGCGATCAGTCTGATTCGTGGCACTTGCCCGGTTTCAGCCCCACTAAGGCTATCCGACTCCTCATTAGTTGGCTCATTTGCAAGTATCTTCCTGTACAGCTCAGTGGCGGGGCCGGAAAGCATGCCATCTTTGCTGATGTCAGTGCAAATCACATAGGATACGCCTTTTTTCCTGTATTCACCAATAAAGGGGATCAAAGGCTTTCCCGAATCCTGAGTCCAACCGGATACGGCTACGGACTCATTGCGCGCATCCGCTCCAAGAATGATCTTATCCGGGCCATAATCGGTAAGCCATTCCAGAAAAGTCTCCGGGTCCCGGACCGCGATGCTCCCCCCGGTGATTTGCTGTGCTCCGGATTCAAAGGCCAGGTTGAGATCCTCATTTTTTTTCAGACCGCCGCCAAAATCAATTCTGAGATTTGTTTTTGTAGCAATTCTGTAGAGGACTTTATGGTTTACAATATGGTTCGCTTTCGCCCCGTCAAGGTCAACCAGGTGCAGAAATTGCATCCCATGAGCCTCAAAATCCTTGGCAACTTCCAATGGATCCTCATTGTACACTTTCATCCGCGTATAATCACCCCCTGAAAGGCGCACACACTTTCCATCAATAATATCAATAGCGGGTATGATTCTCATCGTCTTCTTATCCAATATCCTGGTTGTCCTTGGCCATCCACAGTGGGGAATTTCCTATTTTCTCAAAGCCATATTTCTCATAGAACCCATGTGCATCTTTGGTTTTTAAGGCCACAGTTTTCAGTTTATCAATGATCTCATGATGGAGGATGAATTCTATGAGTTTCTTGCCAAAACCTCTATTTTGATAGGCATCCAGTACAAAGATATCCATCAGGTAGGCGAAAATAATTCGATCTGTAACCACTCTCGCGAATCCAATTTGATGCTTGTCTCCCAAGTACATCCCAAAACATATTGAATATTTTATTGAGAGTTCTACTTCGGTCCTGCTTCTGCTGCTGGCCCAATAAGAATTTTCTGAAAGATAGGTATGAATCATTCCGATGTCCAATTGGTCGTTGTCAGTAGAAATGGAAATATTCATTTCTTAAAGATATTCAATAAAATTCTGTAATATCCTAACGCCATGCGAAGCACTTTTCTCAGGATGAAACTGAGTACCGTAAAAATTCTCTTTGCCCAGGGCCGCGCTGAATGGCACTCCGTAATCTGACCTGGCAATGGTAACCGGACAGACCTCCGCGTAAAAACTGTTGACCAGATACATAAAAGCGCCTTCCGGTATTTCGGCAAATAATCCTGAACGCAGCTCGGTTATCTGATTCCATCCAATTTGGGGCACTTTGAGCGGCCCACGGAATTTTACAACCTCCACATCAAAAATCCCCAGTCCTTCCGTGTGACCCTCTTCCGTATGATTGCACATCAGTTGCATTCCGAGACAAATGCCCAGGACAGGTTGCCGTAGCTCAGGAATCAGCTGGTCCAGACCGCTTTCGGTTAACTTTTTCATCGCACTACTTGCCTCTCCCACTCCGGGAAATATAACTTTGTCCGCGGTCCGGATCACTTCCGGTTCCCCGCTCAGTTTTGCCTCAAAGCCCATCCGCTGTACAGCGAATTTAATACTCTGAATATTTCCCGCTCCGTAATCGATTATAACAATTTTCATTTTTGGTATTTATATTTCACAAGGAGCGGCCCTGTTTATAGGAGGCCTTTGGTGGTAGGCAGAATGAGTTTTTCCAAATCTCTTTGTACGGCCATTTTAATCGCCTTGGCGAAAGCCTTAAAAATCGCTTCTATCTTGTGGTGCTCATTGGTGCCTTCCGCCCGGATGTTCAGGTTCGTACGGGCTCCGTCCGAGAAGGATTTAAAGAAATGGTAAAACATTTCTGTTGGCATCTCCCCGATTTTTTCTCTCTTGAATTCTGCTTCCCAAACCAACCAGTTACGACCACCAAAATCAATGGCTACCTGGGCCAGGCAATCATCCATTGGCAGGCAAAATCCATACCTTTCTATTCCTAGTTTATTTCCAAGGGCTTTATTAAATGCTTCCCCCAAAGCAATCCCTGTATCTTCTATGGTATGATGCTCATCAACTTGAAGATCGCCAACTACTTTTATTTCCAGATCCATCTGCCCGTGACGGGACAACTGATCAAGCATATGGTCAAAAAATGCAAGACCCGTATGGATATGACTTTGTCCCGTCCCATCGAAATTGACAGAAATTCTTATATCTGTCTCCCTCGTCGTTCTGGTAATTTCTGCGCTTCGGTTTCCGACTTTCAGAAAGCTGTAGATACTCTCCCAACCCAATGCCTCGTGCGCTATGCACTTTTTCATTTCAGCGCTTGTCAGGGTCGCTTCTTCGCTGCCAAGATTAGAACCACTATTGATAAAGACACCTTTACAACCCAAATTCGCCGCAAGTTCCATGTCGGTACTCCGATCTCCTATTACGAAAGAATTCGGCAAATCAAACGCTTCTGAAAAATAGCGGGTAAGCAGTCCTGTTCCAGGTTTTCTGGTTGGCGCCTTATCTGCCTGGAAAGTCCTGTCGATAAGCACTTCACTAAAGGTTATCCCCTCATCTTCAAAGGTTTTCATAATAAAATTATGAACCGGCCAAAAGGTGGTCTCCGGGTAGGTTGCTGTCCCCAGCCCATCCTGATTGGTCACCATTACCAACTCAAAATCGAGTTCCCTTACGATTTTACCAAGGAACTGGAATACCCCTGGCAGGAATCGTATTTTGTCAAACGCATCGATTTGCTCATCAGGCGGTTCCAGGATAAGTGTGCCATCTCTGTCTATAAACAGCACTTTTTTGAGAGAGGCCTCTTTCATTGCAGCGATTTTAATGTCTCGATCAATTTCATATTTTCTTCCTTGGTTCCCACCGTCAGCCGCAAGGTATTTTCACAAAGCGGCTGGGAAGACCTGTTACGGACCACAATGCCCTTCTCAAGCAATTGGGCATATCGTTTTGATGCATCATCCACTTTTACTAAAACAAAGTTGGCATTGGAGGGAAAAATTGATTCTACGAACCCGATCTCCGGCAACCGGTTTTCCAGTCGCCTCCGTTCTTCCAGAATATGACTTACCTCGTTGCGCATCGCGGCTTCGTTCCCGATCCTCTCCAAAGCACATTTCTGACTGAGTTCATTCACATTATATGGGGGTTTTATTTTCGCCAGTACTTCGATTATCTCCCCGGATGCCATGCAGATTCCTAATCTGATCCCCGCCATCCCAAAGGCCTTTGACAAGGTTTGGATAACCACAAGATTGTCATAGGAATCAAGGTAATTCGTCCAGCTTTCCGTTTCGGCGAAATCAATGTAGGCTTCATCAATAACCACTAGACCCCGGAAGGATTTTATAAGGAAATGAATGATCTCAGGATCAAAGGTGTTTCCAGTCGGGTTGTTTGGGGAACAGAGGAAGATGATTTTTGTCATAGGTCCGACCGCCTCCAAAATCCTTTGTGCATCTGGCTGGAATCCGGAGGTAAGCAATACTTCGCGGGCGACAAGATGGTTTACTTCGGCCAGTACTTTATACATTCCGTAAGTGGGGGGTAAAATAATAATATTGTCCTCTTTGGGTTCGCAAAAAGCCCTCAGAATCAAATCTAGTATTTCATCACTTCCATTCCCCAGGAGCATTTTCCCGACTTGCACCCCCTTAAGTGATGCCAATTGGGTCTTAAGCCGCCGCTGTACAGGATCCGGATACCGGTTCACCCCACTCTCAAAGGGATTTTCGTTGGCATCCAAAAAAATCATTGGGGAACCATCCGAAACAAACTCATCCCTGGCTGAAACGTAGGGTTCCAGTTTCTGGATGTTACTCCTGATCAAATTTTTCAGATTAAAATTATCCATCTCCGGACCAATACTAATTAATTTACAAATCTTTGTCAAATGTTTACCACCCACCTGTCTTAATACCTGCTGTCGTCCTGAATGCGCTTCATTCTCAGGGAAACAGCATTTTTATGACCTGTCAGGCCTTCGGCGGCGGCCATAATTTCTATGGTTGGGCCAATATTTGCGAGGCCCGATTTTGAGATTCTCTGGAAAGTAATGGATTTCAGAAAACTGTCCAGGTTGACCCCGCTGTACTGTCTTGCATACCCATTGGTTGGCAGGGTATGATTGGTGCCGGAAGCATAATCGCCGGCACTTTCAGGACTATACGCTCCGAGAAATACGGAACCGGCATTCCTGAGGTGCCGGAGGTAATATGCCTCCTCCTCGCAGACAATAATAAGATGCTCGGGAGCATAGTCATTCACCAGTTGTATCGCATCTTCTGCCTTTTCAATACTCACCAATTTGCTGTTTTCCATGGCTTTGGCGGCAATCTCTTTCCTAGGAAGCTCGGCCAATTGTTTTTCAACTTCTGCCGCTACCAGGTCAGGGAGTTCAGGGCAGGTAGTCACTAAAATGACCTGGCTGTCCGGTCCGTGCTCCGCCTGGCTAAGCAAATCGGCCGCAACAAATGCGGGGTCTGCAGTGGCATCGGCCATTACCAGTAATTCGCTTGGACCAGCCGGCATGTCAATTGCCACCCCTTGCAGGGAAGCCCGCTGTTTGGCAGCGGTTACATATTGATTCCCGGGTCCGAAAATTTTATAGACAGCAGGGATCGAGGTGGTTCCCCAGGTCATGGCTGCAATGGCCTGTATACCCCCGGCCTTGTAAACTACATTTATACCACAAAGCCTGGCCGTATAAAGGATGGCCGGATGTATGGATCCATCCGCTAAAGGAGGGGTGCAAAGGATGATTTCCTGACAACCTGCGATCCGGGCCGGAATCGCCAGCATTAAAACCGTTGAAAATAAAGGCGCGCTGCCGCCCGGAATATACAGTCCCACTTTTTCTATAGGTTTCTTCTCCTGCCAGCACTCCACCCCCGGAGCTGTTTCTACTCGGATCACGGAACTTTTCTGCTTTTGATGAAATAGTTCAATATTTAATCTGGCAGCCTGTATGGCTTGTTTCAGATTTTCATCTACTTCGTTGTCAGCCCTCTCAAAGTCTTCACCGGAAACCAGAAGGTTTTCCTGGCGGATACCATCATATTTCTCAGTGAACTGTCTCACGGCCCGGTCCCCCTGCTGCTGAACCTCCTTAAATATATATTCCACAGTCTCCCGCAGCGAGGAGGCGTCCTGCGCAGGTCTGGTCAGGATCGTTTTCCAGGATGCCCTTTCAGGATTTCTTATAATTTCCATAATCCATGTTATAATCCTATATTTTATCTGGGTTTCTGTGAATCCACGCGCCAGGTTACAGCACCATTTTTTCGATGGGACAGACCAGAATACCCTCAGCCCCGGCTATCTTCAATTCGTCAAGAACCTCCCAAAATGTATCTTTATTAATAACCGTGTGCACAGAACTCCAGCCTGCTTCCGCCAACGGTAAAACAGTTGGGCTGCGCATCCCGGGAAGTATTCGTATGACCTTCTCCAGACTGTCATTTGGTACATTCATCAAGATATACTTCGATTCTCTCGCACTAAGAACAGATTTTATCCTGAAACGCATCTTCTCAAGAATATGCTCCTGTTCTGGCTGAATTTTAGGAGAAACAGCAAGAACCGCCTGACTCACCATGATAACTTCCACTTCCCTCAAATTGTTCTTGAAGAGGGTGCTTCCGCTGGAAACTATATCACAAATGGCATCCGCCAGTCCTATACTGGGTGCTATCTCCACGGAACCGTTGATAATGTGCAGTTCGGCCGTCACCCCTTTTCCCTTTAAATATTCCATTACGGTATTGGGATAGGAGGTTGCAATCCGCTTTCCATCCAAATCCGCGACACCGTTATATTTCTGTGATTTGGCTACGGCTATGGAAACACGGCATTTTGAAAATCCCAATTTTTCCGAGACACTGATATCCTTTCCTTTTTCTAAGAGTACGTTCTCGCCGATAATCCCGATATCAACCACCCCATCCCTTAAATATTGGGGGATGTCCCCATTGCGTAAATAAAAAACTTCCAGTGGAAAATTGCTGGCCAGGGCCCTGAGTTGGTCCTTTCCATTGTCAACCGCAATTCCGCAATCCTTGAGGATCCTTAATGAATCCTCCATCAGTCTGCCGGATTTCTGTATGGCAATTTTTATTTTTTTCATTCGATTATCAATTAAATCCAGGTTTTTGCATCAGGGTTAAAAGATTCCTGATGGAATAAAAAAACCCGCTTGATTGCTCAAACGGGTCCGATATATTTTTGAATCACATCAATACATTCTTACCTCGCCCGAGCGCCAGTGTAAAAATGATGGTGTGAAAAAATTGTCTTCATAAGGCCCAAAAGTAGGATTTATTTTATAATCACAAAACTTTTATGCCTTAATTATTTCCCAGAATGATCGGCATACCATCCTTCCCGCTTCCAATGATCACAACTTTCGAATTGGGAGATTCGGAAAGTCGCAACGTCGCGTCAATCCCTTTATCCTGAAGGATTTTGTCAGTCAACGAGGCACTTAGTATTCTGTTGGCATCTGCTTTACCTTGGGCTTCTATACGTACTTTCTGGGCTTCCTTATCAGCCTTTTCCAAACGGAATTCATACTCAAGGGACTCCTGTTCCTGTTTCAGCTTTCTTTCTATAGCATCCTTGATGGTTGGCGGCAGTGTTACATCGCGCACCAGGATTTCGTCTAGGGTAATAAATTGATCTATGACTATCTTCCGGGTTTCTTCATAAATTTCTGACTGAATCGCATCTCTTTTACTGGAGTATAATTGTTCCGGGGTATAACGTCCCACCACAGACCTGGCGGCTGAACGTATGGTTGGCAAAAGAATACGCTGGACGTATCCTTCACCTATTTGCTGATGTAATTTCCCCAGATCTTTATAGGATGGTGTAAACCATGCAGAGGCATCCAACTTGATATCCAGCCCATTACTGGAAAGTACATTCATCTTTTCAAAGATCTCCTGTCTGCGCACTTCATACACATGCACTCTGTTCCAGGGAGCCACAAGGTGAAACCCCTCTCCCAAAGGCGGCTGATCTGTCACAACACCGCCATCGAAAGTCTTGTATAAAACCCCAGCTTCCCCTGAATTGATTGTAATTGCTGACTTGGATATCAGAATGATGAGTAGAATGATGAAAATAATTGCCGGTAAGGCAATCTTAGGTAATTTGTCCATAGTTTGGTTTTTAAATGAGTCCGTTATACTTTCTGATAAACCATTCGGCGGTAAGAGCGGCAATGATGATGGCTAAAAGAATATTAAAATCAATCAAAGGTACGATATTTTGATTGCTTTTCTGAATCGGGACATAACGGGGATCGGCCAGCAGATCTTCGATAAGTCTTCCAGCCTGTGAAGGAAAGTATAGACGTGAGCCGCTAGTGGCGGCCAGGCGCTCCAGTTTCCTGTAATCACTGGAAGCCAGTTGCTTTTCCACTTCATAGTCGAGAATCGTAAATTCCCCTGATTTTGATAAATTATCCTGCTGCACTTTTACGTCGAACTGATAAGTTCCGGGAGCCAGCTGATCCAGATCTGCCTTGTAATATCCGTTCATCAGGAGCATAGGGATTTCCATGCGCAATCCGGTAGAATCATTTTTCAAATACAAACTGATATTGGCATCACCATCAAATAGAAAGGATTTATCAAAGTAAGACGCGGTGATGAAGGCTTCGGAATCCCCGCGATAAATGCGGTCATATTCCAGGGAAAGCCTGCTTCGGGCATCATTTGTTGAAAGGTATAACAGGAGTTTCCCAATCATATCATCAAAATTGCTGAAATCCCGGTCATTCCGGTATGACTGGGCCCGCCATTTCCAGATATTTTCACCGAACAGAACTGCCTCCTTTCTGGTTCCTTCTTCAATCAGTGTCAACAGGGGTTCCTGAGTGGCCATCCCCTTAATTTGTTGCCCTAATATGGTCTCAGAAATTTTTGTAATCAACAAATCCCCGAGTTCATCTTCAAGGGGAGGAAAATCTGTGATATCAAAATCAGAAACGTCAAATAAGCTAAAACCCGGATTGAGCAAAGCGGATACTTCTTCCGTTTGAACTGCGCTGTTCTTTTCAAAACTCGATTGAATGCTGTTGAGAAAATTCCAATCTGTTTTTGTCCCTGTAATTGTAAATTTGCTTGCCTTTTTTTGCTCAATAAAGGGGTATATTTCCCTGAAACCGGCACTGGGCTGATAAAGGATAAAAACGTCCACACCTTCCACTTCCGAAAATGGCGTATCCGGAGCGAGGATACGGACAGTCCTTTGTTCATTCATTTCGATGGCTTTCTTTAAGGCCCCGAGGTCAGGGTGGCGTAATTCGGAAATAATGGCTACCTCAGTTTTTTCATCGATCACCTCCACAGCGGCCGTCCTGCTGTTATTAGCTGTATTCCTTTCACCATTTATGGGCGCAACGCTTACTTTTACTCGTTTCACCCCAACAGAAAGGGCCGTGGTAAGTGTACGGATGGTTCTGGAAGCGGACTCCTGGGATAATTCCAATTTCTCCCTGTATACTGCTTTCCCGTCAACACTAATCGTGAGATCACTGGATACAGGCGCGGTTCCGGTATAGGACAGATAGACCTCGATCGGGAACTGGTTCCCCAGGAATGCATAGGTGTTTGTGTTCAACTGATCTATGGCTATGTCCGTATGACGCGTTGTATCCCCGACCACAAGTGGATAAATAGGCTGCGTCTTATTTCTTGCATAGAATTCATAGTCTTCACCCAGGGTCTGATTGCCATCAGTCGCCAGGACAATAGCAGTCGGACTGTTGGAGTGAATCTCTGACAAAGAGGACAACGCATTTGTTATATTGGTGGTTTTGTCTCTAAATGATAAACTATCATACCTGTTAAGTTCCTCACCGAAGGTGTAGGTACTAATTTTAAATTTTTCAGATAGTGCCTTGTCACCTGCAATAGTTTTTGCCACTTCCACTGTCTGCGTATCCCCGCCTGTCACCGCCACTGATGCAGAATTATCAAGTAATACCACCAGATTCACCTTTTCTAATTCAAATTGCCGTTTTATGAATTCCGGATTGATCAGAAGCAAAAGAAGACTGAAAACGGCCACGAAGCGGCAAGCTGCAAGCCATCGGTTCAGCCTTGCTGACCTCTTTGATTTGTGAAGGTACTGTAAGTAAACGATGGCCAGTGATACAAAAGCCGCGACAAGAATCAGAATAATTGTGACTGTCTGCATTTCATTTTTTTCTCAATCCACACACCGATTCCTTCCCGAGCTACGGTCGTCAATAAAACATAACATTTACAGATTTAAAAAGTCGGTCAGGTGAGCATGCCGCCATCGACATGGAGAACCTGCCCGGTGATATAAGCGGAAAGATCCGAAGCCAGAAACAAGCAAACATTGGCTACGTCCTCGGGGGTTCCCCCTCTCTTCAGAGGGATGGCATCCCTCCAGCCCTGCACTGTTTTTTCGTCCAGTTTAGCTGTCATTTCAGTCTCAATAAAACCTGGAGCGACCGCATTGCATCGAATATTCCTGGATCCCAGCTCAAGAGCCACCGACTTTGTAAATCCGATCATCCCAGCCTTTGAAGCGGCATAATTGGACTGACCGGCATTTCCCTTTACCCCAACGACACTGCTTATATTTATAATCGAGCCTTTCCTTTGTTTAAGCATTGTCCGCTGAACCGCCTTGGTCATATTAAATACAGATTTCAGGTTGGTTTCGATCACAGTGTCAAAATCCTCTTCCCCCATGCGCATTAACAGATTGTCTTTGGTAATTCCGGCGTTGTTGATCAAAACATCTATGCCGCCAAATTCCGTGAGCACTTTTTCCACCAAATCCTGGGATTCGGCAAAACTTCCGGCATTGCTTTTGAAAGCTCTGGCTTTAATCCCTTTTTTTGTCAGTTCCTTTTCCAGTTGATGGGCTGGTTCTTCACTGGAACTATAGGTGAATGCCACATTCGCGCCATGACCGGCAAAAACTTCAGCGATTCCCATTCCGATTCCTCTGCTCGCACCGGTAATAATTACATTCTTTCCTTCCAGAAGTTTCATCTTCAGAATTTTATTGGTTATTTATACCCTGGCTGCCTCAGGATTTCAGTGGCAGTGGCTTTTCATAATTGAAAAGGTAATCCAGATCAAGTTCCTTAATCTTGCCAAAACGCTGTAAGGCCTTAATATCCACATCTTCCTTGTTTCCGATGACCATCAGGTTATATTTGGAACCCTGAATATTGTCCTTAAAGAAACTCCGGAGATCTTCCATGGTCATCCCCTGGATCGCTTCGTACATTTCTTCTCTAATATCCCCGTCCAGACCTCTGTCCTTAAGACGCTGATACGACCAGAATATATTGGTCTTATTTATCCTGTCAGCCGCTAATTGCTTAATGGTGGCCTCTTTCGCAGCTTTAAAATTTTCCGCTGCTTCGGGCATATTTTCCATAAGATCCATCATTGCCGCCATGGCCTGGTCCATTTTATTGGCCTGAGTTCCCACATAGGCATATATATAGTTGGGGTCCTCAGCTTTGGCAGCATTCTGGTAGGATGAAAATGCGGAATACGCAAGGGATTTTGATTCTCTTATTTCCTGGAAAACAATAGAAGATAATCCGCTGCCGAAATAGGAATTGAATAAAGAGGAAATGGCCATTTTCTCCGCATCGAAAGTCGTTCCTTTGGCAAGGAACAATAGTTCAGCCTGGACCATATCATAATTGACAAAATATACCTGATTGTCCATTTCCAAAGGCTCATACTTCTTCATCTCCGGATATTCCTTTAATTCGGATGGCACTTTGTGCCTGGCTTCAATTGCAGCAATGCCCTGGTCTTCTTCTTTTCCGAAGTAGAAAAAACTGTGTTTATAATTTCTGAGGTCCTTAATAATATTCACCAGTTCAGAAGGCTTGATCGCCTTAAGTTCCTCAATCGTATAAATATCCCTCAACCTTGAATTTTCTCCATACTGCCCATAATTCATCAGGCCGTTCCACAAAATATTACCCTTATTGGCCTTTCCCTCTTCCCGGCCCTTGGCAATTTGTAAAACCAGTTTATCATAGGCCTCCTGATCAGGAACAGCTTCGGTCCATAATTTTTCCAGCAGTTCAAGGCCTTTGTCAATATTCTCACGAAGTCCCGAAACATAGATATTGGACCTGTCATTACCGGAGTTCACACCATAATTGACACCCAGCCTGTAAAATTCCTTTTTGAATTCCTCTGCTGTCTTACTATCGGTTCCCAGATACTCCAGATATGCAACGGCAAGACCCAACTTCCGGTCGTGATCTTTTCCCAAATCAAAAAGAAAATACAATTCCGCAAGGTCATTGGAGGGGTTTTCGATAAAAGAAAATTCAAGGCCATTGTCAAGGGTTGATTTTTTGATGGCAGTTTGATAATCCACAAATTTCGGGGTTATTTCAGGGACCTGCATCTCATTGAATTTTTTGAGAAAATCTGAGGTTTTGTCACGATTGAGCTCTATTGGCGTAATTCCGGGGTTTTCTACCTTGACGAGGTCTGTGCTCTCCCCTTGTTTTTTATTGACGACCACATAGTTATCTAAGTAGAATGAGTTGGCAAAGTCTACCAGTTCTTTCTTAGAAACACTCCGGATGTCATCGATCAGTGCGATTCGGGATGACCAGGGTTGAAAATGGACAAAAGCGCTGACGTAATCTCCGGCTACCGCCGATGCATTCTCATAGGACTTAATCTGAGTCAGCTTGAGGTCATTTGCTACCGCTTCTATCATCCAATCGTCAAAGGCTCCCTTTTTTACCAGTTCGATCTGATCCAGAAGCAGGTCTTTTACTTCCGCCAGTGACTGCCCCGACTTTGGATAGCCATATACAGTATGCATCCCATAGTCATTAAAAAATGAACTATAACTACTTGCACGCTGTACTTTCTGTTGCTGATTTAGGTTCAGATCAATCAAACCGGCCGTGCTATTGGCAAGGATATAATCAATCAGTACTACGAATTTCTCTTGTTCTGAACCAATTCCGTCTGTGCGATATGACAAGAAAACACGCTCTGTCTCAGGCCCGTACACCTCACGACTTATCGTATGAGTCAAAGGATCCTCCTGCGGACGTTCAGGATGGTTGACCTCCTTTCCCTTCCATTGACCGAAGGCCTTGTCAACCATTGAAATCGTTTTATCAAAATCGATGTCCCCGACCAGTACTACCGCCATATTATTGGGCACATAATAGGTATCAAAATAATTATGGATTGCTTCCATCGAAGGGTTTTTGAGATGCTCGGAAGTTCCAATTGTGGTCTGTTGTCCATAGGGGTGCTTCGGAAACATTGCCTCCATCAGGGCGTAGTTCTGTTTTCTGCTGTCATTATCCTGCCCACGGTTGAATTCCTCGTAAACCGCTTCAAGTTCCGTATGAAACAATCTTAATACCAGTTGACTGAATCTCTCTGATTCGAGATAAAGCCACTTTTCCAATTCATTGGATGGAATTTTATTCGTATAAACGGTTTCCTCGTGCCAGGTCCACGCGTTGGTGTCTTCGGCCCCCAAAGAACTCACCATTTTGTCATATTCATTGGCAATGGAAATCCTGGAAGCCACCAGGGACAGGCTGTCGATTGATTTGTACAGCTGCTTTTTGTTTTCAGGATCGTCCGAATTTTTGTGTTCTTCATAGAGAAGAGAAATCTCCTCCAGTATTTTCTTTTCTTCTACCCATTGTTGGGTTCCTATTTCATCTGTTCCCTTAAATACCATATGTTCGAGATAGTGTGCGAGCCCGGTATTATTTTCGGGATCATAAACAGAACCAGCTCTTACGGCAATATACGTTTGGATCTTAGGTTCGTCCGAGTTCTGGCTGAGATAGACCTTAAGTCCGTTCGCGAGCGTATAAAGACGCAGCCCGGTAGGGTCATCGCTGACGGTTTCATAAGAAAATCCGTTGGCGTCCTTTTGAGTGGAAGTGTGATATTTTTCATTTTTATCGGCATCCCTGCAACCAAGTACAGCTCCAATTGATAAGAGAAGTATAAAAGAAATTTTATTCATGTTGGCTGATTAAAAAAGTCCATCAGTTTAAAAATAAGGCCGATGGACGAAAAAGCATCTCAATTATATAAAATTTAACACGGGACCATCATCCCACCACCTCTTTGACTTTGACTCCTATTTCTGCGGGAGAATCCACTACATGGATCCCGCACTCACGCATGATCCTTTTCTTGGCCTGAGCGGTATCATCGCTACCTCCTACTATAGCTCCGGCATGGCCCATAGTCCGCCCTGCTGGTGCAGTTTCCCCGGCGATAAAGCCGACAATGGGTTTCTTACTACCGCTTTGTTTATACCAATGGGCCGCGTCGGTTTCCAATTGCCCTCCTATCTCTCCGATCATCACCACACATTTGGTTTCCGGGTCATTTATAAGCATTTCAACAGCCTCTTTTGTGGTTGTTCCAATGATGGGATCGCCTCCTATGCCGATGGCAGTGGTAATGCCCAGACCCTGCCGTACCACCTGATCTGCGGCTTCGTAGGTCAGTGTTCCAGATTTGGAAACGATTCCGATACTTCCCTTTTTGAATACAAAGCCCGGCATTATGCCCACTTTGGCTTCATCAGGGGTGATGACCCCAGGGCAATTCGGTCCTATGAGCCTGCAATCCATATCCCTTATGTAATCAAACGCCTTAACCATATCCGCCACCGGAATTCCTTCAGTAATGGTAATAATCACCTTAATGCCGGCATTGGCGGCCTCCATGATCGCATCTGCAGCAAAAGCCGGGGGAACAAAAATGATGGTGGTATCAGCTCCCACGGACTGTACCGCCTCCTCGACGATATTAAAAACGGGTTTGCCTAAATGTTCCTGTCCACCTTTTCCCGGGGTAACGCCCCCGACAACATTCGTCCCGTATTCGATCATCTGTTCCGCATGAAAAGTTCCTTCACTCCCGGTAAAACCCTGTACAATGATCTTCGAGTTTTTATTTACTAAAACGCTCATAGTTCTTTTGGTAATTTCTAATTAGAGATTTGCGTAACAATAATTTTCAAGGGTCCTGAAAAAAGCACACAGTCCGGCAAAAATATAGGTTTAAAATCGATTTATAAAGTATTGTAAGCCTATTGTTCTTTCTATTTTGGCCTATTCCTGCCGGCTTGTCTGGCACTTGCCAATACCTTCATATGCGCTCGGGCTTCCACAGCAGGGCTACCCATGTAGGTTTTTCCTCCAGGTAACGACTTGGAGATCCCGGACTGCGCCAATACTGTTGCGCCTTTTCCGATGGTCACCGCACTGATGACCCCAACCTGTCCCCATAAGGTCACTTCGTCTTCAACAATGACACAGCCTGCAATCCCGGTCTGTGCCGCGATCAGGCAATTTTCTCCAATCACCGTATCATGGCCAATCTGCACCTGGTTGTCCAATTTGGATCCTTTTTTAATGATGGTGTCCCCCGTTACCCCCTTGTCTATTGTACAAAGTGCTCCTATTTCAACATCATCCTCTAAAAGGACCCGGCCGCCGGAAAGAAGTTTGTTAAAACCTGTTTTTCTCTTCTGATAATAGAATGCATCGGCCCCCAGGACCGATCCGGCATGTATGATCACATTGTTCCCAATTATGCAGTTGTCATAAATGGTGACATTTGAATGAATAAGGCAATCCCGCCCGATGACCACGTGATTACCAACAGATACATTAGGTTGGATAACCGTATTTTGGCCAATTACAGCGGTTTCAGAGATGGCCCTGCCTAAATGTTCAAAGGGTCTGAAATGGGTGGTGAGTTTGTTGAAGTCCCGGAAAGGATCTTCTGTAATTAACAAAGCCTTCCCCGGAGGACAGGGGATTTCTGTATTAATAAGGATGATCGTGGCCCTGGATTGTAGCGCCTTTTCATAGTATTTGGGATGATCCACAAAGACAATGTCCCCGGCTGTGACCACATGGATCTCATTCATGCCCAGGACCGGAAAATCGTGGTCGCCAACAAACCGGGCATCAATGATCTCGGCGATCTCTTTCAGACTATAAGGTTTTGGGAATTTCACGGCCTTTCCTTTTAAATCTCATTCAAAATATGGTAAAAGGGTTACTCCAGGGAGGTAACCCAAATTATGGAATGCGAAGGCTTATTCTTTGACGCGTTCCATATAAATGCCCTTTTCTGTATCTATTTTAATTTTGTCACCTTCATTGATAAATAATGGTACATTGATACGGGCGCCTGTTTCGACGGTGGCAGGTTTTGTGGCATTGGTAGCCGTATTGCCGCGAACGCCCGGCTCAGCATGTGTTACCTCCAGGATGACGCTTGCGGGCATATCTACCGATAAAGGCATGCTGTCTTCTGTATTGAAAAGGATGGTGACCACCAGCCCTTCTTTCAGCAAGTCCGGGGCATCCAGACTACTTTCCTGAAGAGTGATCTGGTTATAGTCATCGGTATTCATAAAATGATAGGTGTCTCCCTCCGCATAAAGAAACTGGTAGTTTCTGGTCTCAACACGGACATCTTCGATCTTATGACCCCCTGAAAAAGTATTGTCCAGAACCTTGCCGTTGGTAATACTCTTCAGTTTGGTCCGCACAAATGCAGGTCCCTTGCCCGGCTTGACGTGAAGAAATTCTATGATCTTGTATATATCATGGTTGTATCTGATACACAATCCTTTTCTGATGTCTGATGTTGTTGCCATATTTCTTTATGTAGTGCTAAAATATCCTTTCATGATCCCCCGCTGCGAATCACGTATAAACTGCAGGATCTCGTCGCGTTCCGGTGTCGCCTCCATTTCGGCCTCAATGATCTGAACAGCCTGAGAATTATTGTAATTTTTCTGATATAATATCCTGTAAATATTCTGTATTTCCCGGATTTTATCCGAGTGAAAGCCCCGGCGTCTTAACCCCACCGAATTGATGCCTACGTAAGACATCGGTTCCCTGGCGCCTTTTACATACGGAGGGACATCCTTGCGGACGAGGGAGCCCCCGGTTACAAAGGCATGATTCCCTATCGATACAAACTGATGTACGGCCACCAGTCCCGCCAATATGACATTATCCCCGATAGTGACATGGCCCGCCAGGGTAGAATTGTTAGAAAAAATACAGTTGTTCCCGACCAGGCAATCATGAGCTATATGGCAGTAAGCCATTATAAGGCAATTCTTTCCAATAACCGTTTTCATCCGGTCGGCGGTGCCCTTGTGGATCGTGGCACATTCACGGATGGTTGTATTATTTCCGATTACCGCGGTTGTTTCTTCCCCGTTGTATTTCAGGTCCTGCGGGGGAGCGGAAATGACCGCCCCCGGGAAGATATTACAATTTTTGCCAATCCTGGCCCCCTCCATTATGGTTACATTGGAGCCAATCCAGGTGCCATCGCCAATCTGAACGTTATTGTGGATGGTTGAGAAAGGCTCAATAACCACATTTTTTGCAATTTTTGCTCCAGGATGCACATAGGCAAGAGGTTGATTCATGCTAATCTTCTTTGGTTTTAACAATCTGTGCCATCAATTCAGCTTCGGAAACAAGTTTTCCATTGGCGTAGGCATAGGCTTGCATATGACAGATTCCCCTGCGGATCGGAGAGATCAGGTCGCATTTAAAAATTAGTGTATCCCCAGGCACCACCTGCTGCTTGAAACGAACATTATCTATTTTCATGAAAAAAGTCAGGTAATTCTCCGGATCCGGCACAGTGCTTAACACAAGAATGCCGCCGGTTTGTGCCATGGCCTCCACCTGTAGAACTCCGGGCATAACCGGGGCACCAGGGAAATGTCCCACAAAAAACGGCTCATTCATTGTGACGTTCTTTACCCCGACCACATGTGATTCTGACAGTTCCAGGATTTTATCCACCAGCAGGAAAGGCGGCCTGTGCGGCAAAATGTTCATGATCTGGGTAACATCCATCAAAGGGGTCTGATTCAGATCATATTTTGGGATATTGTTTCTCTTTTCGAGTTTGATAATCTTAGCAAGTTTCTTGGCGAATTGGGTATTCACATAATGTCCTGGCTTGTTGGCGATCACCTTCCCTCTTATTCTGACACCAATCAATGCCAGATCGCCGATTACATCCAATAATTTGTGCCTTGCGGCTTCATTGGGCTGATGCAGAACAAGGTTATCAAGAATCCCATTGGGTTTTACCGTTAATTTTTTCTTATTGAATGCTTTCTCAAGCTTCTTCATGGTAGATTCGGATATTTCCTTATCTACATATACTATGGCATTATTCAGATCTCCTCCCTTGATCAGCCCGTTTTCCAGAAGCATTTCAAGCTCATGGAGAAAACTGAAGGTCCGGGCATCTGCAATTTCATGCTTGAAGTCGCCGAGATGCTCCAGGGTCGCATTCTGAGTTCCGAGTACCTTGGTACCGAAATCGACCATCGTGGTAATCTGGTATTCCTCCGCTGGGATAATAGTAATATCACTTCCTGTGGCGTCATCCTTGTAGGTAATGACATCCTTTATAACATATTCTTCCCGGGAGGCGTCCTGTTCCACAATGCCTGCTTTTTCGAGCGCGGCGACAAAGTACTTGGAGGAGCCGTCCATGATGGGTGGCTCGGGGGCGTCCAGTTCTATCAATACATTATCAATCTCAAGTCCGACAAGCGCGGCGAGCACATGTTCCGAGGTCTGAATCTTCACCCCTTTTTTTTCGAGATTGGTGCCCCGTTGCGTATTGATGACAAAGTTGGCGTCTGCTTCTATAACAGGTTCCCCTTCAAGATCAACCCGCTTAAAGGCATAGCCGTGATTTTCAGGCGCAGGGACAAACTTCATAGTTACATTTGCTCCGGTATGGAGCCCTACCCCGGTAAGCGTTATGTCTTTTGCAATGGTGCGTTGCCTGATTGCGATGTTATTCAATCTTATTTTTTTTTTCAAAGTCATTCAATCTGTTGATGATTTTGGGTAAATTTTTGAAGTGAACATACGACTTATAGAAGTCTCCGTAATTTAATGCCGGGGAACCCTGAAGCACCTCCCCGTCCTTCACATTTCTTCCAATCCCGGACTGTGCCTGGATTCTAACGCGATCCCCTATGACAATATGGCCAACGATCCCAACCTGTCCGCCAATCATACAGTTCTTTCCTATTTTGGTAGATCCGGCCACCCCGGTCTGCGCAGCAATCGCGGTGTGCTCGCCAATTTCTACGTTATGCGCAATTTGTATCTGATTGTCCAGCTTCACCCCTTTCCTTAAGATAGTAGAACCAAGGGTGGCACGGTCAATTGTGGTACCGGCGCCAACATCCACATTGTCTTCCAGGATGACGTTACCTGTCTGGGGCACTTTACTGAATTCCCCGTTTAGATCCGGAGCGAATCCAAATCCATCCGCGCCGATAATGGCACCGCTGTGAATGACACAATTGTTCCCGATGACCGTTTCGGAGTAGATTTTTGCCCCGGCAAATACAACAACATTATTTCCAATGCTGACATTGTCCCCAACATAGACATTGGGATAGATCTTCACATTGTTTCCAATAGTGACATTACTTCCGAGATAGGAAAAAGCGCCTAAATAAAAGTCCGCCCCATAGGATACGTTCTGCGACAGGTATACAGGAGATTCTACACCCATTTTATTGCTTTTAACCTGGTTGTAATAAGCAAGCAGTTTGGAAAATGATTTGTAGGCATCCTCTACCTTAATCAGTGTAGTGGAGAGCGATTGCTCAGGCACAAAGTCTCTGTTTACAAGGGTTATTGACGCCTCGGTAACATAGATATACGGTGTATATTTAGGATTTGCGAGAAAGGTCAGTGACCCTGCTTTTCCCTCTTCAATTTTAGCCAGTTTGTGCACGGCGATCTCCGGGTTACCATCAACTTCCCCTTCTAAAATACCCGCGATCTGACTAGCCGTGAATTCCAATAGACAAAAATTAATGCCACCTGATGCGACATAGACAAAAGTAACAAAAATTACCAAACACCATCTTTGGGGTAACAGATATAATACTTGGTAACAGTTGTTGCCAGTGCTTCTAAATTCAATTGGTCTGAAGCCTTTGCCACATCGGTCAGTCTGCCGTTTGCACGGAGGATATGAATATTCTGTTTCTCCTGATTGTACGCCTTGTTCTCTATAATCCCTAAAAAAACAAAATAAGAAGTCTCCTGGTCGGTCAGGCCATACTTATCTCTCACTTTCTCAAATCGCTTCCGGTACCTTTCTTCACTGACGGGCGTATTCCGGAGTTTAATTGACAATAGTTTCCGATCCAGCAACATCCTGCAAAGGTGGGACAAAACAAAATCATCATGATGCCTCCAAAGTTTTATGGCCGCCAATATGTCTACATCGTCCAGCAGGGCAAAGGTTTCCAGCACCGACCTGTCAAAACCGGCAGCATCAATGATGTGATCCATAAAGAAAATCAAAGGCTCGCTTGCCGAAATGTGACGACCCCCTGCGCGTAATTCCCTGGCTCTCTGAAGGATTTTTATCAACAGTTGTTCAGCAACAATACCCGTCTTGTGCAGATATACCTGCCAGTACATGAACCTGCGCGCCATAAGGAATTTTTCTACGGAGTATATGCCCTTCTCCTCCACAACGAGATTGTCATCAACAACATTGAGCATGGTGATCAGGCGTTCCGCGTTGATATTTCCCTCGGCTACCCCTGTATAAAAACTATCCCTCTTCAGATAATCCAGCCGGTCCATATCAAGCTGACTGCTGACCAGCTGATTCATAAAACGCCTATGGAAAGTGCCTTGAAAAATGGAGATGGCGAGCGTTAAACTCCCATTGAACTTCTCATTGAGCGCAGCCATAAAATGCACTGAAATCGCTTCGTGAGTTAAGCCTTTGACAATGCTGTTTTCCATGGCGTGTGAAAAGGGCCCGTGTCCGATATCGTGCAGCAGAATAGCCATTAATAATCCGGTTGATTCCGCTTCACTGATGTCAACTTGTTTAAAGCGGAGTACCTGAATGGCCTGCACCATCAGGTGCATGCTGCCAAGAGCGTGGTGGAATCTCGTATGGTGAGCCCCGGGGTATACAAGAGATGAGAGCCCCATTTGAGAAATTCTGCGCAGCCTCTGAAAATACGGTTCCCCGATCAGGTTGAAAATAAGATCGTTCGGAATTCCAATAAAACCGTAAATTGGGTCGTTAAAAAGTTTCAGCTTCGCAGATACCGACAAAGTCCAGGTTATTTAGGATCCGATTGCGATTCAAATGTATACAATTGAAACGAGACAACATCAAAGCACTGTTATTCACCAGATCCCGTTATATTTACATTGACGGGCACATTCTGACCGGATAATTAAAAGCCCTGTTTTAAATGACCAAAATTTCCATTCTCTGGGTAGACGATGAGATCGATCTCTTAAAACCCCATATTATTTTTCTTGAAGCAAGAAACTATGAGGTGGTTACCTGTAAGAGCGGTCAGGATGCTCTTGTGGAAATTGCAAATAAACGTTTTGACATTGTATTTCTGGACGAGAATATGCCTGGGATCAGCGGGCTTGAAACGCTCAGCGGCATAAAACATATGAATGCCTCCCTCCCGGTCGTCATGATCACCAAGAGTGAGGAGGAACTTATAATGGAAGAAGCCATCGGTTCAAAAATTGCGGACTACCTGATCAAGCCAGTGAATCCGAATCAGATATTGCTGAGCCTGAAGAAGAACCTGGACCATTCCAGGCTCGTCTCGGAAAAAACCACTTCCAATTACCAGCAGGAGTTCAGGAAAATATCAATGGATCTGTCGATGGTGAATTCCTGTGACAGCTGGGCGGAACTTTACAAGAAGTTAATTTTCTGGGAACTACAGCTGGAGGTAATTGAGGATTCGGGGATGAACGAGATCCTCGAATCGCAGAAAGTGGAAGCCAACAGCCAGTTCAGCAAGTTTGTTGACAAGAACTACAGAGAATGGTTTGCCGGCGACGATCAACCTGTCATGTCGCATACGCTCTTTAAAGAATTGATCCTCCCCGAATTAAAAGACAGACCTGTACTTTTGGTGGTCATTGACAACCTCAGGTATGATCAATGGTTCTCTTTTGAAGATGTCTTAATTCCATTTTATAAGAAAACGAAGGAGGTGCCTTATTTCAGTATCCTTCCTACAGCAACACAATACGCAAGAAATGCGATCTTTTCCGGTCTGACCCCCCTTGATATGTCCCGCAAATATCCCGACTGGTGGAAAAATGATACGGATGAGGGAGGTAAAAACCTGAACGAAGATAAATTTCTGGGAGAGCAGTTGCGCAGACTGGGACTCGACATTACCTGGGAGTATCATAAAATCAGTAATCTGAAACAAGGGCGACACTTGTCTCAAAATTTCAAATCCCAGAAAAAAAATGATCTGACCGTACTCGTTTACAATTTTGTGGACATGCTATCACACGCCAAAACTGAAATGGAGGTAATAAAAGAACTTGCTTCAAATGACAAAGCGTATCGCTCCCTGACACAGAGCTGGTTCAAAAATTCACCTTTGCTGGAGATCATTCAGCATGCCCAACAAATGGGAATGAAGCTCGTACTAACTACCGATCACGGTACCATCCATGTAAGACAGCCGTCCAAAGTCATAGGAGATAAGGAGACCAGTCTTAACCTTCGGTATAAGACAGGAAGAAGTCTGACCTATGAAGAGAAAGATGTGTTTGAAGCCAAAGACCCGGCGAACATTCATCTTCCAAGCATCAACATGAGCAGTTCCTATATTTTTGCCAAATACGATCTGTTTTTCGCCTACCCCAACAATTACAATCATTATGTAAGCTATTACAGGAATAGTTATCAGCACGGCGGGGTCTCATTAGAGGAAATGATTGTGCCATTCTTAGTGCTTGAACCGCGGTAAATTTCTTCAAATATGGAAATAATTTATCAGGAGGCCCAGTTGCCTGTGGTTGCCGGTCGCATCCTCGAAGAGACCAAAGGTAAAATTCTCTGCTTTTACGGGGAAATGGGGGCAGGAAAGACAACACTTATCAAGGCTTTGGTAAAAGTTCTTGGCGGCAGAGAAAATGTTACCAGCCCGACCTTCGGGATTGTAAACGCCTATTACTTTGACAACGGGACTTTATTGGGATATCATTTCGATTTTTACCGGGTTGCTAGCATTTCTGAGGCGCTGGATATGGGCCTGGAAGATTATTTGTATTCGGATGGCTGGATCTTTGTAGAATGGCCAGAGAAAGTGCGGGCCTTCTTTACCGATCCGGTGAGACATTTATTCATAGAGGAATTAGATTCGGAGACAAGAAAGATCGTAATTAGAGATTCAGCCCGTGGTGGGGCAGATCGCCTGATAAATCCTGCCATGGGTGATATCCCATAAAACGAGAAAAAGCGTATATTTCACTTCCGAACACTCCCTGCAGTATCTTATCAAACCCTGGAATGCCCGCTGCGGAAGTGTTAAATAGTCAATATACACATAAGAACAGATTCAAAATCACCTTAAAAATTATATGATATGCATAAAGTAGTTCTTAGATCCGCTTTCATAATGACATTTTTACTATTACCATTGATAAGTATTTTTGCCCAAAAACAACCGGGTTCGGCCAATGAGGGATGGATATCTCTTTTCAATGGAAAAGATCTGCAGGGCTGGAAGGTGGGCGAGAATTCGGCTACTTTTTCAGTGGTAGATGGCACAATAAAGGTTAACGGGGAGGTGGCTCATTTGTTCTATGATGGAGAAATTGAAGGACACAATTTTAAGAATTTTGAGTTTAAGGCAAAAGTCAAGACAAAACCCGGGTCCAATTCCGGTATCTATTTTCATACACTATTTCAGGATGGAGGATGGCCTGCACATGGCTACGAAGTCCAGGTAAATAATTCCCACACAGATTGGCGTCGGACTGGCAGCCTGTACGCTGTTCAGGACGTTATAGAAAATTATGTAAAGGATGACGAATGGTATACTGAATATATCAAAGTTGAAGGCAAACGGGTAATTGTAAAAATCAACGATATTACTGTGGTGGATTACACAGAACCCGAAAATCCGAAAAGGGATGAAGGATCTAACCAAAAGGTTTTTGGAGAAGGCACCTTTGCGCTCCAGGGACATGATCCGGGAAGTGTCGTCTTTTATAAGGATATCATGGTAAAGTCATTGCCCTGATTCCCGATCTGCACGGCCAGCTTAACAGGATACTTCTGAAAATTCGAATGACAGTTGGGCTTTAAAAAGTTTTTTTTCGTGTGCTGCTTTCTGGGAACTTTTGCCAGCTTTGCGGGCAGGACTTGCGACTTCCGTGTGGTCGCATTCTACACTGCCAAAAATGACCAGGCGCATATCAGCTTTGCCCGTGAGGCCAATATTTGGTTCAGCAGGATGGCAGAGAAAAACAATTTCTGTTTTTTGGCCACAGATGACTGGGACTTGCTCGCAGAAGCCTTTCTTTCGGAATATGCCCTGGTGATCTTCCTGGATACACGGCCGGAGAAAAGCCAGCAGCGAGAAGCTTTTGAGAATTATATGAAGCTGGGAGGGGGTTGGATGGGTTTCCATTTTGCCGGATTTGCCCTGACGCCATCGAAGGTACCTCAAAACTGGGAATGGTACCATGACAACTTTCTGGGATGCGGCAGTTACATAGGTAATACGTGGAGACCAACCGCTGCAGTGCTTGCCCGGGAAAATACAAGCCATCCCATTTTAAAAGGGCTGCCAAAAAAATTTAAGTCGGCTCCGAATGAGTGGTACCGCTGGGAAAAAGATCTGCGGCTCAATCCGGAAATTCAAATTCTGTTATCCATCCATCCCAAAAGTTTTCCCTTAGGCACAGGGCCCAAGCCTGAAGAAATCTGGACTTCAGGATATTATCCAGTAGTCTGGATGAATTCCGGATATCGAATGGTCTACTTTAATATGGGGCATAATGATATCGACCATGAGGGAGTGACAACTCGTACCCTCTCAAGTAGTTTTCATAGCAAATATCAGAACAGGTTGATCCTTAATACCGTTTTATGGCTCGGCAGGAAATAAGGCGTGGGAGTGGCATCCATTGTTATAATAGACACACAGGCACCTTAACGAGTTCTGAAAATACCCGCCAAAACATATTGGTAAAAGAGGAGTGCTTCGCTCTAAATATTGAGGGAGCCTTCTTCTCCAAGGTCAGGTTCATTGCCGGTAATAGCCCCGATCCCCATCTTTAGTAATGAAACAAGCTTTCCATCCTTTGTGTCCCAATAGTGAACTTCTTCAGGCATTATTTTTATAGCACTGAGATTGGGATCATCTTTCCCCTCAAACCATGCATCATCACTTTTTCCGTATAGGGAATCAAGTATGGCCTGTTCATCAGTGATCACGGCAGTACCATATACATTGAGAAACTCCATGGATCCGGGATCAGAATACAACATGCAAGCCCTGCTGTCTGCCTTTATATTCTTGTTATGGTTGCTGTTCTTATTGCTAAGAAACCATATCGAACCCTCATCATCCACCTTTTTGGTGCTCATAGGAATAACATGAAACGGCGCAATGCTCAAATTGGTTGCCATCATGCCAATATCTATCGATACGGCCAGTTCCTCTATTTTTTCTCTTGCTTCAGTGTTGTATAAATTTTTAATCGACATAATCTGATGTTTTTCCCAAAGCTAAGGTCAGCGGGAAGCATTTGTTAGCTCAGAAACATTCAAAATTATCCGTATAAATGCAATTTTCTGCATAGGCCCGGCCTGATCCGTACCCCTATTTGGAAGAGGGGCTAAAGGAACATTTTTATATCAGGTCCGGAATATGACAACAACAGACTCATTTTTCTGGGAGGGAACCCGGAAAGCAGGCAATGGCTTTTAATTAGAGCAGATTGAAGATGACGAGAGACAGGACGTAGGCAACATACATGAGACCTCCCAGGAGGACCATGTTGATAAAGTTGAATTTTTTTCTCATGGGACATTGGGTTTTGGCAGATGGCTCCCATTAATGACCAAAGGAATGAGTCGTGGTGATAATTGAAGTAACATTATCGACAGCATCCGGAAATTGAAAATACAATATGTGTGGTGCATTGGGGCTTCTGCATTTACCCTACTAAATTCGTCTAAAACGGCTAATATTCAGCATTTTTTGGATCAATGGCATGTATTCTGGTATAAAAGGGAGGATCGGAAAGAGAGAGGCGGCTTTCCGGCCTGGACATGTCAGGGGAGATTCGAAGAAAGGACTTCTGTGAAAATAAAAAGGTAGGGTCTCCCCTACCTTTTTCCCCAAATCTTACCATGAACTTAACCTACTTATGCTATGGTCCTGTAAAGAAAATACCTTTAAATGGCCTTGTAAAATAAACCAGTTGAACGACCTTAATATCCGCTCAATGGTATTTCGACGGCCATATAAACCGATTACATATTATTTTATTGAAGGCTTCCGAACAGGATAAATGTGTGTAAAAGATATCCGGGTAGGATGGATAACAATCAATCTACCTGGGAGGGCAATTCTATGGGAAACATTGGGCAGGTGGCCGGGGGACTTGACTCAGCGCGGCGTCGATCCCTGGCTCAGGTGCGTTTTTAATTCCTCCATGGATTCCTGTAATTGGCGTAACAAACCCTTCTCGGTGGTGGCGTCGACCCCAAAAGTGATTTTGCTGTTCACCTGCCACATTTCCTGAATTTGAAAAGGTTTTATTTCATAGGGCGGGTAAGATTCATTCAGGGAGATAAGCGTGATATTATTTGAATTCGGTTTTTTTTCAATTTTCTTAACCAGAACGGCATCCTCAAGAACAACCACATATATTTTGTTGGGATTCACGTCATCAATGTGTTCCACCGCCTTGGCGAGTACCCATTCCCCGGATTTAAGATTGGGCAACATACTGTCACCGTCTACCTGAAACCCTCTGTAGGTTGCATTCCGGAATTCAGGAATGGGAAGGTCGAAAGCCGGCAGTTGTCTGTACCAGCTTGTATCCTGTATATTCTGGGGATAACCCGCGGCGGCCTTGGCATTTACAAGGACTATATTATCCCGGTCCGATGAATCCACGGTCACTACTTTGGGGATAACACTTGTTCCCGAAGTCTCAAGGTATTGTTGGGTACTGTCCCCGAAAAGCCATAAGGGATTGATCTTAAACTGCCTTAAAAGTTCCGCGACTATTTTCCCGGAAAGTTTGGTCCTTCCCCGTTCAATATCAGCCGTCGTATTAGGTATTCCAAGAAGTTCAGCAAATTCCGACTGGGTATGGCCCAATGCCCTGCGTATATCGGTGAATCGTTTGACTGTTATTTCATTTTCTGACATGGCTTCGGATTTAATACCCGCGCTAAGTTACAAAAAATGGAATATATCCAAATATTTTTTAGGAATATTTCCATATATAGGATATTTTCCATATTTTTGGAAATATTACCAAATTAGGACATATGGAAACTATTCACAAAAAACTACTGGATTTTGCCCTCCTTGGGACCAATGACATATTTCCAGCCATCTCTGTTAAGAAAGCACCACGCCAGTCTCCCATGTCCTTGGTGAAGCGTAAAACAATGATCACTAATCAACTCAATTTATTCAGGGAATCATGAATCAGACCTATATACTTTGTTACGATGGCAGTTTCAGCGGATTTTTATCCGTTGTATTCACGGCCTATCAAAAACGGATCGATGTTTTGGAAATCCGCAGGAATGAAGACGTTCAAAATGGACTATTCTCTGAATTCCGATTGATCGCAACTGACGAGGCTAAGGCACGCCGTGTCTGGATGGCACTGGAACAGAAGAGTATCAACGCTCTTAAAAACATCTATTTTGCCTTTCTTAGTGAACAAAAAGGAATGGAGCTGATCCTTTTTCATTACATCAACTGGCTGTTTTTTACAGCGGACAGACCGGTAATTCCGGACCATGAACTTCTAAGGATAGAACATATGTCACGTCTTGTGGGAGAGGAAAAACAGCAGGTCGAAACCTGGACTGGAATGAAAGAAAATCCCGACGGCCTGCTTACCGCTGCTCTTGAGCCTTACTTTAATGTGTTGCCTCTTGTATCAAAACATTTTAAATCTATGTTCAGGGAAAGGGATTGGATGCTCTATGATCTCAAGCGGTCCTATGGGATTTTCTATAACAACGGTCTAATGAAACTCATTTCTCAGGAAAGTTGGGGAAATACCCATGTATTTCATGATTCGATAGCCGCCTCAGTTAAAATAGAGGCCAGCCAGTTCACTTTCCTTAAAGATAAGGCCAATTCTGACTTCCCTGTTAAAGTTCGAACTTCAAATAAGTCTTCCTCGAATCAAACTTCCCAACGGCAACGGCAGGCAGTCTGATGTTGATGCATCACAGATTAATACCGATTACCTGCGACCGGCTTCTATTTTATATGTCAAAAGTGTACCTTTGCGGTTTTGCTTTCCCCCATGATAAAATATGAAGAAAATATTGAGGTCCAAGGCGCGCGGGTCCATAATTTAAAAAACATTGATGTAACTATTCCAAGAGAGAAGCTGGTCGTCATCACGGGTCTTTCCGGTAGCGGCAAATCGTCTCTTGCATTTGATACCATATACGCCGAAGGCCAGCGACGCTATATAGAAACCTTTTCCGCCTATGCCCGTCAGTTCCTCGGGGGATTGGAAAGACCGGATGTCGACAAGATTGACGGACTTTCCCCGGTAATTGCCATTGAGCAGAAAACCACCTCCAAGTCGCCCAGATCGACCGTGGGAACCATTACCGAAGTCTACGACTTTCTGAGGTTGCTCTTTGCCAGAGCCGCGGATGCTTACAGCTTCAGGACAGGAGAAAAAATGGTAAGCTACAACGATGAACATATACGTGAGCTTATCATTTCGACTTATAAGGATCAGAAAGTGAATATCCTGGCGCCTCTGATAAGATCCCGGAAAGGACACTACAGGGAACTTTTTGAACAGATTGCCAAACAGGGATTTGTGAAGGTCAGGGTAGACGGGGAATTAAGAGATATCGTCAAGGGCATGAAGGTGGATCGCTACAAGACCCATGATATTGAAGTGGTTATTGACAGGCTGATTGTGCGGAATGAAGAAGGACTGCAACAGCGTCTTACGGATACCATAAACACGGCCATGCACAACGGAGACGACGTATTGATGGTGCTGGAAGAAGGGGGAGAAATACCCAGGTACTTCAGCAGGAATCTTATGTGTCCCAGCACTGGTATCTCCTACCCTGCCCCGGAACCCAACACCTTTTCTTTTAACTCTCCGAAAGGGATGTGTCCGGAGTGCAATGGCCTGGGTCATATCTATCAGGTAAACAAGGAAAAGATCATTCCAAATCCAAAATTGTCCATCCAGGCCGGCGGGATTGCCCCCCTTGGAGAATACAAAAATTCCTGGGCTTTCAAACAACTGGAGACGATTGGACAACGATATGGGTTTGCGCTGACCGATGCCATAGCTTCCGTTCCGGCAGAAGCATTGGAAATAATTCTGTTCGGGGGTAAGGAGCGATTTGAGGTGGATTCAAAAACCCTGGGTATTAAGAGGGACTACAAGATCGATTATGAGGGAATCGCCCATTTTATCAAAAATCAATATGAGCAGGCCGATTCTTCCAGCATCAAAAGATGGGCAAAGGATTATATGGATAAAATTACATGCCCTGAATGCGAAGGCGCCCGACTGAGAAAGGAATCCCTTTACTTTAAAATGGGAGATAGGAATATTTCTGAGCTTGCCCTGATGGACATTGCCGAACTGGCCAATTTTTTTACGGGCTTGTCCAAAAGTCTCGCAGGAAATCAAAAGATTATCGCGGAGGAAATTATTAAAGAAATCCAAACCCGCATCCAATTTATGCTGGATGTAGGATTGGATTACCTCTCTCTCAACCGAAGTTCCAAATCACTTTCTGGCGGAGAAGCACAGAGAATTAGGCTTGCGACCCAGATAGGATCGCAGTTGGTGGGGGTATTGTATATTCTGGATGAACCAAGTATAGGACTTCATCAACGGGACAATATCCGGCTTATCAGCTCTTTGAAGTCGCTCAGGGACCTCGGTAATTCCGTCATCGTAGTGGAACATGACCGGGAAATGATCGAACATGCGGACCATGTCATTGATATCGGTCCAAAGGCTGGAAAACACGGAGGTGAAATTATCTGGGAAGGCGGTCCTGACAAACTCATTCATTCCGAAACCCTTACCGCACGATATATTACCGGTGATATACAGATAGCCATTCCTGAAAAGCGACGCCCCGGTAATGGTAAAAGCATTCACCTCACAGGCTGTACCGGCCATAATCTCAGGAAGGTGTCCGTGGAGTTTCCTCTTGCAAAAATGATTGGTATTACCGGTGTTTCCGGAAGCGGAAAATCCACATTGATCAATGAGACACTTTATCCGATTATGAATGCCTATTATTTTAATGGGGTCAAAAAGCCTATGCCCTATGACAAAATCACCGGTCTCGAGCACATTGACAAGGTAATTGATATCAATCAATCCCCGATCGGACGGACGCCTCGGTCTAACCCCGCCACCTATACCGGAGTATTCAGCGAAGTGAGATCCTTATTTGCCAAAACCCCGGAAGCAGCCATCCGGGGTTACAAACCCGGACGGTTCAGTTTTAATGTGAAGGGCGGTCGTTGTGAAAGCTGTCAGGGCGGAGGATTGCGGGTCATCGAGATGAACTTTTTGCCAGACGTATATGTAGAATGTGAAACTTGCAACGGGAAACGATTCAACCGGGAAACATTGGAAATCCGGTATAAAGGAAAATCCATTGCAGATGCCCTGGAAATGACTATTGATGAAGCGGTTGATTTTTTTGAAAATATTCCACGCATATACAGGAAATTAAAAACGATTCAGGATGTCGGACTGGGCTATATCTCCCTGGGACAACAGTCAACCACGCTCTCCGGAGGCGAAGCGCAGCGGGTGAAACTTGCGACGGAGCTGGCAAAACGCGATACTGGGAATACCTTTTATATTCTGGATGAGCCAACCACAGGTCTTCATTTCGAGGATATACGGGTGCTGATGGAAGTATTGAACACCCTGGTGAATAAGGGGAATACCGTAGTGGTGATCGAACACAATATGGATGTGATCAAAATGGTGGACCACATAATTGATATCGGTTATGAGGGTGGCCGAGGTGGTGGCATGATTGTTGCCACCGGTACCCCGGAAGAAGTAGCTCTTGATGAAAAGAGCCACACAGCACTTTTCCTTAAAAAGGAATTGGGTTTGCATGACCATGCGGATACTAATTTAATCACTTATTGAGTTATAGACAGAAATGTTGCATGTGATTAGAAATAAGCCCCGGCGCATCTTTGTTAAAACCAAAGAATGAATCGTCTGCACTGCATTGCCCTGAATACGGTTACCTTTGGAAGTCTGCAAGTATGAGAAGAGAACAGCATCATAAAGGATGGAATGAAATCAAGACCAATGATTCCTGGGCCATATTTAAGATTATGGGGGAATTTGTCAATGGTTTTGAAAAAATGAGTGCCATAGGCCCCTGTGTAACTATTTTTGGTTCCGCAAGGACCAGGCCTGACCAGAAATATTATCAACTGGCCGTATCTATTGCAAGAAAAATTGCTGAGGCTGGCTATGGTATCATCACGGGTGGAGGTCCGGGAATTATGGAAGCGGGAAACAAGGGAGCGCATCTTTCAGGGGGAACCTCAGTGGGCCTCAATATTGACCTGCCTTTTGAACAGCACGACAATCCTTACATTGATGATGACAAGAGTCTCGATTTTGACTATTTCTTTGTCAGAAAGGTTATGTTCGTAAAATACTCACAGGCCTTTGTCGTAATGCCCGGTGGCTTTGGAACCCTGGATGAACTTTTTGAAGCAATTACCCTTATACAAACCAATAAAATAGGCAAATTTCCGATCATCCTGGTAGGAAGTGAATTTTGGTCAGGATTACTGGAATGGATTAAAACCACTATGCTACAGGAGGGAAATGTAAGTCCGGCAGATCTGGATCTTATCTCAGTGGTTGACGGTGAAGATGAAGTTGTGCAGCGAATTGACTCCTTTTACAAAGGCCATACCCTGAGCCCAAATTTTTAATCCTGAGATGGCCCTAAGAAAATCAGTCATATATCTGGCTATAAGTGCGGTTGCATCATTCGGACCCTGCCGGGCGCAACACAGCAATACCCTGACGGCCACTCTGGATGAAGAAACCAAGAAGATCAGTGTACAACAGGAATTTATATACCGAAATTCCTCGAAGGACACACTTTCTACCATTGTTTTCAATGATTGGGCAAATGCCTACTCCGACAAGAATACTGCACTTGCAAAGCGGTTCGCTGAAGAATTCAAGAAAAGTTTGCACCTGGCCAAAAGGGAGGAACGGGGATACACTGAAATCATTAGTGCGGTGGACAACGAATACCGGGGACTCACCTGGCTCAGACTTCCCGGCAAGGATCTCATTCAAATTGTGCTGAACAGGCCTATCGCTCCGGGGGAGGAGGCGAAGCTCTTCATCACCTATTCCGTCCAGCTTCCGCCGGATAAATACACTCCTTACGGTTATAACAACAACGGGGGGTACTATTTGAAAGACTGGTACCTGACCCCAGCGGTGTATGACGGCAAATGGTTGTTGTACTCCAATAAAAACCTGGAAGATCTCTATACGGACATTACTGATACCCGGATCAACTTCATTTATCCGGATTCCTTATTTCTGGGTACCAATTACAATGAAGCCAGCGTCACCAGGTTTCCACGCAAGCATTATGCCTCCCTTCACGGTGAAAATCGCAAAAGTTGTGATATCATTCTAAATGCGCGAAAAAAGTTCATAAAACATGTGACGCCGGATCTGATTGTGGTCACCGATATAGAGGCGAAGAAATATGATAAGGCGTTACAGGGTATCTCTATAAACAGGATCACGGGATTCATTCATGAAAATCTCGGAGATTTCCCCTACGAACAATTAATTGTGAGTGAAATTGATTTTAACAAGAATCCCCTGTATGGAATAAATCAGCTTCCGTCCTTCATCAGGCCTTATGACGAGCAATTTCAGTTTGAAATGAAATTCCTTAAAACAGCCCTGATCAGTTACCTCAGGGAAAGTATTTTCCTGGATCCCAGAAAGGACAAATGGGTGAATGATGCTCTTGTAAATTACATGATGATTAAGTATGTGGATGAATATTATGAGGGACAAAAACTCCTAGGCAAATTATCCGGTTTGTGGGGCTTCAGGAATTATAAGCTGGCCAAAATGGATTTCAATGATCAGTATTCCTTCCTGTATATGCTCACTGCCAGAAATAACCTGGATCAGGCCCTGAGCACTCCCAATGATTCCTTGATCAAATTCAATCAGAAGATTGCAAACACCTACAAGGCCGGGCTTGGCCTCGCCTATCTGGCCGAATATATAGGGCAGGATCATATTGATCGGAGTATTCTTGAATATTACGAAAGTTATAAACTCCAACCTACCGATCCTTCTGATTTTGAAAAGGTATTATCTAAATATTCGGATAAGGATATAGCTTGGTTTTTTGACAATTACGTAGCAACCAGTGAGAGGATCAACTTTAAGATTAAAAAAGTGATCAAATCGCCGGATTCACTTACGGTAACCCTCAGGAATAAGGCAGGTACCAACGTCCCAATATCGCTGTTTGGGATAAATAATGATACCGTTGTTTCAAAATACTGGTTTTCAAATATTGAAAAAACCAAAACTTTCACCATCCCCCGGGGCAGTGAAGAACGACTTGTCCTGAACTATGATCAGAAAATTCCTGAGTTTAATCAGCGTGATAACTGGAAAACGCTGAACGGTTTTTTTTCCAGCAATAAAAAATTAAAACTTCAATTTTTTAAAGACGCGGAAGATCCCTATTACAATCAAATCTTTTTTATGCCTGTGATCGGTTTCAATGTCTATGACGGTCTTAGTCCTGGGGTCCGTCTGACTAATAAAACATTGCTTGAACGGCCTTTTATTTTTGATTTTTCACCGTCTTACGCCTTCCTGGAAGGGGCTTTTGTAGGCTATGGGAGGTTCAACTACCGACACTACCTGGCAAAAAGCGGTCTGTATGTGACTAATTACTCCCTGAGTGCTTCTACCTCCCACTTTCAGGTCAATTCCAGGTATTCCACCATCACCCCATCCTTTGGTATGGGATGGCGTCCGAGCAACCTTATATCCAATAAACGGGAGTCACTTATTTTCCGGTACGTCAATGTACTGAGAAGTATTGATGAAAGCCTTGGAGAATTAGATACACCTCCGGACTATGGTATTTTTAACGTGCGGTTCAATCAGAACAACAATGGAATAATTGACTATTTATCCTGGTTTGCCGATGCACAGCACGGCAGTGATTTCAGCAAGCTTTCATTCGAATTGGAATACAGGAAACTCTTCGAAAACAACCGCCAATTCAATTTCAGATTTTTCGCCGGAAAGTTCCTGAGAAATAAGACCACTAACTATGTCAACCCAGATTTCTTTAGTTTTGCTCTTGACCGGCCGACTGATTATCTCTTCGACTACAGCTATCTGGGCAGATCGGAGGATACCGGCATTGTAAGCCAGCAGATCGTAATTGCAGAGGGTGGCTTTAAATCGAAGCTACCCGATCCCTTCGCCAATAACTGGATGGCAACCACCAATGCCAGTATCAACATCTGGCGGTGGATCGAGCTATATGGCGATATGGGTCTTATGAAAAACAAAGCTGAAAATCTTCGATTTGTTTATGACTCGGGCATCCGGCTCAATCTTGTAACTGATTACTTCGAGCTATACCTTCCCCTGTATTCAAATAACGGATGGGAAGTCGGGCAACCGAACTATGATGAAAAGATCCGCTTCATAGTTACTCTTAGCCCTAAAACCCTTATAGGTCTCTTTACAAGAAAGTGGTTTTAGCATTTGAAACATTTCTAAAAAAAAGAGACCTTTCTGGCCTATTGTTGACAATATCATTATATATGTCAATTTTTTTATTAATTATTGAATTTGGATAGCTGTTTACCAACTTTTATAATCAAAGTATTTTGATACTTTTGTAAAAAATAGTTGACCACCCGATGAAAGTTAAACTTCAGTCCAGTGACGACATTTCCTTTGATGATTTCCGGGCACAGATTCTGAGTGATTATGAGGTAGCGGTAACCAGCAGGGAATGCAGTCTGCTCGGAAGACGTGAAGTATTAACAGGAAAGGCCAAATTCGGAATTTTCGGTGATGGAAAGGAGCTGCCTCAGTTGGCTATGGCCAGGTCTTTTATGGACGGAGATTTCAGGAGCGGGTATTACAGGGATCAGACCCTGATGATGGCTCTGGGACTATTGACCCCTCATGATTTTTTTCATGGGCTATATGCGACTACGGATCTTAAAAAAGAACCAATGTGTGCCGGGAGACAAATGGGCGGGCACTTTGGCACTCACAGCCTTGAGGATGACGGGAGTTGGAAAGACCTCACCGCCCAGAAAAACAGCAGCCCGGATATATCACCTACGGCAGGCCAGATGCCCAGACTTCTTGGTCTGGCCCAGGCATCCAAAATATACAGGAATAACAAAGAACTCAAATCCGACAAATTCTCCGATAATGGAAATGAAGTTGCATGGGGTACCATCGGAAATGCTAGTACAAGTGAAGGTCATTTTTTTGAAACCCTGAACGCCGCAGGTGTATTACAGGTACCGATGGTGATCAGCATCTGGGATGATGCCTACGGTATCTCCGTACCGGCCAGGTACCAGACAACAAAAGAAGATATTTCGGAAATTCTGAAAGGCTTTCAACGGAACGAAAATAATGAGGGATATGAAATCCTAAAGGTGCGCGGGTGGGATTATACCGCCTTAATCCATGCGTATGAAAATGCTTCGGATATCGCACGGGAAGCCCATGTCCCTGTCCTTATACACGTGACAGAACTGACCCAGCCACAAGGTCATTCTACCTCCGGGTCCCATGAACGCTATAAAAGTGAGGAACGATTGAAATGGGAAGCGGCCAATGATTGTAACAAGCGCTTCAGGGAATGGATCATAGAAAATAAGATTGCGGATGATGAGTCGTTGTTATCCCTTGAAAAATCGATCAAAAAGGAAGTAAGGTCTGCCAAGAAAGAGGCTTGGGAAGATTTTTTAAGTCCCCATAAGGCAGAGAAAAAAACCCTGATAAACCTTCTTGAAAACGCTGCCGCCAATAGTAGTAACAGAATTTTTATTTCACGTATAAAGAATGACCTTATTGCCATAGAAGAACCTCTGAAAAAGGATCTGTCCTCAAAGGCCCGGAAGGCGATGCGATACCTGCTGGGTGAATCCGGACCCGAAAAGGAAGCCCTCAAAAATTGGATCAACGGATTTTTCAGGGAAAATCAGCCTAAGTTCAGTTCGCATCTTTACAGTGAACTCCCCGGCAACGCTACCGCAATTAAAATGATTGCCCCAACTTATGAGGAAGATCCGGAATCAGTGGATGGTCGACTTATCCTGAGGGACAATTTTGACCGGCTTTTCGAGCGATACCCTGCACTCATGATCTTCGGGGAAGATAGCGGGGCCATAGGAGATGTGAATCAGGGACTGGAAGGACTTCAAAAGAAGTACGGGGAACTAAGGGTAGCTGATACCGGCATCCGGGAATCCACCATCATTGGTCAGGGAATCGGGCTTGCTTTGAGAGGACTCAGACCCATCGCCGAAATCCAGTATCTGGACTATGTTTTATATGCCCTGCAGACACTCAGTGACGATTTGGCAACTTTGTTATATCGTTCGGTGGGTAAACAAAAGGCGCCCCTTATTGTCAGAACCAGGGGCCATCGTCTGGAAGGAATCTGGCATTCCGGCTCCCAGATGGGCGCTTTGATCCATCTATTAAGGGGCATGTACATCCTGGTACCCAGGAATATGACCAAAGCGGCCGGATTTTATAATACGTTACTGAAAAGTGACGAACCTGCCCTGGTCATCGAAAGTCTTAATGGCTACAGGCTAAAAGAGGAGCGACCCACCAACCTGGGTGAACTTTGCACTCCGGTTGGTCGTGTCGAAGTCATCAGGGAAGGTACGGATATTACGTTGGTATCCTACGGCTCCACCCTGAGAATAGTGGAAGATGTAGTAAAAGACCTGAAGGAGGTAGGTATTGATGCAGAATTAATAGATGCCCAATGCCTGCTGCCCTTTGACATTGATCATAACGTTGTGAAGAGCATCAGAAAAACCAACAGGCTACTTATCATTGATGAAGATGTACCAGGAGGTTGTGCTGCCTATCTTATGCAGGAAATCATCGAAAATCAGGGAGCGTACAAATACCTGGACAGTGCCCCTCAAACCCTCACCGCAAAGGCCCACCGTCCAGCTTATGCGACTGACGGAGATTACTTTTCCAAGCCCAACGCTGATGATATTTTTGAGAAAGTTTATGCTATCATGCACGAGTCAAACCCCGGAGATTTTCCTAAACTTTTCTGAAAGTTGCCCTTTTGGCCCGGCTGGCATAACCACTCTTTATACATTTTCCTTATCGAAATTTCCAATGAGATTTAGATCCGTGCACCGTTGGTTTTTCGATGGTCTCCCCTCGGTCGGTTTCTGTGTGCTGCCAATCAGCTGATCCCGTAGTTTAAAAATATTCGGACCCCTTGACTCATGGAAAATAGTTTTCATAAATTTTTACAGGAATTGCATTAAGTTTAGACCTTACAAAACATCAATTGATGAAGCACATCGGGAAGCTGTTAAGCAAATGGTATGGTCTGAGTAACGTATCTACTGTGCCCCTGGATGGTTATAACAGTGCAAATTACAAGGTGCAGGAGGGAAAATCTACGTATGTGCTTAAAGTTTACCCAAGAAATGAGGATACCCTGGAGTTGCTCCTTAGTGAAAACAGGATATTATCGAGGCTCACTAGCTTGAAAACTTATGATTTTCCTGCCGTTCTGCCGAATTTGCAGGGCGATGCGCTCACACTTACCAAAAGGCATATTTTAAGATTGCTGACTTTCCTAGAAGGAGATTTTCTTGGATCTGTGTCCCATCCCCCGGAGCTTCTTAAATCTTTTGGAACTTTTTTAGGATCCGTTGACCGGGAATTGGAAGGATTGCGGGATGCAACGCTGGCTGCAAGAGAATATCCCTGGGATCTCCAACATATGGATCGCAGCAAGCGATATCTCGCAAATATTCCAGATCCCTCAGACCGCAGCCTCGTAGATTATTTTATCATGCAGTTTGAACAGCGGGTATTTCCCAAGAGGGCAAAATTGAGAAAGGGCATCATTCATAACGATGCCAATGTGTGGAATGTGCTTACCTCAAATGACAGAATTACAGGGCTTATCGATTTTGGAGATATGTGCTACACATGGATAATCTGTGAACTGGCCGTCGGACTCGCCTATCTCATGATGGATAAAGACGATCCGCTGGAAATCTGCAGAGAGGTCATTAGTTCCTACCATCAGGTGGAGCCACTCAAAAAAACCGAATTGGAATTGCTGTATTACCTGATCGCGGGACGATTGTGTATCAGCGTCTGCAATTCTGCTTATGCCAAAATAAAAAGCCCTGAATCTGAATATATTACTATTAGTGAAAAAGGTGCCTGGAAACTATTGCGGAAAATGCTATCCATAAGTCCCATGGAGGCAAGTAATGCTTTTATGAAAGCCGCCGGTTATTCGCTTACCCCAACTGCTCCGCCGCAAGATGACATCAAACGACGGAACCGGTTTCTGAGTACTTCATTCAGCCTGAGTTACCAGGCGCCGATACGAATGAAACAGGCAGCTTTCCAATACATGTATGATACCGAGGGTCATACCTTTTTAGATGCTTATAACAACATCATGCTTGCCGGACATTGCCACCCTAAAATAGTAAGGGCGGGGCAGAAAATGATGTCAAGGCTCAATACAAATACCCGCTATCTATATGACGAACTCGCAGACTACAGTGAAAAGTTGCTTGCCCGGTTCCCTCATCCCCTGACAAAGGTATTTTTTGTCAACTCAGGAAGTGCTGCAAGCGACCTCGCACTTCGCCTGGCCACCGGTCATACCAAAAGGGACCGGATCATGGTTCTGGAGCATGGATACCACGGTCATACGATGGCAGCCATTGATGCCAGCCACTACAAATACAATCACAAAGGGGGAAGAAAGCGACACATTATTCAATTGCCACTTCCTAAAGTCTTCCGTTCAGGCTTCCCCGATGCATTCTCTGCTGCAAACCATTACTCAGAGATAACTTTAAAAAATCTGGAACGCAATGCCGGAAAAATTGCCGCGTTTATCGCAGAACCTATCGTCGGATGCGGAGGCCAGGTGCCGCTCGCCCCGGGGTATTTGAAAAATATTTATCCGGAAATCAGAAGATCCGGCGGGTTGTGCATCAGTGATGAAGTGCAGGTTGGATTTGGACGGCTGGGAGACCACTTCTGGGGGTTCGAAATGCACGGTATTGTTCCCGATCTTGTAGTTATTGGCAAACCTATGGGCAATGGCCATCCGATAGGTGCCGTGGTAACGACAGATGCCATTGCCAAAAGTTTTGAAGAAGGCCCGGAATTTTTTAGTTCTTTCGGTGGTAATCCTGTTTCCTGCGCCATTGGCAAGGCCGTGCTGGAAGTCATTGAGGAGGAAAAGCTACAGGAGCATGCCCGTAAGACTGGAAATCACCTGATCAAGGGACTTAAGGAACTGCAACAAAAGGTAAGACAAATTGCAGATATCAGGGGAAGCGGACTGTTCCTGGGTGTCGAACTCGAGGACGAAGATGGACGGCCTGCCACCCATCTTGCAGCAAAGATAAAAAATGGACTCAGGGCCAAACACATCCTCATCGGTACCGACGGACCTGCTGATAATGTGTTGAAAATCAAACCTCCGCTTTCTTTTACGATTGAGAATTCCGTAAATCTCACCACCTCCATGATGGAACTTTTCACAGATTCATAAAAATTTATTAAAAAAACTATATTTGTACTACAAACTAAAACACAATAGGAATGGCTACATTCAAAAATGACACGGGCCTGGCCCTGCTGCGAATTTCAGCTTCCGCCTTGTTACTGACCCATGGGCTCCCAAAATTCCAAAAACTCCTACAAGGGGATTTTGAGTTTGCGGATCCGCTCGGCATAGGCCCCACACCTTCCTTATTCCTGGTGGTGATAGCAGAATTTCTCTGCCCGATTTTGATCATCATAGGCTTTAAAACAAGATGGGCGGCCATTCCGCCTGCAATAGCCATGCTTGTGGCAGCCCTAATGCAACATTCGGCAGATCCTTTTGCGGTTAAGGAAAAGGCACTGCTGTTTCTGGCGATGTTTATTAGTATTATATTTTTAGGTCCGGGAGGCTACAGTATTGACAAAAAATAACTAAATAAGATGTACCAGCAATTCCTTCAGGAGATCCTGATGTGAAATTTGTTGTGCTCCTACCCCTTTCCCCTTGAGATCCATTTGTCGCAGGTTGGAGATTACCAGGCTTGCTTTTTTCATTGAATAATTTCTGGCGGCCTCCTGAAATTCCGGTACGAAATACGGACTGATGCGAAGTACCCCTGCCACATTTTTTGAGGAGTGGTCGGAAAGACCGTGATATTGGAGTAGCTGCGTGAAAAAATTATGCAATGCACTTATGGTAACTACAAAAGGATGGTCTTTAGGGTTCTGACCGAAATAGTTCATGATCCTGCTTGCCTTCACCAGGTCGCGTGCTCCGACCGCTTTCCGCAATTCGAAATTGTTGTAGTCCTTACTAATTCCGATGTGCTCTTCTATTAAGTCAGAAGTAATTACTGTACTTTCCGCCAGCACAAGTTGCAATTTAGATAATTCATTGCTGATGCGACTCAGATCCGTTCCAAGATAATCTACCAGTAAGGCGGCAGCGCCGGGCGAAATTTGAAATCCCCTGCCATTAAGGAACTTTCTGATCCAGTCGGCTACCTGATTTTCATAGAGCAGTCTGCTGTCAAGCACCACTCCCCCCGCTGAAAGGATGGCTTTATGTAACTTTTTGCGCTTGTCAAGGCTTTTATATTTATAACACACAATAAGCACTGTTGACCGCTGTGGATTTTCGGCATAGGCAAGTAATTTTTCAATGGTTCTTGACAAATGCTGGGCTTCTCTCACTACGATGACCTGTTTTTCTGCCATCATGGGATACCGGCGGGCATGACTGATGATCTCTTCAATCGTGGTTTCCCTTCCGTAAAGCGTGAGCTGATTGAACGCTTTTTCTGATTCGGCCAGGAGAGAAGTTTCCAGGAATTCGGCGGTTTTATCTATGTAATAAGGCTCCTCCCCGGACAAAAAATAAATAGGTCGTACCTTCCCATTTTCTACCTCCTGAACAATGCGCTTCGCTTCTTCCATTCAAAAAATTTCCTCACATTTGCGGGATGAAATCCCTTGATTTTCCCGGGTATAAATTCCGTATCAAAAATAGCGAAAATAGGTCCTGGATTTTCGACATCATCCGTAAAAAATTTGTGATCCTGCAACCTGAAGAGTGGGTACGGCAACATGTACTCCACCTGCTGATAAAGGAGAAGAATTACCCTCCGGGCTTAATTAATGTTGAGAAAGTATTGAGGGTACACGGCTTGAAAAAACGCTATGATATCGTTGCCTATGACCCCAACGGCGGCATCCAACTGCTTGTGGAATGTAAGTCACCTGAGGTACTGATCACTCAGGAATCCTTTGACCAGATCGCCCGGTATAACATGGAACTCAGGGCAAGATATCTCCTGTTAACCAATGGACTTACCCATTTCTGTTGCCAAATGGATTACCAGAAAGAAAAATATTTCTTTTTGCGCCATATTCCTGATTTTAGCGGTTAATTTGTGCCCGTTTTGAAGATAGCCATTATTATACTTAACTGGAACGGTATGCACCTGTTGGAGCGCTATCTTCCTTCCGTCATTCAATATTCGGGAGAAGCAGAAATAATTGTTGCCGACAATGCATCTACCGATGATTCTGTCGCCTATCTGACTGCATATCATCCCGGGGTTCGAATCATTCAAAATGAAGTGAATGGCGGATTTTCAAAAGGCTATAATGACGCGCTCAGTCAGGTTGAAGCAGAAATTTTTTGCCTGCTCAATTCGGATGTTGAAGTCAGTGAAAATTGGCTGACACCGATAATTCAGGCTTTTGATCAACTTGAGAATGCCTCCATTGTCCAACCCAAAATCCTCGACCTGCTTCAAAGAGAATATTTTGAGTACGCCGGTGCCGCAGGCGGATTTCTGGACAGATTTGGCTATCCCTTTTGCCGTGGACGGATCTTCCAGTCCGTTGAAAAGGACGAAGGTCAATACGATGATGTTCGTGAAATATTCTGGGCGACGGGTGCCTGTATGTTTATCAAAGGTTCTGTTTTCCGTGATCTGGGAGGATTTGATGAAGATTACTTTGCACATCAGGAGGAGGTCGACTTATGCTGGAGGGCTCAAAATGCGGGACATAAGGTATACTATGTCGGAACTTCCAAAGTGTACCACCTCGGAGGATCTACCTTAAGTAATATGAATCCCCGCAAAACCTATTTGAATTTCAGAAATTCGCTTTTCTCGATTACAAAAAACCTGCCCGCCAGAAAGGCCGTCCCCATTATTCTGATAAGACTGCTTCTTGATGCGGTTGCTGCCATCAGATTCATATGGCAGCTGAAATGGAGCCATTTTATTGCCATTCTAAGGGCTCACCTTAGTTACTACAGGCAATTCAAAAAGATTTACAGGAAAAGAGAGAAAGCCAATTTTATACTAAAATACTATCTTACAAAGTCCATTGTTTGGGCGCATTTCGTACATCAAGTAAAGAATTTTAACGTATTAGTAAAAGATTAACTAATTTTGGAAAATTATAAAAAGGCAATTTCTATAATTTTGCCGCCGATTAGAAGAGATTATCGCATAACAATCAATTAACTACTAGACATCATAAATTATGAGAAAAATCATGTTAGGCTTATTGGGGGTAACACTTTTGTTATCATCCTGTGTGTCGCAAAAGAAGTTCGCCGATCTGGAGGCAAAACAAAAGGAAACCCAGGATTTACTGAATTCCGCAACAGTAAAATTAAACGCCTGTCTTGAAGATGAGGCAACTGCATCATCACGGGTTAAAACTCTCGAAGATCAGAATACCTTCCTGAAGGCAAACAATCAGGAGCTGATCAACAACATGGGAAATCTTACCACCCTTACTACCAAAGGGGCCGAAAACCTGGAAAAATCCCTGGAAAGCCTTAAAGAAAAAGATTTAACTATCAGAAAATTACAGGATGCCATCACACGCAGGGATTCTGTAAACCTGGCTCTGGTTCAAAGCCTTAAAGGCGTTCTGGGAAATCTTGATGATGAAGATATTGAGATCAGTGTTGAAAAAGGAGTGGTTTTTGTGTCCATTTCGGATAAATTGCTATTCAGCAGTGGCAGTTATAATGTGACCGCACGGGCCAAAGAAGTTCTGGGTAAAGTTGCCCAGGTGGTTAATAATAAACCGGATTTTGAATTTATGGTGGAAGGCCATACAGACAATGTTCCCTACAATAAAGGAGGATTGCTTCTCGATAACTGGGACCTGAGTGTCAAAAGGGCAACAGCTGTTGTACGCATCCTGCAGAACGATTATGGTGTAAATCCTACCCGTATGACCGCTGCCGGAAGGGCCGAATATATTCCGGTCTCCCCAACTGATAAAGCCAAAAACAGGAGAACAAGAATTGTAGTATTGCCTAAAATTGATCAGTTTTACAGCATGATTGAGGAAGGAATGAAAGATCCTGCCATCAATAATTAGAACTCCCGGGAAAATCTTAAATTTACAACCACGGCCAACCTGAAAGTATAAATTGGCCGTGGTTTTTTATATTCTTTATAGTTCAAGCAATAAAGATTCCTTAATACGATAGAACAGGACCATTTCCAAACTGCCGGATACTATTTGTATAATGAAATCGTTGTCTAATTATGAGATTATATATACTACTATTATTGGCTTCCCTGTCAGTTCTGAGTTCCTGTGGTACCCTGAGCCGGTCCGGTCCCTCTAAAAAATCTTCCAAAACTGCAGTCTCCCCAGCTCAGGCGTTTGAGAAACTTATTCCTAAAGAAAGCCTGACCCAGAATGGCCTGTTTAAAGTGCACCAGGTTAATAACAAGTATTACTTTGAGATTGCTGACAGTATCCTGAACCGGGAAATTCTTGTGGTTACCCGGTTTATTAAGACTCCTGCCGGAGCAGGGAATTACGGTGGGGAAGAGATCGGAGACAAGACCATTATTTGGGAAAAAGGACCGCAGGGCAAAATCTTTTTGAGAATCGCCACCCTTGTAGGTCAGGCCAATGAGACGGATGCCATCGCCAAGGCAGTCAACAACTCGAACGTAACACCCATTCTCGAGGCATTTGATATAAAAGCACGAAATGAAACTACTCAGGCATCGGTTATAGATGTCACTGAATTCCTGAACGGGGAAAATCCTTTACTTGCCCTGAACAGCGGCCAGAAAGATGCCTATAAACTAACTACCCTCGAAAAGGACAAGTCCTACATTAAAAGCATCAGTGCCTTTCCAATAAATACAGAAGTACGGACCGTGAAGACCTACAAGGCCAAATCCTCTGCCCTCGATGATAAGAAAGGCATTCCCGCAGCTTTGTCCGGTGTGGTGACCGTGGAGTTGAATAATTCCTTTATCCTGTTGCCGGAGATCCCGATGAAAAAGCGGTTCTATGATCCCAGGGTGGGTTACTTTGCCAGCTCTTACCTGGAATATGGGGATGATCAGCTGAAAGTGGATGAGAACGTCTATATCCACCGCTGGCGCTTGGAGCCCAAGCCGGAGGATATGGAAAAATGGAAAAACGGAGAATTGGTAGAACCCGAAAAACCTATCGTATTTTATCTGGACCCTGCCACCCCTAAAAAATGGAGGTCCTTTCTGATACAAGGAATTAATGACTGGCAGGTGGCCTTTGAGCAGGCGGGTTTTAAAAATGCCATAGTCGGCAAAGAGTGGCCTGAGGATGATAAAACCATGAGCCTGGAGGATGCCAGATTTTCAGTACTGCGTTATTTTGCCTCTCCTGCCAAGAATGCATATGGACCAAATATCACAGACCCCAGGAGCGGAGAAATTTTGGAAAGTCATATTGGGTGGTATCACAATTTGTTAAATCTCCTGCACAACTGGTATATGATCCAGGCGGGTGCAGTTGATCCAAGGGCACAGAAGATGAATTTTGATACGGAATTAATGGGACAGTTGGTTCGTTTCGTCTGTGCACATGAAGTAGGTCATACCCTGGGCCTTAGACATAATATGGCTGCGAGCAATGCAACTCCTGTCGAAAAACTGAGGGATCCGGACTGGCTTAGAAAATATGGCCATACCAGTTCGATCATGGATTATGCCCGCTTCAATTATGTCGCACAACCACAGGACAGCATCCCTGCCAAAGACCTGATGCCGAGGATAGGGGATTATGATAAGTGGGCCATTCAATGGGGATATTCCAGAATTCCAGGGGATCTTGACGATAGAAAGGAAAAGGATATCTTAAACGCCATGGTCATTGACAGCATATCAGGCAACAAGCGGCTGTGGTTTGGCGGTGAAGGCCGGGATTTTGACCCCCGTTCACAAAGGGAAGACCTGAGTGATAATTCTGTGCTGGCCAGCAACTATGGGATAATGAATCTGCAGAGGATCGTCCCGTTCCTTACAAAATGGACCAGGGAAAGCGGCAGTGATGACTATACCAATTTGGATGAAGTATATAATGACCTGGTTAAGCAGTACGACAACTATCTTTTTCATGTAGTGAAAAATATCGGAGGGATTTACGTCACTCCAAAAACCATGGAGGAGGAAGGAGAAGTCTATCTGCCGGTGCCAAAAAGTATACAAAAGGAAGCCCTGATTTTTCTGGACAATCATATATTTCATCAGCCGGACTGGTTACTAACCAATGATGTTCTCAATAAAATTCAGTCTCCGCAGTCCAAAGAAGCAGTGACAAAGACGATGGAAAACGTCATGATGAACCTGCTTGGTGGAAGCCGGCTGAGCCGGATGACTTTTATAACGGAAAGATATAGTGATATTGATACCTATCAGCCTGATGAATATCTTGATGACCTGAATTATTTGGTTTGGGGGGATCTGAATGTTTTCTATCAGGCCAATACGTACAGAAGAAAATTGCAAAAAGCCTACGTAGACAATCTCATTGCCTTATACAAACCCACCGAGGCCAAAGGAGCCATTGGCGGTATCCTGGCGATGCTGTCAGACGACTATACTGCCAATACAGATGTCCGTTCCCTGGCGCTTGATTACCTGATTCGCCTGCAACGCAGGATAAAAGGGACTATTCCGGTGATCACTCACCGGATGACCAAAGCACATCTGCAATATCTGGAGAAGGAAATTGAAGGGGTCATCGGCGAGACCAAAGAAGCGGATCGGTTTATTCCGCCCTACAATCCGGACATGTCCATAAAATCCAATGGCAAATAATTTCTTAATTCCTGACGGTATTTTTTGATCCTTCTCAGAGAATGTCTGAGCTGCCCTTACCTACCCGAATGACTTTGGGTTCGTGTTCAGAAAGGTCGATCACCGTAGATGCCAAATTGCCCCCATAACCCCCGTCAATAATCACATCTACCAAATTATCCCACTTTTCAAGGATGAGTTCAGGGTCTGTCGTATATTCAATCAGTTCATCTTCATCCCTGATCGAGGTAGATACCACAGGATTTCCAAGTTCACGGACCAGGGCCTGGGCAATGGCATTGGCAGGTACGCGGATCCCAACGGTTTTTTTATTTTTGAACTCCCTGGGCAAGTTGTTGTTTCCCGGCAAAATAAAGGTGTAGGGTCCCGGCAACGCCCTTTTAAGAATCTTAAAAGTTGGCGTGTCTATCTGCCTTACGTAATCGGACAGATTACTTAAATCAGCGCATATAAAGGACCAATTCGCTTTGCTGAGTTTTATGCCTTTGATACGTGCAATCCGCTCCAGTCCCTTTGACTTTGTAATATCACATCCCAGACCATAAACGGTATCGGTGGGATAGATCACAAGTCCCCCATCCCGCAATGCCTCCACTACCCTTCTGATCTGTTTGGGATTGGGATTTTCTTCAAATATTTTTATGAATTCTGCCACTATATGTTATTTCCCGGATGGATTGACATCCTTTTGTAATACAATTAAATCTACCTTATTAATTCCTGTTACTAAAACATTGATATGGAGTCTGATGTTTGAAACGGAGTAATTTTTCCTCTGCCTTTATAGTACGTTCTCCAACTGATCCCTCCTTTTAATGCGAGATTCTGAAATTGTATCAACATGCATTTGCCTGAAATAAGCCAGCAGACGTAAGTGTGTATAATCCCTTCACCCGGTGGCTGAATCAGACAGACATATCGTTTTATTGGTCTTCATTCCATTTAAGGGACCTGATATACTCTCACGTAATCCACTTCCATTATGGCCGGAAAAATGGTATTGTCTACACCTTCTATGCCACCCCAGTTCCCTCCTACGGCAATGTTCATAAGAAAATAAAACGGTTTGGAAAACGGCCAGTTATCACCATTACTGGTAGCCGGACGGATAAAGTTCAACTTAACATTGTCTTCGTTATCGATGTAAAATTTAATATAACTGGCAGTCCATAAAACGCCATACACGTGAAATTCTTCCTCTATTGTTTCCAGGCCAACAGGTCCTGACGTAATCTGGGTTCCGATCGCATGATTATTAGCAGTACTGTGCAGCGAAAAATGCATCTGATCAGGTTCGAAACTGACATATTCCATGATATCAATTTCACCACAGGCCGGCCATCCGACAGCGTTAATTTCGCTTCCAAGCATCCAGAGGGCCGGCCAGAGGCCATCGCCCTTGTGTTCGGGGACCTTTGCGCGTATTTCCAGCTTTCCATAGGTAAAGGCGGTCTTACTGTTCATCCTGGCCGAAACGTATGATCCGGCAACACCGTTTTGCTCCTCTTGTCTGGCAATGATCTTCAGCGTGCCCCCGCTGACTTCCGTACTGCCTTCCTCGACATAATTCTGCAGTTCATTATTTCCCCAGCCGTGGTCCCCGGATTCGAAAGTCCATTTTTCTCCATCAACCTGATTCCCGTCAAACTCATCACTCCATACCAGTTCAGCCTTTTTCCAATAGTCAGCGTCAAAGACATCCGGAGTTCCTGTCATATCTTCCTCCCCGGCATCGGGCGTTTCCTGAACAGGTTTCTCTCCCTGTCCACAGGCTGTGCAAAGCAAAGTTATGTATCCGATGATGGAAGTAACCCTCAATGTTTTAAATGTCACCATATTCTTGTTTTTTTTGGATCATTAATCTACCTGAAATTTTCTATTCAGCTCTCCAGAAGTTCGAGGCGGGCGAACCGAAGCAATAATTTCTTGACCTCTCCCTGATCAAAAATAATCTCTGCTTTTCTGTCATTTCCCGCCCCTTCCAATTTTAATACTTTTCCTTTTCCAAACCGACTGTGGTATACCATATCACCTTCCTTCAGGTTTGGATCCGTTTCAGATTTCCCTGGCGCAGGTGTTGCAATTTCCGGCTTTAATTTGCGCAATTTTCTAAGCTGATGGTCCGTCGGTCGGAGACCATCGGGGGGAGTGCCATTTGCTGGTTTCTCCCGACGCAGCCGGCTCTTGTCAATTTCGCCAAAGATGGCAGTGTCTATCATTGATTTATAACGATAGGTATCAGCAGGTGTCAGGTTCTCAATATATTTTTCATCTATCTCATCTATAAAGCGGCTTGGTTCTGCATCTATCAGCTTACCCCAGCGGTACCGGTTCTGAGTGTAGGTCAGATAGGCCTGTTCCTCCGCCCTGGTAAGAGCTACATAGAACAATCTGCGTTCCTCCTCTAATTCACTGCGGGTGTTCATACTCATCGCAGATGGAAAAAGATCTTCCTCCATACCCACAATATAAACAAATGGGAATTCCAGTCCTTTTGCAATGTGAATGGTCATAAGCGCTACCCTGTCGTCATCACCGGCATCTTTATCCAGATCCGTGGCCAATGCCACTTCTTCGAGAAAGGTCGTGAGATCTCCCCTGGCGTCGACCAATTCCTTCTGGCCTTCCACAAAGTCCTGGATCCCATTTAATAGCTCTTCGATATTCTCCATCCGGCCTATCCCTTCAGGCGTGCCATCTTTTTTGAATTCAAGTAAAATACCCGTTTTTCGGGCTACATGTTCAGCCAAGGTGAAAGCATCAGCCTGCTCATTCAGGATTTGAAAGCTTTTAATCATGGTCACGAAGTCTTCCAGTTTACTTCGGGTGCCCGTATTGATTCTGAGCTCTGTTGCATTCAAATTCTCCATTACCTCGAAGATAGAATTGCCATATTGGTTGGCAGCAACGACCAGTTTGTCAATAGTGGTCTGTCCTATCCCCCGTGGTGGGAAATTGATGATGCGTTTCAGGGCTTCTTCGTCTTTTGGATTTATAACCAGCCGGAGGTAAGCCAGAACATCTTTAATTTCCTTTCGCTGGTAAAAGGATAGTCCACCATAGATCCGGTAGGAAATATCTCTTTTCCGCAATGCATCTTCTATGGCCCTGGACTGTGAATTGGTCCTGTAGAGGACGGCAAAGTCCCCGTTCGGTCTTTGTTCCTGCATTTTATGCTCAAAAATAGAACCTGCCACAAACCTCCCTTCTTCAGCGTCCGTTATACTGCGGTGTAATCGGATAGGATTTCCTTCGCTGTTTGCGGTCCATACCACCTTTTTAAGCTGTGTTTTATTATTGGCAATGACGGCGTTCGCAGCGTTGACGATATTCTTTGTTGACCGGTAATTCTGTTCGAGCCTGTAAACTGCAACAGCGTCATAATCTATCTGAAAATTCAGGATGTTCGTGATATTCGCGCCCCGGAATGAATAAATACTCTGGGCGTCATCTCCTACGACGCAAATATTCTGATATCTGTCGGCCAAAGCTTTCACTATAAGATATTGTGAGTGGTTGGTGTCCTGATACTCATCAACCAGGATATATCGGAATCGGTCCTGGTACTTCAGCAGCACTTCAGGGAAGCGGTTCAGCAATTCGTTGGTCCTTAAGAGCAGGTCATCAAAATCCATGGCACCCGCCTTAAAGCAGCGATTGACATATTCCTGATATATTTCACCGGTCCTCGGACGTTTGGCCATTGCATCGGCTTCCATCAATTCCGGATCCTGAAAATAGGCCCGGACTGTAATCAGGTTGTTTTTATAGGAAGAAATACGATTTTGTATTTGTTTGAATTTATATATGTCTTTATCCAGGCCCATTTCCTTAATGATGGACGCGATCAGCCGCTGTGAATCCTGGGTGTCATAAATGGTGAAATTTCCGGGAAATCCAAGTTTGGAACCATCATATCTCAACAACCTTGCAAACACTGAGTGAAAGGTTCCCATCCACAAATTCTTTGTTTCTGAGGTTCCTACCAGGCCTGCAATGCGCTTTTTCATTTCACGTGCCGCTTTGTTGGTAAATGTAAGCGCAAGGATATTGAAGGCATCCACCCCCTGTTGCATCAGGTGGGCGATGCGATAGGTCAGTACCCTTGTTTTTCCCGAGCCTGCGCCCGCAATAACCATAAGCGGTCCTTCTTTGTGCAGGACAGGTGCTTTCTGTGCGTCATTCAGGTCATTTAAAAACTGATTCAATGGAACGGGTTTAGCCGGTGAATTTAGCCATAAATGCCATGACAAAAAATGATCCATACCCTTAATTATAAACACCCCTGCAAGTACAGGCATTCTGAGAGCCGGCCCTTATCAGATGTAAAAGAAGCTCTAACATTCCTGGTTGTGTGGAGGTCATCGTTGATCGTCCTCCTGTTGTTCGTTCATTGAACAGATATTGTTCGCAGGTCAAAAATGGAGTATTCGTATTCATTTTGCTATATTTAGCCCATTCAAAGCGACTATGCGCCAATTACATTTGTTCCTGCTTGGTTTTCTTTCCGTTTCCGCTCTGGGCCAGGACAAAAAAGCGGGACCAGTAATTCAAAATTATGGTGAAGTTTATGAGATTGAGAACATCAGTTTCCCTATCGATACTTCTATGGATTTTAAAGTGGTCTTCGATATTATGGAAAGTCCGGAGGCACCCGGGGAGCTCAACCGCCAGATCGAAACAGTGGCAAGGTTTCTGAACATGCATGGGCAAAATGGAGTCAATACAGACCAGCTGAACGTCTATATGGTCTTTCATAATGAAGCGACCAAAGACATCATGGCCGACGAGGCATATATGGAAAGCTTCCATACCGGAAATCCAAACGCCGGGCTATTGAATGACCTTATGGATGCCGGCGTACAAGTAATTCTGTGCGGACAATCTTCCAAAGCGCGAAAGGTGCCCGTTTCGGAGGTTTTGCCAGGGGTGAAGCTTGCCCTGTCGGCCATGACCGCTCTTGTTCAACTACAGGAAGAAGGTTATCATGTTATTAAATTCTAAATCAAATAATTATGAATAAAAGTCTGATTGCTTTATTTGGTCTCTGCGCATTTTTAGGGAGGACACAGGAAGCTGCCATTACGAAAGATATTGAAGCCATCAATGATAAGGTGATTGAATGGCGCCGTGACATTCATCAGCACCCTGAACTCTCCAACCGTGAATTTAAAACTGCGGAGAAGATTGCCGCCCATTTGAAATCCCTTGGTATTGAAGTACAGACCGGGGTAGCGAAAACCGGGGTGGTGGGTATCCTAAAAGGAAAAAAACCAGGAAAAGTGGTCGCTTTAAGAGCAGATATCGATGCTTTGCCAGTGACGGAAAGAAACGAACTGTCGTTCAGATCGACAGTGACTTCAGAATTTGCGGGTGAAAAGGTTGGGGTTATGCATGCATGTGGCCATGATACTCATACCGCCATTCTTATGGGAGTGGCCGAAGTTCTGTCAAAGCATAAGGATAAAATTCAGGGCACCGTCAAATTCATTTTCCAGCCGGCTGAAGAAGGAGCGCCACCAGGAGAAGAAGGCGGCGCCTTATTGATGGTCAAGGAAGGGGTTTTGAAGAGTCCGGATGTTGATGCCATTTTTGGCCTGCACATCAATTCTCAGACACCTGTCGGGGTAATCCGCTATAAATCCGGCGGAACCATGGCTTCAGCCCAGCGCTTTGTAATTGATGTAAAGGGAAAACAAACCCACGGATCACAACCCTGGTCAGGAATAGATCCGATCCTTATCAGCGCGAAAATTATTGATGGCCTTCAGACGATCATCAGCAGGGAAGTAAATCTGACTAATGAAGCTGCTGTTATTTCTGTCGGTAAGATCACCAGTGGGGTCCGGTTTAATATCATCCCAGAGACGGCGGAAATGATCGGAACCATTAGAACGCTTGATTATGATATGCAAAAGCAGGTCAATAAACGGATGGAGGAAATGGTTCCGGCCATCGCAAAGGCATACGGAGGGGAGGCCACAATAGAAATAACTACCAGCACAGATATCACCTACAACGATCCTGAATTGGTAGCCGCCATGCTGCCATCCCTTGAACAAGTGGCCGGATCCGGACAGGTTCAGGAACAGAAGGCCGTTACAGGCGCCGAGGATTTCTCTTATTTTCAAAGGGAGGTTCCTGGTTTTTTCTTCTTCCTGGGAGGAATGACACCGGGTACAACTGAGGCCTATCCCCATCACACCCCGGATTTCAGGATAGATGACAGTGGCCTGATACTTGGGGTAAAGGCACTAACCGAGCTAACCCTTGATTACCTGAATATGAAAGCGTGATCAACCATAGTAGGGTATCTCCCGGGATACCGATAGCTGTCAACGGAATCATTTGATATACGCAATAATTCCATGACTTATAGAGTTATCACCGGGGATAGAGCGACTGTACAATGGTCATAAGCCGGATCTGTCCGAAACAATCCAAATTATAGTATTTTTGCAGCGATGTTCTGTAAAACCCTGTCCCTTAATAACTAAATCCTGTCTCATGAGACGAACTTTAAGCATCTGCATTTTATCACTTTTGACCTCTGCCGGCATGACCGCTCAGAAAAAAAGTGACCTGCTTCTGGAAATCAACCAACTCAAATCAAAACTGGACTCTACCACAGCCCTAGTGAAGGACGCCAAAAATCAGGAAAGAATGAGCATGTCCCAGGCGGAATCTTTCCGGGAACAGGTAGCAGAATTGCAGACGGCCAATGCAACGCTCCTGCAAAATCTAAATAACTTTGCGCAGGTTTCAAATAAGAATTCGGATAATATGAACCGAACCCTTGCGAGTCTTGATGAAAAAGAGCGGCAGATCAAATGGATCCGGGAGTCCATAGCCAAAAACGACTCGACCGCGATTCTCGTTCTTACCAGGGCCAAGCAATCCCTGGGTGAAAATGCTAAAATCAGTGTTGTGGAAGGCGCGGTTACCATCATGGCGGACCTTCCTTTTCTTTTTGGTGAAACGTCCGGGTCCCAACTTACCGAGGTCGCTTCCTCCTGGTTGGTAAATATTGCCAATATCCTCAAGGCACATCCCGAAATGGCTTTAACGGTGGAAGGTTTAAGCATGACGGGTGAACTGGAACTTGCAGCCTTACAGGCTTCCGCCGTATCTGAATCGCTGCAGAATATTCATCAGATTTCCCCTGATCGCCTACTTGCACTGGGCAAGGACGGCAATTTCAAAGAGGGGGTTAACTTAAAAGTCCACCCTAAATTTCAGCAGTTCTACCTGATGGTAAGGGAAAACATGAAAAATAGTGCGAAGCAATAATCACTACTTTTCGTTCCTCATAATTTTTATGAATTTAGTACGTTCCTAAGGGAGTAACAAAATCCAGACAAATATGACCGGAGACGGGATTTTCCAATTGTTCGCTTACCTTTTACCGGCCGTGGTTACCGGTGCCGTTGCCTTTTATTTTTTCAGGCTTCATACCAACAATGAAGAAGGCCGCAGGCGTTATATGCTTCATAAGGACTCCCAAAAAAATGCCATGCCTATCAGGCTTCAGGCATATGAACGGATGGCATTGTTCCTGGAGCGCATTTCCATCCCATCCCTTGTGGTAAGGGTTTCCCCGCATTCTGCTGATAAAAACGCGTACGAAGCTTTACTGGTAAAGAGTATAGAGAATGAATTCGACCATAATCTGTCACAGCAGATCTATATGAGTGACGAATGCTGGAATATCATCAAGGCTGCAAAGAGCGCAACGATCCAGATCATCCGAAAAGCGGCCATGAGTCAGACAGATTCGGCAGATAAATTGCGGGAGGACATCCTTAACGAAACGATGGACAGACAATCGCCATCGGCTACCGCGCTCTCCTATGTGAAAAAAGAGATAGGTGCTCTGTGGTAGTTTAAGATGCACAAGTGTTTACTTCATTGCGATCTCGTTCAGCTCCGTATTCTTGCTGTCAGCATATTGATAACCACTCTCCCACCACGCCGTCATTTTCTCTTTTTCAAAGATGAGAGAGTTTGTGGTAAGAACCGTAGGCGTATAATAAAAATTAATAATAGCCCTGTTGTGGTTGGCAACAAATTTACCTATCCTGATGTTCTGATTTTCTATCCTGTCCAGCATAAAGCTAAACATACTGGTCAGCAATGAAAAAACATTTTTAGCCGGCATGCGATTAAAATGCGTGATTTCCGTATGGAGGATGATGGCATCTACTATTTTCGCCCCCCTTCTCAGGGCTTCCTCTATAGGCACCATACTTCCCAATCCCCCGTCTGCATATTCACATCCATCTTTCCTGACCAGGCTCATAAAAGGGGTATAATTACAGGAGATCCAAATCCATTCACAAAAGTCGTCGTATTCAAAATCCTTTATAGATTTATATTCCACCTGGTTCAGGGAAAGGTTGGCAACGGTGACCACAATATCTTTCGGACCCTGTTTTAATTTTGCAAATTCTGCGAGGGTCAGCGTACGACGAATCAGGTCAAGCAGGTTCCTGGACTCACCAAAAGTCTTGCTGCCGCGATAAAAGTTCCTGACTACGTTCCAGTGATTAATTCCTATGTTTGCCACCCCGTATTTCTTTTGGATGGTAAAGGGGCAGTTGCTGAAAATACTGTTTTGATCCACTGAGGTATAGACGTCCCGGATCTTTTTAATCTTATTTAAAGCGAGGTGTGATATTAGCAGGCTTCCGGTTGAAGTTCCCAGCATCAGGTCATAATTATGGCCTGATTGTTCCAGGAGATACTGCGCCACGCCTCCGGCAAAAGCACCTTTACTTCCTCCGCCTGAAATGACCATTGCCCTCATTTTAAATCAAGTTTGCTCTGAATATAACGCAATTCCTTTCCATTTAGTTCCTTGGTAAGCTGGCCCATCCTTTGTCTTTGTTTTGGGTCGGTCAGTTGTTTGTCCATCAGGTCACGGGCAAACTTCCGGAATTGCCATCCGTGATGCAAGCAAGCATTGACCAGGTCCTTTAAATTTTCATCAGAAAATCCAAGGACATCGTCCAGGACTACAAATACCCGCTGCCGCAACTCAAAGTTGTTTGCCGGTGAAGTGTAGGAGCGCAATTCCGCCATGGCCCGGGACTTATCAACCGGTTCCATGTAGTCCCGGGTGAGGATAGCCAGTGTAAGCCATAGAATCCTTACATTCTTGTCCGGGAAGCCGTTAACCCCTTCCGTTTTTTCCAGATAGGCCTGCCTGCCATCAGGGAAGTGGATCCATAGTTTATACAAAGCAGCTTCGATGGTCCTGTAACTCGGATCACCAAGTAACCCTTCAAATTCCGTCTTCAACTCTGCCGGGATCTTGTCCAATGAAACAGCAACCGCCTGCCTGAGCAAGATGTCGCCGGAGGCCAGAACCATTTCCAAAAATGGCGTCGAAAGCGTTTTGTAAAAATCAAGGATAATCTGACTTTTCAGGAAGACGGATCCCGAAGCATCCCAATATTTTTGGATGATGGCTTCATCATCGGCATTACTGGTCGTGAGTTCCCTCTGGAGTTTAAAGTAGGAAGAAATCTCCCAGGATCCTGCGGCCAGCATCTTTTTAAGATCTTCGAACTGAAGATCCGGGCTGTCGAGCCATTCCTTGTAAAAGCTTTCCAAAGGGCAATTGCATTCTTTTTTTACCTCTTCCATAAAATCAGCGATGGTCACATTGCCGAATTGATGTGCTTTGAGATAATTTTTGATGGCCGCGGAAAAAGCTTTCTCCCCTATTTTGTTGCGGAGGATATACAGGGCGAGGGCGCCTTTTTCATAAAAAGTGAGGCTGCCTGCTCCCGGATCGGTAAGGGCTTCTCCCTCTCCCCGACTGTCCAGGTACTCCAGCTGTCTGCCCGATTCTAGTAGTTTCCAAAAGAGGTATTCCTGGCCAAAAACATCTCCTTCAGCCTCATAGGCGAAATAAGTCGCAAAACCCTCATGTAACCAATGATGATTGCCGTCCTTTTCGGTTACCAGATCCCCAAACCATTGATGAGCCATTTCATGGGCATTCACATTGATATAGTTCTTATCGACAAATGCGAGCGAATCTATCATGTAGCTATCCGCGAAAATGGTACACCCTGTATTTTCCATGCCGGCATATAAAAAGTCCCTGACTGGAACTTGTTTGTATTGCTGCCATGGATATGGGATCCCGATTTCAGATTCCAGAAAATCAAATATCTTTTTCGTAAACCGGAAGGTAGGTTCTGCAAGGGCCGAATCCTGCGGGTAAAAATAGGTTTCCAGCGGGATCCCGCTTGCGGAGGTGGATCGCTGTTTGCTGTATTTTCCGGCAACCAGGGCCAGGAGATAGCTGCTCATCGGATGTTCCATAGTGAAACAATGACGTTTTAGCTGACCCTCCATAGCCGGCTTTTCAGGAAACCCATTGCTGATGACCTCATAGGTAGGGTCAAATGCTATACATAGATTAAAGATCAATTTTTCATTCATATCATCAAAACTGGGAAACCAATGACTGGTATATTTTCCCTGTCCCTGGGTCCAGACCTGGTTATTTTCCGGAAGTTTATCCGTCCATCCAAGAAAATACAGCGCCTGAGTCGGAATTGCCCGGTATACTAGCCTGATTTCATGAGCCTTGCCAGCTGAAAGTTTTTTAAAAATAACGATCCGTTTTCCGTCATAGGTAAACCTGGGTCGCCGGCCGTCTAGCAGAACGGACGAAAACTCTATATTGACAGCGTCGATGAAGATCGAGTCGGTTTTGGTCAGGGTTTCTAACTTATAAGTTACCGATCCTTGAACCGATTTCGCAATGGGGTCTATCCGCAAGTCGCCGTCAGCCTGAATAAAGTCGATTCCTGAGTGGTTTTGACAATAGGCCATCCATGGTAGCAATAAATATTGGAAAATCAGGAAGGATCGATGGATCATAGAATACCTAAAGGTCAATAAATTTAGCATTTTGTATCATTGCAGTTCATTGTATGAAGTACTAAATTAGGTATATGAATTCTAAATTCCTCGAAACTCCTGTGGCCTACCTGAAGGGAACAGGTCCGGGCAGGGCAGCCCTGCTGACATCGGAATTGGGAATTCAGACCTATGGGGACCTTTTGCACTTCTTTCCATTCCGGTATATTGACAAAACACACTATACCAAAATAGCGGCCCTTGAGCAGACGAATGCAGAAATTCAGATTATCGGGAAGGTAGGTCAGATTCGTATGGTATCGCAACAAAAAGGCAGTAGGCTGGTCGCCACATTCAGGGATAATACCGGGGAGATGGAACTCGTGTGGTTCCGCAGCCATAAATGGGTCCGCGACCGTTTGCAGCCGGAGGTTGCGTATGTGGTGTTTGGAAAGGTGAGTTGGTTCAATGGCCGGTATTCCATGGCACATCCGGAAATGGAACTGCTTTCTGAGCACGAACAGGGTGCCAGGTTACGTATACAGCCAGTATACCCCTCTACGGAGAAATTGACTGCCAGGGGGATTACAAACCATTTGATCGTAAAACTGATCCAACAGCTGTTTTCAGAGATCAAAGTTCCTTTTTATGAAAACCTGCCGGCTGTCATCCTGGAAGAACTTCAGCTTCTCGGGAGGGGCGATGCCATTTTTAACATTCATTTTCCCAATGATCAGGCCCTTTTGGCGAAGGCTCTCTTCCGGTTAAAATTCGAGGAACTTTTTTATTTGCAATTGCAGCTTCTCTACAAAAAAATGATCCGGAAACAGAAGATCAAGGGGTTTAATTTTGAAAAGGTAGGACCTCTTTTTAATTCTTTTTATAAGGAATATCTCCCTTTTGAACTTACCGGAGCACAAAAAAAAGTGCTTCGGGAAATAAGGGCAGACCTCGGAAGTCATGCCCAGATGAATCGCTTACTCCAGGGGGACGTTGGTTCGGGAAAGACCATCGTTGCCCTCATGGCCATACTGCTGTGTCTGGATAATGGCTATCAGGCCTGCCTGATGGCCCCGACAGAGATCCTGGCCCAACAACATTTTGAAGGACTCAGGGGATTGTTGGGTGACATTGGGGTTCGGATGGCTTTGCTCACTGGTTCCGTGAAGAAATCTGACCGGAAAGGCATTCATGAACGGCTTGAAAGCGGTGAACTCCATTTACTTGTTGGGACGCATGCGGTCCTTGAAAAAAAGGTGAAATTCTCCAACCTGGGATTGGCTATAATTGATGAGCAACACAGGTTTGGCGTGGCACAACGTTCCCGCCTCTGGCATAAAAATGTCATCCCGCCCCATATTCTGGTCATGACAGCTACCCCCATTCCGCGAACCCTGGCCATGAGCTTGTACGGCGATCTTGATATTTCGGTGATTGATGAACTTCCCCCGGGAAGAAAGCCCATTAAGACGGTGCTTCGCACAGACGGCAGCCGGTTAAAAGTCTTTCGTTTTATCCGGGAGGAAATACAGCATGGAAGGCAGGTATATATTGTATACCCGCTTATTCAGGAATCCGAGGCAATGGATTATAAGGACTTGATGGACGGATATGAGAGTATCATCCGTGAATTTCCGATGCCGGGATACCAGGTGTCCATTGTTCACGGACAGATGCGGGCCGAAGACAAAGATTTTGAGATGCAGCGCTTTATCAGCGGGCAAACCCAGATCATGGTGGCAACCACCGTTATTGAAGTAGGGGTGGATATCCCCAATGCCTCGGTGATGATCATAGAAAGTGCCGAACGTTTCGGACTCTCACAACTGCATCAGCTCAGAGGCCGGGTCGGGCGCGGGGCAGAGCAGAGCTATTGTATCCTGATGAGCGGAAAAAAATTATCCGGCGATGCCAAAACGCGATTGGAAACCATGGTCCGAACCAATGACGGCTTTGAAATTGCGGAAACGGACCTTCGTTTGCGCGGGCCGGGAGACCTGATGGGAACCCAGCAAAGTGGTGTCCTCACTCTTAAAATTGCTGATATAGTTAAGGACCATGAACTTCTGAAAACCGCACGCTACTATGCCCTTCGTATCCTCCGGGAAGACCCCGGCCTGAAGGGGGAACAAAACATACCTGTCCGTAACACCTATGCCCGACTGTCAATAGACAGGAAGCTGTGGAATTATATCAGTTAGGAGATCAGTTAGTATTCCCGGGACAGGCCTGTAACCTGAAATAAGCCTGCACGATCTCCAGAAACCGTTGGGTCCTCATCTGAAACAGACCCTGGGACCCGGTTGAACATCGTAATTTTGGTGGCCTTAGTTTCTTTTTAAAGCTTGTTTTTATAGCTTTGTGACCATAGAAAGATGAGTGTATGAGTTCAGGTAAAACATTATTTGACAAGGTATGGGACACCCATGTGGTCAGAAAGATCGACAATGGTCCTGACGTCCTGTTTATTGACAGGCATCTCGTACACGAGGTGACGAGTCCTGTTGCCTTTCTCGGCTTAAAGGAAAGAGGTATCCGCGTGCTACACCCGGAAAGAACCTTCGCCACTGCGGATCATAATACCCCAACCAAAAACCAGCATCTGCCCGTTAAAGACCCTTTATCAGCCAACCAGTTAAAAGCACTGGAACGGAACGCGGCAGAGCACAACATCCCTTACTGGGGTCTCGGTCATGAAAAAAATGGGATTGTTCATGTGATAGGACCGGAAAATGGGATTACTCTTCCGGGAGCAACCATTGTTTGCGGGGATTCACACACTTCTACGCATGGGGCCTTCGGGGCTATCGCTTTCGGCATTGGAACTTCTGAAGTAGAGATGGTCCTGGCCACCCAATGCATTATGCAACCCAAACCGATGAAGATGCGTATCAATATCCAGAGAACGCTCAGCCGGGCGGTAACGCCTAAGGATGTCGCCCTGTATATTATTTCGAGGTTATCTACATCAGGGGCCACCGGGTATTTTGTGGAATATGCCGGAGAAGTATTCAGAAATATGAGTGTAGAAGGCCGGATGACCGTCTGCAATCTGAGCATTGAAATGGGGGCACGCGGCGGTATTATCGCACCGGATCAAAAGACCTTTGATTATATCAAAGGCAGGGAATATACCCCAAAAGGTGCTGCTTGGGATAAGGCCATGACCTATTGGGAGACCCTGAAAACCGATGACGATGCGATTTTTGATAAGGAAATTACCTTTGACGGTTCAGAAATTGAACCCATGATCACCTATGGTACAAATCCCGGGATGGGGATGGGGATCTCCAATGATATTCCAAGGGCGGAAACGGTTGACGGAGGCGTGGCTACTTACAGGAAGTCGCTGAATTATATGGACTTCAGGGAAGGTGACGGAATGTTGGGCAAGCCTATCGATTTTGTTTTTCTTGGCAGTTGTACCAACGGTCGGATTGAAGATTTCAGGGCCTTCACGTCAATTGTTAAGGGGCATAAAAAAGCACCTAACGTCACAGTCTGGCTGGTTCCGGGATCTCATCAGGTGGAAAAGGCTATAAAAGAAGAAGGGTTGCTTGAAATATTGCAGGAAGCGGGTTTTGAATTGCGGGAACCCGGATGTTCGGCCTGCCTGGCAATGAATGAGGATAAAGTCCCTCCTGGAAAATATGCGGTGAGTACCTCCAACAGAAATTTTGAGGGCCGTCAGGGTCCCGGGTCGCGCACGCTCCTGGCAAGTCCGCTGGTTGCTGCCGCGGCTGCCGTGACCGGAAAGGTGACAGACCCCAGGGAATTAATGGATGCTGAAATGGCTCATAACTGATCCTATTTTTTAAATGTATTATAAACACCAAAAAGCAACCATGGCATACGACAAATTCGGAACTTTAAAAAGCACTGCGGTGCCTCTGCCTATAGAGAATGTGGATACCGATCAGATCATCCCGGCAAGATTTCTAAAGGCTACGGAGCGCATAGGTTTCGGGGATAACCTTTTCCGGGACTGGCGGTATCATCCCGACAATTCACCTAAAGAGGATTTTATTTTGAACGACCCCGCGTATACTGGTAAGATCCTGGTGGGCGGAAAGAATTTTGGTTCCGGATCCTCCAGGGAGCATGCCGCATGGGCCATATATGATTATGGCTTCAGGGCGGTCGTATCCAGTTTTTTCGCTGATATCTTCAGGAATAACTGTCTGAATATAGGCGTCCTTCCCGTACAGGTCAGTGCTGACTTCCTTCAAAAATTATTCTCGGCGATAGAAAGCGATCCGCGGACCGACGTGATCATCGACCTTAAGGAACAATCCATTACGATTTCGGAAACGGGGGAGTATGAAAAATTTGAGATCAACGATTATAAAAAGGGGAATTTGAGCAATGGGTATGATGACATTGATTATTTGCTCCGTATAAAAAATGAAATTAAGACCTTTGCCGCGAAGGTCCCTATTTAGGTGATTCCCAAAATTCTTTCCTGACAGCAGATTACTTGCGACACGGCTCTCCGTGTCTGTCGGGCATTGCCCCTTAAAAAATGCACATATAGCTAGTTGATCAATATTGTCGATGAAAAAAAGAAAGATCGAGATCATGGATACCACCCTCCGGGATGGAGAACAAACCTCAGGGGTGTCCTTTTCTTCAGTTGAAAAACTGACCCTGGCCAAATTGCTGCTGGAGGAATTAAAGGTAGACCGTATTGAAATTGCCTCCGCCCATGTGTCGGAAGGAGAATATCAATCCGTGCAACAAATCATGCAATGGGCGATGCAGGCGGGCTACGGGGATCAGGTAGAGGTGCTTACCTTTGTGGATAAAGGGCGGTCAGTAGCGTGGATGAAAAATGCGGGGGCCTGTGTCCAGAATTTATTGACCAAAGGTTCACTGAACCATCTCACACATCAACTTAAAAAAACCCCTGAACAACACTTCGGCGAGATCGCGCAGGTGATTTCCCTTGCCGAAAAAGAGGGAATCGCTACCAATGTTTACCTGGAAGACTGGAGCAACGGGATGCGCAATTCCCCTTCCTACGTTTTTCAGTTCCTGGATTTTCTGGTCACCCAGCCGGTAAGGAGAATTTTATTGCCGGATACCCTAGGGGTGCTGACCCATATGGAAACCTTTTCCTTTATGGATCAGATCATCAGGAAATATCCCGACATCCACTTCGATTTTCACGGACATAACGACTATGACCTGAGTGTAGCCAATGTGATGGAGGCGCTTAAAGCCGGCTGCCACGGGATTCACCTCACGGTAAACGGTATGGGTGAAAGGGCAGGCAACGCGCCCCTGGCCAGCGTCGTCGCTGTCATTAACGACTTTATGCCGCAATTTGAGATCGGGGTGAAGGAATCCTCCCTGTATAAGGTTAGCAAACTCGTTTCGGCATTTACAGGTTTTGGCATCCCGGCTAACAAACCCATTGTAGGGGATAACGTATTTACACAGACGGCTGGAATACATGCAGATGGCGATAATAAAAAGAACTTATACTTTAATGATCTTTTGCCCGAACGCTTTGGCCGGACGCGGAGGTATGCCCTTGGAAAAACTTCAGGAAAAGCCAATATCCAGAAAAATTTGTCGGAGCTGGGTCTCACCCTCAATGACGAAGAATTAAAAAGGGTCACCCAAAGGATCATAGAATTGGGCGATAAGAAAGAAAAAGTGACCCGGGAGGACCTTCCCTATATTATCTCCGATGTCCTGGACAGCGGCGCCTACAACCAGAGGGTATGCATAAAATCCTACGTCCTGACCCACAGCAAAGGGCTCAAACCTTCTACCACGGTGTCGCTGGAGATCGATGGAACCTCCTATGAGGAAAATGCCCAGGGAGACGGGCAGTTTGATGCCTTTATGAATGCGATCAGAAAAGTGTATAAAATGAAGAAAATCCCCCTGCCCAACCTCGTTAATTACGCAGTCAGAATACCTCCAGGCAGTAATTCAGATGCCCTCTGTGAAACCATTATCACATGGCAGAACGACGGCAGGGATTTTACCACCCGCGGGCTGGACAGCGACCAGACCGTATCGGCGATCAAGGCCACGGAGAAAATGCTGAATATCATTCAGCCGGAGGCAGCGATGATCAGGGCCTGATGGCCCATCAGCATGAAAACTAATAAGTAAACCAAAATTCAATTCATGAAATTGACTATTGCAGTATTGGCAGGTGATGGGATCGGCCCTGAGGTCATTGACCAGGCAGTGAAAGTATGCGACGCTATCGCGACGAAATTTGACCATGAGATTAGCTGGAAACCTGCGTTGACAGGGGCTGCGGCCATCGATGCCGTGGGAGAACCGTACCCGCAGGAGACGCATGAGATATGCCTTGCCGCTGATGCGGTGTTATTCGGTGCGATCGGGCATCCAAAATACGACAATGACCCTGCCGCCCTGGTACGCCCGGAACAGGGATTGCTGAAAATGCGGCGAGAACTCGGCCTTTTCGCCAACGTCAGGCCAACCTTTACCTTCCCCTCTCTTATAGACAAGTCTCCTTTGAAAAAAGAAAGGATAGAAGGCACCGACCTGGTTTTTTTAAGGGAACTGACAGGAGGCATTTACTTCGGAAAACGGGGCCGTGAAGACAATGGCAACACCGCGTATGATACCTGCACTTATACCAGAAAAGAGATTGAGAGACTCGCGAAAAAAGGGTTTGAACTGGCCATGAAACGATCTAAAAAACTTTGCTGTGTCGATAAGGCGAATGTACTGGAAACCTCTCGTTTATGGCGCGAAACTGTGCAGATCATGGCCAAGGACTATCCGGAGGTGGCTGTGACCTATGAGTTTGTAGATGCGGTGGCCATGCGCCTGGTGCAATGGCCTACCTCCTATGACGTCCTGATTACCGAAAACCTTTTCGGGGACATCCTGACGGATGAGGCCTCCGTGATCTCGGGATCAATGGGGCTGATGCCCTCCGCCTCCGTAGGCGAAACGATTTCCCTGTATGAACCTATCCACGGGTCTTATCCCCAGGCAGCCGGAAAGGATATCGCCAATCCTCTGGCGACGGTTTTGTCCGCCGCCATGATGTTTGACGACTTTGGCCTGGAAGCTGAGGCAGCAGCCATAAGGGCTGTGGTAAATGCCTCGATGGCGGAAGGCGTCATCACCGAAGATCTCGCGGAAGGTGGCAAAGCCTATAAGACCAGTGAGGTGGGAGACTGGCTGGCAGCCCATATCTGAAATGCAGGAATGTCAGGTGGCGGTTGAACAGACGATTGGCACCTGTTTAACCCCCATTCCATGCCAGACGCCATCTGCCGGCCTTTACCTGTTGCATTACCAAAAGCACAACACTTAAGATCACGCCTGTACCCGCAAGAACAGCGCCAACCAGACTGGCAGAAGTATATCCCATGCCTAAAGCTATGGGTATACCTGCGAGATAGGCGCCGGAGGCATTGCCCAGGTTAAAGGCGCTCTGGTTGAGAGAGGATCCGAGCATTTCCGAACCTTTGGATGCTTTGATGATGGCCATTTGAAGGGGCGTCGAGACACTGAAGGCGGTCAGGCCTATAATAAAGGTCATGAGCAGCACGGCATAAGGAAATTGGGCAAGGAAGGCATTGAGCACCAGCAGCAGCACCATAACCGAAAGACTAATGGCCACGGCCTTGAGAGGATTGAACAATTCGGCCATTTTTGCGCCTAATATATTGCCCGCGACCATGCCCAGGCCAGCCACGATCATGGCGTAGCCAATCACGTCTTCGGGAAACCCGGCAACTAGGTGCACCAGTGGAGCAATGTAACTGTACCAGGCAAAGAAGCCGCCCGTACCTATGGTAGTCAGAGCTATTAGAAGCCACAATTCCCTATTTTTCAAGCCTTTTGACCTATCTATTTGAACCTTTTCCTCTTGAATGACCATCCTGGGCATCCAAAAACGGATCGCTGCCATAGTGGTAAGGCCGACGATCCCCACCATGAGAAAGGAAGCGGACCAATGCAGGGTATGTCCAAGATAGGTGCCGAGAGGAACGCCCAAAACATTGGCAATCGTAAGCCCCGAGAACATGACGGCAATGGCCCTGGCAGATTTTCCTTCGGCGGCCAGTTTTCCGGCAATGACCGCGCCTATTCCGAAGAACGCCCCATGGGGAAGACCGGATAAAAACCGGAACATCAGCAGGGATCCGTAATTGCCTGCAAAGGCAGAAAGGGTATTAAAGACCGTAAACCAGAGCATCAGGTAGAGCAACGCCTTGTCTGCCGGCCATCGGGCGGCCAACTGCGTAAATAAAGGGGCACCTATGACGACACCAAGTGCGTAAGCCGCGATGAAATGTCCCGCCCTGGGGATGGTAATATCAAGAGAGAATGCGACATCGGGTAATATCCCCATGATGACAAATTCTGTAAGCCCGATCCCGAACCCGCCAATGGCCAGTGCGGTAAGGGCTTTTTTATTAGATGATTTAAAGTTCATTGTATTCCTGTTTCATTGGCATAATTATCGCCAATGGTTTACAGGACAAAGATAGGGCAGCGTTTCAGGCCATTCCTCCACCCTATTATCCAATATCTATGGTATTTTATCCCGAAAATCGGATCTTTCGGATATATTAGGTTAAATGAGAGCATAGATTAGGCAAATTGACACCTGATCGCGAGAAATCAGACGTACCAATGCTTCTTTGAGACTGACTGCACCATACTTCCCACCGGTGGCATGTTATCAATAACAATAAATAAGGTCCATTTCAGATGAGACACTGCTACCTGCCAGCGATTCCTGAATGCGTACTTTGTGCAAACAATTACTGGTGGCATATCCCGAGTAGAAATAATCCAACCATTAGCGGGTAACTACAGAATATAATCAGTACTTATAAAATTGGAAAGTTTGGTATCCAGCAACTCCTGTACTGTTTTAGTATTCAGCTTATTGTCTTTAAATGCAACGAAGGTCCTGACGGAAAAAGACCTGAGGGCATCATGGACACTCAGCGTAGATTGAGCCGAATCCTTTCTCCCTGTAAAAGGATACACATCCGGACCTCGCTGACATGAACTGTTCAGGTTGACACGACAGACAAGATTTACCAGAGTGTCAATCAGCGGCGCCAGCGCATAGACATCCTTGCCGAAGAGGCTCACCTGCTGTCCGTAATTGCTTTCAGCCATATCATTAAGAGGCTCTTCAATATCTTTAAAGGAAAGTACCGGTATCACCGGGCCGAATTGCTCCTCTTTGTAAACCCTCATGTCCTTGGTGACGGGATATAATACGGCTGGCCAGATGTAATTATTTGTTTGTTGTCCTCCTTTGGTATTAATAATGGCTGCCCCTTTTTCCAGTGCGTCATCAATAAGTTCACGGATATAAGCCGGTTTATCCGCTTCAGGTAGAGGCGTTAATTGCACACCTTCTTCCCAGGGGTTGCCAAAACGCATGCCATCTACTTTTTCAGCAAATCGCCGGTTAAATGTTGGCAGGATATCTTCGTGGACATATATTACTTTTAATGCGGTACACCTTTGACCGTTGAAAGACAGCGTCCCGGCAATACATTCGTCTATAGTCAGGTCCAGGTCGGCATCCGGCAGGATGATGGCCGGGTTTTTGGCTTCAAGGCCAAGGACAAGCCTCAATCTGTTACTTTTGGGATGTTGTTCCTGTAAAGCATTGGCAGACCGGCTGTTTCCGATCAATGCCAATACATCAATTTTTCCGGTCTTCATAATGGGGGCTGCCACTACCCTGCCACGACCGAACAAAACATTGACCACCCCCTTCGGAAAACTATTCCTGAATGCCTCCAATAAATACGTGATCAGCAGTACCCCATGCTTGGCAGGTTTAAAAATAGTCGTATTCCCCATAATGATGGCGGGAATAAGCAGGGCAAAGGTTTCGTTAAGCGGATAATTATAAGGGCCGAGACATAATACCACGCCCAAAGGTCCTCTGCGGATATGGGCATATACCCCGTCATGCTTCTGAAACTTTGCACTGTTCCTGTCAAGTTGCTTATAATCCTCGATGGTGTCGTAAATATACTCCACCGTCCTGTCAAATTCCTTGCTTGAGTCGGGCAACGACTTGCCGATTTCCCACATGAGCATTTTCACGATCACTTCGCGTCGCGATTCCATTTGTTTGACAAATTTGACCATGCACTCTATACGGTCTGCGACCTTCATGGTCGGCCAGACCCCCTTACCCTGGTCAAAGGCATTGAGCGCTGCATCAAGAGCTTCCAGGGCCGATTCTGCATCCATGTCGGGAATACTTCCAAGTAATGTTGGCCGATCGTCAGAGGTCGTGGTAATGGTTGAATACACTTCTGTAACTTCTCCCTTCCAATCCTGTAATTCCCCGTTAACCAGGTAGTTTTTCAGGTGTAAGGGTTCGGGCAGCAGGTACTCTTTAGGTATGGTCATTTCCATTGGTTCATTTTATTGGTTGGTGGGGATGTAAAAATTAAAATTCCATATTTCAACAATCAGACAATGGGCTTCATGGCCGTCATGGATGCCCTTAACCTGCTACCCACAATTTCTACCGGATGTTCCCTTAAAGCCTTATTTACCGCAATTAACTTTGCATTGTCAACACCCGTATCTCCTTCCTGAATAAAAGGCCTGCCTATCACATCAGTATCAATTCCCTTCATAAAATCAGCCAGTAAGGGCTTACACGCATGATCAAATAAATAACAGCCATATTCGGCAGTATCTGATATCACCCGATTCATTTCAAAGAGCTTTTTCCTGGCTATGGTATTCGCTATCAAGGGTGTTTCATGAAGTGATTCATAATACGCAGATTCGCCGACGATCCCGGATTCGGTCATTGACTCGTAGGCGAGTTCTACCCCTGCGCGAACAAAAGCTACCATCAGTACGCCATTATCGTAATACTCCTGTTCTTGAATAGTGTCTTTGCCTGCAGGAGTTTTCTCAAATGCCGTATTTCCTGTTTCGGCCCGCCAGGCCAGCAGGTTTTTATCATCCTTCGCCCAATCTTCCATCATTGTCCGGGAGAAATGACCGCTCATTATATCATCCATATGTTTCTGAAATAGAGGACGCATCAATTGTTTGAGCTCTTCGGAAAGTTCAAATGCCCGAATCTTTGAAGGGTTTGGCATCCGATCCATCATATTGGTGATCCCCCCGTATTTCAATCCTTCGGTAATGGTTTCCCATCCATATTGAATTAATTTGGAGGCATACCCGGGTTCGATCCCTTTTTCTATCATTTTATCGAAACAGAGGATAGAACCGGTCTGTAAAAGACCACATAGGATCGTTTGTTCCCCCATCAAATCCGACTTCACTTCTGCAACAAATGATGACTCGAGCACGCCCGCCTTATGTCCTCCGGTGGCTACTGCATAAGCCTTCGCCTGTTCCAAACCCCTTCCCTCAGGATCATTGTCAGGATGGACGGCAATAAGGGTAGGCACCCCAAATCCTCTTTTATATTCTTCGCGTACTTCCGACCCTGGGCATTTCGGGGCCACCATGATGACGGTGATATCCTTGCGGATATCCATCCCCTCCTCCACAATATTGAACCCATGGGAATAAGAAAGTGAGGCACCCTTCTTCATCAACGGCATTACTGTGCTGATGACCTTGGTATGTTGTTTGTCCGGGGTCAGATTGATCACAAGGTCGGCAACAGGGATCAGTTCTTCATAGCTCCCGACAGTAAACCCGTTTTCTGATGCATTTTTAAAGGATTGTCGTTTTTCCTTAACCGCATCTGCCCTGAGGGTATAAGAAATATCGAGGCCGGAATCGCGCATGTTGAGTCCCTGATTCAGGCCCTGAGCCCCACAACCTACAATCACGATCTTCTTTCCCTTTAAGGCTGAAATTCCGTCAGAAAATTCTTGGGATTCCATAAAGCGGCATCTGCTCAATTGCGTTAACTGATCCCTTAGTGAGAGGGTATTAAAATAATTTGCCATATCTGAATATAGTGTTTTTAAAGTGGATATTAAATATTCTGAAAATCTTGTAAAAGTGCCGTGATCTGCATTTTGTCTTTGCTGACCGTAATTCTTCCCGAACGGACAAACTGCATTATCCCGAATGGCCTCAGGAGTTGGTACATCTCATCAATCTCCCCGCGTCTGCCTGATTTCGCAAGGACGAAAAATTCCCTGGATACAGTTACAATCTGCGCATTGCTGTCTTTGATGATATTTTGTATCCGTCGCTCGTCAAACAAGAGATTTGAGTCAATTTTGAAAAGGGCAGATTCCTGGTAAATGGTCTCCTCATCGGTGTGATAAAAAGCTTTGATAACCTCTATCTGCTTTTCAATTTGTTGCACAATTTTACGGGTCCAATCTTCCGTTGAAAATACGACAATAGTGAATTTGGAAACCCCATCAATTTCTGATTTAGAAACATTTAGGCTTTCTATGTTAATGTGTCTCTTAAGGAATATTCCTGATATTCTGTTGAGCAGTCCCACATTATTCTCGGAATAAACCGAGATGGTATACCATTTGTTTTCCATGTTTAATTTACTAGTTTAATAAGGTCTCCCAATCAATTTTCAATTTATTTCATTCTTGTGGCAATGATGATTCCGGTAGACCAGTTGAGTGCCGTACAGGTAAAATCTTTATGCGAATAGAGGTATTTTTTAAGATGTAGCACTTTCTCGTCATGGCCTTCGGGCCAGTTAGATTGCCTCAGCATATCATCCACCACATAAAAGCCTCCTGGTCGAACCATGCTGAGTACCTCCTCCAACATAGTGTATTTACCCGGCCAGGTATCTGCGAATATCAAATCAAATGTCAGTTCTCTATGTTGACTTAACCATTGCTCCCCATCGGAGTGCTGAAATGTAACGCGTGGGTCATCTCCAAATATAGCCTCGGCGATTGCCAGATACCCGGAATGATTGTCGATGGTTATGATATGCCCCTCGGTACACATTCCGTCAAGCATCCAGCTCAGTGAGAGACCGGTGCCAGTTCCAAGTTCCAGGAAATGTCCTTTTCTCTTCGAGGCAACCAGGGTTTTGAGCAGGCTTCCTGTATAAGGCTCTGAAGGCATTGAAAATCCAATATGTCTGGACTTGTTTGCCAAATCCTCATATGCGGCAGGATACGCCGGATGGAATTCATCATTCATAACGCAGTTGTAAGGCCTATTTCAGCCTGATATCCGAAACAGAGGCACCTGAGGGGATCATCGGAAAAACATTATCCTCCTTCTCCACTGCAACTTCAAGAAAAAACGGTTCCTTGCTTGACATCATTTCCCGTACAGTATCCCTCAGATCCTTTCGTTCACTGACCTTTCTGGCCTTGATATGGTATCCTTCGGCAATTTTTACAAAATCAGGGTTGGTCATCACCGTAGAGGCATAGCGGCGCTCAAAAAACAATTCCTGCCATTGGCGTACCATTCCCAGGTGCTCATTATTTAATACGACTATCTTGACCGGGGTTTTATTCTGAAAGATGGTCGCGAGTTCCTGAATAGTCATCTGATATCCACCGTCACCTATAATCGCGACCACCTCCCGATCCATGGCGCCCATTTTCGCTCCTATGGCAGCAGGCAAAGCAAAGCCCATGGTTCCCAGGCCCCCGGAGGTTATATTGCTCTTTGTCTGATTAAAGCGAGCATACCTGCAGGCAATCATCTGATGCTGCCCCACATCGCTTACAATCACAGCATTATGGCCGGATGCCAGATTAATTTCCTCGATAACTTCGCCCATGGTCAGCCCTTGCTTCGTAGGATGGATATCATTTTTTATAACCGTTTCATACTCCTGCTGATATTTCTTTTTAAATTCATTGTGCCATGCATCATGACTGTTTTCATTTACCAACGGCAATAGCATCTGGAGGCTGGTTTTGGCATTTCCCAGTACCGCCACTTCGCACCTGACGTTTTTATTAATTTCCGCGGGATCAATTTCGAAATGAATCACCTTTGCCTGTTTGGCATAGGTATTCAGATTTCCTGTGACCCTATCATCAAACCGCATACCTATAGCCAACAGTACGTCACATTCATTTGTAAGGACGTTTGGTCCGTAATTGCCGTGCATTCCTACCATCCCTACATTCATGGGATGCTCGGTTGGGAGGGCAGACAAGCCGAGGATCGTCCATGCGGCAGGGATCCCGGTTTTTTCAACCAAAGCCTTCAATTCCTCTTCTGCCTGCCCTAGGATGACTCCCTGACCGAAAATAATGTATGGTTTTTTCGCAGAATTGATCAGATCAGCCGCCGCTGCAACTGCCCCGGCGCTGGGTTCAGGTGAAGGATTGTAACTGCGGACCCCGGTACATACCTCATAGGTAAATTCCAATTCATCAAATTGCGCATTCTTGGTAATATCAATGAGTACCGGCCCAGGTCTTCCTGAGCGTGCAATATAAAATCCCTTGGCAATTATTTCCGGAATCTCAGACGCTTTTGTGATCTGGTAGTTCCATTTGGTCACTGGTGTTGAAATCCCAATAATATCTGTTTCCTGAAATGCGTCTGAACCCAGCAGGTGTCGGGCAACCTGGCCTGTAATACACACAACTGGCGTCGAATCTATCAGCGCATCTGCCAGACCTGTCACAAGATTCGTTGCCCCGGGTCCAGAAGTGGCAATGGCCACACCAACTTTACCCGATACCCGGGCATAGCCCTGGGCAGCATGGGAAGCACCTTGTTCATGTCTTGTCAGGATATGAGTGAGCCTGTCCTGGAATTTATATAATTCATCATATACGGGCATGATAGCTCCTCCAGGGTAACCGTAGATCAGATCAACGCCCTCCGCCAAAAGACAATGTATAATAGCTTCAGCCCCGCTTATCTTCAGAACTGTCCCAGTATCGGTTTGGGTTCTCTTTGCTTTCAATGTTTCCATAGTCAATTAAGACATTAGATTATTTCTTTTTGCCTCTGTCTCGAGGCGCATTAGTGCTTGTCAGAACGTATCAGTTACGCAACCTTCAGAAGCTGATGATACCGTCCTGGCATATTTATACAGACTTCCCTTGCTTACTTTTAAAGGCGGTTGTTGCCATTGTGCCCGCCTCTTAAGCAGTTCCTCGGCCGACAGGTCAACACTTATCAGATTCGATTCCGCATCTATGGTGATCTTATCACCGTCCTTCAGCAATCCTATGGTCCCGCCTTCCTGAGCTTCGGGGCAAATATGTCCTACCACAAACCCATGGGTTCCTCCTGAGAAACGGCCGTCGGTGATCAGGGCCACTTCCTTGCCCAGTCCTGCACCCATGATGGCTGATGTCGGTTTCAGCATTTCCGGCATGCCTGGCCCCCCCCTCGGTCCTTCATAGCGGATAACCACGACATCCCCCTTCGTTACTTTTCCTTGTCCTATTCCTTCATTCGCCAGGAATTCTCCATCAAAGACCTTAGCGGGGCCACTAAATACAAGCCCTTCCTTCCCTGTGATCTTTGCCACCGCACCCTGCTCGGCCAGATTACCATATAAGATACGGATATGTCCTGTTGCCTTTATAGGCTCTGTCAGCGGTTTCAGTACTTTCTGGCCCTCGGAAAGCCCGGGTAAATCCGCCAGATTTTCTGCCAGGGTACGACCAGTGACGGTCATGCAATCGCCGTGAATCATTCCATTTTCAAGCATAAATTTTAAAATTGCCGGGGTTCCGCCTACCCTGTGTACATCCTCCATCAGGTATTTTCCACTGGGTTTAAGATCTGCGAGCAATGGGGTCGTATCACTGATCTTTTGAAAATCATCTAATGTAAACGAAATGTCCGCGGCCTTCGCAATTGCCAGAAAATGCAAGACAGCATTGGTCGAACCCCCAAGAATGGTTATGAGCCTGATAGCATTCTCCAGGGATTTTCTGCTGATGATATCGCTCGGTTTAATATCCTTCTCAAGTAAATTAAGTATGGCCCTGCCGGCATCTGTACAATCCGCTTCCTTTTCCTTCCCTATGGCCGGATTAGAAGAATTATACGGCAATGCCATCCCTAAGGCCTCGATAGCCGACGCCATTGTATTTGCTGTGTACATTCCCCCACAGGCTCCGGCGCCCGGGCAGGCGTGTTGTATGATTTGTTTGAATTCCTTATCTCCAAGTGTGCCGGCCACCTTTTCTCCCCAGGCTTCGAAAGCAGAAATCACATCGAGTTTCCTTTCACCCAAACACCCGGAGGCAATGGTCCCGCCATACACCAGGATGGAAGGTCTGTTCAATCGGATCATAGCCATCAGTGCACCTGGCATATTTTTGTCACATCCCACCACAGTTACCAGGGCATCATAATTCATCGCCTGAACTACTGTTTCCATAGAATCGGCAATGATATCCCTGGACGGAAGCGAATATCTCATCCCTGCTGTACCCATAGAAATTCCGTCACTGACCCCAATTGTATTAAAGACCAATCCCACGAGATCTTTTTCGAGCAGACCCTGCTTCACGTTCTGGGCCAGCCCGTTCAGATGCATATTGCAGGGGTTGCCTTCATAACCCGTACTGCCAATGCCCACTAATGGCTTTTTAAGATCTTCTTCATCGAGGCCAATGGCGTATAACATGGCCTGGGCAGCGGGCTGGCTATCGTTCTGAGTTATTATCTTACTAAATCGGTTCAGTTCCATGCAGATTCTTTGATCTTATTCGACAGATTGATTCACTATATCGAAGGTCAAAGATAAAAGTTTCCCAACGGCCGGGCTAAGATGAAGACAGGCTGGTTCAAATTCAATTTGAATAAAATATATTTAAAATACTGTACATCAGCTTTTTAATTACAATATTTTACCATATTCAATACAATTGCCTCCACACGATTAATACAGCCTGAAGGAAACTGAATCCCCAATTTTTTTTTGGGAAAGGATGGAGATGGCTTTTTGAGAGAGCTGGAGAATTCTCGGATATCCCCCAGTGGTTTGTCCATCTTTCATCAGTAAAATTAATTTTCCAAGCGGGGTAAGTTGTACAGTCCCTGGTAAAGTAGCTGATGTTAATAAAGTTTTCCGGTGTCCCGGGATGGTTTCCTCCAGTTGGTAGGCCATGCGGTCATTTTCCTTGGCAACAGAGAATTCCCTTGAAAAAAGCAATTCCAGTTGTTTATCCTCGAGCAGGTAATATTCAGGGCCTTTTTTTACTTTAAGTTCATATTCCTTGTGAAAGGGTTCCGGGCGAACATCCAGCAGGGAGGGTTCGAAATCACTTACCATATCATACTCAATTTCCATATAATCCTTTATTCTGTTCAGGGGGGTTAAAGGTTTATAGTAGGACCGGCTACCCAAAACAAGGGGGGTTTTAAATCCGTTCTTTATTGCCAGATAGGCCCGGAAACCATTCAGCAGTTTGCCAAAGGAAAGGACATCCCCTGACCGGATCTTATGTATCGTGTAATTTCGTACGGGCACCCCGTTCAGGTTGGCCGACATGTCTGCACCTGTGATGGCAATATAAGTATCTGCTTCAAAGGACAGGGTAGGTCCGGTCATCGTAATCTCAAGGACGGCAGATGCCTCTTCGTTGTCCAATAAGGTATTGGCCATATTCGCTGAGTATTGATCCATCACCCCGGACAGAGGTACACCCTGAGATCTCATATTAAATCTACCCTGATCCTGGATGGTTGAGAAAAATCCGGCGTGGGTTACTCTAAGCATTCCATTTCCTTTTATCAATCTTAAAAATACCTACCTCGGCTTCTATTTTGTGCAAGTCAAAGGCGCCCTTTGTAATGGTATAGAATTGGATCTTGTCTCCCACTCTGGTAAAACACGGATGCGGATTGTTTCCGTTGAAAATGGGGATGGGGCATCTTCCTATAATATTCCAACCCCCGGGGGAATCCTGAGGGTATATTCCGGTCTGTTTTCCCGCTAGTCCTACCGAGCCTTTGGGAACGAGTAACCGTGGTGTATCTTTCCTGGGTGTTTCCAGCGTTTCAGGCAGGCCTCCCAAGTACATGAACCCGGGCAGGAAGCCGATCCCAAAAACGGTGTATTCTACGGAGCTGTGTAGCTGAACCACTTCTTCCGTTGTTTTATTTAACATCCTGGCAACCTCGTCCAGATCTGATCCGAATTCCGGATCATAGCAAACGGGAAGTCTCCAGATAAAATGGTCTGTTTGTTCCCCCTCCTTTCTCTCTTTATACCAGTCGTTCAGCTGGCGACGGAGTACGTTGTAATCCACAGGGTCACTTCGATGAATGATGGTGAGGGAATTATATGCGGGAACAAATTCCCAGCTGGTGTCATTCAGGTGATTAAATTTGAGGTGGTTGTGAAACCTCAGAATGTCATAAAGAATATCCTCATCAACCATTTCCGGCCATTCAACAAGCAGCGCCTGCTCTCCAAAAGGTTTAATGACAATAGGGTATGAGGTCAATTTTCCAGCGTAATGTTATACTTAGGTAATTCGGAGTTAAGATACATCAATATTTGTAATGCGGACGGGGTATCACCATGTATGCAGAAGGTCTGCGCGTTAATTTTTACGTCGCCACCATCAGCGGAAAGGACTTTTTGAAGCTGTGCTATTGAGACGATCTGTGCCAGGACCTTTCCCGGATCTGAAATAACAGCACCCGGGTTTTGACGGGGTACCAGGCTCAAATCGTTCTGGTAAAGCCGATCCCCAAACGCTTCATATTTTAATTTGAATCCCATTGAGCCTGCTTCCCGGGATACTACAGAGCCAAAAGGCACATATAGGAATGCGTCCCGGATATAGGGCCTTATAGCTTTTAAATAAACCAACGCCAATTCCCCGTCTGCAACCATGTCATTGTACAAGGCACCATGCGCCTTAATATGATGTAACCGGATGCCTGCCCCCTTAGCCGCTTGGGTGAATAATTGGATTTGTTGCTGGATGGACGCTGCCAAAACACGTTTGGGAAGGTGCATGGATTTTCTGCCAAAATGAATTCTATCCGGAAAGGATGGGTGCGCTCCGGCCCTGATATTGAGATGTGCGGCCAGCTGAAGCACACGTTGCATGGTGGCCATATCCCCCGCATGGCCGCCACATGCAATGTTACAGGAGGTAATATAGGGGAAGAGCGCGGCTTCATTGCCAAGGCCCTCCCCTACATCACAATTAATATCAATTTTCACAGGTTCTATCTAAATATATCCTAATACTTTTAAAATACTTTTTGCGCCAAGAAAGACAACCATCAGAATTATTATTCCAGCCAGCAGATTGTGCCAGGGTTTGTTCCTGTTTTCACCCATAACTGAACGCCGGTTGACCAGCCACAAAAGCAAAACCGCAATAATCGGCAGAAGAAGGCCATTGGCGACCTGGGCGAATCTGATGATGGCGATAGGAGTAATCCCAAAATATAAGGAAACCACTCCCACAGTTAATATGATGATCCAGACCGCCCTGAAGCGCACGTCCTTGAATCCGGCGTTCCATCCAAAACAACTATTTGCGACGTATGCAGCTGCAAGCGGGGCCGTAATGGCAGAAGTGATCCCGGCCGCGAAAAGCCCGGTTCCCATAAAGTACCTGGCCGCATTGCCATAAAGTGGCTCCAGCCCCTTGGCAAGATCCAGCGCAGTTTTTATTTCCTGCTTTGGAATTGCTGCCCCTGCTACAATGATTGCCATAGAGACCAATCCTCCTATGACAATTGCTACCATGGTATCTATCCTTGCCCTCGGGAGATCGTCAGCGGAATGCCATTTTTCACTTACCAGGGCGGCATGAAGGAAAAGGTTATAAGGTACAATGGTTGTTCCGACAAGGGCAATGACTGTCAGAAGGCTTTCCTCCGGCGCTGCGGGAATGAATAGTCCGCTAAGAATTGCTGCCGGATCCGGCCTGGTAATGATTGCAGTAAATAGGAAAGAAAGACTCATTAGACCCACCAGGGCAATGAATACCTTTTCCAGTATCCGGTAATTGCCCAGGTAAAGCAGAAGAAATGCTATCAGGCCAATGAGCCATGGGTACATCATACTTAATCCATATCCGAACATTGCCTCAAGTCCGAGCGTACCCCCTCCGATATTACCACCTTCATAGGCAGCATTGCCCAGGACAATGGCAATGAGTATGATCCCCAGGACCAAACGTCTGATCCAGCGCGTTTCAAGCACATCCCGGAGGACATCGGCCAGCCCTTTTTGCGAGAGGATACCCAGTCTGGCAGCCATCTCCTGAAGTACAATGGTCGCGACGACAGCCAGGAGCATCGCCCATAATAGAGAATAACCATATTCTACCCCGGCCAAAGTACAGGTCGTGACAGTTCCCGGGCCTATAAAAGCAGCGGCTACAAGTATACCAGGGCCAAATCTTTTGGACATAGGCTTAAAACTGAAATCTTTTGTGATAATTTTGGAATAAAGATAAAGGGTTTCCGCCTTACCTCCCATCACCCTAAAAATTAACTCCCGGATGCTCCCGAAAGTGCCATTCATCTAATAAATGACCATTCATCTATAATCTGAATGCTGTATGTCGAATATTTATAATATTCCATATTTCTAAGGGTTATAATAGTCCCAAATCTAATAGTGCCCCTTTGATGAATTGTTTGGAATGTAACAGAGAATTGAGTTACCTGGATCATAGAAATGCTATGGATTCCATTGGAGTGGAATTGTGTCCGCAACATAAGACCCGAATTATGAAAATAATGGAACTCAATAATACCCCGGTTCAGGCGGTGCAGTTGTATTATGGTCTTAAACAAGCCGGTGTGAACCCAATGTTGGAGTGGTGGGATGGTAAAAAATCGATTGACGTGGCCATTTCCCGTGTAAAATTGAACATAGAAATAGATACCGAGTATGAGATGCTCACCCATGAGCAGGCCATGAATGACCTGGAGCAGACCATGCACTCATTCAAAAATGGGTTTACGACCATCCGGATTCCCCATATTCTTATCAAGCATTACAGAAAAGAAACTGTTAGAAACATCATAGGAATCATGGAAGGTCTGCGCGCCAATATAAAAGCGATCGTGTAAGTCTTTAATATAAAATGAGGATGGCCATATCCATGATATTTAAAGATCTTACCAGGGGAGTCAATTGATCCTGATCTTATTGGCGGTTGCAACGTTAGGTATTATAATCGATTTTGATCCCGGATTATCCACCTATCTTTTTGGAATACCGGTAATTCCTTCAGACCTGCTGGTCTTTGTGGGTCGTTTTTATCATCAATGTGATTTCGGTCCCAGCCGATGAAAAAAAGATCATTGGGCTGCCTGTCATTTCTATCACGGTAGTACGGATCCATTCAAATATATTTTCCAATATTCTGCAACGAATGTAGCTGCTCGGATTCCTTTCGGCGATAACAGACTTAGGAACTTGTGCGTTTCGTCTGTTCCTTCATTTATTATTTGTATCTTTTTTTCATAAATTAACCTTATGAAAAATACAGACAGGAGGGCGTGGCTCCGCACGGTTGGACTTTCGGGAGGATTTGCCCTTTTTGGCGGCCTTGACCTGCTTTCAATGGAAAAAAGTGGGACAAATCCTGATAGTGATCAGCCCGTGAAATTAAACTCCAATGAGAATCCGTTTGGCCCTTCCAGAAAGGTTCGGGAAGTCCTTACAAGCTCTTTCGACATTGCATGTCGATATCCGTTTGAGGCAATGTCCGGACTGGTAGCAGCAATCGCTGAAAAAGAAGGACTGACAAAGGATCACGTGGTGATCACAGGTGGATCGACCGAAGGCCTGCACCTTGCCGGCCTGTTGTACGGGAGCAATGGTGGTGAGATCATCGCTGCCGACCCCACTTTTAATGCGCTGATGTCTTATGCTAAAAATTTCGGTGCAACCATCCACAGCGTCCCATTGAACAGTGCTATGGAACACGATTTGGATGCGATGTCCATGAAAATAAATGATAAAACCGGACTTGTCTTTATCTGCAATCCGAATAATCCAACCGGCACACTCCTGGACAAGGATAAACTCATGGATTTTTGCATTTCTCATGATAAGAAGGCGGTGATGTTCAGCGATGAAGCCTATTATGATTATATAACAGAACCAGACTACCCTTCTATGGTCGAACTGGTAAAAAAGGGGCGGAATGTGATCGTATCAAGAACATTCTCCAAGGTATACGGGATGGCCGGCTTGAGAATAGGTTACCTCCTGGCCACCCCTGAAACGGCGGGACGCCTGAAAGAAGGCGTCATGGCGATGAGTAATATCCTGGCCATTGAGGCTGCCAAAGCGGCCCTTGTAGATGATGATTTCTATAAATTCAGCCTGCAAAAGAATACAGCGGCCAAGGAACTTATCTACAAGAATTTGGATGACCTTGGGTTGGAGTATATTCCTTCCCACACCAATTTCGTATTCTTTAAAAGCGGTCGACCCATTGATGAACTCAATCAGGCGATGCGGAATGAAAATGTCCTTATAGGCCGGCCATTCCCACCAATGCTGGATTGGGCGAGAATCAGCACCGGCACCCTGGAACATGTTGCCCTTTTTAATACAGCGTTAAAGAAAGTAATGGCCTGACCGATTTTAATTCCACTTGCTTTTGGATGCCCAATAAACTTTCCTGCGATAACCTGCCAGGAGTGCTAACTTCTCAGATCATGACCTCCGGAAAGGGATTCAACCCACCGGAACCCATGTTTCCCTGCCTTCATTCCGCTTATCAGCCTTGTGCTTCATCCGGTCATCCTGAAAATCGTGACCTAGGTCTAATTTGCGGCTAAAATTTTATCACTTACCGAATTATTGCTGTCCTTTGTAGGAATAAGCCACATCCATGTCTGAAAAGTTAGTCATTAATTTTACGCCTACCGGCATGATTCCCACCAAAAAAATGACCCCTCATGTTCCGGTGACCGCTCCGGAAATTATTGAGGATGTCCGCGCAGCCTGCGATCTGGGAATAAGCATGGTCCACCTTCACGCGAGGGATCCGGAATCCGGGATACCAACTTACAAAAAGGAAATCTATGCTGAGATCATCGGTGGGATCAGGGAATTTGCCCCGGAGCTCGTCATCTGTGTTTCCCTGAGCGGGCGGAATTTCAATCAACTGGAAGAACGTTCCGATTCATTGTTTCTTGATGGGGCATTAAAACCGGATATGGGCAGCCTTACTTTAAGTTCCCTCAATTTTAATTCGATCGCCAGTGTCAACAGTCCGGCCATGATCCAGGACCTTGCGGGTATCATGAAAGATAAGGGTATTGTTCCCGAACTTGAGGTGTTTGACAGTGGGATGATCAATTATGCCAGATTCCTTCAAAAGCGCAACCTGATCAATCCTCCTTACTATTTTAACCTGTTATTCGGCAATATCGCCTGTGCCCAGGCAAACCTGCTCCATACAGGGGTGATGATGAATGACCTTCCGGAAAGTTCTGTTTGTAGCCTGGCGGGTATAGGCAATGCCCAGTTAATGATGAATTCCCTGGCCATAGCAATAGGCGCAGGGGTACGGGTGGGGCTTGAGGATAATATCTGGTATGATGATGAACGAACAGAACTCGCCAGCAATCTTTCCCTTCTTAAGAGGATTCATTTATTGGCCTCGGCTCATGAAAGGGATATCATGACCCCGGAGGAACTGCGTGAAAAATTAGAATTAAATTCAGCCGCGGCCGGATATGGCAGGAGTTAAATTCAAGGACATGACCAAACTTTTGGAAAAGGAGAAATACTATAAATTTCAGATGGTTTGGAAACGCCTCAACCATGGATTATTCCTTTTCAGCCTCCGAAATTTCATGACCCGCTTCGGCCTGGATTTTGACCCTTATTACTGGGAGCAGGAAGGACTGCAGCAAAGCAGTGAGCCCGCGATCAGGGGGGGTGATGAAAACTACATCGTGGCAGAAATATCCCCGGAAGAAACTTCCATTTTGAATAATATAATGGGGATGGATGGGGAACAAATCAGGAAGGCCGTAGAGGGGGGTCAATTGTGTATCGGTCTTAAACATGAAGGGGTCATAGCAGCCCTTATGTTTGCCGAATTAAATGATTTTGTATACAAAAACCGGTCTTTTTTACTGAAGCCGGGTGAGGCTTACCTGCTTAATATGTACACTTTTGAGGCGTACAGGGGTAAGAATTTGGCGCCGTATCTGCGTTATCACAGCTATAAAGTATTGGAAAAAAAAGGATACCCTACAATTTACAGTATTACCGCATATTTCAATAAATCTTCCCTGAAATTCAAACAAAAATTAAATGTGCGTCACCTGAAGCTCTTTATGTACATCGGGATCTTTAAAAGAATTCATTGGAATGTCAAATTGAAAACCTTTAAATAACCCTCGGTTTTCCATGAATGCTCGCTAGGATGGCATAATTTTTGGCATATGCTGATGGCAGCAGATTCAGAGCGTGTTTCGATTCATCAAATTGGGAATTTCGATAAACGGTAAGATACATGTAGCTGCATAAGAATCTAGAAAAAATGTCTAAAAAGTCGACACCCACCTATATCCTCTATGCGGTCTGCTGCGGTTGTATCCTCGGCTCCCTTTACATCATTTTTTTTATGATCTAGCCCAGTTATCATGTATTTAAACAAGACAGGGCCCACTTCGTGCAACCTGGTATTGCTCGGAGCCTGGTCCTTCAGTCCGGAAACCATGGTTTGCAATATGCCCCTCAGTTTCCCGTTTCTGTACTAATGTATTACGCCTCATCGGGTGGAAGGCCTTGAAAATTTGATTGTTACAGGAAGCGTATAAACTATTTCACGGTAATGCTATGCTGTATTTAAACCATCGCACAATACGTTCCTCCGGTCTCAGGACCCTGTTTATGATAACCTGCCTGCTGGCCCTTATTCCGGCAAGGGGAGGCTGTTCAGATTTAAATTCCACGAGACCCATAAATATACGGTCCTCCATTACGATCACAGCTCCGAACAACTCAACGGTCTGGACCATCCCGAGTACTGTTGAAATCAAATGGAAAACTCAGAATATCCCCGCATCGCGATCTATCAAGTTCTATCTAATTAAGGATGATGTCGTGGAACAGGAACTCGGTGTATTTCCTAACGGTGGACAGGCCAGTGGTGTTAAGCTCAACAGAGGATTGCAGGCAGGCAGTAATTATAGAGTGATGGCCATTGAGTTATTCCCGGATGATAAAACCAGCATTGCTAAATTTGCCACTCCCTTTTTTACTATGGTCAAGGAAAGGCCTAAAGGTGAACAGGTCACCGCTGCCTCCGTTATTCCGGCGGTGGAGACACCACGCCAAACCTTTGATGGCAGGAATATTAACTACGTAAGTGAACTGACCGTAGACAATGAACACATCCGCATCAACTTATGGGACCACGGAAGAAAGGATGGGGACATTGTATCCATTTACCTGAATGGGGAAGCCATTGTTTCTCGTCATTCATTGACTTACAATAAAGAACCTTTTGAACTTCTGCTAGACAGCGGGAAGGCAAATGACCTCTTCCTCTATGCCCACAATCTTGGAGAATTTCCTCCCAATACTGTGTCCATTGAAATAAAGGATGATTCCTCATCTGAAAACATCATTCTGAATTCAGACCTCAAGAGTTGTGAAGCGGTGCTGATCACAGTTAAAGAGTAAGAACCTCAGAAGTTTTTACATGCCCAAAACTTTCTTGTCCCGCCTTTAAAGCTACCCTCAGGTGACTGCCAGTGGCCGTTTGATGTCGGTTTAAATTGAAGGAAAGTATAACCCCCCGCTTCGAAGGTTGCCACAGCCCTTATTCCCGGTAATAAAAAAATAGCTATTTTCATTGTAAAAGATGGCGGCTATGGGTACAAGAAGGGCATTTATCAAAAACATCGGAGCGGTTTCAGCTGCAACGGCCTTCCCGCTGGGAAAAATGGAGGCATCATCTTACCGTGTTGGCGAGCCTGAGGTCAGGATTGGCCTCATTGGCGTCAATGGTATGGGTTGGGCAGATCTGAACTCCTTTCTGAAGAATGCAGGAACGAGGGTTACTGCGCTCTGCGATGTGGATGCAACTTTGTTGAGGCGGCGGGCTTTGGAAATTGAAGCACAAACCGGAAGCCGCCCTGATATCTTTAACAACCATGAAGATTTACTGAAATTTAAGGACTTAGATGCTGTTATCATTGGCACGCCGGATCACTGGCATTGTAAACTTTTTACCGATGCCTGCATCGCGGGAAAGGATATCTATGTTGAAAAACCCATTGCGAATAGTATCGCAGAGGCCAGTATCATGGTAAAGGCAGCAAGGAAATACAAGCGGGTGGTTCAGGTCGGACAATGGCAGAGAAGTGATCCGCATTGGGATACGGCCCTTGCCTATCTGGACAGCGGGATGTTAGGGCATATCCGACAGGTAAAAGCTTGGGCTGACGTAAATTACGGGCGTGGATTTGAAGTAGTTCCAGATACCACACCTCCGGAAGGTGTCGACTATAACCGGTGGTTGGGACCGGCTCCTGCGCGTCCTTTCAATGCCAACAGATTTCACGGTTCATTCCGGTATTTCTGGGAGTACGCCGGGGGTCTGATGACAGATTGGGGGGTTCATATGATTGATATGGTTCTCGCCGGGATGAAAGCAAAGGCTCCGCTTTCTGTCGTTGCCATAGGGGGCAAGCTGGCATTCCCGGACAACGCGGCAGAAACCCCTGATACGCTCACTGTTGTTTACGATTTCGGTAATTTCAGTTTTATCTGGGAGCAATTCATGGCGATGGGTACCTCACCCTACCTTGATGAAAGCGGTGAGCCGGGAGTCGCCTTTATCGGGGAGAAGGGTATTCTCGCGATCAATCGTGCCAGCTGGAAGGTCATTCCACTTCAGGAGGACGGAAAATATCTCACTGAAGCCATACCGCCGAGACGAAGTTGGGAAAACGGCCTGGACGCCCATACCAGAAACTTCCTGGAGTGCATTAAAAATCGTAAGGATCCCAACTGCACAATAGAGATGGGAAGAGACGCCGCCCTGGTGGCCCATTTGGGAAATATAGCCTATCGTAGCGGTCAGAAGCTTGAATGGGACGCAAAAAGCCAAAGCATATCAAATCTAAGCGGTCAGGAAAAATATCTTCAGCCGGTCTACCGGGCACCCTGGAAAATATGGGAGGGATAACACCACTGTTTACTTTATGAAGACCAGGCCCTGCAACTTAGGTGAAGCTGAGAGGATCGTTGTCAGCTCAATGTCCGAAGAATGAATGAATGAATAGTTGAAAGTGGTTTCGGTCGTTGCGGATGATCCATTTTCCATTCTGTCTCTCCTCTTACGGAATTCGGCATTCGTATTATTAAATCGTACTTTGTAATTAATTGTCGCATGTGTACCATTTAATACCATTTTTAAGATGAAACTTGACCTGCCATTTGTACGCGCCCAATTCCCGGCATTTTCGGAACCTTTGCTAAATCGATGGGCATTTTTTGAAAATGCCGGCGGATCATATCCTTGCAAACAATTCATTCAGCTTCTGACCGACTTCTATCTTAAAAACAAAGTACAGCCCTATTATCCATATCCGGCTTCCATGCAGGCAGGAGAAATGATGGAGACTTCGTACAGGCGTATGGCCGAATATCTAAATGTGGATGCCACTGAGATCCATTTCGGACCAACCACCACACAGAATGTGTATGTACTGGCCAATGCGATGCGGCCCATGTGGAAGGATGGGGACGAGATCATTGTTTCCTGTCAGGATCATGAGGCCAATGCAGGCGCTTGGCGGAAATTAGGAGAACGCGGCATCAAAATTGTCGAGTGGCACGTGCATAAGGATACGGGTGTATTGAACATCGAAGACTTAAAAGCCCTGTTTTCGGCAAAGACCAAAATGGTGGCTTTCCCCCATTGTTCAAATCTTATCGGCCATATGAACCCTGTCCGCGAAATAAGCGAGATGGCCCATACCCATGGAGCCTTATCAATTGTGGATGGCGTTGCCGGCGCCCCGCACGGCTTTCCTGATATGAAGGATTTAAAGGCTGATATTTATCTTTTTTCATTGTATAAGACCTTTGGACCACATCTGGGCCTAATGTTTGTTGATAAGGAGCTGATTCACAAAATGGAAAACCAGTCTCATTTTTTCAAAGCGGGAATTACCAGGAACATGCTAACTCCGGCAGGGCCCGATCATGCGCAAATCGGAGCAGCCAGCGGGATATTGGACTATTTGGATGCCGTTTACGAACATCATTTTGATAAAGCCGCAATCCCTGCTCAAAGAAACCGTGCACTTAATGTACTCTTCCACGAGCACGAACAAGCCTTGTTAAGTGGATTGCTCGATTTTTTAAACTCGAGGGACGATGTTAGAATCGTAGGCCCGGAACGGGCAGAGGCCAGGGCGCCAACAGTTTCTATCCTGCCCCTCCGTAAAAATATCAACGAAGTGTATACCACCCTCACCGCTCATAAACTAATGGTGGGAAAAGGTAATTTTTACGCTGTCCGCCCATTGATCGATATGGGAATCCCAGAAGATCCGGGCGTGATCAGGATGTCATTTTTGCATTATACCAGCCTGGAGGAAATCGATCAGTTAATCGCGGGCTTAAGTGCTGCGTTGTAATATTTTACGAAGTACGAAGTACTTGCATCATCCCAACCAGCCCTTCCTATCCAAACTCCTGTACTGAATGGCTTCGGCGATATGATCTCCTTTGATAGCGGTTGATCCGCCAAGGTCGGCTATGGTCCCTGCTACTTTGAGCATACGGTCATAGGCTCTTGCCGATAGATTCAGGCGTTCCATGGCGTTTTTCAGAAGGGATTTGGAGGCTTCATCCAAAGTACAATACGCCCTGACCTGCCTGCTCCCCATCCGTGCATTGTAATGGATACCGAGGCCACATCCGGAGGCTGTGACGGCATCTGCAAATCGCTTTGTTTGTAATTCCCGGGCTCGCGTAACCCGTTCCCGGATCGTGATGCTCCCCTCCCCTTTCCGTTCTTCAGATAATTTCTCAAAAGGTACCGGGGTTACCTCAATATGAATATCAATGCGGTCTAATAAAGGTCCTGAGATCTTCCCCAAATACCGTTTCATTTCCATTGGAGATGAAGTAACGGGTGCATCCGGATCGTTGAAATAGCCGGATGGACTTAGATTCATACTTGCAGCCAACATAAAAATACTCGGGTAAGTCACAGTAAATCTGGCTCGTGATATACTGACTTCGCGATCCTCCAGCGGCTGGCGGAGTACTTCGAGAACCCCGCGTTTGAATTCAGGCACTTCGTCCAAAAAAAGCACTCCATTGTGAGATAAAGATATTTCTCCCGATTGCGGATAGGTACCCCCTCCTACCAAGGCCACATCTGTTATTCTATCTAATGTATATAATTAAAAATAATAGACGAAATAGCGGACCACTGGTAACAAAGAACATAATGTAACCGAATAAACACTAACATACAGGAACGAACATTTTGATTTAAAGCTGAATCCCAACAAACCGAATGACCTTTTCCTATATGCGCACAACCTGGGGAAATTTCCACCAAATACCGTGGCCATTGAGATAGTCGATGGGTCGGAATCCGAAAATACTGTTTTGAATTCCGATCTGAAGAGTTGAGAAGCGGTCCTTATAAAAGTGGACGACTGATTAAATCTCCACTATGGGACCGGGGCGTTCCATCCGGGATTGGCTCCTAAATGCTTCTAATAAACCCGGACCGATATATAAAAAACGGAGACCCTGTAAAAAGGCCTCCGTCCGGTGGATGATTGTTAACTTTTAATTGTTAGGCCAGCTTCCCCAGTTGCTGCAGTGGCCTCCGTTGTCTGTTTTACCAATTGAAGTTTGTACGCCGGAATAGGCCGCATTCATAACAGCCCTCGGGCTAAAATGAACCTTGCCATTGCTCAACGTGCGGTGGGCCTTACCAAAATGAGCCTGGCTCAAACCGTGGCCTGCTTCGTGCAGGGCTACGGTTTCAACATCATAGGTTGAGCCGTCATTCCAGCCAAATGCATCGTTATAATAGATTTCCCTCAAAGCAACGTCATATTTCCCGTTGTTATCTGTGTCCACAAGTTCACCATTTTCATCCGTAAAAACAATGGTAAAGGTGACGCCCAGAATAAAGGAACTTCCCCCGGGTGCCAGGTAATCGAAAAACAAGGGGGGCATCCAGCCACCATGGATAACATCGGCTACATAGTCCAGGCTCCCACCAAAACCAAGGATCTCAGCTATGAAACCAGTTGGCCGCCCGTCAAAGAGTATTTTCGTCATGCCCAGGTCGGAACATTTAACCCCATCCCATGTAGCCATTGCCCTGTCTATTGCTGCAGTACTTGCTGATACAGACAGGTCTGCTGACGGCCTGTTTTGATCTACATAATAGGAAATATCGGGCGTGCCGTCCAATGCCAGGGCCGGTACAAAGTCGCCGGCGAGTTGTTTGTTTCCCCTGTCGTTAAAAAAGACCTCGTTGCCCATTTCCCCGGTTTCGCCGGATGTAATATACTCCGCCTTATATACCGCGTAACTCAGCCCTGTGGTCTTTGAACTTAAACTGTTGCCGGATATTCCTTTTGCTGTCCGGGGCAGCTCCAGATACCTGGGTACCGGCATTTTAATTTCTACCCCGGCATCTGCGTTTACCTCAGAGTTCAGGAGCTCATCTTTTTCACAACTCAGGAGAACGCCCAATGATAAAGCGCTGATAATAATTAGCTTTTTTTTCATCTTTTTAAAGGGTTTTCGGTTAACTATTAATCTATGAATGTATGCTATTTTGGGGAATAAAAGTCTATTATTTAAAAGTAAGAAAAAATGAATTAGTGAAGAAATTTTCTCACATAACAAAACCAAAACAGGGGGATCACCCTTTGTCGTATACTTCTGTTCGATAGCACTAATAATGTAGAAAACCGATTAAACACTGCATTATTTTCTTACCTTACGGTACAGGAATGCAGACCCACAGTAAATCTGCCCCAAAGCACACGGTACTATTTGAAGATGCTCTTTCATCCTTAAGGCTGGCAATCCAATTTCCCCCACCTATTCATTGGCAAAACATTGTTGTATGAAACACTGCAGGTATGGAACTTCAGTTATTTACAGCCTATGGGACGGAGGCATACCCTTTTTGAACAATATCTTGCCCTCAGCTTTAAATGCCTTTTTCCTTTTTCCGATGTGCTGCCTTCACGGCTCCACCGTATTTGCTCAGGCACCTGCACTATTTGGTACCGAGGAGCCCCTGGAGCTAACCCTTCATGCCGACCTTAAAAACTTATTCCGGGACCGGGGAGACGAATCACCCTATCACCCGGCCTCTGTTACCTATCAGGATAGTGGAGAAACAGTGCATATCCCGCTTAGGGCGAAGACAAGGGGACATTTCCGGAAGATA
>JBGTKP010000008.1:0-231376 GCA_041744575.1 Muriicola sp.
TTTTATGATCAATAAACGCTTACTTGTAAAAAACCTGCTGGCCCACAATGATGAAAACAGTTTTTATGATAAAAAACGATTTATAAGTATCGCTCAAAAAGAAGGCAAAGCAAAGTTCCTGAAGCATGTATGTGCCCTTGCCAACAGCAACCCGCATAATAATTCCTTTATCGTTATTGGAGTCGAGGATGAGGACAATAAAATTGTGGGCGTAGACTTCTTCGACGACAGTAAGATCCAGAACCTGGTGAATGCCTATCTGGACAATCCGCCACGGATCGCTTACGAAAATATTCCCTTTCCTCACCTCCCGGAAGGAAAAGTGGTCGGGCTGGTAACCATTACTTCCAATGGTAAAATCTGTTCGCTGAGGAAAAATATCTGGAAATACTATGGAGGGGCTGTTTTTTTCCGCGAAGGCAGTATCAGCCTGCCAAAAGTATTCGACATCGTGTTGAAGGATATCAATTCAGAAACGGTAGCCACCATCGAGCAACACGCGAAAAATAATATTGAATTAACATTGGACGGGGTCATCGATTTCATCAACCACCGGCATCGTGATCTGAGCAGCAGCTATAAAGTTTTTAAGGAACAATTTGTCATATGCTGGGCTGGCAACCGGAAGAAAGTCAAGGAAAATACCTACTATTCCAGGGTAGACATAGAACTGATCAACGAACAGGTAAAACTCTTTTATTCCGCACTGGATGAGGTGTCAATTGACTTTGATGATAGTTCTTTTTCTATTACCGAATTTGTGCATCTTGGTCTGGGAAGGCAACAGAGTTATTACCCCCTGGAAAAGGTCACCCTTACTTTTTTAGAAAACGGGACCTATCAGCTCCAAAGTGATCTGATGTTCGAACCACCTCAATTTGACAAAAAAACGCTGCACCATATCTATAATTCCAACAATGCAATTCTTAAAAAACTCGAAAAGAAGTTGCCGCTTACCAAGGGGGAATCGGTCGACCTGGTTCATTTACCTGCGACCTATCTGATCTGTTTTCTCAATGGATTTGAAGCTGCAAAGGACCAGCTGGAAGTTGCCCGGCCCCTTTTGAAACAATATGATGGACAAATCCACCTGGCCCTTAAGGAATCTCTCAGAATCCTTAGAAAAGTTAAGTATAGTTAGTCTTTGCGGACCCAGATCACATGAAAAGGATGTAATTGGAACAGGCCGCTTTCCAGAATAATACTTCCTTGCTGACAAGGTCATTGAATTTCCGATTCCTGGCGTAGCCTGATTGAGCGAGACCATCCTAATTGAATACCTGTTACTGTCCGTCAAAATTACAAACCACTAACATTCCTTCGTAGTTACCCCCCACGGTCTTGCATATGCCATGAGGTGCGGATTGCCTGTCTGATGCGGAAAAAAGTGGTAAGATCTGCAAGTCCGGAGCTCCCTTTCCGGACACTGAACAGATGCTTTAACCTATAGAATACGGTGCCGGCAGGCGATTCTTGCACCTCCAGGCAATCAACAAGCTGCCAATCCATTTCAGGATGGTTTACCCATCGGTGGTCAAAAAAAAAGGGTTTTTAATTAGGGCCATATTGGCAGCCAATCGTCATTCAAAGGCTTTCGCAGGGTCCTTTAAGGGACTTTTCTGCAAGTGGGAGATCAGAAACGGATGAAACCCACCCTGGTTCATGCGAATTGGTCCAGATCTTTTTGGAAAGGTAGGGATTCGATAGCTCCAAATCTCATCGTCGTAAATGCACCTGCCTTATTGGCCCTTTCTACCATGGCCCAAAGCTCATTTTCATCCCCGATTGTATCTGCGGGGTGACTCAGACTTGAAACCTGATGCAGGATACAGCCTATGAATGCGTCTCCCGCCCCTGTCGTATCTACTGCATTCACTTTAATGCTCGGAACCGTAAAGGAGGTGTCAGGGGTGCTCACGAAGGTTCCGTCCGGACCCAAAGTGACCAAAACCACTTTTGTTCCCAAATGGTGCATAAATTCACACGCCTCCCTAAGGTTGGTCTTCCCGGATATTAGGGTAGCCTCCTCCTTGCTGAATTTGCAAAGAATGGCCTTTTCAATGTAAGGCATACATTTTTTAATGAATATGGCTTCGTTATTGTGCCATAAATCGGATCTGTAGTTAGGATCAAAACTTATAAATGCCTTTTGTTCCAGTGCATCTTCCAAATATCTGGCATACGATTTTTCCAGAGCTCCGCCCAGCAAGGCGGTCGCAGCTCCTAAGTGAATCATATTCCCCTTAAAAGCCTTCTGAACTGCCGGACTGTATTCCAATTCCCTGTCTGCCCCTCTGCTGAATACGAAATCCCTTTCTCCCTCCTCGGCCAGGGAAACGAAGGCCAGGGTGGTAAAGACGGGGGATCGTTGTACAGCAGAAATATCAACCCCCTCATTTTTCAAAATTTGGAGGAGAAAAGAACCAAAGGGATCGTTTCCTACACAACCGACAAATGCACTATGGCCACCAAGTCTGGAAATTGCGCAGGCAACATTGGCCGGTGCTCCTCCGGCCTTTTTAGTAAATACTGAGGCCGAGATCAATTGCTTCCCCTGCTTTTCTGCGACAAAGTCGATGAGTAATTCCCCAATGCAGTAAACATTTTTCATAAATGCGATCAGGATCGGATGTTGCTATCCTATTGCAATGTTAGGTTAAAAAAACTAGCATTCTAAACGACAGGAACAAATTCTGATATGGAAAATAAGAACCAGGGATTCAAACATTCTTTGTCCCATCAATTTGCTTTGAACAGACAATTTTGATGTACTTAGTTGGTATATAAGGATCGTAATGGCGATTTTTGTACCATGAGGAAAGATAGAGTCCTGGTCATCGGAGATATTCACGGGGGCCTTGTAGCAGTGAAACAGGTCTTTGATCGTGGCGGGGTAACCCCGGATGATCTTCTGATATTTTTGGGAGACTATGTGGATGGCTGGAGTGACGCGGTCAGAACAATTGATTTCCTGGCAACAATGAAGGTTACGCATAATGTGATTTTACTTCGGGGGAACCATGATGATCTCTGTTATGAGTGGCTGACCGGGGCACAGGATAATCCTCTTTGGTTACAGCATGGCGGAAGAGCAACCATGGCAGCCTATGCAGAAACATCTGAGACCGTTAAGGAACAGCACAGGAAGTTTTACAGGGAACTGGAGGATTACTATCTGGATACCGATAACAGGCTGTTTTTACATGCAGGGTTTACCAACCTGAATGGCGTTGAAAATGAATATTTCAGTTCTACCTTCTATTGGGACAGGACCCTATGGGAACTGGCACTATCTATACATCCTGACCTGGAGGAAACCCATGCATTCTACCCCAAACGCCTTCAGAAGTATAAGGAAATCTTTATCGGACATACCCCTGTTAGCAGAATTGGCGAAATAAAGCCATTTCGGGCGGCCAATGTTTGGAATCTTGATACCGGTGCCGCCTTTAAGGGGTCCTTGTCCATGATGGATGTGGAAACAAAGCAGGTTTGGCAGAGTGATCCGGTGCATCTCCTGTATCCCGGTGAAAACGGCCGGAATTAATTTTGAAGGATTTTACAATTATTTTCAGTATATTAATTACGAACTTTGTAAAAAAGGAAAGATGTCTTCAAAGAATATAAGATTGGAAGTAATGCAGGCGGTAGAACCTAAGGTTCAGGGTTTTATGGACTCTTTTCTGATCCCTGTTGAGGATATATGGCAACCCAGTGACCTGTTACCGGATTCAGAAAGTGACGGTTTTTTCGAACATGTGCGGCAGATCAGGGAAGAGGCTCAGGAACTGGGCTATGATTTCTGGGTAACTCTGGTGGCAGACACTATCACTGAAGAGGCCCTGCCGACCTACGAATCCTGGCTCATGGATGTGGAAGGGATCAACCAGCACGCCGAGAACAAGAACGGATGGTCCAAATGGGTAAGGGCCTGGACCGCAGAGGAGAACCGGCATGGAGACGTATTGAATAAGTATCTCTATCTTGCCGGAAGAGTGAATATGAGGGAAGTGGAAATGACCACCCAACACCTGCTCTCAGACGGATTTGATATCGGAACGGACCGGGATCCGTACAAGAATTTCGTATACACCACTTTTCAGGAGCTCGCTACTAACATCTCCCATAAAAGGGTGGGACAAATGGCCAAAAAAAAGGGAAATACCCTATTGAGTAAAATGTGTACCATCATTGCCGGAGATGAGATGAGGCACCATTTGGCTTATCGGGAGTTTGTCAAGACCATCCTGGAGAATGACCCAAGCGGAATGGTACTCGCTTTTGCGGAAATGATGAAAAGAAAAATTGTGATGCCAGCTCATTTTTTGCGTGAATCCGGGGGAGCCATAGGAGCTGCATTCGAAAACTTTTCGAATTGTGCCCAGAGACTAGGGGTATATACTGCAGAAGACTATGTTGATATTTTAGCCAAACTAAACGCTTATTGGGAAATAGATGCTGTGAGAGGACTCTCTGATGAAGCCGAAAGGGCAAGAGATTACCTGATGAAGCTACCCGAACGTCTGCGGCGTATTTCCGAGCGGATGAAGTTCCCGGAGCAGGATTACCGCTTTAAATGGGTGGAAGCAAATGGGACGATGTGATCATGTCAGGGTATTATAATTTTCCCCGCAGGTGCTCTTCCTGCCATCGAACCAATTCCTTCCACTTTCCACGCACACACATTCGCGCTTGCATAGGCCAGGATGCAGGATCGTGTACGCGGTAGCGTTCACCTCCTGAATCCAGTACTTCCTGACATTTCATTACCGTGGTTTCGGAGAGCGCTTTCCATGTCTTGATGTCAAAATTGTGAAAAAGACCTTCAATCTTCGGCCCGATCCCTTCCACTATTTTCAGGTCGTTCTGTCGGACCGTGCGTCCAAAAGCCTTTCTGGCGACCTGTGCATCAAACGCAAATAATTCGGTTTCAGTCACGGGGCTCTTTGACTTTAATTCCCGGCACGCCCTGAGTTCAGTTTCCAACTGGGTTATCCGGGGATCCGATACCAGATCTACAGACCTTTTATTTCTCTTGCCATAACGATAGCCGATAATACTTCCGGTGACACCTGTGAGGAGTGGGAAAAGCCAAAGCCAGAAGATGAGTTGTTGTGATTCCATAATTTTCCTGTTTATGCTTAAGCCGTGGGAACTTCTATAAAAGCAGTGTCCGCCGAATAGGACATCAGGAATTTACAGCCTGTGGGTTCCGGATTTTTTAAGTAAAATAACTTCAGGCGCAACAGGGGAATCAAGGAAGGCCTGAGGACCAACCGACATTGCTGTATTTAAATGACAGATACACGATTGAATCACACACTACAAGATATTAAGAAATTTTGTATTCTTTTCATTGGGTTCAGTTTAAAATTACTGCGGTACATTCGGTCTTGGTATATTTAAACCTATTGATGACATACCTTAAAACCGAGGATTTCTTTTAAAGTAACCGCGTCCTTCAATTTGCTTTTAAACAGATAATGTTCATCGTCTTAAGGAGGATCGCCGGAAAGATGGTCTCACCCCGAGGGCCGATAATTCCTGGTCAACACCCAGGTACATTGTTTTTGATGCACAATATATTCTCCTGAAATTCTGCCCGGTAATTACATCGATATTTAATATTAAAATCCATATACAACCAGATAGATTAAACATGTTTTGAAAGTCCCCTTGCCCAGGGTTCTCACAGTGTCAATCTCTTGTTGTGAGGATGGAGCAACCGGGCAGTGTTCAGGGAGCCAAGGGGACTAAGGGAGTGCAGGATCCTCCCGTAGAATTGGGCGATCCGCGTGAACAGAGTGCTCAGGGGAAATCTGGTTCCGCCAATGTTATTTTCGATCTGATTATTGTCACAGGGATATCATCGGCCCGAATTGGAACATCAACAATCACAAATACCATTCCGTTACCCGATTAAACTCAGGGCATTGTGGATTAAGGGGTGGTTCTTGTATATCTTGATTGCCAAAATCAGGTCCGGCCGGTCCCTTAGACTTTTGAGTAAGAGCCTGTACTATTGGGTTTGCTTATGATCTGAATATAATTAATCTGGAAACTTTTTTTATCAATGGGGGTAAAATTGCTGCAATAGTTGACCTCCAATTCCGTTACATACTTATTCCCGATGGAATTCCTGCCTGTGGTTAATGGAAGCATCAACTACGAGTATATGATCTATGAGGAAGTGATGAGGCACTTTGGATTGGAATACTGATAAAGCAAATTACACAGGAAAGTGACTAGGTTATACATTATTTCGGATCCGACATACATAAGCAGAAAAAAGAATCACATGCATTTGTTAATTTTATAAAATGATTGCAAGAGACATCAATTTTAATAGAGGCAAGCAACGCGTTAATTAGCAGTCCTACCTGAAGTTTAAAAGGCAATTTTGGGGTGAACGGATAAGTTGATTCCGACACATATCCATCTGATCCTTTGTATTGATGTCCGTGTTTATAGAATTTGAGTTAGTTATATTTTAGAAATCCGCTGTATTATCTGGCCTGTCTTTCGGGGGAACGGACAAGTTTTGGGAAAACAGCGGACTTTTTTTTCACTGTATTCCAAAGTCGTTCATTCCTTTTCAGTAAGGCAGAAGAAATTATTACAGGTCGAATCGGATTCCTTGTGCCAAGGGCAACTCAGTGGTATAATTGATCGTATTTGTCTGCCTTCTCATATAAATCTTCCAGGCATCTGATCCGGATTCCCGGCCTCCTCCGGTTTCCTTCTCTCCTCCAAAAGCTCCTCCAATTTCGGCTCCCGAAGTTCCTATGTTTACATTGGCAATACCGCAGTCGCTTCCGGAAACAGATAAAAAGCGTTCTGCCTCCCGAAGATTATTGGTCATAATAGCCGAAGAAAGACCCTGAACCACACCATTTTGCTGAGCTATCGCATTTTCAATCCCCCCGGAATACTTAAGAAGATAAAGTATCGGTGCAAATGTTTCCTGCTGCACAATATCATAAGAATTTACGGCTTCAGCAATCGCAGGCTTTACATAACATCCACTTTCATAACCTTCTCCACTGAGTGTCCCGCCTTCCACCAGCAAGGTGCCACCCTGGGCTATGACCTGTTTCAGGGCCTTTCCATAGGTTGCGACGGCTTCAATATCTATTAGAGGCCCCATGTGCATATTTTCGTCCAATGGATTTCCAATACGCAATTGCCCATAGGCTTTTAGCAGGGCGCTCTTGACTTTGTCATAAACAGAATCGTGAATGATGAGCCGTCGGGTGGAGGTACATCTCTGGCCAGCGGTCCCGACTGCCCCGAATACAGCACCGATAACTGTCATTTTTATATCAGCCTCAGGGGTGACGATCATGGCATTATTACCTCCAAGCTCCAGCAAGGAGCGCCCAAGACGACCTGCGACTGCCGTTGCCACCTGTTTTCCCATACGAATGGAACCTGTTGCGGAAACAAGGGGAATTCTTGCATCCCGCGTTATAAATTGGCCTGTTTCAAAGTTCCCTGTAACCAGGTTTGAGATTCCTTCTGGCAGTCCGTTTTCCTTAAAAACGGAAGCAGCGATATATTGGCAGGCCATTCCGCACAATGGGGTTTTCTCAGAAGGCTTCCATATGCAGACGTCACCGCATACCCAGGCAAGGGCGCTGTTCCAGGCCCAGACTGCTACTGGAAAATTAAAGGCGGAGATAATCCCTACAATGCCAAGTGGATGATATTGTTCATACATCCGGTGACCCGGCCTTTCGGAATGCATGGTCAACCCGTGCAACTGCCTTGAAAGTCCAACGGCATAATCACATATGTCAATCATTTCCTGCACTTCCCCGAGACCCTCCTGATAGGATTTGCCCATTTCATAGGAAACCAGTTTCCCCAGAGGCTGTTTGAACTTCCGCAACCTTTCACCGAACTGCCGCACTATTTCTCCCCGCTGAGGGGCAGGGGTGGTTCGCCAGGAAAGAAAGGCCTTTTCGGCAGTAGCCAACACCTTTTCAAAGTCGGCCGGAGCTGTGGATTTTACTTTGCCAATAAGAGCCCCGTCTACCGGGGAATAAGATGATATTTCAGGGCCGCTGGAAAAATTCTCGGACCCTGTGGAGGTACCCTCACTCAGTTGCTTTAAGCCTAATTTAGCCAGAGCTTCCCCGATCCCCAAATCTACTGCTACCATTGTCATTTTTGTTCTTTTTTATAGCGCTGTTACCGGATACAAAGATACTTTATTCTGCCTGAGAAAAATCTGAAACCCGATATCTGCGGAACCTCAGGTGGTCGTAAGCTGCAGGAAAATGGTCAGAAGGGCAGGAAACGCCTGAATAAAAAAGATTTTTTTATCAGCCGTGGCTGCTCCGTATATTCCGGCAATGCTCACACATATCAGAAAGAAAATCCTGATATGCTCCTGCCAGGTTACATCATTGATTAATAAAGTCCACAACAAACCTGCTGCCAGAAATCCGTTATAGAGGCCCTGGTTGGCAGCCAGCTGCCTGGTGGGTTCAAATAATTCTGCAGGAAATTTCTTAAATACCTTCCGGCCTCTGGTAGTCCATGCGAACATTTCCAACCACAGGAAGTAAAGGTGTAGCAGGGCAATAATTATAATGAGAAAATTGATGATCATTTGCATATCTAATAAATAGGATCGCCGGTAGTTTTCTGGCGTTGGTTAAAAGGTCGCAGCCTTCGATTTATTACTGAAAACCACTTGAAATCTTGTTCCCAGATCATTGGAGTCAAAGGTAAATTCAGCGTCAATCTGGCGGCAAAGCGCCTGAATAATTTCAAATCCAATTCCTTTCGCCTTCCGGATATTAAAATTATCGGGCAATCCGTGCCCATTATCTGATATCGAAATAACAATCAAATCATCGGGGGAGTTGGTAGCCTGAATAGTCAATTCCTTAGTTCCTGAGATGTCATCGTAGGCGTGTTTCAGGGCGTTCGTAACCAGTTCCGAAATAATGAGTGCGAGCGGTACCGCCCTGTCCAGGTCAATGGAAGTATCCGGACAACTGATATTGAAATGCACCTTAGGAGCAAGCTTTTTCTGAAAATCCATCAGGTCTGTGAGATACTCACATAGATTGACGGCCTTTGAGTCCTTATCCTGATATATTTTCTGATGGGTCAGGGCAATGGCCGAGATTCTTGCCTGACTATCTTCCAGGGCGGTGATGGCTTCCTTGCTTTTAAGTTTCCTTTTCTGCATATTCATCAGGCTGGATGTGATCTGCAAATTATTTTTGAGTCTGTGATGGATTTCCCGAAGCAAATTCTCCTTCAACTTATTGGAAGCCACCAATTCTGCGGTACGCAGACTCACTTTTTGTTCCAGGGTATGGTTGTAATCATCTCTTTTTTTAATTGCGGCCAGTAATAAAAAAGTCGCTACCAGGGTCAAAAAGATGGCTACATAGGATTCAAACGAATGAGGGTAGGAAACAAATTGGGATTTTGGCTGAAAGGCCAGGGTCCATATGCGATCCTGTGCCTTTATATCCCCAATGATTTCACCGGTTGATCTCCCTGAAATGGCAGTATCTCCCAAATTTGAATAAAGCAATTCATTGCCGGTTGTACTGTCGTAAACGGCAATATCAAGGATCTTTAATTCTGATGCGAGTGTTCTGCTGACAAAAAGATCCATCCTGTAAACACAAAGGACAATTCCTTTGACCTCACCGGAATCGGTGTCATAAACAGACTTTATTGCCAGAAATCCATGCCCCCCTCCGCTTTGGGGTATGAGTTCGACTGGAGGAGAGAAGGCAATCTTCCTGCTCTGAATCGTCGTCTGTATAACCGATCTCCTGATACTGTCCGAATACATATTAAAACCCATCACTTTCAAATGCGACTCGAGGGGGTTGATAAAGGTAATTGGAAAATATACGGAGTCATTTTTTGCTATTACAACCTTATCGGAATCGATTAACATTGTAATGGGATTAAAATGATCATACAGTGATTCTGTTTTTTTAAGATAACCCTCTTTCCGATCATATGGAATACGAGGTGCCCACCCAAGAGCTTTTATTCCGTACAATTCACTCATAAACGGTTCCGAAAATTGTCTGAAAAGTGCCGGGGTGATTTTCGGGGTATTTTCAAAGAAGAACCCTGTGGATTCCATCACGAGGTTTATTTTGCTTATCTCCTCTGCGATCCTCAGTTTGGCCCGGGCGGATGCATTCTCAATAGTGGTTTTGTTTCGCTCGTTGTATTTGCCGTTAATTGAATAAAACAGGTACAGTGAAATCACCAGCCCGAATAGAAATACGATGAGGTACTTTAGAATCTGGAACCTTTTCATTATGCAGGAAGGTTTTAAGATAAGAGATGAAACCAGGAAGATCTGGCAACATTTAGTTGTTCTTGGCCTGGCTGTCTTCTGTGAACCGGGGATCCGCTTCCATCACGGTCCCGCAATTGTCGCAGGTACGAAGTTTTTTAGAGCCATAAAAATGCCTGAAATGGGCCAGGAAATCCTTTTCAATATCATTCAGGGTAAAATAAGCCTCATAGAGCTTGTGATTGCACTGATCACAGAACCAGAGGAGCCCGTCATCCACATCCATGTGAGCCCGCTTACGTTCGATGACCAGTCCCAATGAGCCCGCGCTCCGTACCGGAGAATGTGGCACTTTGGCAGGGTGGAGGTACATATCGCCTGGACCAAGGTTCATGGTCTTTTTTCGGCCTTCTTCCTGCACATGGATTTCAATTTGTCCCTCGAGCTGGTAAAATAATTCTTCGGTCTCGTTGTAGTGATAGTCTTTCCTGGCATTCGGACCAGCGACCACCATAACGATGTAGTCTCCGGCGTCCTTATAAAGATTTTTGTTTCCTACCGGGGGCTTGAGGGAATCCCGGTTCTCCTCAATCCAGGTATTCAGGTTAAATGGAGGTGCAATAGCCATTGTGTCTTGATTTGGATGGCCTTCGGACGAATAAGAGGACCAATGGATATGAAGCCGGGTATTTGCCGGATCACTTCCAAAGTCCATCCACGATTCAACCTAAAGGCATCGCGTTAGGTAACCTCCAAAGGTAAGGAAACAATGTTAAAAAGAGGGCTTTAGCGGTAGAACAGTTGCGTGAAGTAATAATTACCGGCATCGTCCATTTTCACACTGACCGCGGTATGTGTGAAATCACCTTCCAGGGTCTCACGATGGCTGCTACTTTGCATCCAGTTGTCATAGGCTTCCACAGCGGTATCATAGTTCCTGGCAATATTTTCAGCAACAGATTGGGCCTGAGTCTGAAGGGAAATGGCAGAGGCCCTTGCACTAAAATGATCATGGTTGATGCTGCCCTTGGCGATCATATAATCTGTATGATCATTGGCATATTTGTAAGCCACCGGACTGAATTCCAGTGTCTTTTGGCCCACGGTCGTCCTGTGATCGTTTATTATTTCCAATAATTGTTGTTCTAACTGAACAGCGTTCGTACTCGATGGGATATTTGTATTTTCTGTGCTCTCTTTGCTACAGGAAGCTGCCAAGAATACAAATAAAACTAAGAGTGCGCTTTGCAATCTTATTTTCATATAGGGTTCTATCAGCTAAGTAGGAAGAAAAAGATGGGGTGATTCTCGCAATGCACCGGTCACGGGGAATCCGGTTTAGTAATATTACTTAAAATTTAAGGAAAGCGTCATCATCGGCCATTTTTTTCGACGAAATGCCGTTCCTTGCGGTGCAGATGTAATGGCGACAGCAAGGCTGCGAATCTTCCATCTCTCCAGCCGGTTTTTTGTCAAAACCGTTAAAAAGGCGGTTCAGAATGTCCAAACCGGAAATTCTCCTGTATCAGGGCTGCGCATATAACCAAAGGCTTATCTTTGATCATTGATAAATTTCTGAATCCAAATGAAAAAAGTAATAATCTGCGTGCTTTTAATAGTGGGCTGCTGGCACTTTAACCGCGCTCAGTCCACCGGGGACCAGGATGCCAGAAACAAAATAATGGCCATCATGAAAGCCCAGGAACAGGCCTGGTCGAACCAGGACCTTGAAGGATTTATGAAAGGGTATTGGGAAAATGATTCCCTGAAATTCTATGGAAGTCAGGGGATCACTTACGGATACGGGAATATCCTAGAAAACTACCGCAAACGATACCCTTCTAAAGCCCATACGGGAATATTGAGATTCAGGATCAATGATTTGTCGAAAATTGAGGATGGCTCCTATTTCGTGCTTGGCGAATACCATTTGACCAGGGAAGTCGGTGACGCCAATGGGGTATTTATGATCATATTCAAAAATATCAATGGCGAATGGAAAATCATTGCCGACATGAGTTGCTAATTCTGGGCTTCACCATCCGGTTGTGATTCAGAGGCTTCTTTTCTTTTCAATACCTTGCTGAATATGAGGGCTCCGATCTCTTTGATGGGTTCATAAAGGACGGATCTTCTTATGGTATCACTCCTGACCATGCCTGGCGAAGTATTTGTATGATCAAAAAAGACCAGCAGGGCACCAAGGAGCACTGCCACTTTAAAAGTGCCGAAAATGCCACCTGCAATTTTATTCAGCAACCCCAACATGGCGATATCCAAAATTTTTGTGAGTATCCTTCCCACAAAATGTACCGCGATAACAATGGCAATGAACGTAATGATAAATGCCGCCAGATGGATATAAGTCGCCTGCCAGGAAGTAATTTGTGCCAGGTAATCGCCGACAAAATAGGAAAAATGAATGGCCCCGTACAGACCTGCAATAAGAGCGATGATGGATGCTATTTCCAGTAGCAATCCATTTTTGAGGCCTGTGTACAACCCGTAAAGCAATAACAGTCCAAGGATGATGTCTAAGATGGACATACAACTCGTTTCGGCAAATATAGAACTTTGATTTGTACCTTTAGCGTCCAAACCTGGCCGAAACCTCCGGAAAACAAACCAAGATGTCACGTGATGTACAATTAAAGGAACGATGGGAACAGCTGGTGTTAAAACTAGCCGCGCAGTTCTCCGATAATGATCCGCTTGAACTGGATGCCATCATATATCTCATCGGAGTTCAGGAATTGGGACAGTACCACAAGAGATATAAAAAAGATGAAAAATTGAACCTGATGCACATTGCAATTTGCCGCCTGCTGGAGCCGTATGGGTATTATGAATTTGAATTCTTTGATGATGAAGGATGGCCTCATTACAAAATGAAGGAAGCTTTGCCACCATTAAAAGCCGGAGAACAATCCGTTCTGATGAAGGAAGCGATTGTACAGTATTTCCTTGAGAAAGACTACCTGAAATAAACGCCTGCCTTTCAATCTGATAAGTATCTTCCTATTCACCTGACGGCAACGGCGTTTTCTACCGGGAAGCCTGTCCTTTGCTGAGGTAGATCTGCTTAATTGCCAGTACTTCTGAAACCTGAGACATTCGCAAATCGCAACCACAGCATCGGCTGAGTGGAAAAATGGCATTTTCCTACACATGAATAATTGCCCGACCCGGGCTTTTGTGTTGGGGAATCAATGGGCTATCTTTGGCCAGCCGGGGAAACCGGATATTTTACATTCATAGCTGATGGTACAACCTTTACGTTTTTCCGGCTCGGACAGGGAGGAAATGATTGGCAGACTTTCTTCAGAACCGTTTGATATTATTGTTATTGGAGGTGGTATAACCGGGGGGGGAATTGCTCTGGATGCCGCCTCAAGAGGTCTACGGGTTGCATTGCTGGAAAAGAATGATTTTGCATCGGGTACCAGCAGCAAATCCACAAAACTCATTCACGGGGGGCTTCGGTATTTAAAACAATTTGATTTTTGGCTGGTTCGGGAAGTTGGGTCGGAGCGTGCGGTGGTTCACAAGCTGGCACCCCACCTCGTGATACCTGAAAAGATGTTACTTCCTCTAATTGAGGGAGGTTCCTATGGCAAGTGGCTGACATCCATTGGATTAAAGGTATATGACATTCTTGCTCAGGTGGACGGGGATGACAAACGGCGAATGGTAGAAAAAAAGGAAGCCCTGAAAATGGAGCCATTGCTGCCGAAGAAAAAACTGAGGGGGGCAGGTTTTTACGCAGAGTATAGAACGGACGATGCCCGGCTGACCATGGAAACCATAAAGACCAGTCTCCATTTTGGAGCAACCGCCCTGAACTATGCGGCGGTCTTCGGTTTTTTGTATTCCGATCACATCCTTTCAGGCGTTAAGGTAAAAGATTCCATATCAGGGAGGGAGTTTAATGTACACTCACGGTATGTTATCAACGCCGGGGGGCCTTGGGTGGATGATCTGAGGAGCATCGACCATTCCAATAAAGGCAAGCGTCTGCATCTTACCAAAGGGGTGCACCTTGTATTTCCCTTTGAGAAATTACCGGTAAAACAATCTATCTATTTCGATGTGCCGGATGGAAGGATGATTTTTGCCATTCCCAGGGGTAAGGTCACCTATGTCGGCACAACCGATACCCACTATACCGGAGAGAAAGAACATGTGCGTACGGATCTGGTTGACGCCTTGTACCTGCTCTCGGCAGTGAATCACATGTTTCCTTCCATCCACCTTGAAATGGAAGATATTGAATCTTCATGGGCAGGCCTCAGACCGCTGATTCATGAGGAGGGAAAATCGACCTCGGAACTTTCCAGGAAAGATGAAATCTTTACATCGGAGACAGGCCTTTTGAGTATGGCAGGGGGTAAATTGACCGGATACCGGAAAATGGGGGAAAGGGTGGTGAATAAGATTGCCAGGAGAATGTCCGAGGATTACGGTGTGGAAGTACCGGAATGTAATACCGAAAATATTCCGCTTTGCGGTAATAACTTTAAGAAATTCAAACACGTAAAGAAGTATATCACCAATCTTTATGAACGCCACCATGGAGATGGACTTTCTGAATATGATGCCTGGTATCTGGCCACAACTTATGGCATACAGGCCGAAATCATCATGGAGAAGTACAAACTCCTTCCATTAGAGGAGCATCGGTTGCGGATGATAAAGGCAGAGCTGCATTTTTGTATTACCTATGAAATGGTACATAACCCAATGGACTTCTTTGTGAGAAGGACCGGGAGACTCTATTTTGATATCAGGGAGATGCGAGGGCTTATTCCTACGGTACTTGAAGAATTCGCAAAATCGTATGGAAGATCTCCGGCAGAAATACTTCAGTGGAAAAATACACTCGAGACATTGCTGAAGGAGCACTCGGATTTTTCTCTGGTCAGAAATTGAAAGGCCTGCAGGCCAAAGACTGCAGGCCTTTATAAATTGAAATTTCCCCGATCAGGTACGTTCAGTTTCTAATACCTGAGTAACACCCGGAACGGGTACCGGATATATGCCATCTGCATCCGGAAGAACTGGAGGCGCTGCTTCCCATGTATAGGTGGATGGCATAATGCTCGTGCCTTTATTGAGTGCATCCTCAAAGGTGATCAACTGGCCGGAATAGGTAGCCATTCTTCCCAGGATCGCAGTCATGGTTGTCTTAGCAGCGTGTTCTGCATCATTGATTACATTTCCAGCCTTGATGGAGGCAAAAAGCGCGTCATGCTCGGTCTGGTAGGGATTCGGATCGTCTGCGCCTTCATGCTGAAAAATTATTTTCCCGTCATAACCCTTTATGATTCCCTTGTTATCAGAATCGGTATAAATGGTACCCCCGGTTCCCATAAAGCTTTCCGAGACATTGGTCACGCATCCTTCCTGATGCCTGCACTGGCTTGATATCACCGCACCGGAAGGATAGGTGAATTCTACGAAGTGATGGTCAAATATCTGCCCGTATTTTTTGTCGGTCCTCACTTCACGGCCTCCCATTCCCTGGGCATGCAATGGAAATTCCCCAATAAACCAGTTGGCAACATCAATATTGTGGATGTGTTGTTCTACAATATGGTCTCCGCAAAGCCAGTTGAAATAATACCAGTTTCTCATCTGATACTCCATTTCCGTCTGGGCAGGTTCACGTTCATGAACCCAAACCCCACCGCTGTTCCAATAAACCTGACCTGAGACGATCTGCCCCATTTTGCCGTCCCGGATGTGATCCAGGCAGGCCAGGTAACTATTTTGATAATGCCGTTGCAGCCCCACCACTACATTGAGTTTTTTCTCTTTTGCAATTTCGGCGGCAGCCAGGACTTGACGGATGCCGTGAGCATCAGTGGCCACAGGTTTCTCCATAAAGACGTGCTTGTTCTTACTTACTGCATATTCAAAATGCAAGGGTCGGAAACCAGGGGTCGTAGTCAGTAATACAACATCGGCCTGATCAATGGCATTCTTATAGGCTTCAAATCCCACATATTTATCAGCATCCTTGACCATGAGCTTGTCTGTAGTGCCGAATTTTTTGGATAGAATATCGTAACAACTATCCAGACGGTCCTGAAATGCATCTGCCATGGCAACCAACTTTACATTTTCCTTGGTACTCAATGCCTGAACTGCAGCCCCCGTACCCCGGCCACCACATCCAACCAGAGCTATTTTAATGGCGTCATCCCCAAATACATTGGCGGTGGCACCTATGTCCATCGGCATTGTAAGCATTCCGCCGGCGGCCATTGCCGTATTTTTACAAAAATTTCTGCGCGTTACATTGTTGTCCTTTTTTTTCATTGTGTTGCTTTTTTAAAAATCATCTATTGCTTCTACCCAATATTCCTCAATTTTATCCGGGGAAGGGGTATTTTTTGGCCGGACGATCCTGAAACCTACGTGTGGCGCATTGGTGAACCACCATTTACTCTTTGGGATCTGGGGATCGATCCGCTTCCAGGAGGGCCGGGAACCACTTCTTGCAGAAACCCGGAGATCTTCAGCCGGGTCCTGCCAGGAACCTCCCCGCACTGTGCGCGGATACAATTCTGTAGGCCGGAGCCAGGGATTTTCAATGACTTCCTCAGTCAGGGTACCGTAATATCCGGCCTCATACTGATCCATCGTCCATTCCGCAACGTTCCCATGCATATCATAGAGCCCATAGGCATTTGATTTCTTCTGACCCACCTGTTGGTACTTTTCAGGGCTGTTCGCACGATACCAGGCATATTCCTTCAACCTGGCAGTATCCGCTCCGTATGAATAATCTCCGGTACTTCCTGCTCTTGCTGCATATTCCCATTCCGCCTCGGTGGGCAGCCGGTAAAACTTCCCTGTTTTGGCACTAAGCCACTTACAAAACATAAGTGCCGCATACTCTGTAATGTTGACCACCGGATACCCCTTTCTTCCCATACCATGACTCATATCCACGTAGGGTGTGGTAGCCGCGGCAACTGCATCGACCACCATAGAAACCTCATCATCCATATTGGGATCTGTAGCTTTATCGATATTTCGGTCTGCGAATAACTGGTATTGATCCCAGGTAATTTCATAGGCTCCCATCCAGAAGTCATCCACGGTTACCGGGTGAGCCGGTGATTCATCTGATTCTCCGGTTTCAGATCCCATAATAAAGTTACCCGCGGTCACAGGGACCATCCGGATGCTCTCCTGACTCCCGGAAATTTGCTGTGAATACGCTTCAAAATCAGGTAATTGAGGGGCACGCACCGCCTCCAGCTGATGGAAACCCATAAGCAGCATACTTGTCACGGTCAGGATCGGGATCCATCTTTTTATTCTGATCATATAGAAAACAGGAACCACCTAAATTATTCAATTCGAGGCATATAAAAAAATATACCGCAACTAATCCAGCAATTCAGTAAGCTCACCAAAAATAATTTTAGCATTCATCTTATTATACAGGATCTCATATACCCCGTCAATGATGGGTGTTTTTACTTTTTTAAAAAATTTGGATTTAATCTCATAGGCACTTTTTGTGGCATAATATCCCTCGGCGACCATATTCATCTCCATCATGGCACTTTTAACCGTATAGCCCTTCCCGATCATATTGCCGAACATCCTGTTACGGCTGAATGAGGAATAGGCCGTTACCAGAAGGTCGCCGAGGTAAGCAGAATCATTGATATTGCGGTCAATCTTGTAGATACGCTTGGTGAAGCGCTTCATTTCCCTGATGGCATTGCTCATCAGCACACTTTGAAAATTATCCCCATACCCAAGACCATGGGCAATGCCGGCAGCTATAGCGTATATATTTTTAAGCATGGCAGCATACTCCGTACCTATAATATCATTAGTGACGTTGGCTTTTATATAATCGCTTCTCATTTTCCCTGCCAGAAATTCTGCCTTTGAAGTATCAGTACAAGCAATTGTCAGATAGGATAACCGCTCCAGAGCCACTTCTTCTGCATGGCAGGGGCCGGTAATCACCCCGATATTTTCAAAGGGGATATGGTACTTGACATGAAAATGTTCTCCGACTATCAGGCCTGTTTCGGGCACAATGCCTTTAATTGCAGAGAAAACAACCTTTCCAGCCATTGACCCTTTTATTTTCCCGAGTTCTCCCTCAAGATATACGGAAGGAACCGCAAAAATCAATATATCTGCCTTCTTTACAGCTTCATTGATGTCCGTTGTCAAATCAAGCTGCTTCATTATAAAACGAACCGAAGTGAGATAATTCGGATTATGGTTCCTGGCTTTAATAAAGTCGACGGTATCCGGATTTCGCATATACCAGATGATTTTAGGGAGATTTTCCGAAAGAATTTTTACAAGGGCAGTGGCCCAGCTCCCCCCACCAAATACCGCGAATTTAAGTTCTTTTTTCATGCCTGAATATGCTCAGTTAGGACGCTCTAAATATATTACTATTTTCCGAGGTCACAGATGAATGGCGACTCTGGCCAGCCTTCCTGGAACAGCATCTATACAGTGGGTACCCGTCGCAGATTAAGTACTCTATATTACGCAACGTTTCGGGTTTTCGGACATCTTATTGTAGAATAAGCGTTATTTCTTGTTCATAATTAAGTAATGCCTGTCTGGTTTAACCGCAGGCGAAGTGTTGTTGGTTATTAAATGAGAAACCGTTCGGGAACTGCCTTCCGGACGGTTTTTTAGTTCGGACAATCCATCGGGTTGCTCTTTTTTGTGCTGTTCCAACGGTATATTGTGTAAATTTATGGAACTACATAATGCTTAATAAAACTGTCAGAGATGGAAACAAGACCTAACGCAGAGATGGCCAACAAGAAACATGAAACAATTCCTGGAAATCCATCCACCGCAACCAGTAGCAGTAAAAGACTGAATGACCGTACCAGCGGAACACCACTCAGGGTGCTTAGTGAGGCGGACTGGGAGTTTTGGCTTCGCAATGGATATATAGTCATTAAAAGGGCAGTCCCGGAGGAGCAGGTCAAATCAACTGCTGCCTTTCTTTGGGAATTTGAGGAAAAGATGCCTGAAGATCCGGAAACCTGGTATGCCCCCCCAAGAGCCGAGATGAAAATGAAGGAACTGACGGGTACTGGAATGATTGAGGTTTACAATCATCAGCATTTGTGGAATAACCGTCAAATACAACGGGTTTATGATGCCTTCGTGGATATCTGGGGCACTGAAAAATTGTGGGTGACCATTGACCGCGCCAACCTGAATTTCCCGATCCGGCCGGGATATGAACAAAAAGGCTTTATTCATTGGGATTATGATCCTGAAACACGGCCACAGAATGTCCAGGGGGTACTCGCTCTTGCGGATCAGACAGATGAAAATATGGGAGGATTCCAATGCATCCCCTGGCTATACAGGAATTATGATTCCTGGAAGCTGACCCAGCCTGAGGATCGCAACAGATTTCAACCGGACATTTCCGGACTGGAGGATAAAATTGTAAAAGTGGTCATGGATGCAGGGGACCTGCTTATTTTCAACAGTACCGAACCTCACGGAATACGCCCTAATAAATCCCGCGATAAAGTTCGTATTGCACAATATATTTCCATGATGCCTGCCGAAGAAGAGAATGAACCGCTGCGGCAGTGGCGCATCAATTCCTGGAAAAACAGGGTGGCACCTGAAGGTTACGCCTTTCCCGGAGATCCCAGAAACTGGGAACAGACAAGGTACGAAACAGCACGCTTATCCCCGCTTGGGGAGAAACTCCTTGGGCTCACCCCGTGGTGAATATACTTCCTGACACTCCCCAGTTCCCTATTTAGTGATCGATTCGGGGGGTAATCGGGTCTGCCTCCTGTAAAGCAGGCACAATGTACTTAGTAAGAATTTCATCTGTGTACTGATGCGCGTTCCGGTTGTTATAGTTCGTGGCAGTTAGAACAATAGAGGCATTCAATGAAGGAAAGGCAATGATGTTATTCCCGCCATTCCCGGCCTTTGAAAATGAAGGCACATCCTCCCCGGGACCGTAGTTTCTCAGCCAGTTGTGAAAAATAAGACTCCTGGTAGAACATTCTGCCTTTCCCAGTTAGTTGATGTCGAGTAAATTTCCCTTGAGAATATAAATGAAATAAGGATTTTCAAGAAAGTGCCAGGGAGTAGCGGCTTTCATATAATCATATTCTGAATGGACAATCCCGGGCGATTTGAACTCCGACTTTTTTAAACCAAAATAGGTGCCGGCCGGACGGATGATCCCTGGCCATTGCTCCATTTTGAATCTTCGGAACACAAGAAGGCGACAACGCTGACAATGTCTGTGGCATCGCCAACCCGACACAGAGCTGTCTGTCCGGCCAAAAAGCCTTTCATCTGAGGATTGTTGCGGATGGCTGCGTTGTTAAAATCGGTTTCAATAGGGCCGGGGGCCACAATATTAGATCTGATGACGCGCTTACCGTATTCCTTGGCCACATACTTGGTAAAGGTCTCGACTGCGGATTTCAGGCCGAGGACACGGAATAGCCGGGCATACAGAAACGGGTGGTTCCTGAGGATACAAAGACCATTCCCCCGTCTTCATTCATCATATCAAGGGCTTTTTGGGTAAGAAAATAAACGCTTTTAAAATGGATGTTCATCAGGGGGTCAAAATCTTCCTCTGTGACCTCCGCGATCGGAATTGTTGCGCCTACCCCGGCATTGTTGATAAGGTAGTCAAAACGATCTGTATTCCAGTCTTTAGACAGCGTCTGGCGCAAATTTCCCAGGAAGCTTTCAAACGAGTTGAAGTCAGAAACGTCAAAGGGCAGGATGGCCGCCTTTGAACCCTGTGACACGATTGATGCTGCCACCTTCTCCGCCTCTTCATTTTTTGAATGGTAGGTGAGGATGATATCCAGTCCTTTTTGAGAGAGAGCCATGGCCATATCCCGTCCAAGTCCCCTGCTTACCCCTGTTACCAGTGCAATTTTACGAGCCATTATGTAGATTTAATGATGATGCCACCTGTCTGGCGGGCATATCCAAAAATACAAAGTTTCAACGGTGAGTATTTCATCTCTGCGGATCGTTTTGAAAAATTCTTAAAATATTATAATTCCCGAATGATTTTGCATGGGTTTCCGAAGGCCAGAATATTGTCCGGGAGGTTTTTGGTAACGACACTGCCCGCGCCTACCGTGACATTATTTCCAATAGTGATGCCCGGTAAGATCACTGAATTCCCACCTATCCATACATTGTCGCCGATGGTCACTGGCTTCGAAAAAGTCCTGTAAGGGGAGGCATTACCAGGCGGGATCCTTTCGGCCGCCTTTAAGGGATGTGTCGCGGTGTATATCTGAACTGCCGGTCCGATCAGTCCGTTGCTGCCTATAGTGATCAGGTTATCATCAAGAAAGATACAATGGGCATTGATGAAGGTATTCTCCCCGACGGAAATAAACCTCCCGAAATCACAGTAAAATGGCATTTCCACCCAAACCCCGGGGGCCTTGTGTCCTAAGAGTGAAGTAAGCAGAGCATCCCGCGCTGCCAGATCCTCAGCAGGGAGTCCATTGTAGGAGCGGATGAACCGTCTTGCATTAAAGTACATGTCAAGCAATTCAGGATCCCGGGAATTATACAGGGACCCGGAGAGCATTTTTTCTTTTTCAGTCATTTGTATAAGAAGTAGTCTGGAGCAGCGAGCCAGATACGGAAGCTGATTCTAATGGGGCGGAAAAACAAAAAACGAACTCTCACAATTTCAATCGATTCTGGTCACCCGGAAATTCGATATTTTCCTTTGGGCTATGATATGTATTTAAGAAAACATACGCTTTCCCTAAAATCTTGAAAATTTGGCAACCATGGTATTCCGGATGATGTGAGGCTGCGCTACAGGCGGTTTTTCGCGTGCGTTCAATTATTTCTTTTTGCCCCTGTAATACTGCAGAGGCAACTGCCAGCCAGAAGCTCAACCGTGATGTAATCATTGGATTTTACCTGGCATCACTGAGTTTTCTTTGGTTGAGACCCTCAACATTGCCTATAGGAAGGTACTGAAAATATTTGATCTCAGTGCTGGACCCTGATGGATTTAGCAAACTATAGGTGCTTCACCAACCATTCACTGCCGGTATGCACGCGCTAGTGAAATTTTCATTGGTCTCCGGACAGCAGATCGAAGCAGTCAGGCTATTCACCTTGTATTCAATTCGGATTGATAAAAAATAGTTTATTTTTACAACCATTTAATATTCTGGTTTGATCCCTGTTCACAAAAATATTTTTATCTCCCCCATTCATGCAGAACGCTACCAAAACCATCACCCAATCCTTCCTTGATACTTATAATAATTTTATAGAGCAGCTTCCGGGAATCGGCCTTGGAATTCTCATCATTGTCTTTGGCATTTTCCTTGCGGCATGGATTGGCGCTTTTGCCAGAAAGAAGATTTCGGCCAAAACGGCAGATCCGCTGATGAGCCGGTTTCTGGGTCAGGCGCTCAAGTATTCCCTTATTGGTATAGCCGTCATGCTGGCCCTGAGAGCCGCAGGCCTGGGGGGCATTGCCACAGGTATCCTGACTGCTGCCGGAGCAAGTGCGGTGGTTCTGGGCTTTGCTTTTAAGGATATTGGGGAGAATTTTATTGCGGGGATCATCCTTGCCTTCAGCAGACCGTATAACGTGGACGATACGGTAGACATTGACGGGAATTTCGGGAAGGTAAAAACCCTGGAATTCAGATATACCAAATTAAAGACTTTTGACGGCAAAGACGTGTATATTCCCAACAGCGATGTATTGACAAAGCCGGTCACCAACTTTACGGAAGATGGCTACTTCCGGTGGGATTTTACAGTAGGCATAGCCTATGAGGATGACATCGCAGGTGCAAAAGAAACTATTCTCGAGGTGTTAAAGAAGGAGAAGGACGTGATTGAGGATGAGGAACATGAGAATTTCGTAGTTGAAGATCAGCTTGCCACCAGTACAGTCAATCTCAAAGTGTATTTTTGGGTAGATACAAAGGATTTCAGACGGATGGCCTTAATTACCAAAGGAAGTGTCGTGCGGAATGTAAAGGAAGCACTCGAGAAGGCCGGATACCATATGCCTGCAGACATACATGAGATAAAACTGTATGGGGCGGAAACGGATTTTCCTCTGCGGCTGACAGAACTGTCGAAGGAGGACAGGAAGAAATAGCATCATTTTGAGCCTTATTTGGAATAGGCCTTGATTCGGAATAGCTACACAATTAAATTGCAATTGAGTATATGCCAGGCAAGGGATACTCAAAAAACCCAGTTTTCATGCCAATTGCAATCCGGAGAGATAGGTGAAACTAAATTGTAAAATCTGATAGCGTTGGGATTATCCTGCGACAACGGCAGGCTAGAAACTTTGATCATCCGCAGAAGGGCCATAGCTGGCAGGTAGCGGGATTCCCATTAACCGGTAGTACACCCCTAATTGTGCACGGTGATGGGTAATCTGATCCAGGGAATGACGGATGGCTCCTTATTTGGTCCACTCTTTCAGTTTGTGACCGTTCATGCTGATATACCAATTTGGCTGGAGGTCAGCTTCCCCGGCTTTTTCTATGGCCGCAGCAGATACTTTAAAGTTCTTTTCCAGTTTGGCGCTCAATTGTTCCCGTCCTTCAATTTTTTCCAGTTTCGGTGTCTCGGCGAAATCCAATCCTGGCGTCTCCAGGATGATGGCAGCCCAGCCGAAAATATCCGAGATGTGGCTGCAAAGTGGCATCAGCTTCATGCTTTTTTCGTGGGGAGCGTATCCGTTCCTGTCTTTCGGAAAACGGGAGAAGAATTTTTTTGTAATACTGAATTCTTCTGTCAGTTCTTGTTTTAGTACTTGCAAAATATCCATGTCAAAATATTTTATGAACAGGTGGCGTTACATCGGCCTCCATTTCAGGCTCTCGTATTTTAAATGTCAGGTTCCTTGAGGAGGCACTTCCGGAGGTGACAACCCTTCTATAAAGATAGCCAATCCCATACAGATTTCAGTTGCGAAGCAGAGGAAACGAAAAAGAACCGGATAAGGCCGGGATGATGCCTCACTTCGTTAATGATAAGGGGTCATGGTACTGTTTCAAAAAATCCTGTCTAAAGGAGGGTGATTCCGAAACCCAACACCTTTTTGGGGAAGGAACAGCCACAATTATTGAAAGCCGTCCGGAAAACTCCACTATTGCTTACTTTTAATACAGAGGCCATCGAGAAGTTAACCGGAAATTGTTCAAACGATCTTTCGGAATACCTGTATCTGCATTCGGATGGGAAAGCCTTGCTCGGCAGGTGGTGGTCCTGCGATGGCCGGGGATTGTTCTGCAGGAGACAGGAATAGGCTTATTCTTTATGATGTCTTTCCGGCTGAAATGAGCAATGCCGGATTTAAGGCACGGATATAAAAAAGCTGCTAAAAAGAATAAACTCCTGATAGCAGCAGCAATACTTTCTTCGATTTTATAGGGTCCGCAGGTATTCCGCTACGGCGCGGGCGTCTTCTTCACTTAAATTCTGGTTCAGCATGATGGCATTGTTGTGCTCTTTCTGCAAGGCCTGTGCGATCGGATCCTCTTTCAGCATTCCATCCGGGTTAAGGATCATGTTCATTACCCATTCAGGGCTCCTGCGCTCATAAATCCCCTTCATCGCCGGACCGATCATTCGCTGATCCGCCATATGGCAGGCCGTACAGATGCTCTTAAATGTCCCTTCCCCTTTGGCAGCCATTTCGGCATCGATCTCCTCTCCAAATTCGACCGAGGTGACAGGTCCTACGCCCTTATTACTGAGGTCGACCGGTACGCCTTCGGAAACCGTTTCCTTCTTGGCCTCCGTCTTCGTACGGTTCATTTCAAAACCGCCTTCTTTTTTTTCTTCTTTCTTTTCGCCACAGGCCGCTATCAGGGCACCTACCGCCAGCATAACGAATATTTTTTTCATCGGAGTTTCATTTAGAACTACTAATATAAGAAATAGGCCGACTTATTTGAGCTCCTTCGCAAAATTAATGGCCCTTTTCTCATTGTAGTAGGTATTGCCAGTTCCGTAAAAGCCCACATGCCCTCCAAATGAAGGGGTTTCAAGATAAAGGGCCGGATTTTTTTCGGCTTCGCGGAATGGATAACATTCAGGCCCTAAAAAAGAATCGTTGCGGGCATTGAGGATGAGTGACGGAATGCGGATATTCGACAAGAAGGAGTTACAGCTGGAATGACGATAATAGTCCAGTGCATCTTCAAAACCATGTGCCCTGCTGGTATATATATCATCGAAATCCTTTAATGTCCGGATATTGCGTAAGGTGATGTCGGTTAGAAGTTCCGGAAAGACGGACTGTTTGGCGCGCAACTTTACAGTCAGGTGCCTGAGAAACCTCCTGGCATAGAGTCGGTTCTTCAGGCGTTGCAACTGCCTGAGGGAGCTGTATAAATCACAGGGCACTGAAACCCCGATCACCGATGTCAGTTCTTTTGGAAGATCCCTGCCTTCCCCTGCATATTTAAGAGCCATATTTCCACCCAGGCTGAATCCCTTGATGCAGATTTGACTGTAGTTCCCGGAACCTGTAATATGCCGGATCACCATTTCCAGATCCTCTGTGGCACCTGAATGATAGGAACGGAAGAGACGGTTGGTCTCTCCGCTACATCCCCTGAAATTTACGGCACATGCATCAAAACCCTCCTTGTTGAACAAGCGGGCACTCCCTGTCATGTAGGGCCTTTGTCCGTTGCCTTCCAATCCGTGAAGGAGGACCACGACTTTCCGGCTATCTCCGGAAGCAAAACTCCAGTCAAGGTCCATAAAATCCCCATCAGGCAATTCGAGCCTTTCCCTCCGTTGCAGGAGACCATCAACCTTTCGGACCAGCCCGGAATAAATGGTTGAAAAGTGTCCATTGGTAAAGAACCAGGGCGGGCGGTAGCGGGTGGTTAGTACAGGCATGGCAATAGAGGCATAGCATTTAAGGTCATTTTGGGTATTCTGTAAGCAGGAGGGCCTGCTCCTCAACTGCCACCCTGAATTCAGATTTTAGCTGTCTAATTAAGGTGGCTACGTCCGGAGCGTCCCGGATACTAGCCACACCCTGCCCTGCAGACCAGATCGTCTTCCAGGCCTTGGCTTCCGTATCCAGTTCTTTCCCGAAATCAATTTTAGTCCCCTTTTTAAGATCGGCCTCACTAAGGCCGGCAGCTTTTAGGCTATCTCCGAGAAAATTTGCCGGCACCCCCGAGATTGCGGCAGTATAGACAATATCATCGGCGCCGGCATTTATGATCATCTGCCGATATTCCTCTGGAGCCTGGCTTTCCTTTGTATTTATAAAGCGGGTTCCCATGTACGCGAGATCTGCACCTATCTGCATGGCCGAGGCAATGTCCCGGCCGGTACTGATAGCTCCTGCAAGAAGAATCGTTTTCCTGAAAAACGGTTTGACTTCTGCGATCAATGCCATGGGGCTAAGGTTCCCTGCATGTCCACCTGCTCCGGCGGCCACGAGGATAAGCCCATCCACCCCTGCCTCTGCTGCTTTCTCCGCATGCCTTTTTTTAATGATGTCATGAAAAACCAGGCCCCCGTAACCATGGATGGCGTCTACCAGCCGTGATACAGCTCCAAGAGAAGTGATGACCAGTGGTACTTTGTGCTTGATGCATATGGCCAGATCTGCCTGCAGCCTGGGGTTGGTGGGGTGAACTATAAGGTTGACCCCAAAAGGTGCAGCCAGCTGCCCGGTTTCGTTTTCAAATTGTTCAAGGGCCGTTTTTATTTCGATAACCCAGGTCTCAAATCCTTCCGTAGTACGCTGATTCAGCGCAGGAAAGGTACCAACTATCCCGTTTTTACAACAGGCAATAACCAGTTCCGGACCGGAAATAAGAAACATAGGAGCAGCCACAGCGGGCAGTTGGAGGTTTTTGAAGAAAGATTGTTTCATTGAACTTGCCGGGTATGTAGAACTAAATTAGGGATTAATTTTATGGTCAAATAAGGGGAATTTCCAAAAGTACATTATTTTTGAAATTAGTGTGCACGCATAACTATGTATATCAAGGAATTTGAGGTCCGCTGGAGCGATGTGGATGCCAACCGGCACCTTGCCAATAGTGCTTATGTGAATTTTATGAGCCATACCCGGCTGTCCTTTTTATGAGATCTGGGTTTTGACCAGCAGCTTATGGAGAACCGACAAATGGGCCCCGTTGTTTTTTATGAACACATGTACTATTTTAAGGAGGTCTTGCCCGGGAAGCCCTTGCGGGTTTCGCTCGAAGTTGCAGGCATCAGTCAGGATGGAAAATTCTTTGCATTCAATCATGACTTTTATGATGGTGAGGGTAAGAACGTGGCTCATTGTGAAATGATGGGAGGTTGGATAAGCCTTAAAAGCCGGAAACTGACAGCATTGGATGATGAACTTCTTGTTATTTTCAACGGAGTAGAAAAACCGGCAAATTTCCGGATCCTGACCAAAGCGGATACACGGCAATTTGCAAAAAGTCCCAAAGATCTTTAGCAAGAAGTGCAGACCTGTTACGGATAATCTATCTTGTCTTCCGATGTCCTGCCGGCAGGCAATAATTTTTTCCTGCTTGCCATATACACGCCAAGAAATACCAGAAGTGCGGCGATAACTTTCACTTCAGTAAGGCTGTCCCGCCCCATGGCTACGGCAAACAGGATCCCGATCAGAGGTTGGATGTAGACAAAGGCGCTGAGGGTGGAAGCCCTGAGTTGTGTCAGCGCGAAAATGTTGAAGAGATAAGTTAAAAAGGTGGTCCCCACTACAACAAATGCTATTCCCCAAATAACCCCGAATGGTAAATGGGTCCATTGTATTACCGTCACTTCCTGCCAGCCAAATGGCAGGCAGATTAATATTCCGAGGGTAAAAAGCCATTTCATAAAAGTAAAGGGATGGTATTTCCGGATTAGGGTTTTCGCGACAATCAGATAGGAGCCATAGAGCAGTGAGTTAAGCATGATCAGTGCGTTGCCAAGTGGGATATCCGGTGCATCCTCCCGGGCCTCAGCCCCGAAGAGCAACAATCCCAAAGCCCCCAGCAGCCCGATAAGAATCCCTCCGATCTTCATAAAGGCTATTTTTTCTTTGATCAACAGAGCGGAAAGCAGAAGTACAATTAGAGGCGTTAGAGTGATCAGTACTGAACTGTTGATTGGGGTGGAGAGTGACAAGCCTTTAAAAAATGCCAGCATATTGAGACCCATCCCCAGCAAGGCGCAGAGCAGCAGTTTAGGATAGTCTCCTTTTTCAATACTTTCCTTAGGTCCGAACCAGGAAATGCTCCAGAATAAAATCGCGGCTCCGGTTACCCGAAGCACTATAAACCCGAAGGGTTGCACATAGCCGGGCATCACTCCTTTGGCTATGGTGTGATTCAATCCGTAAATGATAGTAGCCCCAACTGCAGCGCAAATGGCAAGGGTGCGTTGCTTCAAGGATGAAGGGCCTTTTTGGCCGCGGCTACAACCTTTTTTGTATTTCCAATAAAAATCTGGTCATCCACTACAACCACCGGTCTTTTGAGGAAAGTATAATGCTCCAGCAACAATTTTCTGATATCCTTTTCCTTTAAATCTTTCTCTTTCAAATTCCTTGCGGCATAGAGTCGGGCACGTCTGCTGAAAAGTGCCTCATAGCTTCCGGCCATTTTCTTAAGTTCCTCAAGTTGGGCAGCGGTGATGGCTCCCGATTTGATATCATGAAGCTCCACTCCGGTCAGCGGAGCCAATTCCTTCAGGATGCGGTGGCAGGTATCACAGGTGCTCAGATGGTAAATTTTTTTCATGGTAACAATTTAATATTTGATCAACGGATACAAAACTATACTTTCCCGGATAAAAGGACTTCCCTATAACCTGGTATTTTTTATCCCATCCGTCATACAACGTTCTGTCCGGACCTGGATCATGAATTAGATAAGGGAAGTAATAGGTAAGGTGGCGGATCACAGATGATACGCACACATTTTTCTCTGAGGTTTCCAGGGTTTTATCTCTGGCGGGCGGCCCCGGACAGGAAATCGACAATAAAGCAAAATCAGGGGTATTCCCGGGTCATTACGATTTAAGATTCCCAGACAGGTAAGGTTTCACTTCTGAGTGAGGGAGATTGACTTCCACCGGCCCGTCGGCAAAGGACGCCACTTCGTACTGGTTATAGATCAGCTGCACTCCTTTGGAAGTAAATCCTATATTTTCGGGGAGGTAGAAAGAATCCTTTTCAAACATATACCCTGTACTGTTGATGGACCGGTCCAGCGGGATCTGTTCCTGATCTCGAAACTTTAATTCAGCAAATCTGGTAAATTCCTCCCGATCACTGAACAATTCCCAGGCCTCCATTTCCCTGCCTTTTTTCTTGTCGAAGTTAAGAAACCGGGTTGAGCCGTAGCCATGGGCACCTCCTGTAAACAGATAGGAGTCCAGTTTGATCGTTATCTTGAAATGGTCTTCAAAGGTCACACTTCCGGTAATTTTGGCTTCCCATCCCACAGTTTCCCCCGCATACAGTTCCTGCAGTTCATGGTACCCATTGGAAAATGCTTCGATGGCCTGGGGTATGTCCTTCGCTTCTACAGCATCATCGTAATTGAGCAACGCAATAACTTCCTCCCGAAGGGCAGTATTGATGACATTTCCGATCCGGCTTTTTTTGAACGCCGCTGGAAGAACAACCTTTACTTCAGGACACAGTTCACAGGTGCTGCCTGAAAAGACCAGCGGTTCCAAAACAAGGGTGTCGCTGTCACGGCAGGATACGAGTAAGGCTATCAGGAGCAGGAGCGAAATACGTGACCACATAATTAGGCAAGGGTTGGTTAAGAACAAAACTACAATTTACAATCATTGTAATCTCTGAAAGATAACGATACATTTGTGCCTATAATTATATCCGATGAGCGAAAAAGAATTGCAGTTCAACAGTAAGACGATCCACGGAGGCCAGGAACCGGACAAGGCTTATGGTGCGGTTATGCCGCCCATTTACCAGACATCTACCTATGCCCAAACCACACCCGGCGGGCATAAGGGATACGAGTATTCAAGAAGTGCCAACCCCACCCGGACGGCTCTGGAGCATTCCCTGGCAAGTATTGAAAGCGGAAACTATGGCCTTGCTTTTGCCAGCGGCCTTGCCGCTATGGATGCGGTGATCAAGTTACTTGCACCCGGCGATGAGGTGGTCTCAACCAATGACCTTTACGGAGGAAGCTACCGTCTTTTCCGCAAGGTATTCGAGAAATACGGGATCAAATTTCATTTTACGGGGATGCAGGATCTTCAGGCCATCCGGGCGGTTATCAATGACAAAACGAAGCTATTGTGGGTAGAAACCCCGACCAATCCGATGATGAATATTATCGACATTAAAGCGGTCGCCAAAATTGCCGGAGAACGGGGAATACTCCTGGCAGTTGATAACACTTTTGCTACACCCTATCTACAGCGCCCGCTGGAATTGGGTGCTGATATTGTAATGCATTCTGCCACTAAATACCTTGGCGGCCACAGTGATGTCGTATTGGGTGCTCTCGTAGTGAGGGACTCCGAACTGGCGGAACAATTGTATTTTATTCAGAATGCCAGCGGGGCTGTTTGCGGACCCATGGATAGTTTTCTTGTGTTAAGAGGAATAAAGACCTTGCATGTCCGGATGCAGCGCCATTGTGAGAACGGAAAGGAGGTGGCCAGCTACCTGAGCACTCATAAAGGAATTGAAAAGGTCTACTGGCCGGGATTTGAGGAACATCCAAACCATCAGGTCGCAAGGGAGCAGATGAAGGATTTTGGGGGGATGATTTCTTTTGTGCCTAAGGGGGGGACCTTTGAAACAGCTGTCAGTATAGTTGAAAAACTCAGGTTGTTTACCCTGGCAGAGTCATTAGGGGGAGTGGAAAGCCTGGCCGGACATCCTGCCAGCATGACGCATGCAAGCATTCCGCGTGAGGAACGGTTAAAGAGCGGGGTTGTTGATGCCCTCATCAGATTGAGCGTCGGTATCGAAGATGTGGGCGATCTTATCAAGGATCTTGAGCAAGCCATCGGAAAGTAAGATCCGGCTCTTACTACATCCGGGACGGATGACAGACATTTATCAAAGTTTTAAAAAAAGCACCCATAAATTATAGAAATAGCATATTTTTGCGCTTTAATTTTGAAATCAACAAAAATGGTACAGGAGGTATCGAAATCAATGGAGGCAAAGATCAAATCGTTCATGGAGGAAGTAAGAGGCCGAAACGGACACGAACCTGAGTTTATCCAGGCAGTACAGGAGGTAGCCGAAACAGTCATTCCTTATATTGCAAAACACAAAATATATAACGGAAAAAACATCCTGTTGCGGATGGTAGAACCGGAACGTCTGATTTCATTCAGGGTTGCCTGGGTCGATGATAACGGGGAGATTCATGTGAACCGGGGCTACCGGATTCAGATGAATTCTGCCATTGGGCCCTATAAAGGAGGCCTTCGTTTCCATCCTACAGTCAATGCCAGTATCCTGAAGTTCCTGGCGTTTGAGCAGGTATTCAAAAATAGCCTCACAACATTGCCTATGGGCGGTGGAAAGGGAGGTTCGGATTTTGATCCCAAGGGAAAATCGGATGATGAGGTGATGCGGTTCTGTCACTCCTTTATGACAGAATTATGCCGTCATATCGGCCCTAATACCGACGTTCCTGCAGGTGACATTGGCGTAGGCGCAAGGGAAATTGGATTCCTGTTCGGCATGTACAAAAAGATCCGCAATGAGTTTACTGGGGTGCTTACCGGGAAGGGGCTGTCCTGGGGTGGATCCAAGATTCGGCCGGAAGCTACCGGATATGGGACCGTATATTTCGCCCAGAGCATGCTAAAAACCATTGATAAGGATATCAGCGGCATGGACGTGGTCATTTCCGGCTCCGGAAATGTTGCCCAGTTCGCTGCGGAGAAAGTGATCCAATTGGGAGGGAAGGTCCTTACCCTTTCTGATTCCTCAGGCTATATACACGATCCGGACGGAATCGACAACAACAGACTGGCTTATGTCATGGAGCTCAAGAACACGAAACGTGATAGGATTTCGGAGTATACAAAAAAATATAAGAAGGCAACCTTCCACAAAGGCAAAGCGCCCTGGGGAGTAGCCTGCCAGATTGCACTGCCCTGTGCCACCCAAAATGAACTGGATGGGAAAAGCGCAAAAGCACTTCTGAAAAACGGCTGTATATGTGTTGCTGAAGGGGCCAATATGCCCTCTACCCCTGAAGCCATATATCACTTTCATGAAAAAAGGATTTTGTTTGCTCCTGGCAAAGCTTCCAATGCCGGCGGTGTAGCTACTTCTGGTTTGGAAATGTCTCAAAATTCCCTTCGGATCAGCTGGACCCGGGAGGAAGTGGATGAAAGGCTGAAAGGCATTATGGATGACATTCACGAATCGTGTATTGCCTTCGGGAGGGAGAAAGATGGCTATTGTAATTACGTCAAAGGAGCAAATATTGCCGGTTTTGTAAAGGTTGCGGATGCTATGCTTGCCCAGGGCGTCATCTGACACTGTACCGTTTTTCAGGCTGACCTGTAACATGTATCTTTACTTCTTCTTGCCGTTGCAGCCAACAACTTCGGCCCTGCTGGAGCATGCATGTGATGCTGTTACCTGACCATTTCTGTTATATGCATGTCTTTCGGAAAATGAATGGAAAATAATGCTCACAACAACAAGGGCCATTGTATTCTCATCAGTAAAGTACGGTGATACCGGCCTTATAGTTAAGGCTTACACTGCCTCTGGCGGACTAAAGTCCTATATGTTAAAAAGGGTCCTTGCATCGAAAAAGGGGAAACTCAGGACTGCCTATTTCCAACCCCTTATGCAGCTGGAAATTGTAGCCAAACATCGCAATAAAGGGACGCTCGAGTATATTAGTGAAGTCCGTGTTGCCTATCCCTACTCGACACTTCACACGGATAGTTCCAAGAGTGCCATGGCGCTGTTTCTCGCAGAAATGCTTGGAAACTCTATAAGGGAAGAGGAAAGTAATTCTGACCTGTTCCATTTTCTGGAAACTTCCTTTCAATGGCTTGACACCCACAATCAAATTGCTAATTTTCACTTGTCCTTCCTCCTCAACTTATCGCGATACCTCGGATTCTACCCGGCTACGAAACACAGCAGTGCACCTTATTTCGATCTGGTCGAAGGGGCTTTCGTTACCGAGCCCACCCTTCATCCCACTCTGAATGGAAAACTGCTTGAATTTTTTAAGCTGTTCCTTCAAGCAGACTACGAAACGAACCAGTCCATAAGGATCGGCAAAATTGAAAGACAGGCCTTGCTGCAAATGATTATTACCTATTTTGAGGTACATTTGCAGGGGTTTAAAAAACCGAGATCACTCACCATTTTAAATGAAGTATTCAATTGAAATGAATAAGATCTTCCTCTTATTGACCTTGCTTTTGAGTTTACCCCTGTGCGGACAACAGATCACCGTCCGGGAATCAAATTCCGGTCAGCCCCTCTCTGATGTAGAGGTATATAATGCCAACCAGTCCAAATCGATTACCTCCGATATTAATGGCGCCTGTGATCTGTCAATGTTTGACATTTCAGAACGGATTACGTTCCGGCATCTGGGATATACGACTAAAAGCTGGACAAAGGAAAATATCCTCAGAAGAGGTGCCATTGTTCTGCTTTCTGCCGCGCCGGAACAATTAAATGAAGTGGTTGTATCCATTTCAAAGTGGGAACAGCAGCAAAGGGATATTCCCCAGAAAATCACGGCGATCACCGCGGATCAAATCTTATTTAACAATCCGCAGACTTCTGCGGATCTGCTGCAGCAGACCGGCCAGGTATTTATTCAGAAGAGCCAGCTCGGGGGTGGCAGTCCCATGATCCGTGGTTTCGCAACCAACAGGGTTTTATTGTCCGTAGATGGGGTGCGAATGAATAATGCCATTTTCAGGGGGGGCAATCTGCAGAATGTCATTTCAATTGACCCATTGGCCGTACAGCGATCAGAAATCATCTTTGGCCCCGGCTCCGTTATCTACGGCAGTGATGCTATTGGGGGTGTGATGAATTTTATAACGAAACCTGCGCAATTTGCAACCTCTGACAGTCTTGCATTTTCCGGTAATACGCTTTTCAGGTACGGTTCGGCCAACAACGAAAATACAGTGCACCTGGATTTTAATCTTGGAAAAAGACATTGGGCCTTTTTAACAAGTGTATCCTACAATGAATTTGGCGACCTTAAAATGGGCAGCCACGGCCCGGAATCCTATTTTCGGAATTTCTATGTTGCTACCGAAAACGGGACAGACGAGCTCCTGACAAATGAAGATCCCAAAAGACAGATCCCCTCAGGTTACAATCAGTTAAGCCTGATGCAGAAAATAAGTCACCAACCGGCGGACGATCTGCAGTATGATCTGGGGATCCATTATTCCGAAACCTCATCATACTCGAGGTATGACAGACTTATAAGACCGGATGGTTCAGGGGATGGTCTGCGGTCGGCGGAATGGTACTACGGTCCTCAGAAATGGCTGATGGGAAATCTGCAACTCAACAAATCAGGTAATAATACATTTTTCAAGGCCTACAAAATTACAGGGGCCTACCAGTATTTTGAAGAAAGCCGGATCGACAGGAATTTCCAGGATCCGACACGTTTTATGACACGGGAAAAAGTCGATGCCTTGACCCTTGGGGTCGATTTTGTTCATCAAACCCTGGGAAATCTTCAGTTGTATTACGGGTCTGAATATATTTATAACAAAGTGACCTCCCTGGGCAGCCAGCAGGATATCAATGAAGGCACGACAATCGCCGCTGCTTCGCGTTACCCGGATGGATCGTCCTGGCAAAGCGCAGCAGCTTATGTGAATGGCTTGTATAAGGCAGGTACAACTCTTTCCATACTGTCCGGTTTGCGGTACAGCCAGGTATGGCTGAGTGCTGAGTTTGACCCCACTTTTTATCAATTCCCCTTTGATACCGCCAATCTAAATAACGGAGCTCTCACCGGGAGCCTTGGTATCAGCTGGTTTCCTGAACCGAAACTGCAAATCACGGCGAATGCAGGTACTGCTTTCAGGTCTCCGAACATTGATGACGTAGGAAAGATATTTGAATCCGAACCAGGGTCTGTGGTGGTACCTAACCCGGATTTACAGCCGGAATATGCCTATAACGCCGAACTGGGAATTAAGAAGAACTTTAACGACAGGCTCGTATTAAGAGGAGCCACTTTTTATACCTATCTTCAAGATGCACTTGTAAGAAGGGATTTCCTGTTCAATGGGCAGGATGAGATTATCTACAACGGCGAACCCAGCAATGTCCAGGCCATCCAGAACGCTGCAAGGGCGTACGTCTATGGTTTCGAATTAAGCGCAGACGCCTATCTTGGCGATCGGATATCGGTTAGCACCCACTACACTTTCACCCACGGAGTGGAGGAGGATGATGCCGGAGTTGATACCCCGGCTCGTCATGCTGCTCCTACCTTTGCCGATGTCCACCTGATTTGGGATAACCAGAAATTCCGGGCAGATCTCTTCCTGAACTACAACGGAGAGATACTGTTCGAGGATCTTACTTTGTCGGAAATCAGTAAGGACTACCTCTATGCGACGGATGAAAATGGGAATCCTTTTTCACCGGCCTGGTATACACTCAATCTGCGTTCGCAGTATGCGATATCAACTCAGATGAAGGCGACTGTCACCCTTGAAAATTTTACGGACCAGCGCTACCGGCCCTATTCTTCCGGGATCGTAGCTTCCGGCATCAATTTTATTGCCGGGTTGAGTTACGCATTCTGAAACGATCATAAACCATTCGCATCATTTTTGCTGACCCCTCCTCAAATCCCTCTGGTATCGTGACAGCAGGGGAGGCGAGACAAAACGGAAACACCTTTGGCATAATCATACGATGCCTTTCAAAAACAATGCTTCAACTTACTGATCCTGCTGTTTTTTGAAAGCAAGGGCCGCAGATTTTCATTGAAATTGATTAGTTTTGCGGTCTTTAATTATTCACCTTAATAGGTGCTTATGAAGTTTGAGGAATATGCTTCTCTGGATTTGGCCGCGGTAGCGGGCGAAATAGGAAAATTCTGGGAGGAGCACCATATTTTCGAAAAGAGTATTTCCGACCGGCAGGGTCAGGAGGACTTTGTATTTTACGAAGGTCCTCCATCCGCCAATGGTTTGCCGGGGATCCATCACGTCATGGCACGGACTATTAAGGATATCTTCCCGCGATATAAGACCATGAAGGGCTTTCGCGTGAAGCGCAAAGCAGGGTGGGACACCCATGGCTTGCCTATTGAATTGGGTGTCGAAAAGGAACTTGGGATCACCAAGGAGGATATTGGCACTAAAATATCCATAGAAGACTATAATGAAGCGTGTAAGAAGGCGGTCATGCGCTATACGGATATTTGGAATGAACTGACAAAACTTATAGGCTATTGGGTGGATATGGATCATCCCTATATCACCTATAAGTCCAAATACATGGAATCTGTCTGGTGGTTGCTGAAACAGATTTATGACAAGGGCCTGATCTACAAAGGATACAGTATTCAACCCTACTCGCCAAAAGCCGGAACGGGTCTGAGTTCCCATGAATTGAACCAGCCCGGCACCTATCAGGATATAACTGATACCACGGTGGTAGCTCAGTTCAGAAGTCTGACTTCGACTAAAGGAGTTTCAATTTGGAAGGTCTTTGGACAAATACCGGCACCTGAACACGGTAAGGAAGCCTATTTCCTCGCATGGACTACCACTCCCTGGACCTTGCCATCCAATACTGCCCTGACAGTTGGCCCATCCATTGCCTATGTTCTTGTCCGCACTTTCAATCAGTATACGTATTTGCCGGTATATGTCATCCTGGCCCGACAACTGGTCCCTGAGATCCTGGGAGGGAAGTTCAACCTGACGGAGGATGAGGCCGACTTTAGGAAATATACAGGCGGAGATAAAAAAATACCGTATCAAATCGTGGGGCAGGTAGCGGGAAGCAGGCTGGCTGGAATGCAGTACGAACCCCTCCTGGACTATGCCATACCTTATGAGCATCCGGAGAATGCCTATAGAGTGATAGTGGGTGAGTTTGTGACAACGGAGGATGGTACCGGGATTGTCCATACAGCGCCCACTTTCGGTGCGGATGATATGCAGGCGGCAAGGAAAGCGGTTCCACCGGTTCCGCCATTGCTTGTTTTGGATGAACAGGATCAGCCAGTACCACTGGTAGATCTTCAGGGCCGGTTCCGTCCTGAAATGAGGGAACATGCCGGGAAATATGTTAAGAATGAATACTATGCTGACGGAGAAGCCCCTGAGAAGTCCGTAGATGTTGAGATTGCCATCAAATTGAAGGTTGAGAACAAAGCCTTCAATGTGGAAAAGTATACGCATAGTTACCCCAACTGCTGGCGTACAGACAAGCCAATCCTATACTATCCTCTGAATTCCTGGTTTATAAAGATCACGGAAGTACGGGACCGGATGTTTGAATTGAATCAGACAATCAACTGGAAACCAAAGGCTACCGGGGATGGACGGTTTGGTCACTGGCTCGCCAACGCCAATGACTGGAACCTTTCCCGATCCCGCTACTGGGGTATTCCGCTCCCTATTTGGAGAACCGAGGATGGAAGGGAAGAAGTTATCATTGGATCGCTGGAACAATTGCGGGAGGAAATGGCCAGGGCCATGGATGCAGGCGTATTGAAGGAAGATGTATATGCCGGATTCGCAGTAGGCGATATGAGCGAAGAAAACTATGAAAAAATAGATCTTCATAAAAATATTGTGGACGGGATTGTCCTGGTTTCACCTACCGGACAGGTTATGAAAAGGGAGCCCGATCTCATTGACGTTTGGTTTGACAGCGGTGCCATGCCCTTTGCACAATGGCACTATCCATTTGAAATGGCAGAAGAACCAGGAAAGAGTAAGGGTCAGCATGCAGTTCCGGGCATACCCTTCCCTGCCGACTTTATTGCAGAAGGGGTAGATCAGACCCGGGGATGGTTTTATACCCTTCATGCAATCGCTACAATGGTTTTTGATTCTGTCGCCTTCCGGAATGTGCTCTCCAATGGGCTTGTTCTTGACAAGGAGGGTAAAAAAATGTCAAAAAGGCTGGGCAACGCCGTAGATCCATTTAAGACTATGAAGGAATATGGCCCGGACGCTACACGCTGGTATCTCATTTCCAACGCCAATCCTTGGGACAACCTTAAATTTGACAGCAAAGGGATTGTGGAGGTGAAGAATAAATTTTTCGGAACACTCTTCAATACCTACTCCTTTTTCGCATTATATGCCAATATCGATGGCTTTTCTTTTGCTGAGCCGGAGATCCCGCTTGCGGAGCGAACAGAAATAGACCGGTGGATTTTGTCAGAACTTCATACTCTTATAATGAAGACGGACGAAGCCTATGCGGATTACGAACCTACCAGGGCTACGAGGGCCATTTCCGATTTCGTTCAGGAAAATCTTAGCAACTGGTATGTCCGTCTGAGCAGAAGGAGGTTCTGGAAAGGAGAATATCAGCAGGACAAAATTGCTGCCTATCAGACGTTGTATACCTGCCTTGAGACCATATCAAAACTGTCTGCCCCGGTTGCCCCCTATTATATGGATCAGCTTTACAAGGACCTTACAGGAAGAACAGGAAGGGAAAATTTTGAGAGCGTTCATTTGGCTCCTTTCCCTGACTTTGATCCGGCGGTCATCGACAAACAGCTGGAGCGGAGCATGCAAAAGGCCCAGGCGATCTCATCGCTTGTATTATCTATCAGACAGAAAGAGCGAATCAAAGTACGACAACCGCTTAATAAAGTGATGATCCCGGTCATGGACAGGCATGAACGACTCGAAATTGAGGCAGTAGCCGAATTGATTAAATCCGAAGTGAATGTTAAGGAAATTGAATTGCTGGATGACGCTTCCGGGATCCTTATCAAGCAAATCAAGCCTAACTTTAAATCCCTTGGCCCAAAGTATGGAAAGGAGATGAAAGCCATTGCCGGCGTCATATCCGGTCTTACCCAGACCGATATCCAGAAAATCGAACAGCTAGGCGAAATAACACTTGATTTGGGTAATAAAAGTATTATCTTACAGTTACAGGATGTAGAAATTACCTCTCAGGATATTGAGGGATGGCTGGTGGCCAGTTCCGGGGGGTTGACTGTGGCGTTGGACAGTACCATTGATGAAAACCTTCGGCATGAGGGAATTGCGAGGGAATTGGTGAATCGGATCCAGAATATAAGAAAGGATTCAGGATTCGAGGTAACGGATAAAATAGAAATAAAAATATTAAAAGACGGTTTTGTAGAAAAAGCGGTAACCAGCAATATGCAGTATATCAAAAATGAGACGTTGACTGCAGTACTCGATTTCGAGGAGGTGATGGAAACTGGAACAAGCATTGCCTTTGATGAGGTAAATACAAAATTGTTGATTCAAAAACATTAAAATTATGGCAGAAGATTTAAAAGTCAGATATTCAGACAAGGAGTTGGAGGAATTCCGTGAGCTTATTGAAGAAAAAATCGTGAAAGCGAGGAGTCATCTCGAGTTATTGAGAAGTTCCTACATGAACGATGGCAACAACGGTACCGATGATACTTCCCCAACTTTTAAAGCCTTCGAGGAAGGCTCTGAAACTATGAGTAAGGAGGCGAATACGCAATTGGCAATACGTCAGGAAAAATTTATTCGTGACCTGAAGAACGCCTTGTTAAGGATAGAAAACAAAACCTATGGCATCTGCAGGGTTACAGGGAAACTGATCAACAAGGAACGATTAAAGCTGGTCCCTCATGCCACGCTTAGTATCGAGGCCAAGAATATGCAGAAATAACCCGCAAACGCCCTCAGGGGCGTTTTTATTTTTCGGATGAAAAAAGGCATGTTCTAGTTGGTATCTCTTTTCATTTTAGTTCCTGCCTGTGCTCAAAAGGTAATTAATAAATTACTACATCTCCCGGATACCGGGTATTTCATTATTGATACTCGCAATTGCTAAAAGGTCACTTTGTCGACCACCGATTCCTGTGAAATTTCCCTGGACGGCATCATGGAGGGCGAGTATGGAAGGGATCTGGTGCTGCAGGTACATGAAGAAGGAAGTACAGCGATCATAAAGGAGGGATTTCCGGGACACATAAGGTCGTTTCAATTGCGCTGAATATTGCGCTTCCCCATTTCAGGAAAGTGCTAATCAGCGGTACAAGCTCCAGCGTCATAACAGGAAAATATCAGGATTTAAAAGTTATACTGAGTGAGGAAGTTGTGAACTTAAGGCAATTGGAGAAAGGATGGAGGTGACCACCCAAAGTGGCCCTATCTCTGCGCAAGTTCCAGGAGATGTAAGGGCGGGAAGTAAATTTGGAAAGGTATACCGGGGAAAAATACCAGGAGGGGATTCCAGCGTCATCCTGAATTCTACCCTGGGGGATATTCGGGTTAACTTCTCTGAATGAACAGCACGGTAAACGATGGTTCAGGATTCTTAGATGCTATTGTTTATTTATCCCTATTTTTGCCGAACTTATTCCGGAATCCATGCGTTTGAAGAAATCCCTGGTGTTTATTGCCCTCATCCTTTTGGTCGATCAGGTCAGCAAGGTTTATATCAAAACCCATTTCATACTGGGAGAATCCGTCGAAGTCTTCAGTTGGTTTAAAATTCTTTTCATTGAGAATGAAGGGGCGGCCTGGGGCACTAAACTAAGTGATCTTTTACCCGTGTCGGAACCGACCGGAAAATTAATTCTCACAATTTTCAGATTGTTTGCTATTGTTGGTATCGGATACTGGTTGTATGATATCATTCGGAAGGATGCTTCCAGAATACTTGTGGCCGCGGTATCCCTGATCTTTGCGGGTGCTCTGGGAAATATCATTGACTCTGTTTTTTACGGGCTGCTCTTTGATGACAGCACGCACCAGGTAGCAAGGCTGTTTGCAGCGGATCCGTACGGCAGTCTTTTTCATGGAAAGGTGGTTGACATGCTCTACTTTCCTCTTATTGACAGCCGATGGCCTGCATGGATACCCTGGGTGGGAGGAAATGACTTCCGGTTTTTTGAACCGGTATTCAATATAGCCGATACTGCCATCAGCACTGGGGTCGGGATGCTCATTGTATTCAATAAAAGGGCCTTTGGCGGGAAAGATCAGGAAAATTCGTAGATCTTCAGAGGGGTGATACAATAGTTCAGACGAATGTCCGCCTCATGCACATCCGTAATAGTTGCTGCGTTTTCAAATAATGAAAGTCCAATTTTAATCATGTCCGGACGGCATATCGCAAGGAATTGATCATAATAACCTTTGCCGTAGCCCACCCTATGACCTGAATCGTCAAAGGCCAGTAAAGGGACAAAGGTAACGTCAATTTTTTCCGGGGGTACTTCAATGCCATCGACAGGTTCTGGTATGTTCCAGTGGTTTTTCACAATCCTTGTACCATCCGTCAGCAAATAATTTATAAGGGAATTGGAGCCCCCTATCTTGGGGATGACCACCTGTTTATCTCTTCCCTGTAGAATGGAAAGTATATGGCTTGTATTCACTTCTTTTTTTTCCGGTATTTGTAAAAAAATATGGAAGTAATCAAGCGACCAGACCGGTAATTTTAAAAGATGGTTGGCGATGGAGATACTGTCGGCCTCAAGGGATTCAGGGGTTATTTCGGTTCGTCGCAGCGAAGTTTGTAACCTCAACTCCTGTTTCCTCATAGGCGTCGGTTCGGGGGAAAGCAACTACTTATTCAAAATCAATCTTTAGCGGCGGCAAAATAGATTTTGAAAAACAGCATTAGAATAAGATACAAACCAATTGTAATAAAGTAATTGTCCATGTGATTGCTTGGTTTTGACTTTTTAAATGTAAATAAAAAAACATTAAAAATTCCTACAAAATGGCACAAATCATCGACGAACGGTACTTTTTTTCGGTTTTATTAACCTTTACATCATTTTTGCAGGATGTTGCGGTAACTTTTAAATCATTAAACAACTGATATATAGAAAGATACACCACGCTCGTTTTGAATTATGGAAAATGTTAATTTTTCAATAAATTAGAAAAGGAGTAAAAATTTAACAAAAACGGACTGCTACTTGCAGAAAAATAATGCTTAAAATGGTAAAAATGATACCCTTTTTGGATCCGGTACTGCAACTCTTCACCCTTTCTTGATGAAGGGCGGCAAATCAAATTATTATCCTCACAGCTGGAAATCGTTAAATAAGTGGCAGCCCTTCCCAAATAAGTCACGGGACCTTTATCTTTGCCATGAATTTATACTTTTACCTGCCTGCGATGCCCGATATGCCCATAAAAATCCAGTTGGGGTCCCTGCCCGACACCCCCGGAGTCTATCAGTTCTATGATACGGAGGGCAAGATTTTGTATGTCGGCAAAGCCAAGAATCTTAAGAAGAGAGTTGCTTCTTATTTCACCAAGACCCATGGGAATGGCAAGACCCGCGTAATGGTGAAAAAGGTGAACTCCATCCGTCACATCGTAGTACCAACCGAATCTGATGCCCTCCTCCTCGAGAATAACATTATAAAAATGTACCAGCCGAGATACAATGTCATGCTTAAGGATGATAAATCGTATCCATGGATTTGTATAAAAAATGAGCCATTTCCAAGAATTTTTCCGACAAGGAAACTTATCCGTGATGGTTCAGAATATTTCGGCCCTTATACCAGTATGCGGACTGTCCATACCCTTTTGGATCTCATCAAAAGCGTCTATTCTCTGCGGACCTGCAATTATGATCTTTCCCGGGAAAAGATTGCGTCTGGAAAATACAAGGTATGCCTCGAATTTCATCTTGGGAATTGTAAAGGTCCCTGTGAAGGGCTTCAGACACTTGAAGAGTACGACAGGCAAATCGCTGATATCCGCGAAATCATAAAGGGTAATTTTAAATCCTCTCTGGGCTTTTTCAAAAAGCAAATGAAGAGATATGCCATGGCCACACGCTTTGAGGACGCGCAAAGAATCAAGGATAAAATTGAAGTTCTTGAGAACTACCAGGTAAAATCGACCATTGTAAATCCCAGAATCAACAATGTGGATGTCTTTAGTATTATTTCGGACCCCTCTTATGCTTATGTCAATTTCCTGCAGCTTTCCCACGGATCGATTGTTCGTTCGCACACGGTGGAAATAAAAAAGAAACTGGATGAAACAGACAAAGAATTGCTGCAACTGGCGATCATTGAACTAAGGCAGAGGTTCAGCTCGCAATCCGGGGAAGTATATGTCCCGTTCCCAATTGTAATTGCCCCCACCTTAAAGGTAACAGTACCCAAATTGGGTGATAAAAAGAAACTCATTGAGTTATCTGAAAGGAATGCCAAATTTTTCAGACAGGAAAAGTTTAACCAGATAAAAGTTATCGATCCTGACCGTCATACCAGCAGGATCATGGCCCAGATGAAGAAGGATTTGCGTCTCTCCGAAGATCCTGTCCATATGGAATGTTTTGATAACTCCAATATTCAGGGAAGCCATCCTGTGGCGGCATGTGTGGTGTTCCGCAATGGGAAACCTGCCAAAAAGGAATATCGCCATTTTAATATCAGATCCGTCGAAGGTCCGGATGACTTCGCTTCCATGGAAGAGGTGGTTTTCAGGAGGTATCGCCGGTTGATGAATGAGGCTGCAAGCCTGCCGCAACTGGTGATCATTGACGGTGGAAAAGGGCAGCTGTCTTCGGCGATGAAAAGCCTTGAATTATTAGGATTACGCGGTAAGATAGCGATCATTGGCATCGCAAAGCGACTGGAAGAGATTTATTTTCCTGAGGACCCGATTCCGTTGTATCTTGACAAAAAATCAGAAACATTGCGCATTATCCAGCAGCTAAGGAATGAGGCCCACCGCTTTGGCATCACTTTTCACAGGAATAAACGCAGCAAGTCAGCCATCCGTTCGGAACTGGAGGAAATTCCGGGTATTGGTGAAAAAACGGCCGGCGAACTGCTAAAAAATTTTAAATCTGTCAAGCGTGTCAGAGAAGCATCCCTTGAAGAATTATCCAAAACTGTCGGGATGGTAAAGGCAAGAACGATTTATGAAAAGTTTCATTAATCCCATGGGCAATTATCCCGTACATAGAGCTGCCCGGCTAATGGTGGTGCTCTTGCTTTGCCTATTCACCAGATTACAAGGTCAGGAGAAATCCGGTGATTTAAAGGTGGGACTGGTTCTCAGCGGAGGCGGTGCCAAGGGCCTGGCTCATATTGGAGCTTTAAAGGTCATAGAGGAGGCCGGGGTCAAGATAGATTATATCGGGGGTACCAGTATGGGCGCCATAGTGGGAGCCCTGTATGCTGCAGGCTATTCCGCCAGGGAACTCGATTCCATTTTTCAAAGCACCGATTTTACCAGCCTGATCCAGGATAACCTTCCCAGGAGTGCAAAAACCTTTTATGAAAAGGAGGATTCAGAACGATATGCCCTTACCCTGCCATTCACCAATTTTAAAATTTCATTTCCCCAGGCTATTTCCGGAGGACAGAATATTTATAATGAACTGGTCCGATTGCTATACCATGTAAAGGATATCAATGATTTTGACGCCCTGCCCATTCCTTTTTTCTGTATTGCCACCGATGTGGAAACCGGCAAGGAAATCCTGCTGGACAAAGGTTATTTGCCTGAGGCTATATTAGCCAGCGGCACCTTCCCTTCCCTTTTTGAACCGGCCGAAGTGGATGGCAAGATCCTGATCGACGGGGGAGTGTTGAATAACTATCCAGTGAAGGAAGTTAAAGGGATGGGAGCCAATTTTATTGTCGGGGTTGACGTACAGCATGGTTTGCGCGACCGTGAATCGCTCTTATCTGCCACAGAGGTGTTGCTTCAGATCAACAATTACAGGACAGTGGGGGTGATGAAAGAAAAATCGGCCCTTACGGACATTTATATTAAACCGGATATGGAAGCCTTTTCCGTCATCGATTTTAATCTCAAGGAGCGGATCATTGAGAGTGGGGAGGAAGCCGCCAGAAAGCAACTGCAGGCATTGCGGGATCTGGCTGCCAGACAACCATCTTCTGAGGAGAAAAAAGTGTCTATTCCCTCTAAGCAAACCATTATAGTAAACCGTTTGGTCATAAGCGGCAATAATAATTATACCCGGTCCTATGTCAAAGGGAAACTGAGATTCAACCTGGCAGACGAGATTACATTTGACAAACTGCAACAGGGAATAAGCAACCTGGCTGCTACGGGGAACTTTCAGACCATCAGGTATGAGTTGGTCTCCAATGGGATCGGTGAAGACCTCATTCTGAAGCTCAGGGAAAATCCAAACAAGACTTTTCTTCGGATTGCAGCACATTACGACGATTTATACAAAAGTGCCGCCCTGATCAACCTGACCAAAAAGAATGTTTTATTGAGTGACGACGCGGCATCGTTCGATTTTATTCTCGGGGACAATGTGCGGTACAATTTCCAGTATTACGTGGATAAGGGTTTTTATTGGAGCCTGGGGATCAATTCCCGACTTAATGAATTTACACGCGAGATTGACTACGGCGTCATTCAATCAAATTTCGAAGTGCCACCCAATCCCAATATCAACAATATCAATCTGGAAGTTTCGGATATTACCAACCAGATATACCTGCAAACCGTCCTTCAGGAAGAATTCGCCTTTATACTTGGCATGGAACACAAGTTTTTGAAATACAGCACCACCACTCTAGGCGAAATCCAGGATACAGACGGACAGGTAAACGCACCACCGGCAGTAACGCGTACCATTTTCGAGAAAAGCAATTACCTGAGCACCTATGGAAGATTGCTTCTGGACACCTATGATGACAAGTATTTTCCAACGAAGGGACTTTATTTTAACGGCGATTTTCACTTTTATCTATTGTCCTCAGACTTCAATGATAATTTCAGGAAGTTTTCTATTGCCAAGGCAAGAATGGGTGCCGCTTTCCCTATCATCGGCCCGCTTTCATTCAACCTTGAGACGGAAGGCGGTTTTAAACTGGGTACCTCCGGGGTGTCATCCCTGGATTTCGTCCTTGGGGGATATGGCAATAATCTCATCAACAATTTTGTGCCCTTCCTGGGATATGACTTTGTCAGCCTACCCGGCAATAGCTATGTAAAAGCCTCCGGTCAGCTCGACTTTGAATTTGCATCAAAGAACCACTTGCTTTTCGCTGCCAATTACAGCAATGTTGCCGATGACCTCTTCCGAACAGGGGAATGGTTCACAGGGCCTACCTATTCCGGTTATGGCCTGGGCTATGGCTGGGATTCATTTTTCGGGCCGGTACAGCTAATGTATTCATGGTCACCAGAGGTTAGGAAAAGCAACCTGTTCATCTCTGTAGGCTATTGGTTCTGACCATTTCAAATGCTTTATCCCTCACTTTGTTCCCGCACAGACCTGAATTGGATGGCTAATCGGGTTTATGCGCGTTTTTTTTCCGATATTTGCAGAACCACGGCAAACATATTTTCATCAATAATTCCGTGGGGAATCAGGAATACTTGCCGGACGATCCGGCTTCTCAGGTAATCCCAAACTAACTTCTACAATTCACGATACCATGTCTCTATCAGATAGTACCTCCCTTCACTTGCCAAAGGAAAATCCAGAGGCCGAGGATTTTTTGCCTTTACTGGGAACAGATTATGTCGAACTTTATGTAGGGAACGCCAAGCAGGCCGCCTTTTATTACATGACTGCCTGGGGTTTTCAGCCATTGGCTTATGCCGGGCTGGAGACCGGCATTAAGGATAGGGTATCCTATGTGCTTCAACAGGATAAGATCCGCCTGGTCCTTACCTCTCCGTTAATTTCGGGCGGTGACATCAATCGACATATAGATGCCCATGGGGATGGTGTAAAAGCTATTGCACTTTGGGTTGATGATGCCTCGGCAAGTTTCAGGGAAACCACTTCGAGAGGCGCGGTTCCTTATTTCGAACCCAAAAACCTGTCCGATGATGACGGAGTGGTGACCCTTTCAGGAATCCACACTTATGGGGAAACCGTCCATGTATTTGTGGAACGACGCGATTATCATGGCGTCTTTATGCCGGGTTACCGGAGATGGGATCCTCTCTATCAGCCTCAAAATGTCGGTCTGAAATATATTGACCATATGGTGGGTAATGTGGGCTGGAACGAAATGAACAAATGGTGCGAGTTTTATGCCCGTGTTATGGGTTTTGCCCAGCTGGTTTCATTTGACGACAAGGATATTTCAACAGAATACACCGCGCTGATGAGCAAAGTCATGAGCAATGGGAACGGACGGATTAAATTCCCTATCAACGAACCTGCCGATGGGCGGAAAAAATCCCAGATAGAGGAATATATTCAATTTTACAACGGGGCAGGGGTGCAACATATGGCCATGGCTACCGACAATATCATTTCCACAGTAACAGCCCTGCGGGACAGAGGCGTCGAATTCCTGAAGGTGCCTGTATCCTATTATGAAGATGTCCTGGACAGGGTCGGGGAAATTGATGAGGAACTTGAACCCCTTCGCGACCTGGGGATTCTCATTGACAGGGATGAGGAAGGCTATCTGTTGCAAATATTTACGAAACCTGTACTTGACCGCCCTACCATGTTTATTGAACTTATACAACGCAAGGGTGCCAGGTCATTCGGGAAAGGAAATTTTAAAGCGCTTTTCGAAGCCATTGAAAGAGAGCAGGAGCTACGGGGCAATCTTTAACCGGCAGATCTCTTAACGAATTCTAAAAATCATATCTGGAAACCTAAAGTAATGTTAAGTCGAGCGTTAAAGTACGTTAAAACGTTTCCGCTTCATTCTCCCTTGTATTAAATTTGGATCAAATAAGGGGTGGTTCCCTTATTACTTTAAGTATTGGTTTTTCATAATTTAAAGTTTGGTTGGTTATTTAGGAAAAGCCCTGACATCCGTTAGGGCTTTTTTTTATGGATTCCCCGCTTTTATCTTTCAAACTTCGTATATACTGTCAATGTCGTGTATGGGACCTGCACAATACTTTGGAACAAAGTTTGTTTAAGTTAGGGTACGCCCTTGGTACGTTGTGGATGTTTTTAATATTTTTGAATTGAAAAATAAGTAGGGATGAAGAGAATAATTACACTTTTCATATTGCTCCTCAGTGTTGGAACTCCTGCCCAGGACGGTAGAGATCCGGGCCTGAAATCGGGCGCCTTTAAGGCCGGTGAATGGTTGAAATTCCGTCTTCACTACGGACTTCTGAACGCGAGTTATGCTACCCTGCAGGTACAATCGGCTCAAATCAGGGGTGTCCCCGTTTACCATGTCGTCGGGAAGGGTAAAACGTCTGGTTTTGCGAGTATTTTTTTTAAAGTGGATGATACTTACGAAAGTTATTTTGGAAAAAAAGATGGTAAGCCATATCGGTTTGTGCGTAAAATTGATGAAGGGGGTTATACCAAGGATGTCGAAATAAATTTCGATCATGAAAAGGATGTCGCCATCCTGGATGATAAGAAAAACAATAAAAAGTTTAAATTCGCCCTGCAGGACAGTATTCAGGATCTCATCTCTGCTTTTTATTACTTAAGGAACAATTATGAAGCAAAAAACCTCAAGGCCGGAGATACTATAGAACTTAAAATGCTTTACGATAATGATGGTATCTTTAAGTTTAAATTAAAATACATTGGAAAGGAAATTCTGCGGACAAAATTCGGAAAGGTTGAATGCCTTAGGTTCCGGCCCTATGTCCAATCCGGTCGTATTTTTAAGGAGCAGGAGAGTTTGTCCCTCTGGGTTTCCAATGATCTTAACAAAATACCCATCCGCATTAAGGCTGATCTCACAGTTGGTTCTATCAAAGCGGATCTTGATGGCTATAACGGGCTTAAAAATCAGTTCAAGATTATAATGGAGTGAACAGGAATGAAAGACAAGGGGCATATTGAATCCCAGATCTACAAATTGCAGGAGAAGTATAAGGATTCCGGACAGGACCTGAGTTCTTATCTTGATGGTTTGCTCTACCAGCGCTATCTTACCTACTGGGATTATATTCACCTCGACACTTTGCTAAGCCTCCAGGTCCCAAGAACCCATTTTCCGGATGAGCAGGTCTTTATCATGTACCATCAGATCACGGAGCTCTACTTCAAACTTATCTTGCATGAGCAGCAGCAGATCGTTGATGATAAATCTCAGAATATATCTTTTTTTACCGAGAAACTGGACCGTATAAATAATTATTACAAGGCCCTTATATCATCTTTCAGCATTATGATACGCGGGATGGAAAAAGAGCAATTCCTCCAGTTCCGCATGGCCTTGCTCCCGGCCAGTGGTTTCCAGTCTGCCCAGTACCGTATGATCGAGATCTATGCCACACCTCTTATCAATCTGCTTCCCCCTCAGGATCGTTTGCGGTTTTCACCGGATACCCCACTGGAAGAACTGTATGAACATATCTACTGGAAAAAAGGCGCTACGGATCTGCATACCGGCGAAAAAACCCTGACACTTAAACAATTCGAATACCGGTATACCCCCAGGTTTATTCGTTTGGCGAGGCAGGTGAAAGACCAGACTATCTATCACAAGTACATGCAGTTGCCGGGAAAGGGCAAACATAATAAAGCCCTTCTGGATGCGTTAAAGAAGATGGATATCAATGCAAACATCAACTGGCCTCTGATGCATATGGGTTCGGCCCATCGTTATCTCCAAAAGGAACATAAGCCAATAGAGGCTACAGGAGGAACCAACTGGCGGGAGTATTTACCCCCGAGTTTTCAGAATATTATATTCTATCCGGACATACATTCAAATGAAGCGTTAAATAATTGGGGAAAACAATGGGTAGACCATATCTTTAACCCTGAAAAAATCAAGTACTGACCATGCAAAAATTATGGGGCACTCTCATGGCACTGAGCCTTTTATTCTCATGTAAGGAAGAGCAAAAACCACTACCGGCGGAAAAAATGACCGCCGGGATCGAGGTAGTAAAAGAACCTGTAACCTATAAAAAATATGGGTTCGATCTGAACAATTTCAGTGTGGTCCATGATACGGTCAGGAACGGGGACAGTTTCGGGGAGCTGATGCTCAGAAACCGGGTAGAATATCCCAAAATCGCAAAAATCACTGAATCTTACAGAGATACCTTTGATGTGCGTAAGATCCGGGTTGGCAAACCTTATATGATCCTCAAATCCAAAGACTCTCTGGCATCCGGGCAGGTCTTTATTTATGAAAATGACCCCGTAAATTATACGGTGATAGATTTCAGGGATTCCGTAGTGGCTTACAGGAAACAAAAGGAAGTTAAATATGTACTCAGAGAAGCTTCCGGGATCATTGAAACTTCTTTGTCCGAAGCGCTCCTGGATCAGCAAATAGATTACAGCATCACCCATAATTTGTCTGAAATTTACGCTTGGACCATTGATTTTTTCCACCTCTCAAGAGGAGATAAATTCAAGGTGATTTATAAGGAAAAATATATAAATGACAGCATTTATGCCGGTTCGGAGCCAATCGAGGCTGCCTATTTCGAGCACAATGGCAAACCCCTGTATGCCTTTGCCTATCAGAATGAAGAGGTGAGAAATATCACGGAATATTTTGATGAAGCGGCCAATAACCTGCGTCGGACTTTCCTGAGAGCACCGGTGGAATTTGGAAGGATTTCATCAAAGTATAACCTGAAAAGGAGGATTCGCTATTACGGTTATAAGGTGAGGCCCCATAAGGGAACAGACTATGCGGCTCCGATCGGAACACCGATTTTGGCCACGGCAAATGGTACTGTTGTTGAATCTACCCGAAAGGGAGGTAATGGAAAATATGTCAAAATCAAACACAATGGCACTTACAGTACCCAATACCTTCATATGCGGAAGCAAAAGGTGAAAAAGGGAGATTATGTACGCCAGGGAGATGTCATCGGTTGGATTGGAATGACCGGGAATAGCGGTGGTCCCCATGTATGTTACCGCTTCTGGAGAAATGGAGTACAAGTTGACCCGCTGCGCGAAAAATTACCGGCGGCCGAACCACTTGACGAATCGCTACGACCTTCATACTTTGAATTTATTAACCCGGTGAAGACGCAACTGGATTGCATCGCCTTCCCGATACAACCTGAGGAAGAAATTGTAACTCTCAACTGATAGCATGCCATTAGAGAACACGGATCCCACTATCACGAATGCCTGGAAGACATTAAAAGAACATTATAACGAAGCCGCCTCCCTGAACCTGAAGGAAATGTTTGCCGAAGACCCGGACAGGGCTGCAAAATTTTCAATGTTCTGGAACACTTTCCTGGTCGATTATTCCAAGCACAGCATCACAGACAGGACGATGACCCTGCTTCTGGATTTGGCAGCTGAAGTCCAGCTGAAGGAGGGAATTCAGAAATACTTTGAAGGGGATATCATCAATCAGACCGAAAAGCGGGCAGTCCTCCATACCGCACTACGGGCATCTCCCGACCAGCGAGTGGATGTGGATGGCAAGGATATCATTCCGGAAATTTTCGAGGTAAAATCGCGCATGCGCGATTTTACTGAAGCTATTATTTCCGGGAGTAAAAAAGGATATACAGGCAAGAAATTTACGGATGTAGTAAATATAGGAATCGGGGGATCCGACCTGGGTCCTGCCATGGTAGTGGAAGCACTTAAGTTTTATGGCAACCACCTTCGCATGCACTTTGTTAGCAATGTGGACGGCGATCATGTGCATGAGACCCTTAAGCAACTACCTGTTGAGACCACCCTGTTTATCATCGTATCCAAAACCTTTACCACCCAGGAAACTCTGACAAATGCCACAACCAGTAAGAAGTGGTTTTTAAAACATGGATCGCAAAAAGACATCGCCCTTCATTTTGCTGCGGTATCTACCAATACCATGAAAATTGACGAATTTGGAATTTTACCCGAGCATGTATTCCCGATGTGGGACTGGGTGGGGGGAAGGTTTTCGTTGTGGAGTGCTGTAGGTTTGTCTATTGCCCTTGCCCTGGGCTATGATCATTTTGAGGCCATGCTGGACGGTGCCCGCCATATGGATGACCACTTCCGAGAGAGCCCGCACGATAAGAATATCCCTGTGGTTCTGGCCCTTTTAAGCATATGGTACAATAATTTTCATGGTGCGGAAACCGAGGCCATTATCCCTTACAGCCAATATCTGCATAGGTTCTCAGCCTATATGCAGCAGGGAATGATGGAAAGCAACGGGAAAAGTATCGATAGGAATGGTAACAGGGTTAGCTATGAAACCGGTACTATATTGTGGGGTGAACCCGGCACAAATTCCCAGCACGCTTTTTTCCAGCTGATCCATCAGGGGACAAAATTGATTCCTGCCGATTTTATCGGGTTTAAAAAGTCCTTGTATGGCGACAGGGACCATCATTTGAAACTGATGGCTAACTTTTTTGCGCAGACCGAAGCCTTGATGAATGGCAAAACGCCTGATGAGGTGGCAGTGGAAATGGAAGAGAAAGGCGTCCCGGAAACGGAATTGAAAGCCGTCCTGCCTTTCAGGGTTTTTGAGGGCAACAGACCTTCAACCACCATTCTTATAGATCAACTGACACCGGCCTCCCTTGGATCTCTGATTGCCATGTATGAGCATAAAATATTTGTACAGGGGCTGATCTGGAATATTTATAGTTTTGATCAATGGGGGGTCGAACTTGGTAAGGTACTTGCCACCGTTACGCTCCTGGATCTTCAGAGTTCTGAAATCTCCACACATGACAGTTCTACATTGCAACTTCTGCAACATTTTAAGAGTTGAGATACCATATTCTCAAATCTAAGCTGTCGGTTTAATCTTCTTTTTTCAGCGGACTTTATGTGCTAATTAAATGTTAAATTAGCCAGGACTTATTTAACCTTGCCTTAATGTTTTAGTATTGAAATTGAAGCATTTTTGCATTCAGAAACAATAACTATATAACACTTGAACAATGAAGAAAAAGCACTTGATTGTAATGACATTCTTCTACACGGCGATTGCATTTTCACAGGGAACAGTGACGGGGACCGTGGAGGATGGCGATCTGGGCGGAGTTTTACCAGGGGCCAGCATAGTGGTTCAGGGAACCAGCATCGGGGTATCAACGGATTTCGATGGAAATTTTTCTATTGAGGCACCTGCGAATACCGGCACCCTTATTGTTTCATATATTGGATATATTACAAAGAATATAACCTATAACGGTGCGGGGAGCATTGGGGTGATAACACTCCAGCCGGATACTCAGGAACTGGAAAATGTTATCGTTACAGGAATTCTAGACATAGCCCGTGACAGACAAACCCCGGTGGCGGTTTCCACGATCAGGGCTTCTGAAATCCAGGAGAAATTGGGGAATCAGGAATTTCCGGAAATACTTAAAACCACGCCATCCGTTTATGCCACTAAAACCGGCGGAGGTTTCGGAGATGGCAGGATCAATATCCGCGGCTTTGATTCTCAGAATACCGCAGTCATGATCAATGGTATTCCCGTCAATGATATGGAAAACGGGCAGGTCTATTGGAGTAACTGGGCGGGACTTAGTGATGTGACAACCGCCATGCAGGTACAGAGGGGGCTCGGTTCATCAAAACTGGCCATTTCTTCCGTAGGAGGAACCATCAATATTATTACCAAATCGACTGAAAAGGAAGAGGGTGGGACAGTCACCGTCAATACCGGGAATGATGGCTATATCAAGACCAATGTCGCTTTTAATACAGGCAAATTGGAGAACGGTTTTGCCGCGTCAGTGCTTTTGGGAAGAACCTCCGGCGAAGGATATATTTCAGGGACGGAGTTTGAGGGTTACAATTATTTCGTCGGCCTGGGATATGCCCCCAATGACGTGCACAGCCTTCAGTTCATATTTACGGGAGCCCCTCAGGTACATAACCAGCGAACCTCCAGCTTTTTTAATACCGCTACCGTGGCGCAATACCTGGATTATGGAATACGATACAATTATAATTATGGGGTATTCAATGGCGAGGAATTTGTAAGTGCACGTAACTTCTACCATAAACCGGTCGCCTCCCTTAACTGGGAATGGCAGGTGAATGAAAAATCGCAACTCTCCACTTCAGTGTACGCTTCTTACGGCAGAGGCGGGGGCACTGGCGACATTGGACGACTGGATGGGAATTTCCTGAGTGATACCAGGCTGAGAAATGACAATGGGCAGGTATTGTATGATGCCATTGCAGCTTCCAACTCAGGAACAGTCACTAATTTTAACGGCTTTTCATATGGGAACTCCCTGGACCCTTACACCAATTCCTATATCGTGAATGATGACAGCTTAGGCGACTTTGGGGATCCCAATGATCCCAACAACCTGCCCGGGGTGGTCAGACGCAACGGAATTATCAGAAGGGCTTCTATCAACTCACACAACTGGTTTGGGGGCATAGCTAATTTTCATACCGACGCCAGCGCCAATTTAAGTTATGATCTTGGTGTTGATATCAGGAGTTACAAAGGCATTCACTACAGAAGGGTAGATGATCTTCTTGGGGCCGACGGATACAGGGACAACGATGACATCAATAACCCTTTCAATGTCATTACTCAGGAAAATCCATCCGAAATAGGCAATCTCTGGAATGTTTTCAAGAGTATTGACAACGATGAAAAAATCGACTATTACAATGACGGGTTGGTCAGATGGTATGGAGCATTTGGCCAGGTGGAATATACCAATGAGGTAATTTCAACTTTCGTACAGGCAGGGATATCTCAACAGGGCTTTAAGCGGATTGATTACTTTACCTACCTCGATTCTGATCCACAACAGGAAACAGACTGGGAAAACATCCTGGGAGGAAACATCAAGGGAGGTATTAACCTAAATCTGAATGAAGCCAATAATGTATTTGTCAACGCTGGCTACTATTCCAAACAGCCCTTGTTTGACGCGGTTTATATCAACTTTATCAATGACCTGAACCCGGACCTTCGGAATGAGAAGATATTGGGGTTTGAAGCAGGATATGGCCTGAATTTGGGGGCCTTCAGAACCAAAATCAATATCTACAGGACCTCCTGGAAAGATCGTTTTGTCTCTATTGGTATTGAGGACAACGGGGTGGCCAATATTTCCGGGGTTGAGCAGGTGCACAAAGGACTTGAAATTGAAACTGATTATAGGGCCAGTGAGAGTGTGAGTTTCCGCGGAATGCTGTCAATAGGGGCCTGGGAATATGCCGGGAATGTCACCGGAAGGGCCTTTGATGACAGTCAGACCTTTATCCGGGAAGTAACTCTTTTCCTGGACGATGTAAAAGTCGGGGATGCGGCTCAGTTCACATCCAACCTGGAATTGACTGTCCGTCCGGTTGAGGATCTGAAATTAAGCGCCAGCTGGTTTACGGCATCAAGATTGTATGCTTTTCTTCAGGTAGAAGATTTTGACAGCCCTGACAATGACGGATCTTTGCGCCTGCCCACCTATAACCTCTTTGATGCCGGAGCTTATTATAATTTTAAAATAGGGGGTGATCAGACCATCGGACTGGCAGTGAACGTTTATAACTTGTTTAACACGGAATATATATCTGAATCCCTCAGCAATACCTTCGCAGACGGATCCAACCCTACCTATAATGGAATTGATGTCAGCAACAAGGCTTTCTTCGGTTTCGGTAGAACCTGGAATGCAGGAATTCGCTATTCTTTTTGAGCTTTCTGTGAAATAAAGTTTAGAAACCCTGATAATGCATCAGGGTTTTTTTAGGCACGGAAGTATCATATTATTTGCCTAAATTAGCTCCTGTGGAAATTATTCAGACGGTTCATTCCTATCTCGCCTATGTAGTGCTTGCCATGCTTTTTCTGGCGGTCGCCAATGCGATAAACGGGCTTGCGGGCAATAAAATGTTTACCCTGGAAAAAGATTTCAGGATTTCTCTTTTCACGCTCATTCTGGCACACTGCCAACTGGTTGTGGGATTGTTGCTATATTTTATATCGTCCAACGGATTTAAGGCGCTGAGTGAACTGGGTATGGGAGGAATGAATGCCGCAGCGCGATTGCTCGCAGTGGAGCATCCCCTGATTAATATTATAGCCATTGTGCTGATCACTGTGGGTTGGTCGCGCCATAAAAAATTCATGGAGGCCAGAAAGAAATTTAAAAGTATAGCTATTTTTTACGGGCTGGGACTTATACTGATCATGAGCAGAATACCCTGGGGACAATGGTTTGCATGAGAAATAACTGCAACAGTCACCGGAAATTTCGTCACAGAACCTTTTTTGTCCGGCATGATTGAAGTTAGAACAATTAGAAATTTAAGTACTTTATATATGAACAGAATAAACAACATTTTACTCCTGCTTTTCGCCATGGGCACTCAGGCTCAGGAAATCTCTCTTTTCAATGCGGTTGACCTCTCCGGGTGGACCGTCTATGGTACCGAAAAGTGGTATGTTGAAGATGGGTTGTTGGTGTGCGAGAGCGGGCCTGATGAGCAGTATGGTTATCTGGCCACGGACGAGCACTATAAGGACTTCGAATTATCCTTGGAGTTTTTACAGGAGGCCGATGGAAACAGTGGTGTTTTTGTTCGTTCTACGATTGATGGAACTACCGTAAGTGGATGGCAGGTCGAAGTGGCGCCGGCCGGCATGCATACCGGAGGGGTTTATGAATCTTACGGACGGGGATGGTTGATTCAACCGGAACCGGAAAAAGAGAAAGTACTGAAAGCAGGTCAGTGGAACACTCTTAAAATCAGACTTAGCGGAGATCGGCTCGTTTCCTGGCTGAATGGAGTGGAAATGGTCTCCATCTCGGATGAAAAGATCGGGGCCGGAGAGGGTTCCATCGCACTTCAGATTCATGACGGGGGCGGGATCAAAGTAAAGTGGCGAAATATTCAACTTTCTCTGCCGCAATAAGTTATTGTTACAATCGATCCCCTGGTTTTAAGGTAATTCCGGCAATGCGGTTCGAAGCGGGTTTCCTACTCCCCCGGTTTCTGCCTTTCTTATAAAATAAGCATAGACCGGGAAATGGTCGCTATACCCCGCTGTATAATTGCCATTGGCATACGTCCTGAAGGGGTACCCCTTAAAGCTGCCTGTGGAAGTCACGATTTCTTGTGGTTTATGAATGGCTGCCCTCCAAAAGGTATATGAATTTGTGGCAGCATACAGGAAGGCAGCAGAGACGTATATCTGGTCAAAGAGACTCCAGTGATCCCTATAGGCAAGGGAACCCTGTCCGTATCTGTAAAGTTTTTCCATTGGATTGTATAACTCGCCTGGCTTTAGTTCCATTGGATTTCCCCTGATCTTCAGCACTTTTTTAAAACTCGTATCTGTAGGGTTGTCATTGAAATCACCCATACTCAAGATTTTCGGAGACTCATAGAGCCGGGTAATGGAATCTATGATTCTTCTATTGAGCTCTGCGGCTGCCAGCCGGGCAGGTCTGCTGCGGATTTCACCCCCGCTGCGGGATGGCCAATGATTGACTATCAGATGTATCAGTTCATCATCGAGTAAGCCTGTCACCACTAGTTGGTCCCTCGTATAATTTCTTTCCCCTTCCTCACTGAATAATAATAATCTTCGGCTTTGAAATGCAACCGGCACAAAAGAGGCGGTTTTGTAAAGCAATGCCACATCGATACCACGTTCGTCCGGGGAATCAAAATGCAGAATTTTGTAATTCGCCCCTTGTAGGGCCGGATGCCTTGTAAGGTCTTCAATTACTCTCCGGTTCTCAACTTCACATAATCCAATCAGATCCGGACACCCGGCCACAGGTTGCTTCCCGATTCCGGAAAGCACTTCTGCAATGACCTTGATCTTCCTAAGGTAGCGGGCTTGTGTCCAATGATCCTTCCCTTCAGGTGTCCTGTCATCATCATAAACCAGAGAATCATTGTCGGTGTCAAAAAGGTTCTCAACATTATAAAAGGCAACCGTCCGAAGCTGAAAAGACTGTGGCTGCTGAGCCCCTGCTTTAATGGTACCCGCTCCTGTGGTGATAACGGTAAGAAAACACACAATGCGGTATATCTCTTTCATATTTTCCAATGTATAAACTACAAACCTACTTTAAAATCGTGCAAGGAGCTTGCAGCCCTTCTTCCTAGTTTCGCCTTCAGAAATACCAGGAAACTATAATTCAATGATTCCTCTAATGATTTTAAAACTAATGCTTCCCATCGCCATGCTGATTTGCCTTATACAATTGGTATCAGGCCAGGAAACGCGTGTCAGGGGACAGGTGGCAGAGATGCTAAGCCAGAGGCCTTTGGAGGGAATTTCCATATCAATTAATGGTTCAGATCCCGAAGGTGTTACGGACGGGGAGGGACGATTCGATCTGACTCTTGGGGATCCCGGAAACTATATACTTCTCATAGGAAGTGCCGATTATATTCCGAAGAGAATACCGGTGCAGCCGGAAGGTGGTGAATTGGAGCTTGGGCTTATATTTCTGGAGAAGGATCAGGAAAAGGAGCAATCCGCTCAATACATCACCCTTTCGTCAGATGAACTGAGCGAAGAGGAAACAGGCAACTCAGAACTCCTGCAATCAACCAGGGATATATTTCTGAACCGGGTGGCTTTTGATTTTGGTCAGGCATTTTTCCGCATTCGCGGTTATGACACCGCCCGGGGAGTCGTTCTTTTAAATGGTATCCCGATGAATAAGTTCAGGGACGGCCGGCCACAATGGAATAACTGGGGAGGCCTGAATGACGTTACCCGAAACCAGGAATTTGATTATGGTTTACAGGCTTCCGAAGGGAGTTTTGGCGGATTGCTTGGAACCACCCAGATAGATATGAGTCCGTCATCCTTCCGGCCGGGGAGCAGAGTCTCGTTCGCCTCTTCGAATCGTGGGTATGCTTCAAGAATTATGGCAACCCACAGTTCCGGAAAAGGCATGAATGATATTGCTTATGCAATTTCCGCCTCCAGAAGATGGTCCCGGGACGGATATATCAGCGGTACCTTTTATGACGCCTATTCCGTATATGGCGGATTGGAATATACCTTCAGCGAATCTCATAATGTTAGGGTTACCGGGATCCTTGCGGCAACAAGGAGGGGATTATCACCCGCAATTACACAAGAAGTATTTGAATTGCAGGGAAGCAGGTACAATGCGCATTGGGGATGGCAGGACGGAAAAGTTCGCAATTCGAGGGTCAGAAAGATCCGTGAACCACTTTTGGTTATTGATCATGCCTACAAATCTTCCATGTTCACCATTCGAACCGCCCTGGCCTATCAGTTCGGAAATCAGACCAGAAGCAGGATGTCCTATTACGATGCGCCAAATCCTGATCCGTCTTATTACCGGAATTTGCCAAGTTATTATATCAATAGTCCGCTTGGGGCCAATTTTTATGGAGCAAAGCTGGCTTCAGCGGGTTTCCTTGCCAATCCCCAGTTGGACTGGGCGCAATTATACGCGGCAAATCATTCTGAAGGCCCGGATGGCGTTGCTTCGTACTTGGTTTCTGAGGATGGTAATACCGACAGCGAACTGACGCTTAGTTCTGTAGCAAATGTTCACTGCAACAAAGGACTTCGGATAGATGGAGGTTTGCTTCTTAAAAGTTTGTCCTCTGAAAACTTTTCACGCATTTCAGACTTGCTTGGGGCCGGCTTTCATAATGACATTGACCCCTTTACAAATACGAGGAATGACTTGAACGGCCCTGTCGAGAAACAGAAAAATGACATTATTTCGTACCATTACCTCCTGGAAGCAGACAGGAAACAGGGCTTTTTACAACTTCATTATTCAAATGCCCATTGGAAGGCTTTTTTTTCAGGGGAGTATTCAGCCTTCCGGTATCAGAGAAACGGACGGTTCATGAATGAGCGCTTTCCCGAAAATTCCCTTGGGGAAAGCGAATCGGTCACTTTTTCCTGTATGGGTATAAAAGCTGGGTTTTCCTATAGTCTTTCGGGACGACACTGGTTGGAAGTTCAGGCTGCACATCTGCAAAAACCTCCGCAATTACAGCATGTGTTTGTAAATCCAAGAGAAAACAATCTAATAATTCCGCTTGTGGATCAGGAATACCTGAATACAATGGATTTCTCATACCACCTGCGTTTGCCGCATATTACGGGTAGGTTTTCAGGATATTATACACGTTTTCAGGACATGACAGATATCAACTATTTCTTTGTAGATGCAGGGGTAGGTTCGTATTTTGTACAGGAAGTGATTACCGGACTGGACAAACTGCATATGGGGCTGGAAACCGGACTTGAGTTTGAAGCTTCTGCTACGGTTAAATTGTCTATAGTTGCAGCTGTTGGAAAACAGCTGTATGCCAGTAATCCTGATATCACAATCAACTTTGTCCCGGATCCTGAGCAACAGGATAGTGGCCAGTCGGTTACAGGATATTATTCACTCGGACCTTCCGGGGTAAAGGATTATAGGCTTGCGGAGGGACCTCAAAGGGCAGTATCCTGTGGGGTGTCCTACCGGGATCCAAAATATTGGTGGACCAGTGTCACGGCCAATTACCTCTCGAATAATTATATAAATGTATCATTCATAAACAGGACTCGCAGTTTTTATCGGGACCCGCAGACGGGAACAATATTTCCTGAAGCAATTCCCGAACGTGTTGATGAGCTGTTAAAGCAAACGCCTCTGGAAGACATCTATTATCTTAACATGGCGGCAGGAAAATCCTGGTTGAAGAGGGGCATCTATATTAGTTTGTTTGGGAGTATCAACAACCTGTTCAATGGAATATTCAGAACCGGCGGATATGAACAAAGCCGCAATGGAAATTATGGTCAGCTGGCATCGGATCAATTGAGTGGGAAACAGGTTTTCGGACCTAAGTACTGGTATGGAGCAGGGAGGACCTACTTTGTCAACCTCGCTGTAAGTTTTTGAGAAATGGGCTGGTGCAGAAATAATCTGGGAGTCATTCCGGTTGTCCTTTTAAGTGCGTTTCCAATAGCTGGTTGTGTCAAAAATACACAATATGACATCCCGGATACCGGGTGTGAGCAAGGTATTACGGCCAATGCCACGTTTGAGGACGTCCGGAAGCTATATTCAGAAGGCACCCTGGAAATTACTGAGGATCTCGTGATCGAGGGATATGTGAATTCTTCGGATGAGAGCGGAAATTTTTTTTCAAGTATTCATTTTCAGGACCATCCGGTCAATCCCTCATCCGGCCTCCAGATAGATATGGATCTGAGGGATTCTTATTTATTTTATGGCCTTGGAAAAAAAATATTTATTCGCTTAAAAGGATTGTATCTGGGCAAAAGTAAAGGGGTTTATAAGTTGGGTGGCGCATTTATTTCATTTGGAACTTTGAGCGTGGGACGGCTCCCTGCGAATTTGGTTCAGGAACATGTCCTGATATCCTGCGATCCACCGGCGTCAATGACAGCACATGCCATACCTCTGGATACCCTGAGCGATGCTCTTATAAATGTACTTGTTGAATTGCAGGAGGTTCAGGTAAATGCAGCGGAGCTGGAACAGCCCTTCGCACTTCCCGGCGTAGAGGTCGGGCGCGTTCTTGAGGACTGTAACCATCAACAAATTACGTTATTGAACAGCGGGTATTCGGATTTCCAGGAAGTCATAATGCCTGATAAAAGAGGCTCTGTAACCGGAGTGCTTTATAAATCTGGCACTAAATATCAGGTGATCATCAGGGATACCACGGACATCCATTTTTCCCGGAATCGATGCAATGAGGTTGATGAAATGACAAGTTCCAGTGAAGTGTATATTTCGGAGCTGGCAGACCCGGAAAATGATACCGGTGCCCGCTTTGCAGAGTTGTACAATGCCGGAATTGAGACAATTTCTCTACAAGGATGGCACCTCATAAGGTTTACCAATGACAATCAGGAAGCGGGGAATTTCACAGACCTGACCGGCAGTGTAATAGCTCCCGGTCAAACACTGATATTAGCGCCTGATGCTGAGACCTTCGAAGCAGTGTACGGTTTTGCTCCTGACATAGATACTGGCGCGAATAGCCCTGCCGATTCTAATGGGGATGACAATTTGCAACTGGTAGATGGATTTGGCACGGTGATCGACACCTTTGGACGGATTGGCGAGGATGGTTCCGGAACAGACCATGAGTTTGAAAATGGTCGGGCGCAGCGCCATCCGGATATCAATCTTGCGAACGTGGAATATGACTTTTCAGAATGGACCATCTATAATGATACGGGTGCGGCCGGAACCATGAACAACCCACGGCAGGCCCCAATGGACTTTACCCCTGGTCAGAGATAATTCAGGCCTGTGTATGGGATTCCATCACCAACCTGAGATCCCTTTGAGAAACAGGTTTCAAAATATATTCATGAACCTGCGAATATTCTTTCACCCGCTCATGATCCCTAGGATCTATTGAAGAACTTATAATGTTAATAGAGGTTTGACCTATATGGACAGAAGGAAGCTTGATAAAATTGTCCAGAAATTCCCAGCCGTTCATCACCGGCATGTTCAGATCGAGAAAAATGACTTCAGGAAAGGATTCCCCGGCACGTACCATTTCATGAAAAGCATTGATGGCATCCCTTCCATTGTTGAAAACCAGGATACGATCACTGAATTGGAGTTCCTGCATCATACGTTTGGTCCCGTAAATAATAATCGGGTCATCATCAATAATGCAGGCAGTTGAAATCTTATTCATACTATTATTTTTCATTAAGCCTGCACGGTCTGCCGCTTCATCAACAGATCTTGTGACAGGATGTTCCCTTCTGTATTTTAATGTTTCCCAGTGATACTTTTAATTCGTCTATGTGGCATTGGCTGCTTTATTTAAAAATGCCTGAAATTACAGGTCCAACCACTTTCTTACAATAACTTGCACTTGGATAATGATCATATCAACCCATGTTATAATGGGCACATTGATGATTCACTACCAAGATTTATCCGTCTCCCCCGATTTGTGAAATAAATTGATGCGGTTAGGTGGTATGGTGCAAACATACCTGCAGAACCGGATCTGATCAAGTCAGGGAGTTGAAGCATCCTATTATAATAAACACCCATAGGGGATTCCTTATACAGATTCTTTTAATTCAGAGCTCAATAGCAATAACTCCTGCTATAGTCTGTAAATTAACGGAAATTACCCGACTATATTGTAGGCAATACCCCTCAATGCATAGAGGATACCCTTAAATTGCCAACGGCTTTTTCCTGACAGGAGGATTGATGCAGTGAGGGGGATAGAAGATACTTATGAATGGATAGCTTATAAGTATTATCTGTAATAATATTCCTGTTATTATAACCGTAGTTTTAGAGGAACCTGCAATAAATACAAAGAAAACTTTTATACAATGAAAAATAAATTAACAACGACAGCCGGAGCTCCGGTAACGAACAACCAGCGTTCGCAAACGGCTGGTTTTAGGGGTCCAGTACTGATGCAGGATTACAAGTTATTTGAAAAGCTGGCCCATCAGAACAGGGAACGCATCCCTGAACGCGTGGTTCATGCCAAGGGATGGGGTGCTATAGGCACATTTACAGTAACAAACGATATAAGCAAATACACCAGGGCCAAACTTTTTGATACTGTAGGAAAGAAGACCGAAATGATTGCCAGATTCAGTACTGTAGCCGGGGAATTGGGAGCATCTGATACGGAACGGGATGTAAGGGGCTTTTCATTGAAATTCTATACTGAGGAAGGAAATTGGGATCTTGTTGGGAACAATACGCCAGTATTCTTTCTGCGTGACGGTTACAAATTTCCTGACTTTATCCATACACAGAAGAGACATCCTATGACTAACCTTCGTTCTCCTGAGGCCATGTGGGATTACTGGTCTTTATCCCCTGAAAGTTTGCACCAGGTGACCATATTGATGTCAGACAGGGGCATACCTACCTCACCCATGCATATGAATGGTTATGGATCACACACCTTTTCCTTTTGGAATAAAGATGGAGAGAGATTTTGGGTCAAGTTTCATATGAAAACACAACAAGGGCACGAGCATTACACCAATTCAGAAGCCGCTGAGGTAACCGGGAAAAGTCGTGAAAAATATCAGGAGGAACTTTTTGGAGCCATCTCAGAAAGCAGATTTCCCAAGTGGACTATGAAAGTTCAGATCATGCCCGAAGCCGATGCTGAAAAAACACCGTACAACCCATTTGACCTGACCAAAGTCTGGCCTCACGGGGATTATCCGTTGATCGAGGTGGGGGAAATAGAATTGAATCGCAATCCAGAGAACTACTGGCAGTACATCGAAAATGCTGCGTATTCTCCTTCCAATGTAGTTCCAGGCATCGGATTTTCTCCGGATAAGGTTTTGCAGGCCCGTATATTTGCCTATGCCGATGCCCACAGATACCGCCTTGGAACCCATTATGAAGCGTTACCGGTAAATGCGCCAAAGAATGGCGTCAGCCATTACCATAAAGATGGAGCCATGCGTTTCTTTTCAAATGATTTTGGAACACCGGATGCTTACTATGAACCGAATACAAAAGGGGGACCTGTCGAAGATCACAGCTTTGAAGAGCCCCCAATGAAAATTAGCGGAGATGTGCGGCGGTATGAGGAAAATGACACTTTCGGGGAATACAAACAACCTGGAGATCTCTTCCGCCTGTTCAATCAGGATCAGAGAGACCGGTTGTTCAACAACATAGCGGAGGCCATGGAAGGAGTATCACCGGAAATAGTTGCCCGACAGCTAAAGCATTTCTATGCCGCTGATCCGGCGTATGGGGAAGGTGTCCGACAGGCACTCCGCGGTTATGATGATTCGACCATAGATCCGAACTCCAATGTGCTTCCTGAAGAGGTAGGCGCATAATAGATGCAGATGATACATTGCTGCCATATTCCTGCTCCGGAGTATGGCAGTTTTTTTATACATTTAGAGGTAATGAAAGACGAAGTATCCAGTTTCTTCAATGACATCCGCGAGGGAAACCTGTCCATGGTAAGGCAATATCTTGACAAAAAACCAGGTCTTGTAAATTCAAGGGACCAGCGTGGATCTTCAGCCCTGATCCTGGCCACCTACTACAATCATGCTGATGTCGCCGCTTATTTGCTTGAGAAAGGAGCCCATATTGATGAGCAAGATGCTTCCGGCAATACGGCACTGATGGGCGTTTGCTTTAAAGGGTATGATGGTCTGGCTAAAATACTGATATCCTATGGAGCTGATGTAAACGCACGGAATGCCATGGGTGCAACCTGCCTCATCTTTGCAGCCACTTTCAACAGGGAAAATATGGTCAGGCTTCTCGTTTCAAACGGTGCGGATATAGGAGCAAAAGATGCCCGCGGAAATACGGCCCTGGATCATGCGCGTATGCAGGGATTGACTCCCCTTATCGCACTGCTGGAAGACCAATAAATAGTCGAAACTGCTATGGGAGAATCACTGGAACTGGCTCTGTTGCAAAAAGAACTAACCTGGCATAACCCTAAGCTGAACCGGGAAATGTTTGCAAGGGAACTGGCCGAACTGCCTGAGAGCACCGGCCTTGCCGTTTTGCCTGAAATGTTCAGTACCGGCTTTACAATGTCTCCCGAAGCAATGGATCCGGCCGAAGGGGAGAGGACACTGGATTGGATGTGTGCAACAGCCAAAAACCTCGGTTTTGCACTAACCGGGAGCATTATGTTTCCAGAAAACAATAAATATACCAATCGTTTGTTTTTTATTTTTCCTGATGGAAACTATTCGTTCTATGACAAGAGACATCTCTTCACCCTTGCGGGTGAAAATGAGGCTTATGATGCAGGATATCGGAGGCTGGTCATTGACTACCGTGGATTCAGAATTTGCCCTTTGGTCTGCTATGACCTACGTTTCCCAGTATGGGCACGGAATACTGATGATTATGACGTCTTACTCTGCGTGGCCAATTGGCCGGCTCCAAGAATTTCGGCCTGGGATATCCTGCTCAGGGCGCGTGCCATTGAGAATGTGGCATATTGTGTTGGGGTAAACAGGGTTGGAAGTGATGCGAATGGATATGAATATCCGGGGCATTCGGCGGTGTACGACTGCTTAGGAAACCAAATGGTATATTCTGATAAATCGGCTAAACTTCATGTTACCCTTACCCGTAGCCATATCACGGAGATTCGCACAAAGTTACGGTTTCTGGAAGATCGCGACTCATTTGTTATTCAATGACAAATGTTTCTTCCAGTTCCCAATTGGCCCTTACCTCCAGTTCTTTATTATAATAAACAACACGTTCAGGTAATCGCCTGGCAAGATAGTTTCCGGTATCCCACTTTCCATTTTTATTGGTGTCTACAATCACACGAACCAGATATTTTCCGGGATCAATGGAATTAAATTCCAACGAGCGGGGCTCAGAAGCATAGATCTCGCGCATAACCACCCCTTTGTCATTGGTGAGTTGGATAATCAGGGGATAAGATAATTCGCCGGTAATCTGAAGCCGTAGGTTGCCGTAATCCGCAGAACTGCCGGTTGTCAGTCTTATATTCAACGTATCATTGGTATTATTGAAGAAATCTGAAATAGCCCCGGGCAGCAGGTCAATGCTATAATTTTCATTGGCCTCCTTTTTAAAATCCATAGTCAGGCGGTTTTGAACGCTATCCATTGAGAAGGCCACTGTCACTGGCAGGGAGTCATTATTTCGCATTGAAATCCTGGACGTATCGGTTGCCACAATGGGAATATTGGCAGCAATGTAAAAGTCCTCTTCAACGCTTATTGATCCCCGGTGGCTGGGATTAAGGACAAGGGAATCTGCAGCAAGCTTTCTGGTCTTAACAGAGAAGGTATCAATCTGGGATTTATGCTGGTTTGTAACTGTAAAAACTATGGAATCGGCCGAAAAAGGCGTAAACCAGTAATTCAGCGTATCCTTTCCGGGCTCACGGCTTATTAGTGTTTTCACGGAATCCGGTAAGGAGTTCAAAGGGGAAATCGTTGGCTCATCCTCAGGACCTCCGGAATAACCGAATATTATTTTATTGGAGGCGGCATAATTTGGTGGGGACGCACTATAATCAGGTACCTCTTTAAAAAGCGTCAATAAGAAAACAGTATCGGTTGGAAGGTGGACGGTATCTTCAATAAATCCTATTTTATCTGTTTTCTGATTAAAAATATTATTCTTGTCCGCATCCTTTAAGGCGAACAGGGCATAGGATCCTGCTTTCAGATAATTGAGCTGGAAAATGGTATTGCTGTCCAGGGTATTGGTGATATAATTCGGCGGAGTTTTATAGATGGATGAATCAGAATATGCAGTGTCAATTTCATAAAGCATTACGCTGACATAAGGGTCGGCGGTCTTATTAAAAGCATCTTTTACGACCCCGGAAAGGGTGAGAGAATCTATATAGGTTCCGGTAGAAAACACATAGCTGAACAGTGGGTTCGGATTGCCTTCGTTATTATCCACAATGCTCTCCCCAAAATTGAAGGTGTAGGTGGTGTTTTCCCGCAAGGTATCTTTGATCAGTATCTCTACATATTTGCTGGCACCTCCCTGCGGACTGATTTGTGGGGTATTCTTCAACGGGGGTGAAACAATGAGCTGATTCTGAATATCTTCGAGGGTAATGTATTCGTCAAAGTAGAGGCGGATCCTTTTCGCGTTGAATTCTGTTGTCAGATTGGGAGGTTCGGCTCTCACCAATACGGGAGAGGTGATATCTTTTGGCCCTCCGGTGGGATTTCCTCTCCTGGCACATTGCCAAAGTGCCAGCATCAGAAATAATAGAAAAAGCAAAGCAAAAAACCGGTTAATCAGAATCATATGGACCTGTTATGCGGCAAAGAAACGACTATTTTACTTATTCGTAAAATCAAGGCACAACGGCCATGGCTGCAATGGATACAGATACTCTCGGGACCTGAAGTAAGGTGTTGGCACACGCTTCAAGGGTGGCACCGGTTGTTATGACGTCATCTACCAACAGCACAGACGTACCTTCCGGCAGAATGGCATCACTCAACCCAAATAATTCATTGTTTGCCTGCCACCTGGAAAATCGGCTTTTGGTGGTCTGTGTTCGACTGTTGATTTTCTTCACAAGGATATCCTCCCTATATTCCGCATCCAGGTGAAATGCCAGACGTTTGCCAAAGGCGGCAACCTGATTGTATCCCCTTTTTCGAAATTTTCTCCTGTGAAGTGGTACCGGAATGACCATATCAAAATCAAATGTTGCAGAAGGGGCATCTTTCAAGCATTGTCCAAACCAATCACCTAAAAATATACCAATTGGTTCCTGATTTTTATATTTGAGGTAGTGAATCATGTTTTGCACAATTCCCTGCTCGGTATAATATAGGAAAGCGGCTGCATTTTTTATGTCCGCCCGGCCATAAAAAATGCGATCTACTCTGTTCTCCTCCGAGAAATCGAAGTCGGTAAGTGGCAACTGGTTCCGACAAAGCGTACAGAGCAGATGCTCTCCTCGATTTAAACGCACATTACATCCAAAACACAACTTGGGCAATAGGATCGTGTTGATATCATTTAGTATATTTGATTGCCTGGAATTCATGAAGTCTTACTTATTTTCCTTCTTATAACTTAGCCCTTACTGCATGGAGTTTCAAGATAACAAATTCAATTATAAAATCATCTTTGCTACTTTAATTGCGGTAATCATCGGTATTTTAATTGCTTTTTACTACAGTTACGCCCAATCCGAATCACAAATCGGTTACCTTGAACAGGAGAAAATGGTTTTGGTCAAGGATCTCACCATGATGAAGACGGAGGTGGACCGGCTCTCTGCAATGAATGAGGTGAATGAAATTGAATTACAGGATTCCAAATACCGCGTGCAACAACTGCTGGACTCTGTCGGGCGTCTTAATTTTACGGTAGGAAAGCTTCGGGAATACCAACGCGCATTGCGACAGTTGGAAGCCCAGCACGACAGTCTTAAACTCAAGAACAATTTCCTAAAGTACAACAATATGCTCATATCGGAAAAGTATGAGCAAACCCGGAAGATGATAGTGGATTTGCGGGGCAAGAGCACAAACCTTGCGGAAACAGAGGCATTATTGAGAAAGAAGAATAAAGAACTCAATGAAGAGCTCAAGACCAAAAGCTATCTGAAAGTTCAGAATTCGGAAGGCAGTGGTTTCAGACTGCGCGGTGGAAAACCCATAAAGACCAACAAAGCTTCCACCATAGAGAAGTTAAGAGGATGTGTTACCATCAACGGTAATCCAGAAATTAAGGGGGAAGAAAGGGTACTGTATTTCCAATTTCTGGGTCCCAATATGGGTGTAGTTGAGGACAATGCCAATATTATCTCCGTCAACGGCAACATCTATAGTAAAAGGGTCGAGATCATTTACCGGGGAGAAGAATTATACGTCTGTGATTTCATCACGATCCCTGAAGGCTCGCTCGCCGAAGGCACCTATACCCTGAATGTTTTTGAGGACGAAAAACTACTGACTACCTCCGAATTTGAATTGAAATAAATTCCTTCCTTCTTACCTAATATTCTATTTTTGCCGGATGGCAGATCAAGAACTTGCGTTTAAAAAAGTCATATCCCATGCCAAAGAGTATGGCTATGTCGTGCAATCCAGTGAAATATATGACGGGCTGAATGCTGTATATGACTACACCCAGAACGGGGCAGCCTTAAAAAAGAATATCAGGGAATACTGGTGGATGGCCATGGTCCAGTTGAATGAGAATATCGTCGGAATCGATGCGGCCATCCTGATGCATCCAACCACATGGAAAGCATCCGGGCACGTCGATGCTTTCAATGATCCGCTGATAGATAACAAAGATTCGAAAAAAAGATACAGAGCAGATGTTCTGGTGGAAGACTATGTCGCAAAATTAGAGGATAAGATCAACAAGGAAGTTGAAAAGGCAGAAAGCCGGTTCGGCCCTTCTTTTGATCAGAAACATTTTATGGTCACCAATCCCAGGGTGATGGGTTACCTTGAAAGATCCCGCGAAATACTTGATCGTCTTGCTAAATCATTAGCCGCAGAGGATCTTCAGGATGTCAGGAACCTGATTGAAGAACTGGAAATCACCTGTCCTATTTCCGGATCCCGTAACTGGACGGAGGTAAAGCAATTCAACCTGATGTTCGGGACCAAACTTGGCGCTTCCGCGGATCACAGCATGGACCTCTATCTCCGGCCCGAAACTGCGCAAGGAATTTTTGTCAATTTCCTCAACGTTCAAAAGCCAGGCCGTCTTAAAATACCATTTGGTATTGCGCAGGTTGGGAAGGCCTTCAGAAACGAAATCGTTGCCCGTCAATTTATTTTCAGGATGCGGGAATTCGAGCAAATGGAAATGCAATTCTTCATCAGACCAGGTTCACAAAAGGAATGGTACGAAAGATGGAAAGATCTAAGGATGAAATGGCATTTGTCGCTGGGACTTGGGAAAGAAAATTATAGGTTCCATGACCACGACAAGCTCGCCCATTACGCCGATGCCGCGGCAGATATTGAATTCAGGTTTCCCTTTGGTTTCAAGGAACTCGAGGGAATACATTCAAGAACAGATTTCGATCTGGTCAATCACGAAAAGTATTCGGGGAAGAAATTGCAGTATTTTGATCCGGAACTCAATGAAAGTTATGTCCCCTATGTGGTAGAAACCTCGATTGGTCTGGACAGGATGTTCCTTGCCGTACTCTCCAATTCCTATATGGAGGAGCAATTGGAAAATGGCTCATCAAGAGTGGTATTGCGCATACCTGCTGTCCTCGCCCCAACCAAGGCCGCGGTATTGCCGCTGGTGAAAAAGGACGGACTGCCTGAATGTGCGCAGAAAATTATTGACGAACTTAAGTGGGAATTTGCCGTTCAGTACGATGAAAAAGATGCGGTGGGCAGACGTTATCGCAGACAGGATGCAGCAGGAACGCCATTTTGTATCACAGTAGACCATCAGACCCTGGAGGACCAAACGGTCACCCTTCGTCACAGGGATAGTATGGAACAGGAACGGATCCAGATAAAGGCTTTACAAAACACCATCCACCGTGCGGTAGATATGAAATATTGGCTCAATTCCATGTGAGTCATTCACAGGAGCATATCAGCAATATCCGCCCAAGAATCCGCCCTTTCATAGCCTACGGTATGTATGTTATGAGGTGATGTAAAAAGGATACTCCTTCCCTGAAAACGTTCAAGATTGTAGCTTCTGTCATCAATCAGAATGTCGCCCCGAAGGATATGCTTATGACCGCAAAGGATTCGGTTTTCCCATGGGATGAATGGGAAAAATTCATCCAGCCATTCTGATTTTTCCAGAAGCGAATTTGGAAATTGCATCGCAGCAGAAGCAATATATACCTCGAATTTCGCGACAAGTTCTTCCAGAACCCGCTGACTATCCCTGATGGGGACCAGGGCGCGAAAGAATCCATCTGTACACGCGTGCTTCCGCACACTTTCCTGATGTTCGGCAGGTACTATCTGCCAGACTTCGCTCCCATGGCATTCTTTGACCGTAAGGCTGGCCTTATATTCTAAATTATATCGGTCTACATGGGCACAATACGTATCTGCAATCACTTCGTCCATATCAACGAAAAGGGTCATAGCGCTAAAATTTATGCGAATTACGAAAAAAATGGAATGAAATCACAGCAATTTGATTCTGAAGATGGATGTTTCGCCATCCCATTGCTCGCCGGGCCCTTAAAATGCGTAATTCAATTGCAGCCCGCCGTAATAATTCCTATTGTTACCGGGATAATAAAACCTGGGTTCCGTATTCCCGAAACCTACGGCGTTAATAAGGACAGATTGCGCATATCGGATATTCATCAGGTTATTGGCACCTATATCAAGGCCGATAGAAAATTTATTGGTTAAGGGATGCAGGTAACCCAAACGCGTATTCAGGATACCATATCCTTCTGATGAAACCGTATTGGCATCGGTAAGGGGGATGGCACTGACGTACTGATAACTGCTGGTCCAGTATAATTTCCGGGCATATTCCCAGCGCATTCCCGAATGCACCCGGTGGCGTGGTACTCCGGTTAGCGGATTTCCGGAATAATCATTTCCGTCATCAATAAAAGTAACAAAGGAATGGTCGTTTAAGGTGTAGCCGGCAAATGGTGAAAATTTCAAACGGCCGGTGATATTCACATTATAATCCACCTGCAATTCAACCCCCTGATGTTTCGTCTTCCCTGCGTTTCTTCCAATGAACTGGTCCTCACCAACCCGCTCTGCAACTAAAAGGTTGTTAATGTTCATCCTGTAGAGAGTCATATCTATCCACAAATTTAAAGTCGGCCAGTATATTTTCGCTCCCGCTTCGTAGCTTACACCTATTTCCTGTTCAATATCAGGATTAATTATTCCTTCGGGGGTAAGGGTTTCTTCCAGACTCGGATTAGAAAATCCCCTGCTGATATTGCCATATAACCGGCTCCGGTTTTTAAAAAGATAAGAGACCTCCAGGCTTGGCATCGCCACCGGATCAAAATTGCGTTTGGCGTTTTTATTTGTCACCCCCGTATTCATAAGGTCACGAAAATCATAATGTGTTTTATTGACATTCAATCCCAGCTGCGTGATGAACCTCTCCGTGATGGGAATAGTCACTGTTCCGAATCCACTAAATTGCCTCCTGTACTCTTTGTTGTCACTTAGCTGATCTCCCGCGATACTCCCATTGCCATTATTTTCTTCGTAATCATTTTCAAAGGTGCCCCAGGAATATTCGTCTTTGTAAAGTTCCGCGCCAAATCCGTACTCCAATTCTTTTCCTGCAATCGTGAAGTTGCCCAGCCATTGACTGCGAAAGCCATATCCATTGGTGAATTCGTCCAGAATGTTAAAAGGACGAGGTTCATAGTTGTCCTGGTAGGAGTAGAAGAGGGTGTTTGTGGTTTTTAATTTTGAACTGAAATTATGGGTATGAGAAAGTCCGGTTAATGTATTTCGTACAGCTTCATATCCCTGTGATTCCTTCCACGTAAAGGCGGCCTGTCTTGGATCTGCCTTAAAATCGCTTTCTGAGATCGAACTGGCAATCTGTGCCGTATAGTCTATGTAATTGATCAATAATGAGAATGAATTTCGCTCATTCACGCGGTATGAAGTACGGAACAATAGACCATCACGACTAAATTTACTGTTCTCCCGATACCCGTCTATATCTGTATGGCCGTAATTGAGCGCGATGGAAAGTTGTTTCCCTTCATGACTAAAATTCAGATTTTCCTTAATAAGTCCGTAAGAACCTGTGCTAAAATGGTTTTCCAGTCGGTTGCCGGCCTCAGCATTGCCTTCACTTGTCAACAACATGGCACCACCAAGTGCTGATCCAAATGCAGTGCCTTTGGGACCTTTAATAATTTCGAGGCTATAAAGGCTTTCGAGATCATAGGACTCAAGCGCTGAAAAACCAGTACCGTTTGTAACTGGGATGCCATCAAAATAGAGCTTCAGTTTATCTGTCCCGAATGGAGTACGGGCTCCGACGCCACGAATGGTAATCCTGTTTGTATTTAAAGCCCCGGTCAGAATGTGGACTCCTGATATCTGATTGATAGTGGCAGTTAGGTCGAGCGGACTTTGATTCTGAAAGAATTTACCCCGAATTACATTGGAGGGGGTAATCCCTGTGGCCAATTTGTCTTTTGCCGGATCCACGAGGATGACTTCGGGCAGGTAAGTTACAGAATCACTGCTGATTTCCTGCCCTTGCACTGCGGTCAGTGATAGGCAACAAATCAATAAGACCAGGGCGTGTTTCATCAATTACGGATAAGGGCCAAATGTAAGGATTTATAGCTCATTCCAACTAGGCGCGAGTCCCTGCGAGGGCAATAGGTTTTCCGGGGAATTGAAAATATCTTTCCGTGTATTTCATTTTCAGCATCTTTCTATAACCAATACATGGAATCAGCCTACTATTGCCCAAAACATTTTATACTTTTGAGCAGATTTTGGCATATTGAAAATACTTTCCTATAACGTAAATGGTATTCGCTCCGCCCTGAACAAGGGATTTTTGGATTGGTTACAAACCGTAAATGCGGATGTAGTCTGCCTGCAGGAGATCAAAGCCCTGGATTCGCAATTGGATCTGGTGCTTTTTGAAAAGTCAGGATATCCTTATAATTATTGGTACAGCGCTAATAAAAAGGGTTACAGCGGGGTAGCCATCCTGAGTAGACTGAAGCCTGATGCCATGGTTGCAGGAACAGGGATAGACTATATGGATTTCGAAGGGAGAAATATCCGTGCGGACTATGCCGGGGTTTCGGTGATGAGCCTTTACCTTCCATCCGGCACCAATTTAAACAGACTGAGCCATAAACTACAATATATGGCCGATTTTCAGGCATATATTGATAAGTTAAAAGTGCAACGTCCGAATCTTATCATCTGTGGAGACTTTAATATCTGCCATCAGGCGATTGACATCCATGATCCGGTCCGAAACAAGAATGTTTCTGGTTTTCTTCCGGTTGAAAGGGAGTGGATCGGGCGCTTTCTCCATAGCGGTTTTATTGATAGTTTCAGGCATTTTAATCCGGAACCCCACAACTATACCTGGTGGAGTTACCGGGCGAACGCCCGGGCAAATAACAAAGGCTGGCGTCTTGATTATGGTATGGTTCATCAACCTCTTGCAGGTAGGTTGAAACGTTCGCTGATCTTGTCTGAGGCCAGACACAGCGACCATTGCCCGATCCTCCTCGAACTGGATCTATAAGTTCCGGCCCGGAACTTCTTTTAACGGTTATAAATGGTTAAATTTGCAGCGGCAAATCCAGAAATTATCCGATGATCTACACCAGCTTACCACATACCAATCTGGAAATAAGTAAAATATGCCTGGGCACTATGACCTGGGGACGTCAGAATTCAGAGGCAGAGGGACACGCTCAGATGGATTATGCCATCGATCAGGGTATCAACTTTTTTGATACCGCTGAACTCTATCCTATTCCGGCCCATCCGGACAGATTTGCGCATACCGAAAAGATCATAGGCAGCTGGTTCAGAAAAACGGGGAACAGGGATAAAGTCATTCTGACCTCAAAGATTGTAGGGAAGGCTGATTTTACCAAATTTATCCGAACTTCTGGTTTCGAAAAGGAGTCGATTATCGAAGCAGTAAATGGGAGTTTAAAACGCCTTAACACGGATTATATCGATCTTTATCAGCTTCACTGGCCGGAACGTACGACCAATTATTTTGGAAAGCTTGGTTATGCCCATGACCCGACGGATCACTGGAAGGATAATATTCACCAGGTACTGGAAACCCTCAGGGATCTTATACAAGCGGGCAAAATCAGGAATGTGGGACTTTCCAACGAGACGCCCTGGGGGACCATGCGGTTCCTGGAAGAGGCAAAGGTTCATGCCAATCTTCCAAGAATGATCACCATTCAAAACCCGTATAATTTGCTCAACCGCTCCTTTGAAGTGGGACTTGCGGAAGTCGCGATGCGATCAAAAATTGGTCTGATGGCCTATTCTCCTTTGGGATTTGGTGTCCTTAGCGGGAAGTATATGGGAGGCATGAAGCCTGCCAGTTCCAGGATAACCCTTTTCCCTGCCTATACGAGATATAGTAGCCAGAACGCTGCAAAAGCATCGGAAAGATACTATGAACTGGCCCGGGAGCATGGCCTTGCCCCTGCTCAGATGGCCCTCGCTTTTGTCATATCGCGGCCTTTTGTCACGAGCACGATCATTGGAGCCACCAGCATGGCACAACTACGTGAAAATATTTCAAGCATTGATGTGGAATTGCCCGCCGCTGTCCTGAATGGGATTGATGCCATTCATAACGACATTCCCAATCCGTCCCCGTAACTTAATGTTTAATGCCGACCTTCGCCATCTTCTTGCATCTCTGCCGGTGAAGGGTTGAACAGCATACTCACCACCTCTTCCAGTCTGCCAACCCGATGAATTGCGATACCTTCCGGTTTCAGGGAGATTTGATTATTTCCGGAAACGAAGATGGCTTTAAATCCTAATTTTTCGGCTTCCTGGATACGCTGTTCGACCCGTTGTACCGGTCGAATCTCGCCTGATAATCCAATCTCTGCGGCAAAACAAACCCCTTTCTGAATGGCCAGATCGGAGTTACTGGAAAGGATGGCCGCGATCACGGCCAGATCAATTGCTGGGTCATCCACTGTGATCCCACCTGTTACATTGAGAAACACATCCTTCGCGGCCAGCCTGAACCCGGCCCTTTTTTCCAGAACCGCAAGGAGCATATTCAGTCGCCTGGCATTATAACCCGTTGAGGAGCGTTGAGGTGTGCCATAGACCGCTGAACTGACCAGGGCCTGGATTTCAATCATTAAAGGCCGCATTCCTTCTATGGTTGCAGCGATGGCCGTACCACTGAGTCGCTGGTCCTGGTTCGAGATAAGGACTTCCGACGGATTGCTTACCTGTCTCAGTCCTGTTCCCTGCATTTCATAAATTCCAAGTTCGGCAGTTGAACCGAACCTGTTCTTGAGCGCCCGTAATATGCGGTAAACATAATTCCTGTCACCTTCAAATTGCAGGACCGTATCAACCATATGTTCGAGGATCTTAGGACCGGCAATAGATCCCTCCTTCGTTATATGTCCTATCAGGATCACAGGGGTATTGGTTTCCTTGGCAAACCGAATAAGTTCGGCGGTACATTCCCTGATCTGTGAAATACTGCCCGCCGCTGAATCTATTGTGTCTGAATGCAGGGTCTGAATCGAATCGATCACAACGATATCCACTTGCAGGGTCTCCAACTGCCGAAAAATGACCTGGGTTTTTGTCTCGGTGAGGATAAAGCAACTTTCATTTTCCGGCTGGATGCGGTCTGCCCTCATTTTTATCTGATGCTGACTCTCCTCTCCGGAAACATAAAGTGTCCTGTACCTAAGATTGAGTGCCAATTGAAGCATCAAGGTACTTTTGCCTATCCCTGGCTCTCCTCCTATCAATACCAACGATCCGGGGACGAGTCCGCCTCCAAGCACCCGGTTGAATTCCGCATCCGCAAGATCAAGCCTTTGTTCCTTTTCAGAACTTATCTCACTTATTTTAAGAGGCCGGCCTTTATTATTCCGGTCGGAGCCAGACAAATTCCAGGCAGGTTTTTCCTGTAGTTGAATGACCTCCTCCACCAGCGTATTCCATTCCCTGCAGGCGCTGCACTGGCCTACCCATTTGGCATATTGGGTACCACAATTCTGGCAAAAGAAGGCAGTTTTAATTTTGGCCATAGTCGCACTTTCCGTTCTGGCTAAAGATAATGTAAAGTTTGAATCGGGGATCGGGCTGGAGGATATTAGCCCGGCCTGAATCCGGATCCGGAAACACTGTTGGTACCGGCAGGTAAGGTTATGACTTATAAAAACAAAGCGCGTCTGAACGGTTTTTAAAAACCAAAATCAGCCTTTAAGGCATCCATTTTTTCGAGGGCCATTTCCTTGGTAAGGAAATCAATCTCTTCCATCCCGAAGGCTTTTTCAAATGTTCGGAGGGCCTTCTTGGGCTCGCCTTGTTCTTCGTAATATTCACCTTCAAAATAGAATCCCAGCATAGTGGCGGGGAATTCTTTTTTGCAAAGTTCAGACAAAAGGCGCAGGGATTCAAAATCCTCTTTCTTTTTGCATCCGGCATAGATCGCCATGATGTCATTCAGTTCCACGAGCTTGCGAAAACCGAATAGGTCTTCGATCATTTCATACTTGGTGTTAAGATACTCGTAGACCGGTTCTGATGAGGTAAGTATTTTTTCCTTGTATTCTTTAGGGCTTATGGGTTTGAACATGTCAAAAGTTCGGTCCCAGGCTTTTCCGATTCCATAGGTGGCCACGGTGATGTCATTGGCTTCCGGATATTCGTCAAAAAAGTAATGAAATGTCTCCTTATTTACGGATTTCAGATTTTTATCGAGTGCAAGGATGCGGTCTTTGTCCTTGCTCTTTTCTCCCTCTACAATCAAATGATAGAATATTTTCTGATCCATACTGCTTAACCGGGCAGGAACTCTGCTTTCCATTTCAGATGCAAGCAAGGGAGAGATATTGATGTAGGCGTTAAAGAGTGATCTTTCCTTGAAGAGATAAAAATTTCCGAAATTGGCCGTGATGTCATAGCCGACAAACATTTTAAAGGGAGCGATATTGTAATTGGTTTCAAGATAGGGAATGATCTCCATGGCCAAAAACTCAAAAAAACGTTTGCTCTTCTCTGTGGGAAGACCAGTATCTTCTTCGAAGGCGCAATCCTCCCATCGCAACTCGTCCTTAGCCTGATTGATGCCTACTACAATTGCCTCGGGCATTCCCTGAAAAGCACTGTAAAATCTTGAGGTTGCAACTACCTGGTCAAAGAGATATTCTCCGTCCAGCACAACAACCAGAGGATATTTTTTCTCCGCCGTGTAGGATTCCGGAAAGTAGTACCTGATATCCCTGCGTTCCTGTAATTTAAAAGATTCAAAAATTTCCTGCTTTACCTGTGCAAATAGGCCCGGGATTGCTACCACAAAAATAAGCAGGCTGACAATGTGTTTCATAGAAATTCCGGTTTGGCTATCTATTCCTGTTCCATAACGGTAAGACCAGAAAAGATATTGCACCAAAAACAACCACCATGAGCGTTTGTGAAATCCACATGATCCATCCAAAGGCATCTCCGGAAACCCCGGAAATGCCAAAAATGGTAAGCGCGCCGCTGACGGCTATGGGATAAAGCCCAATACCTCCATTGGTAGTAGACATGGCAAAGGCACCAGCTACGAATCCTACCAACAGTTCCCCGAAGGAAAGCGTCATGGCCTCAGGTACGGTAAATTTTATCACCCAGAACATGCTTACATAGCATCCCCAGATAAATAGAGTATGGAGGGTAAAACGCTTTTTCTTTTTCATTTTAACAATGCTGAGTACCCCATCGAGCATACCTCTTAAAAATCGCTTTGCCTTCAGGGCAAGGCCGGAGGTCGATCTTTTGAGAAATGCGAGAAAGATAAAAAGCCCCATTATTCCTGCTCCCAAAAGTAAAAAGACAACTGTGAGATTCAGGCCATTATCCTGGAGGAGTTCCTTAATCACATCAGTTTGTGATAGAAATGCGATTATAACAATCAAAACGAGCATCAATAGATCAATGATCCGTTCGGTGACGATCGTTCCGAATCCTTTTTCAAAAGGGACACCTTCATAGGTGGCCAGGGCGGTTGCCCTCAGAAACTCTCCGGACCTGGGTATTCCGAGATTCGTGAGATAGGCCATAAGAATAATGAATATGGAATTGGTAACACGGGGCTTATACCCGAGGGGCTCTAATAAATAGTTCCATCGAATGGCACGGGATATATGACTTAAAATACCAATGGCCACGGAAAGGGATATCCAGAAAGGATCGGCGTTGCTGATGTAGTGGAGAATTTGCCGGCGATCCTCTTCGGAGGTATGTGCATAGGAATATGCCACCAAAAAAGTACCCAAAGCTATTGGGAGAATAATTTTTAAGTTTTTTTTCAGGGATTGATTCAAAATCTACTTTGATTGGTGGGTCTCCGGAAAATCTACGGTCAGAGCGGAAAACCAATGGCTCGCCACCTGAAACCAATTTCCCCTTATCTTACTGAAAAAGATGGGCGTAAGAAAATCCATATTACGTGCGTTTTTTCTGAGTTGGCTGTACCATTGTCCTTTTATCATAATATCCACTTTTATAGCTGCGGACTTCCCGGATGAATTGGAGATAACCATTTAAGTTGATGGAAACCTTCTTCAACCGGTATTAAATTTAATGCAAAATAAAAGAAGAAGGGGTTTTTCAATAGTATGATAGATCAATATTGTCGATTAGCCTTACACCATCCGCATACACGGCAATAAAAGCCCTGTATTTCTTCTTTGCCGACTTGTTGTGAGCAGGCTTCAGGGTTTTTGCATCCATGATCTCAAAATACTCCAGCTTAAAAATGGGATGTGCCGTAAATTGCGCATAGACCCAGTCAATTACATGGCGGGAGCTTTCGTGTTCAAATTTTTCACTGGCCAATTGGAGGGTGCGGTAGATGAATCCGCCCTGATTTCGCACGGAATCGGATAACCTCGCATTTCTGGAACTCATGGCCAGATTATTTTTTTCCCTGACGATAGGACAACCGATAACTTCTGTCGGCAGATTCAGATCATGTGCCAGCTTCTTTATTATTTGTAGTTGCTGATAATCCTTCTCACCAAAATAGGCTTTGTCCGGGACAACAATGGTAAAAAGCTTTTCCACCACTGTTGCCACGCCCTCAAAATGTCCTTTCCTGTACTTTCCTTCCATTGGCTCTTCCAGACCGCCAAAGTCGTATGATCCTGAAGTTACCTTCCCGGAATACATTTCTCCGACCGTAGGCGCAAAGACCAGGAGGTCGTCCGAGATCGAGTGCAGAAGCACCGTATCCTCATCAAGGGTTTTGGGATATTTGGCCAGATCTTGCTTATTATTGAACTGCGTTGGATTTACAAATATTGACACCACAACAACACAATTCTCCTGGAGCGCCCTCTTCACCAGGGCAGTATGGCCCGGGTGGAGTGCACCCATCGTTGGCACAAGGCCAAGGGTGCAACCTTTGCGGGGAATTTGCGCTAATTGTTTTTTAAGTTCCTTTATGGATTGAATTACCCTCATTAGCGATCTTAAAAGCGAGCAAACTTACTATAATTACGGCTATTCTACATAATTTTCGTAATTTTGCAGCTACGTTGCCCGATTAAACAAAAAGTACCTGTATGAATGGTAAAAAGATATTGTTTGTATCTTCAGAGTTAGTGCCCTACCTCCCCGAAAATGAAGTTTCATTAATGTCTTACGAAGCACCAAGGATGGTCAACAGCAATGGGGGCCAGATCCGGATATTTATGCCCCGATATGGAAATATAAATGAACGCCGGCACCAGCTCCACGAAGTAATACGACTATCAGGAATGAACCTGGTTATCAATGATATGGACATGCCATTGATTATTAAAGTGGCTTCTATTCCCAGAGAACGGATCCAGGTATATTTTATTGATAACGATGAATATTTCAAGCGGAAGGCGACCTTCGCTGATGAAAATGGCACCCTTTTTCCTGACAATGATGAGAGAGCTATTTTCTTTGCAAAAGGCGTCGTTGAAACGGTCAAAAAACTGAACTGGTCTCCGGACATCATCCATGTACAGGGATGGATGGCGTCGCTGCTCCCCCTTTACCTGAGGTCTTATTATAAAGATGAGCCCCTGTTTGCGGACAGTAAGATCGTCACTTCAATTTATGGCAGGAGTTTTGAAGGAAATCTGGACATGGATATGAAGAAGAAGATAGCATTTGACGGGATCAGTGAAACCCATATTGAGCACCTTACCGCTCCCAGCTATAATAATTTGTTAAAAGTTGCCGTAGATTTTTCCGATGCGGTAATTTTAGCCGCAGAAGACATTCCTAAAGATTTGCAGGATTACATTACCAATCTTCAAAAACCTGTATTGCCTTACGTTTCTATCCAAGAATTTGAGGATGCATATGCCCAATTTTACAATGCTGAAGTCTTAAATTAATCTGCATGAAATTATTGAAATCGCCCTCGTTTACCGGGGTTTTAATATGTTTATTAACCTTGGCTGGAATCTCCTGTGACCAGGACTTAACTACCATCGGAGACACCGTCGTAGGCGGAGAACCCTTTACCACGGGAAAGGCCTCCTATGATGTCTTTGCCTATAATAAAAAGGTAGAAGCCGTACAGACCAACAAATTACCACTCTACCAACTCGGGGTATTTGACGACCCCGTTTATGGAAGGACAGAGGCCAGCATTACCTCCCAGGTCCGGTTTCAGGTTTCAGGGGGTGCCAGCGCTGCAAACCCTACCTTTGGCATCTATTCACAACAAACAGAAGATAATTCAGCTTCTGATGAAAATGCTTCAACCATTGAGGAAAATGAGACACTGAAAGAAGTGATCCTGTACATCCCTTATTTAAGAAGTTCAAATGCGGACAGGGATCTTGACGGGGTGGCCAATGATTTCGATGCCGATCCGGATGATGGCAGCAGTGATAGTGACGGTGACGGCCTGACGGATATTGACGAACGACGCCTTGGCACCAACCCATTGAACGAAGATACCGACGGGGATGGAGTAAAGGATAATGTTGACGAGGACTCCCCTGCCAACCGGTATCCCGTCAAAAGAGACCTGGACAGTATCTATGGTAACAGAGAGGTGCCTTTTACACTGAAAGTGGAACGGTCGACCTATTTTCTGAGGGATCTTGATCCGGATGCCAACTTTCAGGAGTCTCAGGAATATTATTCAACCCAGCAATTCTCCCCAACCTTTGTTTCAGATCTGTTTTTTGAAGGAGAGGTTTCTATATCAGATGAGCAGACCCTTATCTTCACCAGTGATGACCCCGATACCGAAGAGGATGAATCTCTGGAAGCGCCACAGATTATAGAACCTGGGATCCGTGTGTCCCTGGATGCCGATTTTTTTCAGACCAATTTCCTGGATAAGGAAGGACAGCCAGAATTGCTTAGTATCACCAATTTTAATGAGTTTTTCAGGGGGATCCACCTAAGTATAACCCCAGGCACCGAAGACATCATGCTACTCCTCGATCTGACGGCCGCCACAATTACATTGAATTATGAATATGACAAGGCGGAGGACGGAGAAGTAGTGAAGGAGATAGGTAACTATGCCCTGAATTTGATTACAGGCGGTGGAAATGGTGTGATTAACGGCAATGCAGTAAATACACTGGTCAACGAAAATTTTCCTCCGGAATTGCTCGATAATATTGATACGGGTGAGAATGCCGAGAGAATATTTCTTAAGGGCGGGGTGGGATCTTTTGCGGAGATCCGTTTATTTGATGAGAATAACGGACAGGATATTATCAACGAAATAAAATCGAAGAACTGGATCATAAATGAGGCCAATCTGGTATTTTACATAGACAGGGAAACCTTGGATAATGCCGGCCAGGGTATAGAACCTCCCCGACTTTACCTCTACAATGCAGATACCAATCGGCCCTTGTATAATCAGGATACTGAGTTTTCCGTCGCAGAGAATGCTTTTGGCCTGTATCTCAATTATGGTGGATTCATTGAAAAAGTCGATGGGAAAGGGGTTACCTATGCTGTCGGTATTACAGACTATATTAATAATCTTGTGGTCCGGGATTCTGCGAATGCAACTCTGGGACTCACCATTACCCCGGATATAAGGCTTACAGGAGCCACCAAGGCACTGCTCTCAGGAGAGGTAGAAATGGAACTGCCGGTCAGTGCCAATATCAGTCCCTTGGGGACCATACTTTACGGAAGCAATGTGCCTGTAAGTGATGATAAACGCCTTAAACTGGAGATTTTCTACACAGAGACCAATTAATAGATTCCCCACGCATACCACTTAAATAATATTTTCGTTATAGCTTTGACGTTTTGGAGCAGGGCCGGATGATTGTCTATCCCCGTGGATTCAGCAAAATTTTTATATATATGTGCGGTATAGTAGGATATATAGGCCACCGGGAAGCCTACCCGATAATTATGAAAGGCTTAAGAAGACTGGAGTACCGTGGGTATGACAGTGCCGGGATTGCCCTTTATGACGGCCAGGTGATTAACCTTGCCAAGACCAAAGGCAAAGTAGAGGTATTACAGACAAAGTCTGAAAAGACCATTCCACTGCAGGGCAAACTAGGGATTGGCCACACGCGATGGGCTACCCATGGAGTGCCGAATGATGTTAATTCACATCCGCATTATTCCAATTCCGGAGATTTGGTGATTATTCATAATGGGATCATTGAGAATTATGAATCCATTAAAAAGGAGTTAACCAAAAGGGGATATCATTTCGTCTCAGATACGGATACCGAGGTATTGGTCAACCTCATTGAAGAAATCCAGAAAAAGGAGAATGTAAAACTCGGTAAGGCAGTACAGATAGCCCTGAATCAAGTTGTGGGGGCCTATGCAATTGCTGTCTTTGACAAAAAGAAACCCAATGAAATAGTGGTAGCCAAACTAGGGAGTCCGTTGGCAATTGGGATAGGGGAGAACGAATTCTTTATAGCTTCGGATGCCACCCCCTTTATAGAATTCACACAGAACGCGGTGTATCTTGAGGATGAAGAAATGGCCATCCTGAGACTTGGGAAGGAACTGAAGTTGCGAAAGATCAAAGATGATACCATTGCCTATCCGATGGTGCAGGAGCTTCAAATGAACCTGGAGGAGATAGAAAAGGGAGGCTACGATCACTTTATGCTGAAGGAGATTTTTGAACAGCCACGTGCCATTAAAGATACATATCGCGGCAGGCTTCGCGTAAACCAGGGCATCGTAAAAATGGCGGGAGTTGATGAAAACCTCGGCAAATTCATGAATGCCAACAGAATTATTATTATTGCCTGCGGGACGTCCTGGCATGCAGGTCTTGTCGCTGAATATATCTTTGAGGACCTGGCACGGATCCCGGTCGAAGTGGAATACGCCTCCGAATTTCGTTATAGGAACCCTGTGATCACTACGAAGGATGTGGTCATTGCCATTTCACAATCAGGAGAAACAGCGGATACCCTTGCGGCCATCAAACTGGCAAAAGAAATGGGGGCCTTTGTATTTGGGGTTTGCAATGTTGTGGGATCGTCCATAGCAAGAGAAACCCATGCCGGTGCCTACACCCATGCTGGCCCTGAGATCGGTGTGGCATCCACAAAGGCATTCACCACCCAAATCACCATCCTCACCCTGCTGGCACTCAAACTCGCAAAGGAGAAAGGGGAGATGTCAGAATCAACTTTTCACGAGTACCTGACCGAACTCGAAAATATTCCAGCTAAAGTACAATTGGCCCTGGCTTCTAATCCTTTGGTGGAGATTGTGGCAGAAGCGTATAAAAATTCTGAAAATTGTCTTTATCTGGGCAGGGGTTTCAACTTTCCTGTAGCGCTGGAAGGTGCGTTAAAACTGAAGGAAATTAGTTATATCCACGCCGAAGGTTACCCTGCAGCAGAGATGAAACACGGTCCTATAGCCCTTATTGATGAGCAAATGCCGGTCATTGTGATAGCCACTAAAAGAGGGCACTATGAAAAAGTAGTGAGTAATATTCAGGAGATAAAGTCGAGAAAGGGCAAAATTATTGCCATTGTTACGGAAGGAGATAGCCAGGTGCGGGAGCTGGCTGACCACGTCATTGAGGTGCCCGAGACAATGGAATGCCTCACCCCTCTTCTGACGACAATTCCCCTTCAACTTCTGTCCTATCATATAGCTGTAATGAGAGGCTGTAATGTTGATCAGCCAAGAAACCTGGCCAAATCTGTCACGGTAGAATAACCCGCCTTTATTGTTGAACTAATGCCAACGGGCGATCAATAAATTGGTTGCCCGTTGGCATTCCTGCCTTTTGTGGATGCAAAGTCCGGACGGGAGATTCCGGCGTTTTACTATGCATGCATCATTTTTTCATTTTTTGAAATCCGATTTAAAAAAACGGTATCTTGCTATTGAACTCGATACTTAACTTAATCCAAAATAAGAATGAGAACAATACTCTTGTTGTCTTTTCTATTGTGCGGAATGGGAGCTTTTGCACAAACAGTAATCAGAGGAAATGTAACTGATGAAAACGGGAGCCCTGTTCTGGGGGCCAATATTATCATCATAGGCAAGACTGTTGGCACTACTACTGATTTTGATGGAAATTTTACCCTGGAAACCTCTGAGCCCATGCCCTTTCAATTGCGGATAACCAGTATTGGTTTTGCGGAGGCCACCGAGGAGATCACCTCTGCCGATCAGACGGTATCCATCGTACTTCAGGAGACTCAAACCTTTTTGGACGAAATTGTGGTTTCCGCATCGAGAACCCCGGAAAGGATTTTTGAATCACCTGTGACCGTAGAACGGCTGGACATTAAGAGTATACAGGCCGCCGCCGCACCGACCTTTTATGATGCTCTGGAAAATCTCAAGGGAATTGATTTAAACACGAGCAGTCTCACTTTTAAGTCTGTCAATACCCGTGGTTTTGCCACTTTTGCAAATAATCGGTTTATGCAGTTGGTGGATGGGATGGACAACTCTTCTCCCGCCCTTAACTTCCCACTTGGCAATCTTTTGGGGATGTCTGAACTTGATGTCAATACGGTAGAACTTCTCCCCGGAGCGTCTTCGGCTTTGTATGGCGCCAATGCTTTTAATGGGATTATGTTTATGACAAGCAAAAGTCCATTTGACCATACCGGCATCAGCTTTTATGGGAAAACGGGGATTACCTCCAGTATGAATGCCGGAGATAATACTTTTGCCGATGTAGGCATCAGGGCTGCGTATGCCTTTAGTGAGACTTTTGCTGCCAAGGCTTCAGTTTCTTTCTTAAAAGGCACGGAGTGGTTCGCGACAGACTATTCTGATTTTTCCAACCCGGGTTTGATCAGAATGGATCCGGCCTACAACGGGTTGAATATTTACGGGGATGAGGTAGGAACGACCCTCGATTTCGATCAGATCGCCGCAGAAAACCTGCCCATTCCCGTGGCCACAAATTTCGGGACGGCCAGGGTAACCAGAACAGGCTACGAGGAGCGGGATCTTCTGGACTATGATGCGGAGAGCCTGAAAGCAGATTTTGCCCTTCATTTCAAGCCCTGGGCAAATGATTTTGAAATTGTCTGGAATTCCAAACTGGGTAGAGGGAATACGATTTACCAGGGAGCCAACAGGTATGCTATCAAAGATTTTTTTATGCAACAGCATAAACTTGAAATACGCAATAGCAAATTTTTTGTCAGAGGATATACCACTGCCGAAAAAGCAGGCAACTCTTATGACACCAGGTTTACCGCCATCAACATCAACAGGGCATGGAAATCAGACCGCCAATGGTTCACAGACTATGCCGGCGCATATCTGGGGGCAAGATTCCTCAATCCTGCCGTATCAGAAGCGGATGGGCATGCTATCGCCAGACAGGCTGCAGATACCGGGAGATTCGAGCCGGGGTCCACCCAATTTAACAATGCGTTGAACCGGATCACCTCTGACGGGGATCTGACCACAGGCTCCAAATTCAGCGATAATTCCAAAATTTACCATGTGGATGCCAATTATAATTTTGCGCATCTGACATCGGCCATTGCAGACTTTATGATCGGAGGTTCCTGGAGAGAATATTCCCTCAATTCTGAGGGAACTATTTATACGGACAATGACGGTCCGATAGATTATAATGAATACGGTGCTTATGTGCAGGTTCAAAGGAAATTGATTGAGGACCGGCTCAAATTTACCGGCTCTATTCGGTACGACAAATCCGAGTTCTTTGACGGCTTCTTCTCTCCAAGGGTGTCTCTGGTCTACGCTGTGGATGATTCCAAACAACACAACCTCCGGGCTTCCTACCAAACCGGGTTCAGAAATCCCACCACCCAGGATCTATTTATCGGACTCAATGCCGGTGCCGCCATTCTTGTAGGATCCGCCCCGGACAATCTCAACAGGTACACTTCGCCGGAACTCATTTTAAGTACCATTGGACAGAATGTTGTAGGCGCGCCCACGGTGAGCGTCTCAGGGGGTCAGGCTTACACCAACGCTTTCAGCCTCGAGTCGGTTAATGCCGGAGCTCCCCAGGCCACGAATGTAGGACTGGTACAACCGGAGCAGATTACGGCTTATGAATTGGGATACAGGGGGATCATAGGTAAAATCAGCATCGACCTGAATGGATATTATAACTCCTACGAGGATTTTATTTCCAACAAAACTGTGATAGTACCCTTATATGGCCAGGCAGGAGATAACGCCTTATCTCTTCTGGCGCTGCAGAACGGCGACTTCCAGCCCTTTCAGACTTATACGAACAGCACTGCGGATATCAGCTCTTATGGGGGTGGCATTGGTGTTACAATGAAGGTGCTCGGAAATTTTGATCTGGGCATGAACTATACTTATGCCAAACTGGATTTTACGGAAGATAGCGACCCCGGATTTGAGCCTGGTTTCAACACCCCGGAACATAAAGTAAAAGCCTCTTTCGGGAATACCGAGCTCTTTAAAAATTTTGGATTTAATTTCAATTACCGATGGAATGACTGGTATCTGTGGCAGGCATCGTTTGCGGATGGCTACCTGCCTTCCAGAAATATTTTTGACGCCCAGGTGAACTTTGGTGTACCTGCCATCAAATCGGTTTTTAAAATCGGTGGCTCCAATATTTTCGGAGAAGAATATGTGAGTGCGCCTGGGGCAGGAACCGTGGGTGCCCAATACTACATCTCCTGGACCATCAACCAGTAATTAAATAAACGTGTTATGAAAATCAGATATATCCCTTATTTTCTCCTTATCCTGCTGGCGATTGGAACCGCTTGCACCGATGACGACAATGTCCTGGCAACACCTTACATTCCCGACAGAGGGAACCCGGGACCCGGCCCGACGCCTCCAAACTATACCAGCGGCAGCGCAGATTTCAGCACCTATGTGGCGATAGGAAACTCTTTAACTGCCGGGTATGCTGATGGGGCACTTTACATGGATGGCCAGGAAAATTCATTCCCCAATATCCTTGCCGGACAATTTGCACTGGCAGGCGGAGGGGCCTTTGAACAACCGCTGGTAAACGATAATCTGGGTGGTCTGCTTCTTGGAGGGAACCAGATTACCAATAACCGCCTATTTTTTGACGTAACTTCTCAATTGCCAATGGTGGTCAATGGGACACCAACTACGGAAGTTTCGCAGGTGCTGTCAGGACCCTTCAACAATATGGGAATTCCGGGGGCCAAAAGTTTTCATCTCCTCGCCAACGGCTATGGAAATGTGGCCGGGGTGGCAAACGGCCTTGCCAATCCTTTTTTTGCGAGGATTGCCTCCAGCCCGAATGCTTCGGTTCTTGAAGACGTCCTTGCACAGAATCCCACCTTTTTTACGCTTTGGATCGGATCGAATGATGTATTGTCCTATGCGACCTCCGGAGGAGCAGGAGAAGATCATAACGTCACCGGAAATCTGGATCCCGCTACTTATGGGGGTAGTGATATCACCAATTCCACTGTCTTTGCCCAGGTATACGGGGGCATACTCACGGCTCTGTCCCAGTCTGCAAGCGGTGGGGTTGTGGTAAATATTCCCAATGTAACGGATGCTCCTTTTTTTACCACAGTTCCCTACAATCCAATACCCCTCGACGCCGGGACTGCCGCTTTTGTGAATAATGCATATACCGATTATAATAACGGCCTTCTGCTTGCCGAAGGAGGTACACTTATATCCTCCGAGGAACGTGCCCTTAGGACCATAAATTTCCAGGGTATTCCCAACAACGCAGTGGTGATTGTGGATGAGGATCTTACGGACCTGTCGGGATTGGGATTGCCTTCTTTAAGACAGGCTACGGAAGAAGACCTGTTGGTTTTGACTTCCAGGACCGTAATAGGCACCCTGGCAGATCCTAACAATCCTACAAGTGTCTACGGTGTAGGGGTTGCTCTGCAAGATGAATTGGTACTTACCCCCCAGGAACAGACTGCTGTCGTAAATGCCACAACGGCATTCAACGGAACTATTGCAACGCTTGCCTCTCAGTTCAACTATGGTCTGTTTGATGCCAATGCCCTGTTGAATCAAATTGCGACCAATGGACTGAATATTGGAGGCAACGCGGTAATAACAGATGATTATGTGACAGGCGGAGCCTTTTCCCTGGATGGGATCCATCCATCCCCCAGGGGATATGCCGTCACTGCCAACGCCATTCTTGAGGTAGTCAACACTACTTATGGGGCCAACCTGCCAATGGTGAATCCAATTGAATACACGGGGCTGAATGTACAATAAGTCACTTCTTACCTCAATATAACACTCATAAAAGCACTTCTTTCCCGGGAGTGCTTTTCCTTTAGATAATTTGAGTGAAAATTCACTTTTTTAAAGCTTTATGCCTTATATTTGCACCCGGAAAAAACCACCTCTTTCAAAACTTTACGGTTCGTTTTCCGAAAAGATGTAACCATATATAATATCCTTGAGCAATGGCCAAAAGTACAGGTAGAATATCACAGATCATCGGCCCGGTAATCGATGTTGAATTTCAATCGGGAGATCAGATTCCACATATCTATGATTCCATGGAAATTACCAGGGAAGACGGGACAAAACTGATCCTTGAAGTGCAATCTCACGTCGGGGAAAATACGGTGCGATCTATTTCTATGGATTCCACGGACGGAATGAGCAGGGGAATGGAAGTGAAAGCGACCGGAAGTACTATTCAGATGCCCATTGGAGAGGATGTATATGGCCGGCTTTTCAATGTCATAGGAGATGCTATTGACGGTCTTGGTAATTTACCTAAATCCGGGAAAGATGGCCTTCCCATTCACAGGGAAGCGCCTAAATTTGAGGATTTATCAACCTCTACGGAAGTTTTGTTTACCGGGATCAAGGTGATTGATCTGATAGAACCTTATGCCAAAGGAGGGAAAATCGGCCTTTTTGGGGGTGCAGGTGTTGGAAAAACCGTACTGATCCAGGAATTAATCAACAATATAGCGAAAGGTCATGGAGGGCTCTCAGTGTTTGCAGGGGTAGGTGAACGTACCCGTGAGGGGAACGATCTACTTCGTGAAATGCTCGAATCGGGAATTATCAAATACGGGGATGAATTTCTGCATTCAATGGAAAACGGAGGATGGGACCTTAGCAAGGTTGATATGAAGGCCATGAAAGAATCCAAGGCAACTTTTGTCTTCGGTCAAATGAACGAACCTCCCGGGGCCCGGGCACGTGTTGCACTTTCAGGTCTTACCATTGCAGAATATTTCAGGGACGGATCCGGCGAAGGACAGGGAAAGGATGTGCTGTTTTTCGTTGATAATATTTTCCGATTTACCCAGGCTGGTTCTGAGGTTTCAGCGCTGCTCGGACGTATGCCCTCAGCCGTAGGTTACCAACCAACACTCGCCACGGAAATGGGTGCCATGCAGGAACGCATAACTTCTACCAAAAGGGGCTCAATTACATCTGTACAGGCAGTTTATGTGCCTGCGGACGATTTGACCGACCCTGCCCCTGCCACAACTTTTGCCCACCTCGATGCCACAACGGTTCTTTCCAGAAAGATTGCGGAGCTTGGCATCTATCCCGCAGTGGATCCCCTGGATTCCACTTCAAGGATCCTTACTGCCGATATCCTTGGGAAAGAGCACTACGATTGTGCTCAACGGGTGAAGGAGTTATTGCAACGCTACAAGGAATTACAGGATATCATAGCCATCTTAGGGATGGAGGAATTGTCCGAAGAAGATAAACTTGCGGTCGGAAGGGCCAGACGTGTACAGCGTTTCCTTTCACAGCCTTTCCATGTTGCCGAACAGTTTACTGGTATTCCAGGTGTCCTCGTTGACATTAAAGAAACGATTAAAGGATTCAATATGATCATGGATGGTGAACTGGATCGATTGCCGGAATCGGCATTTAACCTTAAAGGGACCATAGAGGAGGCCATTGAGGCAGGTGAGAAAATGATGTCTGAAGCATAATTCATAACATCATCTGTCCCAGTGGCAGTTTCGCACATTGATGAAAATAATGATGACCTATGTATTTAGAAATTGTTTCACCTGAAGCCACCTTATTTGCCGGGGAAGTTACTTCGGTAACCGTCCCTGGTGTGGATGGTCAATTCCAAATGCTTAACAATCACGCGGCAATTGTTTCATTGCTTGAGGAAGGCGATGTTAAATTTGACGGCGCGATTTCTCTGAAAGAGGAACATCAGGGAAAATTCACGCGGGATGACAAAGGGAAAACCGTTTTGCACATCAGCAGTGGGACCGTGGAAATGAAGGACAATAAGGTAATAGTGCTGGCGGACTAAATACCCAAACAGATAACAACTGCTAAATAGCCATTCCAACCGGATGGCTTTTTTTATTCCGGCTCAAGAACAACGACATGCCAGGTGCGCCCATGGGACGGATAGGTGGCCAATTCTTTGAACCCGGCAGCGTAATGTGCGTTTAAAGATCTGATATTGGTGGCATCCACCTCGGTAATAATACAGTCGAATTCCGGTTGAAGCCATTGCATCATATTCATATAGAGACCTTTAAACAGGCCCATTTTCCGGTAAGCCCGGTCAATACATATCTGACCCATCACCATAAATCTTCGATCGGAAAATCCCCTGGTACGAATTATTTCGAACATGGGTTCCAGAACTGGGATCTTAGTACTGAATCCGGGATGCATACAAAGTGCATAACCAACTACTTTTTGCCCGTCCTTGGCGAGGATGTGAGGGCTTACAGTATTCATCTGCTGTAGTAGGTCCAAGGTGTGTGACACTGTAACAAACCCCTCCCGAAGTTGCTCTTCGGCCTCGAGCTGGGGTTTCAGGTTGGCCTGTTGTAAACCCAGGATCTGTAAAAGTTCCTCAATGGTTTCGGCTCTTTTAAAATGTAGTTCCACTTATCTAATTTTTAACCAGGCATTTCTCAAAGCAAGTGACCCGGACGTTGGAGGAGTGGCGTTATTTTCCTGGAGCTCAATGGTATATTCCGGACTTTTCTCCAGGATGACCGCTGTCCGGTAACGGCTACCGGATCGGCTGTATTCAATATCCAACGTATCTCCCACGATGAATCCCTGGATGATTTCGCTAAAATTTGATGCTGGAACCAGAGAATTTCCCTGCACCGAATGCAGTGTATCGCCCTGATCAAGGCCGGCCTTATATGCAGGGGTTCCTTGAAATGTAGGGTTGCTGATTCTTACCGCACCATTCTCATTCGGACCCACGGTGGCACCAAAATAGGGCCGGCTGGAATTCTGGCTGAGGGAAATTCCTACCCCTCGAAATAATGCCCCGTAATCAGGCATCTGACTGTCCAGGATATACTTGTTAAAAAAGTCATTCCCAAAATCGGCACCGGCATACCGGATCAGCATCTGACGTATATCTTCCAGGAAATAAGGCTTCTCCTTTATTCCGAATTCTTCCCACATGAGTTTCATAAAATCATCCAGATTCTTACCCTGCAGTCGTAATGAAAGATCCAGGGCAAGACCCAGGACACTGCCATAGGAATAATAAGAAATAAAGGTATTTTCCCTGTTAACCGGATCCACCGAGGTGGCAGCATCTGTAAAGGGAGCCTGAAAGCTCATCTCAACAGGATTAAAGTACTGTCTTGCCGGGGAATTCCAGACATAGTTAAAAGTACCTGTGAGGCCGGCTACATACGCTGCGGGTGAAAGCAAACCTGCCCTAACCAGGTTGAGATCAGTATAATAACTGGTAAATCCTTCCGCAAACCACAATTCCCCGCTCATATTGACCTCCTCAAAATTAAAGGGTTCAAGAGATTCCGGACGAATCCGTTCCACATTCCAGGCGTGGAAAAACTCATGGGAAATGGTTCCTAAATTGGTCAACATTCCCCCTTCTGCAAGTGCTCTGGTACTGGTCACTACCGTAGAATTTCTGTGTTCCATTCCATCTCCGGAGACCCAGGGGAGATAACAGGCAAGAAAAGTATAGTTGCCATAATCAAAGTCTGGCAGTCCTCCGAATATATTCTTTTCGGCCAGAACCACTTTTTTGATCCGCTCAAAATAGGTATCTGCCTCTTCGGCTGATCCCAGATGGTGCAGTGCCAATTGGATCCCGTATTTTTTGTTTCCGGAAGGCATTTCAAAGGATCGGAAATGAAAGTCACTTATCTCCACGGGACTATCCATAAAATAATCAATGTCAATGGCAGAAAAGGTGGTTCCGGATACCAGAGGTAGCTGGGTGGCCACCTTCCAGTTCAAGTCCTTCCTTACTTCAAAAGTAACCTCAATCTTTCGGGCCCTCAGTGCCGGAGCATAAATGAAGGTGGCCGGGATGTTGAGGTGGGCATGGGATTCGTCTATCTGGGAATAGGTCCCGTCACCTCTATTGGCGAATAAGACATAGGCTATATTGACCGACCCGTTATGGCCGGTGACCGCCCAGCTATATGGATCCGGTCTGTACACATTCAGGGACCTGCCTTGGTCATCAGTAATTTTGAGGTCATAGACATTCTTTGCAAATTCGTGCAGGGCATACCTGCCAGGCGAGGTCCTGCTCATTCGCAGAAAGAGCGTGTCCCCCTTTAATTCCGGAAATGAAGCCTTCACCACAGCTTCATGATGCGCCGCATTCGCAAATGAAATATTGTAGGAGTTGGTCTGCGCCCGGACCAATGTCGCGCAAGTCAACAAAAACAGGAGGGTACGATTCATTTGAAGGGGATTGTCATGACGAATATACCAATTAAAAAGAGGAAATACTACATTTGCAGCATGGCTGGAATCCCCGATAAATTAAGATACAGATTGTCCCAACGGCGGAAAGAAAATGCCTTGCGTGAGTTGCCGGTAGTACGGAAGCTGTCCGACTTTTCTTCCAACGATTATCTGGGACTTGCGGCCAGTGAACGGGTATACAATGAAGCCACCCGTCTCGTTGAGGAATATGACGCTTTCCACAACGGGGCCACAGGATCCAGACTGCTTACGGGAAATCATCCATTGTACCCTAAGGCCGAACAACTTCTTTGTGAATTTCACCAATCGGGCGAAGCCTTGATTTTTAATTCGGGCTATGTTGCTAACATCGGTTTTTTTTCTTCTGTACCGCAACGTAATGATGTCGTTTTTTACGATGAATATGTTCATGCCAGTATACGTGATGGCCTGGGACTTGGAACGGCAAAGCATTATAAATTCAGGCACAACGACCTGGAGCATCTGCAGGAAGTCATTTTACAATCTCTTCGACCGGATAATGGAGATATTTCTAAAGAGATTTACATAGTAACGGAATCCGTTTTCTCCATGGACGGCGACAGCCCGGATCTGATTTCACTGGTGAGGCTTTGCAACACCCACGGATACAGATTGGTAGTGGATGAAGCGCATGCCGTTGGCGTTGCAGGGCAAAGGGGAGAAGGCCTGGTACAGGCACTTGGGCTCTCACAGGAAGTCTTTGCCAGGATCATTACCTTTGGCAAAGCATTGGGTTGCCACGGAGCTGCGGTCCTGGGATGTGAGGAATTGAAAACGTATCTCATTAATTTCTGCAGGAGCTTTATGTTTTCTACCGCATTGCCCCCACATTCCATAGCGACGATTGTTTCTGCCTATGGTCTTCTGGTTTCAGATGAGGGCAATGAATTAAGAAATACCCTGACTGACAATATCTCGTATTTTAATCGTCTGGCAACTGAATTGGAGCTTCACACGCATTTCCTTTCCGGAAATACCGCCATAAGATGTTGCCTGATCCGCGGGATTAACCAGGTGAAGCATGTTGCTGCCAAATTACAAATGGCCGGACATGATGTAAAGCCCATCATCTCGCCTACTGTACCCCAGGGCGCGGAACGCTTGAGATTTTGCCTCCACGCGACGAACACCCGACAGGAAATTGATGCAGTCCTAACCACTTTAAAAACGGAAATGTCTACATCCTCTGTGGGATGATCAGAATTTTATATATGGATAAAGAACAGGAGTTTTATACAATTGGTTCATTTGAATATGTTGCAGACGTTCAGATCCTCCGCACCAAACTGGAATCGGAAGGCATCCCGGTTTTTTTGAGAGACGAGAATACGCTCAATACGGACCCTTTAATAAGTAGTGCTATCGGTGGCGTTAAACTTCAGGTCTACAGCAGGGATAAAACGCAGGCGGTTGCTATTTACAATGATATCAGGAGCTATGCGCTGGACAATGAAGGGCAACCTGTCATATGTCCTAATTGCGGATCCCGGAAATCCGAAGTTTATTATAGCAGAAGAGGCATACTGAATAAACTGTTCCCTTTCTTTGAATCCAGGAAATACAGGTGCTCCCACTGTAATATGATCACTAAGGCAATAGCCACATGAAGCGATTCTTCGTTACAGGGATTTCAACAGACGTAGGCAAAACCATAGTCTCTGCGATTATTACCGAGGCCATGAACGCCGACTACTGGAAGCCGATTCAGGCCGGGAATATCGACGACTCCGACACTACCCGGGTAAAGCAACTCATCAGCAACACGAAATCTGTAATGCACTCCAGCCGGTATGTCCTTAGATCACCCATGAGTCCTCATGCGGCAGCTGCTCTGGATGGGGTTCAGATACAGGTGTCGGAAATGGCCGAACCGGAAACCTCAAACCATCTTGTAATAGAGGGAGCCGGGGGATTAATGGTGCCTCTTAATGAAAAGGAAACCATCCTTGATCTGATTCAACCTCATTATAAAGTCCTGGTGGTATCCAGGCATTATCTGGGAAGCATCAATCATACCCTGTTAACTCTTGAATGGTTAAAGCTTCATCATATTCGTCCTTATGTTATTTTCTCCGGAGATGAATTGCCCTCCACAGAAAATATCATTCTCCGGAAGACCGGAGTGTCTTCCATAGGGAGGATAGCAGAAGAAAAAAACATTGATAAGGAAATAATTCTCAGGTATGCATCGGAATTACTGCCTGCACTTAAATTACTCTGAAAGCTGGTAAATCGAAGCCTGGTCAAGAGTGGTCAGCAGGTGGTAATGCTCCTCCAGGTGTTTAGCTACATATCGATTTTCTTCTACCTCCAGGGGATCGAATATGGGGCGGTTATTACGTACCACAATGATAGCAGGTCGTAATTCAGACAGAAGATAATGGAGTTCTTCCAGGGGGGATTTCCTGGTATTGTCAAAAAAAGGATAGATTTCATCCCTGCAGATGTTGCTGGGATGTGTAGCAGCCTTGCTTGGAGGATCCTGTCCCAGCATCCAATATCCAATATGATATTCGAGGAAAAGGATATTTCTTGTTTCTATCTTATTTTCAAGAAGGTATTGAGGAACCCGAATCCCCTCTCCGTTAAAAAAAGTACCGTGCACTACCTTATTCCGTACCACCGCAACATATTCGGCATAACTTTCCATTGGGATAAGGAGAGGCAAAAGATAGCAATACCGTACGAAGGTGAATTTCCGGTCAAGGCCTTTCATCAAGCGAAACAATGCGGTCCCGGCAAGTATTACAAGAAAAGGATGGATCTGAATCAGGTAATGACCGTTGATGCGCCCGCCTTTCAGATAGGAAAAGAGCACCCCGCAAAGCACAATGATCAGGATGCGGACAGACCGATTTCGGAAATCAAGCAATCGGTATCGCCAGCTGACATAAAGCATAATTCCCGATAAAATGAAAATCGGGGATAGCGCTAAGATGGACTTTCGTCTGAAAGCCGAATATTCAAGGGATGCCAGAATAACAGAATTCCACCACTTGGATTCGATCCCCTGGAGATAATACGGCAGAACAGTAAACAAGACGACGAGTAAAATGCCCACGGCGTAAAGCAAGGGAGGAGCCAGTTTATACACCAGTCCCCTTTTTTTGAGAGAATCTATGGCGATAAAGGCGCCAAGAAAGAGCCCGGGATAGGCCATGTTCAGTTTGGTCATCACAGACAATCCCACAAGTACACCTGCCAGGAAGAACCCCAATAACTTTTCATTTCTTACCAAAAAATAAACGGCCGGCATAAAGAACAGCATACAAATGTGTTCCGACATGAGTCCCTGCAGACTTCCGAACAAGCTCAAAAGCATTACGCATGCCAGCGCTATCCAAAATCCTGTCTGAACGGATGTAAACTTTGTGGCAAATTTAAATGTGAAAAATGCCGTTAGAGCAACAGCCATGACTCCCGCAAGTCTGATAGCAATCATGCTTTTCCCGATAAAATAAATTATGCCTGCGAAGAAATAAAAGACCACCGGAGGCTTCAGATCCCAGAGCGTCGTATAGGGCAGTTGTCCGTCAACAATGGATTGACCGACGAGAATGAAGGTGCTTTCATCCCGGTCAATGTAATCCCTGAAAAAGAAAGGAAAACGAACAAAAAAGGTATAACACAGCAGAATGACAAAGACCATGGGGCCGGAAAGTTTCTCATATTTGTCAATAAGAGTTGTTATAACTTTGCTTTGCATTGTGGCAGCGTTCAATTCCCTGTCATGCAAGATAGATAAATTGGAGATTCATGAAAAAGACCCTGCCGGGAAATCTCTCAGAAAGGGATAAGAAACACCTGTGGCATCCGTTAACGCAACACAAAACACATCCTGACTCCCTGCCTGTTGTAAAGGCTGAAGGAGCCCTTCTATATGATGACAAAGGAAAGGAATATATTGATGGGATCGCTTCCTGGTATACTTGCATGTACGGGCATTGCAATCCTTATATCCTGGAACGGGTCGCCAAACAAATGCAGCAGCTGGATCAGGTAGTTTTCAGCGGTTTCACCCACGAACCGGCAATAGCCTTATCAGAGGAACTTATCAAAGTGATGCCAAAGAACCAGGCCAAGTTCTTTTTTTCGGATAATGGATCCACGGCAACGGAAGTCGCTATTAAAATGGCGCTTCAGTACCACTTTAATGAGGGAAACCACCGAACCGTGCTCATGGCCCTTGAAGATGGCTTTCACGGAGATACTTTCGGAGCCATGTCCGCCTCTGGACTCTCTGTATATAATGGCCCATTTACACATGTACTCATGCCTGTGGAAAGGATTCCCGTGCCTGACGAAAGCAACCTGGACAGTGTGCTTCGCCTCCTTGAATCACTTCTTAAGAAAGGGGATGTCGCCGGCTTTATCTATGAACCCCTGGTTCAGGGTGCCGCAGGAATGAAAATGTATAAGGCTGCTTATCTTGACAAAATACTTGCACTGACCCAAAGATACGGCGTACTGAACATTGCGGATGAGGTAATGACAGGGTTCGGTAAAACAGGGAAATATTTTGCTTCGGATTACCTCCAGGTCCAACCGGATATCATGTGTCTTTCCAAGGCCCTGACGGCAGGATTAATGCCCATGGCGATCACCAGCTGCAGCAAACAAGTTTTTGATGCCTTTTACAGTGATGACCGCGCAAAAGGGCTTTTTCACGGACATACCTATACGGCGAATCCACTTGCATGTACTGCGGCCCTTGCCGGATTGGAATTGTTGAGATCACAGGAAATCCAGGAGGACATTAAAAGAATCATGGCAGCCCATACCGACTTTGATGCCTCTGTCAGGAATCATCCCAGGGTTGCCCGAACCCGGCAGTGCGGGATCATTTATGCCCTTGACCTCGCCCTGGAATCTGAACACTACGGATTACTAAGAGATCAATTGTATTCGCTGTTTATGGACCAGGGAGTGTTTTTGCGTCCTCTCGGGCGGACGATATACCTTGTGCCTCCGTTCGTGATCACAGATGTTCAGCTGCAGAGGATGTACCAAGCGATCTCAGTGGTTCTTGACAAGGTATGAACGGGAAAAAAACAGAAAGACAACTAAATAAACTCTTTTCCAGCAAACACCCGGGATTGTTTCACCTTTAGGCCAGAATGTGCGTGAGAACTTTTATTTTTACCTGAAATAGTCGCTTTGAATTCACCTGTTTCTATCAGATCGATTGCCTCCGTATCAGCCCTTGGATCCTCCTCCGGCGAAGCGTGGACTAAGTATCAGGACAGCGGGCACTTATTTCAAAAGACAGGGGCCGGCGGCGGTCAGGAATGGGTGGGCAGACTTTCTGAACAAAGCTTAGATGCCGTGGAGTCCATCCGTCAGGAGGACAGCAAATACAGGAATCTCGACGCCAGTGTATTATACGCGATCTACACAGCACGGTATGCAGTGCGCGACGCGGGCTGGAATTCCGTTTCCCGGATGGGGATCAATATAGGGTCCTCAAGAGGTGCAACCGCTCTGTTTGAAGACCATCACAGGCTATTTTTAGAATCCGGCAGAACCCCCGCATTAACCTCCCCGAGCACCACCCTTGGCAATATTTCATCGTGGGTGGCTCATGATCTTGGCAGTAAAGGCCCGGAATTCTCACACTCCATTACCTGTTCAACTGCCTTGCATGCCTTACTCAACGGGCTGGCCTGGATCAGGAGTGGGATGGCCGACCGTTTTCTGGTAGGTGGCAGTGAAGCTCCCCTGACCCTGTTTACCCTGGCTCAAATGAAGGCCCTGAAGATATATGCATCCTGTGAAACAAAATCGTCCCTTGGCGGCTATCCGTGCAGATCAATGGATATGCGGAAAACAGCAAATGGCATGGTGCTTGGGGAAGGGGCTTCCATGGCTTGTCTGGAAAGAGGGGTCACCTCGGATTCCCTGGCCGAAATTGAGGGTGTGGGTTATGCTACAGAACCTCTGGAGCACAGCGTTTCAATATCCACCGAGGCTCAGTGTTTCCAGCGTTCTATGAAAATGGCACTCGGAAACGTATCCCCTTCGGAAGTTGACGTCATTGTCATGCATGCCCCGGGGACCATTAAGGGAGACAAAGCAGAATGGGCTGCGATCGAAGTTTGTTTTGGAAAGGATATTCCTGCATTGACAGGCAACAAATGGAAAATCGGGCATACGTTTGCCGCTTCGGGAATGTTGAGCATAGAAATGGCGGTGATGATGCTATTGCACCAAAAGTTTATCAGTGTGCCATATATGCCCTCTGCCAGAACACCGCCACGGATACGCCGTATTATGGTGAATTCGGTGGGATTCGGTGGAAATGCAGTTTCTGTATTGCTCAAAGCGCCGTAAAAAAGTCTTAAGGGTAAACAGAATCTTTATCAGCCTATCAAGACCTGCACCGGGGATTTAAAATAAGGATTGTTTTTTTAATTGTGAATATGGGCTATTTTTGAAACCACAATGACTGCAATATGACACATCACAGACACAACTGGACAAAGGAGGAGATCCTTCAAATATATCGGAAGCCGATGATGGATCTGCTTTATGAAGCGGCAACAGTCCATCGTTGCGTACACGATCCTAACACGGTTCAGGTTGCTACACTAATATCAATAAAAACAGGAGGTTGCCCCGAGGATTGTGGTTACTGCCCTCAGGCAGCACGGTATCACACGGATATTGAAGGCAATGGGCTCATGAATGTTCAGCAGGTAAAAGCACAGGCGCTCAGGGCAAGGGCCGGAGGAAGTTCCAGGATATGTATGGGGGCAGCCTGGCGCAATGTGAAGGACGGACCTGAATTTGACCAGGTTCTGGAAATGGTACGAACCATCAACAAATTGGATATGGAAGTGTGCTGCACCCTGGGTATGATTACCGAGAATCAGGCCAGAAGATTATCCGAAGCAGGACTCTTCGCGTACAATCACAACCTGGACACCTCAGAAGATTATTATAAGGATATTATATCCACCAGGGCTTACGAAGACAGGTTGAAAACCATAGAAAATGTTCGTAAAACGAATGTTACTGTTTGCAGTGGAGGGATTATTGGGATGGGCGAGAGTCTGGAAGACCGTGCAGGTATGCTTGTGGCCTTATCGAGCCTGGACCCACACCCGGAATCGGTTCCGGTGAATGCCTTGGTTGCAGTCCCTGGTACTCCGATGGAAGCCCTCGAACCCGTTTCCATCTGGGAAATGGTTCGCATGGTCGCAACTACCAGAATTGTTATGCCTCAAACTCAGGTACGCCTTTCTGCAGGCCGGATGAAAATGAGCAGGGAAGGGCAGGCCCTATGTTTTTTTGCAGGAGCCAATTCCATATTTGCGGGTGACAAATTACTGACTACACCCAATCCTGACCTGGGGGAAGACATGGAACTTTTCAGTATTCTTGGTTTGACATCTCAAAAAGCCTTTACAAAATCGGAACAACCCGTTACCGTTGAAGCGGTTGATTCCAAAGTAAGCCCCCTGAATGAAAATCCGGGATGGACAAGACCGGGCCATATTATTCCCAGGAACGAGACCGCCAAACAGGCATCAAAAGTGAGCAGGCAAACTTAACCAAGGGTCAACTAACCGAACATATTAAGGAGGTTTTATACTTTTGGAACTCAGAAAACCTATAGAAACTTGAATTTACAGGAGATACCCAGGGAACGGCGAATTACCAAAGAGGCATTCATCCGCGATTATTTTAAACCTCAAAAGCCTGTTGTAATAGAAAGGTTTGTTGAGGACTGGCCGGCATTCAGCCTTTGGAACCTGGACTATATGAAGGAGGTTGCCGGACATAAAACCGTGCCTCTGTATGATGATCGCCCGGTACATTACAAGGATGGGTTTAATGAGCCCCATGCAACGATGCAGATGGCGGATTATATAGATCTCCTGAAGCGTGAGCCCACGAGATACAGGATATTTCTCTGGAATATCCTCAAGGAAATACCGGAACTTCAGAAGGATTTTTATTATCCGGATTTTGGCCTTAAGCTCATGAAAGGGATGCCAATGCTGTTTTTCGGAGGTCAGAATTCCTATACTTTCATGCATTTTGACATTGATCTGGCAAATATCTTCCATTTTCATTTTGAGGGGAAAAAGGAATGCATCCTGTTCCCGCAATCCGAGAGTAAGTGTCTTTACAAAATTCCGTATTCCCTGATCACTCACGAGAGCATTGATTTTTCAAATCCGGATTACAGTAAATGGCCCGCATTGCAATATGTTACAGGCTATACCACCTGCCTTTCTCACGGTGAGGTACTGTACATTCCTGAAGGCTATTGGCATCATATGAAATACCACACCCCGGGATTTTCAATGAGCCTGCGCGCGATCGCCAGACATCCCGCCAACCTTGCCCAGGCCATCTATAATATTTTAGGGATGCGTCATTTTGATAATCTGATGCGAAGACTTAAGGGACAGGCGTGGATAGAATGGAAGAACCGTCAGGCCATCGAAAAGACGGAGAAATTTGCAAAAACCAATAAAAATATGACAGGTACCCCTTCGCCGCTTCGGGAAACTATCTGATACTACAAACTGGCTCCGGATGACAGAATGCTGTCCCTCCATCGTACGGACAGAACTCACAGTTCCGTATCCTTCAACATATCATATACCAGATCATGCTCCCAACCCCGGCCAATCAGATAGGCCGCGAGCTTTGGCTTTCTCTTGATCAAATCCTTTTCCCTGCTCTGAGACCACCACTTCTTAGCCAGCGTGTGCAGCGCTTTTTGGTAAACGGGTTCGTCTAGTTCTTTCAGGGCTTTCTGAATATCCTTTTCACCAATTTTCCGTGCCTTCAATTCTATGGCAATTTTATGCCGCCCCCAATGTTTAAGTCTGAATTTCCCGCGTGCAAAAGCAATGGCGAACCGGCTTTCATTCAGGAAATTTTTCTTTGACAAGTGTGCCAAAACCGCATTTCTGATTTGCGCGGAAACATTTAAGTCGTTCATTTTTTTAAGGACTTCTGACTGGCAGCGTTCCTGATAGGCGCAGTAATGTTCAAGTTTCGAAATGGCCTGGGCCTGTGAAATGGAAGGCTGCTTCTTCATGAATGGGTCTCCGGACAGGTACTTCTGTTTGGTTTAAAAGTTTTCCGGGATTGTTCAAAAATAAGAAAACAAAAAAAGCGACCCCCTTTCAGGAATCGCTTTTGGTTAGTTGATGGCATTTCCGTCTTTATCTATAAAACGGTATTCGAGATAGGTATAGGCGTCTCTGGGTTGAATTTTTATCCATTTCTTATACTCCAGAAACCACTTGGAGCGAATGGACGGAAAGCCTTTGGCCAGGTACGCGGCGATAAAGGGGTGCGTATTAAGTACCATTCCCTTCTCTTTCTCAGGACCTTTCATTATCCTTTCGAGTTCCTCATTAATCCTGTCAATTACTCCGATAGGAGCTTCGACTTCCTGGCCACTGCCACTTGGATTTTCCTCAGTGGTCTTAATATTGACTTCCGGTCTTACCCTCTGCCTGGTAATTTGTATCAGCCCAAACTTGCTCGGGGGCAAAATTTTGTGCTTGGCCCTGTCCTCCTTCATTTCAGTACGGAGATGATCAAAGAGCTTCTTTCGGTGACTGGCCTTGACCATATCTATGAAATCTACCACAATGATCCCACCCATGTCACGCAGTCGTAACTGGCGGGCAATTTCCGAGGCTGCGAGTAGGTTCACCTCAAGTGCGGTATCCTCCTGATTTTTGGCTTTGTTTGAGCGATTCCCACTGTTTACGTCTATCACATGAAGGGCTTCTGTGTGATCGATGATGAGATAGGCACCCTTGCTCATGGCAGCAGTACGTCCGAAGGACGTCTTTATCTGCCTGTCAATGCCAAACTTTTCAAATATAGGTACGGAAGAATTATACAACTTTACAATCGATTCCTTTTCAGGAGCGATTTCCAGCAAATAATCTTTAATCTGGTTATAAAGCGTTTCATCATCTACCTGAATGGCCGTAAAACTGTCATTAAAAACATCACGGAGAATGGATGATGCCCTGTTGAGCTCCACCAATACTTTGGACGGTGTCGGCGCTTTATACAATTTCTTACACATTGCTGTCCACTTGGTCAGCAAATTTTGAAGGTCCTTGTCCAGTTCTGCTACTTTTTTGCCTTCTGCAACTGTTCTGATTATCACCCCAAAACCTTTGGGTTTGATACTACTAACTAATCTTTTAAGTCTATCCTTTTCTTCCTTGCTTCCGATTTTCTGTGAGACGGATACACGGTCGGAAAATGGGACCATCACAAGATACCGCCCCGCAAGGGAAAGTTCCGAACTAATTCTGGGTCCTTTTGTCGAAATAGGCTCTTTTACAATTTGCACTAATAAAGACTGGTTGGCTTTGATTACATTACTAATGGTGCCATTTTTGTCAATGTCTTTATCGAATGGAAAATTTTTCAGGCTGTACTCTTTGAGATGACCTGAACTCACTTTTTTAATAAATTTCAACATGGTTGCCAGTTGTGGCCCCAGATCGTGGTAATGCAGGAATGCATCCTTTTCATAGCCCACATTCACAAATGCGGCATTGAGACCTGTGACCGGTTTTCGCACTTTCGCGACGAGAATGTCACCTACGTTGAAATTATTGGTATCTTCATCTTTATGAAGCTCTATGAGTTTTCCATCTTTTAATAAGGCAAAATCGACGGCAGTGGAATTGGATCTTACGATTAATTCTCTATTCACCTGATTCAATTTATATCCGCCAAAGGCGGATGGATTAAACAATACTTGTAACAGGTTGTATTAACCCGTCGAAATCCTTTTTTTGGAATTTCTATGTCAATGAACGTATAAAATGAAAAAGTAGTTTTGAAAACTACTTTTTCTTATGGCGGTTAGCTCTCCGGCGTTTTTTACGCTTATGAGTAGCTACCTTATGTCTTTTTCTTTTTTTACCACTCGGCATAAAATTCTGCTTTTTTGCTGTTATTACTGTACTTGTACATTGCTTTTAACGCCTTCTACAAAAACCTTAGCTGGCTTAAATGCCGGGATGTTATGTGCAGGTATTTTTATGGTGGTATTTTTGGAAATATTCCTTCCAGTTTTTTCTGCCCGGGTTTTAATTATAAAACTGCCAAAGCCTCTCAAGTAAACGTTGTCACCATTTTCGAGTGATGATTTTACTTCTTCCATAAAGGTTTCCACAGTTGCTTGAACGTCTCCTTTTTCAATTCCCAGTTTTTCTGAGATTTTCGTTACGATATCCGCTTTCGTCATTTTAAAAATTTAGTTTATCTGTAAGTTTTTCAGGCTTGCAAATATATAAATATTATTCAATCTTTTGTCTTCAAGAGGCTAATTTTAAGTATATAACCTTTTACTTTTGGGCCTAAAGTTGCTGCCTCATGTCATTTTCCGGAATAATTCTTTCCTGGTATGCCCGGAATAAGAGAAAACTTCCGTGGAGAAATACAACAGATCCCTATAAAATATGGGTTTCCGAAATAATTCTTCAACAAACAAAGGTGGTTCAGGGTCTTCCTTACTACGAAAAATTCCTGGAGACTTTTCCGACGGTAGATCACCTGGCTGCGGCAAGTGAGGAACAGGTTCTAATTCTCTGGCAAGGTTTGGGGTATTATTCCCGTGCAAGAAACATGCATAAAACCGCCATTCTGATAAGCGGGACAATGGGCGGAAGATTTCCGACTACCTTTAAGGGGCTCTTAGAACTGAGGGGCGTAGGAGAATATACGGCAAGTGCCATAGCGTCCAGTAGTTTCGGCCTGCCTGAACCTGTAGTGGATGGCAATGTCTATAGGGTACTTTCCCGTTTTTATGGGATAACCATACCTATAAACACTACGCGCGGGATTCAATATTTCAGAGAACTGGCACGCGAGGTAATGGATGCCGTCAGGATCAGGGAATATAACCAGGCGATCATGGAATTCGGAGCCATTCAATGCATCCCTTCCCGCCCAGACTGTCCGGGGTGTCCACTAAATAAGACATGTACGGCTTTCAACGGGCAACTGGTATCTGAGCTTCCGGTCAAACTGAAAAAGGGGAAGATCAAAAAAAGGTACTTCAACTATCTTGTACTCACAGATCCCGGTCAGAACACGCTGCTTTGGAAGCGTAAAGGCAAGGGAATCTGGCAGCACCTTTACGAGTTTCCCCTCCTTGAATCTGAGAATGAACTCGACATAGAGGAAGTTGAGAAACGCCTTCCGCAGATTCTCGGGGACCTTGAAATCCTTCGCGTGTCACAGACTGGCCACGAAACCAAAGTTCATAAACTTACCCACCAGCATTTATATGCCAAATTCTGGGAGATCCGTATGTCTGCTCCTCTGGATAACGGTATCCCACTAAAGGAACTACCCCGTTATCCCGTTCCTGTATTGTTGGCGGAATTCATTAAAACGCTTTAAATTTTGTATTTTTGACAGAAGATTCAAATTATGAGCGGGACATTAAATAAAGTGATGCTGATAGGGCATCTAGGAGATGAGGTTAAAATGCATTATTTTGAAGGGGGCAATTGTATAGGGCGATTTCCGATTGCGACCAACGAAACATATACAAACCGACAAACCGGTGAGAAGGTAAGCAATACCGAATGGCACAATATCGTGGTACGTAACAAGGCTGCCGAGATCTGTGAGAAATACCTGAGCAAAGGGGATAAGATCTATGTGGAAGGCCGGCTAAAAACCCGTCAATGGCAGGGAGAAGATGGCAATAGTCGTTTCTCAACTGAGATCCAGGTCCAGGATTTTACCTTTCTTTCTCCCGGGAAGGGAGCGTCGTCTTCGGACGGGGGCAGGGCACAGGACACCGGCAGCGATGCCCGGAATCCGGAACATGAAAAAATGCCTCAACATACTAATGTAGCGGAGCAGGAAGATGATCTGCCCTTCTAGACATTTAGAAACTAAACTCTGATCCTTGGACCCTGAACCTGCCGGTTTACTTATAAACCCTCTTGTTGTTGAGGGTGTTATTGTTTTTAAAATTGTCATTTTAATTCTTCTTCTTGCGTGCTCGGCATTAATCTCAGGAGCCGAAGTGGCTTTTTTTGGGCTTTCACCCACCTTTGTAAACAATATTGCGGAAGAAAAGACACCCAGAGGATCCATAGTAGTGAGCCTGCTGGAAAGGCCCAAGAAATTACTCGCCACCATTTTAATTGCCAATAATGCAATAAATATTGGGATCGTATTATTATTCAGTTCTATCGGGGACATTATTTTCGTCAACGTCAATTACATGCTTTTTGGGATCGTTTCTGTCAGATTTCTGCTCGAAGTGGTCGTGGCCACCTTCCTGATTCTGATGTTCGGAGAAATCCTGCCAAAGGTATATGCTAACCGTAACCAGAGGCAATTTGCCTTTCTAATGGCCTACCCCATCAGGGTACTCGATTTCCTTTTTTCTCCATTGAGCATCCCCATGCGGGCAGGCACCATTTATTTGTACAATAAGTTAGGTAAACAGAAATCGAGCCTGAGTGTTGACCATCTGTCACAGGCTCTTGAACTCACTTCAGAAGGGGATACCACACGGGAGGAGCAAAAAATACTCGAAGGCATTGTGACTTTCGGCAATACAGATACCAAGCAGGTAATGCGTCCACGAATAGACATTTTTGCCCTGAGTGATACTATGAAATTTCCGGAGGTCCTCGAGGAACTAATGAAACACGGGTATTCCCGGATTCCAGTATTTGCAGAAAATGTGGACAATGTTCTTGGGGTCCTTTATGTCAAGGATCTCCTTCCTTATCTGGACCGTAAAACCTTTAACTGGATATCCCTGATCAGAGAACCTTATTTTGTGCCTGAAAATAAAAAACTGGATGACCTGCTTGTGGAATTTCAGGATAAGAAAATCCATTTGGCAGTGGTTGTGGATGAATATGGGGGTACCTCCGGCATCGTTACCCTGGAGGATATTATAGAGGAGATCGTGGGGGATATCAGCGATGAATTTGATGATGAGGATCTTATTTTTTCTAAAATTGATGACCATACCTTCGTTTTTGAGGGAAAAACCACGCTTAAGGACTTTTACAGGGTGGCTAAAATTGAGGATGAAGACGAATTTGAAGAACAGAAAGGGGAATCTGAGACTATTGCAGGATTTGTGCTTGAAATGGCAGGTGGTTTCCCTAAGAGGGGCGAAGTGGTGCGGTTTAAGGAGTACCAGTTTTTGGTTGAAAGCCTGGATAAAAAACGTTTGAAACAAATTAAAATAACACTGCCTAATGCGACGTAATGGTCTCCTGGTACTTATCTTCTTCTGTTGCCTGGCAGCGTGCAAGGAAGTGATACTTCCGAAGCCAAGGGCCATGCTGAGACTTGAATACCCCAAAGTGACAACTAAAATACTTACTACACCTCAGTTTCAGTTTGAATACAATGCGAATGCGGGGGTCAGAATGAAGGATGATGGTTCACTTACTCTGGAGTATCCAGGCCTGAAAGGAGCCATTTTTATCACTTTTAAGAAAGTGAACGGCAACCTGGATAAACTCCTGACAGACGCACAGAAACTATCACTCGAACACGTGGTAAAGGCGGATGCCATTGACCCAAGTGAGTTCGTGAATGAAAGTGAAAAAGTGTATGGCATGTACTATGAAGTAAAAGGGAATGCCGCCTCACAAGCGCAGTTCTACGTCACCGACAGTATCCGTAATTTTGTTACGGGTTCCCTCTATTTCTATGTCAGGCCGAATTATGATTCCATTTATCCGGCTGCGCTTTATCTGCAGAATGATATCCGCACCATTATGGAATCCTTTCAATGGAAATAGGGAGAACCGCCCCAAAAACAAGGACATGCAAAAGAAGGAGCTACTTGATTGTCATCGTCGGATTCAACCTTATATTCATCGGACGCCTGTGATGACTTCTCGCATCCTTGACCGTATTACCGGGACACCTATTTATTTTAAATGTGAGAACTTCCAGCGGATGGGGGCCTATAAAATGCGGGGTGCTACTAATGCGGTTTTGCAATTAACACCGGAGAGGCGATTACAGGGTGTTGTGACCCATTCTTCCGGGAATTTTGCCCAGGCACTTGCCTTGGCGGCTCAATCCCTTCAGGTGAAAGCCCATATAGTAATGCCATCTTCAGCTCCGGCAGTTAAAAAGGAAGCTGTAAAGGCTTATGGTGGGATCATACATGAGTGCGATCCAAACCTGAAAGCGCGTACCGAAATGTCTGAACTGCTTGTGAGACAATATGGGGCTGCGTTTATTCATCCTTCCAATGATCCGGAGGTCATTCTCGGTCAGGGAACTGCCTGTCTTGAATTACTCGAGGATTACCCGGAACTTGATACCGTGATCGTACCAGTAGGGGGAGGGGGTCTTATTGCGGGTACTGCGCTCGCGGCACATTTCTTCGGAAGAGAATGTAAAGTTGTTGGCGGAGAACCATTTGAAGCAGACGATGCCTATCGGTCTCTTCAAAGTGGTAATATTGAAGGTAACCAGACGACAAATACCATCGCAGACGGTCTGAAAACCGAGTTGGGCAGTAATAACTTTCCGATTATTAAAGCCCATGTTCAGCAAATAATAAGGGTGAAGGAGGAAGAAATTGTTTTCGCGATGAGATTGCTGTGGGAGAGGATGAAACTTGTGGTAGAACCCTCAAGTGCCGTTGCACTCGCAGCTCTTATTAGCGGGAAGGAACAATTTGAAGGAAAAAGGGTAGGAATTATTCTCTCGGGAGGAAATGTAGATCTGAGTCAATTGCCATTTTAGGTTCAGGAGCCTTCTTCGCCGTTTTCACGTAATACCTTCCTGGCATTTTCTATGCTCAAGAGTACTTTGTCGCGCAGGGCTTTCACTGAAGACAATTCTTCAGAAAGCCATTGCTGTTTTTCAGAACTCAGCTTCTGGCCATTCATAATCTCGCCGGGCTCAAACCTCATCCCAAAGTTCTGCATCCAGTCCATCATGGTTTTGTGGGATTCCTGCAAATCTTTCATTGCCTTTTCATAGGATTTTCCGGAGGCAGTACTGTCAACCTTCGGTTTAAGTTCTGCAACAAGCTTGGCAATGGTTCCCATTTCCGGCATAACCTCATCATGAATGGCCATGACTTCTTGCATGGTATCCGACTTTCCTTCCTTCATCTGATCTTTACAGCTGGCAAATAAAGCCAGTAGTATGACTGAAATAAGACAAATGGGCCTTTTGAGGTGTGTATCCATAATGCGCTAATTTTCATCAAAAATACAAAATAAACTTCCACCCCGTGGGGCCTTCATGAAGTAGGTTTTTTGTTAAAGTATTCATGAAGTTATGCGCCTTCCGATCAGCGCGATAAGACGCGCTACAGGTTCCGTGACCTCACCAGATAAGGAACTGAAAAATAGGGTGTAACCCAGGGCTCAGCAAATAGGCACGATCCCCGGCCAGGGTCACCCCTGGCGCCCGCTAACATCCGTCCGGCTGGCTGTTGCTCATGATCCTGGGAGGCGCAGGCGCAGATGCTTTTACAAGAAATAGTGGGAAAATTGATGAAGATGTAGTACTTTCATTTTACAATATAAAAGTATTCCCGAATGAAACAATTTGCCTTACCTATTCGATTCGGCATAGCTACCAGTGGCTGTTTGATTGCCTATTTCTTAGTACTGTCTTTAATGGGACTACATACCAATGTGTTTTACAGTCTTTTCAATGGGATCATTACAGGGTTCGGAATCTATGAAGCCATAAAGTATTTCAAAATTCAGGAGAAGGAGCAGTTCAATTATGGCACAGGTTTTACCGCGGGGATGGTAACCGGATTTGTTGGCACGATTATTTTTACCATATTTTTTGCCTTTTATGCAACCGAATTGAATAGTGGATTTTTGCAGGAACTTTCCAAGGTATTCTTTAAGGACTTCAAGAACTTTGAAGGTATAGTCTTTGTTACGGTTGCCATAATGGGTTTTGCCACCACCCTGGTTCTAACGCTTTCATTTATGCAGCTTTTTAAAAGCACCAGAAATCTGAAGAAAAAATCCGTCTAATATTTCAAATTCTCTTGCGAATTCCTAATTAAGCAGTATATTTGCACCCTCTTGTGAAATACCTGCCACATTGCAGGCAGACACCCTACAGGTAAAGGCCATGAGATTAATATAAAAATACACCAGCTATGTATGCAATTGTAGAAATAGCAGGGCAGCAATTCAAAGTTGCGAAAGACCAGAAAGTATATGTACATCGTTTGCAGGAAGACGAGGGAAAAAAGGTGACTTTTGACCAGGTTCTTTTGATTGGAGACGGTTCGGATATTACTATAGGCGCCCCGGCTATAGACGGTGCCGCAGTTGAGGCAGCAGTCGTAAAACACCTTAAAGGTGACAAGGTAATCGTCTTTAAAAAGAAAAGACGAAAAGGTTACCGTAAGAAAAACGGACATCGCCAGTATGTCACAGAACTTGTCATTGAGAGTATCATTGCCAAAGGGGCCAAAAAGGCCAGTGCCAAGGAGCAGTCCAAAGAGGCAGTTCCCGTAAAGAAAGCTGAGGAAAAAGAATCGGCTAAAGTGACTAAAAAGCAGCCTGCCGGAAAGGCCGCTACTAAAACGGCCGCTCCAAAAGAGACTAAAAAGGAAGCGGTTAAAAAGGCACCTGCAACTCCAAAGCCCGAACCCACCCAGGAGGTAAGTGAAAACTTAATTACCCGTGCGGAACACAGGCTGGAGTCTAAAGAGATTGAGATGAATGTCGATAAACTTCTTCACAACATCGGTACAGCTACCAAGGCCGAAGCCGATGATCTTAAGGCAATCAATGGTATCGGTCCCGCATATGAAAAGAAACTGAATGAAGTGGGTATTTATACCTATGAGCAGATCAGTAAGCTTAAGGCAGCTGATAAGGAAGAATTGTCAGCCATTGATGGCATCACCCGTGAAAAGATTGAGGCCGAGGAATGGGTGAAACAGGCCAAAGAGTTGCTTAAAAAGAAGTAAGTAGAATTTAATTAAAAAATATATCCCATGGCACATAAAAAAGGGGTTGGTAGTTCCAAAAACGGAAGGGATTCGGAATCGAAACGACTAGGAGTGAAAATTTTTGGTGGCCAGGCAGCAATTGCCGGTAATATCATTGTCAGACAACGTGGTACAAAACACCATCCCGGAGATAACGTTTATGCCGGAAAAGATCATACCCTTCACGCAAGGGTAGATGGTCTTGTAAAGTTTGCCAAGAAAGCAGGGGGGAAGTCCTATGTTTCTATAGAGCCTTTGGACGCCTGAAGCCGATTTGCCATTACCCATAAACAAAAACCCGCTCAGATCATCTGAGCGGGTTTTTGTTTTCCGGGTCCTTGTCCCAAATTATGCCATGAATAACACTAATATCGATAATATTCAGGTTTAAAAGGTCCTTGCTGCGCTACACCTATATATTCCGCCTGTTCCGCGTTCAATTCTGTCAGTTCGGCACTCATTCTTGACAAATGCAACTTGGCCACTTTTTCGTCCAGGTGCTTGGGAAGCATATAAACCTGATTCTCATATTTGGCGTGATTCTTCCAGAGTTCTATTTGAGCCAGGGTTTGGTTGGTAAAGGAATTACTCATTACAAAACTTGGATGTCCCGTTGCACAGCCCAGATTTACCAGGCGTCCCTCCGCAAGAAGGATGATGTCCTTTCCATCCAGCGTGTATTTATCAACCTGTGGTTTAATCTCATCCCTGGTTTCTCCATAGTTCTCGTTGAGCCAGGCCATATCAATTTCATTGTCAAAGTGTCCGATGTTACAAACGATCACTTTGTCCCTCATTGATCTGAAATGTTCTTCACGGATGATATCCTTATTCCCTGTGGCCGTTATAATGATATCGGCATTTTCTACAACGGTCTCGAGTTTCTTTACCTCAAATCCATCCATGCACGCCTGTAAGGCGCAGATAGGGTCGATTTCCGTAACAGTTACGATGGCGCCTGCCCCACGGAAGGAGGCGGCAGTTCCTTTTCCTACGTCTCCATATCCGGCAACCACGACGCGTTTTCCGGCCAGCATGGTATCGGTAGCCCGGCGGATGGCGTCTACAGCACTTTCCCTGCAGCCGTATTTATTGTCAAACTTAGATTTGGTAACAGAATCATTTACATTGATTGCTGGCATGGGCAAAGTGCCCTTTTTGACCCGCTCATACAAGCGGTGGACGCCTGTGGTGGTCTCCTCGGACAATCCCTTAATTCCCGCGGCCAGTTCCGGATACTTGTCAAGCACCATATTCGTCAGATCCCCGCCGTCATCCAGGATCATATTCAGGGGTTCTCTCTTTTCACCAAAGAAAAGGGTCTGTTCAATACACCAATTAAAATCGGCTTCCTTCATGCCTTTCCATGCAAAAACAGGAATTCCTGCGGCTGCAATAGCTGCTGCAGCATGGTCCTGGGTGGAAAAAATATTACAGGAACTCCAGGTTACTTCTGCGCCAAGGGCAATCAAAGTTTCTATGAGCACTGCGGTTTGAATGGTCATATGCAGGCATCCCGCAATCCGGGCGCCTTTCAGCGGCTGTTCTTTTGAAAATTCTTCCCGGAGGGCCATTAAACCGGGCATTTCTGCCTCGGCGAGTAAAATTTCTTTTCGCCCCCACTCCGCCTGGGAAATATCTTTAACCTTATAAGGGACATATGCCATTGTTTTGGTGCTCATCTCTTTTTTTTATTTTATTTTCGTCTAATGTCTTTAGACGGCTTTTACAGGCTGTAAAGGTAATAATATCTTAAATAATCCTGTGCCTCTTTACAAAACTATAACTGTTTCTCCTTCAATAAAGGCCTATATATGGGAGGTCACTGAATCCGAAGAGGCATTGTCCGCAGGAATTCTGTTAACCGACCCTTGCAGTAAACGGGTAGAAGCAATGAAATCCGCCCTTCACAGAAGGGCTTTCCTCAGTATACGGCATCTCCTTGCCGAAGCCGGCTTTAAGGACGCGGATTTGTACTACGATCCGGCGGGTAAACCGCATCTGAAAGACGGATCATTTATTTCTATTACCCATTCCAACCATTTTACGGGAATTATTGTAGCTACTTCTTCCGAGGTGGGGATTGATATTGAGAAACAAAGGGAAAAGATTCTGCGCATTGCTCATAAGTTCACCCCGCTTGAAGAATACAGCACCATAGCCAACAGGGATGCCCTGGTTCGTAAATTAACCATTGTCTGGGGAGCTAAGGAATCTCTCTATAAAATTTATGCAACCCATGGTCTGAGTTTTATACATCATATCATCATAAGGGACTTTGCTATGGACGCCAGTGAAACCACCGGCGAAATCCTCTATCACGGTCAAACTTCTGACTATGACATTTCCTTTCTTGAATTTGAAGACTTTACCTGTGTTTATGCGGTAAGAAAGACCTGAGTGATTCTTGTGGGGTAGGTGGCACAATATAGTTCAATAATAAATGTCCTATGAATATATCCGTTGAAATGACCTTAACGCCCCTCCAGGATAACTTTGAGGAGCCCATAATTTCTTTCATTAAAAAGTTGCGTTTGTCCGGGCTCACAGTTATGGAAAACCCATTAAGTACCCAGGTTTACGGAGATTACGATACAGTGATGTCCCTATTGAATACCGAGATCAAATCGGCTTTGTCAGACATCCAAAGCGGGCTTCTTTATATTAAGATCGTCAAAACGGACCGAAGCACCTATGAACCCGATTTTTGATTTTTTCCTGGATCCTTACCTGGAAAGGGAAACTTATCTGATCGTCCTTGAGGCCATCGCCTTTATTTTTGGGATAGCCAGTGTCGTATATGCGCAGAGGGAAAATATACTTGTATATCCCACGGGGCTTATCGCAACGGTCATCACAGTGTATATTTTTCTGGTTGACAGTTTGCTTGGAGACATGATGATCAATGTCTATTACTCCGTTATGAGCATTTACGGATGGTGGAACTGGTCCAGGTCGCGTAATACGGTGCTTATCGTGCAGATATCGCGCACCAACAGCCGGGAAAAGCGTATCGGAATTCTATTGTTCATAATGACTCTCTGGTTCACCTTCATGGTTTACAAAATCTTTGGAAAGGAAATCAACCTGGCTAATTATGTAGATATCCTCACTTCGGGCATTTTCTTCACAGCCATGTGGTTTATGGCCACAAAAAAGCTGGAAAATTGGACATTGTGGATAATCGCTGATATTATTACAGTGCCGCTCTATGCCTACAGGGGTTGGGGAATGCTTTCTCTTCAATATCTTATCTTTACCGCCTTAGCCATACAGGGCTACATCCAATGGAAAAAGATCTTGAACAACAACCTTCAGATGTCTTCAAAGTAGTTGTTTTTGGGCCGGAATCAACGGGTAAGACAACTTTATCCAGACAACTCGCGAAACATTACGATACGCTGTGGGTGCCGGAATTTGCACGGGAATACCTGCAGCGCAAATGGGATGTTACTGCGAAATCCTGCGAAGTCGAAGACTTGTTGCCCATTGCCAAAGGACAGATAAGAATGGAAAATGAGTATACTAAAAAAGCGACAAATATCCTTATTTGCGACACCGATCTGCTTGAAACCAAAGTATATTCAGAAATTTATTACCGGGGATTTTGTAATCCTTTACTTGAAAAATATGCCTTGGATAACTCGTATCATCTCTATCTTCTGACCTATATAGACGTCCCCTGGGAAAGGGATGATCTCCGGGACAGACCCCTGGAACGTGAGGCTATTTTCCAGTATTTTAAATCGACCCTGGAAAAATATAAACGTACTTTTGTTACTTTAAAAGGGGATAGAGAGGAACGGCTTCATGAGGCGATTCGCTCTATTGATAATTTCATACAGCAATGATTGATTTTACTGAAAGTGAGTTAAAGAGATTCTCTGAAGACGGAATCTCCATAGAACAGATCAGGGATCAACTGGAAATATTCGAAACAGGAATATCCTTTGTGCACCTGGAAAGGGCCGCTCTTGTAGGTGATGGTATCGTGAAATTATCCGATGAGGAGGAGCAACGACTCATAAGGTATTATGATGAATCGACAAGAGAACTGCAGATCGTAAAATTCGTGCCGTCCTCCGGGGCGGCTTCCAGAATGTTTAAGATGTTATTTCATTTTCTGGAAACCTACCAACCTGAAAAGGAGTCTATTGGTTCTTATCTGAAACGGACCGGGAACGCTGAACTTACTTTTTTCTTTGAAAAACAGACTTCCCTCCCATTTTTCGAACTTGTGAACAACAGGATCAAGGGCAAGGCCACCTCCGCGGATGCCGAAGCCTATCTTTTCGTTAAGGAAATGCTTCTTGAAGAAGGGTGCAATTATAGTTTCTACCCAAAGGCCCTGTTGCCTTTTCACAAATACGTAGATTATGTGGCAACGCCTTTTGAGGAACATCTCAAGGAGGCTGCCCAATATGCCAGCGTCAACGGGGAGGCTCATTTGCACTTTACCATATCAAAACATCACGGGCAGATGTTTAACCTTGAATTCAGCCGGATCAAGAGTCGTGTTTCATTTGAAACCAAAAATTCTTTTCATGTTAGTTATTCCTATCAGTGGCCATCAACAGATACCATTGCAGTGACCCCTGATAATATACCATACCGGGATAGTAATGGAGAATTGGTTTTTCGACCCGGAGGCCATGGTTCCTTGATAGAGAACCTTAATGAACAGGAGGCCGATTTGATTTTTATTAAGAATATTGACAATGTAGCAATTCCTCAGGACGCGGAACAGGTAATGAACAGCAAAAAGGTTCTTGGCGGGCTTTTATTGAACTTACAGGAGCAGGCTTTTGCCTATGCACGCTTATTGGATGTGGAAAGCTTAAACGGGGAGCAGCTCGAAGAAATTAAGTCATTTCTTGAGACCAGATTAAATGTCCGTCTTTCCGATAAGTACTACAGTTGCAGTATTCAGCAGCAAATAGAAATCTTAAAGGATAAGATCAGCCGGCCCCTCCGGGTGTGCGGCATGGTTAAAAATACCGGAGAGCCAGGCGGCGGTCCTTTTTGGATACGCGACAGCCAGGGCAATGTTTCCCTTCAGATCATTGAATCTGCCCAGGTGGATACTAAAAACGAAGAACAAATGGCCATTTTCCGAAATGCTTCACACTTTAATCCGGTGGATGTGGTTTGTGGCGTACGGGATCATGAGAATGAAAAATATAATCTTTTAAACTTCGTCGACAAAAAACAGGGCTTCATTAGCGAGAAAACCTCTGAAGGAGTAAAGATCAAAGCTCTTGAACTACCCGGCTTATGGAATGGGGCAATGGCATTCTGGAATACTGTATTTGTAGAAGTGCCTGTGGTGACGTTTAATCCGGTTAAAACCGTAAATGATTTACTTAAGCCCTCACATCAGAGTGCTTAACCCGCTATCCTACCAGAAACTGTGTAAGGATTACACAGTTTGATTTCTGATTACTCACCATTATACACAATAACTTTTTTCAAATATTATATAAATACCTGATAATCAAATATATGAGTATTTGTTTGGTGTTATTATTTGCTGGCATCATTTTTTCTATATAGTAAGCAGTAGAATATATAAATAGAATACAAAACAAGAATTTAATTTAAAACACAAGAAAATGAAAAAATTAGTTTTAGTAGCAGCATTAGCACTAGGAAGTTTGACAGCATTCGCTCAGGATGCAGAGACTGAAGTTCAGTCTGAAGCAACAGAAGTTCAAACTGAAGCAACTGAGGTTCAATCAGAAGCTACAGAAGTTCAATCAGAAGCTACAGAAGTTCAATCTGAAGCTACAGAAGTTCAATCTGAAGCCACTGAGGCTACAGAAGAAATGGAAGCAGTTTCTCAAGAAGCTCAAGATAGCTTTACAGCAATCGAAGTAACTGAGATTCCTGCCACCATCACCGATGCTCTTGCAAAAGATCATCCAGACGCTACCATTAACAGCGCTTCTGTAAATGCAGAGACTCAATACAAATTGGAAGTTACTAAAGAAGACGGTTCAGAACTTACTCTGTATGCCGACGCTGAAGGTAACTGGTTGGAAATGTAATCTGACCACCTCTTAAATAATAAGTAGTTTTTGGTTAGTTTGGTATAAAACGCCCCTGGTTCGTTCCAGGGGCGTTTTATTATTCATTCAATTCAATAACCAGGCCACAGCCCGGAGTGGCCAGGGCTTAATAACATAGACTCTTTTAATAACCCTGACTCTTTTACTGGTCGATTCCCCTTCTTCCTGGTGTCAGGCAACTTTCTCCAGTGTTCTTTGCTATTCCGGAGAGAGGATAAAATCCTGCCATCTTATTGCAAACGTAATAAGTGCGAATGACCCTAACACACCAGTTGTACAGACATTCGTATACATTTTACACATTGTCCAATAAAACTTCCCACTATTACACACATTCCCCAGCGCGTATATTTTAATCAATAACTTGATTACAAAGTAGTTAGTATAATATTTTTATCTTAAATGAATTTGGTATCATCTTTTCATACACACTAACATCAAGAATAACTTTAATAACATAAAATCAGAATCATGAAAAAATTATTTTTTGCAGTAGCCCTTTCACTTGGTAGTTTGTCAGCTTTTGCTCAGGATGCAGAGTCAGATGTTCAAACAGAAACAACAACTGAAACAACAACTGAAGCAGCTGCTCCTGCTCAGGATGATTTCGCTGCAGTAGCAGTCGAAGAATTGCCAGAAGCTGTAACTGCCGCAGTTGAGAAAAACTATCCTACTGCCACAATTAACAACGCATTCGTTAATGAAGCTAAACAATACAAACTGGAAGTTTCTTTGGAAGACGGAACTGCCGGAACATTGTATGCCGATGAAAGCGGTAATTGGATTGAGCAATAAAATAACTTGAGTTATTTGTTTTGTATCAAGTTGGTTTGGTCAGAACGGAGCCCATTGGGCTCCGTTCTTTTTTTGTGATAAATTTTAAGGGGGGGTAGCTTTCTTGCCTTACTTTTACGTAGATACAAAACAATTAATGACAGATGCCCAAGATCCTGATAATTGAGGACGATGCTGCCTTTTGCCAAATGCTACAAAAATTCCTGGCCAAACAAGGTTACCAGGTGGAGGGAAGTTACTCCGCAACCGATGCGAAACAAAAATATTCAGAAGCCACCTTCGATCTTGTCATAACAGACCTACGACTCCCTGACGATGACGGGCTGCAATTATTATCCAACATAAAAAAAACATCTCCGGAAACTGCGGTGATTGTTATGACAGGATATGCTGAAGTTGGAACAGCGGTCGCAGCGATGAAAAAGGGGGCATTTGATTATATATCAAAGCCATTTACTCCTGACGAGATGCTGATGCTGGTCTCAAATGCCCTCAAATCCGAAAAGACTTCTGTCAAAGAAATAAATGCACCTGCCGTTAAAAGCACCAAGACAGTTACTAAAAATGGGCACATCGTAATACTGGGAGTCAGCGAGGTTTCCCGCAAATTGCAGGAATATGTGAAGCTCGTTGGCCCGACGGACATGTCGGTGCTTATAACGGGTGAGAGTGGTACCGGGAAGGAAGTCACCGCACGGTCCATACATAACAACAGCCCAAGAAGGGAATTTGATTTTGTGGCCGTAGATTGTGGAGCGATCCCCAGGGAACTCGCGACCAGTGAATTCTTCGGGCATTTAAAAGGCAGTTTTACAGGCGCTGTTGTAGATAAAGTGGGTCATTTTGAAGCCGCCAATAAAGGGACGCTCTTCCTTGATGAGGTGGGCAATCTGTCCTACGACAATCAGATCCAGCTCCTCAGGGCATTGCAGGAGCGCAAAATCAAAAGAGTGGGAAGCACAACCGAAATTTCAGTGAATGTGCGCATAATAACCGCTACCAACGAAGACCTGACTGAGGCTGTCGAAAAGGGAACTTTCAGGGAGGATTTGTATCACAGGTTAAATGAATTTTCAATCGCGATCCCATCTTTGGAAGAACGGTATGAGGATTTATTGATTTTTGCAGACAGTTTTCTGGACAAGGCCAATTCAAGTCTCAATAAGGAAGTACTTGGATTTTCACCGGAGGTAATATCCGCATTTGAAAAGTATCACTGGCCCGGAAATCTTCGGGAACTGCAGAATGTCATTAAGCGTGCCGTTCTTCTGACAACGGGAGATACTGTAGAGATCGATGCCCTGCCAAGGGAGGTCCTAAGTTCTAAAAAGGAGGAGAGCGAACCGGAGAATTTTTCGAAAGCAGAATATGAAAAGGAACAGATCCTGAAAGCACTGAAAAAGACAAATTTTAATAAGTCCAAGGCCGCCAAATTATTACAGGTGACAAGGAAAACCTTATATAATAAGATCAATCACTATAACTTGGACTTTTAGTAAGGTAGGTTCTCAGAGCCTGAATGAGGTCATGAGAATGCTGTACCACGTCGGAAATCCGACGGGATAATTCTTCCTGATCTATCCGACCGGCTTGCAAAGTTTCCATAAACTCCAGATCTGCAATGGCCGGGGTGGCATTTAACTGGCGGAACATGGGCAACATTTTGTGACACACGGCATTAATTTCCTTAAAATTGACCAATTTTCCTGCGGTTATTAGTCTTTCGAGATGTATTTCAGTATCCCTGATGAAAGTTTGAAGTACTTCCTCCACCACCTCACGGTTATGGCCAATGAAGGAGTGTATAATTTCGAGATTAAAGAGTGAAGTAACAGCGGCACCCTCTAACTGCTGCAATTCCTGTTCCTGAGGTAACTGAATTTGTTGACTTGGGAATAACCCTCCAAGGACCCTTAATAATTCAGTTTTGGTAAAAGGCTTTTGCAAAATCTCTGAAAATCCAGCCTGGTAATAGACAGATTTATTCAAATCCCGCCGACCTGTCATGGCGATAACAGGTTGCTTTATATAGTGGGCAAAAGTATTGGATTTGAGACTCTTCAGGACTTCAAATCCGTCTATTTCCGGCATTTGAATGTCGGTCAACACTGCGTCATAATTAATGTTCTTCTCCTTCTTTATGGCGCTGAAGCTAGTAAAGGCATAGGTTTTAATGCCCACACTTGCACATACTTCTTTTAAGAGTTGAATCATAGAGGTATCATCGTCAACAATAAGTAATGCCAGCTCTGCATCTTCGGTTCGTGTGACTCTGACCGGTTCGGGGAGCGTCTTTTTTGTAGTTTCCAGCGGAATGATGACGGTAAAGGTACTCCCCTGGCCTTCCTCGCTTTTGACGCTAATTGATCCTCCCAATAACTCTGAAAGCTTCTTGGAGATCGTCAGCCCAAGCCCATACCCTCCATATTTCTTTTCGGTATGATCATCCGCCTGGGTAAATTCCCGGAAGATCAGGCGCTGTTTTTCTTTTCGTATACCAATCCCGCTATCTTTTACTGCTATTATGATGGTATAAATTCCATTAAAATCTGATTTTATTTTTGCCGAGACCTTTATAAATCCATCCGGAGTGAACTTGTAAGCATTACTTATAAGATTGGTAAGAATCTGGCGTATTCTGAAAGGATCGCCCAAAAGCGTTGTTTTAAGACGCTCCTCAATCTCGATGATAAGTTCAACAGGCTTTCTGCTGTTTATTTCCTTCAGGCCTTCTGCAGTCTCCCGTATCAGTTCTGAAAATATGAACGGGATCTTTTCTATTTTAATTTTTCCGGCTTCCAATCGGGAAAAATCGAGAAGATCGTTTACAAGGCTGTCAACGTATTGGGATGCCGACTTGACATTCTTTAAATACCCTCTTTGCTTGTCCGTAAGAGACGTGCCTTCTATAAGTTCTGAATAGCCGGTTATTGTATTCAGGGGCGTTCGCAGGTCATGACTAACCGTTGATATAAGTTGTTCCCGGCTTTTGAGAAGAGATTCGGAGAATTTTTTTTCCTTTTCGAGATGCTGGCGATAGGTTTGTACTTTCCAAAAATCGCGGTTAATAAGGAAAGTGAAGAATCCTACTATGATAAACCCCAGGATGGCCGCAAATCCTGCGAGGCGTATGCTGCGCCTCACAGCGGTTTGCTTGCGTATGTTATCATTGTAGGTATTTAATATGACCTCTTGTTCAAAAGCTGATATGATATTACGCAGTTGTTGGGTCAGTTCAAGATCGTTCTGATTAATTTCCCGTTCTTTTTTAATCAGCGACCGCTGGGTTTTGCTATCCTCAAGTTTTGCCTTTCTCAGAAGAGATTTGGACGCCGCCAGAATAGAATCAACATATTTGGTATCCGCTGAACCATCCGGAGTTTTAGGCGTATTCTGACTGATAAGATCTGCATAATCCCGCAGTGAATTTTGAACTTTGGGCGAAAACTGATCAAAATTCGGAAATAGATTCTCGGCAGAAAATTTTCCAAGTGATTCTTCTATTTTTTCGAATTCCTTCAAAGCGGACTCTATGGAATAATTAATTCCTTCATTCCTTACTTTGAGATTGTGCAGGATGGTACTATTCTCCACTTTACGGCCCAGAAGTAATTGTACACTGTCTAAAAGGCCTTTCTGATAGGAACTTTCCGTCAGTTGCCTCAGAGAATCAATCTCCACAAAAATCGTATCGATCTTCAGGGCATACGCCTTTAGGTCGTCCTTGGTCTTTGGCTGTAAGGCAAGTTTTGACAGGCTTTCGGCTTCATACAATTGGGTTAAAAGCGAGTTGGTTTTAAGTAGTTTTGCATCGCTTTTTTCAGTAGTGTCTTCGGAGATATATACGTTGATTTCGGCATATATAAAATATCCGGCCACCAAGGCCAGAATAGCCAGAACCGCGTAGCTCAGGACAATTTTAAGCGTAAACTTGTTCTTGGACTTCGTCTCCATAAGCGCCGTTTAGATATAGCCCCAGTATAGGTACGTATAATTCTGCACCTGAAAATATAACATAAAGTTAATTAATTAAAGCTGAATACTATGATGTACCGCTTTCCTGGTCTATATTTGTAATATCTCAAAGGGGTGCGACTCCTGCTTCGGGCGACAGTATTTTGCCCGGTCGGGACCAGCTGAGAGTATACCCAAAGAACCTGGGCGGGTAATGCCGCCAAGGGACGGAGCAATAGCACAATATCCGGCATGTATTATTACATTCCGAGAGCCGGACAGCAATTTTGCAGCGGATTCGGTAGTCTTCCGGGTAGTAACCAATATAAATCACCGAATAATCGCCCCTTTTATTCGTAAGTATCTTACGAATGAAATACACATTGCTTGCTATCAACTACCTGTTATTCACCTGTTTTATATTTGCCCAGGAACTACAAACGGATTCCCTGGAAAGTTCCCGGATAATCCTCAACGAAGTTCTGGTATCCGCCTTGAGGGTCAACAGGGAATCTCCCGTAACATTTTCTGATCTGAGCAGCGAACAGATAGCGCCAAGAAACCTGGGCCAGGACATTCCGATCTTGATGAACTTCCTGCCATCTGTAGTAACGACTTCGGATGCCGGGGCGGGAGTGGGGTATACCGGTATCCGGGTGCGCGGCAGCGATGCATCAAGGGTCAATGTGACAATCAATGGAATTCCTTATAATGATGCCGAATCCCATGGTACTTTTTGGGTGAATATGCCGGATTTTGCCTCCTCCACCGAAAGCCTCCAGCTACAGCGCGGGGTAGGTACTTCTACAAATGGTTCCGGGGCGTTTGGCGCCAGCCTGAACCTACTTACCGATGGGATCTCCGAAGAACCCTATGCGCAGATCGCCTCCTCCTTTGGAAGTTTTCATACTTTGCGGAACAACCTGAAGTTCAGTACCGGCCTCATGAAGGAGGCAGTGGAGGTATCAGGACGTATATCGAAAATAAGTTCCGATGGCTATATAGACAGGGCGAGTTCAAAATTGAATTCCTATTTTTTACAGGGAGCGTTTGCCAGCGAAAACACACTTATCAAGGCACTTTTATTTGGCGGCCATGAAATCACATACCAATCCTGGAATGGCATAGATGCCCAAACCCTCCGATCAGACCGCACATATAATACCGCCGGGATCTATACAGATGAGGCCGGGAACACCCGGTTTTATGAAAATGAAGTAGATAATTACAAACAGGATCACGCGCAACTACACTGGAATGAATCCATTTCTGAATCCTGGAGCAGTACCATCGCGTTTCATTATACCAGAGGCAGGGGATTTTTTGAACAGTTCAGAGAAGACGATGATTTTGATACTTATGGATTTGCGCCAATTACTATTGACAATCAGCTGATTACCACTACCGATTTGGTTAGAAGGAGATGGCTTGACAATGATTTCTATGGCACGGTATTTTCTGCCCGGCTCATAAAATTAAATTACAATTTTATCCTTGGAGGCTCTCTTAACCGGTATGAGGGAGATCATTTCGGGGAAGTCATCTGGACTAAATTAGCAAATTCTTCAGGGAACAGAGATCGGTATTACGAGGATGAATCAAGTAAAAATGATTTAAATTTTTTCAGTAAACTGAATTATGATATTACGGAGCAATGGCACCTATATGCAGATCTTCAATATCGTGGTGTTAGATATAAGGCGAATGGAGAAGACACGGGGATTGTAGATGATGACTTTCATTTCTTCAATCCCAAAGCAGGCATCACATATGATCTTAACGACCGTCACAATTTCTATCTTTCCTTTGCCCGTGCCAACAGGGAACCGAACAGGAATGACTATGAGAGCGGAAATCCAAGACCGGAAAAGCTTAATGATTTTGAGCTTGGGTGGCGTATCCTGACACCGGATTTTCGTCTTTCCTCGAATATATATTATATGCACTACAAGGACCAGTTGGTGCTAACCGGGGAACTGAATGATGTGGGAGCCCCTTTAAGGGCCAATGTGGGGAGGAGTTATCGGATCGGGTTGGAAGTGGATGCGGAGGTGCATTTAGGAAACCATTTCCGTTGGCAGCCCAATATAGCTTTAAGCACCAACAGAAACATAGATTTTGTTTTTCAGCGTGATGGCAGGGTTGAAGAACTGGGAAATACCCACATTGCATTTTCCCCCGGACTTATTGTTGGTAATGCCTTAACCTATAGACCGGATACCCCTCTGCTGGTTACCATTCTGACCAAAATTGTAGGGCGGCAGTATATGGGTAATATTGATTCTGAGACATCCAGATTAGCGTCCTATTCACAAACCGATCTCAACTTCCAGTACGAGCTGAAATTAGGCGGGCCGTTCCGGCAAATGGTACTTAATGCCCTTCTCAATAATGTCTTTGATGCCAAATATGTTTCCAATGGTTTTTTCTATACCTATGACGATGATTTCAGTACCCCGGGTGAGGTGATGACCGTAGACGAAGCCGGATATTATCCCCAGGCTGGAATCCACTTTCTTCTTGGGGCTACGCTGCGCTTCTAGCGCCTGATCCTATTGCCGGAGAGGGATCACAGAGGTAAGATCAAAGCCCTAATTTTGCAAGATATACAGGGATGTGATTGTCATAAAGTGTTAGCCGAAGGTATACCGATTTTTCGTATACTAGTATAAGACTTATCGCTATGAAGGATATACCAACATTTGGGAGCAGGCTGAGAAAATCCATTGTCACTGTTCCCGAAATTATTGAAGAGTGTACGGGGATCAGGGTATTCGGACAGATGTTGCGTTCATTTCTGTTTAGTACGGATGTCGCTATAATCCGCAACACCAATGCCAATGCGATTATTGCAGTCTATCCTTTCACCCCGCAGCCCACAATAGCCAATGCACTGATCCTTGCCGCAGATAAACCGATTTTCTGCGGGGTTGGAGGGGGAGTGACCTCCGGAGACCGGTGCGTAGAACTTGCGATCCATGCTGAATTTCAAGGGGCACTCGGGGTAGTGCTCAACAAACCGACCCCCAATAGCTTGATTGAAAGGCTGAAAGAAAAGATAGACATCCCTGTAACGATAACGATCGTCTCCGACCGGGATGATATCAAAGGGCGGATTGCAGCCGGAATCGACATCTTCAATGTTTCCGGTGCCGAGAAAACCCCTGATATAATAAAGCGTATCCGGGATATTGACCCGGGAGTGGCTATCATTGCTACGGGAGGTAAATCTGAGATGACTATCAGTGCTGCTATTCAGGCAGGGGCAAACGCTATTTCTTATACCCCACCCAGCACGGGCGAATTGTTCAGAAAGATAATGAACCAGTATAGGGATGAGGCCTGATCTGCATTCCGTATTAGTTAGAAATGCGTACCACATTTCCCGAGGCGGTCGCATTGTATTCCAGCATGTCAAAGTACCGCTTGCCATCATCCGGGCGGTTGAGTTGCTGACCGGTAAAAAGGCTGTATTCAAATTCCTCGCAGCCACACAATGCGTTCTGTCCATCAAGCGCCATGGTGGAACAGCTGTTAGGGGCATGATTCGGACAACTTGCCTCAAAAGCCCTGAACACATTAAATCCGGTATTGATCACAAATACCCCCCTGGTGCCCACTCCCTGCGATCCTATGTAAATAGCATTTCCCGGATTGGTGAGAGGGCTGTAAAGCGGGAGGTTAAGATTGATGTCGAAACGAAAACCGATTTCCTGTAAATATGGGTTTCTGGCGGCCCTGTCTTTACTGCAGGCGACAACGAAGCATAGGATCAGAATGATCCAAAAGTGGCGCATTTATGCTGGGGATTTACCTGTTCTGGCGCAAAATTGAGTAAAAATTCTGTATATTTGCGTTAAATCCTCTTAAAAAAACCTATGCCTTTATGGGTAAATCAGAGGATTTTCCTGTTTAGCAATTCGATCCAGTTATGAGCAACATATCTTATTATACGGCTGAGGGCTTAAAACATCTGAGGGATGAACTCAACCAATTGAAGGATGTAGAGCGGCCCAGGGCTTCGCAGGCTATTGCCGATGCCCGGGACAAAGGGGACCTTTCCGAGAATGCAGAATATGATGCAGCCAAGGAGGCCCAGGGTTTACTGGAATTAAAAATATCGAAACTGGAATCCGTTCTTGCAAATGCCCGGCTTATTGATGAATCGCAATTGGATACTTCCAAAGTATTGGTGCTTTCAACAGTAAAACTTAAAAATCGCCAGAATGGGATGCAATTGAAATATACGCTGGTAGCTGAAAGTGAAGCTGATCTGAAATCAGGTAAAATATCAGTTACCTCTCCTATTGGGAAAGGTCTGCTTGGAAAGAAGGTGGGGGATGTGGCAGAGATTAAAGTGCCAAACGGGACCTTAAAATTTGATGTTCTGGAAATATCAAGAAATTAAGAGTAGCACCCCCTGATCTGCCTCATTACTTGTGGCACAGATTTTAAAATTGCCTTTCTATTTTCTAATTTTGCCTGTAATTTGAAAGCCATGGCAAGTATCTTCACAAAAATTATCAGCGGAGAAATACCAAGCTATAAAATAGCGGAGGATGACAGTTTTGTCGCGTTTCTGGATATAAATCCCAATGCCCGGGGCCATACCCTTTGTGTACCTAAAGTAGAGGTGGATAAGATCATGGACCTTGATGAAGACGTCTATCTGGGATTGCTGGCTTTTGCCAGGAAAGTAGGCCGGGCTATAGAGAGAGCTATTGATTGTAAAAGGGTGGGACTTACAGTGATTGGGCTTGAGGTTCCACATGTCCATGTCCATCTGATCCCTTTAAATTCTATGAAGGATGCTACCTTTCAGCACAAGGTTGGCCTGAGTAAAACGGAATTTGAAGAAATTGCCGATAAAATCCGTGCTAAGATGGAATGAGCTTGTTTATGAGCATATAAGCAGCAGCACCCACAAGTACTATGAGAAGCAGGACAAGGATGTAGAATAAAGTGGTAAAGGTCAGCGCAGATTGACTTGGAATGGCCATTTTCTGATAGTAATCAAAACTGCGTTCAATATCGTCCGTCCACTTCACCGGGTAAATAGTCGAGTTGCAGGTATTACATTTTAAACTATGGGTCACTTCCGAGGTGGTCCGGTGAAAAAGCCTGCCATACTTATGTTTCTGGTAAAAAGTCAGCCTCATGTCCTGATTGAAACATTCAGGGCAGTTATTCGTGATATCCGCCTCCTTTATTACAATAAATTTTTCTTTGGTCATACCTGAGACTTTACTTTTAGGGAAATTTGCATGGTAGTCCCCTCCCTGTTCGATAAAAGTACTTTTACTTTTCCTTTATGATATTCCTCAACAATTCTTTTTACCAGGGACAAGCCGAGTCCCCACCCTCTTTTTTTAGTGGTGACCCCAGGATGGAATATGGTGATGAAATCACTTTTCGGAATGCCGTGCCCTGTGTCACTGACTTGTATATGAACATACTTGCCTGAAGGAATAATTTCTATCCCAATATGACCCTTGCCTTTCATCGCGTCAATCCCGTTTTTTACCAGGTTCTCTATGGTCCAGTTATACAGTGACCTGTTGAGCATAACGCCAAGATGGTCTACCCTCGAATCAAAAGAAAACAGTACCAGCTTGGAACTTCTGAGTTTAAGATAATCATAGGCCTCCCTGGTTTCCGCCACCAGATCATATTCTTTAAGTTTGGGCAGCGACCCGATTTTGGAGAACCGATCAGTTATAGTTTGCAATCGCCCTATATCTTTTTCAATTTCAAAGGTGATGTCGGGACTTATTTTCTCAGTTTTAAGAATTTCATTCCAACCGAGAAGGGATGTTAGCGGAGTGCCGATCTGATGAGCAGTTTCCTTTGCCATCCCTGCCCAGAGTTTATTTTGTTCAGAAGCCTTGTTGGTCTTAAAGAAAAAGAAGATAACAGCGCCAAACAGAAAGATAATCAACAGTAAGGCGATCGGATAATATTTCAACTTATTCAGCACCTCGGAATTCCCGTAAAACAGGGTGGCCAGATGCTCGCCTTTATCGTCCATTAGAATCGGATTGTTTTCCCGGCGGAATTGTTCCATTTTTTTATTCAGATATACTGAATCCCTTATAAATTCGAGGGGTATGTTATTGGTTTTTACAGTACCATCCCTGTTGACCAAAATCATAGGCGTCGAAGTATTGTTCTGAAATACTTTCAATGGCAGGTTACCCGGATCGGCATCTGCCGGGAGAGAAAGAAATTCGGATTGTGCCGTTGCCCATATCTCCATTTTGTATCGCTCCTCTTCCTTGAATTTCCTGAAGAAACTATTCGTATTCCACAGGATGAGACTCACGATTACAAAAGAAGCGACCAGTAAGATAATGTTGGAAGTTTTTCTCTTCGGATTAAAGTTCATCCACCTAATTACTTGACATTAAAGATAACTCAATTTGATATAAAATGTTGTGCCGCCAGTCCGGTTTCAGGTTTTGATTGGGAGACAATTTATGTACATTTGTAGCTTATGCTTAACACGGTTTCCATACACCCGGGAGATGTTCCGCAAGGTATCTTGCACGGGTACTTACTTGGAGCTGTCGGACCCAGGCCAATCGCTTTTGCAAGCACCGTAGACGAAGTGGGAAGGCCCAACCTTGCACCTTTCAGTTTTTTTAATGTATTCAGTTCCGCTCCCCCAGTGCTTATTTTTTCCCCTGCCCGGAGGGGACGAGATAATACCACCAAGCACACTCTGGATAATGTATTGAAAACTAAAGAAGTGGTCATCAATATCGTCAATTTTGAGATCGTACAACAAACCTCACTTGCCAGTTCGGAATATGCCGAAGGCATTAATGAGTTCAATAAAACCGGCCTCACCATGATCAAGTCGGATCTTGTTGCCCCTTTTCGGGTGGCCGAGTCCCCGGTTCAGTTTGAATGCAGGGTGACAAAGATCGAATCATTGGGGACTCAGGGAGGCGCCGGCAATCTGATCTTTTCAGAGGTCGTGAAAATTCATATTCATGAACATCTCCTCAGTAAAGATGGCACTATTGATCAGGCAGGCATTGATCAGGTCGCCAGAATGGGAGGAAATTGGTATACCCGGGCGAACAAGGGCATGTTCGAGGTGCCCAAGCCTGCTTCAAAGCCGGGTATCGGAGTTGATCAATTGCCGGAACCGGTGCGGAGAAGCGGCATCCTTACCGGTAATAACCTGGGACAGCTGGGAAATGTAGAAAAGCTCCCTTCCCGGGAGGAGGTGGAGGCATTTGTAAATTCGGACAGGGAACTCAATGCGCTGATCAACACGCAGGACGAGACACAAATTCATAAAAAGGCACAGGAATACCTTAATAAAAACGACGTACTTTCAGCCTGGAAAATACTTATAGCAAAATAGATAGAAAATGGAATTACAAGGGACAATCAAGATGATCGAAGAAACCAAGATTTTTGGCAACAATGGTTTCAGGAAAAGAGAAGTGGTGGTTACCACCGATGAACAATATCCTCAGCACATACTTGTAGAATTTGTGCAGGATAAAACTGAGCTGCTCAATAATTTCAAGGTGGGCCAGCCCGTAAAAATAAGTTTGAACCTCAAAGGCCGGGAATGGACCAATCCGCAAGGGGAAACAAAGTATTTTAATTCTATACAAGGCTGGCGTATTGAGCATCAGGAAGGCACTGTGACACCACCCCCCAACGGGGATGAATTTGAGCCAATAGACAATCTGAACGAAGAGGATCACGATGATTTACCGTTTTGACAGGAAGGACCACCTGACCTCCTGTCCCGGTTTCCGCAGACTTTGTGCACAGGTCCGTTAAATGGCATTGGTTTATGACTTTCGGGAGTAATTCGGTAAGTGTGTAAATATCTTCCATGTCGCCTGCTCATAAAGAAACGATGAAACAAAAGCATCATACCATCTGCTATTCAGGTAAAGAAACGGGGTTTCCCCCTGTGGAAACTGCCAACCGCGAGGGACTTCTGGCAGTTGGCGGGGACTTATCGCCGGATCGCCTTCTTTCTGCCTATAATCAGGGTATTTTTCCCTGGTTCAATGAAGGTTCCCGGATCCTCTGGTGGAGTCCGGATCCGAGGATGGTATTGTTCCCGAAAAAAATCAACATCTCTAAAAGCATGCTGAAGGTGATGGCTTCAGGTCGGTTTACCCTTACCAAAAATACAAGGTTTGAAAGTGTATTGGACCATTGTGCCTCTATATGGAGAAAAGGCCAGGAAGGAACTTGGATTACGGAAAAGATGAAGACCGCGTACCTGCATTTACACCGGGAGGGGTATGCCAGGTCTTATGAAGTATGGGAAGGAACTGCATTGGTAGGAGGTCTGTATGGTGTTGATCTGGGCTTCGTCTTCTGCGGGGAAAGTATGTTCAGTCTTAAAAGGGATGCTTCTAAATTCGCTTTCATTCATCTGGCGTGGGAGGCACAGATAAAGGGCTATACCTTTATTGACTGCCAGGTCTATACCCGACATCTTGAATCTTTGGGTGCTGAGCGGGTACCAAGATCCGACTTTATCCGTATGTTAAAGGAAGGCGCCCGTCAATAGAGAACATGGTCATAATCCGCAGGTAGTACTTTCCTTAGGGCCAGAAGTTTTCCCGTCGCATCAAACGAAGCTTCGTGTTCTGATTTCCCTTGAGTGGTCCGTCCGGTTAACAGTACATCGTAGATCATGTCAGGTAGTATGAGATTTTGAAAGGCATTGGCCAAAATGCGTTCGTATTTCTGTCCATCAGGTACCCGGTACCGCTGATGGATTTTCCGGATCCTGAACTTTTCAAATTGCCTATCCAGACCGGAGTACAGGCTATCCCAGCTTTCACCCGGCACATCGACCTGATGTATTTTGAAATCGATATCTGTAAGGATCCCTTGTGAATTAAATGTCATACCGTAGTGCAGCCTGTCTTTTTTAAAAACAGCCCTGTAAGTGGTTTCACTACCGGCCACCGCTTTGTAATACCTCAGTCGGCGGGCGTCCTCTAGTTTTTCCTCTAGAAAGTCACTGGCATTTGGTGGAAACTGCGAGTGCAATATCCGGTGTGCCCTTTGATAGGTCTCCTGTGCCAGGCCGAGGGATACCCATACAAGCGCTATCAACAGGCTTAGTTTATACTTCTGCATACCGATGACAATCCTTTTCATGATCATTAACCATCCCTGTAGCCTGCATGTGGGCATAAACAACAGTACTCCCCACGAATTTGAACCCGCGTTTTTTGAGGTCTTTGCTCAGGGCATCGGAAATAGCGGAGGTTGAGGGGACTTTTTTATAATCCTGTACCTGATTTTTAAGAGGCTGTCCACCCACGAAGTCCCATATATACTTACTGAAAGACCCAAATTCTTTTTGAGTTTCAATGAAGGCTTTGGCATTTGCAACGGTGGCTTCGATTTTCAGACGATTACGGACGATCCCGGAATCTGCCTGAAGGGATTCTAACTTATCAGGGGTGTAGGAAGCTATTTTATAAAAATCGAAATTATCAAAAGCCTTCCTGAAATTTTCCCTTTTCCGAAGGATTGTGATCCAGCTGAGACCGGCCTGAAAAGTTTCAAGGATGAGAAATTCAAAGATCTTCTTATCATCACGAACAGGAACACCCCATTCCTGATCGTGGTAGGATTCGTACAGGCTGTCACCTACACACCATCCGCACCTTTTTTTATCCATGATCCTGAAGGTTATTTATATTGATCGGTAAATTTAAGGCTGTTTATATGAACAGAGACTACATAAAGACCCTCTCAGAATACAGGCCTATTTGCTCTGAAATACATAGGTGATGGTACCTTTCTGGGCGGGCCGGTCCGAGGAATTAAATTTGGCCCGATAGGCATAGGTGATCGCATTATCGACAAGACATCCGTTAGAAGTGCCAGAACTGTTGATGTTGAAGTTGGCCTGTATCACACTTCCTTCAGAATCCACTACGATATTGATCACCACTTTCCCACCTTCAATACACGTGTAAATGGGAGGGGGAAGCTTATAATTACTTCTGTCCACCAGGGAATAGGAAACAGAAGTTTTCCGTTTGGCCAGGTTGTTGGCGAACTCCTTCTTCTGAGCGTCTTTTTCTCCCAACTTTTGTTTCTGTACCTCTCTTTTCTTGGCAAGCTCCTTTAAGCTGATGTCATACCCCTGTTCCGAGCTCAGGATATCACGGTTATCCTCACTCTCAGCGGCGGCCTTTTCATCCCTGAGTTCGTCCAGGGTTTTAAGCGGTTCCGGATTACCATAACTTGGCTTTGCAGCTTCGTTATAGGCCATGTGGCTTTTTATCGGATCCGATTGGGCCATATCCTGTTTTTTCTCAACCTCTTCAATTTCGGTCTCAAGATCCTCATCCACCAGGCTCATTTCTATGACATATTCCTCCTGTTCCTCCGATCCCAAACGAATGTTGTACAGGCTGAGAAGCACTGTTGACAGGGAAAAGAAAGTAATCAGGAGAGAAAGCTGGTTTCTGTTCAAATTCATACTTTTAAAACCTCAAATTTCAGCTATTATTTTAATCATTCGGTGAACAACAGCATAAAAACCCGTTTTTCCAACTAAAGGGCCTCCTGGTTCATCAGATTTTCCTGAAATTCCAAGGGATCCCATGCTTTATTTACGTTGTAATCCCCTATTTTGGTTCTCCTGAGCGATGATAAATGAGCCCCGGAATGTACCGCTTTGCCAAAATCGTGGATCAGCGACCTGATATAGGTGCCTTTTTGGCATACTACCCGGAAGGTAACTACCGGCAGCCTTATCGCTGTGATTTCGAATTCCTGGATCACCACTTCCCTGGGCAACAGGTCGATATCATTTCCATCCCTCGCATAAGTATACAACCTTTTGCCGTCCTTTTTAATCGCTGAGAAGATCGGCGGTATTTGTTGTTGATTCCCTATAAAACCCGCGGCTGTCTCTTTAAGTTGCTGTTCGGTAAGATGTTCGATCGGAAATCTATGGTCAATGGGCGTTTCCAGGTCAAAAGAAGGGGTCGTCGCTCCCAGGATGCATTCCCCGGTATATTCCTTATTCATTCCCTGATAGCGACTTATTTCTTTGGTTAATTTTCCCGTACATACTAATAAAAGTCCGGTGGCCAATGGATCGAGGGTGCCTGCGTGTCCTACCTTAATTTTCTTAAGGCTGAACTTCCTCCGGATTGCCCACCTGATCGAATTTACAGCCTGGAAAGAACTCCATCCATGGGGTTTATCGATCAATAGAAGCTGTCCGTTTAAATATTGCTCCCTGCTTTTCATCATTTTACGACCGCCTTAATGTCAAAGTCCCTGCATGGCTATATAACGGGAATTAAAAGTATCCGGACGTTCACAAAAAAAGTAATCAATATTCCTGCCATTTTTTTTCAGGGATCCGGAAAAGAGCCACTTCTGCCGGGGATTCACATTTTCATGATTTCATGCAGGAATTCCCCCTGAAACCAGACCTGTTGATACAGCCTGCCCCCGTTGGAATATACCTATCCCCAATAGCTAAAGGCAATGGCAATCAAACCTACAAGAAGACAATATATGGCAAAATATGTGAGCTTACTGTTTTTAACGAGTCGAATCATCCAGGAGCAGGCGACTAATCCGGCAAGGAATGCCGCAAGGAATCCAGCGCCAAGAACATAAGTATTTTCTGCCTGGAATTTTAATTCTCCTCCGAGGAAGTCCCGGGCAATTTTTCCAAGAATAAGAGGTACTACCATGAGGAATGAAAAACGTGCAGCCCGGGCCTTGTCAACTCCGAGCAATACAGAGGCGGAAATGGTCGCTCCGCTTCTGGATATTCCGGGCAACATGGCAATTGCCTGAGCTATTCCGACAAGGATGGCATGAAAATAATTCACTTTGGTATCCGTATCTCTTGCCTTATCAGCGAGGAAGAGTAAAACAGCAGTGATGAGCAACATAAATCCAACAAAGCGGATGTCACCCCCAAAAAAAGATTCAAGTTCGGATTCAAAAAAAAGGCCTACCAAAACAGCAGGAATCATAGAAAGTATGATTTTAATGGAAAATTGGGTTTCTTCGTTCCATTGAAACCTGGCAAGCCCCTTAAAGATGCTTAGGATATCCTTTCTGAAAATTACGATAGTACTCAAAGCCGTTGCAAAGTGAACGACCACTGTAAAAAGCAGGCTGTCCTCCGGCATGGAAGTATCCCCAAGCAGCGCCTTTCCGAGTTCAAGATGCCCGCTGGAAGAAACAGGAAGGAATTCTGTCAGTCCCTGGATAATGCCAAGGAGGATGGCGTCAAGAAGGTCCAATTAATTTTCAGGCTTGTGAGGATTTAACAAAATAGCGTACACTTCTATTCCAAGTCCGATCAGGACCAGCGTCGGAGCCAGACGGATACGCCGAAAACTGTAGATTTCATGATTGAATACGTTGGGGTCGTCGCTACCGCCGCCGCTCATTAAGATAAAGCCCAACGCCATGCAGCCCAGCCCTATAAACATCCAGATATAATTTTTGCGATGAAACATGAAGTCCTTCTTCGGATTCTGATCTGTCCTGATCTGTTGCTTTTTACCCATATGGCAAATTTAATAATATAAATCGTCGGTCCTAAGGTTCAAAAACCGTTGTGTTGCAAAATAGGTACTGACAAGAGAAATACATACCCCGAGCCCTAAAATGCCTGCAAATAAGAAGCACAGTAGCGGAATATCCCTGAAGAGCAACAGTTCCGGAAAATACTGGTCAATATAATAAAGCACCACGGTCAGTGCTGCCAGGGCAATCAATGCCCCCAGGATTCCCAGTTGAATATTGATCCGGATAAAAGGACGCCGTATAAACATTTTGGTAGCACCCACCATCTGCATGGTCTTAATAATAAAGCGTTTGGAGTATATGGAAAGGCGGATGGAACTGTTTATTAGCAATACAGCTATTAATGTGAATACGGCGCTGGCCACCAGGATCCAGAAACTTATTCTTTTCACATTGTCAGTGAGAAGTTCAATTAGTGGTTTGTCATAACTCACCTCGTCCACATAGTCTTTAACGGCTAGTTCCTGAGCGATTTCGGCTATTTGTTCTGTTGTGACAAAATCAGCCTTTAACTGGACGTCTATGGAATTTTTCAATGGGTTGTAACCCAGGAAATCAAGAAAGTTTTCACCTATTTCCTCACTGTGCTGTTCGGCTGCTTCTTCTTTGGTGACATAGGTTGCCGTCTTGGTGTAGGGCGCCAGTGCCAGGCTTTTTTGAAGCTGATCTACTTCGACCTCCTTCGCGCTGTCCTTTAGAAAAACAGAAATTGTGATTTGTTCTTTAAAATGATCGGCCAGTTTTTTGGTATTCAATACGAGGAGGCCAAGAATTCCAAGCAGGAATAACACAAGTGCGATACTCAGCACCACCGAAAAGTATGACGAAATTAGTTTTCGCTTTTGAAATCGCTCAAAGGATTTGCTCATAGCCGGGAAACAACCGGGTAAAAATAGGAAAGTAAATTGAATAAAGTTATTTTTACAGCCTTATGACCTGCAGTGGTTCACGGCCGCTACGGGTCTTGTCAATAATACGGAGATGAGTTACAATTTCAAGGAAATTGAAGCCAAATGGCAAAGAATCTGGGCGGAACGGCAGACATTCCGGTCTTATAATGACTCGGAAAAGGAAAAATTCTATGTTCTCGACATGTTCCCATATCCATCCGGTGCAGGCCTTCATGTAGGACATCCATTGGGTTATATTGCCAGTGACATCTATGCCCGATATAAAAGGCATAAAGGATATAATGTACTCCATCCCATGGGATATGACGCTTTTGGTCTCCCGGCCGAACAATATGCAATAGAAACAGGGCAACACCCGGCGATCACTACCAGGGCTAATATCAGCAGGTATAGGGAACAACTTGACAGACTTGGATTTTCGTTTGACTGGAGCCGTGAGGTCCGGACTTCGGACCCTGCATATTATAAATGGACACAATGGATCTTCATTCAATTATTCAACGTCTGGTACAACCGGGAATCGGACAAGGCCGAAACGATTCAATCCCTTATAGAACATTTTAAAAAGGAGGGTAACAGCAATGTGCATGCCGCCTGTGATGAAGATACACCGGCGGTTAGTGCCGGGCAATGGAATGCCATGTCCTGGAAGGACCAACAAAAGTTCCTGTTAAAATACAGGCTTACCTATCTGGCAGATTCTGAGGTAAACTGGTGCCCTGCGCTGGGCACGGTTCTGGCCAATGATGAAGTCATCAACGGGGTTTCCGAAAGGGGTGGACATCCTGTCGTCCGTAAAAAAATGACCCAGTGGAGCATGCGGATCACAGCATATGCCCAACGCCTGTTGCAGGGGCTAGAGAATATTGACTGGCCTCAACCTTTAAAGGATGCTCAGACCAATTGGATTGGGAGGTCTGTAGGTGCGGAAGTTCGTTTTCTACTGGAGGGATCAGGTGAGGACATCCGCGTTTTCACCACCCGCCCTGACACCATTTTCGGGGTAAGTTTTATGACTCTTGCACCTGAACATGACCTTGTTCATAAAATAACGACTCCTGAACAGCGGGAGGCAGTAAAGGCCTACGTGGATGCCACAGCCCTGCGATCCGAAAGAGATCGGCTTGCAGATAACGATCGCGTTACCGGAGTTTTCACTGGAGCCTATGCCAGGCATCCCTTTACCGGTAAGTCGCTGCCAGTATGGATAGGAGATTTTGTGCTTGCCGGATATGGCACCGGCGCTGTCATGTCAGTACCATGCGGGGACCAGCGGGATTATGATTTTGCGAAGCACTTTCACCTGCCTGTCCCTAATATATTTGAGGGTGTTGATATCTCAGGGGAAGCGTTCAGTGACAAGGATGGGACTTTGCTTGCAAATTCCGATTTTCTCAATGGCCTGGGATATAAAGAGGCAACGCAGCGGGTGATCGCCAGGCTGGAGGAGACCGGCGACGGCAGGAGGACGGTGAATTACCGCCTGCGCGATGCCGTTTTCAGCAGGCAAAGATATTGGGGTGAACCTTTTCCGGTCTATTATGAAGAGGGCGTGCCCAGGATGCTACCCACTACCCATCTGCCGCTGGTGTTGCCGGAGGTAGCAAAATATCTGCCCACAGAAAGTGGTGATCCCCCCCTCGGTAATGCGCGGATCTGGGCCTGGGACAGGGAGCAGCATAAAGTGGTCGGGAACGAGTTCATAGATCATAAAAAGATCTTTCCTCTGGAGTTGAATACCATGCCCGGCTGGGCGGGGAGTTCCCAGTATTTCAACCGCTATATGGACCCTCATAATGAGGAAGTCATTTTTTCGTCTGAGGCAATCGCCTATTGGAAACAGGTCGATCTTTATATAGGCGGGATAGAACATGCCACCGGGCATTTGCTCTATTCCAGGTTCTGGCAAAAATTCATGTTTGACCTTGGATTGGTGCCGGTGGAAGAGTATGCAAGTAAAGTGATCAACCAGGGAATGATATTAGGGACCAGCGCTTTCGTTTTCCGGAGAATGGTCTATGAGGTTGTCGATGAGGTAGCAGGGACAGCGTCGTATGAGCCGTTATCCACCGATCCTTATCTGGTTTCCAGAAATAAGGCATTGCAGTCGGAATCGTATTTTACAGATGAGGTGATGGAGGACATGGTCCTTACAAAGTATCCCGATCTGGCAGCGTACAAGGGAAGAATTCGATTCAATGATCTCCCATTACATGTGGATGTTAGCCTGGTCCATGGAGGAGATGAACTGGACATCAGCGCTTTTAAAAAAATGAAGACAGAATTCCGAAAGGCCGAATTCATCCTTGAGAATAATAAGTATATAGTGGGCAGGGAAGTTGAGAAAATGTCCAAATCCAAATATAATGTCGTGAGCCCTGATGCCATTTGTAAAGATTTTGGCGCCGATTCCCTGCGGCTTTACGAGATGTTCCTGGGCCCGCTGGAGCAGTCCAAACCCTGGAATACGGCTGGTATCACCGGGGTGCATTCCTTCCTGAAGAAATTCTGGAGGCTCTATCATTCCGGTCCCGTGGAAACATTTTATGTTTCAGAACCTCCCGGGGAACTGAAAGATGCTGCAGACAAGGATAATCTCAAAACCCTCCATAAAACAATTAAAAAAGTAGAGGAGGATATAGCCAACTTTTCATTTAATACTTCAGTTTCCACTTTTATGATCTGCGTGAATGAACTGACCTCCCGTAATTGCCGGTCACGAGAAATACTTGAGCCCCTGGTAATATTAATTTCCCCCTACGCCCCACACATTGCTGAAGAACTCTGGGAGAAACTGGGCCACAAAGAATCTGTTTCTACGGCCCCGTTTCCTAATTTTAAACCGGAATTTCTGAAGGAAACCAGTAAGGAATATCCTATTTCCTTTAATGGAAAATTGCGATTCACAATGGAACTATCCCTGGATCTGTCCACGGAAGAAATTGAGGAAGCAGTAATGGCGCATGAAAAAACGCGGGAGCAACTGGACGGGCGGCGTCCGAAAAAAGTGATTGTGGTTCCGGGCAAAATTGTCAATATTGTTGGCTGAGTTACTTTTTCACAACTTATTTTACCGCAGATCAGGCCCCTGAGGCCTGGCAACAAAGAATTTAACGGACCATCATTATGGAACCAATAGAAATACTTGGGCTGGTAGCCGGAATCTTAACCACTTCCGCTTTCGTACCTCAGGTTTACAAAAGCTGGATAGCAAAATCGACCAGAGATATCTCTGTCATCATGTACCTGGTGATTGTTGCAGGAACACTGCTGTGGTTTATCTATGGCCTTTACCACGGGAGCCTGGCTATTATTTTTGCCAACGGGGTAACCGCAGTTCTTGCAGCCATTATGGTTGTTCTCAAGTGGGTATACAAGTAAATATATTTTATACCCCCCTAAAAAAAGGGGGTACATATAGTTAAATACGGTATTTATATACCTGACCCCCTGTATTTAGAAGAATATATTTCGTAAACTCTGTTTTATATTGCAATTTTGGATCCTAGTTAAATCAGATAACAGAGATGATAGTAGGTATCCCAAAGGAAATAAAGAATAATGAAAGCCGTGTGGGCATGACCCCTGCCGGAATATTTGAACTGGTAAAATACGGCCATACGGTATACGTTCAAGCCGGGGCAGGCGAAGGAAGTGGATTTTTAAATGGAGATTATGAGCAAGCCGGGGCCATCATCCTGCAGACCATTGCGGAGATTTACGCTCTAAGTGAAATGATCGTAAAGATCAAAGAGCCAATTGAACCGGAATTTGAGCTTGTACGGGAAGGCCAGATTTTATTCACCTATTTTCATTTTGCATCCAGTGAATTATTGACCAAAGCCATGATAAGGAGTAAATCGGTTTGCATCGCTTATGAAACGGTGGAGGACGAAGATGGATCCCTTCCGCTGCTGACCCCCATGTCTGAAGTAGCCGGAAGAATGGCCATTCAGCAAGGCGCAAGGTATCTGGAGAAGCCTGTTAAGGGCAGGGGAGTATTGCTGGGAGGAGTTCCTGGAGTGCCTCCGGGAAGGGTGCTGGTGCTTGGGGCGGGCGTCGTGGGGATCCAGGCTGCTAAAATGGCAGCCGGTTTGGGAGCCCATGTCACTATCCTCGATATCAATATGAAACGGCTCCGTTATGTGAACGATGTAATGCCCAGCCATGTGGTGACCGAATTTTCAAATGAATACAATATACGCAGGCATATCAGGACCCATGATCTGATTGTCGGCGGCGTCCTTGTAAAGGGTGCAAAGGCGCCTTATCTGATTACCCGGGATATGTTGAAAGATATGCGCCCGGGTACGGTCATTGTGGATGTAGCGGTCGATCAGGGAGGTTGCGTGGAAACGACCCGTCCCACGACCCATGAAGATCCCGTTTACATTATTGATGATGTAGTACACTATTCAGTGGCCAATATGCCAGGAGCCGTTCCTTATACTTCTACAGTAGCCCTTACCAATGTTACCCTCCCTTATGTTCTGAAGTTGGCCAACCTGGGATGGCAGGGAGCTATTGAGACAGACAATTCTCTCAGGAAGGGAATGAATATTGTTCTGGGAGAAGTGGTCTACAAGGAAATCATTGAAGCGTTCCAATGGGATTCCGAGGTGATGGTTTAAGACTTTTTGTCAGGATATGCCGGAGGCTGCCCCTGTAAATTATCAATTTGGCTGAGTTTTTGCTATTATAATTGTAATTTTATAACAGAGAAAAGAATAGAATTATGATGGGATATTATATAATGATCGGAGCGATTGCCCTGATCAGTTGGCTGGTTAGCAATAAACTCAAATCCAAATTCCGCCATTATTCCAAAGTGCATCTCCGCAATGGTATGAGTGGAGCCGAAATTGCTGAAAAAATGTTGGCAGATAATGGTATTAGGGATGTCAAGGTGGTATCTGTGGCAGGAATGCTTACAGATCATTATGACCCACGGACTAAAACCGTCAACCTCAGTGAAGGTGTATACAGTCAGCGCAACGCGGCTGCAGCAGCTGTCGCCGCCCATGAATGCGGCCATGCAGTGCAGCATGCTCAGGCATATGAATGGCTGACCTTGCGTTCCAAACTCGTGCCGGTGGTAAGCATTACCTCCGGAATGTCAATGTGGGTAGTTTTCGGGGGCCTCATGCTTGGAGCAGCCGCAGGCATTGGCCTGGGTTTTTGGATAGCAGTGGCAGGCCTGGTGATGATGGGGCTGGCGACCCTGTTCAGTTTTATCACACTACCTGTAGAATATGATGCCAGTAACCGCGCTTTGGCCTGGTTACAAAACAAAAATATGGTCAGTCCGGAAGAATATAAGGGATCTGAAGATGCCCTGAAATGGGCGGCAAGGACGTATCTCGTTGCAGCCATTGGATCGCTGGCTACCTTGTTCTATTTTGCATTGCAGGTATTCGGAAACAGGGACTAACCGGAAGTATCAGATACTTATCTGCCGGTCAATCTGTTGATTCAGGGAGATAAAGGTTTCTGTTCGGGAAACGCCATCAATTTGCTGTATTTTCTTATTCAGCACATGCATCAGGTGCTCATTGTCCCTGCAAAGAACTTTGATCAAAATAGACCAGTTCCCTGTAGTATAATGACATTCAAGCACTTCCGGAATCGTTTCCAGTTCCTTTACGGCTTTCGGATTGCTCATTGCTTTATCCAGGAAAATCCCGATATATGCCATCGTTGTGAATCCCAGTTTTTTAGGGTTGATCACGAATTTGGAGCCGGCAATAAGCCCGGATTTTTCCAGTTTACGTAACCTTTGATGAATAGCCGCACCAGAGATGCCAATATTCCGGGCTATTTCCAGAATGGGCTTGCGTGCATCCTGCATGAGGAATCGAAGGATCTTTTTATCGATCCCGTCCATGGTTATCTGACCTTCTGAAGACTTCATTTTAGCATTTCTTAGCAAGAATAAAGATACCACAAATGATCAACAATCAACCCGCCACCGAATCAGGGTTATAGCCGAGGTAAGGCACTTCGTACTCCCGGAAACGTACCCCATAAGTTTCAAGTTCCAATAGGATGGGCATGTACATTTCAGCGCCGGTAGGAATTTGAACCCCGGTAGTTTTGATCTTTTTGTTGAGGATCAGGAGGGTGGCTATGGCTACGGGGAGGCCAACGGTTCTTGCCATGGCTGTATGTGTCCTGTTTTCTCCTAGAACAACCATATTGGCATCCAGCTGACGTTTTTTGCCCTTCAATTCATAACCAAATTTGTGATACATTACGATCATATCCTTGTCATCATCGGAAAGTGACCAGCTATCTTCAAGAATGTATTGCAGGATCCTTGCAGGAGTTGCCTTTTTCAGTGGAATGAGTTTGCGGGTTTCAAACAGGTGTAATTCCAGCAATTTGTACCACATAATATCGTCCTGATCAATTTTAAGGTAGTGCCGCAATTTAAGCTCCACAGTGTCGGTTGGGGAATATGGGAGAAAGAGGTTTGTAAATTCTCTGTAGGACATACCCTCAGAATTTTCAATAACATAGCTGTCGTCAGTCATACCCAGTTGCACGAACATGTTCCATGCTTTTGAAAACCCTACCCTTCTCATAGTTCCCCGGTAGAGGGTCAGGACATCCTGTAATCCGTAAGCTTCCCGGTATTTGAGAGAATCACGGTTGGCGTACGCTTCAAAAGTGCCATAGCCTTCTATATTCATAAACTCCGTCCTTCTGAAGAGGCGGTGGTATGGAATGTATTTATAAGTGCCTTCCTGGATGAACTGGGCGGGTCCCCCTTGTCCGGCGACCACAACATTTCTGGGATTCCATGTGAATTTGTAATTCCAGAGGTTGGAATCACTTTCCGGGGCAATCAACCCTCCTGTAAAGGATTCAAAAAGCAGCATTTTCCCACCTTCCGATCGGATTTTCTCTATGATCTTCATGGCGCTCATATGATCTATTCCAGGATCAAGGCCCGCCTCATTCATGAAGATCAATCCTTTTTTCCGAACTTCCTGATCCATGGTTCGGATCTCATCGCTGATATAGGAGGCTGTTATAAGGTTTTTACCAAAAATCAGACAATCCCCTGCTATTTTACCGTGCAATTGTGCGGGTAACATTGATACCACGATATCCGATTCTTTGACAGCCAATTTTCTCGCCTCATCATCAAAGACATCAAGGGAGGTAGTTGTACAACGTGGATGGGACCTTACTGTGTCGGGAAAAGTTTCGGGATTAAGGTCGGCAAGGTGTACATGAAGTGATTCCTCATCAGATTTTTCAAGGAAATAATCTAATAAATAGGAAGTAGATTTCCCAGCTCCAACAACAAGAATTCTTCTGGACATTCGGTGTCGTATTTTAAAAATAACGCTGGCTAAGGTATCAAATTGTTACATTTACAAAAAAATGAGGGTTCTAAGTTATGAACAAAACAATTGGATGTGCTGCAGTATTTTTTGGCGGGCTGGCTGTTGTGTTCGGGGCTTTTGGCGCTCATATTCTCAAGGAACATTTGGAAAACGGCGACCTGCAAATATTTGAAACCGGCGTACGTTACCAAATGTATCATGCACTCCTGCTTTTGTGTCTCGCGATAACTCCGAAATTGGAGGCAGTCCAAAAAAAATGGATATTTTACCTGATCGGCGGTGGCATATTCTGTTTTTCATTTTCCCTGTATTTTATTGCCACCGTTTCATTAACAGGTCTGGACAACAGTCTGTTTGGGCCGGTTACGCCCCTGGGAGGAATTTTACTTATTTCAGGATGGGCGCTCTTAGGTTATCGAATTTATAGGTATTTGAACTAATCCGGCAGGCAAAGCTGCCGGGTGGGGCCTATTTTACTTAGTTTTGCATAAACAAATTCCCTTTAATATGACTACATACGATCCCATCACGAAATCGATTTCGCTCTTGGAATATGGACTGAAAAATGAGCGAGTACACTACCAGTTATCTTCTGAGGAGTTGCATGAAATAAGCGTCAGGGACGGGATGGGAAAGACTGCGGATTCCGGTGCGCTGGCCATTCATACCGGAAATTTCACCGGCAGGTCTCCTCAGGACAGGTTTATAGTAAAGGATGCCATTACGGAAGAGAAAATATGGTGGGGTGCAGTGAATATTCCCTTTGAAAGCAAAAATTTCAATGCCTTATATGACAGGGTCATTGACTATCTCAATAAAAAGGAGCTGTACGTACGGGATTGTTACGCCTGTGCCGAAAAGGCTTACAGATTACCAATCCGGGTCATCAATGAATATGCATGGTCCAATATGTTCGCTTATAACATGTTTCTCAGGCCAACCAGGGAAGAACTGGAAGTCATGGTTCCTGAATGGACGGTCATCAATGCTCCGGGCTTCAAAGCAGACCCTGCCCGGGATGGCACGCGTCAGTCGAATTTCGCTATCCTTGATTTCACAAGGAAAATAGCCCTTATTGGAGGTACAGGATACACAGGAGAAATAAAGAAAGGCATTTTTTCAGCCTTGAATTTTTTACTGCCTGTCTACAGGGATACTTTGCCCATGCATTGCTCAGCCAATGTTGGACCTCAAGGAGATACAGCCATTTTCTTCGGTCTTTCCGGGACCGGGAAAACTACTTTGTCTACCGACCCTTACAGGAGGCTTATAGGCGATGATGAGCACGGATGGACCAAAGAGGACACTGTTTTTAATTTTGAAGGCGGCTGTTATGCCAAGGTCATCGATCTGTCCGAAGAAAACGAACCCGAAATTTTCAGGGCAATCACCAAAGGAGCTATCCTGGAAAATGTGGTCATGGACGAAGAGGGCGTAGTTGATTTTAGCAATACCTCTATTACTGAAAATACCCGGGTAAGTTATCCACTTGACCATATTGAGAACATTCTGATCCCTTCGGTGGGCAGACATCCTGAAAATATATTTTTTCTGACGGCGGATGCGTTTGGCGTCCTGCCCCCGATTTCCAAATTAACCCCAAGTCAGGCCGCATATCATTTCATTTCAGGATATACCGCAAAAGTGGCGGGTACCGAGGCTGGAATCAAGGAACCTGTTCCTTCTTTTTCTGCGTGTTTCGGAGCCCCGTTTATGCCCTTGCATCCGGCTGCCTATGCGGAAATGCTGAGCCAAAAAATGAAAGATTCAGGGGTAAATGTCTGGCTGGTAAATACAGGTTGGACAGGCGGGCCATACGGCGTAGGTACGCGCATGAAATTAAAGTATACGCGAGCGATGATCCATGCCGCATTAAACGGTGATCTTGGGTTGTATTCCTATGATAAATATCATATCCATTCTGTGTTCGGGGTAGCACAACCCAGAGAATGCCCCGGAGTACCCACAAGTGTACTAAGTCCGCGGGCCACCTGGAATAACGATGATGCCTATTACAAGACGGCCTTTAAACTCACCAATGCTTTCCGCGAGAATTTCAAGAAATTTGAGGCCTTTGCCAATGAAGAGATCAGGAGAGGCGGTCCACAACGCTACGCCTTCTGATACTTTTAAGAAAAATGATGAAATCCCTTTTTATTTGCTCTTATTGACACTGGTAATATACTTCTGAAGGGCCATGGTCATGGATGGGGTTTCGGGCGTAGGAGCTTTGATATCTATTCGGAGTCCGGCTTCTGTGGCGGCAATGATGGTCGAGTCACCGAAAACTGCGATCCGGGTATCGTTCTGTTTGAAATCCGGGAAATTCTTTAACAAAGATTCTATGCCCGACGGGCTGAAAAAAACCAGAATATCATAATAAACATTCCTGAGATCTGAAAGGTCGCTGATGACAGTTTTATAGAAAATACCGCGCGTCCATTTAATATTCGCCTTATTCAATGTCTCCGGGATTTCTGCTTTGAGTGCATCTGATGAAGGGAGAAGGTAGATTTCATCCCTGTACTTCTTAAACAAAGACAACAACTCGCTGAAATCTCTTTTCCCTACATAGATCTTTCGTTTTCTGTATACCACATATTTCTGCAGATAGAAAGCCACTGCCTCGGATTGGCAGAAATATTTCATGGTGTCGGGCACCTTAAAGCGCATTTCCTCGGCAATCCTGAAAAAATGATCCACGGAATTCCTGCTCGTAAGTACGATGGCACTGTAATTGTGCAGGTCAATCTTCTGTTGTCTGACCCCTTTGGCATCCAACCCTTCCACATGGATAAATGGCCTGAAATCCACCTTTACCTTTTCCTTTTCAATAAGTCTCAGATAGGGGGAATTCTCCATTTTTGGTTCAGGTTGCGAAACCAAAATCGTTCTTACCTTCATTTACCTCACAGTTTAAGATAGTTCGCAATTATGACAAATGGTGCAATTTCAAGTGCGCAAAGGTACAAAATAAAATAGAAAAAGTGGGAGGTGATGAACTTTTGATGGTTTTTTAATACGGCAAACCAACCCATCACATTGATGAGAATTACTATTAAAAATCCCGCTATGACTACTGCTTTGGAACCTTTAAAAAGATAGGTCAACAGGACGTTAGCCAGAAACATCACCAGAGCGCTATAATTGAAATAGGAGAGTTTCTTAAATATCAATTCGGAAATGGTCCGCGAATTATTGAAGACAAAGCCATTACTTAATTGCAGGAAAACTTTTATAAATAAAAACGCCATGATCATTCCCAGGATGATGACATAGAGCAAGGGATAATCCCCGGTTTCAAGCGGCCAGAGGATATGTTGTGCCAGATAGAGGAAAAGGGCAGAATTCAACAACTGGAAAAAGGTAAAGAAGACCTGGAACCCATTCAACAATTTGTCCTTTTTATTATACATGAAAATGTACTTGTTATTGAAGGGGAGTATTATAAAATTCATAAATCTCTGGTAGAACAGACTTTTGGCAATAACCAGAAAAACGATACTTGAGAAAAGGATCATTGTGATCCAATCTGCGGAAGTCATGGTTTTATATACAGGTTCCATCACGGTATTTTTTGATTCATCCCGTTCAAACCCCAGTATAATCCGTTTTCTGAGATAGTGAGTTTCATATAGGAAGGGTGAGGTAGTTCCGGCATGGGAAGGTCGGTTACGAATTGCGTGCTGTCCTTTGATTTGAGTACCATAAGATGTTTGTCGGCGGAACTTGCGTTCAGTGACGAGATTTCCGTGACCTGTCTGTATTCATTCAGATAGGCAATACCGAAATCCAACTTTTCAATGGCAATATCCTGATCATAGGGATTATAAACGCTAAAATTACAATTTTGTTCTCCCGGGTAGGATGCTTTTGACGTTAAGACGCAACGAAGTTGCCTGAAGGACTCAAAATCCTCCATAAAAATCCCATAATTTTTCCCGCCATCGGGCATAGGAAATTCAAGAGCTGTTTTCTTATAATAGTCGGTGACATACAGGATGGAACGGTGTTGTACGTCCGCCTCCGAATCGTTCAGGGAATATTGATTCTGGCGGTATCGGATCGTATTCAGGGAATAGGAGGGGTGGCCTGAGTAAAAAGCATACATTGGGGCATTGCGATATGAATTCTCAAAAACCACTGGTTTGGATCCGGCCATCTCTGCCATTCCTGTCACCCATTCCTTATTGCCATGAGATTCGTATACGATCGGAAATAAAGGTTCATAAATCAAGCCTATGCGCAGAAATCCCAGGATAAGAATATTGGCGATGCCAACCCTGAAGATCCATTTTCTACTTCCTTCCGAGTGTACCAGATAATTAAATACTATTAGTACCACAGGGACGCACACGGCAATGAGCCACTGTGTTTGTATCCTTCTGTTAAAGCTCGATATAAAAAAGAAGATCAGAATACCATATACAATGAAAAGCAAGGCCCTTTGAAAAATGTCCTTTGGCCGGGATTTAAAAAGACCGAGATAGATCCATGGAAACGTAAAACCAAACAGGGTGATGAGATTCAGAAAATATCCCAGGGTGTAACCGCTGAAATCATAGGCCCCGTTGGGTCGTTCATACAAATGATATTTCAGGCTGATAAAATCGTTCTGATAGAGCCAGTTCAGGTGCGGAAAATAACAGACAATAGAAACAACTACGGCAAGCCAGGCGTATTTACGAAGCACAAGTCGTGGATTGGACAGAAGAACGCACAGAATAATTAATATGGCGTGGTACTTGCTGTACATCAGGGCTGCCATTACGACTCCCAGGCCTGAACTCACAACCAAGTTAGGCTTCTGCAGAAATTTTTTATATACCCATAAGAACAAGGCAGTGAAAAAAAGCAGGGGGGTATCTGGTAGGGTCAGGAAACCATAGGCATGTAACAGCGGCATGGAAAAGACGAGAACAAAAAAATGTGGAAGAAATTTCCTTTTCAGGGAAGAATCTATCGTATCCCAAAGGACAAACAACATCCCGGCGGATAGTAGTGTGCCGGCAAACCGTACGCCTAATTCGCCATTGAAAAATAAACTGCTGATCTTCACAAGGAAGGCAACCATCGGTGGGTGATCAAAATAGCCCCAGGCCATTTCCTGTGCGTAGTACCAGTAGTAGGCCTCATCATAAATAAGTTCCGTAAAATAACCCTGCAGCAGGTTGATCCCCACGCTTATCCCAACAAGAATATAAAAGATAAAGGGTACTTCGGACTTCATTCCACGCTTGAGATTCAATGTAAAATTACAAATAATAGCTCTTGTGCCTTGCTTGTGGAAAACGATAAAATTGACAGCGTATTTCTTATCACTTTCCATAAAGTGCTATTTTTGTGAAAATTGCATCATATCTATGGCAGATTGCCTGGTTATTATCCCTACCTATAACGAGATTGAAAATATTGAGGCGATCATCAGGGCGGTATTTGATCTCCCCAATAAGTTTCATATTCTGATAGTTGATGATAATTCTCCTGATGGTACTGCGGAGCAGGTAAGCATCCTGCAATCTGAATTTCCTGCAGCACTTTGGCTTGAGATCCGGAAGGAAAAAGCCGGATTAGGAACGGCCTATATCCATGGTTTTCATTGGGCTCTTGACCGGGAATATGACTTTATATTTGAAATGGATGCCGATTTTTCGCACAGACCTTCCGATCTGTTACGACTGCACCGGGCCTGTCTCAACGGCGCGGATATGACGGTCGGTTCGAGATATAAGAAGGGGGTAAATGTAGTGAATTGGCCCCTTCACCGGATCTTGCTGTCTTATGCCGCTTCCTTTTACGTTAAGTTCATTACGGGGATGCGGGTTCATGACCCTACCGCAGGGTTTGTCTGTTATAAGAGAAAAGTGCTGGAGACCATAGATCTGAATGCCGTGTCATTTATAGGTTACGCGTTTCAGATTGAAATGAAATTTCGGACGTATCTGAAGGGATTCCGGATTGAGGAGGTCTCCATCATTTTTACGGACAGGGAAAAGGGAAAATCGAAAATGAGCTCCGTCATTATCTGGGAGGCGATCTTCGGAGTCATAAGCATGAAGTTCGGGAGTCTGTTTAATAAGGATAGTTTTTAGCTGTGGGAAGGATACTGATAAAGAATGCCATTATTATCAATGAGGACAGCCGGTTCAACGGTGACATCCTGGTAGAGGGCGAACGAATTGCTCAGTTGGCCTCCTCTATTAGTGCCGGTGATGCGCAGGTTATAGATGTAGAGGGCAGCCTTGTCCTCCCGGGCATTATTGATGACCAGGTACATTTCAGGGAACCGGGCCTGACGCACAAAGGAACCATTGCCTCCGAGAGCAGGGCTGCCATAGCCGGTGGTATTACCAGTTATATGGAACAGCCCAACACAGATCCACAAACGACAAGCATAGCACAGCTTGAAGCCAAATTTACGCTGGCACAAAAGAGTTCCTACGCCAATTATTCCTTTCTGTTTGGCTGCACCAATGACAATCTTGAGGAACTCAGGAAATTGGATAAAAATGTCTGTTCGGGCGTCAAATTATTTCTGGGTTCTTCTACCGGGAACATGTTGGTGGATAATGAATCGGTTATTGAAACGATTTTCAGGAATACGGAGCTGGTAATTTCGGCGCATTGTGAGGACGAAACGACCATCAGGACCAACCTTGCCTATTACAGGGAACTGTACGGGGAAGACATTCCGGTACAATTGCATCCGAAAATTCGCAGTGAAGAATCGTGTTATCTGTCCTCCTCAAAAGCGGTAGCGCTCGCCAAAAAGACCGGCGCGCGCCTTCATGTTTTTCACGTTTCCACAGGCAAGGAAACAGGATTGTTTGCCAATACACTCCCGCTGGCCGAAAAGAAGATCACGGCGGAGGTTTGTATACATCATCTTTGGTTTTCCGAAGCCGATTACGACAGCAGGAAGAACCTGATAAAATGGAACCCGGCAATTAAAACCTCCACCGACAGAGACCTTTTGTGGGAGGCGCTCCTGGATGACAGGATTGATGTCATTGCAACAGATCATGCCCCCCATACCCTGGCGGAGAAACAGCAAATATATATAAAGGCACCTTCGGGGGGGCCGCTCGTACAGCATGGGCTCCTTGCCATGCTTGAATCATCCGTAGCCCGCAAAATCCCGGTAGAGCGAATCGTCCGGAAAATGTGTCACAATCCGGCTATTCTGTTTGATGTTAAACAACGGGGATTCATCCGTGAAGGCTATTACGCGGATCTAGTGGTTGTCAGGGAAACAGCGCCATGGGAAGTTAAAAGAGATGAACTATTCTATAAGTGCGGTTGGTCTCCTTTTGAAGGTATTTTCTTCAGCTCAGCTATTAGCCATACTTTTGTGAACGGGCATCTCGCCTATAACAATGGTCATTTTTCCGACGAGTTGCATGGTAAAAGATTAACATTTACAAGGAATTGATGAGGATTTGTTACTTAGTTGTTTTTTGTATCCTGGCTCTTGGATGCGGAGAGGAGGTTATTAAAAAGCCACCAAATCTGATAGCCAGAGAAAAAATGTCTGATATTCTTTACGATCTGGCAATGATCAATGCCGCAAAGGCCATAAACCCGCATGTTTTGGAAGAAAATGGAGTCGACCCAATGAAGTTCATCTATCGAAAATATGAGATAGACAGCGCACAATTTGTACAGAGTGATATCTATTACGCCTCGCTGCCCATTGAATATGAAAGACTTTATAAGGAGGTCGAAACCAGATTAGAAATGGAGAAGACCAGGCTGGAGGAAGTGAGAAAACAACGCAATGACAGTACCCGGCTTGAGATGGAGAATAATGTCAGGACTGACACGACAGGAGGACTCAGGAAAATAAACCAGGATACGATTCCTTAAACCGATTACAATTAAAATAAATGGATTCTGCCATCAGTTCAAATTCATAGTTGAGGGCCTCCACTATCTTTTTGTTGTCGTAAATGGGTCTTTCTTTCAGGGACACTATGCCTCTTCGGGTTATTAGCCGGGGTTTTCCGCTAACAACGTTCCTTGCCCAATCCAAAAAGCATAGAATATACAATTGCCATATTTTAATTTGTTTCTTGGGGGTTTGCTTCCCAAATTCCCTGGCAATATTTGAAAGAATCTCCCTGTAGGTCAGATTCTTATCAATAAGGATGTAGCGTTCACCTTCATACGCTGAATCCATAAGACCCACCATGATCCTGATCACGTCCTGGACAGTAATAAATCCCGACCCTCCAGGAGGATAGTATTTCGTCCCCCTGGCAGAAATCTTGAAAAGTTGTCCGCTGCCGTTATTCCAGAATCCCGGGCCCAGAATAACGCCGGGATTGACGATCACCATAGGAAGGCCTTCAACATATGCTCTCCATACTTCCATTTCAGCATCATATTTGGTGAGTGCATACACATTCCTGTCGTTGTCATTCCAGTCAGAATCCTCTGTATTGCCTGAAGGACCATCCCCTCGGCCTATGGTAGCGATGGAGCTTACATAACATAGTTTTTTAATCCTTTGGGACATACATAGGTTCACGATGTTCGCGGTGCCGCCAATATTCACCTGCTTTAGTCGGTTAAAGTCCCTTGGATCAAAAGAAATGAGGGCTGCGCAATGATAGACATGAGTAATTCCCCTGAAGGCTTTTTCCAGAGCGGGAAGGTCGTTCAAATCTGCCTCCACCCATCGGATGGCACTAAAAATCTCTTCAGGTTGATCGCAGTAATAGGAGAACACTTTTTTCACTTCATCAAAACTCTTCCCCTCCCGGTAGATCGCCGTTACCGGAAGCCCTTTGTTCACAAGGTGATATATAAGGTGAGTACCCACCAGACCCGTCCCGCCAGTAACCAAAATCATGACTCAAATGTACTTAATTAGCCCCGATATATCGCCCTGAGGAAAAGTGCTGCCCTGATTTTATTTTATATTTGCATCAATCAAATAAGTAGGGAATGACCTCAAATTTTGTTGATGAATTAACCTGGAGGGGTATGTTGCATGATGCTATGCCAGGAACAGAAGATCATTTGTTGAGTGGGATGCGGTCAGCTTACCTTGGCATTGATCCAACAGCAAATTCCCTGCATATCGGCCACCTGGTGGGAATCATGATGCTTAGGCATTTTCAGCTTGCCGGTCACAAACCCTACGCTCTGGTGGGAGGGGCAACAGGGATGATTGGAGATCCTTCGGGGAAATCAACCGAAAGGAATCTTCTTGATGAAACAACGCTTCGTGCCAACCAGGAAGCACTAAAGGCGCAACTGGAACGCTTTCTTGATTTTGAGGAAGGTGGGAAGAATGTCGCGGTCATGGTAAATAACTATGATTGGATGAAGGATTTTTCATTCCTCGATTTTATCCGTGATATCGGGAAACACATCACAGTAAACTACATGATGGCCAAAGATTCCGTACGCAGCCGTCTTGAAGCGGATGCCCAACAGGGCATGTCCTATACAGAGTTTACCTATCAGTTGGTCCAGGGATATGATTTTCTGCATCTCTACCGTACGCATGATTGTACCTTGCAAATGGGAGGCAGCGATCAATGGGGCAATATAACCACGGGTACGGAACTTATCAGGAGAATAGAAAACGGCAAAGGCTATGCTATGACCTGTCCGTTGATTACCAAAGCAGACGGATCAAAGTTTGGCAAAACTGAATCAGGGAATATATGGCTGGATGCCCATAGGACCTCTCCTTATAAGTTTTATCAATACTGGCTCAATACGACTGATGAGGATGCTGAGAAGTATATTAAAATATTTACTTTTTTAAGGCGGAACGAAATTGAGGGACTAGTCATCCGCCATGAGGCGGCCCCGCATCTCAGAAATCTCCAGAGGAAGCTGGCCGAAGAGATCACAGAATTGGTTCATGGGAAAGAAAATCTCCTGAATGCTGCAAGTGCCAGTGAGATCCTTTTTGGAAATTCTACCTCCGAACAATTAAAGGCCCTGGATGATGCTACCTTTATGGAAGTATTTGAAGGCGTTCCACAGGCCAACATATCTCGTTCCGATATTGCGGAGGGCCTTGATATGATAGCGGCCCTGTCAGCAAAAACCGGCTTCCTCAAGTCTAATGGGGAAGCCAGGAGGGAACTGCAGCAACAGGCCATTTCGGTGAACAAGGAGAGGGTCACAGCTGAATTTACAATTACTGAAGCAGACCTCATCAATGACACTTACGTATTGCTTCAGAAGGGGAAAAAAAGTTACTTCGTACTGGTTGTGGACCACCAGATCGCCGGTACTTCCAGGATATTAATTTAGTGGGATTGGGTTTCTCTGGCGGATACTTATAAAGCCATGAGATTGCATCCCCGGATATCGGAATGATCAAAACGACCGATAACTTCAAAACTTCCGTCATCATGCACTCGTCCGAGATCCTGGGTCGCGAGAAAGGAACAGGAGTGTAAATTGGCGAGGTCAATGATATTGATCCCACCTGTTCTATCCTGTCTTTTCAAATCGAAAGGATCATCAGGATCGCGTACAATTACCTTAAGCCAGGGTGGGGTTTTGTAGGAACCATCACCTTTCGAGTAGGCCTGTGAAAGCATTTCCGTCATCCCGTACTCCGAATGTATCCGGCCTACTCCGAAACCATCGCCCAATCGCAGGTGCAGTTCTTCCCGGATCAATTCCGGGCCCCTGCCTTTCATGCCTCCTGTTTCCATGACGAGGGTGTTTTTGAGTTGAAATTTGTATTTGGATACCAGTTCCAGAAGTGCATATGACACCCCTATTAGGATCACCTGCTGGCCTTCGTCTTCGAGCTTTTTCAGATTTTGAGCTAGGGTGTCATAATCATCAAGATAAAAACCACTGTCAGGATGTCGGCTGAGCATGATCAGCTCATTAACCATAAAAACCAACGATGACCCCTCTCTGTTGAGGTAAGAGGGGAGTAAGGCCAGGAAGCAATAATCCGGGACCGGGCCGTAGAAATATTCAAATGTTTTATGAAAACTGGTGCGATAGAGTGAAAGATCTGACACAAAATGCCTGCTCGGGCTTACTCCGGTAGTCCCGCTACTGGTAAATACAACCGATTCCCTGTGACTGTCGGAGATAATACGCCTTGATTTGAAGAGGGATACTGGTAAATACGGGATATCACGGATCTCCTTTACCTGCCGTTCGGACACCCTGATATGTTCGCAAAATTCCCTGTAAACAGCATTGTAATAAAACTGGTGCTGAAATACCTCCATCGCCAGCGTATCGAATTCGGCATCCGTACGGATCTCAAATATGCGGCGGCTGTCGATCTCATTCATGACACCTGCAAAAGTAGCCAAAAAAAGCCCTGATAACCGCTTATTGCGGATCAGGGCTTCTATAGTCAGATTGGTATAAGATTTTATTTTACTACCAGCTTCCTGGTCATTTTTTTGTCATTTTCCTGCACTTGCAGTACATACACCCCAGGTACCAGAACCGCTATATTCAAGACCGAGGTAGTAATTCTGTCCCGAAGGACCACCTTTCCGAAAACATCAAAGATGACAATGCTCTTGGCGTCGTTCTTTCGGGTGGTTATATAAACCACATCATTCACAGCGGGATTTGGATACAATCCGAAAGCATCCTGCAGCTCCTGAGTATGGGTAGCGTTATCAGCAACTTCCTGGGCACTGAGCATTCCAGTAAATACCAGACTGATGGCTAGGCAGATTACTTTCATGGACATTGATTTGGGATCAATAAAGTAAAGATAAGGGAAAGCGATATCCGAGGAGATTAATTGTTGTCAAATGGATATTTTTGTAGGTAAAGGGGTTTATCCGCGCAGTTGACCGACGTTTTGTGCAGATGAACGTGAAAACTGTAAGGGATGAAGGGACATTCAGGGAATTATAAATGTATGGAAGGTGTTATTTTACAATAAGCTTTCTTGTGGCAATGTTGTCATCCTCAATGACTCTCAACACATATACTCCTGCATCAAGATTGGCAAGATCCAATTCTTTTCCCGAAAGGGATGTTTCCATAACCAACGTGCCCAATACATCGTATATAAGAATTTGTTTGGGGGCGTTCCGGTGTGTGTTGATAATGACTTTCCCGTTGGTAACAGGATTGGGATAAAGTTTGAAGCCGGGGATATCACCGCTTCCCTGGGTTCCCTGCCCATGGGCTGCGGAAAAAATAAGGAAAATTAACAGCAGGTAGAGGTGCTTCATACTCAGTTCACTACAAACAATATACCACAAATATAGTAAATAATAAAATGGTCCGACACCTATCACCTATCAAACCCCTTGAAAAGTCGATCAGGAGCACATTTGTGAAGGCTTTTAAACAGGACCTGGCCCCCGAAAAGAAACTTGCCCCTTCTGATATCGGCCCCGAAAACTCAATAATGGCATTGTGAAATCATTTTCTTACTGTAAAGAATGGGCGTCCATATGTTATAATATTGTTACCTTATAAATTCTATGTTAAGGTCATTTGTGCATTAGTAGTATCTTTGCTGTGGATTTTACCAGCCAACGCCGCCACCTATGAAGAAACAGGACATAAGAATACTTTTGGTAGATGATGAGCCGGATATTCTTGAAATCCTCAGTTATAATCTTACTGCCGAGGGCTATCAGGTCTATACCGCAAAAAACGGATTGGAAGCCGTAGAAAAAGCCATTAAGAAGTCCCCCCAACTGATAGTACTTGATGTAATGATGCCTGAAATGGATGGGATTGAAGCCTGTGAAATCCTTCGGGACACGAAGGGTCTTGAAAACACGATTATTGCCTTCCTGACTGCCAGGGGCGAAGACTACTCTCAGATGGCTGGCTTTGATGCCGGAGCGGATGACTATATTACCAAACCCATAAAACCCAAAGTATTTGTCAGTAAAGTAAAATCACTTTTGCGGAGATTCAAGGAAGAAAACACTGTTGCGGAAGAAATCATGAAAGTTGGTAATTTATTGATCAACAGGGAAGAATACAAAGTGATCAATCACGGCAGGGAGATCATATTACCCCGCAAGGAATTTGAATTACTGGCGCTGCTCGCTTCGAAACCTGACAAGGTATTCAAAAGGGAGTCCATTCTGGATAAGGTCTGGGGCCAGGAAGTTGTGGTCGGAGGCCGAACCATCGATGTGCATATCCGAAAACTTCGGGAGAAGATAGGAGATGATCATTTTAAAACTGTGAAAGGGGTAGGGTATAAGTTTGTACTGTAATGGCCATCCGGTTAAAGAAGTCCTATAGATTTTCCTTCCGCTCCTCCCTGTTGATCACCTTCCTTCTTGCCATTACACTTTTTGCCCTCTCGATTTTTACCGGAAGACTTCAGGAAGACTGGCCGGTACTGCTCTTTGTCATTTTTCTTGTTTTCGGGACGTGTTTCCTGGTAATACAGGTAAGGGTTGAAAAATTCATTTTCCGGAGAATCAAGAAAATTTATGATGATGTATCTCTGCTGGAGTCCTCCTCCTTCAGCTCGCGTCCGGTCACCACAGATATGAAAACGCTAACCCGGGAAATAGAAAAATTCACCAAGGACAAGAAAATCGAAATTGATACCCTGAAAATACGGGAGGAATACCGCAAAGATTTTCTGGGCAATGTCTCCCACGAATTAAAAACGCCCTTGTTTACCGTACAAGGATATATCCTGACCTTACTGGATGGGGCCATGGATGATAAAGCGGTTCGTAAAAAATACCTTCAGCGGGCAAACAAAGGAGTGGAAAGGCTTATCTATATTGTAAAAGACCTGGACCTGATAACGAAATTTGAAGCCGGGGACCTGAGGCTGGAAAGGAAGAATTTTGATATCATCGAACTCATCCAGAACATCTTTGAGCTTTTGGAAATGAAGGCGGCTAAAAAGAAGATTTCCCTGACCTTTGATATGGACTATAAATTACCTATTTATGTATATGCCGATCTGGACAAAATCCAGCAGGTGGTTACGAACCTCATTGTCAATTCAATTAAATATGGCAATCTTGATGGCACGACAGAAGTAAGTGTCGAGAATCTAATCAAGAACAAGGTGATCATCAGGGTGACAGATAACGGGGAGGGTATCCAGGAAGAACATCTTCCAAGGATCTTTGAACGCTTCTACAGGGTTGATAAAAGCGGTAGCAGGAAAGAGGGCGGTTCCGGCCTTGGATTGTCAATTGTCAAGCATGTGGTGGAAGCCCACAATGAAAAAATCTATGTTGAAAGTGCGTTTGGCGTCGGTTCGGAATTTTCTTTTACCTTAGAGAAAGCAAAACCGACTGCCAGCTGATCCAACCAACCGAAGTAAGGATTCCCCCGTTTTGCCAAAACCTTAAATTCATTCCCAGTGGGAAGTAAGAATAAGCTTAAACGTTTCAGGGAGAATGAAACTTTCCCGAACGTTATTCAACCGGACAGGGAAACACTGGTAGAGGGCAATTTTGAATTGAAAGGCCGGTGGAACCGGCATTTTGGCAATGACCAACCGATCATTCTGGAACTGGGTTGCGGCAAAGGTGAATATACCATCGGGCTTGCCAGAGCCCATCCTACCTGTAATTTTATAGGCCTTGATATTAAAGGTGCCCGTTTCTGGCGCGGTGCGAAGACTGCTCTGGAGGAGCATCTCTCAAATGCTGCATTTTTACGGGGCAATATCGCCTACCTCGATCAGTTATTCGGACCGGAAGAAATTGCCGGCATATGGCTGACCTTTCCTGACCCTCAGATCAAATTTAAACGAACCAAACACCGGCTGACAAATCCACAATTTTTAGAGATGTACCAACGGGTGATCCGTAAAGGGGGGGTGATCCACCTTAAAACAGACAGTGAATTCATGCATGGATATACCCTTGGCATTGTGCAGGGCCTGGGCTTTGAGTTGTTATATTCCAACCATGATATTTATACAAATGAGGGGTGCCCGCAAGAGGCGCTGAATATTCAGACCTTTTATGAGTTGCAATATCTGCAGTTAAACAAACCAATTACCTATTTAAAGTTCCGTATCCTTTAGCCATGACGCATCTGATCATACTTTTCTTTGCCACTTACTCCGCTGCTTTCATGGCGACCGTGCCCCCGGGATTATTGAATATGAATGCCGCTAAAATAAGTGTTGAAAAAGGAAAACTCAATGGTGTAATATTTAACATTGGCGTTTCCATCGTCGTCATGGTTCAGGCTTATATCGCTGTTCTTATATCCAAATACCTATTCAGGCATCCTGAAGTCATTGACCTGCTCCTGAAAATAGCGATTGGGGTATTCGCCACCTTTGCCATATATTTTTTCGTTTCAGCCAAAAGAGATGATTCCCATCAGATCAGGATGGTGAATGCCAGTAAAAAGAACAGTTTTTTTAAAGGCCTGTTGCTGGCTGCACTTAACCTCCTGACAATTCCGTATTACAGTGGTGTTAATGCCATGTGGAATGCCTCGGGGTGGATCAAGTTCGAAATATGGGATATTGCTGTTTTTATACTGGCAGCAGGTTGCGGAACTTTTACTGTCCTTTACCTGTACACCATTTATTTCAACAAGCTGGAAACACGCACCCATCGATTTTCAAAAAATTCCAATTATATTCTCAGCGCATTGATGCTTGTCTTATTGGTTACTACCCTGATCCGGATTATCTATGACGAAGCATGAACACAGACAATGAAAATTTTTTTGAAAAGGTCTATGACGTAGCCAGAAAGGTGCCGTTTGGGAAAGTCACGTCCTATGGAGCCATTGCGAACTACCTCGGGACCACCCGCGGAGCAAGGGTGGTCGGCTGGGCAATGAACGGCTGCCATAACAGGATGGATATTCCTGCGCACCGCGTGGTCAACAGGGTGGGTTTGCTGAGCGGGAAACATCACTTCGGAGGCACCAATATCATGCAACAGCTTCTGGAAAACGAAGGGATTGAAGTAATCAATAATCAAATTGTCGATTTTGAGAGCCATTTTTGGGATCCCTCGAAAGCAATGCCGCAGGATGAAGCGGAGAAATAATGTCCGGATACGGGAAAGGAGGCCAAAGGCTGTACTCAGTTAAAACTCAGGGTAAATACGGTGTTTTCCTGTGACTCAACACTCAGGCTTCCTCCATGCAAATGCATGATTTGTTTTGAAAGGCTCAGCCCGATCCCGGTCCCCGTTTTTTTGGTTGTAAAAAAGGGAACAAAGATCTGGTCCAGCAGATCTGCAGGTATCCCCGGACCGTTGTCAGAAACCCTGATAAACTTGCGTTCCTGTGCATTCTGGCTGGCCACCATCCTGATCGCGCCGGTTTCCCGGCCGTCCATGGACTGGAGTGCATTTTTACAAAGATTGACAAGTACCTGGGAAATTTGTTTTTCGTCAATGAAAAGTTCCAACTCCTCAGGATGTGACGAAAAGTCAATCCGGATCGCACCTTGCTGGTTTTCCTGGGCCATCAGGACAGCAACTTTCTCCAATAACCGCTGCGCGGGAACTACAGATTTATCCGGTGGCGGTAGGCTGAGAAAACTCCTGTAAGATTGCACGAATTCCATGAGATCAATGCCCTGCCCACGGATCACTTCGAGGCCTTTGATGATATTTTGAAGTTGTCCTTCACCAGGCGGTTCCACAGCTGGTTGGCCGTCGGCAGTCTTGTAATATCTTAAAATTGATTCCGAAATGGACGTAATGGGTGTAATAGAATTCATGATCTCATGCGTAAGTACGCGGATAAGTCTAACCCAGGACTCGGTTTCTTTTTCATCAAGTTCCTGTTGGATATCCTGGGCAACCACGAGCAGCAAATCGGTTTGGTTGAGATTAATTTGGGTCGATTTAAGTGCGATCTGTTTTTTTTCCCTTTCATTGGTAAGTTGTACCAGCCTGCGCTCAAACGGTTTTAGTTCACTAAAGAGCCCGTAGAGCTTTTCATCAACCTGATTCAGTTGTTTGATGTGATTAAGGGGCCTGTAATTTAACAACTCCTCGATCCTTGGATTGGCAAAAAGGATGTGGCCTTTAGGATTGATCGTCAGGATCCCTATATCTGCTTCCTTTAGGATCCTCTGGTAATACTGTTCCTGAGCGAGCTTCTTAACATAGATTTCCTGTATCATGTTATTGAGCATGTTGAGGCTGTGGTTGAGTTCCTCCAGGGACTTCAAATTCAATTTTTCGGGGAACCGAAGTGTAAAATCCTCATTCTTCACCGCTTCAAAAAAATAGGCGATCTTCCTGTTGGTGTGATTGACATACCTTATCAGGAAAAGGGTCTGTAAAAAAAGAAGTGCAAAAAAAAAGAAAGAGAGAATGAACTTCTCTCCAAAAAAGAAATATGCGGATGCCAGCGCCATGACGGCAATAATAGAAATACGCAATATCAGTTGCAAATAAATAAAGCGGCTTACCATTATTTTTTCAGTTTCTTCACCTTATTATACAGGGTTTGCCGTGAAATTCCAAGGTGATCGGCAGCGGCTGTATAGTTTCCCTCAAACTGCTCCAGCGCCCTTCTGATCATGAGTAATTCCATTGCTTCCAGGGTTTCCGGCCCGGTCTCGGCCGGAAGAACAGTTTGGGTATGTAAAAGGAAATCGCCGGATTTTAGTATGGAACTTTCAGAAAGGATCACGGCTCGTTCCATTGTATGGACCAGTTCGCGGATATTCCCCGGCCAGGCATAAGCGGTTAATTTCTCCTGCGCCGCCTGGTTGATGCGCAGGCCCGGTTTTCCGTATTTGACGGCAAATTTATTCAGGTAGAAATCGACCAGAATAAGCATATCACCTTCCCGCTCCCTGAGCGGAGGGACTTCTATTCTGATGGTATTGATCCTGTAAAGCAGATCCTCCCTGAAAAGGCCATCAGCAACCATTTGAATCAGGTTACAATTCGTGGCACTGATAAGACGGATATCCACAGGAATGGGTTTGTTCGAACCAACACGCACAATGGTCTTGTTCTGGATCGCCGACAGTAATTTTGCCTGTGACTGCAGCGACAGATTTCCAATCTCATCAAGGAAAAGTGTTCCGCCGTTGGCTGCTTCGAATTTCCCTGCCCGGTCCTCTTTGGCATCGGTAAACGCCCCTTTTAAATGTCCGAACAATTCGCTTTCAAAAAGTGTTTCCGAGATGCTCCCCATGTCAACGGGAATGAAAACTTCTTCACTCCGTGCCGACAGTTTGTGAATTTCCCGGGCGATCAGTTCCTTTCCCGTGCCGTTCTCTCCTGTGACCAGTATGTTGACATTGGTCTTAGCTACTTTCTGGACCAGCTTCAGCACCGAATTGAGCGCCCTTGAATTCCCTATGATAAAATTATTGTTCTGATTGATCACCCTCTTCAGATTGTGCTCTTTTTCTCTGAGATGCCGGATCTCTTTCTCGGATTTACGGAGGGAATAGGCCGATTTTACCGTTGCCAGCAATCTGTCGTTATTCCATGGCTTCAGAACAAAATCGGCTGCCCCCTCCTTAAGCGCATTTACTGCCAGATCAATGGCCCCATAGGCGGTCATCATGATCACAGAGATCTGCGGTACCTTCTTTTTGATTTCCCTGAGCCAATACAAACCTTCATTTCCAGTATTAACACCTGCGGAGAAGTTCATATCCAGCAAAACAATATCATAAGTGGGAAGGTCACGAAAAGAAGAAAGCTGATTGGGATTGGAAAGGATGGTTACGGTCTTGTACTCAAACTGCAGCAATATTTCCAATGCGCTAAGTACACTCTTGTTGTCATCGATGACCAGTATTTTACCTTCCGACATGTTGATAGATTCTTATAATGTACCTAAGGTACAAATCATGTCGTACGGTTCATTTGGAGTGTCCATATTTTTGACAATATCTGTACAACTATTTTACATAATTTACACGCAATTCACTCATAATACATGTAATAACCTGAAAATAAGATAATTATATTTATGGCATACATCTGGAGTGTTTAAAGGCATATCAAATGTATTATGTTTAGGAAACTCATCTTGTTTCTTCTAATTCTTATATATGTACCTGGAGTAGCCCAGGAAAGGTGGACATTGGATAACTGTGTGCGCTATGCGCTGGAACACAATCTGCAACTTAGGGATTACAAATTCAATACCCAGTCAGACCGGGAGACCTACCGGCAGTCGATCAGAGATCTGTTGCCGACTGTAAATGCTTTTTCCGAATACAATATCCGCTTCGGCCGCTCCGTGGATCCAAATGACAACAGTATTGTGAATACCGATTTCTTTTCAAACAATTATTCCATTCAATCCAACATGGATCTGTTTCAGGGTTTTATGAAATTGAATGCATTAAAGGCCACCCGGTTTTTGTATAAAGCGACAAAAGAAGAAACTTTACAACAGAAATACCTGCTTGGTTTCAGAGTTATGCAGGCTTTTTACGATATCCAGTTTTACGAGGGTCTGGTCCTTATCTCGGAAGAGCAACTGGCCGTTTCACAGGGGAACCTGAACCTTGTCGAGAAACAGATAAGTCTTGGGATGAAGGCTGGCGCCGATTTATATGAAGCCCAGTCCTTGTGGCTTACAGATAAGCTGAATGTCACCCAAAGTAAAAACCAGCTTGTTGCCGCTAAATTAAAGCTGATTCAGGAAATGAACCTGGAAGGCGCCAACGACATTTCAATAGAATCCGGTATTACTGAGAACTTCACAGAACCTGAGGATAATGTCATACAATCGGATTCCATTTATAATGCAGCCCGGGAATTTCTCCCAATCCTGAAAGCGCAGGAGTTTCGTGTGAGGGCCGCCAAAAAGCAAGAAGCCGCGGCAAGGGGCGGGCTATATCCATCGCTCTCCTTATTTGGGGGATATGGAACCGGCTATTACGAAACCACCCGGGACAGCATGGGAAATACCATAACCTTCGGCGACCAGTTCAGAGACAATACCTTCCAGTTCGTGGGGGTCTCGCTTTCGCTGCCCATAAGTAATGGCTGGTCGGGGCGCTCGAAAGTGAAACAGCAAAAAATAGAACAACTGAGAACCAGAAACAATCTTGAATTACAGAAACAGGAACTCTATCAGACCATACAGCTGCTCGTGCAGGAATATCAGTCACTTCAGGTGGAATACGAGCAGAGTTCACAAAAGATGGCCTCAAGTAACCTGGCATTTGTTATTGCGCAAAAACGGTATGAGAAAGGGATGATCAACGCGCTGGATTTATTTACCGCAAAGAACCTATATGCCGGCGCTCAAAATGAAAATTTACAGGTACGTCTCCGGACGGAGGTGAACAGGAGCACGCTCGACTTTTACCGAGGGCTACCTGTATTCAGCATCAACTAGAAAGTTTACGACAATTATGGATATAAAGCTTGAAAAAAAGAAAGGACTGCGCCCAAAACATTACGGATATATTGCCCTGGGCCTGTTCCTGCTTTTCGCCGGATATAAAATGATCTTCGATACCTCTGTTTCTACATTTCGTACAGACAGGGATAAGCTTTCCATATCAGAAGTGTCTGCAGGGAAATTTGATGATTATATCACCATCAATGGCAATGTCGCTCCGGTCGCAACCATCTACATGGATGCCTATGAGGGCGGGAGGGTAAAAGAAAAACTCATTGAAGAAGGAGCTATGGTCAAAGAAGGAGACATCATCCTGAAACTTGAGAACAGGGGGTTATATGAACAGATCCTTGCAAGTGAGAGCAATCTTGCCTTAAAGCAAAATGACCTGCGATCGACCAGGCTGGCTTTTGACTCCCGTCAGGTGGAGGGAAAAAAGTCACTGGCCACCTCAGAGTACGAACTGGCCAGGCTAAAGCGGAGTTTCGAGCAAAACGAAGCCTTATATAAGGATGAATTAATATCGAAGGAAACCTATTTAACCTCTAAGGAAAGTTATGAGCTTTCACAGAAACAGTATGAAATCATTAAGCTGCAGACCGAACAGGACGACGAATTGCGGATAACGTCTCTGTCTGGCCTGGATACCGATCTGGCACGCATGAAGACCACTTTGTCCATGGTCTATGAGCGTATCGACCAGTTGAATGTACGCGCTCCGGCGGATGGCCAGCTCGGATTCCTGGATGCGGAGATCGGCCAGAGTATCACTCAGGGAGAGCGGATAGGTCAGGTGAATGTACTAACCGATTATAAGATCGAGGCCACCATTGATCAACATTATATTGATCGCGTCATCAGGGATCTGACGGCCATCCTTGAGCGCAATAACAAGGAATATCCGCTGCGCCTGAGGAAAGTTTATCCGGAGGTGCGTAACGGAAAATTTAAAGTTGATCTGGTCTTCACAGACGAGAAACCGGAAACCATACGTACCGGGCAGAGCTATAATATTAAGCTCCAACTGGGAGAATCCAGCGATGCTTTGCTACTTCCGAAAGGAAGTTTTTTTCAGAGCACCGGGGGACAATGGATCTTCGTGATTGATTCCGGGGACGGGCAGGCGCTGCGGAGGAACATCCGTATTGGAAAACAGAATTCGAGGTACTATGAAGTCCTAGAAGGCCTCCAGGCCGGCGAAAAAGTAATTACAAGCAACTATGACAATTTTGGGGAAGCCCAGAAAATCATTCTGAAATAACACGCGATCACATCTGTCAGACCAGGTGCGGTAATAGAATTATGAGTCTATCAAAAAGAAAACACGTTTCGACTGTCACAATCCGGTGGGTTCATGGTCTTTATAGGTAGAGACCGGCGGATCGCCTGCTCCGGACAGATGCCCGACTTTCCGGATGATGGGGTATCGGGATCTCACGGGAGACGATGGAAGATTATATAAGTAACAAAAATTTAATTAACCAAAATGATACAGATCCAAAATTTAAAAAAGAGTTTCAGGACCGAAGAGGTAGAAACCCTGGCACTTAACAATGTCAATATGAAAATTGCAGAGGGCGAATTTGCAGCCATTATGGGCCCCTCCGGTTGTGGTAAGTCCACTTTGCTCAATATCATCGGCATGCTTGACAATCCTACAGCAGGGAGTTACAAATTTGCGGGCCATGAGGTGAGCGGACTCAAAGAACGACAGAGGACCTCCTTAAGAAAGGGGAACCTCGGCTTTGTTTTTCAGAGCTTTAACCTAATTGACGAGCTCACCGTTTTTGAGAATGTGGAATTGCCGCTAATCTATCTCAAGATGAATAAAGCCGAACGTCGGGAGAAGGTGACCAAAGTACTCGAGCGGATGAAAATCGCCCATAGGGAAAAGCATTTTCCCCATCAGTTGTCGGGGGGACAACAACAACGGGTGGCCATAGCCCGAGCCGTGGTGACCCATCCAAAACTGATCCTGGCGGATGAGCCCACCGGAAATCTGGATTCGAAAAACGGCACGGAGGTCATGAACCTGCTGACGGAACTGAATCAGGAGGGAACAACCATTGTAATGGTAACACACTCGGATCATGATTCTCATTACGCCCACAGGGTGATCAACCTCTTTGACGGGCAGATCGTTACTGAAAGTCAGAACAGGGCCATGGGGGCCATGATCTAGCTTGCCACTTCTCCGGAAGAACAGACCGGCGGGGAAGTGAATATGTTTCAGGGTTTATTCATCAATCGGAACTCATCAGCCATGTTAAAAAACCATCTAAAAATCGCGTGGAGGAACCTAAAGAGACGTCTTTTATTTTCCGCAGTTAACATTCTCGGACTCTCCATAGGGTTATCCAGCGCATTCCTTATTTACTTTTGGGTTACTGATGAATATAAGGTCGACCGTTTTCATGCCAACGGCGACCGACTTTATCAGATTATGGAAAAGAGTACCGAAAATGGTATTGTCCAGATCCATGACGGCACACAGGGTCCTCTTTCCGACGCCCTGGAAAAGGATATTCCTGAAGTGGAAAATGCGGTCACAGTTATGGATCTTGGAAAAGAGGGGATGAGTCTTACTCTGAGGAACGGCGTGAATACATTTAAATCGGAGGGTTTGTTCGCAGGAAAGGCATTTTTCGAAACCTTTTCCTTTCCCTTGTTGGTCGGAAGATCCGGGGAGGTCCTTTTAAAAAAGGAGTCTGTGGTGATTTCAGAAAATTTAGCAGCCAAGTTATATGGCTCGCCAAATAAGGCTATAGGTCAATCCATCGAATATGAAATGTTCGGAATCGTACAGAACGGATTGATTTCCGGTATTTTCAGAAATCCCCCGGGAAACTCAACCCTGCAGTTCGATTATGTTGCCACCAAGCAGAAATTTGTGGAAGATATATGGACCAACGGCCTCATTTGGGAAAACACTGGCCCTCAGACCTATGTAATGCTCAAAGCAAATGTGGATATGGCTGCATTTGATAGGAAAATCGAGCACCTGATAGATCGTTACTCTGAGTACAATACCTTCACCCTTTTCACAAGAAAGTTCACCGATACCTATCTCAGAGGAAATTTTGAAAATGGCGTACAAACCGGTGGCAGAATCACATACATACGCTTAATGGGATTCATTGCGGTGTTGATATTGCTCATTGCCTGTATCAATTTTATGAATCTTTCAACGGCAAGGGTTTCCCGCAGATTCAAGGAAATTGGAATAAAGAAAACAATTGGAGGGACTAAAAAAGTCCTGATCTTCCAGTTTCTTTCAGAATCAGTCCTCCTCACCTACCTTTCCCTGATCCTCGCGCTTGTCCTGGTTATTGCCTCTATCCCCCTCTTTAACTTTATCACCGGGAAAGAACTTGGATTGCGTTTCAGCCTGGGAGAAATCGCATTTATCCTGGTTACAACTCTGATCACCGGTCTGATATCCGGCAGCTATCCCGCATTTTATCTTGCCAATTTCAGTCCCCTGGCTGCATTGACCGGCAAATTACATAAAGTTGGAAGTGTCATAAACGCACGGAAAGGGCTGGTGGTTTTCCAGTTTATGGCCTCGCTTGTGTTGATCATATCTGTTCTGGTCATTAATGAGCAGGTCCGTTATGCCCTGAATAAACCTGTCGGTTTTGAAAGGGACCATGTGGTTTCCTTTGACCTCGAAGGAAAAGCCTATGCAGAACCACAGGTATTATTTGACGAACTGGATAAAATTGAAGGAGTGGTCGGAATGGGGGCCATCACTGAGTCGATTATCAGTGAGGAGGGCGGATCTTCTACCTATGGTCTGGAATGGCCGGGGAAAATAGAGGGTACTGAAATCGATTTTATCATCCGTAATGTGGATGAGGATCTGATGAAAACCCTTGGGATCGAAATCGCGGAAGGCCAGGGATTTAACAGGGAACTGGGTGCCCCGGAAACATTCCTCATCCTGAATAAGGAGGCCATAAAATTAATGGGATTGAAAGATCCGGTGGGGCGTAAGGTACAGCTCTGGGGAGAAGAAAAAACCATCCTGGGGGTCATGAGGGACTTCAATACCGCATCCGTAATGCAGCCGATTTCTCCGGTTATTTTTGCTTATTCTGCGAATCAAATGGGGAAGGCGATGCTTAAACTGCAAACACGTATGGAACAAAAAGCCCTGGAACAAATTGAAGCTGCATATATCCGATTCAATCCCGGATATCAGTTCAATTTTTCATTTTTGGATCAGACCTTCGAGAAACAATACCTTTCCGAAAAGCGGATTCTGAGCCTCGGCAGGTATTTTGCGTATCTGGCTGTTTTTATTTCTTGCCTTGGTCTCTTTGGCCTGGCAGCATTTGATACAGAACTACGTAACAAGGAGATAAGCATAAGAAAAGTATTGGGTTCCACCTCACTCGGAATTTTCAAATTGCTTTCTACTGACTTTATCAAACTTGTTTTGATTGCAATTGTAATTGCCACACCGATTGCTTGGTATGTCATGCAGGACTGGCTCTCGCAGTTCGCCTACCACATTTCTATCAGTTGGCGGGTCTTTGCGATCTCCGGCCTTGCAACCATCCTTACCGCCATAGTCACCATTAGCTTTCAGGTGATCAGGGCCGCAGTGGCGAATCCGGTCAAAGGCCTGAGGACTGAATAAGTGCCGGTTATTCTTTAATAGAAACGACTATGTTAAAAAACCATCTAAAAATCGCCTGGAGGAATATCCTGAAAAATAAGGGGCTTTTCATCATTAACAGCATCGGACTTTCCATTGGCATAGCGGCATGCCTTACCATTGCCTTGTTTGTAAAAGATGAGTTGTCCTATGATCGCTTTAACGCCCATGCAGATCGTATCGTACGCGTGGTGCTCAATGCAAAGATCGGAGATGAGATCATCCAAGAAGCCGGGATCATGGCACCAGTGGCGGGTACACTGAGCCAGGAATTCCCGGAAGTAGAGGCCGCTACCCGGGTCATCTCTATATCGGACAGAACGCGGGTAAACTATGACGGAAAAACCATAAGACAAGGAAAACTGGCCTTTGTCGACCCAGGTTTTTTTGATGTCTTTACCTTTCCTCTGATTAAAGGAGATGCAAGGCAGGCCCTAAACGGGGCGGGATCCGTGGTACTTACCAGGGAGCTGGCCGAAACCTATTTTGGCACTGAAGATCCAATAAATAAGACACTCTTAATTGAGGACATTGGTGTTTATGGCCCCAGTGACTACATAGACGCCGCGGGATTGTATACAGTAACAGGGATCGTGGAAGCATTTCCCGATGCCTCTCATATGAAATTTGATCTGCTGGCTTCCATGGCCAGTAACGCCGATGCTACCAACCAAAGCTGGTTAAGCGGCAGCTATCATACCTATCTTTTGCTCAAAGCCGGAACAGCCATCGAATCGCTGGAAGGGAAAATGACCGGGATTACTAAAAAGTATATGAGTTCGCAGTTGGAAACCAGTCTGGGTATGTCCTATGAGAAGTTCTTTGAGAGCGGTAATAGGGTAGGTTTGGAGTTTCAACCTCTCAAAAAAATCCATTTGTATTCTAATTTGAGGGGGAATTTTGAACAGGGAGGTGATATTGATACGGTCTATATTTTTTCTGCCATTGCCCTGTTTACGATGCTCATTGCCTGCATCAATTTTATAAACCTCTCAACTGCCGGGGCTTCCAAACGTTTCAAGGAAATCGGGATGCGAAAGGTACTTGGATCGGCAAGACACCATTTGATCTACCAGTTTCTTACTGAAGCATTTTTTTCTGTGTTTTTTGCCATGGGAACCGGATTACTTATCTTTTATCTGGCCCTCCCTTATTTCAATGATCTTTCGGGCAAACATTTTGAATACAATCACCTCCTGACCCCATGGTTCTTTGGGGTGCTTTTTTTGCTTACATTGCTGATCAGCCTTATGGCAGGAGCGTATCCCGCCTTCTTCATGTCAGGATTCAAGCCTATCCACTCCTTGCGCAATGTCTTCATCACAGGTCGTAGCAAAGGCATCCGAAGCGGATTGGTAGTTTTCCAGTTCGCCATCTCTGTGGGCCTCATCTTTGCTGTTTTGGTAGTCAACCAACAGATGACCTATATTCAGAACAAGGATATAGGATATAACCGGGAGGGTCTTATCGTAATCAGGGATGCCGGATTGCTGAGCAGCCGCCTTCCCGCGTTTAAATCAGAACTTGAAAAGGATCCCAGGGTTTCCCACATAACAACGTCGGCTTTTGTTCCGGCAGGACCATCGGATGATTCGCAGTCGATGGTTTCGAGCAGGGATGAAAATATCAAGCTGCGGGTAAGGTCTTATGGCGTGGATGAAGACTATATGGCCACCCTCGGTATGCGCTTGCTGGAGGGCCGCAATTTTTCAAAGGAATTCGGTGATGAGGAAGACAATATCATCATCAACCAGACGGCAGTGCGGGTTTTCAGATTGGGAGAACAGCCGGTGGGAAAGACCCTGATGGAGTCCATAAACAATGAAGGCGGAAAAAAAATCCTGCATATCATTGGGGTGGTGCATGATTTCAATGTGCGATCCCTGCATGAACCCATGGAGCCGGCTATGTTGAGATACAATCCGTACTATGGGCTCATCCTCCGGGCAAAATCCACTGATATGCCCGGACTGGTTGCAAGTATGGAATCTCTCTGGAACACTTTTGGCACAGCTGAAAGCTTTGAATATGCCTACCTGGATGAACTCTACAACCAAACCTACCTGCCGGAGCGGAACATGCGTCAAATGCTGCAAATTTTTGCCTTTCTGACCATTTTTGTAGCGTGTCTGGGACTGCTCGGGCTGGTCACATATACCACCCAGCAAAGATTCAAGGAAATTGGGATACGAAAAGTCTTAGGGTCATCCGTACCCGGAATTGTGGGCTTACTGGCGCTGGATTTCCTGAAATGGATCTTCATGTCTATGGTAATTGCCTTTCCGCTTGGATTCTGGTTAATGAATGAATGGCTGGAAGACTTCGCGTTCCATATCAATATTCAGTGGTGGATATTCGCCCTTTCCGGGAGTATCACATTGATCATTGCGTTTGTGACAATTTGTTCAAGGAGTATACAGGCAGCACTAATAAATCCTGCCAAGAGTCTGCGGACGGAATGAACATCGAAAGGCGGTACCCATATAAATAAAAGTATCATGAAAATCAATATTTAAGAAGACCACCATGATCAAGAACTATATAATAATTGCCTGGAGGAACCTTTTAAAAAGCAAAGTCTATTCCGTTATCAACATCGGGGGTCTGGCCATAGGCGTAGCTGCCTGCGTGCTGATCCTTCAGTTTGTAGCGTTTGAATTCAGCTATGAGGATTTTCATAAGGATTTGGACCGGATTTACCGGGTGAAGCAGGATAGGTATGATGATGGGGTGCTGACCACGGAATGGGCCGCCGGCGCTTACGCTGTCGGAAACAATTTCAAGGATAGGATCCCTGAAATCGAGGATTTTACTAAAGTTATCCGAGCCGGTGACGTTGTAGTGGATACCGGCGGGCAGGCCCTAAAACTGGAAAATGTTTTCTATGCCAGTGAATCTTTTTTTTCGCTTTTCTCATATCCTTTGTTAAGTGGATATAAGACCACTGTGTTGAAAGAACCAGGGACAGTCCTCCTTTCAGAATCTTCTGCCAAAAAAACATTCGGCACGACTGAGGTCATTGGAAAATCCATACGGTTCAACAGTACCCAGGATTTCAGGATTACGGGCGTATTCAAGGACATGCCGGTCAATACCCAATTGCGTCCGGAAGTCCTCATATCCTATAGCAGCTTCAGGGAAAGGATTCTGGCCCGTGATAACCAGGATCCCCGATCCGACATGGATACCTGGTGGACCAATGACGGTTGTCTTACCTATTTAAAGCTGAAAGTTGGGGTGAAACCGGAAGAGGTAGAAGCAAAATTTATTCCAGTAGTGGAAGAGTTGGTGGGAGATGAATTAAAAAAGTTCAATAGCGCTGCCATATATTCATTGCAACCCCTGGCCGATATCCATCTGTATTCCCATTTTATGGAAGAACCGGGAACTACGGGAGATGGTAAAACGGTTTATCTTTTGCTCGGGATCGCTTTATTTATCGTGGTGATTGCCTGGGTCAATTATATCAATCTCGCCACCGCCCGCGCCATAGGGAGGGCCAAAGAAGTTGGGATACGAAAAACGGTGGGTTCCCAGCGAAAACAATTGATGGCACAATTTTTTGTGGAATCCCTATTGTTCAATAGCCTCGCCCTCGTCCTGGCGCTGGGCATTACGGCACTGGCAATCCCATTTTTCAATGAAGTTTCCCGACAGGCATTGTCTTACCGGTTTTTAATAGATAGTAATTTCTGGTTCGGGCTGGGGGTGGTATTTATCGTGGGTGTGGTACTCTCCGGAGCGTATCCTGCCCTGGTTCTTTCCCGGTTTAAACCGGTCGAAGTCCTTAGGGGGAAATTGGGTGGAACACCACAGGGCGCTCTCCTGCGAAAATCCCTGGTCGTTTTTCAATTTGCCGCTTCTTTATTTTTATTGATTGGAACACTCGCAGTCTACCAGCAGATACAGTTTATGCGTAAGCAGTCCCTAGGTCTGGCCATAGATAAAACGCTGATTGTCTCCCCGCCAATAGTTGCCGATTCCACTTATTCAAGTCAGATGAACGCATTTAAAGAAAGTCTGGTTCAATATCCGTCAATCAAAGGGGTGGCAACCGCCACCACCATCCCCGGTCAACCGGTTGACTGGAATGCCGGCGGCATACGACTGGTTTCCGAAGATGAAACGGATGCGAAGCAGTATCGTGTCATTGGGGTAGACTATCACTATATTGAACAGTTTGGCCTTAAATTGATAGCCGGTCGTGCGTTCTCGGAAGACTTTGGAGCCGATCCCAATGCCGTCATCTTCAACAGGACGGGGATCAGTCAGCTTGGTTTCACCAACCCTGAAGAGGCGGTCGGTAAACGTATTGAATTCTGGGGGGATCAATACACCATTGTGGGGGTATCCGAAAATTTTAACCAGGAATCCCTGAGGCTGCCATATGAACCCTTGATCCTCCGCCTGATCCCGGATGTTCAAGGCTATTTTGCCATTAAGCATACAGCGGAAAATGTGGCGGAGACTATCTCACAGGTTCGAATGGAATGGGATATATTTTTTCCGGGAAATACATTCGAGTATTTTTTTCTGAAGGACCACTTCAACAATCAATATAAAGCAGACCAACGTTTTGGGAAAGTATTCGGGCTTTTTACCTCCCTGGCTATATTGGTAGCCTGCCTGGGGTTGTTCGGGCTGGCATCCTTTACTACTTTGCAAAGAACGAGGGAAATTGGTATCCGCAAAGTACTCGGGGCTTCAGTGTCTGGCATCCTAAAGTTGTTATACAAAGATTACGCAATCCTTTTATTGGTCGCTTTTCTTATTGCAATTCCCATCGCATGGTTGACCATAAATCAATGGCTTCAGGCATATGCATTTCGAATCTCAATTCATTGGACATTCTTCGCGCTCCCGTTTCTGTCGATAGTGGTGATTGCCCTTCTGACGGTCAGCATCCAGAGTATAAAAGCCTCATTGGCTAACCCGGTCAAAAGTCTGCGGACGGAATGATCAGCACATTAAGGAGTACCAGGATATCAAAGGAAGATCATGAAATAGACGTCAAGAATAAATTATAATAGACAAGTTCATCGTTAAAAATCAATTAAACATGTTCAGAAATTATTTAAAAATCGCCTGGAGGAACCTTTGGAAACACAAGGGCTTCTCTGCCATTAATATCGGGGGCCTGTCCCTGGGACTGTCCTGTTTTATACTGATTGCACTCTATATCACCGATGAATTAAGCTATGACCGGTATAATGAAAAAGCGAACAGGATTTTCAGGGTTAATTCCGATATCCGATTCGGAGGCACCGACCTGATCATGGCAGTATCCGCGGACCCTATGGGTGCTACCTTAAAAAAAGATTATCCCCAGGTAGAGGAATTTACCCGTTTCTATAATTCCAATGGCGCGAAGCTTATTAAAAAGGACAACGAATTTATCATTGAGGATAAAGTGACACATGCAGATTCCACCCTTTTCAAGGTCTTTACGCTTCCTTCAATATTGGGAAATACCTCAACCGCCCTTAACGAACCCAACACCGTTGTGATTACCGAAACCGTTGCCAATAAATATTTCGGTTCGGTCAGTAATGCGCTGGGCAATACCCTGGAAACAGACGATGAAAACGGGATCTATAAAATTACGGCAATCATTGAGGACCTGCCCCATAACTCTCATTTCAATTTTGATTTTTTCTTTTCTATGGACAATGTGGATTATGGTTTTGGCAATTTCCTAAGCCATAATTTTCATACCTATATAGTCTTAAAACCGGGGGAGGATTACAAAAAATTCAATCAAAATTTCCTAACCGTCATCAATAAGTACGTATTACCACAGGCGAAAGAGTTCATGAATATTGTCAGTATGTCCGAATTTGAAAGGAGCGGAAACAGACTGGAATATAGCCTGATCCCCCTTACAGATATACACCTTCATTCCGCCAGAACAGTAGAAATGGGGGTGAATGGCAACATACAGTATGTCTATATTTTTGCCGCTGCGGCCCTCTTTATCCTCCTTATCGCCTGTATCAATTTTATGAACCTTTCAACGGCTCGCTCGGCAGGAAGGGCCAATGAAGTGGGAATGCGCAAAGTATTGGGATCGGAAAAAATGACATTGATTGGACAGTTCCTTCTGGAATCGACTATAATGGCCTATTTTGCCATGTTCCTAGCCTTGGGCGTTACATGGCTGGCCATGTCCTGGTTTAATTCCATTGCAGGCAAGGAATTGGCCATTGGCACCTTATTGGAAACACGATATTTGTTGGTACTATTGGTACTCCCGCTTCTTGTTGGGGGATTGGCAGGAGTGTATCCGGCGTTTTTTCTTTCATCATTCAAACCACTCGCTGTTTTGAAAGGGCAGCGGAATGCGGCGGTCAAAAAAAGCCATTTCAGAAATATTTTGGTCATTTTCCAATTCACCACATCCATTATTCTGGTGATCGGAACGCTAATCATTTACAAGCAACTCCACCATATCCAAACCTCCAAAATCGGATTTGATAAAGAGCAGGTAATTGTGGTCAGCAATACGGGACTGAGCACCGAAATGAGGGAAACGGTTAAAGATGAAATTGCCTCTCTCAATGGTGTAAAATCTGCCTCCTTCGGAGGTTTCCTCCCGGTGGAAAATTCCTCCCGTACGGATAATACCTTTTCAACCGACGCTGTAATGACCACTGACAATGCATTCAATATGCAATCCTGGCAGGTGGATTACAACTACATTCCAACCATGGCGATGGAGATGATAAGTGGCAGGAATTATTCTCCGGAATTTGGAACTGATTCCACAGCCATCATTATTAATGAAACAACTGCCAAACTCCTGGAATACGAAGATCCAATCGGTAAAAAGCTGTATTCAAAAGACCAACAGGGGCTTGCCACAGAGTACACTATTATAGGGGTGGTAAAAAATTTCAACTTTGAATCGCTTCGTAAAAATATTGGCCCGCTTTCCCTTCGACTTGAAAATAATAGTTGGGCGTCTGCCTACCGGATAAGTACCTCTGATGTTAAAGGCCTGCTGCGAACTATACAAGCTACTTACAATGATTTTGCACCTGGCATGCCATTTAATTATCAGTTTTTAGACGAAGCATTTGACAATATGTACCGGCAGGAACAGCGGGTGGGAAAAGTAGCCTTGAGTTTTGCGATCCTTGCCATTGTAATTGCCTGCCTTGGATTATTTGGCCTGGCAACTTATATGGCCGAACAAAGAACCAAGGAAATTGGTATTCGGAAAGTGTTGGGAGCGTCTGTCACCAATGTGGTATCCATGCTATCTGCCGATTTTTTACGGTTGGTACTCTTTTCCTTTGTTTTTGCCACGCCCTTTGCGTGGTGGATTATGCACAAATGGCTGGAGGAATTTGCTTTCAGGATAAATATGGGCTGGTGGATTTTTATAACAACGGGGGCCCTGGCTCTAATTCTTGCGCTCCTGACAGTGAGTTATCAGGCACTAAAGGCCTCAATGGCCAATCCTGTTGAGAGTCTAAGGACCGAATGACCCGGACGGTTGAAAGTTGAATAAAAAATTCTAAAAATAGAATGATATGATCACAAGCTATCTGAAAATTGCCTGGAGGAATCTGACGAAGCACAAAGGGTATTCGGCAATCAATATAGGAGGTCTGGCACTTGGAATGGCCGTAACCCTGATTATCGCTCTTTGGATTGAGGATGAACTCTCCTATAACAGTTACTTTCAGGACCGTGACAGGATTGCCCAGATGTACCAATCGCAGACGTTTAACGGACAGACGGGAACCGGACAGGCAATTCCCAGGCCACTGGAAAAAGCAATTCGCGAAGGATATAAGGACAATTTCCGGCATATTGTTATGTCCTCATGGAACAATCCCCAGTACCTGAATTACAAAGAGTCCAGTTTGTCCAGGACAGGGAATTTTATGCAGGCAGAGGCCCCGGAAATGCTTGGGCTCAACATAATTAGTGGTGAACTAAATGGGTTGCGGGAGATTAATTCGATCATGCTATCGGAATCTGTGTCCAAGGCGCTGTTTGGCCAGGAAGACCCGGTTGGCAAGGTGATCAGGGTGAACAGTCAGTTTGATATGATGGTGACCGCAGTCTATGAGGATATCCCTGTGAATAATGATTTTAATGATCTGCAATTCATAATGCCCTGGGAACAGTACGTCACCACGCAGGAATGGCTCATGGAGGCGGAAGACAATTGGGGAAACAATTCATTCCAGATGTATCTGACAATAGCTGACAATACGACTATGGATAAAGTTTCTGCCACCATCAGGGATGTAAAAAAGAATCTGAATGAAGAATCTGTGGAATTCAATCCTCAATTGTTTCTTTTTCCAATGAAGGACTGGTATTTAAGGGGCAACTTTGAAAATGGCATCCAGACCGGGGGCCGGATAAAATACGTATGGCTTTTCGGTATTATCGGGGCCTTTGTTTTGCTTCTTGCCTGTATTAATTTCATGAACCTGAGCACAGCACGTTCAGAAAGAAGGGCAAAGGAAGTTGGTATTCGAAAATCAATTGGTTCTCACAGAAGACAACTTATCAATCAGTTTTTATGTGAATCGTTTTTGGTAGTGCTCTTCGCCTATTTCTTGGGGATTATTATTGTTCTGCTCACGTTAAATACCTTCAGTGAACTGGCGAAGAAGGAAATAGATTTTCCTTGGGGAAATCCGGCCTTCTGGCTCATTTCCATAGTCTTCATTTTATTTACAGCCTTACTGGCTGGCAGTTATCCTGCGCTCTACCTGTCTTCGTTCAAACCTGTAGAGGTATTAAAGGGAACTTTTCGCGGCGGCAGGTATGCCGGTACCCCCAGAAAAATCCTGGTGGTTCTCCAGTTTACAGTTTCGGTAGCCTTCATCATAGGCACTGTCATCGTGCTGCAGCAGATCAATTATGCCAAAAACAGGCCGGTTGGCTATGATAAGGAAGGCTTGGTTCAGGTCCCGACAATGAGCCAGGATTTTTCCGGGAAATATGACCTTATGAGGAGTGAATTGATCGGTTCAGGGGCCGTAGTGGAAATGTCGACGTCCAGCAGTCCGACCACCCGCATTTGGTCCAACCGCAGTGGGTTCAATTGGGAGGGTAAACAGGAAGGCTTTCAGGAGGATTTTGCCTGGACGGAAGTCTCAGCGGAATATGCAAAGTCACTGAATCTGAAAATCTTGGCTGGGAGGGATTTTTCAAGGGAATTTGCCTCGGATTCCAATGCCGTACTTATCAATGAAACAGCGAAAAAATATATGGGTCTTAGCAATCCCGTTGGAATGTTCCTGAAGGATGATGACGAGGAAGATCCGGAAGAACCACTGAAGATAGTTGGCGTAGTAGAGGACATGATCGCGGAGTCTCCCTATCAGGCGGTTAAACAAGGTATTTATGTATTTGATAAAAATGAAAACGCCAGTTTTTATAACCTGAGATTAAATCCAAAACAAAGCGCGAGCCAGAATGTAGCCATTATTGAAAGAGTATTCAAGGATCATTTTCCGAACATTCCCTTCCAGTACGACTTTGTAGATGAACAGTACGGAGCCAAGTTCGCCTCAGAAGAACGGATCGGGAAACTGTCAGCTATCTTCACCTCTCTCGCTATACTGATCAGCTGTCTGGGACTTTTTGGCCTCACCTCCTTTGTTGCTGAACAACGTACCAAGGAAATTGGAGTACGAAAGGTATTGGGCGCTTCGGTCTTTAATGTATGGAATATGCTGTCAAAAGATTTTTTCAGGCTTGTGATCATTTCCTGTTTTATCGCTGTTCCTGTGTCGTATTACATCATGAACGGCTGGTTGCAGGATTATCCCTACCGGGTGGTACTGTCCTGGTGGATTTTTGGCGCGGCTATTTTAGGGGCACTGCTGATCACCCTGATCACCGTGAGCTTTCAGGCAGTCAAGGCGGCCATGGCCAATCCGGTACATAGCCTCAGAACGGAATAATACACATAGGATCGTATAGTGTGACCTAATTGCCATCATAATTGAATCAAGGATAAACCGAAGCCATGCTCAAAAACTATATCACCATCGCCTGGAGGAACCTTATGAGGAATAAGGTCTTCTCCTTTATTAACCTCACAGGGCTGAGTATTGGTCTTGCCTGCTGCCTGCTCATTGTGCTTTTTGCCAAAGATGAGCTTAGTTTCGATCGGTTCCATAAGGACATTGACCAACTTTATCAATTGACCTGCCGTGTGGTTGAAAATAATGGAAAGGAATCTCTCTTCGGAATTGCATCGCATATTCAGGGGCCTACATTCGCACGGGAGATCCCGGAAATAGAAAAAGCGGTGCGGGTATCAGAAGTTAATTTTATTGTGAGGAAGGGAGAAGAGACTTTTGAGGAAAAAGTTTCCTTTGCGGATCCAGATTTTTTCGAAGTTTTTTCCTTTCCCCTGATGATAGGCGACCCGGAACAGGTTCTGGAAGATACACACTCGATGGTGCTATCGGAAGAAATGGCTAATAAATATTTTGGCGAAACAGATCCCGTTGGTGAGACACTGGACTTGATGACAGGTACAGAATTCGAGTCCTTTGTGGTTACGGGAGTAGCTAAAAGAGCTCCGGAAAATTCCAGTATAAAATTTAACATCCTGCTTTCCTTTAAGTATAATGATGCCCGTCAACCGGACAATCATTGGCTCAATCTCAATTTTCCAACCTACCTGGTCCTGAATAAGAACGCCGATATTCCCGCAGTGGTGACAAAAATGGCCCGAAGCTTTAAGGCCAATGCCAGCCAGCAGATCGAAGAGGAGAAAAAACGTGGGTTGGATGCTCAATTCCAATATGGGCTGGAACCATTTCAACAGGTGCATCTCAATAAGGCGATCATGTACAGACCAGAGCCAAGTGATCCTATTTATGCTTATATCCTGTCAGGGATAGCTCTTTTTTTATTACTTATTGCGTGCATTAATTTTATCAACCTTACCGTTGCAAAATCTCTGAAACGCGGAAAGGAAATTGGTATCCGGAAAGTGGTCGGTGGCGAACGCAGGCAACTGATCCTTCAATTTCTTGGCGAATCCTTTATCCTCTGCCTGATCTCCTTTTCGCTGGCACTTATCCTGGCCAACCTCGCCTTGCCCATCTTTAACGACCTTTCCAATAAACGACTGGAAATAGGCTATTTATTTGATTACAAGCTAGTTATTTCCTTTGCTGTCCTGTTCCTTCTGACGGTACTGGCAGCCGGATTTTATCCGGCACTGGTCTTGTCCGGGTTTGACCCGGTAAAAACGCTCTATAACCGGATGACCTATTCCGGGAGAAATTATCTCGCTAAAGGGCTCATTATTTTCCAGTTCTGCCTGACCACCTTGATGCTCATCACAACCCTCTTTATTAACAATCAGTTCCATTACCTCACCCATGAGGATCTGGGTTATGATGACAAAAACCTGATGGTTCTGAATCTTCCATACAATACCGGCAACTCCCTGGCCAAGACCATACAAAATGAAATAATGGTATTCCCTGGGGTTAACGGTATAGGCACAAGACAAGAGGGTTTCTGGGGTACCAACTCCAGGGCCAATGGTTTTGACATTCCCGTAAATTTCGACCATATTGATAGCGACTACCTGCCCACTATGAAAATCAGATTGGCAGAAGGCAGGAACTTTTCCCCGGAATTGCCCGGGGACTCTGTAAGTTCGGTCCTGGTTAACCAGGCTTTCGTTAAAGCAGCTGGGTGGAAGGGTTCTGCAATTGGCAAAACAATAGATTTTTTTAACGGGCAAGACGCGAATTTTACGATTGTAGGGGTTGTTAAGAACTACCATTTCGGCTCTTTGAAGCAGGAAATCTCCCCGCAGGTATTTACAATGCAGCCTGGTCTTCCCTTTAGCAGCCTGATGATTAAGATCTCGCCGGAACGTCGGGTTGAAACTATTGCTGCCATTCAGGAATTATATCAATCCAAGCTGCCATATCATCCTTTCAAATACGATTTCCTTGAAGATCTCAATAAAATACAATACCAACAGGAAGCCCGTTGGAAGCAGATTGTGGGTATTGGCGCCCTGCTGATGATCTTTATTTCCAGTATCGGATTGTTTGGCCTGACATTGTTATCCATTCAACAAAAAACCAAAGAAATAGGAATCCGGAAGATCCTGGGTGCAAGTATTTTTCAAATCGCCCGAATGCTTACCAGGAATTTTCTGGGGCTGATATTCATCTCTTTTGCCATTGCGATTCCCGTTGCCTGGTATGTGACCGAGACATGGCTCGAGAATTTTGCTTATAGAATTGACATTACCTGGGAAGTATTTGTACTCTCCGCGGGATGCATCCTGCTGATTGCCCTGGCTACGATCAGCTATCAGACTTTTCGGGCTGCAAACCTGGATCCGGCTAAAAATCTGAGGGTCGAATAGTGGTCTGGTCTAAAACAAGAATAAAGATCATAGTATGAAGGGCTGACGGATGCCTGGCGCGACTGAGAATGTAGCATAGTTAAACATACGGACACGGGATCATGTTCAAAAATTATATTACGATTGCCTGGAGAAACAATCCGGTACGGAATCTGTGAATAGGCACCTAAGAAAAATTAAAAGCACTATCTATGTTACTCGACTTAAAAAACATTTACAAATGGGTACAACAGGGGGGACAACGTGTTTTCCTCTTAAAAGATATTAACTTGTCTGTACATGAGGGAGAGTTTATCTCGATCATGGGACCCTCAGGATCAGGTAAGTCCACCTTGCTGAATGTCATTGGCATGCTGGATGATTTTAATGAGGGAGAATACAGCTTTCTGGACGAACCGGTACACCGATTGAAGGAAAAACACCGCTCGAACCTGTATAAAAAGTATATTGGATTTGTATTCCAGGCATACCATCTCATTGACGAACTTACAGTATATGAAAATCTTGAAATGCCCTTATTATACAAAAACCACAGCTCCTCTGAACGGAAGGCCATGGTGGCTGATATGCTGGACCGATTCAATATTGTGGGCAAACAAAAACTCTTCCCGACACAATTGAGTGGGGGGCAGCAACAGCTGGTTGGGGTGGCCAGGGCATTGATTGGAAGACCCAAACTCATTCTGGCTGATGAACCCACAGGTAACCTTAATTCCAAACAGGGCGAAGAGATCATGGAATTGTTCACAGAATTGAACGCTGAGGGGGTTACCATCCTTCAGGTAACACATTCGGAAAGCAATGCCACCTACGGATCACGCACCATCAATCTTCTGGATGGCCGGCAGATCTGATACAACTCCCAAGTGCGGGTCCGTGGAAGCCGCGATCCTTGAAGCCTATTGCAGTGAAAATCAGTTCGCTTTCTGACCTCTTATTTCAAATCCATCCTTTCCTATTCTCAACCATATATCCTATCTTTGTTGTTTAGAATGATTTTACATAAAGGGAGGCAACTATGGGAGCGAGGTTGGATAAAAAAGACATCCTGAAGGCACTTGAAACGATTACAGTTCCCGGTGAAGGCCAGGATATGGTCCAAAGCGGAGCCGTTGATAATATCCAGGTCTTCGGGGATGAAGTTGTTGTTGACCTTACCATAAGGAATCCAAGTCTTCAGGCACGAAAAAAGACGGAGGTGGAGATATTAAAGGCCATTCACAATCTTGTGTATGAAAAGGCCAAGATCACCGTCCATATTAAAGTGGATGCCCCCGCTAAACAGAAAGTAAATGTAATAAAGGGCAAACCCATCCAAGGTATCCGGAACATCGTCGCTGTGGCATCCGGCAAGGGAGGTGTCGGCAAGTCAACCGTCACTGCCAATCTTGCCGTAACCCTGGTCAAAATGGGGTTTAAAGTAGGGCTTCTCGATGCGGATATTTACGGCCCTTCAATTCCAATCATGTTTGACATTGCTCAGGAAAAACCCCTGGCTACCAATGTAGACGGTAAATCTAAAATGAAGCCTGTAGAGAACTATGGGGTTAAAGTGCTGTCCATCGGGTTTTTCACGCAACCGAACCAGGCGGTCATCTGGAGAGGCCCTATGGCGTCGAAAGCCCTCAATCAGATGATCTTTGATGCAGACTGGGGACATCTGGATTTTTTATTGATTGATTTACCTCCGGGAACGGGGGATATCCATTTGAGTATCATGCAAGCGCTGCCGGTGACAGGCGCAGTGATAGTGAGCACCCCCCAGGAAGTTGCCCTGGCGGATGCCAGAAAAGGGGTAGCGATGTTCCGGCAGGAAGCCATCAGTGTACCGGTGCTTGGGATTGTTGAAAATATGGCCTACTTTACTCCTGCCGAATTACCTGCCAACAAATATTATATCTTTGGGAAAGAAGGGGCACGGCATCTGGCCCAAGACCTGCAGGTGCCATTCCTGGGTGAAATACCTTTGGTACAGAGCATCCGCGAGGCAGGCGACGTCGGAAGACCTGCCGCTTTGCAGACTGCCACACCTGTTGAAAGCGCTTATGAAGAGCTTACAAGGAATGTGGTAAGAGAAGTGGTGAGGAGGAACAATGACCTCCCGGAAACGGAAGCTATTAAAATAACAACCATGGCCGGCTGTGCTGCAGTCAGGAAGAAATAACAGGAATTCCGGACCCGGGGATTCTTCAAAAGCAGGTGAATGCCATACAACAAAACCATCCCGGTTATCTCATAGATGTCAGGGATGTGGCTTAATTATAAAATCATGACACCAGAAGAATTAAGATTGAATGTGGAAAATGCACTCGAGGAAATCCGTCCCTTTCTTCAAAGTGACGGCGGGGATATCTCACTTATTTCCATTGATGACGGCAGACTGGTTAAAATAAGGCTGGAAGGATCGTGTGTGGGTTGCAGCGTCAACCAGATGACCCTTAAGAGTGGGGTGGAAATGACCATAAAAAAGCATGCACCTCAGATTGAAAGTGTCATTAATATCTAATTGCATGAGGATGGTACTTTCACAGATTACCAGTTGCTCCTGAACTTATAGCCGGTATAGCAGGACCTTTCATGATTAAAACGGACATACTTATTATTGGAGCGGGGCCAACTGGTCTCTTTGCGGTTTTTGAAGCCGGATTGCTCCAGCTCAAATGTCATCTTATCGATGCCCTGCCACATATTGGGGGGCAATGCTCGGAGATTTATCCGAAGAAACCCATCTATGATATCCCGGGATTTCCCCAGGTTCTTGCCGGAGAACTGGTGGCCAATCTTATGGAACAAATCCAACCCTTCCAGCCAGGTTTTACCCTGGGTGAGCGGGCAGAACATATTGAGTTTCTTCCGGATGATCTGTTTAAAGTCACTACCAATAAGGGGACGGTTCATCATGCCCCTGTGGTTGTGATAGCAGGAGGTCTTGGCAGTTTTGAACCCCGAAAACCCCTGATCAGCAATCTGGCCGCCTTCGAAGACAAAGGAGTGGCTTACATGATCAAGGACCCGGAGGTGTACAGGAACAAAAAAGTACTGATAGCCGGAGGGGGTGATTCGGCGCTCGACTGGAGTATTTTTCTCTCGGAAATTGCCTCTGAGGTGATGCTGGTGCACCGGCGCAATGAATTCCGGGGTGCCCTGGATTCTGTGGAAAAAGTACAACATCTGAAAAATACGGGAAAAATAAAACTGTTGACTCCGGCCGAGGTGGTTGGTCTCAACGGAAATAGCCATCTGGAATCGGTAACCGTGGCGATGGGCGAGAAAGAACTTGCCATTGCGACGGACGCTTTTATTCCCCTCTTTGGTCTCTCGCCCAAACTGGGTCCCATTGGCAACTGGGGACTTGAGATTGAGAAAAATGCCATCAGGGTCGATAATTCCCTGGATTATCAAACCAGCATCCCCGGAATTTACGCCATCGGAGATGTCAATACCTATCCGGGAAAATTAAAACTGATACTTTGTGGCTTTCACGAAGCTACATTAATGTGCCAGGGCGCTTACAGGCGTATCCATCCCGGGAAAAGCTATGTGATGAAATACACCACAGTCGGCGGCGTCCAGGGTTTTGACGGAAGCGTGAAAGAAGCCCCCAGGACAGTGGTGAAGGCCATACACTAGAGGCCGCAAGCGATGCGGGGTTAAAGCAGATATATGCACTATATATGACCTGATGACCGACATTAAAATCAATATAATTGACAGGGAAGGGACGCCACATGAAGTGGTAGCCCCTACAGACATGAACATGAATCTTATGGAACTCGTCAGGTCTTATGAACTTGCCCCTGAAGGTACCATAGGTGTATGCGGGGGGATAGCCATGTGTGCCTCCTGTCAGTGTTATATACTTTCGGCACACCTCCTGCCGGAAAAGTCGGATGAGGAAGAAGCAATGTTATCAGAGGCTTTTTATGTGCAGGAGAACAGCAGATTGGGATGTCAGATCCGAATCAGTCCGGATCTTTTTGGCCTCCAGATCGAGCTGGCCCCTGAATCATAGCCGGGTTGACCTGTCCTTCTTTAAAGGTGGACCACAGGGGCCAACTAGATCCTTGCCTGATAGGTGAAGAGATTATAGTAACGACCTTCTGTCGCTATCAATTGTTCATGAGTCCCTTGTTCAGCAATCCGCCCGTTTTCAATGACGAGGATCTGGTCTGCTTTGCGAATAGTGCTTAATCTGTGGGCAATGATAAAAGTTGTTCTGCCCTTGGTGAGGGTTGCAAGGCTTTTTTGGATCAGCGATTCGCTTTCAGTGTCGAGGTTGCTGGTAGCCTCATCCAGGATCAATATTCTTGGATTCGCGAGGACCGCCCTTGCAATGGTGATCCTTTGACGCTGTCCCCCTGAAAGCTTTATCCCCCGTTCACCGATGACCGTATCCAGCCCCGCTTCGAACCGGTCAGTGAACTCATCAACATATGCGGCTTTTACTGCCCTGGCCAATTCTTCCTCAGAGGCATGAGGCCTCGGAAAGAGAATATTTTCACGGATGGTCCCTTCAAATAGAAAATCATCCTGAAGTACGACGCCCAGGTGCCTGCGGAAACTGCTCAGATCAACCCTTGAAAGATCATTACCATCAATGGTCACAGTTCCGGATCCGGGAGTAAGGAAACTGGCGGCGAGGCCTGCAATGGTACTTTTACCTGATCCAGAACTTCCAACAAGGGCCACCACACAGCCGGAAGGAGCCTTGAAACTGATATTGTGAACCACTTCCTTTCCCTCTTCGTAAGCAAAGGAAACTTCTTTGAATTCCATGTTCCCCCGAACCGTTTCCAATTGGATCGTCCTGTTTGCAGAATCGGCTTCAGGATCCATATTCATCAATTCCTCAGTACGATCCAGACCCGCCAGGGCCTCAGTAATCTGACTTCCTATATTGCTCATTTGTACAATCGGGGCGATCATCAAACCCAACAGGAAAGTGAAAGTCAAAAATTCTCCCACCGTAAGTTCTCCGGTCATTATTTTATAACCTCCAATCCCCATGATCCCTGTGGTAGCGATCCCAAGGAGAAAGGTGGAACTGCTGGTCATGAAAGCGGTAGCAGTTAAACTCTTTTTTACATTTTGGAATAACCTGTCCACGCCAGCTTCAAAAATTTTATTTTCCTGCTCTTCCGCATTAAATCCTTTAATCACCCGGATACCTCCCAGGGTCTCATTGAGCCTTCCTGTAACATCCGCATTGATTTTACCCCTGTTTCTGAAGATGGGCCTTATGATTTTGAAGGCCTTTAATGCCACAATGGCGAAAACGGCCAGGGGGATAAGCGTAAAAAGAGTCATGCTCGGACTTATTCTCAACAACAGCAGCAGCGAGACAATTCCGGTGATCGTACCTCCGACCAATTGCACCAAGCCTGTTCCTATGAGGTTGCGAACGCCTTCTACATCCGTCATGATCCTCGATACAAGAACCCCGGATTTTGTGTTATCAAAGAAACGAATGGGGAGTGACAGGATTTTTCGCTGCACCTGTGCCCTTAATTCGGAAATCATATATTGTGCCTGGACACTCAGTATTTTGGTAAGCAGGAAGGATGTGACTGCCTGAACGGATATTGCCAGGATAACAGCGGTTATAAGCAATTTAAGAAAGGCGATATCCTTATTGGGAATGATATCATCCATTAGGTACTTAAGAGACAAGGGGGCTACAAAACTGGCCGCTTTGCTGATAACTATAAGCAGGAGCCCAATGAATATAAGGTTTCTTCTGGGCCAGATGATCGTCCTGAAGGCTTTCATCATGGTCACTTTTTTATCGGACATACCTTATAGCGCTTGGTGAAAAGAAGCCTGCAAGTTACTATAAAACAAACTTCTTAGAAGGTCCGGTTTCTGATTTTCTTTCAGGACATTTACAGGACCATTGTAAAATGTCACCGGCATCCGCCAGGTACTTCGTCTGCAATGACACAGAATAGTAAAATCCCTTGGGGGGATCCCAGGGCACAATCCGGCCGGAGTTTCTTATTTTTGTGAGAGAACCAAATAATTTCGGGTCGGAAATTAGGGGTTAATAAACACCTATAGTTCCCCGAAGTCTGGATCTCTGGGTAACCGTGAATTCACAAACCTAAAATGCAGTTGTCCATGCTTAGATTTATCCGATTATCGATATGCCTTTTATTGGTTTCCTGCGCTGCGGAAGTTCCGGACAAGGAAATACTGAGGTGGCAGGAGCACGCCCGGAACACAACCATCATCCGGGACGACTTCGGGGTCCCGCATATTTACGGAAAGACAGATGCCGATGCGGTATTCGGATTGCTGTACGCACAATGTGAAGATGATTTTAAAAGGGTGGAGCAGAACTACCTCTGGGCTATTGGCCGCCTGGCAGAGGTTGAGGGGGAGGAGGCCCTCTACAGTGATCTGAGGGCCCGGATGTTCATGAGCAGGGAACAGGCGATCAGTTATTATGAGAAAAGTCCGGAATGGCTGCGTGATCTCTGTGAGGCCTTCGCGGATGGCATCAACTATTACCTCCATACACACCCTGAGGTCCGCCCCAGATTGCTTACCAGGTTTGAACCCTGGATGCCTATGTACTTCAGTGAAGGATCGATTGGAGGAGATATTGAAAGAATCAGTACGGACCTGATAAGAGACTTTTACGAAAAGGGGAAAGGCTTAAGTGCCATTGAGATATCCAAACTGGAAAAGGACAAGGCGAAGGAGGAACCCGGGGGCTCCAATGGGATTGCCATTTCCGGGAAGCTGACGAACTCCGGAAATGCCATGTTGCTCATTAATCCCCACACCTCATTTTATTTCAGGGGCGAGGTTCATATGGTGAGCGAAACCGGCCTGAATGCCTATGGGGCTGTTACCTGGGGTCAGTTTTTTGTATACCAGGGGTTCAATGAACACACCGGCTGGATGCATACGTCTACCTATACGGATGTGATGGATGAATTTCTGGAGACCCTTGCAGAAAAGGAGGGTAAGAAATATTATATCTATGGTTCAGAAAAACGGCCTCTCGATTCTTCACAGGTCACACTCCGATATCGCCAGGGAACGGAATTAAAGGAAAAGATGTTTTCGTTATACCGGACGCACCATGGGCCAATTACGCATAAAATTGGTAATTCGGCTGTGGCCACCGCGATGATGTGGGAACCGGCAAAGGCCTTGGAACAATCCTTTATCCGTACACGCCAGCACGATTTTAAGGGCTTTAGAAAAATGATGGATTACCGTACCAATTCCTCAAATAATACGGTATATGCCGATGCAGAGGGTACCATCGCCTATTTCCATGGTAATTTTATCCCTGTCCGGGATACCGTATTTGATTACTCGCAGCCGGTAGATGGCTCCAATCCGAAAACAGACTGGCAGGGCCTCCATACAGTAAGTGACGAGATCATGATTGTAAATCCTGAAAACGGCTGGATTCAGAATTGTAATTCGACGCCATTTACCGCAGCTCTGGAATTCAGCCCCAAGCGGATCGACTACCCAGGATATATGTCGATAGATCAGGAAAACTTCAGGGGAATACATGCTATTCAATTGCTCAGTGGGAAAAGCGGTTATACTCTGGATAGTTTGCTTCATCTGGCCTATGATCCATATCTTCCGGCCTTTGCAGAATTACTTCCCGGATTGATAAAGGCCTATGACCAGGCGGCATTTCAGGAACCGGAACTCAAGGCCCCGATAGAACTGCTGCGCAGCTGGGATTTCAAAACATCTGCAGAGTCAGTGGCCATGACCCTTGCGCATTATTATGGCACCCTATATGGAGATGAGGGGAAGGCGCCTTCAGGACTAAGCGATATGGACTTATTCCGCTATTTTGGCCGCTCTTCGCCCGAGGCCGAAAGGTTGGAAATATTTAAGCGTACGGTCGCACTTTTGAATAAAGATTTCGGAACCTGGAAAATGCCATGGGGTGAAATCAACCGTTACCAGCGAATTAACGGGGAGATATTTCAGCCCTTTAATGACAGCCTGCCCAGTATTCCGGTCGGTTTTGCATCGGGACGCTGGGGAGCTCTCGCAGCTTACGGGGCGCGTTATGGGAACAACACAAAAAAGATATACGGTACCCGGGGAAATAGTTTTGTCGCCGTTGTAGAATTTGGCGACAGGGTAAAGGCCAAAAGCATACTTGCAGGGGGACAAAGCGGAGATCCTGACTCGCCGCATTTTGATGATCAGGCCTCTCGATATACGGAGATGCAATTCAAAGAGGTAGCCTTTTATAAGGAGGATGTCCTTAAAAGAGCCAGAAAAACCTATCATCCGGGAATGTAGATGATTTTTAATGCCATTTGTCAATCATTATAGTAAATAAATATCCCTTAAAAACTTAAGATGGGCTTACTTATCTTTTACGCTCTTATATCAATATTTTTTTCATTTTTTTGCTCCATTTTAGAATCGGCGCTTTTAAGTTTTACCCCTTCTTTTCTAAAAATAAAAATTCAGAATAGTAAAAAGTATGCCGTCACTTTAGCAGGCTACAAAAAAGATATTGACGTCCCGCTTATTGCAATTCTAACCGTAAATACCGTGGCACATACAGTGGGAGCTATTCTGGTTGGAGTTCAGGCTGAGAAAACTTTCGGGGATGGAACAAATGCTGTAGGTATTGTTTCGGCAATTATGACCACAGCAATATTAATTTTATCTGAAATAATTCCAAAGACCATCGGAGCAACCTATTGGAAGCATCTGGGTAGTTTTACAGTATTTGGCCTAACACTATTAATCCTACCCTTGAAGTATTCCGGAATCCTATGGCTCCTGATGTTTACCACAAAACTTATTGGGAAATCAGCCCTTGTGCATTCTATGAGCAGAGAAGAATTTATAGCTATAACAGAAGCTGCCAGAGAAGAGGGAGTTTTTGAAAAAAATGAATCAACCATTATTAAGAATTTATTGTTATTTAAAGGCGTAAAGGCAAGGGATGTAATGACTCCTTTTTCAGTTGCAAAGATTGAAGACGAGGAGATGACTATTGAAGAATTTTACCAGAATAATAAGAATCTGCGCTTTTCCCGAATTCCTGTTTATCAGGGAAATCCTAATGATATTTCTGGTTTTATTCTAAAGGACGATATTCTCGAACGGCTGGTAGATGAAAAAGGACCTGAACCCTTAAAAGTTTTAAAGAGACAAATATTGATTTCTTCAGCCGATAGCCCTATTCCGGAACTTTTTGAAAACCTAATTGAAACAAGAGGTCATATTTCTATCGTAGTGGATGAATATGGAAATACTATCGGAATTGTGACCATGGAGGATATTATTGAAACTTTGTTAGGACTCGAGATAATGGATGAATTCGATAACATTGAAGATATGCAGATATTGGCCAGAAAAAATTGGGAGAAAAGAGCTAGAAAAATCGGCATTTTCAATCTTGATGAAACTAATCCGGAAAGTTCCGTGGACTCCTGATTTACTGATTGATCAGGGCTGAGGATACTAGAAATATTTGAAGGTCAATCCTGAATGACGATCAGGGAGGCTTTAGAGCCGGTGGATAACAGCCATTTATTTGAGTAGATCATTTTACCCTCCTCATCATATACATCCACCTGGGCGGTATTGGGCCCGGAAGATCCCTGATTGAGCGCTTCAAATTCCAAACGGTTAAATCCCTTATCAAGTTCGACATTAATGCCCTTGAAGGAACCGGTAAGGAGGACATTATATTCTATGACATTGTCGTTGGCATATACCTTAACACGATCCCCGTCCACATACTCGTGATCTCGGTACACAATGCCCACCGTTTTTCCGCCGGTCCTGACATCGCCCAAATACATATCGCCGAAATGTTGATTTGCCGTGCCCTTTTCACTTTCGCCTATTTTCGGATTGATCACCATATCATGCCCTGCTTGCTTTAGCTCGCGGTCGGGAAGCATCTTAACCGGACGGGAGGTAAGTGAATCCTTGAGGTTGACGGAAGGTTTGATATCTAAAATAGATGGCATTTTTAAAGCAGTACCCTTGTTCGGACTGTCTTTAAGATCCAGATTGTTGTTGGCTTCGATTTTAAGGGGTTGCGTTAATGGAATATCTGTCTGGGCAGTTGCTTGCAAGGATATTATGACGGTTAATACCAGGCTAAAAATAAATTTCATAGTCGGAATCATCTGAGACCAAAGGTAACAAATACCCTGCCACATGAATTTAGGCGGTTGTTAAAATCGACGAAAGCAAATGGTCCGGGGGCCAGTTTTACGTCCGCTTCCCGTCAGATCGTGATACTGTGATCACGGGCTGCCACGCGCCATCGTCCCGTAACCTCACCATTTATAACGGTAATCAATGAAGGATATTTTGCTACAGTCGGGCATACATGCATGGGAATGGCATAGTATACTTCACCTATTTCAAAGGATTGTTCTGCGGGATATTCAAGGACCAGATGTTCTTCGCTCTGGGCGATTTGTCTGCAATGTTCCATCCCGAAGATCCTGACCCTCGGAAAGTCCATTTCCGGTGCAATGGCCTTATGGCCCAGGTCCAGACACACGATCCCGGGTCCCGGCTTACTGATGATCCTTGTCAATAGCACCGCTGCAGGCAAAAAGGGCGGTTCGTTGTACAGGGCATGGTAGGTCTCATCCCAAAGCAAGGTGGTGCCCGGGCTGGTTTCGATCCCTGGCCTTCCCGCATGGATGGGAAAGGAGGGCGAACCCCCGGCGATGACCGCTGGGACCATACATCCCTGTTTTTCCAATTCAGTTCGCATAGTTTGTACCGGTTCAAATGCCGCATCACACCGCTCCTTCATGCGTCCCGCGTCCTTCTCCCTGATATGCCCGTCATAGGCATGGAGCCCCATGGCACTCAGGTTGGGATTTTCCACGATGTTTTGGTACAGCTCAATGGCCTCCTTGCCCGGAATGATCCCTGTTCGATTCATACCAGTGTTGAGATCCAGATAAAGCGCTATGCTTTTGTTTTCCTTCCTGGCTTTTTCGGCAAAAATCCGCGCACATTCAGGATGATCAACCAGGGTCGAGAATTGGGCGTCGGGGAAAGTTTTCATCAACTTTAAAAACCGGTCCAGATTGGGTCCTACCGGCTGCATGGCCAGAAGGATATCCGTCACGCCACAAGTTGCCAGGAGTTCTGCTTCCGCAATCGTGGCACATTTGAATTTTCTAATTCCGGCCTCCAATTGCATTTCAATGATTTCGGCGGTCTTATGGGTTTTGATATGCGGTCGCAACCTTTCAGGCCCTCCGGCGACGGAAAGCATGGTTTCTATGTTTAATTTTATCCGATCGGGGTAAATCAACAGGGACGGAGAGGTCACCCTCTCCGGTTGGTTGAGCCGGTACCAATTGTCGTTCTCCAATTTTTAAGGGTATAGTTCAAAGATTGCTTCTATCTCCACCGGGATATTGCCCGGAAGTATCATTCCGACGGCACTTCTGGCACCCACTCCCGAATCTGCACCAAATATCTCCGCCATCAATTCACTGAATCCATTGATGACCAAAGGTTGCTGGCCGAAATCGGGAGTGCTGTTGACCATGCCTAATACTTTAATGATTCTCTTGATTTGGTCCAGATCACCAAAATGGGTCTGTAGGGTTGAAAGCATCGTAAGGCCCACCTGCCGTGCTGCCGCTTTGGCCTGTTCCAGGGATAGGTCATCCCCGGCACGCCCTGTGAGATACTGGCCATTGTCGAGCATCGGGCCCTGACCGGAAACATATAAAAATTGATTTGCAATAACTACCGGTTTGTAAAGTCCGGCCGGAGGCGGGGCGGGCGGAAGTTTCAATCCAAGTTGGATAATTCTGTCTGATGGGCGGCTCATTGGAGAATTCTGTATTTAAAAGTTCATAGTTTATATCCCACTTTATCAGCGAAACTCAGCAAGCGTTTGCAGCAGGCATTCCCAGAAATTCTGGCCGGCTGTTTTCGGGACATTAAAGATACCATAATTGATGAAACGGCACCGTAGTTCCCAAATAACCTCACTTTGTTCAGGCCCTCTGAACAGTCCGACTTATAACGGCTAAATTTTGAAACAAGGCTCAAAAGCCAAATCCGAACCCTATCTGGAACATATTCCCTTCATCGGAAGTGAAATATCCGGCGCTGAGAGACAAATAATTGTACCCTCCGACCCAAATACCACCTCCTTGTGAAGTATGCCAGACCGATGACACTTCTTCCGGCTCCCATACCCTGCCGTAATCAAATCCTCCATAGATTCCGAACGTCACCGGGGCCACCGCCGTGATGAATTTTTTAACGCGCAGTCGCAGATCGGAGGACTGATAAAAATAGGTTTTGCCTGCAAACCGCTGATCCCTGTAGCCCCGCAGTCCATTTTGTGAGCCAATGGAGGGCGAATGATAAAAGAAATAGTTATTTCCAAAATTTGTTTTAACCTCTGCAACAGAACCGAAAACGAGATCCCCGGACGGAATTACTTTATGGCTGAATCCCGCCTTAAAAGAAAAGTAACCAAACCGGTTATCGCTTAACTGGGGATTTAATTTATATCCGGCCGTAAGGCCGAAATAAATGGCTTTGGTCGGAAAATCCTCGGCATCATCATGACTGTATTCCGCAGAGGTTTCTGCTCCGACATACTGCTGGAGTTCAAAAATTTCAGGTCCAAATGCGTTAGTCGTAAAAAACCGGTCCTCACTTTGAAGCAGCTTATAGGATTCATAGAGGGCCTTAAATCGAAGCATATGAAATGCAAGGCCGGCGTCGAGCTTAAATTCCTGCAGGCCCGCGCGGTTAAATGAAAGCCCGAGTTCTTCCTCCGGATTAATGGTTTCATTGCCAAACCCAAAGAAATTGTACCGGAACCGCTTGGTGGTAAAATAACTGTTTAATTCAAAGTTCCAGCCTGGAATGATATTCCCGAAGATGCCACCGTAGGCCAGCTCAAAAGCCTTAAATCGGGGAAAAAAATTGGCGGATAGGGTGTGTCTTTGCCGGAAGGGATTTCCATTAAGGCCATTATAGGTATAAATGTCCGTGAGCCCGAAATAAAAACGGTCATCTCTCGAGTAACCGAGGTTCGGTTTCAGGACATTATTATTTTCGTTAAAATAGCGATGGTGGTACGTATTGGTCTCATAGATATTGGTGAGTTGTTTGGGGGGTTCCGCCTCCTTAAATTCCGTTTTTTCATGTTTCCAGTCATACACCTTTAAGCCGCTGTCATCCTCCAAAGCATATTCGTCCTTTCCATACCCGCCAATCATACGGATGAAACTATGGCCATCGTCATTACCGGTCAATTTAAACACATCATCATCTCCAAGGGCATAGATCCAAATCTCCTTTGTTTCAAGGCCATCAAGGGTCCTCTCATAGATTTTCTTATCAGGATCGTCACTGATGGCTCTCCTGATGACTATTTTGGTTTTTCCATCCTCAAGCCGACTGATCTCAAAAATATCATCTTTCTCCGTCCCGTGCAGGATGACTATCTTATTGAGATACTGGCTGTATTCTTTGGCATATTCCGGCAAACGGCTCAGACGACCGATCAGCGCTCTTTTAATCCCGGCAGTTGCACTGTCACGAACTTCGGCCGGAAGCCTTAAAAATGCCTTGTTAATCGTTTCAGGGGTAATAAGTTGTTGTAACCTGAGCGCTTCTTTCTCCCATATCTGGGTCCCAAATTTGGTTACCAGCATCCGGTCGAGGCTGTTTCCCTGGGCCTGCGCCCATTTCACGTCCTGAACCTTAGCGTTATATGACTGCCAGAAACGGGCATTCGGAACAAACAGGCGTATTAAAGGGATCGCGATGCCATCGAATTTCGCGAAAGCGCCATCCCGATCCCGCGGTATGGGCAGGAAAAACTTTTCGTCCTCTGAAGACTCATATTCTGCCCACCTCCATTGATCCTGATGCCGGTCCCAATCTCCAATCAGCAAATCAAAAAGCCGTGCCCTTATAAAACTTTCCTCATCCACTGTGTAACTCTCATCACTTTTCATTTTTTCGAGGACGTCAGATGTGCTTTCAAAATCCTCTATATCACCTCTCTCATTGGGATTGGACCTGTTAAAACCTTCGAAGGATGCAAACTCCGCCGATGGCCTTTCCTCAATATAATAAAGTTCATTGCCAAATTCCCCGTTAAATTCTCCCAGCGCCTTTTGTTCCGGAACATAAAATAATCGGGTGTCCGCATGGTTAATTTCTGCCGCTCTGGCAAGGGGTGGGATCACGAGCTGGATGTACGGATGGACGGTTGTAAAAAAATCGGTCACCAGTTCCTCCGTAAAGGTGTTTTTATATTCATTACGGGTAAAGGAAATGCCCTTTACTTTAAATTTTAGAAATTTCAATGCGTTTTTGCGGAGTGATCGCATAGCATATTCCTTTCCTTGTTTATCCTCAAGTCTTAGGGAAAAGGATTGGTGCCCTCCTCCTTTCTGAAGGACGGTCAGTCCTCCATAGAGTGTATCGAGATTTGCTATCGTAGCGGTGACATCCTTTCCGTAATACTCCCTGTATCGTTTACCCCAGAGAAATTTATAAAATGCAGACTTATCCAGCTTTAGCTCGTCTCTGATGATCGATGCTTTTTTCACTCGTTCGGTAATCTCAGGAAAACGGCTGATCGTGTCCTTGTCCTTTAGTTCCGGAAGTACCTGTACACCCATGGGATCTGGTTGATCAGTGCTGAAGAAACGAATCTGGGAAGAACCGTCCTTCAAATAATCAAGCCTGGCAAAGCCGGTGGCGCCATGGGTATAAATTCCTTCGAAATCCAGCGAGCCACCCAAAGCTACAATCTTGTCGCGGGAGCGTTTGGTTGCGGTTTTTTCCGTAAGAGACCCGCTGATGATCTGGTGAATATCACCACCTTTCAGATATTGCAGGCTCGCTTCGTGTCCAGAAACAAAGGTAATCCTGTCACTGTTGGTCGCAAGGGCGCTGACCAGTACCCGGAGAAAATAGTATCTTCTTGAGTTAAGTTGATCCGGATTAAAACCATCAAGGTCCCTGATGGCACTCATCAGGGTACCCAAAATAGGAATGGGGCGCAAATGACTCTTAAAGGTTTCTTTGGAGGCAAACTTTCCATTGCTAAAGATGGGATGGTGCATGGCAATAACGATATTCTTCCCCTGGCCGTCATTGATGTAACCTTCAAGCTCTTCCATGAACCGCCTCCTCGTGATGATATCCGTGCACTTTTTATTGATATCCTCCACTCTTGACCAATTAGAAGTAAACCACTTGGAGTCAACTAAGATGAGGTCCAGTTGATCATTAATTACATGGTGTTCAATGGGACATGTGTTCTTCGGGAAAAAACTGACTCCCTTTGGCCCAATACTGTCAAGATATTGTTCAACCTCCTCTATTTTATCGGTATTCTTACTTTTCCACTCATTATTTCCAGGGATAAAAATGGTATTTCCCTTAAAATTTTCAGTCAGCCCGAGTTGCTTGTCAATTAGGTCAAGATCAGCCTTTTCATTATCTTCCTCTGGGCTGATGTTATCCCCGGTAAAAATCAGAGTGGTGTTTTCGGAGGATTGTTTTAATTGTGAGGTGAGCAAGTCTATGATTTCTTTCTTTGGTCCCTGTCTAGAATCGCCAAAACCTCCGGCGAGGAAGAAGGTATGCAATGGCTTTTCCTCTGACTTTTCGGTGGGAGCGATACCATTTATCATCTGAGGATGATATGTGGCGCATCCTCCCAGAAAGAAAATCAGGATAAGGGAGATAATTTGTGACAGGCGAGAGGAAGGGGACATATAAGCTGTTTTTGGTAGTTGATTATCCCTGCATTTTAAAGTAATACCAGGAAACCGCAATGGCAACGATGATTACGACCAGACAAATAATAATAATAGTGGCACCTGATTTGGTTTTTGTGTTTTTTTGAAACAAATAGTTCTCTGTTTCCTGATCCTGGTCTTTCACCATTTTAAGATCTTCTTTTCCTTGTTTTTCAGACATTTCTATGGCTTTAAATACTGTTGATGATTTTAATGTTATTAGTTCGGCTTCACAGGCAGATCATATCTGATTTATTCAGTCACAAATTCCTCCTGAAGTTCCCCCGGTCTCGCCATATTACTCGGCGATGGCTCTCAGGTACCTTATGCATCCACTCATTTTTCGAGGGTTGACAGATTGATGTAATGATAATTGACCTTTCCGATATGCTCCAATTCCATATGGCCCTTTACAACCTTACTCCAATCAAAATTACCATTGATTGTTTTTTTGTCATACTGACTCATGAGGTCTTCTGAGATCAGGATATATTCTTCAAGATCGATATCATTTTTCAGGAGGCGATGCGCGGTAATCACATCTTCCCCTATGAGTTTGATGAGTTTTCCAACCGGGACCAACCCCACTTCCTTGCCAAAATGAAGGATGATTTTTAAACCGAGCATCTCAGGAATTACCGCGGCGTCCTCCTGCTTCTCGTAGCGAGCTGTCAACGCGTGGATTTGCCGGTAAAATTCCGTGTAAAAAAATTTGCATTGATCCACGATCTGAGCCAGAGAGGGGAGTTCTCCATTCTTGTAAAATAATACGGCATCTCCCTCTATTTCAGATATTTTTAAGCCTATTTTATTTGAATAAACGATTTTGTTAAGCAGGGAAGGAATGACCTTTGAACTGAGCTCAAAATCAGATTCGCTCATAAATTGGGTAAAACCACTGATATCAGGGATACATAACAAGGTTGGAGCAGCTTTCATATTTCAGAATTTTAATGACCATCAAATAATTCCAGGACCACTTTTTTATCAAGGTCTTGAGCTTTTTTTTGTAGTATTTGCGACATATGTTCCAATTCATGCCCTATTAAAATGCGATTCAATTCCGTTATCTGGGGATCATCATGAACAAATTGTAAAGCCGACACAAGTTCATATTGAACGGCCATATCATTGGTAGAATAGTATCTTATGGGCTGCACTACAACGCGTATAATCTCATCGGCCAGAATGTGATTTTCAATTATACTTAGGTTCGGACCCTCCGATTCGCGCTTGGTTCTTGGATGGACCCGGAGTATTTTCCGCATGAGCAAAGCAATTCTGTTAATAACATCAATGGCCGTACCTGGGTCGTTTATTCCAGGCGAGAGGGCTTTGACGGCAACTTCCATTAATTTGATCATCCCACCAAGGGCGGTGCTTTCCTCATGTCTGTCCGAGGCGATATTGAGGCAGAATATAAGGGCTTTCTTATCTTCATCCGAAAGCGATCCGTCATATCTGAAAATGATTTCGCCCTGCCAGACATGCTTATTTGCATAGGGCACAATTTCAATCCGGACATTTTCATTTTCAAAGGAGGGACTCAGCAGGGAAGAATCAAAGTTCTGATAATATCCTGAGTTGTCAAGGCGTATCGTATCCCATGTTGATGTATTCCATTGCAGGGTATCGGTATCAACTGCCTGCTGATCATTCAGAATTTTATCCAGTAATCGATCAGACTCCTTAAAGATGCGCTCTATAATATGGTGTATTTGAATCGCAGAAGAAATACTGTGGATAAAATATACAAACAAACCCACACATATCACTCCAAAAAGAGCAGCCAGCATGGTGGAAAGCCCCAGCTTTCCCCGATCAAGCCCGTAAGCACCAAGGGAAATGAGGATAATCATCACATAAGTAAGCGTGCCGATGTACCATCCGAGTATGACCTGATGGCGTTTATTCGAGATAAGGCCCGGCAACAATCTTGGCGAAAAATTGGAAGAAGCCTGTCCAAGAACGACCATAACCATAGTAAAACTGAAAACCGTCAGTGACAATATTCCTCCGAATAAGGTAGCAAGTATCACCCTGGCCGTTTCATAATCTTCTATGAAAAGAGCCGGGATCTTGGATTTTAAAGTACTCATCACCTGAGAACCTTCTGCGGAAAGGGAAAGGAAGGCAAGGCAACAAAAGACCACACTTATCAGGACCGGATAGAAAGCAATGCTATGCAGTACTTTTTTGTAAGTTTTTTTTAAAAATTTTTTTATCGACTTCATGAATTTCGGGTGCCGAACTGTCAAAGTTTATGCCTTGGGATGATGAAAAAAGAACCTGTGCCCGTCAAATATACATGATGTGTGAATATGTTCTTAAGTAAAAGGATTTGGCGGCAGTTCCTTTTTGCGAAGAAGTTAATCATAAATGCGAAATAGCACACCCTATAGGTAAACCATAATTATATTTGTAATACTAATGAGGTAATTCCTCCTTAATTAAGATAACTTCATCACATTGAGGTTCGTAAAATAAAAATGACAAAGTTAGAACCGTACCCCGGTTGTAATCTATAAAGTTTGGTTGGTTGTTTGCAAATGGTTCTGCCCGACTAAGGGGTTCAGAACCATTTTTTTGTAAAACACTTTCGAGAAAGGAAATTCCTGTCATTTATTATCAGATAACACGGTTGAAATTGCATATGACTATACGGGTTAATAAAATGACGAAAAGTGTTCAGTCCAAGTATCAGAGCTTATTAATTTTACAGGAGATGGAACACGTAATCTGATGGCAAAAGGAATGTTAGTAGAGTAAGAAGTATAGAATACAAGCTTTTAATAATTCAGGTTGAAGTAACTCCCTTTCATAGAATTTAAAACGGTTCACCCGGAGTTGAAAGAATACAATAAAGGGTGTCAAGCGGCGTGCATCCATAACAATACGCCGGTAACTATAAAAGATTATAAAATGAGCACCTATAGTGAAAAGATCGGAGATCAGTTAAATGCGCTTTTGGAAAAGACCTATGACGCGGAAAAAGGATTTAAGAAAGCCGCAGAAAATACGAAGAACATGCGTTTGCAGGCATATTTTGAAAGAAAAGCCCAGGAACGTTATCAATTTGGACATGCCTTAAAAAGCGAGATCGGTCAATATGGCAGGGACGTGGAAAAAGGCGGAAGCGCCACAGGAGCTGTGCACAGAACCTGGATGGATGTTAAGGCATTTTTTTCAGCGGACAATGAGGAATCAATGCTGGAAGAGGCCATTCGGGGTGAAAAAGCCAGCGTTGATGAATATGCCGAAGTGCTTGAAGAAACCAGTCTTCCACCAAGCACCGAGCGATTATTGAACGAGCAGATGAGGACGATTCAAACTGGTCTTCAAAAGATCAAAGGTCTTGAAGACCTGAATTAAAACACTGATTGCTTTTGCAATTAGCTGTATTGGGATGCCCCGAAAGGGCATCCTTTTTTATGATCGGTTGTAATGTTCCTATATCAACGGGCATTTATTAAATGGCATCAGAATAATAGCCCTTTCTAAAGACGAAAAGCAGGTAAGGCGAAGAACAAAACATTTTATAGTTCTTGACAGGACACTATTCTAAGACGGGATGATTAAGTTCTGAAAATAACCTAACTGATCCCTTGTTTCATTTCGTGTTTCCGGTATTTACTAAGATATTTTTTGGGAGTTACCCCATATTTTTCTTTGAATATTTTTGAGAAATAACTTCGCGAATTGATTCCCACCCTATATGTGATCTCTGTGATATTCAGATCCGTGGTTTCAATGAGCTCTTTGGCCTTGTTGATCCGGTAGTTCCTAATAAATTCATTTACCGATGTTTTGTAAAGATTTTTAAAGCCGTGCTGGAGGGTATTGGGACTTAATCCGACCCGCCGAGCCAATCCCGGGATATTTCCGATACTTTCGATCTCGGACTTGATGATCTCCACTATTTCTTCAATGCGTTTTACGGTCGATTGTCGCTCAGATACTGGACCTTCAGGATCTCCGACATCTGTCAGGTACTGACCTAAATGATGTGTCAGGATCTCGTAGGCCTTACCTTCCTGGTATACGGCCTTCATAAATCCCTCCAACTTACATTGGTTAAATTCATCCATGAATTTGGTAACCTCCAGACTGTAGTGCCCTTTGTGATAAAAGAGGTTGATTCCATTAAGATCACGAAACAAGTCTTCGAGTTCCTCATTCATGTTGGAAACATGCGCGGCAATTTTTTCTTCGAATAATTTCCTGTTTATTTCAAGGCTGAAAATGGAAACAGGCATATCTGCAGGCATCCGAAGCACATGTCCGTGTTTATTGTTGCATGACAGGATCGCACATTCCAAATGCTTAATTTTATTCACCTTATCAATTCCGCTAAATTTGTGGGTAATCGCGGATTCCCTGTTGAAAATTATTTTCAGGGGCTGCACCATTTCATTGTCCAGTGTAAAGGCAATTTCTTTAGTAAGCAGGTAATTTGCTTCGATCACTCCAAGGCCATGATCAAATGAAAGGGCTTTTACATATCCTGAACCCAGACTTTCAGGGATTTCAAACTGTATTTCATGTGCAGTTTCCTCAATTTCCACTTTCAGAAACCGTGCCATATTAATAACGACATCCCGTACCTGCATATCCCGTATGCTTGCTTTCTTGATCATTTGGTGGTTGTAAGCAATTACTTAAAGATATGTAATTTATCAGTGAGCAGGACTATCAGGGTCAGTTCACTTCCATAACCGGTACAGATGAATTGCCCGCTATTCCAGCCTTTCTTCCTCTTCCGATTCAATTTCGGCAAGGGGATGATCTTTCATTCCAAGGCCTACCACCTTAATAATATCGACTACGGTATTATATAACATCAGGACCACTACGATAAGAGCGGCACTTAACACGCTGGTGGTTGCCATAGAAATATAATAGATCGTCCTGAACCAGTTTTGAGGCATCGTTTCCGATTCGGTAATGGGGAGGTTTAGGATCAAAAACGAGACCAGAGAGGCGATTATCACAATTGTATCGAGCTTTGCGATCAACATGATATGTTTGAAATGATCTTCTTTGAGCTTGGAGTCAGAGCTGGCACTCAGACTTAGCACTGCAAGTAGCAAGGCGAGGATGGTAGCCGATGCCAGGATGATGGTATTGCAGAGCGTATTGATCCCCGCGATGGAATTTTTAATAAGCACTTTGGCCTCATAACCGCTCAGCTCCCCAATCAATAGGGTGCCAATGCCTATAACAACCAGTGAGATAACTCCTGCCGTTATAGCTCTCTTTACAAACTTGCTGATTATCATGTTGCTCCTTAATTTTTGGATGGCTTATCGGCCTCTTCTTCCGCATCCTGGAATTCAATATCACCGTCCAGAACATTCTTGAAACCTTCGATCCAGGCATTCTTAAAGATATTAAATATCGTTGGCCATGGCTGCGATTGTACATTATTTAGATCGCCTTCTACGGGTATTCTCGTTGCCAGGGTATTATTTTTATGATTCTTCAGAATGAATTTAAAAAAACCAACGAATCCTTCCCATAAGTTTTTCAGAAATCCCTGATCCTTTCCCAAAAGCTTTGTGTCCTTCAGCAGCGGTTTAAAATACCCCTTCAGAAATCCGTCCGCGATCGCCACTTCACTATACAGGTTGAATGTTCCCTCTTCAAAATCGATTCCTGCATAGTGGTTAGTAAAATCATTGAGGGAAGTCGCGTCCGCATTCTCAAGTGAAAACGACATATCCATATCGGGGATGGTTTTTACAAGATTCATCTTGCCGGTCAGCAGCACACTTCCCCCGCCTATTGAAACGGCAGTACCTTTGATTTCAGATGGAAGGGTTCGTTCAGTCTGCAAGACGTTCTGCAGGTTGGTTGCCGATAGGTCTAAATCTGTAAGGTTCAGGTCGATATTCGGATCCGCAGATAATTCGACAAAAGCTACTTTACCATTCACAATCTGAAGCTTGTTGATGTTGATGGGTACCAGATCTGTCAGCGCTTTCGTCCAGTCGTCATAATCAGGCTCAGCGCTTTCCTTCATCTGATCCTCAAATACATAGATGATGGAAGGGCGTAGCAGGATGATTTCACTTACTATCTTCCCCTGATACAACGCCTTCCACTCTACGGAGATATCCGTTTGTTCAAAATCAAGAAATGGGACCTGGGAACCGGCATCAACCTTATTAAGATACAGCCCGTTAATCACATAGGCGCCTCTTATAAGGGCAATATCAATATCTGCAACCGCACCGTAATAGCCGGGGATATCAGAAAGCACTTCATTCACATACCGTTTGACAAAAAAAGGCAGTAATAGCCTGAAAAGAACAAGGACACCTATAATTGTAAGCGGGAGCCATATTCTCTTCCGTCTGAACCAAGGACCACGAACGCGGGTAAATTCTGAACTTTTTTCCATGAGGCCACTCCTTTACTTGTCTTCCTTCCCTTTCCCTGTTATGGCATTCATAATCCCCTCCTTAATATTCAGCCATATATAATTAAAAAAAGATTTTGTTTTATTTCGTTCAACACTAATGGTGCCAAACCGGAAACCATCCTCATCCGCCTTTGATCCGTCATTAATGAAGAGGTTGCCAATTGCGGTCAAAAATTTATTCACGCGCTGTCCATCCTTTGCCAGCACCATAAACTTGAAATCCTCATAGTTCATTTTCATATCCCCGGAAGAGGTATTTTTGTCGCCGGCAAAAGTGAAATACATCTTATGGATGTATCCTTCAGCCTCTACACCCAACATGGGACGAATAAATATATCAGCCTCACTGCACCGAAAGTCAGAAATTGCCCCGCTTATTAAAAATCGATCCCCGGGATCAAAAAGGTGAAGATCCCACTTCAGTTCCACCCTTGCACTCCCCATAAGTTTTGCGGTAGCATCCAGTCTGAGGCGCTGGTCCGTACTATCCCTCATCTGGTTGTCCAAACCGCGGACATAAAGATCGATATCATCAATAAAGATACCGCCGGCCTTGGGATGTTCGTCGATTTTTTCCTCGTACATGACATATCCGTCATGAATGCTTAACAAAGATGTTTCTATGTCTACAGATAAGCCCCTCAGCATTTCTGTATAAAGTTTTTTGATGGACTCATCATCCGGCAGGCCCTTATCCCTGTATATTTCAAGCCTGGGTTGCAGAATGGAAATACTGTCCGCCCTTGCAAAAAACCGCGATCCGTGGAAACCGAAAGAGATGTCGGCTACAGTTGTTTGAGGGACCTCAAGCGAGATATGATCCCGTTCCACCTCTGCTCTTCGGGACAGTTCAATTCTTGTAAACTTGGAAGTGAGTTTCAGACCACCAATGGTGATATGATTCTTTTTTATATCAAGTTCTGCAATCTGCATAAGTTCATATGGCCCGAGATCCACAAAAATATTGCTTGATGAAAAAGTGAAAGCTTGGTAGGTAAATGGCATCATGCGCCGAATTCTGTCTGGATCAGTCCGGCCGTCCAACAACTCAAATGTAATGTCACTGGCTACCAATTTGGTGCTGTCTTCCTGTTCACCCATCAACACAAACTGGCCATCATCAACCCTTATTTTTTTAATATGGATCTGTTTTAACAGTGGTACCACACCTTGTGAGGTAGTGTCAGCTGAGGTGCTTTTTTTACGGCCGAAGTGGCGATAAACAGGTTTGTTGACGAAAATTTCATCCACAATGATCTGGTCCTTCATGTAAAAAGCCCAGTAATCAAGCCCCGCCAATCTTAACTTATCAGTAGTTACTTCGGTAGTTTTAAAAAGGGTATCCCTTTCTGAGATTTGAAGAGATACCTCGGCCACCTCTACGGTACCTGAAAAAAGGTTGACGGATAAATCGCCGTAAACAAGTGTAATATGATGAGGGAGTTTCCTGGCAACATAGTTCCTGATAATATCCGTGGCACTCATCTGAAGAAATAGAAGCGCACCGGCAACAACAAGCAACAGGATCGCCAGAATGCCAATAGCAATTTTCTTTATTTTCATGTACCCATCATTACGGCAATGGAATATACCAAAATTTAGACGAGGGATAGGACTGTATTAAATATATAAAGTGTCAATGGTAGCTTTTGAGGAGAGGTGCTTCAGAAGAAATTTTTGGGTCCCTCCTGAAAAACCTCAGGGTGACCGGATGGCGCTCAAACTTCCTTTTGATAATCGGACAATCTCTGGGGACCTTCAAGAAGCACTCTAACTACCCTCAGGGTGCCATCATCTGTGGTTGATATCTGCCATTTGATAAGGGAAATGCCACCCTCTTCAATTTCAAGCCCGGTAATACTCCGGGGATGGACGCAGCTTCCGTCATTGAAGAACGGGATATCTCCGGGCTCCGGAAAGCGCGGCCTGTGTGTATGGCCGACGATGGTTATCATCAATTCGTTCCGGAGAATCCATTTCTTAATGCGCCTTTCAATGCGGATAAGTTCCTTATAATTTTTTGCGGGACTGGTCGGATCGGCAATTCCCCATATCTGCAATGGTTTCCATAGCACCCTAACCAGAAACCTGCTCCACCTCCAAAAAGTATAATTCCACCAATCAGCCTGGTGTCCGTGAGTGAGGAAGAGTTCCTGACCTGTGTTCAGATGACGGAGTACAATGGCTTCGTGCACTACGATCCCTTCCAGCAATTTTTTGTCCTTATCGTCTATTGGTTCATAATAGCTGGAGAGATTTTCCTTTACGTAGGCAGGGTCTTTGTAGACCATATCATGGTTGCCCCAAATCATATGGAGCCTTCCACTGAGGTGAAACTGGCGAAGTAATTCATATACATTCTTATGGGCCTCAAGGATCGACGTAAAATGAAGGTTTTCCCAAAGCTCATCCCCGTCACCCAATTCACAATAGGCAAAGCCCTCCTGATAGTAAAATTTCAGAGCATGAAAATAGATATTTCTGTTGTTTGCAAATTCGTCGGCAAAACTATTATCGCCCCTGTGACAGTCGCTAAAAAGGATAAATTTTGAAGTCTCGTCAAAGGACACCTTTTTCGCATTTTCATAGGCCCGGCTAAGCCTGAAGTTTGAATTCATATTCCTGATTTTTGTTGACTGCCCCGCACAGGCGGCGCCACGATTCAATAATTTGGAAAAAATTAAAGATTCTTTTGTAAATTTAGGGCATAATTTTCGACACATGGAATCCATGGCAGAACTCAGTCACAAGGAATCCCCACTGATACAACTTATCAGTTTCGATAAATTATTGAAGTATTACGAATCGTTGGCTGAAAGCGGCGATCCTGTAAAGGCGGGCATGGCCCAAAGAATTTTGGAGGTGCAGAAACCTTATCCCTTCTTGAGGGATGGCTTTTCAGATACTACCCTGCTTGTCAAGCATAAGGATGTCATAAAGGAGCTGCTGCAGGGTATTTTCCCCGATGCCCTTACCAATAATGAAATCAAGGCGGCATCCCTGCCCTTTGGAGATGTGGTTTTTAACACTTCTGAGCGGTTTAAAAAAATACTTCAGAATGCAGGGAAAGACTTTGAGCTGCGCATCAGCAATCTGCCGGGAGAAGTGGATTATATTTCGGCTTGTGTGGTCATCCTCAATTACCACTACGGCTATAAGCTTGATTTTAAACGGCCGTTTTTCTATCATATCCCTGATTCCAATGGCGTAATACGACATTACCGCATTCTTTACAACGCCGATTATCTGGAACTGTTTCCCACTGACAAAGCCAGGGATCTTACCAGGGAAGATGTCGATGAGTTGCTGGATAATTTTGAAAATATGGCTCTGTTAAAGGAAAAGATCCCTCCCGATAGTTTTATTACCAAGGGCTTCGTAATCTCCAATATGTTTGATGTCACCGCAGAACATTCCATTTCTGAAATAAAGTCCGGTCTGATTGCCAGTAACAAAAGAGGAAACGAGAGTTTTGTTGAAGGGTTGCAGTCGACCTTTAAATCTCTGTTTAACCTGCCCGAAATCAAGGTGGGATTTCTGGTGTATGGCGCTTCTGATAACCGATTTCAAAAAGTTTATGGAAAAGGTATCGAAAGTTATATCCTCCACGAAAATGAATCGGCATCCTGCGATACCTTGCTTTGTGAAGATTCTTTTCAAAAGATTATTAACGAGAAATCGTATTTCGCTGTTTCGAATCTGGAACGTTTTGCCGGAAAGGAAGGGAGTCCGCCATTTTATGACCAACTTTTAAAACAAGGCATAAAAAGTTGCATTTTCGCGCCGATTGCAGATCAGGGCAATTTGCTGGGGGTACTTGAACTGGTCTCGTATAAGATAAATGACCTGAACACTGTCAATGCGATTAAGCTGGATGATGTCATGCCTTATATAGTCTCTGCAGTGCTTAGATCTAAGGTGGAGGAGGAAAATCTTATAGACGCTATCATACAGAATGAATGTACCTCTGTTCACAGTTCCGTATACTGGCGGTTCAGGGAGGAAGCCAAACTTTTTATCAGGAATGAGCTGGAGGGAAATCAACCCACTTTCAAGGAAATCGTTTTTAAGGAAGTCTATCCCCTATACGGGCAAATTGACATCAAAGATTCCTCGAAAGCCCGGAATACGGCAGTCCAAAGGGATCTCCTTATTCAACTTTCCGAAATCAGGAATTTGCTGAGAGAAGCACTGGACAAGATCCGGATGCCCATATATGAGGAGCTGATATTCCGGGTAGACGCGGCGGTGGGAGACATTAAGGAGGTGCTTCATACCAACAGCGAGCAAACCATCTTTGCCTTTGTTATGGCTGAAGTAAATCCGGTTCTTGATCATTTGAGGAAGGTAGGAAATAAGGACCTTCTGAACCTGATTACTGCCTACGAAGCCAAAATTGACATGGGTACCGGGTCTTATTATGATCACAGAAAGAACTATGATGACACTATTACCCTGATCAATAAGAAGCTGGCCAAGATCCTTGATAAAAAACAGTCCCAGGCCCAGGCCATGTTCCCTCATTTCTTTGAGCGTTATAAGACCGATGGTGTGGAACACAATATATATATCGGGGAGAGTATTGTAGGGGACGGCAGTTTTGGTCTGATTTATCTGAAAAACCTGCGGTTATGGCAACTTCAGGTGATGTGCGATATGGAGAACGCCCACTATAAGATGAAGTCAGAGCTTCCTGTCCCTCTCGACGTCACCTCTCTCATCCTTGTTTATAATACGGACCTCTCTATCCGGTTCAGGATGGATGAAAAGCGTTTTGATGTGGATGGTACTTATAATGCCCGCTATGAGATTATCAAAAAAAGAATTGATAAATCATTAATAAAGGGTTCCAGGGATCGCCTTACCCAGGCAGGAAAACTTGTCATCGTGTACTCCCAAAAGACGGATGAACTGGAATATATCAAATACATCGCTTTCCTCAAGTCCAAAGGCTATTTTACCGATAAAATTGAGATTGTTGAGCTGGAAGGACTACAGGGCGTATCCGGACTTAAAGCGATCCGGGCAGAGATCCTTTATACCTCCCAGCGAGAAGCTGAAAAAACCTATACCTACGAGGATCTTATGGCGGAAATCAGGAACTAGGTTGGAAGGGTGATTACCTGTTCAGGACCATAAAACTTCAGTGCCACGAAAAAGGCGATTACCGAAAGGATCATTCCAACCATAAAAATGGTATAGGTCCATCGCAACAGCTTGTATTTCCTGTTGAGCACCACTCCAAGAAAATAGAGGTCCTTGGTCAATGAATTATACACGTATTTCTGGTCCTTGATCAATTCCTGCATTGCCCATTCATAGTCATCAAGCTTCATTTTGTGGAAATTTCCAAAAAACAGCAGATTGACCTTCTTATTTTCCACATCTTCCTTGGTAAATTCCCCACTGGTCACGTTTGGCCTGGTTGCCAGCACGGACATGATCATGGAGGCAACGCTGAAAAGCACAAAAATCGCGGCTGGATAGATCAGATAATCATTGTTAGGATCATCTAGTTTGGGTATTAGGTTGGCCAACATCAGGGAAATAATAATGGCATTGACCGAAAGAAGGATATTGGCCTTCGTATCCGCAATATCACTTAATTTCAGATGATTCCGCATCGTTACGCGATACATGGTCTGTATTCCTCTTTCGGGGCTTCCATCCTTAAATTGCGTCTTTAATTCGGCCTTCAGCCGCTCCTTTTTCACCATTTGTTCCTGCTTCTTTTTTGTTTTAAGCAGGCTTTGAAGGTTGTCATCTTTGCCTTTTTGCCAGGTTTCCTTGGCGTAATCAGTGTAATAGCGATGTTCCGTACGGAACATCTTTATATTTTCCTCCCGCCAGTCCTTCTGACGAAATTCCGCAATACCCAGCCTGGATAATTCTTCCCGCAGCAATTCCGAAGTTTCGGTATATGAGGAGTGTGCGAGATGAGAGGAGTCGGCATCACGCAGGATTTCCTCCCCCAGATTATTAGGTGTATGGTACCTTTTGGTGGCCATGATCAACTCGCAAATTTTTTCAACCCCATCTTTGGGATAAGATTGTTTGCCCAAAAAATTCCTTGCGATTTGGCAACTCTTTTCCTCGTGATCGGAATACGTTTCAGTATATCCGGTATCATGCAGCCATGCTGACAGCAATAGGGTTTCATTTTCTTTGCCCAGAAGTGCGTAATGATCAATCAATTCTTTAGTATTTTTGACTACCCTTTGGGTATGCCGCAAATTGTGGTACATAAATTCCGGATCCAGTTTGGTAGATAAAAGGGTGGTAACAAAATCTTCAGTTTTACTAATGATATCCGACATACTTGGTTTAATTAACGAAGACAAAATACGAAAATTCAGCACTTTATTTGTACCATAATGAATAAACATTTAGCGCTGCTTCTGATTCCGTTGCTTTATTCTTCATGTGCCACTTATGAGGCAAAATATGCAGAGGGCCATCATGCGATTGATGTGACCACCCGCAAAGAGGTGGCACATACATTTTATCTGATCGGCGATGCGGGTTTATCTCCCATGGGCGAGATGAACAAAGCCCTCGGTTCATTCCAAAAAAAGCTGAAAAATGACTCTGCAAATAGTACAGCAGTTTTTTTGGGAGACAATATCTATCCGGCTGGGCTTCCGGATCCTACCGATTCCACAGAGGCTTTCCGAATCGCTTTGAACCACCTCGATGCGCAATTGGAATCAGTGAAAGGATTTAAGGGAAGGGTACTTTTTATACCAGGAAATCACGACTGGTATACAGAGGGGCTTGTAGGATTAAAGCGACAGGAGGCTTATCTGGAAGGTCAGGTAAATCAAAAGGATATTTTCCTGCCCGAAAGCGGATGTCCAATGGAAGTTGTAGAGATTACGGAGCAGGTGATTGTAATCGCGATCGATTCGGAATGGTATATTACCAACTGGGACAAACGACCTTCCATTAACGAGGATTGTGCAATAAAAAGCAGGGAAAAATTCTTTGGAGAACTGGAAAGTGAAATCAAGAAAAATGCCGGGAAAACAATCCTTCTGGCAATGCACCACCCCCTCTTCAGCTATGGGCCGCACGGAGGACAGTATACACTAAAGCAACATTTCTATCCCAAGGGAGGATACGGACCCCTTCCCATTCTGGGGACCCTCATCAACTTATTCCGGAAAACAGCGGGTGCTTCCTCGGAGGATATGCAGAATAAAAGATATCAGGAATTTGCCAAGCGAATCATCACCTTGGCGCAGTTTGGCGAAAAAGTAATTGTTGCTTCAGGCCATGAACATACCCTGCAGTATATCGTTGAGCAGAATGTTCCTCAGATCGTAAGTGGTTCCGGAGCCAAGACAGGCGCGACGGCCTTACTGAATGGGAGTACTTTTTCTACAGGGCAGATGGGGTATGCCATCCTCGAAGTTTATGTGGATGGCTCATCGAGGGTTCGGTATTACGGAGCAACGGAAGAGGCCGGAGAGCAATTTCTATATACGGCAGGTATTCATCAAAGGGATACTACAATTAATGAAATGGTATTTCCGGATCATTTTTTACAGGAAACGAAAGCCTCCGTATATAGCGAGGAGGAGGTTCAAAAATCCGCCCTGTACCGCAAAATCTGGGGAGAACGATATCGGAAGTACTATGGTACAACGATAAGCGCAAGAACGGCAACGCTGGATACCTTATACGGGGGGCTTACACCTGTAAGAGCAGGCGGCGGACACCAGTCGAAATCCCTCCGGCTAAGTCATTCCGATGGAAAGGAGTATGTAATGCGTGCCCTCCACAAGGAAGCAGAAAGATATTTGCAGGCCCTTGCCTTCAAAGATCAGTATATCATTGGAGAATTTGAGGGAACCCTCGCGGAAGGCCTGCTTGAGGATTTTTATACAGGGTCTCATCCTTATGCGCCGTTTGTTGTGGGCATGCTATCGGATTCGGCACAATTATACCATACGAATCCAAAACTTTTTTACGTGCCCAAACATCCAGCACTGGGCGACTTTAATACAGACTTCGGGAATGAATTATATATGATAGAAGAGCATGTATCCGAAGGATACGAAGACCTGAAAAGTTTTGGGCAACCAAAAAATATCGAAAGCACTTATAACCTGCTTGACAAACTCAGGGAGGATGAAAAATACACGGTAGATACAGATATGTATATCCGTGCCCGATTATTTGATATGGCACTGGGGGATTGGGATCGTCATGTTGATCAATGGAGATGGGCAGAATTTCCAGATAAAGAGAATGACCGCATCATCTACCGTCCGATACCCAGAGACAGGGATCAGGTTTTTTCCAACATGGGTGACGGTCTTCTCATGAATATTACCACCCGGATAATCCCCTCCCTCAAACTGATGGAAGGATTCCACGAGCAAATCAGAAATGTCCGGGCATTCAATTCAAATGCATTTTCTCTGGATATTGCGCTGCTTACAGGGACCAGCAGAGAACAATGGGAAGAACAGGCCGCTTTTCTTAAATCTAAGATAACTAAAAGTGCAATTGAAGCCTCCTTTGAAATGTTTCCTGAAGAAGTGCAGGATGCTACCATTACAAAAATCAAAGAAACGTTACTGGCAAGACTTTCCCGAATTGAAGAAACGGCAGTTGCTTATTATAAGATCCTGAACAAATTTGCTATTGTTAAAGGTACGGATAAGGATGACTGGTTTGAAATTATGGCTCTTCCGGACTTCCAAACGCGGGTTAAAGGCTATCGGATCATTGACGGAAAAAAGGAGAGGCTCTTCTTTGACAGAGTATTTGACAGTCGTCTCACCCGGGAGATATGGGTATATGGACTGGATGATGGAGATTATTTCGAAACTTCAGGACAGGTGAACAATGCGATCCGAATAAAAATTATAGGGGGTAATGGAAAGGACGTATTCGATATTAAAAACAGTAGTAAAATTACTCTGTATGACTATAAAAGCAAGGAAAATACCTTTAAGGAAACTGCTGGGGCCAAAGTTAAATTGCTCGATGATTACGAGGTAAACACTTACGAGCCTCTCAAGATAGTAACTGTTCGAAACCAGTTTATACCTACTGCAGGATATAATCCGGATGACGGATTGCGGCTTGGGATTAGTAACACCTTTACCCAGTATGCATTCAGGCAAAATCCCTTTACCTCTGAACACCGTCTTAATGCCTCCTTTTACTTTGCTACCAGCGGAATCAACATTTCCTACAAAGGAGAATTCGCCGAACTCTTTCATAATTGGAATTTCCTTTTATCGGCTCAATTCGCCAGCCCCAATTTCAGCATTAATTTTTTTGGACTGGGCAATGACACTCAAAATAATGATGAAAGTCTTGGGTTCGATTTCAACCGCGTTCGACTCCAGAATATCAGCCTGCTGCCATCCATCATGTGGAAAGGTCCCCTTGGTGCCAGTTTTCGAGTAGGACCGTCATATGAGGCCTATACCGTTGAGGAAACTGAGGGCAGGTTTGTCAATGCCTTCTATACATTGAACGGGGAGGAGAATTCGAAAAGTTTTATGGGTATTGAATCAGAATATTTTTATTCTAATTCGGACAATCTGGCTTTTCCGACACTTGGGATGTCCTCTGCCCTAAGGGTAGGATATAAAACAAGCCTGGCTGATCCAGGTAATCATTTTGGTTATATCATTCCAACCCTTACCCTTGACCACAAATTGCATTCCAGTGGCCTTCTTGTCCTGGCTACAAAATGGAAAGCTCACTTCACCGTTGGTAACGGATATGAATTCTATCAGGGTGCGACACTGGGCGCCAGTGACGGGCTCCGGGGTTTCAGAAACCAAAGATTTACAGGAAAAACCGCCTATTTCCAAAACACCGATATTCGATTGCGCCTTCGGAAAATGAAAACTTCGTTGTTCCCTGTTTCTTTAGGCATCTACGGAGGTTTCGACTATGGCCGTGTGTGGCATTCGGCAGATATCTATGACCGATGGCACACCTCATACGGCGGAGGCATCTTCCTGAACGGGGCAGACCTCCTTACTGCACAGTGTTCTGTTTTTGGAAGTGAGGAAGGAACCCGCGTGTTGGTTGGGGTTGGATTCGGTTTCTGACAGATCACCTCTGAATCCGGAATCAACGTCCGGTGTTAGGGTTAAAAATCAGAATAGGTTCGTTATTTATAACTGATGTCAACCTTATTTGTCATTTTCATTGATGACCGGCAAGTATACACTTGCCTCCCATTGTAATTCATTTCCACCCATATTTGGGTTGTTATTGAAAACTTCAACAGGAAGGCTTCTAACTTTAATATTTTTCCTTTCAGCAAAATCCAGAAGCGCATACCAGGCCCTGTCCGATGTGATATAATTGCCATTGTAGAGGGCTTTAAGAGAAGGTCGTGCAGGGAATTCCCTGTACCGGATAAGAGGATGGGCAGGCAGGCTGTCCTGCCGGTAGATGGGGTAACAAAAATTAAACCGGAGGCTATCGGCTCTCCTGTCCCAGTGGGTCACTTCTATAAAGGGTCTTCCATTGAGCCGGACACCGTTTTCCACAAGCACGGAACTGAGAAGACCGTAGTTTTGCATCATACCCCTGGCTTTCCCTACTTGTGTTGAAGTGACGGCTGTGCACGCGCAATAAGTTGCCTGTAGCGTATCTCGCCCCTTGATCTGCACTTTGAAATTTGCCATATGTTCCCTGAGCATTGAATGAAAATCCAAAAGCGTTTTTCTGGTTCGCTTTTCGAAGTTGGTGTCAGAGAAAGGTATGGACAACTTATTGCTCAGACTGTGTTCCGGGTCGGAGGCGTAAACTCTTACCCTGCTCACCGAATCATTAGTGCGATCAATATTCCATGAATAAGTATGTACGGAATCAGAGAAATGGAATTGCCCTGTTAGATTTGCAAAACCATCCTGCTCTTTGATAGTTCCGTTTTGCATTGTTTGGTTCCATGTTTTTACACTCTGATAGATCACGCCCGGAAGGGCAGGGGCATTGAATGAAACCACATAGTCGTAGGGTTTCAAAAGATACCAGGCAAGCCCGGCAACTGCCATGGCTCCGGCAAGCAAAAGGGCTTTCTTCATGAATTTACTTGGAAGTTAAGGCAGCATTTTCTCCATGCATTTTCAACCGCTTCACTACATGGGCACCCAGGTCATGACCCTGCTTTAAGCCCACTTCAATGGCGGCCCTGTAGTGAATACCTCCATAAAGCCGGCTCAGCGCTGCCTCGGTTGCGGCCTCGTTAAAGGAATTAAAATTTCTGACAGGCAGGCCATAGGGCACCTCGGTATCATCCTTAAATGAAAAATTATCTCCAAAAATGGACGTGAGCACTGTGGACGCGGCACCTGAAATGACACTATGTCCACTGGTATATTCCGGAAATGGCGGAGTTTGCAAAACAGGCTTCCAATTCTCATCTAAATGCTGGTTGATAAGGGTTTCAGGTCGAATCAGATTGCTCCGGTATTTTTCGTCCCAGCAAATGATAAACCCATCAGCAATTGCCATTGAGGTTTTCGTGTAGGCAAAGACCGTCCTGTCAAAGTCGCTCTCTGTTTTTTTACACGCTATTTTGGCAATGCCTATCCAGTGAGCGCCAGGGGTAATTTTTTTTGTGGCAAACATGAGATGCCCGCGGGTTACGGATACATAGGGGTTACAGTCCCAGAATTTGGCAATGGCCAGGTTCTCGGAAGCGTCACCGCGCTGGCTGATTTCCATACCAATGTCATACACTTCCCTAAGTTCCTTATAGAAGACCGATCCTTCCTTCATAGAGAATATAGGGGGAGGAACAGGCCGGAACTGGCTTGCTGAATCGACCACAAAAGGGCGGATCTTATTCCAGTGAGGTTCGATCCCGTCCATATAAGCAGGAGGGGTAGGTTGCCACCTGGCCGATTCGTCGGTATCTACCGTAAATTTGGGCATGGTACGGGTTTGATTGTAATTGTCTTTGGCCATCCAGGCAGCCACATGGTCGGCTACTTGCAAACCGTAGGATTTTGACGCATTGAAGGCATCTTCGTTCCGGGATTCCCAGTTGCGGTAAAGGCTATCCCGAAATGCTTCCATGGTCTTTTCCGAAAAGATAAGGCGCCTGCTCAGATCCATGTGTGCGATAAGCGCCGCCATTTGATAATTGACAGGGGTGCCGGCCTCTGGTTCCGGAATAGGCTGAAAATCCTTTAATTGCCCTGCGAGCGGCGTATATTCCTCATTATTCAGGGCGACAATTTCATAGGCTGCGATATTCGGATAGGCAAAGATCCTGCTTGCGACCGGAGGTGAGAATATGTCGTGGATCATAATCTCCACCACCTTATCAATTGAGTTGTGAAGCTCATCGGCAGAGACTGTAATGTTTTCTTCCGGCTTACTGCAAGCCATAATAAGCATGCATATTGTAAATAGTCCTACTTTCTTCATCGGTCTTCCTTTTTATAAATTAGTTCATATACTTCGGCCCTTTCATTATTATAAGTCACCAAAAGGTAGGGTCGGTTGTTAAGCGAAATAAGAGAGAGATTCCGGGTTGATTTTTGACTAAGGTCCAGTCCGATTTGGCGCCCCAAACTTACGTTATTTTTCCCTTTTATCATAGCTCCGCCAAAAGAACCTAACCTTCCATGGTAGGGTTTCACGCCAAAATAATTACCTGCGGCAAGCACTTCCTCGGACCCGTCACCATCAAAGTCGAAAACCAGGAGGGCGGTTATGGGTGCTTGCTGTAAAGGGTGGTCGAAGGCTGTAAAAGCGAAAATCCCGCCCTTGTTTTCAAGATAGCCGGACCGAAGTTCGGTTACATCCATAATGATGGCCTTTGAAATTGCTTTCTGATCCAGGATTTCCCCGATAGGTTTGCCTGCAAAGGCCTTGAAAGTAGTAAATTTCTTGCGGAGGCTTTCAATTTCTGAAGTCAGTCCCCCTAAGCCTTCGATCGGGTAAAATTCTCCATCCTTGTTGATTGTAAGGATTGTTTCCGTGCGTCCATTCTCATCAAAATCGGAATAGTATATGCGCAGGGGTGCGTCCGGAGAAGCCCTGAATTTACTGTTGGTGCCCCAGTTACCAAGCACATAGTCCATATCACCGTCGGAATCGATATCAAAAGCAGCCAGGCTCTGCCATAACCCGGAGAGGGAATTTTCCATAACCTCCGCCTCTTCCAGCAATCCTTTGTTGTTTCTGAAAAAACGAGGCTTTCCCCACTCTCCGACGATGACAAGGTCCTTGGTGCCATCTCCGTCAAAATCACTCCAGACCGCATCCGTTACCATTCCGGCAAGTCTCAGGTCTTCATTTTCAACAAGTAAAAACTTTCCTCCATCATTGCGAAGCAAATAGGACGAGGGAATACGGCCAAAATCGTTCGTCACTATCTGATTGCCCACAAACAAGTCAAGATCTCCATCCTGGTCCATGTCGTTCGCTTTTACTACGGAGGCATGTTCAAAATAATCTGGGATGGGTGCCTTTACGAAGGTGGCATCCTTTTGTACGTAATAGCTGTCCAGAAGGGGCTTCATCTCATTGTAAAAATCCCCTCCGCCAGTACCAGAAAAGAGGTCGTTAAGCCCATCGCCATTAAAGTCTTCAATTACTGCCGACACATCTTCATTGATCGAATCCCTGTCAAAGGCCCCGATATGCTCCCTGACATAGGTAGAATCTGATTGGAGGTAAACCTCAGAGGGATAATACTTAGAGCCTCCGAAATATATATCCGTTTTTCCATCGGCATTGAGATCTCCCACTGCCGTGGCCGGCCCCCGGTCAGATACGGAGTACGGGATTAATTTCTGGCGGTTAAAATCGAGATAATTGTCCTCCTTGTGAATAAAGTTGATTCCTAAATTACCCGGAACCTTCCTGAAGACTTCTTCTTTCTCAGGCATGAGGGACTTATAGTTGAAGGGCCTGGTACGCTCCGGATGGATCGTAAGCATCTGATTGGTGGGTACATCCCTGATAAGCTGAAATGTATGGTCCGGCCATACTATTTTCACGGAATCCACCTTTTTAATAAGGCCATAACCAAAATGAATGATCGGTTCCGAAGAAGCCTGAAATCCCCTTACGGTATATAGTTCCCGGTATTGCAGTTTCCCCTTATGATACGCGAATACCTTGGTGCCTATCCCGTTGGTATTGGGTCCGGGATACTTTATTTTTATCTTGAGAAAGCTGGCACTTTTGTCCGTTTTATTGATATATAGGGTGGCAGGGCTATTGCTGTTGTTGGTCACAATGTCCAGATCCCCGTCATTATCCAGATCGGCCAGGGCAGAGGCTCCGGAAATAAGGGTATCCTGCTTTATCCATTTCCCTGAAACATCTTCAAAACGCAGATCATCGGTTCCCTTAAAGATCCTATTTTCAATATTGCCCGAAGGCATCATGTCCAGCCCCTGCTGATCTACCAATTTCGTATTGTTGAGTTTCATTTTAATCTGTGTATCAGAAACAAAATTGATGTAGTCAAGGTCATTGGGCCGTTTAGTTATGCCTGTAGAAACAAAGACGTCCTGTTCGCCATCCTGATTATAATCGGCGAATAAGGCGCTCCAGCTCCAGTCAGTCGCAGCAATTCCGCTCATCAGGGCGGTTTCCTCAAAGCCACCTCCGGGTTGATTTATCTGGAGCATATTCCTGGTAAACTGATAATGGTAGCCATAGCGTTCCGTACGGAGTTTCAGGGTCTGGATATTATCATCTCCTTCAGAAGCCTTAAGGACTTTTTCATCTTTCGGAAGCATATCGAGAGACAGGATGTCCGGCCAGCCGTCATGGTTGATGTCGGCCACATCGTTGCCCATTGAAAATCTGCTGGTTTGTCCGAAATTGTCCTTTAGACTTTCTGTAAAGGTCCCATCCCTATTATTGAGATAATAATAATCATCCTCATGAAAGTCATTCCCAACGTAGATATCCGGATAACCGTCCTGATTGAAATCGGCCACTGCAACCCCAAGTCCGTAACCATTAATCCCTCCGTAAATGCCAGCCTGCTCACTTATATCAGTAAATTTAGCTCCGTCATTCCGAAGCAATTTATCTCCGGTCTGGAAGTTCCGCTCCTTTCGCAAATCGGCTTTTCCAAAGGACTCCTGGGTATGCACGGCATGATTGAGAAGGTAGATGTCCAGATCTCCATCCTGGTCATAGTCCAGAAACGCAGCCGAAGACCCATAGGTATCATAATCCAGACCATATTCCGAGGCCCTTTCTGTAAAGGTCTGATCCCCGTTGTTTATGTAGAGTTCATTGTGGCCGCGGAATCCGTTGATGCCAACTACGGCACATACATACACATCCAGGAAACCATCGCCATTCACATCAGCCATCACAGCTCCGGTATTCCAACTGCTGTTACCGGACACACCTGCCCTGGCAGAAATATTTTCAAATGAAAGGTTACCCTTATTGAGATACAGTTCGTTTTTAACCTGATTCCCTGAAAAAAACAGATCCGGCAGGCCATCATTGTTGATATCACCCACGGCGACACCCCCGCCATTATAGAAGTACAGGTAATCGAGAATATTCAGATCTTCGGTAGGGATTACCTTATTTTCAAAGGTAACACCTGTTTCTTCGGCATCAGGGTTTTTAAATAATTCCCCTTCCCGGGAACATCCGACAACCATTACCATCAGCAAAAAAAAGCGGAAGATCATCCTCATTGGCGCCCTTCAAATTTCTGTATATACCTGCCTTTTTGCATTAAATACCTTTAATATCAATTTCAGCGAGTTTGGTCATTTCCGGCAAAAATTCTGGGTTTTCCGTCGTTGATGGCGGCGATAAAATAGTGGTTGCCATATTTATCGCTGAATTGCATCAGATGTTTGATCTCTTCTCTTATAAAGAATCCACTCTTTTCATATGCTTCCCACTCAAATCCAAGTTTTCCATCTCCGAGCAGTACATTGCCGTAATTGGCGTCGAGTCTTGAATACTGAGGTTTGAATTCAAAGTTGTTGCCTCCCATAATGAGGTCGAGATGACCATCCTGATTGACATCCGCACATGTAATTCCGCAAATGCACGACAATTGTGCCCGTCCTGGGAGGATATTTATAGTGAATGTGCCACCACCTTCGTTTACAGCAATTACGGACTCTGACAGCACGACCTGTCTGAGAATGGAATTGTCGAAGACATCCTTGGAAAATAATTCATCAATGGTCCTGTTTGCATATTCAGAGGCTTTCAGATTTCTTTTTTTCAGAGCTACCATCTGGTTGGTCAGTTCTTTTTTCTGATGTAATGGATAGTCCCTGCCTTTGGATGTAAGGGTGATGATCTGTTCGATTGTGCCGTTGTTGTCAAAATCATTCACCCACATTTTCATAGGATTTTCCATGGTGGGTTTGTAATGAATATTGCTTCCCTGATTACCGAGAATCAAATCCTGGTCCCCGTCACCATCCAGATCTGCTGCCTCAACGACATTCCACCAGCCATCGAGGCTATCCAGAGAGGTGGACCATCTGCCAAGTCGCCGCCCGTAGTTCTTAAAAATTTTCGGGGAACCCCAGTCGGAAACAGTCACCAGGTCTTGCTTATCGTCCCCGTCAATATCTACCCAGTGCGCATCGGTCACCATTCCGGCACTTCGAAGATCATAGGCGAGCCGTTCCGTGGCATCCCGGAACTGACCACCTCCAGTATTTTCAAGAAACATATGGTCCGGATCGATTCCATAGGTCCCTACTACACTTCGTGAGCCTATAAAAACATCCACATCCCCGTCGCCGTCAAAATCCATCGGAGCTATACTCGATATATTTTTATGGTTGGAGGGTAATTCTGCAGGACTTCTCGAAAAAATGCCTTTGCCGTTATTAAGGTAAAGTCTGGTTAGGTTCGTTTTTTCATTACCAACCTCATTCCCGCCGGAACCCACAATGAGATCCATGTCCATATCCCCGTCCGCGTCAAGAAAGGCTGCTGCGGTATCTTCAAAAACCGCATCATTTTCAAACACGGGTTGCGGGAGTTCTTTTAATTTGCCTTGTCCGGTATGTCTGTAAAGATGTCCGGCAGAACCCCTGGCACCTCCGATATAAATGTCTTCATTGCCGTCTCCATCCAAATCTCCAATAGCCATGGCAGGACCTTCCTGGGATAACAATTTATAAATGAGGCCTTCATAGTCAAAATCATTATAGCTATTCTCCCTATGGGCTGTTAATCCACTGTTCGGCAATTCTTTTAAATGGGTCTCGTCCGGTTTTGGCGGAGGAAAGGTATATTTGCCCTGGGCCTCCTGAATATTCAGGGTCAGTACCTGATCGGTCTCGATGTTTTGGAGAAGCTGGGTCCTGTCGTCGGGCCATATCACACGGAGTGAATCTATCGTCGTGGCAGATCCCAACCCGATAGTCATAGGATAGTCCATGGAGGATTGAAATCCCCTTGACGGGATAAGTTCCTGCAGGACCACATTCCCCTCATAATATAACATTACTGAAGTTCCAACCGCAAATTTGTTTTCTCCTTCACCCTCGAATTTCAGTTTTAGATAGTGATTCTTATTGAGCGAATCGCTCTTATTTTCATAAACGAATGCGGTCATGTTCACATTATTCACAACAATATCCAGGTCTCCGTCATTATCCAGGTCTCCGTAGGCCGCCCCATTTGAGAGACTGGGAATTTCAAATCCCCACTCTTTATTGGCCTTGGTGAAGGTAATGTCTCCGTTATTGCGATACGCATAATTGGGCTGGGGTTTGACAGGCATTTTGGTGATAATGGAATCGATGGATTCCTTTTTTCCCGTCAGGGCCATTTTCTGAATGATTTCATTCGCAAAGAAATCAACAAAATCCAGGTCGGTCAGGTCATGATTCACACCATTGGTTACATAAATATCGCGAAGGCCGTCATTGTCCATATCAAAAAGGAGGCCTGCCCAACTCCAATCCGTGGCGTCTACTCCGCTGTAATTGGCTACTTCTGAGAAGGAGCCATTTCCATTGTTTAATTGAAGGGTGTTTTGAATGTACTGCTGATAAAAATCCTTGCTCTGTTTTAATTTAAAAACGTTATAACCTTCAAATTCCATGACAGACTTGACACGCTGATCTTCTTCCGGCAGCATATCCGTAATAAAAATATCGGCGTGGCCATCATTATTGATATCGGCCATATCAATCCCCATCGCAGAAAGGGATAAATGGGACGTCCAGTTTTTTATCTCTTCCTTAAAGGTGCCATCCTGCTGATTGATGTACAGGTAATCCCTTTCATAGAAATCATTGGAGACATAGATATCCGGAAACAGATCCTTGTTAATATCGGTAACCATCACTCCCAGGCCAAAACCTATAAGGCTGCCGTAAATCCCTGCCGCCTCGCTCACATCTGTGAAAGTCTTTCCATCATTCCTAAGCAGCATGTCACCTACCCCCCGGAAAATATCAGGAACCCCTTCCCAGTCCTGAGCGCGGATCTCACGCTGTTCTGCGTAACCAAGACTGCTTACCGGGATGTTGCTGTTATTCAGAATATAGGCGTCCAGATCGCCGTCTTTGTCATAGTCAAAAAAGGCTGCGTGGGTAGAGAAACCCGATTTTGCCAGGTTGTAATCAGCGGCCTTTTCAGTAAAAGTCAAATCGCCGTTATTTATGTAGAGGTCATTATCATGATTATTCCCTTCCATGTTGCCGGCATTGCTCACGTAGATATCCAGGAACCCATCGCTGTTGATATCTACCATATTGACCCCTGTAGACCACGGCTTGTTACCTTCCACACCAGCGGTGGCAGAAATATCTTCAAATGTGAGATTACCCTTATTCAGATACAATTTATTGGCTTCCATATTTCCGGTGAGGTAAATATCTGGGAGGCCGTCATTGTTGATGTCGCCAATGGCCACCCCCCCGCCGTTATAGAAATTACGATACTTAAAAATGTTGAAGTCCTTCTGATTCACTATTTTATTCACGAAATGGATTCCGGTTTTTTCCGGAGACAGCAAATTAAAAAGGGTCGGTTTTGTAACGACTGCGGAGGTGTTTTTCTCTTTTTCCGAGGAACATGAAACCAGAGTTAATAATAGTACTAAAAACCCCACAGGCCCCGTCATGCTATACTTCATCATATTTCCTACTCATTCTTTGCACGCAAAAATACCGGATTATTGTTGTTAATGGAAACGATATAATGCAATCTGCCGTTGCGACTAATTTTGCGAATGTGCCGGGCTGGGCCCGGGATATCTAATTTGTGTTGTCGCGACCAATAGAAATGGCCCATGGTATCATTAAGTAAAATTACACCATGAAGGGCATCCATCCTACCCAGCTGGGTGCTTATTTCATCCATATTGCCAACAATTAACAAATCTTTGTATCCGTCCTTGTTAAAGTCGGCCGTCGTAATGTCTTTAATGACCGAGGTTTGGGCGATTTCCGGGAGGGCTATTCTGTTAAATTGGCCGTTACCGTCATTTACAAAATAGCTACTTGCCAGCACAAATGCCTTTTTTTTCATCGAACTTTCCAATTTTTCCTGTGAAAACATATCCGTAACTCTTGCCTTGGCGAAGGACGAATAGGAGAGGAATTTTTTGTTGAGGAAGGGCATCTGTTTGACAAGCTCATCTTTTGATGCGAAAGGAGTTTCCTGATCCCCGTGAAAATAAGTTATCAGGGATTCCACAGAGCCATTTGAATCAAAATCGGAACGGAAGAGTGTCATGGGTTGTTCAGCTGACGCTTTGAGTTTGCTGTTGAGCCCCCAATTTCCGGCTACGATGTCTATATCACCATCCCGGTCAAAATCTCCGGTAGTAACGGAGTTCCACCAGCCGTTTGAGCGGGTTAGCCCATTGTTTTCCTGTAATTTCAGGGATTTCCCGTCATTGAGAAATATGGTTATTGGCATCCAATGCCCTACCGCCAGGAGGTCCGGATAGCCATTTCCGTCAAGATCAACCCATTCGAAATCTTTTATATTTCCAAGCTCTCTAAATTCTTTGGTCAGAGAAGTGGTCACTTCAGAAAAATGACTGTGTCCGTCGTTAAAAAAAATATAGTGCTCCGGATTCTCCCCGTAATGCCAGGGTTTCTGATCCGATGTCATGGTTACATCCAGATCTCCATCTTGGTCTATGTCAATAGCAGCCACCTTGGAGGCATTGATGGAAATGTCCCTAAATTGTGTGCTGTCAAGGACAAATTTGCCCTCAAAATTCAGGTAGAGGCGGGGTCGCAGCGCGTTTCCTTGCCTGTATTCATTACCCCCGCTTACTACAAGTAGATCCGGGCTCCCGTCATTGTTGGCATCAAAGAAAACCTGTGAAACATCTTCACTAAGAGCATCCTTTTGAAATACCTCTTCCTGTTCTCTGTCAAAACTGCCGGATGGGTTCTGAACAAACAAAGCCGAAGCCTGCGCCTTGCCCCCTCCTAAAAAGATATCGTCCAGGCCGTCCTTGTTTACATCGGCTACTGAAATATCGGGACCGTTATTTGAGTTGGCATAGGGCACGAGAGGATCACGGTTAAAATCAAGAGAAACATTTTCCTTGTGCACGAATGGGATGAATGGGGTAACGTTTAGCAGATAATCGGTATCCACGGGCTTTTGGGACTTATAGTAGTTGCCGGCGGCATCTTGGATATTGAGCAGCAACCGCTGACCGGCCGCAACAGACTCGAGGGTTTGAAATTTGCCATTGGGCCAAATAACCTTAACTGAATCTGCGGAAGCCGCAGATCCCAGCCCGATATGCAGCACATTGGATACAGAGGATAAATAGCCCCTGCATGGAAAATGTTCCAGGGCAAGAACCGATTTTTTGGTATATGTCAGTACCTTCACCCCTATTCCGAAAGCATTTAAATCATCGCCTTTAAAATAGAATTGGAGGTATTGGTTCCGGTTTAATTTATCGGCATGGTTTTCAAGTACGTAGGCTTCCTGATCCAAGTTGTTTACAACAATATCCAGGTCTCCGTCATTATCCAGATCAGCATAGGTGCAGCCGTTGCTATAGGAGTTTTCTTCATCTAGCCAGGAAGCGGACTCATCGGAAAAAGTGAGATTGCCGTTGTTTTGGAAGAGGTAGTTGGGGAGATTTTTCTTAGGCAGTTCCTTTATGAAATCCATGTCTTCCGAAGACATCCCCGCTGCCAATCTTTTTTGAATCTTTTCATTGGCGATGAAATTGATGAAATCCATATCATTGGTGGCACCCTTTATTCCATTGGAAATGTACACGTCCTTGAAACCGTCATTGTCATAGTCAGCCACCAAGGCGCCCCATGACCAATCGGTGGCGGGGATACCCGCAAAATTCGCAATTTCACCAAAACTGCCGTTTCCAAGATTCAGATGCAGTGTATTTTGCATATATTGAGGAGCGTAGCCGTTTTTTAGGTAGGAGGCATAGGTCGGATATGGAAATTCAAGCCCTGAGGTTTTATAAGTCATGAGATTTTCGGGAAGCATATCTAATGAGAGGATGTCTGGCAGGCCATCATTATTTATGTCTGCAATTTCATTGCCCATGGAGTAATGCGACGTATGCCCTAACTTCCGGTTATTTTCGGAGATAACCTCCTTAAAAGTACCGTCGGCCTGGTTCAGGTAGAGGTAATCGTTTTCAAAAAAATCGTTGCCGACATAGATGTCCGCATATCCATCACTATTGACGTCACTTATTGCCAGCCCAAGGCCATAACCTATTTTGCCCTGGTAAATCCCTGCCGGGAGGGATACATCCACGAATTTTCCTGAGTCATTCCTGAACAGTCTATCACCGGAAAGTGGGTCCATCCCTTCACGTTGCTTCCCGTCTCCATAAGTTCTGTTTGGATGGATGGAATGGTTCATTAGGAACATGTCGAGATCGCCATCCAGATCATAGTCAAAAAAAGCGGCTTGGGTTGAAAATCCGGAGAAATCGAGACCATAGGAAGCCCCATCTTCCAAGAAAACGGGGTTCCCGTCGGCGTTCATTCCCTGATTGATATATAATAGATTCTGCCCCTTTATAGAGCCGTAGTTACCTACCTTGCAAATATAGATATCCAGAAGGCCATCTCCGTTTATGTCAGCGTGGGTTACCCCTGTTGTCCAGTTCCCCTTATTGCTAATATTTGCTGATTCTGTGACATCCGCGAAGCGTAAACCGCCCTGATTGATATAAAGATTATCCTCGCCCTGATTGGAGGTGAAATAGAGATCCGTCAGACCGTCGTTGTTAAAATCAGCCGCCGCAACTCCTGCACCGTTGTAGTAATACAAGTACGTAAGGATATTCAATTCGGGGGTATCCCGCAGTTCATTCTTAAAATGGATATCCGTTGTGGATGATGAGAGGGATTCGAAATATTTCTGAGGCGGCTTACTGCAGGCGGAAAAGACAATCAAGAGTGCTAAATAACCTTTAAAATTCCTTATCATTCTTCTCATCTCAAAGGTTGACAAGATATTGAATGTTTGAGAAAGAAGGAAGGCGGGCCGGGTTAATATTTCCTAAATGTCATGCAGACCAAGCCCTTGAAATTGAATGTATGCGCCAAATTATTATTATTTGATTATTGCAGGGGTTTTTACAAATAATCCAATATATTTAAAGGAACTTACAAACCAAAATTATTCAAATGATCGGGATCATATCTTTCGTGGGCTTCACCTTATTGGTGGCTGTCATTGCTTATTGGGCCACCAGAAAAACGGATGAAGCTTCCGCGGACGGGTATTTCCTCGCGGGGCGAAGTCTGACGGCCGGGGTCATTGCCGGTTCTTTACTTCTGACGAACCTGTCCACCGAACAATTGGTGGGGCTCAATGGAAGCGCCTATTCCGATGGTTTGTCTGTAATGGCCTGGGAGACCCTGGCCGCTATAGCCATGGTGGTTACCGCCATTTTTCTTTTACCTCGTTATTTAAAAAGCGGACTTACCACCATCCCTCAGTTCCTCGCAGAAAGGTTTGATGTTTCGACTAAAACCATCACTTCGGCACTTTTCCTCACCGGTTATGTTGTCGTTCTTCTGCCCGTAATACTTTATTCCGGATCGGTATTTATCAGAGGGACTTTTAATGTTCCGGAGTTATTGGACGTTTCGGAGGATACCGCTCTGGTGATCTGTATATGGGGCATCGGCATCATCGGTTCTATTTATGCCGTATTCGGAGGTTTGAAGGCTGTAGCAGTTTCTGATAGTATCAATGCTATCGGGCTGATAATAGGAGGGGTGCTTATCCCGGTTTTTGGACTGATGGCCATCGGTGACGGGAGCATTACCAATGGCCTTGATATTTTAATGTCCAACAATCCGGAACGATTTGATTCTACCGGCGAATCGGGACAGGAAGTCCCCTTTTCTACCATTTTTACCGGGATGATGCTCGTTCAGCTTTTTTATTGGGGTACCAATCAGCAAATCATTCAGCGGGCTCTGGGGGCAAAGAATCTGGCAGAAGGTCAAAAGGGCCTGTTACTCGCTGCCTTTCTCAAGATCCTCGGTCCACTCATCCTGGTATTGCCGGGAATGATCGCCTTTCATTATTTCGAAGGAGGCCTTGCTTCAAGTGATCTTGCTTATCCCGAACTTGTTAGGGCCGTCCTGCCCAACTATCTCGTCGGCTTTTTCGCCGCTGTCATTTTCGGCGCCATCTTAAGCTCCTTTAACAGTGTATTAAATAGTTCTGTCACCCTTTTTGGAATTGACATTTACAAACAACACATTAACAAAACGGCGCCGGAACGCACGATAGTTAAGTACGGGAAGATTTTCGGTATCTGCCTGGCCCTGGCATCAATGCTGATCGCTCCGCTAATAAAGGACGCGGGAAGTTTATTTGCCTATTTGCAGGAAGTAAACGGTATTTACAGCATCCCGATTTTAACGATCATTGTCGTTGGATATTTAACCAAAAGGGTGCCGGCCATTGCCGCCAAAATTGCCATTCTCCTGGGTTCCGGGATGTATATTATCAGTCAGTTTATCATCGGGCCGGGCCGGGTTGAAAAAGCTCTGGAAACTGCAAAAGCTGCAGGAATTACCGAGAGTAGTGCTTTGAAACTGGTAGAAGCGGAAGCATATCCCCACTATTTACACATTATGGCAATTCTTTTCCTTCTGAACGTAGGGATCATGCTGATCATTGGGAAAATTTATCCGAATAAAACACCCTATGTTCAGGAATATACAAGGAAGGTGGAAATCTCCCCCTACAGATATGTCCGGCAGGTGGGTCTGACGGTTGTGATCATTGTAGTGACCATCTACATTTATTTTGCAAAATAGAGGAGGCCCCTCGCAGTAAAATGTCCCTTGGTCATTCTAAAGCGGAAGAAACGCGTATGATAGTTTTATAAGCGGCTTTTCATAGTTTGACTTCAGTCCTTCCCGTCAGTAGCCTGATTAGATGTACTGATTGATCATATTCTCGAATAGTTCCTGCTTTCCGCTTTGCAATTTAAGTTCCCCGTTTTCGCCGGCGATATCATAAAGATCCTGGAGCGAAAGCTTGCCATTTTCAAAATCTTTTCCTTTCCCTGTATCGAACGAACTGTATCGTTTCTTGCGCATGGAATCATAGGGTGAGGATGCTATAATTCGGTCGGCAATGAGAAGGGCCCTGGCAAAGATATCGGCCCCTCCTATATGTGCATGAAAGATGTCCTCGGTATCTATGGAATTCCGCCTGAGTTTCGCATCAAAGTTGATGCCTCCGCCCTTAAGACCTCCGGCCTTGATAAAAATGATCATGGCTTCAGTTATTTCGCCCAGATTGTTGGGAAACTGATCAGTGTCCCATCCGTTCTGATAGTCTCCCCTGTTGGCATCTACACTGCCAAGCATTCCGTGAGAGGCAGCAATTTCCATTTCATGCTGCATGGTATGATTGGCCAGAGTGGCATGATTCACTTCCAGATTCAGTTTAAAATCTTTTTCCAATCCATACTCGTGTAAAAATCCGATCACGGTTGCCGCATCAAAGTCGTATTGGTGCTTCATAGGTTCCATCGGTTTAGGTTCGATGAAAAATGTCCCCTTAAATCCCTGCCCACGGGCGTAGTCCCGGGCCATTGCAAGAAACCGGCCCATATGGTCAAGTTCTCTTTTCATATCCGTATTCAACAGGGACATATAACCTTCGCGCCCTCCCCAGAACACATAATTCTCACCGTCGAGCGCCATGGTGGCATCCAGTGCGAGCTTTATTTGCCCTCCGGCACGTGCCAGCACATTAAAGTCAGGATTGGTCGCGGCGCCGTTCATATATCTGGGATTGGAAAAACAGTTCGCGGTCCCCCATAGCAGTTTAACGCCGGAGGCTTCTTTTTTCTCCTTAAGATAATCGACGACCGCGGCCAGTCTTTTTTCCGATTCGGTGAAACTTCCGGCTTCCCTCACCAAGTCAAAGTCGTGAAAGCAGAAGTAATCAAATCCAAGTTTGGTGATGAATTCAAAAGCGGCGTCCGCCTTTTCTTTCGCTGCTTCCATAGCATCAGCTGGCTGATCCCAAGGGAATTGCTGGGTTCCAGGACCAAAGGGATCGGCACCAACTCCACAGAAGCTATGCCAGTAGGCCACTGCAAACTTAAAATGATCCTTCATTGCCTTCCCCCGGACAAGCTGGTCCGGATTGTAGTATTTAAAAGCGAGCGGGTTGTCCGATTCCTTTCCTTCGTAACCGATCTTACCAATACCTTTATAGTATTCTTTATTTCCTGTCAGTACCATTTTGCACATTTTATAATTTTGATTCGAGTTCTTTTTTCCATTTTGAGTATGCCTTTCTGTAGGCCTCCTTGTTGGGTGCCGGGCTGTACGATTTGATATAGTCGTTTGTTTTCAGTTGTTTTTCAAATGCTATAAAATCTCCTCCCTGAAGCACGCATGCCCTGGCGGCACCGATGGCACCGGTCGTATCATATATTTCAATCTCCTGGTCAATTAGGGTTGCTATGGTTTCTGAAAAAATGGCAGACCGGAAAAGATTGTCGTTGCCTGCCCTGATCACTCTGGCCTGAATTCCATCGGACTTCAGGATTTCCATTCCATAGGCAAATGAGAATGCGATTCCCTCCAGCGCCGCCCGGCAAAGATGGGCTGTTGTGTGGTTATTCAGGTTGATATAACTTATGTGGGTGCCGGGATCGAGATTATTCAGCATCCGCTCTGCCCCGTTTCCGAAGGGCAGGATTGTAATCCCATCAGATCCGACAGGAATGGAATCAGCAAGTCTGTTCATTTCTTCATAAGAAGAAACTTTCAGGTTATTCAGCAACCAGCGGTATTGAATGCCCGCTCCATTGATGCAAAGCAGTTTCCCTATCCGGGGATGGTCCGGGTGATAATTGACATGTGCGAAGTTATTTACCCTTGCGCTTTCCTTTACAGAGAGGTGATCTGTAACAGCATAAAAAACTCCCGAAGTGCCTCCTGTGGCCGCAATGTCTCCTGCCTGCAGGACGTTGAGGGAAAGCGCATTGTTAGGCTGATCCCCGGCACGGTATAAAATCGGTGTTCCCTCTGCAAGACCAGATTGGACTGATCCACGGGCTGAGACCTTTGATTGCATTCCAAATGTAGGAACCAGGTCCGGAAGCAGACCAGGATGCAGACCGTAATATTCGAGCAGCCCGTCCGACACCTGGTTGGTTTTAAAGTCCCATAAAATGGCTTCTGAGAGACCCGGGATTGTAGAATTAATAATGCCACTCAGTTTATAGGCTATATAATCACCGGGCAGCATGAATTTATGGATCCGCTCAAAGATTTCCGGTTCATTTTCCTTCACCCACCGGAGTTTGGAGGCTGTAAAATTAGAGGGCGAATTCAACAGGCTTTTGGCGCAGGTATCATGCCCCAGTTCATCAAAGGCCTTCTGACCGATTGCCACAGCCCGGCTGTCACACCAGATGATGGCATTTCTAAGAGGGTTGCCTTCCTTATCTACAAGAACGAGGCCGTGCATCTGGTAAGAGATACCGATTCCTGTAATTACTTCCGGGCTTACGGAATGTTCCGAAAGCAATTTTTTCGTTGCGGTACAGACATGCTCCCACCAAAGATCCGGAGGTTGCTCTGCCCAGCCATTGTGAAGGGCAATCATCTCCATTTCTGTCTCAGGCTGGGTTATGAGGCCGAATCTTTCCCCTGTTGCTGAGTAGATCAGTGCGGCTTTTACCGAAGAACTGCCAATATCGAAACCAATGAAATACATTGAAATGGGTTGTAATTTTTGGAAGGATCAAGATATTGCTTTTAATCGTACACCCCAAATATGGGAGAATAAAAAGCCCCGGGGACGACCCGGGGCTTTCAAACACTTGAACTCAATTATTATTACTAATATCCTTCGTTCTGAATCAGATTGGGATTGGACAGCAAGGCATTTGTGGGAATTGGAAATAAATTCTTGGTAGCATCACCAACACTTTCAGGGTTCTTAA
>JBGTKP010000009.1:0-6612 GCA_041744575.1 Muriicola sp.
GGTATGGGGAAAGTCAGCCTATTGCCCCGAACGATAATGATGACAACAGGCAAAAGAACCGCAGGGTGGAAATACTCGTGATCCCAACCTCGTAATAATCATGGGCAAATACCATCACTTCAAAATACTAAAAATGAAAAATAACGTCATCCTGATTACACTTCTACTGGGATCATTTTGTTTCGGGCAGGTAAAGACTGTGCCGAAACAGCCCTCAAAAACCACCATCCCAGGCAAATCAACGATTCCGGTTAAAACTACGATTCCGAATAAAACCACCATTCCCGGGAATACCACCGTTCCAAGTGTGGTGGTAACGGAAACCAAAAAGCCGAAAGTGGTCACCGTCCCCCCCTCCATAGCCGGAAAATGGACGAACTCCAAAAAGCACATGTTGTATTTATTCAAGAGTTCCGACAGAAACGTGTACTTTCTGGCGGAAGAGAAGACAGTTACGCCTTCCTGGTCGCTGGTGGGCAGGGCGATACCCAAACCGAACGGCGTTTACAGATTTGAGTATGGATATGTAAGTGGTTTGAGCAACACCGGTTTTGGCGATTGGATCCTGTCTCAGAAACTACAGGGCAATTTTATGAATGCGCGGGATGTCAAGGAATGGAATAAATACACTGGTGCCCTGGTTCGGAACAAATCGGACTATAAGCCACCCGCTCCAACAGGAAGGGTTTCAGTTGGGGTGGCATCCGCAAGGCTGACCTTTCCCGGAATCTATACAAATAACCACAGAGAGATGATGTGGCAGCTTAACAATGATGGTGACAAGGTCTACCTGTTAGGTGAAAAAGTCTCAGGGGAATTACAATGTATCGGTATGGGTACCCGTCGGCGGGATACCAGTAAAAAGGACGAGACCTATTTGTTGGACATCAACCTCATTGATGTTACCAAACCAGATAGCAAACCCATCCTTTATAAATTTAAGGTTGATAAAATGGGGATCACCTATCTGAACAGTTCGGATTGTTACTCACTTCCCCCCGAGGATCGCGTGGCAACAGCACCTCCCGTTATCTGCCGTAACGGGATGGTATCAGGAGTTTCCCATCGAATGATAAAGCTCAACGACTACGATCGCAACCGAACGTCAAACGTGGCTGAGAACATAAAGAAAAACAAACCTTACTTCGAATATACCCCGACAGCCTCCCCCAATGAAGATCCCAGGTTGAGCGAAAATAACGACAAGGATGGCGACGGGCACGGGGCCATTGGATCTTATCGATGTAGTGAATGCGACGACTGCGACGACAACGATCCCAATAGATTTCCTGGAAATCCCGAAGTAGCGGATCCGCAAAATCATGATGAAGATTGTAATCCCAATACCATAGGCCGTATGGACAGGGACCGTGACGGACATACGGATTACAATGTTTACAACAAGGATACCAATGGAGTAATTATAGCCCGGGGTGACGATTGTAATGACAATGATCCCAATATCTATGAGGGCAGGACCGAAACCTGCGACGGGAAAGACAATGATTGTGACGGGGAAGTGGATGAAGGAGTTTCACAAAAATATTACCGGGACGAGGACAGGGATGGTTTTGGAGACCCGGTTGCCAACAGGGGAACAATGGCATGCCATCGGCCTGCAGGGTATGTGGATAACAATGAAGATTGTGATGACTCTGACAACAACAAAACAACAAACTGCCAGTAACCGAAACAGCACGGTAGTGAACAATAGTCTCTTTAATCGATTTAATTATTAAATCAAACCCGTATGAAATTGACAAATCTCAGTATTTCACTCCTGGTCTTATTAGCCTTATTCGCGCAGGCCTATGCGGTCAACCCTAAACCAAATCTGAAAAAGACAACCGTCGAAACGAATGTTCTGAAACCAGCGCCTAAAATATTAGGTTATGACAAGTTAAGCACCGGGGATCTGGCCAGGTTGCAGGTTCCTGTGGTTGCCGCAGCCACAGAAAAGGAAAACGCAAAGGCAGCCGAATCCTGGGAAATAAGCCCTAAAAGGCCGGTTTCCGGTAATCTGGAACTGATAAGTTTTAATGGGGCTTACAGCGCCAATTACTGGATCATATCATCCGTTCCCAGAATAGAAGGTCCGGACCTAACGGGGTACTACAGTTCATGGATGCAACTCAAATTCAAAGAAGTAAAAGGGAAAGAATACAGAATGAAGATCAAACTGAATGGAAGCGGGTATCGAAATCAGCATTTGTATGTAGGTACTCCGGGAAATTCTCTCGGAAGTTATCCCATAGATGCCGGTGGGATCGTGAATGTGATCTGGACTTCGGACAGCGCTTCATCCGGTTCGGCAGTAAATAACCCGGCCATAGGGCAACTGGTTGGCGGATCCGCGCGTGTTGCGGCACCACCAACCTATATTCAAAAAATTACCATCGATGAACTATAGGCTGTGGTAGTGCTTCATTATGACCAACGATTAACAAATGATAAAATTCTTTAGAAAAATTAGACAGCGATTACTGACTGAAAATAAGTTTTCAAAGTATTTACTTTATGCTATTGGAGAAATCTTACTAGTTGTCATTGGTATTTTTATTGCTCTTCAGGCAAATAATTGGACAGAAGAACGCAAACTTCGAGCCATTGAAAGCAGTGCATTGACGGACTTACGTAGTGAATTACAAACCAATATAAGCAGATTAGATTCTATCATTTTTGAAAGAGAGAATGTGCTCGCGGCAGGTAAATTGGTGCTTGAACAAACGGGTCCTAATGGTTCCTGGGATTCGGAAGTAAAGTTTGACTCTCTTTTATTTAAAATTGTATTATCTGGGTGGAAATTTTTTCCGGAGTCAGGTGTGGCCAACGACATCTTAAACTCTGGCAAGCTCAATGTAATTCGGAACGACAGCCTCCGATATATGATTTCATCCTTGCCGGCTGATATAAAATTATTGAATGATGAAGACGACACTTATAGATTGGATCTTCATGGATATTTTGCTCCATTTTTCTCCAGTAATTATACGATGAGAAATATTGTAAAAGATCGAGGATTATTTGGCAGAGATATGGACTTGGGAACTACTTCATTTCGCACAAATTCTGAAATTCTATTAAGAAACCAGGAACTTGAAGGAGTACTGACCATACAAACTATTTGGACCAACACAGCAATTGGTCTCTATAACAGGCAATTAAAAAACTACAAGGCCCTATTAGACCTTATTGACCAGGAATTGGAATTATTGTAGTATAGAATTAGAAGGATTAGTTTCAAGAACCATTACATATAATAATAAACCTGCCATTCAATCAGAAGGATTAGTCAAAAGAATCAATGAAATAATCCATTTAATTGAAAGTAAAAATAACGAAAGCACAACACCGTATATAAAACATAGCTATTACAGGCTTTACGAGAGGTTTGTGTGTATTTGAAAAGTCCGCGTTTTTTACACGGCACGTTTCATATACAAGACCGGTGAAGTCACCAAAAGAAAACGTATCAATATAAAATCAACAAAAATGAAATCACTTATGTCACTATTATTTACTTGCGGAATCATTCTATGTACCATTGGCGGCTGTTCACCCGGAGATAATTATTCCGAATTTGCCGAGGATCAATTGTCACTTGAAACCAGGGGACCGGAGAATTTACAAAGCCATAAACTGCAAAGCCAGGAGGAAGTCTATATTCTGGAGCTCGACCTTTTTAATGCTGCCAAACAACAGGAATTAAATGCGCTGATTGCCGAAAGGGAAGTACTTTTCGCTAAAGTTAAGACAGGGGATAAGGAGGCGGAGATGGCACTACAGGAAATTTCAGGCCGTATCAAACAACTGGAGAACAATCTTCAGGAAACGTTAGCCCAATCCAACCAGTACCATAATGACTGGACCATGCGGATCAGACCCCTACCCCCATGTCCGGTAAATAAGTGCGGGATTGGACAGGATAATTCGTTACTTGTAGCAAACAATATTAAGGAACTGCGGGCTACCATTCTGGACAAGAACAAGAATACGATTGGTATTCTGGAGAGTCAGTCTCATTTCACAGATGCCAAAACGGGTCTCAGGGCCCATAGATTTAAAATGTCTTCTTCCTATAAGGGCCTGGTGACGATTCAGGTGGAAAGGATTACCACCAATGGTTTAAAAGAACAATACCATGTTCTAAGGGAAATTAAATAGACTGACTGATACAGGACACAGACTTCCTGCCGTCAAGCAGGGAATTACATGAGGCAGAGATTATACATGCTGGGGATTTTCCTGCACGGTTTGCTTGCGGGGCAGGATAGCCTGCTCCTGCGAGCGGAAAATAACCTCTATTCTGACAAGGACTCGGCCCTTTATTACTTACAGGCCCATTTTAAAAAAAGCAAGGATTCCGGGAATCTGAAGGGGATGGTTGAAGCCCTGGATTATATGAATTTTCTGGGTAATTATCATCATGATCTCCCGCTCCTCTCCACGTCCCTGAAGCAGCAGGATTCCCTATTTTCAAATGTTGATGTCAAGGGAATTGAAGATGAAACGTATTTTGTAATAAGCAGATGGTACAATAAGGGGGCCTATTATCACAAGCTTCAGGATTTTGGAACTGCGGCTGTTAATTTTTATAAGATCATCCGCTATCTGGAAGGTTCGGGAGAAAAGCAGCAAACCGAATTCGCCGAATTTATGACTGCTACCTACAGTCACCTTGCGCTGATGTTTAAAAATCAGTTTAAATTTGAAGTTGCGGAAGAATTTTACATGGAGGCCCTTCGGGTTGCCAGGGAGAGCGAACTGCCAGAAGAAGATCTCCTCGATTATTACAATCTGCTGGCAGACCTTAAGGCTGAGCAGGGAGAGGTACCCGTGTCATCCGGTTATGCCCGGAAATCGATGGCATTTTATCAGGTGAACGGGCCGGAAAAAAGTCTGAATAGTTTTGTAAGCACCGCCTTATTACTCGCAAACAACTATCTTCTTTTAAATCAGCCGGACAGTAGCAGTTACTATCTGGAGCTGGCAGCTCCATTCATTGTCAGACAGCAACGTTTTGAGCAAGCCTTTATCAGGACCAGGGCAGATTTACAACTCATGCGGGGAGATACCCTCCATGCCCTGGAAGTACTACAGGTCAGCAAGCAAAATTTACGCAATAAGGGGGGGTCGGGGGATCAGCTGGCTGAAATTGATGCCCGACTTGCTTCCATTTATTTGTATGCGGATCAACTCCCTGAAGCGGTTGACGCCTATCTTGAAGCGCTGTCCTATTACGGGTATCCCGATACCGATCCTTATATGCCAAAAACACCCGGGGCAGGAAACAGGTTTGAGGTTTTCCCACTCATCAGGGGATTGAACTCCGCACTGAATTCCACTGCCGAGGTGAACGGTTACCTGCGCAGCCTTAAATTTACCAGGCAGGCCTTACAGGAACTGGATACCCTTAAACGCAGCTTTTATTCCGAAGCGGACAGGCTCCTGTTGACTGAAAACATCCTTCCGATCATAGAAACCGGCATTGAAGCCTGCTATGCCCTTTCCAGGCAGCCCACGAATGCAGCCTATATTGATACTGCCTTTTACTTATTCGAACGTAGCAAAAGTCCAGTGTTGCTCGAAGCTTTGAACAGCAATACAGCCACCAGTTATTCAGGCATTCCTGCTGAAATCCTGGAAAAGGAAAAATTACTCCGGGTACAAATATCTGAGACGGAAGCCCGGATAAATCTGCAAAAGGATACCCTGCTACAAAGCAGCTTATTTCAACTTCGACGAAGGCACGAAACCATCCTGGCAACAATGGAAATGGAATTTCCGGAATATTACAGGTTGAAGTACCGGGAAGAAATGGTTTCTCTTGGCTCCATGGAAAGGGAACTCGATGACGACGGTAAGTTGATCAGCTATTATTTTGGGAAAAAGGTGCTCTACTGGATTGAAACAGGCCAGGGAACGACACATATGTCCAGGCTAACCGATACCGGTAAACTCACTCAGGTAACCGAAGCTATTCTGGCTGGTCTGATGGATCCCAGGTCCCCCCTGGATACGCTTCAACAGCAACTCAGAGACCTGCATCATCTCCTGTTCCCTATGGGCCTTAAATTACCGGAAGAGAGCACCCTTTATGTAATCCCTGACGGACCCCTCCGACTGCTGCCATTTGAATCTTTACTGGACGGGGATACCTATCTGATCGAGCGATCGGAAGTGGTGTATCTGAATTCCGCAACGGTGTATAAACAATTAAAGGACAGGAAATATAGGAATACCAGGCTATTAGGGCTGGCACCGGAATTCACATCTGCCACTTCCGAATTTTCGTCACTTCCGAATTCAGAAAGGGAACTCTCGTTAATCTCACAGCATTTCAACGGAGAATATCTGGTTGGAGCGCAGGCCAGTCTGAAAGCTTTCGAACACCACCTGCCTGATTATGGGATGATTCACCTGGCAACTCATGCCAGGGTCAACCATGAGTTCCCGGACTATTCCTTTCTGGCCTTTTCCGCCGATAAGGAAAATCCCGTAAAGCTTTTTCAGAATGATCTGTATAATCTGCATTTTGAGGCCGCTCTGGTTACCCTTAGTGCTTGTGAAACAGGCACAGGAAAGCTTATTGAGGGCGAGGGGCTGATGAGT
>JBGTKP010000010.1:0-4488 GCA_041744575.1 Muriicola sp.
GATGGTTTTATTGAACATTTTATAGTTTAATTATTTCAGATCGTTATGCTTTCTATAGACTGTGCTTTTATGTAATAAAAATTGCCAAATTTCATATTTATCTTTGCTCTCAGAAATGTCCTTAAAAGATTCATCTGCCTCACAGAAATACATAAAGTCATGTATTTTCCATTTAGGTATTTTCAATTGATCAGTAAAAAGTGTATCGGTGGCTATTTCGGAGTGACCATGCCACTGATTTCGGTCAAATAGTGCCACTTTGAAAGATCACACAATTATATAAAAAATTAATTATTTTCTTCTGTTAAAATTCCCTTTCTCAAGGACTCCCCTTTGAGATCAATACGATGAGATGAGTTCACTATTCTGTCCAGGATGGCATCGGCAATAGTTCCTTCCCCAATGATTTCATACCAGGTAGATACAGGTATTTGTGATGCTATTATGGTTGAAGTTTTGTTGTATCGGTCATCGATAATGTCCATCAGGGTTTCCCTGGCATGATTGTCGAAAGCCTGCAAGCCAAAATCATCCAGGATGAGCAGGTCGGCCCTGAGGAGTTTTCCAAGTTCTTTCAGATAAGTGCCGTCTACTCTGCAGAGTTTGAATTTCTTAAATATTCGGGCGGTGTTGGTGTAGATGGTTCGGTACCCCATAAGACACCCCTGATGGCCCAGGGCCTGTGCCAGATAACTCTTTCCCACACCAGAGGCGCCGGTAAGGATAATATTTTCTTTTCTCTTTATAAAGTCCAGGGTGCCCAGGCGGAGAAACATGTTCTTGTCAAGGTTCCGGTTTCCCTGGTAACTGACCTCTGCCAGGGATGCTTTTTCTCTAAAGGTTGCCTGTTTAAAAAGGCGATCGATCTTTTTGTTTTGTCTCTCTTCCCATTGGTGATCCGTCAATAGGGCCAGGTACTCATCGGCAGTGATGTCCTCTATGCGGTTGTCCTTTACGTGCTGATGGTGTAAATGGGCCATGGCATCTAACCGCATTAGTTTTAGCTTTTCAATTGTCTGATCGTTGTTCATAGTATATTGGATTAAATGAATGTTTACTTATAAGTGGAGGCGCCTCGTATGTTCTGGTGATTCGGGATATGGCTACTATCCTGTTCTAGATCCCGGTAGAACAAGGAACTTTTATCCAAATTATTTTTCAGGATATTCTTGATACGCATATAGGATGCAGCATCTGCCCCGAGGGCCCTTTTACAGGCGTTGTCCAATCTCTGGGAGCCATAGGTCTTATGGAGTTGGATAACCCCCATAGCACGCTTGTAGCCTATTTCAGGATAGTCTCCACCACAGAGTATCACTTCCACACAGCCCAGTACATGGCTGCCCAGCAGGGACGCTTTCTTTTTAAAAAACTCTGGACTCCAATCGCTATAATATTTATGGGTACTACTTAAGTGTTCCTCTTTAGTGATGTACCTGCCCTTTGCCGGATTACGTTTGTGTAGAGCGATCCGCTCTTGGTGATAATACACCTCTACCAGGGTTTTAGTGTGATGTATAGTGGTCTGTTTTCCAATGTACCGGTATGGCACGCTGTAATAGCTCTTATCGGGTGAGAAATAGACATAACCCATCTTCTGTACCTTGGCCCTTGTATAGTCCTTAAGTTCGTATGCCTGCCCGGGCAGTGGCTTTAGATATTCACGCTCCACCGATTGGAACAGCTCTCTGCGGCTGGCCTCCTTTCTTTTAAAGAGCAGGTTATTGTAGGAGTCCAGCAAACGTTTTATCTCCCGGTTTAGATCTTTTAATGAGAAGAATATCATCTCCCGCAAGGGATAATAGATCCGCTGATAGGCAAGGTGAACCGCATTCTCTACCAAAGCTTTATCCTGGGGACTATACCCACGGGCAGGATTGATCACACAGTTATAATGACGGGCAAAATCTTTAAAGCTCCGGTTGATATCCGCCTCATACCTGCTGGCACGTGTCACGGCGGACTTTAAATTATCCGAGACAATGGCCTTGGGAACGCCCCCATAAAAATTAAGGGCATGGGTGCAACAGGTGATCAGGTCCTCTCGTTTCTGGCTTTTACAGGCCTCTACATAAGTGTACTGGCTGTTGGGAAGGATAGCCACGAACACTTCCACCGGGATCACCTCCCCGGTATCCCTCTCTACAATATGTAGTTTCTTGCCGGCAAAATCGATGAACATTTCCGCCCCCGGATCATGCTCGAGTTTCATGGAACCTTTTACCTTGGCATATTTGCGGTGGTAGTGCTCCATGAACTGGGTATAACTATAAGGATCATTGGCTATCTCTACGTACTGTTGATAATGGTAGAGAAAAGTAAATCCGGGATGATTCCGGGCCTTGTTGACCCCCTTAAAATAAAACATCAGTTCCTCATAACGCCGGTTATCAATGGTAGTATGGGACGGGAAAAGCGCCTCTAAAGCTGCATTGTCAAAGCAGAGCAATGCTTTATAACTATGATCACTTGCTTTAAAAAGCTGCATGTAATTGTTCACCGTGTTGCGGGAGATCCCAAGGGTAGCACCAATTCTACGGTTACTTAAACCATCCAGGTGAAGTGTAATAATTTGTTTTAAGTCCATAGGATCAAGTGTATATGCCATATCGCTTGTTTTTAAGCGACAAGGTAATTTTTACTTGATCTTTCAAAGTGGCACAAATCAAACCGAAACCCCTGGTACAAATTGAACCGTTATGGCAGTAAATCAAAACCATAAAGTGGCACAATTTAAACCGATATGGGTGGCACTAACCGACCGAAATCACTGGCACAAAACGAACCGAAGTATCCACGTTCGTGGGTACTATCCAAGCTAGTTGTGCCTCTAGCAGTTCTCAATTATAATAATGCTTCCCAACGACTTGTAGATTATGAAGAATGAGTTTTGTCTTTCTTTTCTTTAGCCAAAATTTCCTTCAACACCTCCATGTCCTCCTCCACTTTCTGATCGATAATCTTGGCATAGTGCTGTGTAGTTCGCAAATTTTTATGCCCCAACATTTTCCCTACAGTTTCAATGGGCACGCCGTTGGTAAGGGTAACGGTAGTAGCAAAGGTATGCCGCGCCAGGTGGGTGGTCAGGTTTTTTTTAATGTTGCACAAGCTGGCAATTTCCTTAAGGTAGGCATTGGACTTTTGATTGCTTAATACCGGAATGACACAATCTTTGTTGACAACTTTGGGATGGTCCTTGTATTTATCAATGATGGCCTGAGCAGTGGGTAAAAGGGGAATGGTAAATCCGATATCGGTCTTGGTGCGTTTCGATTTAATATAAAAACCACCGTTCGCATTCTGATAGATTTCGTCAGGGCGTAAGGTTTGGATGTCCACATAGGCCAACCCGGTAAAGCAGCAGAGTACAAACATGTCCCGCACTACATTCAGGCGGCCTCCTTCGATATCTTTGTCAATAAGCGACTGGAGTTCCTGTTTTAATAAAAAGTCGCGCTCTACGGTCTTAAATTGCACTTTGTAGTTATAGAAAGGATCCTTGCTGATCCAATCATTCCCTACTGCAATCCGGATGATCTTTTTAAAGTTGTTGACATATTTTAAAGAGGAATTGTGATTACAAGCCTTGGTTACCTTTAAGAAGTATTCAAATCCTTTAATAAACTTCAAATCCACATCCCGCACCGGAATGTCATGCTTATCATAGGCTTCCCTGATATATTCTGCAACATGGTTTCTAGTGGTATGATACCTCTTATAGGTGCCCAGGGCAAACTCAATGTCGACTAGCTTTTCCATCTGGAGATTATGTTCATCAAAGAGCTGGACCAGCATCTTGAGTTTTTTATCCTTGCCTAAATATCCGTTTTTGATATCCGAGGAGGAGAAGGGTTTGTTCTCATCCACCAGTCGTGCATGAATCTTATTTATTTTGTTTCGAACGGAATCCAAATACGAATTCAATTCGGTAGCTTCCAGGTTCGTTCCCCTCATTTTCCCGGTCCTGGCATTCCATTTTTCAGGATCAACTTTGCAGGAAATGCTTAATTCACTCCTCTGTCCGTTTACTGTCAAACGTAGGTATATCGGGACTTTCACGTCTTTTTCGAAGTGTCTGCCTTTTAGGTAAAATAGCTGTGAGAAGGATTGGCTCATTATAGGTATCTCTTTTTAACACAAAACAAGATACAAAAAAGGAAAATACAGTTTTTATAATTAACATATATTCAGTTAATTACAAGGAAATCGGTGAGTGCTTTTAAATAAAAAATTTGCTCACCGAATAGGTAACTTTTTTTACACTACAAATTGATATCAAAGGATATTGTAAAAAATAAAAAACCCTGTAAATCATATGATTACAGGGTTTATGGTTCTAAATGATAACATTTCAGTGGAGCCGGAGGGATTCGAACCCTCGTCCAAACAAGCAATTACAATGCCTTCTACGTGCTTAGTTTTTGTTTGATTGTCGATGTGCAACTGACCAAAAACCGCCTATTGCACACGTAGCTTCTTTAGCTTTAC
>JBGTKP010000011.1:0-34181 GCA_041744575.1 Muriicola sp.
CTCACGGTCAGGGACGATAACGGATGTACCGATACAACACCACTGGTGATCAACCCCCTAAACGTGTTCTCGGCCACCGTATCTCAGACAACCGCCATCAGCTGTGTCAATGAAGAAACCATACTGATCAGCGTCAGTGACGACGGGAACCCAGCCAATACCTATAACTTTGAGCTGCTGCCGGTAGGAAACCCCGACGGTGCCCTCACGGGAACACCCACCAATACCACGGCCACTTTCGACCTCTCTCAAACAGGCACCTACACCTTCAGGGTAACTGATGCCACCACAGGTTGCTATGTCACAACAGCCGCTTATACCATAGCTCCATATGACCTGATCCAGGTCCTGGCAACACCCACAACACCCGTAACATGCTTCGGGGATGCCAGCGGAGAACTGCAAATACAAGTTAGCGGCTATACAGGCACCTTTGATTTCGAAGTATTCACTGCTGGCGGGGTAGCCACGGGTATCACCGGGTCCGGAAATACCGCTTCCGGACCGCTTACCATCAGCGGCCTGTCGGGCGGGAACTACTATGTTCAGATCACGGAAACAGCCGCGCCACATTGTGCGGATACCTCGAATGTCATTACTATCATTTCGCCTTCATCACCGCTCACCGCCATAGTAAACCAGGCGGCCAGCGTAACGTGTACCAATGATCAGGGCGAATTGTTTGTGGATCCCACGGGCGGATACGCACCTTATGATATCTTACTTACCAATACAAGTACCTCTCAGACCTATACCGCCGATAATGTAGGAAGCCGTCTTTTCACAGGACTTTCCGCGGGGAATTATACCGTGGTGATTACCGACAGCAACGGATGTGTCATCAGCGATGTCGCTGTCCTGACGCTGCCGGTGCCTATCGCAGCGGATATCACCGCTTCCCCGGCCTTATTGAACTGTTACGGCGATACCTATGGTACCGTGACCGCTATTAATATTACGGGGGGGCAGGGAAGTTATTTCTACCATCTTAATTATTACAATGCAGCCGGAACTGCCATTACCTTCACAGGCGGTGGACAGATAAGTCCTGTATTTAATAACCTCAGGGCAGGTATATATAGCATCACGGTCAGTGACGGATGGAATTGTGATATTGAAACCATACAGGTGACCATTGCAGAACCTACCGAGGTGCAAAGCTCCCTGATACAACTGGCGCCCGTTACCTGTACAACCCCCGGAAGAATTCGGTTAACAGCCAACGGAGGTACCGCCCCCTATGAATTTAGTGTTAACGGCGTCACTTACAGTCCGATGTCCGGTGGTTCGAGTCACATTTTTACAGTGGTGGCAGGCGTGTATCAATATTACGTCAGGGACGCCTTTGGCTGTGAAGCCAATATCTCGAATGCCATATCCGTTGATCCGATTGTGCCGCTCAGTTTATTGATTGATACTTCTGCAGCACAGGTGAATTGCACCGGTGAAGCCACCGCTTCATTAACTGCCACCGCAACGGGGGGATTAGGGAATTATTCTTACGAGTTATTCTCCGATATAGCACTGACCAACCTGGTAGCAGGACCTCAATCCAGCCGTTCCTTCTATATGCTTGGTTCGGGAAGTTATTATATCAGGGTGACAAGCCTGGATTGTATCGAGGTAAGTCCGGAAATCATTATCACAGAGCCTGTGCCTTTGGCAATAGAACGGGAAGAATTTACCAATGTGAGTTGCTCGGGTGACAACGACGGATCAATTACGGTAGAGGTCTCAGGAGGTTCCGGAACCATACTTTACGCCATAAGTCCCAACCTGAACAAGTTTGATACGGAAAACACTTTTACTGAACTTACAGCAGGGGTATACGATGTTATCGCACAGGATGAAAACGGATGTTTCCTGACCTTCCAGTTCACGGTCACAGAACCGTCTCCAATTACCAGCAGTGCCACAACTCTGCCGGAAGTATGCGCAGGTAGTGCCGATGGTTCAGTTGAACTCGTTATTTCCGGAGGTACCGCCCCTTACAGAACGGCCTTCAATGCCAACGGCGATTCTGACTATGTTCCCGGTCAGACCTCCTATTCCGGACTGGCAGCAGGCACCTACGTCATCTTTATAAAAGATGCACAGGATTGTGAAACGAATCTGATTGTAACCATAGATCCGGGAGTAAATCTGAACGGTCTGGTAACTCCGGTATATGAATGTACCGGTGAAAGTACTGAAAACCACCTCGAGATAGCACTTGAAGATCCATCAGTTATGGACGCCGTACTCTATGGGCTCGATTCGACAGACCCCGCAGATATGCAACTGAGTCCCGATTTCAGAAATGTCGCTCCGGGCGCTCATTTTATCTCTATATCTCATGAAAACGGTTGTATCCAGCAACTGGATTTCGAAATTGAATATTTTGAACCCCTCACCCTCAGCCTGGAGCAAAATAATATCAACGAGATTACAGCAGTTGCGCAGGGGGGTAGAGAGGGATATACCTTCTATTTTAATGACACAAACAATGGCAATGATCCCCGATACTTTATTCGGGAAACGGGCACCTATACGGTAACCGTTACAGATGCAAACGGATGCCAGGCCCTTGCCTCGATATTTATGGAATTCATTGACATCGAAATACCCAATTTCTTTACGCCTGACGGAGATGGTATGAATGACTTCTGGAAGCCTCGCAACATTGAGCAATTCCCGCTCATACTAATCAAAATATTTGACCGTTATGGTAGAGAGGTTGCCAGGATCGCTGTGAACGAAAGAGGATGGGACGGGACCTATAGAGGCGCCGAGTTGCCATCAGGGGATTACTGGTATATCATAAAACTCCAGGGGGAATATGACGAAAGGGAGTTTGTGAATCACTTTACCCTGTACAGATAAAAAACTTAACCTAACTAATTATGCGCAATATAGTAGTGATCATGATGTTGTTCGGCGCACTGGCGATGAAAGCGCAGGAGCTGAACTCACCACAATTGTCACAGTATCTTGCCGATAATCCATTTGTACTGTCCCCTACCTATGCCGGGATTGGTGACCATGTTAAGATTCGTCTGAATGGTCTTAGTCAATGGGTTGGAATAAAGGATGCGCCGCAAACGCAGTCCCTCGCGGCAGATGCCCGGGTCGGAAATAAGTCAGGGCTTGGTTTGTTTCTTTACAATGACAGCAACGGATATACACGTCAGCAGGGCGCCAGGTTTTCCTTTGCGCATCACCTTACACTGGACCGGTATGAGGACGAATTCCTTTCGTTTGGTATCTCCTACAATTTTAATCAATTCAGGATTGATATTGAAGAGTTCGATAGTCCGGACCCTAGTGTAACTGATGACCGGTCTACTTCCAATCACAATTTTGATGTCGGATTACTTTACAGGAAGAACAAATTCTGGTTCAGTGCGAACGCCTCCAATTTACTGGACAAGGATCTGTCCAACTTCAACCCTGTTTTTGAGCCCAACCATTTGAGGAATTACTACTTGTATTCCGGGTATCGTTATACAAAAAACAAGAACAGCAGACTTGAAATTGAACCTTCGGTCATTTATAAATTATTTGAAAGTGACGGTCGTTCAGAAACGGATCTCAACCTGAAGTTCCGCGTATATGATTTTGAGGATTACTATTATACGGGGATCAACTATCGCTTTCTAAATGACCAGGTAGGCAAACCGTTGTACATTGCCCCATTTATGGGATTCAAAAAAAGCAACTTTTACTTTGGATATTCATTTCAGATCATTTTAAATGACATCCTGGCCTATAGTTATGGCACTCACGTCATCACCATAGGAATGGACCTTTTCCAGGGACTTAGTAATTGCCGTTGTACCTATTAACGCTCTCGCTTTTACAATGCCCGTATCATCCCATAAAGACGTAGTTTTGCAATATTCATTTAGGGCAGCTCTAACCTGCCAAACATCCGCGATACTTGGATTGCAAAACTAATTGTGCAAAATGGGAAAAATTAAGGTAGAGAACATCCGGGTATTTGCTTATCACGGATGTATTGGAGAAGAGGCAATCATAGGAAGTGAGTATAAGGTGAATGTGACAGTTTACGGCAATTTGAATGAATCCGCCGGTTCGGATCGGTTAGCCGAAACCGTGGATTATACACATTTAAACCGGATAGTAAAGGAAGAAATGCAGCAAAAATCCAAGCTGCTGGAACATGTATGCAGGCGTATCCTGCGCAGAATTCTTCAGGAATTGAAACTGGTGGAAAAAGTGAAGGTGTCCGTGTCTAAACTGAACCCGCCTATCAGTGGGGACGTGGAGGCCGTGACAGTAGTTTTAAAAGAAAAGAGGGCGGCAGTTTCTTTTCCTTCGCAATAAAAAAATAGTACCTTTGCCGCACTTAAGGGCATCGTGGCCGAGTGGTTAGGCGCAGCTCTGCAAAAGCTTGTACAGCGGTTCGAATCCGCTCGATGCCTCTTCTTGAACCTCTCCTCAGGGAGGGGTTTTTTTTTATCAATTTCCTGTATGGTATACAGATTTGATTTAGTATGAAGTAGTGTTAATTTCAAAATCCGGAAGGAAATTTATTGGTGATGGATTCCTTCAATCCGGTTCTCTATATTCAGTTGTTCCAGGGGGAAGAATCCCTTAATTATTATCACCAGACCGCAGATCACCAGAACAATGCCCAATCCTTTCTTTAAGAGTCGGATCCTTTCCTTTGTCAATTTATTCTTGAGCTGTTTTGCCAGTAATATTTTGAATAGGTCAACGATGAGATAGGCAGAAAGTACTGTTCCGAAGAAGATGAGGATCCGCCGGGGTTCGTTTTCCAGATTCGGGCTTACTATGATGATCATTCCAAGCCAGAATACAAGCACTCCAATATTGATGAAATTGAGAAAAAATCCTTTGATAAAAAGGCTGAAATAATCGCCTTTCCTGGTTTTAATTTTTGGTTCATCTTTTGTGACCTCCTTGTTGAATATGGTATATATACCATAAACCAGAAGAATGCCTCCACCAAAAACATAGAGCCCGGGTTGGTTACTCAGATTTTCAAGAAGTTGAAAACTGCTGAAATACGCGATCGTTAGGAATAAGATATCTGCCAGAATTACCCCAAAATCAAAAAATAATCCGGCACGGAAACCCTTGGTGGCACTTGTTTCAAGAAGTACAAAGAACACAGGCCCTATCATGAAGCTCAGTAAAAAGCCCAGAGGAATCGCTGCCTGTATGTCGTCTAGCATGGGGGTTGTTTTGCTTATTTACATTTTGGTTATTTTACCCCCAAAAACTGTTTTTTCATCCATTTTTGCCGGACTTCCGTAAACCAGAACCTCTCCGCCGGCCTTTACAGCTGCTTTTACATAATCTGTGGCAAAAATTTCCGCAGTAGATCCCGCATTGACATTGACAGTAGTAAATTTTGTCTTGAATGATTTTCCATCGTAAATACCCCCTGTATTAATCGCTACATCCTGATTATCCGAAGATCCAGTTGCCGTAATTACCCCCCCTGAAACGGATTTTATGAGGAGTTGTTCTACTTCAGCCTGTATGCGAACCTCCCCGCCTTCCTGTGCTTTTAACTCCAGAACATCCTGTCTTATCATCTGATCCGAACTTATCCTGGCGTCTTCATTCACGTCAATAATCACCAGTTTTTCAGTATAATAGAGATCTATGAAGGTCCTGTATCCGCTGAATATTTTATCAATTTCCATCCTGATTTTCAGGATCCCTTCATTATTGACAATGGCCACTTTTTGTATATTGGCACCGGTAATTATGGCTTTATTTACATCGGACTTAATAAGATTCACAGAGATTCCGTCAAAAGCCTTGACTTCACTGAACTTATCCAGTTCCCTGGTTTCCGTTTCCTGCTGTGACCAAAGCGATGGCCCTCCGGAAATCATCAAAGCCATCAGCAGGACTGTTTTCATTTTTCCGTTCATTATAGGTTGAAATGTGTCCGCTATCCCCATAGGAGTTAAAGCTGATTTCAATTGTGTTTTCCCAACAATGAAAAATCGAGGTGCCTTTTCACCAGATCAGTGTCTTTTACCCGAACCCTTACCTCATCTCCCAGCTGATATACCTTTCCGGTACGTTCTCCCACGATGGCATACTGTCGTTCATCAAAGGTATAGAAATCATCCTTTATATCCCTTATTCTCACCATACCCTCACACTTATTCTCGATGATCTCCACATATATGCCCCATTCAGTAACCCCGGAAATAACACCTATAAACTCTGAATCTTTGTGATCCTGCATAAACTTTATCTGCATATATTTTATTGAATCACGTTCGGCACTCGCTGCCAGGTTCTCCATATTCGATGAATGTTTGCAGCGGGATTCATAAACTTCCGCCTTGGCCGTATTGCCCCCATCCAGATAATGCTGAAGCAATCGGTGAACCATTACATCAGGATACCTGCGAATAGGGGATGTAAAATGGGTGTAATGGTCAAATGCCAGACCGTAATGACCAATATTGTCCGTGGTGTAAACAGCCTTACTCATACTTCGTATCGTCAGGGTGTCCACAAGGTTTTGTTCCTTTTGTCCTTTTACATCTTCCAGTAACTTATTCAGCGAACCGCTTACAGTCTGCCTGTTTTTAAAATTGATCTGATGACCAAATCTCGAAACGATGTTATTCAGGGCAATCAGTTTTTCCTCATCCGGTTCATCATGAACCCGGTAGACAAAAACCTTCTCAGGACGCGGCTTTCCTATAAATTCAGCGACTTTCCTGTTGGCTAGCAACATGAACTCCTCAATTAGCTTATTCGCTTCCCTGGCCTCCTTAAAATATACGCTTACTGGTGCATTCTCTTCATTGAGCAAGAATTTAACTTCCACTTTATCAAAAGATATAGCCCCTTTCCTCATCCTTTCCTCCCGCATGATAAGCGCCAGCCTGTTGAGGGCTAGTGTCGCGGTAACTACTTCATCGGAAACGCTATACTCCCTGCCCCTAATAGATACTGATTCCGGGACCAGACCCTTACCTGTTTCAATAATGTACTGGGCCTCCTCATAAGCGAACCTTTCATTTGAATTGATGACGGTCCTCCCGAACCACTGCTCCCTGACAGAAGCATTCTTATCAATTTCAAAAATGGCTGAAAAAGTATATTTGTCTTCCCTTGGCCTGAGCGAACAGGCGTCATTGGATAATATTTCCGGCAACATTGGGACAACCCGATCCACAAGATATACAGAAGTCGCCCTATGATATGCTTCATCGTCAAGCACCGTATCCGATAGGAGATAATGGGAAACATCCGCAATATGAATGCCTATTTCATAATTTCCGTTTTCCATCACCTTAAATGACAACGCATCGTCAAAGTCCTTCGCGTCCCTGGGATCAATAGTAAATGTGAGGGTGTCTCTCATATCCCTTCGCTTTGCGATCTCATCCTGCTGTATGCGTGTATCTATTCCTTCCGCAAATCTGGATACTTCGGCAGGAAATGAATAAGGAAGGCCGTATTCGGCTAAAATTGAGTGAATTTCCGTGTCATGTTCCCCGGGAATGCCTAATACTTCGACAATTTCCCCGTATGGAGAATCGGCATTTTCAGGCCAATCTTCTATTTTAACCACTACCTTTTCCCCGTTCTTGGCTTTCCCGATTTTATCAACTGGAACAAAAATATCAGTATACATCCTAAAGTCAGTGGCTCGTACGAAAGCAAAAGTCTTTTGCACATCTACAATCCCCACAAAGGAACTCTTTTTCCTTTCGACAATTTTAACTATTTCTCCCTCTGCCTTTCGCGAATTACGTTGTGCGGAAACGACCACTTCAACTATATCCCCATGAAAAGCCTTTCTAAGTTTATTAAAGGGGACAAAAATATCCTGATCCACCCCTTCAACAACAACATAGGCATTCCCTCGTGCCGTCAGGTCTACCCGGCCGGTTTGGGTTTCCCTGGCCGCGATCGCCATGTATTTTCCATTTTCCTCACTCCGTATCCTGTTCCGTGCATTTAATTCTCCAAGCCGCTTGATCAGGAGATTTCGACCCTGGGTATCATCTATCTCTAATTTTGCAGCAAGCTGTTTATAATTAAAACTCTTTTTTGGTTCTTCTTCAAGAATGCTAAAAATACCTTTCGTAATTTCATTTTTACGCTGGCTTTTGACATGTTTATTCTTCTTCGACATTAATAATCAATTAGGCCGCAAAATTACGAATTATAATCCATTGGCCTTCAGGAAGGCCTATCTCTTTTGAGGTCGAGACGCTGTTGTTGTCAACAAACACTCATTAATTACAATTTTTTGTTTATTTAAATTAAAAATGGAGGCCTATTATAGTCTGTTAATAACAGGTATAAATAAGCTGCCTCTTTTCTATTTTGAACAGATAAACCAAATTATTGACAATCTATTTGAGTATAGAGTTGTTTTAAATCAACAAATTAACCTTGTTATTAACCCGCCTTGATAAGTTGATTAACCAAATTTTATTAATAACTTATCGTGAAGAAATTGTTAACTTTAGGAGACAAAAGGAAGATATCCTGCTTGTAAAAACCGAGAACTAAAAAGAGTTTAAAACGAGATTATTTGTACAGCAATTTTTAGCTGAGACCTGAAAGTTTACTATTTAGATTTTATTAGGAGTTTGTTAACAAAAAAGGTGAGATTTAGATGGCTTACAATCAATTGTATAAGAAAGCGTGAGACCTTGGTTGTTAACACATCATCGGCTATTAAATTCCACTGGGTATTTGTACCTTTGAGAAGCCTTAATTTATTGTGATATGAAAATAGCAATTGGTAATGACCATGCGGGAACAGAGTACAAGCTCGCCATAGTAGGATTGTTGAAATCTATGAATATTGAGGTGCTGAATTTTGGTACGGATACCATGGAAAGTGTAGATTATCCCGATTTTACGCATCCTGTTGCTGAGGCTGTTGAGAATGACACAGTACCTTTTGGCATACTTATTTGTGGAAGTGGAAACGGGGCGTCCATGACCGCCAACAAACATCAGAAAGTGCGTGCTGCTTTGTGTTGGAACAAGGAAATTGTGACCTTGGCCCGGGAGCATAATGACGCCAACATCCTGAGTCTTCCGGCCAGATTCGTAGCGCTCAATCAGGCGCTGGATATGGTCAAAGCATTTCTCGAGACAGATTTTGCCGGTGGGAGACATGAACGAAGGGTGGAAAAGATTCCCTGTATGTAATATTACTGGATCCTGTGTGATAATTGTAATGCCCGTAATTAAGCTTAAATTTATGCACGTTGCAGCATATGGGCCATTCACACAGTCACAATTCACATCACCATACCCACCACCATTCCAGGGACCTAAAGGGGAGGAATCTTTTCATTTCCATTTTTTTAAATATTCTAATCACCGTTGCCCAGGTGATCGGTGGGATTTGGTCGGGCAGCCTGTCCCTGCTTTCCGATGCGCTGCACAACTTCAGCGACGTACTGTCTCTGATCATCAGTTATTTTGCCAACATTCTTTCAAAAAAAGAAGCCTCTTCCAATAAGACTTTTGGGTACAAAAGGGCGGAGATCATTGCTGCTTTTGTCAATTCATCGACTCTTATAATTGTTGCCGTTATTCTTATTAAGGAATCAATAGAAAGGTTCCTGAATCCTCAGGTGGTAGCTTCTGAACTGGTCATCTGGCTCTCCCTTTTTGGAATTCTGGCCAACGGTTTCAGTGTACTCCTTTTGAGAAGGGATTCCAGGAGTAATATGAATATGAGATCGGCTTATTTGCATTTACTGACAGATATGATGGCGTCTGTGGCGGTTTTATTGGGAGGATTGCTTATGAAGTATTTTGAGGCCTACTGGATAGATCCCACACTTACCATCCTCATTGCCTTTTACCTGATCTATATGGGTTATGATCTCCTGAAAGCCTCCACCCGGGTTCTGATGCTTTTTACCCCAAACACGATTGAGGTGGAAAGGATAGTTGAAGCCATATTAAAAATAGATAGCATCAAGAATGTGCATCACGTACATATCTGGCAGCTGAATGAAGAGGAAGTGCACCTGGAGGCGCACATTGATTTTGACAGGGATATCAATCTTTCAGAATTTGATATCATACTTTCAAAAATAGAGGAGGAGGTATATCATAGCTTTGGCATCAACCACGTGAATATACAGCCTGAATACGGAAAGTGTGATCTAAAGAACATCATTGTACAGGATTAATTCTATGAAAACAATTGTCAAGTCATTTAAGGAACTGAACACCATGGAGCTTTATTCCATCCTGCAGCTGCGATCTGCCGTATTTGTGGTAGAGCAACAGTGCATTTACCAGGATATGGACGGGTATGATATGAAGGCACTTCATATTATGGGGCACAAGGAGAAGAAGTTAATTGCCTATACCCGGATTTTCAGGCCGGGAGAGTACGCCGACAAGGCGAGTATTAGCAGGGTTTTGGTTGAAAATACGGAAAGGGAACACGGATATGGAAGGGAAATAATGAAAGCCGCTATAGCTGCCATTCAGGAACACTTTGAAACCACCTCCATTGAACTTTCAGCCCAAACCTATCTCAAGAAATTCTATACCTCTCTGGGATTTCGGGAAACAGGCGTGGAGTACCTGGAAGACGGCATTCCGCATACAAGAATGATTAAAAAATAAGCACACACGTCCCGGCGCCTCCTAACCTAAGGTTAGAAGCAGATCAGATTCTGATGGCCGTTTTGCTTGACAAATTAATGTCATGCAACATATCATCCGTAAATTTATAATGCCCCCTGGTTGTGATGATCCTGAACCTGTTGGACCGCAACCGACTCAGCGCGTCAAGAAACAACCACTTCGATTTTAATAACTGCGGCTTGTCTGATTTGAGACTGATATCAAAGAAATATTTCCGGCCATTTTTGTTGGCTACAATATCCGGAGTGATCCTCGACCCTGTACTTTTTTTCAGAAAAGATTTCGGGCTTTCATAGCCATCCAAATCGGCTTTTATATTCTGGAAACCCCTGGCCTCCAAATACTGGATGGACTTTTCCAGAAACTCGCTATTTTGTGCTTTTTCGGTGTTTATCATAAGGTACAATATAAAAAAATCGGGCACAAAACCAAGCGAACCGGATTGATTAACACCATTTTAAGACTATAATGGAATGATAACCCCTCACAAAAAACGGCTGGTGTACTTTTGAGATAAAGGTTGGAGCCGGCCTTTTTAATTTTCAGACGGGGACTCAGCAGAAATGACAAAAGCCAACAGTCGCGGAACTTATCCGGGGATGGGGGCTTTTTAATCCTGTGTTTCTAAGCGGTTTCGAGGTTTTGTGATTTTATTAAACAGACTAGTCCAGGGCAAAAGCGAGGATCTGATTTCCTTTTTTGGTTCCCAGTTTTTCCCCACCACAGGCGATGGCAATATATTGGCGGCCATCCACTTCATACATTGCAGGAGTTGCAAATGCGGGTGCCGGCAAAAGGTATTCCCAAACCATTTTCCCGTTTGTCTTGTCGAAAGCCCGGAAATAGCCATCCCGCGTTGCCCCGATAAATAGCAGTCCGTTTTGGGTTACCACTGCGCCTCCGTAGTTTTCAGTCCCCGTTCCGCGTATGCCTTTTGATTTCAATTCCGGCGTTTCTCCAAAAGAAATTGACCACCGGTATTTCCCGGAATTGAGGTCGATCGCATGCAGGGTACCCCAGGGCGGACTGATGGCAGGAAGGCCGCTCTGATCAAGAAATTTATGATAGCCAGCATGGACATAAGGAGCCAAAGTGTCATTTCTAACAGAAATTTCGCTTGCTTCCTGCTTATCCTCCCCGTTCATCAGGAAACTGATTATAGCTTCCTTTTCGACCGCCTTAAGTTGCGGAAATCCCGTCATCATCCCTTTACCCTGTACGATAATATTTTCAACCTCCTCCTTTTTCAGTCTTTTCTCAATATTCAGAAGCGAAGGATAGCCACTGGCATCCCTTCCGCGGCGGTCGGACTGATGACATACCATACAGTACTGGTTGTACAGACGGTGGCCCGGAGGAAGATTTTCCTGGAGCGTATCCCTTTTCCGCATCTTCAGGATCCATGCCATTTCATTCGCATTAACATAAAGGATTCCGTCCTCCGGATCCGCAGCCGCACCACCCCATTCGGCGCCACCGTCATATCCGGGCAGCAGCAGGACAGGGTTCAGTCCAGGAGGTGCATATTGCCGCAGGTCCATACTGTCCAGAGTGGCCAGCAATTCTTCCGTATTTTCAGCATAAGGACTGATGTCCTCGGCGCTAAGGTCGGATGATTGCCGCGCAAAAGGGGCCGGCAGGACGGGGAAAGGCTGTGTTTGCCAGGCTTTCTCCCCGGTGAGGGAGGAAACAGGGACCTGTTGCTCAACAATATCAAAAAGAGGCTTTCCCGTATTTCTATCAAAGACAAATACATATCCCTGCTTTGTCACCTGGGCCACAGCGGGAATGGAACGGCCGTCGCGTTTGACCATAAGAAGGTTGGGAGGGGCAGGAGGGTCCCGATCCCATAAATCATGGTGAGTGAACTGGAAATGCCATTTAAGCTTGCCGGTAGCCGCGTCAAGAGCCAGCAGACAATTTGAGAAGAGGTTACTCCCTTTTCTGAAACCACCGTAAAAATCCGGTGCGGCAGATCCTGTGGGCACAAATAGGGTTGATGTTTCTACATCCAGGGCCATACCTGCCCAATTATTAGCCCCTCCGGTAATATTATCCCTATACGACTCCTTATTCTCCCAGGTTTCATACCCCGGCGCTCCGGGATAAGGAATGGGATGGAACACCCAGGCCACCTTTCCGGTGGGAATATCGAAGGCTACAATGTCCCCCGGCGCGGCCCCAATATCCTCCGAAAGGCGCAATGGCATGATGATCAGATCTTTATAAACTGTACCGGGGGTATTGGAAATCACAAATTTGCCGGCGGCGGAAGGCGGCATCCCTGATCGAAGATCGATCTTTCCTTCCTGTCCAAAGGATTGGACGGGCTTCCCTGTAAGGGCATTCAGGGCAAAAAGATCACTGCCCCGGCTAAATAAAATGCGTCTGTCATCACTCTTTTCCCAGTAAGAGACCCCGCGACTTGTTGAATTCCGGATTTGTGTAGAGTCTCCAAAGCGCCAGATCTCCTTTCCTGTTGCCGCGTGAATGGCAATTGCGCGCAAGGCCGCGGTTACCCCGTAAAGGATGGTGTCTATCACAATCGGATTCATTTGCATCTGTCCATAATCCGGAGCATCATAGCGCCATACAGGTTTTAAATTCCGGACATTGTCCAGGGTAATCTGAGAAAGGGTGGAGTAATGATTTCTGTCTGGCCCGCCCAGATAAGATGACCAGCCAGTATAGTCTTCTAAGGGACCATCCGGGCTGCCACATCTACTTAGTCCTACTAAAATCAACATACAATAAAGGACACGCGAAAGCCGGATATATTTCATTTTGACCACTTCTAATTTTTCCTAAAAATAGGAAAATGAGCGCCACCCATGACTCAAAGGGGATCAATTCCAGATGGATTAAATTTGCATGCCGGATGCTGCCTTTCAAAAATAACGGGTTAGCAGGCTTTTAACCCTGCTGTGATACGACCTGCCAAAAAGATTGAGGTGTACCAGCAAATAATACAGCTGGTACAATCCTGTTCGCTCCCCGCTGCCGCTTTCACCCGGCAGGATTTCTTCATACGCTCCATAGAAATGGGAGTCAAAGCCTCCGAAAAGCCGCGTCATGGCAAGATCCACTTCATGATGACCTGCATAAGAGGCAGGATCAATAAGAACAGGAGTTCCATCCATAGCAATGAGGAAGTTACCGCTCCAGAGGTCTCCGTGTATTAAAACAGGAGTCGTTTCAGGCAGGAGGTCGCGCAGGGCATTGAACATTTGATTTCTGTCCGGAATTTCGTTTTCAGAAAGCGCGCCAAGGCGGCATGAGAGATTCAATTGCGGAAGGAGCCGCTGCTCCAGATAAAAGACAGGCCAGTGAGCATTTTCCTTATTGGCTTGTTTCAGGCTCCCGATATAGTTCTCCGTCGACCATCCGAAGGCCGGATAAGAAGTTTTATGAAGGAGCCCCAACTGATGGCCAAAGCGTTCATAGTCCGCACCGGTTGGTGTTTTCGAAGAAATGTATTCCATTACCAAACCTGCCCCATCGCCCAGCTCACCACAAAAAAACAGCTGTGGGACACGGAGGGTTTTTGTCTGTGCAATGGCCTCCAGTCCCATTTTTTCGGCTTGAAACATGTCAAGGGCACTGGGTCCGGCAGCGAGCTTGCAGACGTATAATGCCGAGCCGGTTTCAAGGACATAAGCACAGGAGATATCACCGCCTTTCAGCGGTCTTACACCTGTAATGGCAACTCCCAGGTGATCGGCTGCCTGATTGATTGCTTTAGTATCCATCCTGAAATGATTGTAAAGGCAAAGGGGCCCGAGATGAAGTTAGCCTAAATCTCCGGGGTACCTGCCAATTACGGTCCAGCCGCCATCTACGACCAGGGTTTGGCCAGTCATATGTGCAGCCTCCTCAGATAACAGATAGAGGCACATATGCGCAATATCTTCAGGTTTCCCTACCTTACCTGCGGGCAGCAGCTTCGCCCACGCACCGGCATAGTCAGGTTCCTCCATGGCAGTTCGCTCTGTAAGGGTTGCTCCGGGCGCTATGGCGTTGATGGTGATCCCATGGGGAGATAAAACAAGCACAAGGCTTTTGGCGAGCATTTGCAGTGCGGCTTTGGTCATAGAATATGCGGCTAGTGAAGGATAAGATTTTATGCCCGTAATGGAGGACATAAGGACGATCCTCCCGCCTTCTCCGCGGGTACGCATTTCTGAGGTAGCTCTCTGAATAAGAAAAAAGGCCCCCTGGAGATTAAGCTGTACCACCCTTTGAAAATCTTCGGGTGAAAATTCAAAAAAATCACGGAATAAGGTGATTCCGGCGTTCGGGATGACAAAATCAATTTTCCCGAATTGTCTGATAGCGAGATCCACCATCCCATTAATAACCGGAATTTCTCCTGCATCACCTGCATGCGCAGCACATTTGCCTGGATAGGATTTCTCAAGAGCCGTGACCGCTTTTGCCGCCATCTCATCACTGATATCGTTCAGTATGACATAGGCACCTGCCTCCAGGAGCATTGCCGCAATGGCGTAACCAATACCTTCACCGGCACCTGTGACAATGGCCACTTTATTTTTTATTCCTGAGTAGCGCATTCTTTCTGCATAAAATAGGTAATTGGAGTTCCCCTGCTTCCCGGACGACATGTAAAAATTCCGCCACTCATGGGATATTCCAATAGTTGTTCCTGAGGGAGTCCGCTTCTGGCTGTGGTAATATACAAAGTATCCATGGCTTCTCCTCCAAAGCAGCAGGACGTGGTATGCGGAGCGGGCACATCAATCATTTCCACCACCCGGCCTTCGTGCGGATGCCAGCGTCTCACGCACTTTCCTCCCCAATGTGCAATCCATAACATCCCCTCCGTGTCAATGCACATGCCATCAGCACTGCCATAGTTCTCGGGAAAACGGAAGAGCCTTCTCTTTCCGGAAATCGTACATCTTTCCGGATCAAAATCAAATGCCGCAACCTCATTCACCCCGCTGTCGATATAATAATAAGTTCTGTTATCAGCAGACCAGGCCATTCCATTGGAAACAGAAGTATCCGGCAGTTGCAGAGAGACAGAAAAATCGCCGGTTATTTTATACAAACCCCCGGCATAAGGCACCAGGTCTCTGTGCATGGTACCTATCCAAAAATTTCCTTTGAAATCACATTTGCCATCATTGCATCGAATCTCCGCTCCGCTTTCGGAAAGGGCAGGAGATCGTTCAATGATTTCGCTGACGGGATCGTATAGGGCCAGACCCGAAGCCAGGGCGAGGAGCAGTTGGCCGTTTTCCGCAGGAACCGCTGCACCCAACATTTCCCCAAAATTTCGTTGATGGTGTGACCCTTTGACCGGATCATAAGTATAAAGCGTCCCATTTTCGATATCGACCCATAAAAGAAGATTTTTCCTGTGATCCCACACTGGTCCTTCACCTAAGGTTGCTTTCGCGTCATAAAGCAATTTGGCCAGATGGCATATCATTTCGGGCATACAGTTTTATAGGTATCACCAAATCTTCCCACAGGTGATACGATGAGAGCGGGGGTTATCTGCTTCCTTATTTTAATATCCCCAGGTATTTTGACCCGTTGCCGAGGAGTTCCGTAGCCGCGATAATTGCCTCATCATGTTCCAGGTAGTATTCATAGAGGCCTTCCCTGTAAAAGTAGCGTTTGACGATCTCATCCTCAAGATTTTTTTGCAGCTCCGATCGGTATTTGTCAATGGCGGTAATCTTGCTTTTATTAATTTCCACAAGCAGATTTCTATAATTTTCCTCAATGCCAGGCCCAAAGATTTCCGCATCTTCCCCATTCAGCGCTTCTTTAAGCGCTTTTTCGGTATTTGTTTCAAATTCGAAGGAACTCCTGTTAATAAAATCCTTGAAAGCGTTATAATCTGCTTCCGTAAATTTAAAGGACGATACATCGGCCAATTGATTTCTGTAATAGTAGTCCGTTGCGTAGTCAAAAACCACATGATTGATCAGCAGGGCTTCTGTCATGGGATTGGTTTTTAAGGCGGTGATCTCCAGGTCCGGCATAATACCTCCGCCGTCCTGCACTTTTCTTCCGTGCCGGGTAGTAAAATCATTGAATTCCGCTTGCTGCACTGCGTTGCCCCTCTCGTCCCTGTGCCAGTAATCCAACGCCTGTATACACCTGCCGGAACTGGTGTAGTAGCGAGAAATAGTTACTTTCAACTGTGTGCCATATGACAGCCTGAGCGGGCGCTGAACGAGACCTTTCCCGAAGCTCCTGGCACCCATGATCACCGCTCTGTCCAGGTCCTGCAGGCTGCCAGCCACAATTTCACTGGCAGAAGCGCTGTTGCCGTTTACCAGGACGACCAGAGGAATTTCGGCATCCAACGGTTGATTTTTACTCCGGTATTCGTTGTTGAATTTTTTGACCTTGGATTTTGTTGTAACGATAAGTTCCCCTTTAGGAACGAAAAGATTGGTAACGTCGATGGCCTCTGAGAGCAGCCCTCCCGGGTTGTTTCTGAGATCAAGGATAATCTTCTCCGCACCTTTGCCCTTAAGATCAATCAAAGCAGCCTTGGTTTGAGAAGTGGCCTTTGCATTGAATTTGGAAAGTACTATGTAGCCGGTTTTGGCATCTACCATGTGGTAGAAAGGCACTGCATCCACCTCAATGGCCTCCCTTTTAATCGTTGCCGTCTTTGTTTGTCCCTGTCGGCTGAAGCTGACAGCGATTTCGGTATCGTTTGCCCCTTTTAATAATTCCCCAGCATCATCCTTGAAATCAGAGATGGTTATATCTCCGATCTTAATTATTTCATCGCCAGCCTTCAATCCCGCTTTATCTGCCGGATATCCCTTATAGGGTTCAACAATTAAGAGCTTATGATCATAGGAGCGGATAAGCGCTCCAATCCCCGAATATTCTCCGGCATTATTGATCTTGTAAGCCTCTACGTCCTGCTCGTTCAGGAAAGTGGTATAAGGATCCAGATCCTCAAGCATATTCTTAATGGCAGTATCCATCAGTTGCGCCGGATTGGTCTCATCCACGTAGTTCATATTTAATTCCTTAAATAGCGTGGTAAAAATTTCTATTTGTTTGGCAATCTCGAAAAAGTCGCTCTTAAAGCTGCTTCCCGCTATTAAAATAACTACCCCCAGGAGGGGGATCATTATCTTTTTAAGCATGTTCTTCCTCATCGTTTATTTTTTTGATAAATTCTTTGAAAACTTTAAGCATGCCCAATTCTATTTGAGCATATTCAGGCATTTCCTTCCCAAGGTATAAAAATAGAAACGCAAAGCCCCCTTCTATGTTGTTAAATAAGACCTCTTTATTCCGCCTGTAGCTTTCCCTGAGCAAACGTTTTATGCGGTTTCTGCTGACGGCACTTTTAAAGTTTCTTTTTGGCACTGCCACCCCTGCCTGAATATTCCCAGGGGAAGGATTGCCGGTTCGGATATAGATAAGTCGCAAAGGATATCGGGAAACAGAAATCCCTTCGGAAAAAATGGATTCTATAGACTTCCTGCTCTTTAATCTTTCTGCTCCGGAAAACCCAAATCGTTTTTCTTTACCAGTCTTTTCCGGAAATTTTTTCATTGCGGTATTTTTTGAAATGATCCTGCACTTTCAGGGCGACAAAGCCATTTGGCATCTGCCGCCTTTGATCACGGTGCCTTCCACAGGTTGTTTTCCCAGTTGATATCCGCCAGGAGTTGGGAAGGATCCAGCACAATGGCCTGAATCGCGTCTATGGGCTTTTCCAGGGTAAACTCAAAGGACGGAAAGGCCCAGGGCCAGTCAGGGAGTATGGCGCGGGAAATATCCGGATACGGATTTTCCTTTTCTCCCCGCATCATCCTGAGCGGGGCATAAAATGTTTCCCGGGTATTGTCTTTATAGACTACCAGAATATCCATTGGCATGGGCATTGGCCCTAATCGTTCCAGGCGGACCCTGGTCCCGCTGCCTTCTCCAATTACTTCCTTTATCCCGTAATCAACGGTATTTGTTGTTTCCGTCCATTCCAGCAGATACCAGTGCAGATTCATCCCGGACACCTTTTCAGCGGTCCGAATGAAATCGTTTGGAGTGGGATGTCTGAATTTAAAATTGCGAAAATAGGTTCTCAGGGTTTCCATGAGTTTATCCTGCCCAATTACATACCCTAACTGCGCAAGGAATACAGCCCCCTTCTCATAAGCGGAAATTCCGTAACCCGAATTTGTCGGATACCTGTCAGAATGGGCGGAAAGAGGCTGCTCTTTCCCTGAGGCCACCAGCCCGTAATAAGCCAGGTAGGAAGATTGAAAAGGGAGATCTTTTTGCTGTGCCATAATTTCGTTCTGACACAGGGACGATATAAAAGTCGTGAAGCCCTCATCCATCCAGGGATGCCTGGATTCATTATTGGCAAGGACCTGTTGAAACCAGGAATGGGCCATTTCATGCACGGTTACAGAAACAAGGCCTTTTAAATCTTTGCCGCCCGTAATGAGGGTACTCATTGCATATTCCATCCCGCCGTCACCGCCCTGTACCACTGAAAACTGTTTATAGGGATATGGACCGATATTGCGACTGAAGAAGGTCATTGCCTCGGCTGCTTTCGGCTGTAATTTTTTCCAATTCTCAATATGCTCAGCACGATTCTTGTAAAAGAAATGCAGGGTGGGCCCGCCGGCCACCTGTAGGGTATCATGGAGATAATCCGGATCGGCGGCCCACATAAAATCGTGGACTTTAGGGGCTTTAAAATGCCAGGTCAGCGTTTTCCCAATGCCTTTTTTTGGCTTGGTCCCTGGTTTTTCATACCCGTGTCCGATCGTCTCCGGGTTTTGGAGATAGCCTGTCCCACCTACCACATACGTTTTGTCGAGGGTGAGCTTTACGTCAAAATTGGCCCATACCCCGTGAAATTCACGTGCGATATAGGGATCTGCATGCCATCCTTCAAAATCATATTCTGCCATTTTTGGATACCACTGGCTCATTGACAGGGCGATTCCTTCTTTACTATTTCTTCCGGAGCGCCGAATCTGCAAGGGCACCTGGCCTTCGAACACCATCTCAAGGGTGGTATTTTGGCCAGGCAGGAGTGGCTTTGACAAGGGAACTTCAAGAACAGTACCCTGCAGTTCTGGTTTCAGACCCACCCCATCCTGTTTAAGGGAAATGGCCTGCAGGTATCCGATCTCATCCGGAGTTAGTGAAGCAATACGACTTTTGCCTTCCGCCATCATCCGGTTGTCAGGGTCGCTGATAGACTGAAGCCGGACATCCATTTCACTTCCCGGACGAAAGGCGTTAAAATACATATGGTAGAAAACCCGCGAAAGCGTATCGGGTGAGTGATTGGTATAAACAAGCTTCTGAGTTCCGGAATAGCGAAAATCCTGTACATTCATGGAAACCTCCATGGTATAATCTGCCTGCTGCTGCCAGTATCCGGCCTGTTCCTGTCCGTAAGCAGCAAAAACCCCACCAACTGCCAATACGACCATGAGTGATAATCTCTTCATTTACATTGATGTTTCTAAGAGTTTTCCCTGGAAATCCTATCTGCCATGATCAGTGCATTAAAGGCGTTCACCATCCGGCCTGATTTGGAAATTTTATCAAATGGTTTTGACTTTGAGGCATCCCCTGAGAGTATTACAGAAGCTTTTGTCGTTTGTCCGGATTCTATCAGGATCCTCTTAACCTGCGGAGCCGTCAGCTTTGGATATTGGGAACGAATAAGTGCGGCCAAACCTGCTACCGCAGGAGCCGCAAAGGAAGTACCGTCATGAAATTCATATTTGTTCCCGGGGTTGGTGCTGTATATATCCGAGCCAGGGGCAAAGACATCCACATTCACCGCTCCGTAGTTGGAATAGGAGGCCACCATTTCGGAGCCATAAGTGCTTTCCAGCGCCCCGACAGTGATCAGGTTATCTGCCATTTCAGGACCATTGGCAATCTGGTCATTTGGGTAACTGGCATTCTGCAATTCATCCAGATCCTTTCCCTCATTTCCTGCTGCATGAACAATCAGGACATCTTTGGAAGCCGCGTATTTTATGGCATCATATACCCAGTCCGCATTGGGAGAAAAGGATTTGCCAAAACTGCCATTGATCACTTTTGCCCCGTTATCTACGGCATACCTTATGCCCAGGGCAATGTCCTTGTCATACTCATCCCCGTTAGGAACGGCACGGATACTCATGATTTCGACATTATTGGCAACACCCCTCATCCCTTTGTTATTGGACCATTCAGCGGCTATGATTCCTGCAACATGGGTACCATGACTTTCATCAGAAGATCTCGACTGCGGATTTCCATTACCATATCCCTTGTCATTCAAATCATAAGGCTGATCCCCCGTCACTTTCCGGCCATCAAAATCGACATTTAAATTAAATTCCATTTGTTTTGTGAAATGATCGATACCTTCCTGCAATTCAGTAAGCACGGCGGGAATGGTATCCTTGAAGGAATACATTTGCATGATGACGCCTATGTGCTGCTGAAGCACCGGATCTTCTGTTTTAATCGCTGCGACCTCTTTTTTGGTATAACTGCTTTTTCCTAGGTGCTTTTGAATAGCGGCATCGGCCGTACGCACCGCTTCGAGAATCTGATCGTATTGTTGTTTACTCTGCCGGGCCTTGGCCAGATCGGCATCGAGTTTTGTCCTGGCTTTTGCCTGATAAGCGGCATCCCCGATCTTAAGGCGCACGATCCGCGCAATTTCCAGCTGTTCGTTATAAGCCTCCCCCAAAAAGTTGTACCCGTGAATATCATCCACATATCCGTTATTATCGTCATCCACTTTATTTCCCGGTTTCTCCCCACGGTTGGTCCAAAGAACCCCATCCAGATCCTCATGGGTAAGGTCTATGCCGGAGTCGAGCACTGCTACGACTACTTTCTGTCCTTTTTTATTACCAATTATTTCGTCATAGGCTTTGTTAATACTCATGCCGGGGATGGTGTCGGTCTGCAAATCTGCAAAGCCCCAGGTCTCCTTTTGCCGCTCCGTGAGGTCCGTAACCTTGAGTGGAATGGAATCGATATTTTCAACCGGGGTGCTTACCAGGGCAGTACCTCCGCAAGCCCCAAGCAAAACGGCAAGTGCCGCCATTAAATAAATGGTCTTTGGATATGTAATCATTTTGTCTTAATTTTTGAATATTTATTGTTCAGGTCAAATCCCGGAAACGGGGCATTAAATTGTTCAATGCAACCACGGTCTGCCATGGTTACATAACAGGTACTGCCATCCTTGCCCCCAAAGGCAATGTTGGATGGTTTTTTCCCGGTCAGGATGACTTCATACAGGGTTTGAGCCGCAGGTGAGACTATAAGCACAGTGCCTTTATCATAGCGGGTAATGTACAAATTTCCCTCAATATCACATCGCATTCCATCCATCCCAAAATCTTTAAAGGCCAGAAATTCAGACTTATTGCTTAGGCTGCCATCTTCCCCTATCTCATATTTCCAGATGATACGCTGAACGGATTCATTCACATACAGCCGTTTTCCGTCCGGACTCACCTCAATACCGTTGGTGGTTCCCATCCCTTTTTCGAGCCGGATCAGACGCTTTTCCGGCGTTACCATCCAAAGCTGTCCGCTGCCCTCAGCCCAGTTCGGATCACTCAGATAAATATGTCCGCCCGGGCCTATTGCCAGATCATTCGGTTGGTTCATGGTCGTGTCCCTTACCCAAATTTCAGGCTCCCTGGATCCCGGTTGGAACCGATAAACGGTATGCCCTGCATAATCTGCGACAAACATATTTCCCAAGGCATCAAATCGTATGCCATTGCCGATACTCCCGGGTGGTAAGGTGAGATACACTTCGGCCATTCCCTGCCGGTCAACACGTCCGATAGTGCCCTCCTTCTGAAAATTAACGGCAAAGAGGTCTCCGTTATTGCTGACAGCCGGTCCTTCAATGCCGGGTGTAAATCCGTCCTCCTTGGTAAAGTCGGTACTGCGCATTTTATCATGACCGCAGGAGGCGAGACATAAGGTCAGCCATACGACCAGCGATCCCTTAGTTAAAAATCGCATTGAAGGTGTGTATTTGGTCAAGTCGAATCCCCTTTTCACTGCGCGAGAGGGTGCAAATTTCATTATGAGCATCGTGTTCCATAAATAGAAAGAAATCCTTGTCTGCCGCTTTTTCAAGAAACCGGTGTTTTTCTTCAAGAGTAACCAGCGGCCTGGTATCGTAACCCATGATGTAAGGCAAAGGGATATGCCCGGCCGTAGGCAACAGATCTGCCATGAATACCAGGTTCTTTCCCCTGTAATGAATGTGCGGAATCATTTGTTTCTCCGTATGACCGTCCACAAAAAGAACGTCAAAACCCAGTTCGGGCAAATGCTGGAAGGCCTCTCCGGACCTCTTCACAAATTTCAACTGACCGCTTTCTTCCATAGGAAATAGATTTTCCCTGAGAAAGGATGCCTTTTCTCTGCGATTGGGATGTATGGCCCACTCCCAATGTTCCCTGTTGGTCCAGAAAACGGCATTTTTAAAAGCAGGCTCATAACCTGTTCTTTGCTGATTCCATTGAATGCTTCCGCCACAATGATCAAAATGGAGATGGGTCATAAAAACATCGGTGACATCATCCGGGACAAATCCTGCCTGAAGAAGCGATTTTTCCAGGGTGTCGGATCCCCATCTGTAATAGTGTCCGAAAAAGGCATCCGATTGTTTGTCGCCCAACCCGGTATCAATAAGAATCAGCCGATCCCCGTCTTCAATCAATAGGCTTCTTGCGGCAATATCGATCATGTTGTTTGAATCTGCAGGATTTGTCCTGGTCCATAAGGCCTTCGGTACCACCCCAAACATAGCTCCGCCATCTAATTTGAAATTTCCGGTTTCGACGGGATACAGGGTCATAAGAAATGGATAACAGATAATCGGGTAATGTAAAAAGGATTTCTTAATCAACCGCTTATTCTAGTGATTTTTTAACATTTTCCGAAGGCCGGAGTGAGTTATGGGAATCAGTATCAAATGGCAATATTTGGAACTTGGTGACATCCGATTTTACAAACCAAGGGGTCAGTGCTGTTCAACCGGCATATCTTTCGCCAAAAATGCGTTATGGCAGGTCTGCAGTCCTAGGACATTACTCTGCAAAATTTAAGTAAAAGGATCAGGATTTCTATGAATTTCAACCCCAGTTCAACGCCGATTATTTATATTCGCCGTTTACCTCTTATCACTATGCTCGAACTGGCGGGAATCATTATTCTGGGAATAATTGCACAATGGGTCGCCTGGCGGCTGAAGCTGCCTGCCATACTCCCTTTAATCATCATCGGACTATTGGTGGGGCCACTGTCTACGCTGTTCACGGAACAGGGAAATAAACTTATAAAACCGATTTACAGCAATAATACCGGGCTTTTTCCGGGAGAAAGCCTTTACTATTTTGTTTCCCTGGCCATCAGCATTATCCTATTTGAGGGCGGTCTGACGCTCAAACGGTCCGAAATATCGAACGTCGGACCCGTCATTACTAAGCTTATCACGATTGGAACAGCCGTAACATTTTTTGTCGCAGGAGCGGCCGCTCACTTTATTTTCGACCTGAGCTGGCCTATTTCTTTTTTATTCGCATCGATGATTATTGTCACCGGCCCGACTGTAATTACCCCCATCCTCAGGAACATACCTCTGAGGAAAGACCTAAGCGCGGTTTTAAAATGGGAAGGGATCCTGATTGACCCTATAGGGGCACTGGTCGCGGTACTGGTCTATGAGTTTATCAGTATAGAAGAAGGCCATGCATATACCCAGACAGGACTGATCGAATTCGGCAAAATCCTGCTCTTTGGATTTACCTTTGGATTTACCTTCGCCAATGCGCTCATCCTGGTCATCAAACGAAATCTCGTGCCCCATTACCTGCTCAATGTAGTTGCACTTTCTGCCGTACTTTCTGTATTTGTAACCGCTGATATTTTTGCGCATGAATCGGGATTACTGGCAGTTGTGGTGATGGGAATGGTCATGGGGAATTCCAATCTGCCAAATTTAAAGGAGCTCCTTTATTTTAAGGAAACCCTGAGCATTCTTCTCATCTCTATCCTTTTTATTCTGCTTTCAGCCAGTATCAACCTCCCTGACCTAGAACGTATTTACAATTATAAAACACTCCTGCTTTTTGGGGTGGTCGTCTTTTTTGTCAGGCCACTGGGGGTGTTCTTAAGTTCGATAGGCTCCAATCTGAAGTTTAAGGAGAAGTTGTTTATCAGCTGGGTGGGGCCGAGGGGGATTGTGGCTGCCGGGATCGCTTCATTGCTGGGCTCGAGGCTTATTATACGCGGGGAGCCGGGGGCGGAGTACATTACTCCTCTGGTGTTTATGATTGTTCTGGGAACGGTATTGCTCAACGCGGCCACGGCGCGGTTCATGGCGAAGCTTCTTGGCGTTTTCCTGGTTAAATCCGAAGGCATCCTGATTATAGGAGCCTCTAAGGTTTCCCGGCTCATTGCGGATTATCTGAAGAAGAATAACAGGCATGTGGTATTGATAGACAATAACCCGATCAATGTAGAAAAAGCCAAGCGAATCGGTCTTGAAGCGTTTACCGCCAATATCTACTCTGACACCCTTACAGATAACATCGAATTGAATGACATAGGTTACCTGATGGCGCTTACTGGGAATTCTGACATCAATAAATATGCTATTGACAAATTCAAAAGTCAGTTCGGGGAGAACGGAGCTTTCCGTCTGGTGGATTCCGATGAGATGAACGATCCTGACAATACGCCCAAAGAGGGACTATTTTCCCATACGGACGACTTTATTAAAATAACCGAAGCCGTCCGTAGCTACCCGAACGTACACGAGATAGATGTCCGGGACAGCGAACACTATGATGCCCTGATTGAAATTACCAAGGCAGATAAGGATATCATCCCCTTATTCCTGAAGACCCCGGAAGGCGACCTGAAGATTATTTCCTCCTTCAGCCAGGGCTTCACCGATATTACCGAAGGATATCAACTGGCTTATTTGGGGAAACTACTGGATTCTGACAACGGAACTAAAAAGAAGTCAAAGCAGACTTCTGCCGGATAACCCGAAAATCTGCCGCCATCCAGGAAACCATTTTCCGCACCACACAGGATTCTCTCAGCAGGTCAGAAGGGGATTAGCCGCAGAAAGGTTCTGTATTCAGAATCTCAATCGTTATATCTTCAAGATCGATAGGGATTACGTCATCAGAAGCCAGCCGGTAAAAGTGGAGAGATGACTCGCGTTTTATTTTCCCCGTAAGCATTTCAGCATCAATTTCACCGCTTTCCTGCTTCCAGGTAAAGATGGAAGTTTGCTCTAAAGGAATGCGTTTGTGAAAGGCACAGAATCGGGCAATGTAAGTTGTCATAGTGTCTCAGAATAAATACATCAAGAAAACATCCAATGGAAGCGATTATTGTATTTGTTGACAACTATTGTAGGAAGAAACCCATGTATTTTCAGAGGCATTTTGAAGTATCACCTGCGTGGAATGGCTTAGTCATTGAGTTTTAAAACAGCCATAAATGCCTGCTGGGGAATCTCAACATTCCCTACCTGCCGCATTCTTTTTTTGCCCTTTTTCTGTTTTTCAAGGAGTTTCCGTTTTCTGGAAATATCCCCCCCGTAACATTTGGCTGTAACATCTTTTCTCAGGGCTTTGATCGTTTCCCTGGAGATGATTTTAGCCCCGATAGCCGCCTGGATAGGGATGTCGAATTGTTGCCTGGGGATGAGTTCCTTTAATTTTTCACACATCCTTTTTCCAATATTCTGGGCGTTGTCAAAATGGATAAGTGCAGACAGCGCATCAACGGGCTGGGCATTCAGGAGAATATCAACACGAACGAGTTTTGAGGGCCGCATTCCTATCGGGGTATAGTCAAAGGAGGCGTAGCCTTTGGAGATGGTCTTGAGCCTGTCATAAAAGTCGAATACGATTTCCGCCAGGGGCATATCAAAGGTAAGCTCAACCCGTTCCGTGGTTAGATAGGTCTGATTGGTGATGATGCCGCGTTTATCGATACAGAGTGACATCACATTGCCAACAAAATCAGATTTCGTTATGATGGTGGCTTTAATATAGGGTTCCTCCACCCGGTCGACAACGGAAGGGTCCGGAAGATCCGAGGGATTGTTCACAATAAAGGGGACATCAGGGTCTTTGCGGGTGTAGGCATGATAACTTACGTTGGGTACCGTGGTGATAACGGTCATATCAAATTCGCGTTCCAGGCGTTCCTGAACGATCTCCATATGCAACATCCCGAGGAAACCACAGCGGAAGCCAAAACCTAAGGCCATGCTGCTTTCCGGAGTAAAAACAAGGGAGGCATCGTTCAGCTGAAGCTTTTCCATGGAGGATCTGAGCTCTTCAAAATCTTCCGTATCTACCGGATAGATCCCTGCGAATACCATGGGTTTTACATCCTCAAAGCCGGCAACTGCGTTTTTAGTGGGATTTTCAGCATCGGTGATGGTATCGCCGACTTTCACTTCACGGGCATCCTTGATGCCTGTGATAAGATAGCCTACATCTCCGGCCTTTATGCTCTGTTTTGGTACCTGGGTCAATTTGAGGGTTCCCACCTCATCCGCATAATAATTTTTTCCGGTGGCGACCAGCTTTATTTTCTGACCTTTTCGTATTTCCCCGTTGATCACCCTGAAATAAGTTTCCACCCCTCTGAACGGATTATATACCGAGTCGAAAACAAGGGCCTGTAGGGATTCATCAACGTTGCCCGAGGGGGGCGGGATACGCTCAATGATGGCGGTGATGATGGCGCCTATTCCAAGACCGGTTTTGGCGCTTGCCGGGATCACATCTTCCGGTTTGCAGCCCAAAAGGTCTACAATATCGTCGGTAACTTCTTCCGGACTTGCACTGGGAAGGTCCACTTTGTTTAATACCGGGATGATTTCCAGATCGTTTTCGAGCGCAAGATACAAATTGGAAATGGTCTGGGCCTGAATGCTTTGGGCAGCGTCCACCACCAACAAAGCGCCTTCGCAGGCCGCAATGGATCGAGACACTTCATAGGAAAAATCTACGTGGCCGGGAGTGTCAATAAGATTGAGGATGTAAGGCTGACCCTCATGGGTGTACTCCATCTGGATCGCATGGCTTTTGATGGTGATCCCCCGCTCCCTTTCCAGATCCATACTGTCCAGTAACTGCTCCTTTTTTTCGCGTTCGGTAACAGAACCTGTGAAATCGAGCAGGCGGTCAGCCAGGGTACTCTTTCCATGATCAATATGGGCGATGATACAAAAATTTCGGATGTACTTCATATTCCTTCCCCGGGAAGCGTTCAAATAAGCCGCAAAGATACTTAAAATCCGGCCCTAAACCCTACGGCCCGGTCCGATTTAACCGCGCCGACGGATTTGCAGGATTGGCGGGCCTCAATACAGTCCCGCAACAGCCATGGATTTCCGTGTCAGTGACACGTCCGGAAAAGAGAGGAACAGGCCCGGATGGCGAGCAAGAGGAATTTTGATTATTTTTGTACCCCGTGTTAAAAGTATTCCGATGTGGTAAAAATTGACAAGATCGCACTCCCGGATTTTCCCCTGCTGCTTGCGCCTATGGAAGATGTAAGTGATCCGCCCTTCCGCGCTCTGTGCAAGGAGCAGGGAGCGGATGTGGTCTATACGGAATTCATTTCATCTGAAGGCCTGATCCGCGATGCGGCCAAAAGCGTGATGAAACTTGATATCTACGAAAAGGAACGGCCGGTTGGGATACAGATCTTCGGGGCCGATCTGGACGCGATGTTGCGCTCCGTGGAGATTGTGGAAGCTTCCAACCCTGACATTATCGATATCAACTTTGGTTGCCCTGTCAAGAAAGTGGTGTGTAAGGGCGCCGGGGCCGGTATCCTGAAGGATATTGACCTGATGGTATCGCTTACAAAGGCGATGGTAGAACACACACGGCTCCCTGTGACGGTGAAGACCCGACTGGGATGGGATCAGGATTCCATTAAAATTGTTGAGGTGGCGGAACGGCTTCAGGACGTAGGCTGTAAGGCCATTGCCATTCATGGGCGGACGAGGGTGCAGATGTACAAGGGGGAGGCTGACTGGAGGCCGATCGCAGCCGTCAAGAACAACCAGCGAATGCATATTCCCATCTTCGGGAACGGCGATATCGACAGTCCTCAGGCAGCCGAAAGAATGCGGGATATCTACGGCCTTGACGGGGCCATGATAGGGCGGGCGAGTATTGGCTATCCCTGGTTCTTCAGGGAAGTGAAGGGGTACCTCCGCACCGGAACGGTCCCCGATCCACCGTCCATGGAGGAAAGGGTAGTGGCGGCACGCCGGCATTTACAGATGGCTATCGACTGGAAAGGGGAAAGATTGGGTGTTGTAGAGACCCGAAGGCATTATACCAACTACTTTAAAGGAATCCCGGACTTTAAACCGTATCGGACGAAGATGGTTACCAGTGACGATTCTATGGATGTTTTCGGGGCTTTTGATGAAGTATTGGATAGGTTTGCCGACCATCAGTTTGCATAAGCCAATAATTTCTTTGTCACCCTGCCACTCGCAATCCTTGAAGCGATAAGGCCCAAAACTACAATTGTGGCCAGTACAATAAAAACATTCAGCAACTTGTATTCTACGGGATAGGCGAGGGAAGGGGTGATGCGTAACCACCCGAAAGACAGTTGTGACCATATAAGCAGGGATCCAAGGAGCACCCCGAGCAAACCTCCAAGACTGGTCACCATAATGCCCTGAACAAAATAGATCCGCCGGATTTCTTTCAGGGTAGCTCCCAGGCTGAACAGCGTTCTGGAATTCTGTTGTTTGTCGAGGATCATCATGATGATCGCCCCCACCACATTAAATAACGCAATGATTAACACGAGGGTAAAGATGAGGTAGGTCGCCATATTTTCTGTATTCAGCATGCGGTAAAGCGTGGTGTTCAGTTCCTGCCGGCTTTTGATGATCACCTGATCTCCCAGGATCGTTGCGATTTTTTGCCGGATTTGCGACAGGTCCGAGTCGGGTCTGAGTTTGAAATTGATACCGGAGATGTCTGTGCTGTCCCTGTCCAGTAATTCACGTACCATCGGTAATTCGGCGAAGACATATTTTTTGTCCAGGTTTTCTTCGATCGAGTAAACGCCTGAAAGCACCACGGCCATTTCATTGTAGGAGTCTTTTAATGTCTGTTGCGAGATGGGACCTGACCCCGGCCTTGGCACAAGGATCAGGAGGGGACTGCGGTAGTTGGCCACGCTGAGGCCAAGCAGATTTGTAATTCCAATTCCTACGACGACCTGTTGTGCTCCAAGGTACCAGTTGCCCATATACAGAGTACTGTCTATTCCGGTGGTAGCATTGTACTGAGTGTCAACTCCTTTGATATAGGCATCAGGATACCCTTTTTGGCGGTGGGTGAGGTAGACCCTTTCTTCCAGTTCCTTTGAAAAGGCGATGATGTCTTTAATTCCGGCCAGTTGCGCTGACTGGTTGGGGGTCAGTTGAAAAATTTTTCCTGTGGCCGGGACGGCTTTCAGGTCCGGATCAAAAGTATTGCTGAAGGAAAGGCTAAAGGATTTAAGCCCTGCGAATCCTGACAGGACAATAAAGAGCGCGCCGGAACCTATGACAATGACCAGGAAGGTTATAAAATTAATGATATTGACGGCATTCTGACTGCTTTTGGAGCGGAGGTACCGCTTTGCTATGTAGAATGGAAAGTTCAATCCTACGATTTTTTTCTTCTCTCGAGAAGGTTCCTGTTTTCAATAGGGTTCTCGCCGCCTTCAAGCGATTTTTCAATTTTATCGATGTAGTCCAGGGAATCGTCCAGGTAAAAGGAAAGTTCCGGCATTCGCCGCAGCTGGTGCCTTGTACGGCGTGCCAGTTCGTGTCTGATCACTGCCTGTTGGGCTTGGACGCTTTCCATGATTTCCGGTGCATGTTCGGCGGGAAAAATGCTGAGGTGTACCTTGGCGATGGACAGGTCGGTAGTCACAGCGACTTTGGAAACGGAAACAAGGATCCCCGGCCAGCCCCCTTCGGTAGCCGACCGCTGCAGGACGTCGGCCAGGTCTTTCTGAAGGACCCCTGCAATCTTTTTCTGTCGTTGTGTTTCCATCCCGCAAAAGTACGCACAAAATGCGTATTTTAGGGGGATATCTCAAAGGAATGCGGCGGATAGAGCACATAGGCATTGCAGTAAAAGATCTCGATGTTTCGAACAGGCTGTTCGAAAAACTGTTGGGCAGCAATCCCTATAAAATAGAAGAGGTAGCTTCGGAAGGGGTAAGAACCTCATTTTTCAGAGCCGGGGAACATAAAGTAGAGTTGTTGGAAGCTTTGGATGAGGACAGCCCGGTGGCCCGGTTTTTGGAGCGCAGGGGAGAGGGGGTGCATCATATCGCCTTTGAGGTGGAGGACATAGCTGCGGAGGTAAAAAGGTTGCAGGAAGAGGGTTTTACGGTCCTGAATGAAGAACCAAAAAGAGGTGCCGACAATAAATGGGTCGTTTTTTTACATCCAAAGAGCGCTAATGGCGTGCTGGTCGAATTATGCCAGGAGATGGAAGCGGAATAAGGGATAGGGGCTTGTAGCGTTTAAAAATAAGTGGTAATATTGCGGCTTGTTTTTGGCACAACGTCCGGCGGGAGAATGGGGTGAAACAGATCACTAAAATAATTTGGTCCTATAGCTCAGTTGGTTAGAGCACCTGACTCATAATCAGGTGGTCCCTGGTTCGAGCCCAGGTGGGACCACAGCAACAAAGACGGGGCTTCTGAGAAATCGGAAGCTTTAGTTTTTTAAGGAGGGTACAACATAGGTACCACATTTTCATATTTTTCTTCGTATTCATATCCCTATAGACAAAAGCTTGCTATAGCGGCTTTTCTGCTCGAGAATTTTTCCCTAAATTGAGAGTGATCGCCATTTATTATAAACAAAAATGGAACACTTACGTCTTAATTTGCATTCTATTAATAATATTGGCGCATACCGCTAATATTATTCTAATAAAATAGGGACACCATGCTAATCAAATACGCCTTGAGAAATATCAAAAAGCGACCTCTTTTGAACCTCATCAAGGTAGTGGGCCTTTCATTGGGTCTGTCCGGAATTTTGTTTATCGCTCTTTTCTTAAAAAACGAGATGGCCTATGATACATTCCATAAAAAGGCTGAGAGGATTTATAGATTGACGATCACGAGCGAGTCCTTTCTTGAGGGCAATCACTTTGCCCGAATAATTAACTCGGAGACTTTACCGGAACTATCCGAGGAATTACCTGAAATTGACAAGATTGTCAGACTAATGCCGCTTCGAGATGGATTGGTACTAAGAGAGGAAAGGAATTATTCCATAGATCAGGCATTTGCAGTCGACGACACCTTTTTTGAAATATTCGATGCTGTATTGCTGAAAGGTGATCAAAGTTCCGTTCTGACCAGTCCAGGGTCCACGGTTATTTCAGAATCTTTCGCCCTAAAGGTGTTCGGTGATGAAGACCCGATAGGTAAGACCTTTTCCTTACCGAAGGGCCACTTTAACTTGGAAAAAATGGATTTAACGATCCATGGTGTCTTTAAGGATTTTTCTCAGGGCAGTCACTTTCATCCCAATCTGTTGGTTATACCGGGACCGGACAAAATAAGCGGTTGGTCCTACGCATATGTTCTTTTAAGACAAAGCGCAAATCCTCTTGCGTTTGAGGAAAAAGTTTCCCGAAAATTTACCGACCGTTATTCGGAGGGAGCGAACAATGAAACGGCAGTCAATGCACACTTGACAAATATCAGGGAAATCCATTTAAACTCAAATCTGCTTCGCGAGATTGAACCGAACGGGAGTATGACCGGTCTATACGTTTTTTCCATCGCAGCATTGATCTTGTTGTTCATATCGCTGAGCAACTTTGCCAACCTAAGTTTGGGTATGGCCGGTTATCTAAGAAAATTCTTGGCCTTGAACCGGATACTTGGCTCATCCAGGCGTTTTATGGTCAGCTATTTTTTTATTGAGAGCTTTATCCTAGTGATGGGCGCCATTTTTATGGTACTGCTTATCTGCATCCCCGTAAATTCCCTAATCTTTGAAAATTATCAAATAAATCTTCTTCAGGGGAATGCAATGTTTACATTGGCAGTCATTCTTCTATTCGGCTTATGTGGGATTTTAGCAGGCGTGCAGCCCATTATCAACAACCGTTTTGAAAATTTTACACTAGGTGAAAGTCTTAAGGGAGGCAATTTTAACCGCCACAAGTTTATGTTGATTTCCCAATTCGTCATGGCGATTGTACTGTTGGTAGGCGTTATGGTGATCTCGAAACAGACCAGTTTCGCCCTGAAAAATTCCATGGGCGCCGGGAAGGATAACTTAGTTTGCATACCCTCTGTACACTCTGAGATGCAAAAGGAATTTAAAGTCTTTAAATCAGAGCTTTTAGAACAGAACGCCATAGTTTCGGTTTCGGCCATGATGGATTCTCCCGGAGGAGAGACACATGATATGTTTCCGTACACAATGCAGGACGCCCCCGAGGTAGATAGTAATGGGAATTTCATAGGGGTCTTTGCCTGCGATTATTCCTTTGCCGACGTATTTAGTCTAACATTTTTAAGCGGGAGAAATTTTAACAGCAATAACTTTGATGAAATTGAAAAGGGAGAGTATGTTATCAACGAAACCGCTTTGAACTATTTGGGATTTCAAGACCCAAATGAGGTTATAGGCAAGGCCTTTGCGGTCCATTCGCCAGTTGAAGGTGTTAGTATCCCAAAGGGAAGAATCATCGGCGTAGTCAAAGATTTCCATCTATCCGGCCTACAAACGAAAGTCGAACCCCTAGTCCTGTTTAAGAGGGAGGATAGCTGGTTGGGTAATATCGTGATCGCCTACAGGCCCTCGCAAAGAAATGAAGCCATGGAGATAATAGATAGGACGTGGTCAAGGCTTTTTCCCGAATATCCATTGGAATATTTGCAGGTAAGTGCTATGTACGAGAATGTCTATAAAAGCGAATTGCTACAAAGAAACTTTATCATAATATTTTCTATAGTATCCATTTTTGTCTGCGCAATGGGTTTAATAGGAATATCGTTAATGGTTTCTCAACGACGGTTTAAGGAAATCGGTATCCGAAAAGTGAACGGGGCCAAGATTTCCGAAATACTCTTAATGTTAAATAGAGACTTTTTTATTTGGTTGACCATCGCATTAATATTGGCAGCTCCACTTGCGCTTCTGGCGGCAAACAAATGGCTCGAAGCATTTGCCTATAAAATAGACGTTAGTATTTGGATGATCGTACTGGCTTTCGTAATGACCACTCTAATAACCATCATAACGGTAAGTTGGCATGGTTATAAAGCGGCAAGACAAAATCCGGCAAACAGCTTGCGAACGGAGTAGTCCGTTAAATGGGAAGGTTATTTAGATAGCGAAACCAGAAACCTCGTATGGCCGGCGTATTATAAACAGTATTCCTAAGAAACCGGGAGCTTTTCTTTGTTATGAT
>JBGTKP010000012.1:0-6313 GCA_041744575.1 Muriicola sp.
TTATAATAACTTCCACTTGTTTCTAATTTTCTCCTCCCTGCTCTGCCTAAAGGCGGATTCGGCAGACAGGTTTGGTTCGTTTTGCATCAAGGCAAAATGAAAATAACTTTCCGTTATTTTGAGTTTTTCGGCTTCTCATAATCTGAATAACGGCTAAGCTTTTAAGGTCTAAAAATCTCTTTCCCCCACCCCAAAGGGCAGTAATTTTCTCTGTCAGGGCTATTTTTATAGGATTTTGCCTCCCTTTTAAGGTTGGGGAACAGAAAAATCCAGTTTCATTAGCTTATCCATGAGTCACGTTGAGTAAGTTATTCGCAATAAATTGATTAAATTTGATTTTTCAACCAATAATAAGAATGAGTTCAAAAAAAGGAAAAGTACAGGAAGCCATTGAGGAAAAATTATTAGAAGAGCGCAAGGTCTTTTTATGGGGAATGGTCGATGATAATTCAGCCAAACATGTGATAGACCGGCTCATGTACCTCGATCTTCACAACAGCAAAGAAATACAACTGATCATCAATAGTCCCGGGGGTTATGTTACTTCTGGATTTGCCATCTACGATACAATAAAACAGATCAAAAGCCCTGTTTCTACTATCTGTTCAGGGCTGGCGGCTTCTATGGGCTCCATTTTACTGTCTGTCGGCAAAAAGGGGAGAAGGTTCATACAGCCGCATGCCAGGGTGATGATCCATCAGCCCAGTGGCGGAGCCCGCGGGCAGGCATCCAATATTGAGATTCAAGCCAAAGAGATTATCAAAACCAAAGAATTAGGAGCGCGTATTCTGGCGGATAATTGCGGACAGACTTACGAAAGGGTGATGAAGGATTTTAATCGTGACTTTTGGATGGGGGCCGAAGAATCTATCGAATACGGAATTGTTGATGGCATCTTAAAATAACGGTCCGTTTCGGATGCAATAACCAGTAGGGTTCAAGGAAAAAGTCCTTCATGAAAACTCGTGAAGGACTTTCTGGATATATATGGACGCCGAAGCGGAAGATTACATATAATTACGAGAAGGTGATCACCCGGGATCCCGGAACAACGTTAAAGTTTGATTAAAAAAATTTTCCGCATGATCCCTGACGCCACCCTGCACGCTTTGATATGCATTGGTTAGGACCCATCGAATTTCATTACATTTACGGTAAACCAGCCGTAGGCACTTATGACTCAAACTCCTAAAAACATTGCTATTACAGGGTCAGGATTGGTAGGTTCCCTGTTGGCGATTTACCTTCGGAAACGTGGTCATAAGATCACGGTCTTTGACCGCCGACCCGATATCAGAACGATAAAATTTTCCGGAAGGTCCATCAACCTTGCCATGAGTAACCGGGGCTGGAATGCACTCAGCCAGGTTGGTCTTGAGAAGAAGATCAGGGAAATTGCCATTCCGCTGGACAAGCGCGCCCTGCATGTGAAGGATACACCTGTTTATTTCCAGAAATACGGAGTGGGAGGAGAGGCCATCTGGTCCATTTCCAGAGGCCTGCTCAACAGTACCATGATTGACCTGGCAGAGGCGGAGGGGGTCGATTTCCGGTTCAATGAAAAGGTTTGGGATGTCAGCCTGCCGGATGCCAAACTCTTTACGGGGGAAACGGAAAAGTCTGAATGGGCGGAATATGATTTCGACCTGGTTTTTGGTTGTGACGGGGCATTTTCCAGGATCAGGCATAAAATGCAGCGACACAGCCGCTTTGATTATTCACAGGAATTCATTGATGTCGGATATAAGGAACTGACCATTGCGCCGAATGAGGATCACTCGCACAAACTTGACAAACACTCCTTCCATATCTGGCCAAGAGGTCGGTTCATGTTCATTGCCATGCCCAATCTGGATGGCAGTTTTACCTGTACCCTTTTCCTGCCTTTCGAAGGAGAAATTTCTTTTGAATCCCTGACTGATAAGGCCAAGGCCAAGGCATTCTTCATCGAATATTTTCCTGATGTGATCCAGGATATAGAGGATCTTACCGAAGATTTTTTTACAAACCCTACCAGTGCGATGGTGACCATGAAATGTTTTCCCTGGACGTATTGGGATAAGATAGCGCTTGTGGGGGATTCTGCCCATGCCGTGGTTCCCTTTTACGGACAAGGGATGAACGCTGGGTTTGAGGATATTTATGAGCTTGACCAGCTCATAGGAAAGTATGGTGACGACTGGCAGGGGATTTTTCAGGAATATGAGACGACAAGAAAACCGAACGCCGATGCCATCGCAGAACTGAGTTATCGCAATTTTATTGAGATGAGCACTAAAACGGCGGATCCCGAATTTCTGCTTCAGAAGAGGATAGAAAAGCATTTTGCAGCCAAAAATCCGGATCTTTGGATTCCCGTCTACTCGCGGGTGACCTTTTCAGATCGTCCTTATTCGGAGGCCCTCGCCATTGGAGACGAGCAGGAAAAAATCATGAAGCAGATTATGGACCTTCCCGGGATTGACACGCGCTGGGACAGTCTTGAAGTGGAAGAAATGATGATCCGTCTACTGAAAAAATAAAAAGACCGGATATTCCATTGATCCGGTCCGCGAAATCTTTTGCTCCCGACTAAATTTTCGAAAACATTTTATGCATCTTTTCCTGCTCCTCTTCGGCCAGGACAGGATCTACCAGGATGCGCCCGCTGTGCTCATCGGTAATGATCTTTTTGCGGGAAGCGATCTCCACCTGAACCTGCGGAGGAATCGTAAAAAAAGAGCCTCCCGAGGCCCCTCTTTCAATAGGTACTACAGCCAGGCCGTTCTTTACATTGTTCCTGATACGCTTATACGCCTGGATGAGCCTGGCTTCGATTAACTTTTCGAATTTTTCAGACTTTGCAAGCAATTCTTTCTCCTCCTTGTCAGTTTCGGCCAGAATGGCATCCAATTCGTTCTTTTTGTGCTTCAGATGGGCGTCACGTTCGGTAAGTTTTTCTTTCGTTTCGGCGACCACTTCTTTCTTCTGTTCTATCTGCACTTTAAATTCCTTGATATTTTTCTCTGCCAGCTGGATCTCCAGTTCCTGAAACTCGACTTCCTTTGCAAGAGAATTGAATTCGCGGCTGTTGCGAACGTTCTTTTGCTGTTCTGCGTATTTCTTTATAAGTACTTTGGCTTCATCAATGAGGTTCTTTTTGGCGGTTATCTCATAATTGATGGTTTCAACATCCGTCTTCAGTTTATCCATCCTTGTCTTGAGTCCGAGCACATCATCTTCCAGATCCTGTACCTCTAGCGGCAATTCGCCGCGTACATTCCTGATCTCATCCACCCGGGAATCAATCAATTGCAGGTCGTATAACGCTCTGAGTTTGTCTTCAACCGTAACTTCTGTTTTTGCAGCCATATTTAAAAATACTTGATAGGATTTGTTATAGTCGCTGATAAAGCGATTGCAAAATTAGGCATTTTTTTTGTAAGATGATCAAGCAGGAGGTTTTTTGTAAACTGCTCAGTTTCAAAGTGACCGATATCGGCAATCACGATGCGGTCCTCCGCTTCATAGAACTGATGGTACTTGATATCTGCGGTGATCAGAAAGTGTGCCCCGGCCGCCTTGGCGGCGCTTATAGCAAAGGAACCGCTCCCTCCCAGCACAGCCACCTTGCTGACGGGTCGGTCCAGGAGCGGCGAATGCCGGATACCACGGGCATGCATCCGTTCACTGACCATAGCCAGGAAATCATTTTCGTCCATGGCCTTCTCCAGATGGCCGATCATTCCTGAACCCAAATTTTGATTGGCGTTGTTCAGGGTGTAGACCTCGTAGGCGACCTCTTCGTAAGGGTGGGAATCGAACAAGGCTTTCAGCACGGGGCCTTCAAGATGTCTTGCGTAGGTAACGTGAAGCTGCGTTTCGGGTTCCAGGTGCAAGGCTCCTTTTTGTCCTTTTACAGGATGTGCTCCTTCTCCCGGAAGAAAACTCCCGATCCCTTCAACGGAAAAGCTACAATTGCTGTATTTCCCAATACTGCCCGCGCCAGCTGCAAACAGGGCATTTAATAGGGAAGCGGATTCTGAAGTGGGGACATAGGTAGTCAGTTTGCGGATCGTATCTTCACGCGGGATGAGAATCTTTGGCTTCCCGAGGCCGAGGACTTCGCAAATTTTTGCATTAACGCCCTCCAGCGCATTGTCAAGCCCCGTATGTATTGAATAAATGGCAATATCATTCCGGACAGCCATGATCACTGCGCGTTCCACATAGGTCGCACCTGTTAATTTCCTGAGACCTTTAAAGATGATCGGATGAAAGCTGACAATCAAGTTGTACTTCATTTTGACCGCCTCGGCTACCACGGCTTCTAGGGTGTCCAGAGTCACTAAAATACCGGTAACTTCGGCCAGGGGATCCCCGATGAGAAGTCCGGTATTATCGTAGGATTCTGCATAGTCCAGCGGGGCCAGCTCCTCCAGAATCGCCGTGACATCCTTGATCAGCATTCTCATGTTTTAAGGGTAGCAAAGATAAATTAACGTGAATAACGGTGAAGCTTTTAAAGTCGAAAATTCTCTTTCCCTGACCGTAAAGGGCAATAATTTTCTCTGTCAGTGCTGTTTTTATAGGATTTTTCCTCCCTTTTAGGGATGGGGAAAAGAAAAATCCAGTTTCATTGGCTTATCCCTTATTCACGTTATAATAACTTACACTTGTTTCTAATTTTCTCCTCCCTGCTCTGCCTAAAGGCGGATTCGGCAGACAGGTTTGGTTCGTTTTGCATCAAGGCAAAATGAACAGAAAAACGAACCCAGTATGCAAACAACAATCGTGAATGCCACTTCCGAAAGTTCCGGCACAGAAATCTACAAACGCAAATGAACAAATAATACTTACTATTGTTTATTATCTCCTACCTACTCTGCCTTACGGCAGCTTCGGCAGGCAGGTTTGGTTCCTTTTATTACTATGATTTTTAAAAGCTCCCCTCTTTGGATAAAGAGGGGTGTCCGCCATGGCGGACGGGGAGATTGAAGGGATAAACTATTTATCCCTCCGTCTTCGCTAAAGCGAAGCCACCTCCCTTTGAAAAAAAGGGAGGAGCTTTTACTTACTTTTTGAGGTTAATCGAAGGATTTCCAGAAATAGCAGGGACGCGAGCGAAAGTGCGTTTCGCGCCAGCGAACAGCATGCAGCGATAGCGGCTAAGATGGATCATATCGTTTGAAAATCGGAGTTCATATTACAAGAGTCTTTCCAGCATTGTCCAAAATCATTCATAGAATTTGTTGCCTTCAATTTGAGTCGGAAACTTCCGGCGGGGAAACCCTTATCTTCAGTCTAGGCGAAGAAAGCTTCTATTTGTCCAGCCCCGCTGAAGCGGGGCGTAGAAGTTTCGAGCCGGTTTTTCGCCTTTATGGCGGAAAAAGACCTACAGATAAGGGTAGGTCCTTTTTATGTTCCTTTTTGGACCAGCAAAAAGGAATAAAAAACACGAAATAGTCATTCTAATTATTATGGTTAATTCTACTTCCGCAAGTTCCGTCACAGAATTCTACAAACGCAAATGAACAAAAGATACTTAGTATTGTTTATGATCTCCTACCTACTCAGTCTAATGGCAGCTTCGGCAGGCAGGTTTGGTTCGTTTTATTCATGTTATTTTTAAAAGCTCCCCTCTTTGGATAAAGAGGGGTATCCGCCATGGCGGACGGGGAGATTGAAGGGATATACTGTTTATCCCTCCGTCTTCGCTAAAGCAAAAGCTCCTCCCTTTGAAAAAAAGGGAGGAGCTTTTGCTTTGTCTTTGAGGGTAACCGAAGGATTTCCAGAAATAGCAGGGACGCGAGCGGAAGTGCGTTTCGCGCCAGCGAAAAAGAGCATGGAGCGATAGCGGCACTGCGATTTTGGCTCCGGGGGAGTCAAAAATTTCCTTAAATCCTTCTTGATCTCCTACCTACTCCGCCAAATAGCGGATTCGGCAGGCAGGTTTGGTTCATTTCATTACTGCGATTATTAAAAGCTCCCCTCTTTGGATAAAGAGGGGTGTCCGCCATGGCGGACGGGGAGATTGACTGGGATAAACTATTTATCCCTCCGTCTTCGCTTTGTTTTTGAAGGGACCTGAAGAATTTAAAGTCGAAAATTATCTTTCCCTTACCCTAAAGGGCAATAATTTTCTATGTCAGTGCTATTTTTATAGGATTTTTCCTCCCTTTTAGGGTTGGGGAAAAGAAAAATCCAGTTTCATTGGCTTATCCATTACTCACATTATAATAACTTACACTTGTTTCTAATTTTCTCCTCATTGCTCTGCCTAAAGGCAGGCTTGGTTCATTTTATTCAGGTAATTAATAAAAGCTCCCCTCTT
>JBGTKP010000013.1:0-5232 GCA_041744575.1 Muriicola sp.
TATGGAAATAAATAATAATCAGTTATTGAGATTTACAACGGCGGGAAGTGTTGATGACGGGAAGAGCACCCTGATCGGCCGCCTTTTGTACGATTCCAAATCCATTTTTGAGGACCAGCTGGAAGCCGTGGAGCAAACCAGCAGGCAGAAGGGCCATCAGGGCGTGGACCTGGCCTTGTTTACGGATGGTCTTCGGGATGAACGGGAACAGGGGATCACCATCGATGTGGCCTACCGCTACTTTACGACGCCCAAGCGAAAGTTTATCATTGCGGATACTCCTGGGCACATCCAGTATACCCGCAACATGGTGACGGGCGCCTCTACCGCCAATGCCGCCATTATCCTGGTGGATGCCCGGCACGGGGTCATTGAGCAGACCAAAAGGCACGCCTTCATCGCCTCCCTGCTCCACATCCCTCATGTGATTGTTTGTATCAACAAAATGGACCTTGTCAAATTTGATGAAGATACTTTTTACAGCATTTTAAGACAATTTGAGGAGTTCGCCTCCAAATTGCTCATCCGCGACATACAGTTTATTCCTATCAGCGCACTTCTTGGAGATAATGTGGTGAATCGGTCCACAAATATGGACTGGTACCAGGGCGCACCTCTTTTACATACCCTGGAAACCATGCATATAAGCAGTGATATCAACAAAGTGGACGCGCGCTTCCCGGTACAAACCGTATTGCGGCCGCAGAGTTCCGAATTCATTGACTACCGGGGCTACGCCGGCCGGGTAGCCAGCGGGGTGTTCCGCAGGGGCGATGAAATCACCGTAATGCCGTCCGGCTTTACCTCGCGAATTAAGTCAATTGAGGGACCTTCAGGAGAGCTGGAGGATGCCTTCGCCCCTATGTCCGTTTCCATTACCCTGGAAGACGATATAGATATCAGTCGTGGAGATATGATTGTCCGCTCTAACAACCAGCCGCAATCTTCCCAGGATATTGAGGTAATGCTCTGCTGGCTGAACAATTATCCCGCGAAACCCAGGGCCAAATACACCATCCGGCATACCACCAACGAACAGACGGCGATGATCCGGGAAGTGGTCTACAAGATTGATGTCAATACCATGGGCAGATCCACAGATGTGTCTGAACTAAAGATGAATGAGATCAGTAAGGTACGCATCCGGACCACCAAACCCCTGATGATCGATTCCTACCGCGAGAACCGGACCACAGGGAGTATCATACTGATTGATGACGCCACCAATGAAACGGTTGCGGCAGGGATGATCGTATAGTTTAATAAAAAATTCGTTTAAATATTTTAGCAAAGCTTTTTAATCCACAACAATTCTTGTATTACTGCCATAATTGTAAAAATATCAAATGACAGAAGAAGTTAAATATTTTAAAGAACTTGTTAAACCAATAATATTTATAGGGAATCCTAGATCCGGCACCTCTGTAATATCTGAAATCGTTATGCGGAATAAAGTAATTGGATTCCCATCACAATATCAAAACAGGACTCTTAAAAATACGAATATAAATTATCTTAGGAGACTAATTGATAACCGCTTTTGGCGTATTCACGGCCAAAATAAGCAATTGAATAAAGTTGATTTTATAAGTGAATATACTTTTAGGACAGGAGAAAATTATCCAGTCTGGGAAGCTATAACAGAAGACGCAATCAACTTCGGGCGCGGATTTTTATTGGGAACAGTTCCGAGTCCCATTAATATTGATTATATCAGAAGTTATTTTAGTAAAATTGTCCGGAAACAAGGGAAAAAAAGGCTTGCCTTTAAAATTACCGGACCGGCACGTATCGAATATTTATCCAGCATATTTCCGGATGCTCAATTTATTTATATAAAAAGAAGCCCTATTCCTACCATTAGCTCACTACTAAAGGTATCATTTTGGAAATATTTAGGTTATCATCGTTTATGGTGGTTGGGAGCTTATTCAAAGGAAGAGATTTTGTGGGCAGAAAATCATAAGGAAGATCCGGTTGCCATCACAGCATTTCAAATCAAAAAAGTTATTGAGATGACTGAATTAGAAATTACGAAAATGAAAGTCGATGTTCTGAATATACAATATTCAGATTTTGTTTCCCATCCTGAAAGAATCATCTCTGAAATATTAGAATATACCAACTTGCCTAATGACAGAGCTTGCTTTGACTACTTTAAGAGGAACAAGATATTCAACCAAAATAAGAAAGATGAGTTTTATTTTTCGCCCGATGATTTGAAAACGATTAGGGATATTTTCTCATATGAGAAAATAACATAGTCAATTAAGTTGTTTGTTATAAGTCTACACTATTAATTAAAATTCTCTAATTCTGTTTTTGGCTCTACTCACAATACTAAAATTCTGACATTAATGGCATATGAGAGATTTCTTAAAACGACTATACCGCCAGACCGTCCTGGGACGTTATATGCTCCGGCCGTTCGTCTATTTCCGGGATCACATTCTTCCCAAACGCATCAGCACCGCATTAAAATTTAAAAGGTTGCTGGGATATCGTATGAATCTGGCGGCTCCCAAAACATTTAATGAAAAACTCCATTGGCTTAATATACACGATCGCAGACCCTTGCATACCCAATGCGCCGATAAGTATGCAGTACGCAGATATGTCAAAGGAAAATTAGGACCAGAATACCTTATACCTCTTGTTTTTCACAGTGAGGATCCTGCGGACTTGATTCCTGAAAAATTCCCGGATAGCCCATTTATCATCAAGGCGAACCATGACAGTTCAGGCGGTGTTTTCGTAAGAGAGAAGTCCAGGGTCGACTGGGCGGGTTTGCGAAAGAAATTCGCCAAACGACTCCGCATTAATTATTACTACGAAAACGGGGAATGGCAGTACAAGAATATCCGTCCTTGTATCCTTGCCGAAAAGCTCCTGACGGATGAAGATGGGAATATCCCGGCCGATTTTAAATTATTCTGTTTTAACGGGAAAGTAATCTTCATTCAACTCGACCTGGACCGGGAAAGCGATCACAAAAGGAACATGTATGATACCCAATGGAACCTTTTGGAATTCAAGTATGTCTATCAAAATGGCCGTACCTATCCGAAACCGGTGGTCCTGGATAAAATGGTACAGCTGGCAGAGATGATTGGGAAGGATTTTGAGTTTGTCCGGGTAGATTTCTATAATATAGGGGAAAAGATCTATTTCGGGGAAATCACATTTCATCCTGAATCCGGCTTTGGGAAGTTCATTCCAGGCTCCTGGGATCGGACATACGGAGATATGCTGCGACTGAAGGACCTAAAGGACTGACTAGGTGCAACCATACTGAATATTATGCATAAAGATTGCCTATGAAGTTAGTCATATTCATCTATTCCATGACAGGAGGAGGAGCGGAAAGGGTCATCTCTTATCTGCTGCCCCATCTCAAAAAAAATGGTGTAGATGTTAGCCTGGTCTTGATGAATACTATCATAAAATATGAAATTCCGGACTCGGTACCAGTAATTCAACTTGAAAATTCAAACCCGGGGGAATCCGGTTTTTATAAATGGGTCAAACTACCTTTTCTGGCCTTTAAATATGCCAGGCTGCTGCGGAAAATCGGGGCCACACATTCCTTCAGCCTGCTTTCCAGGCCAAACTATATCAATATCATAGCGCGGTGGATGACCCGCCATCCCTTTAAAATGATCATCAGTGAGCGCAATTATCCAAGTCTTCAGTATGGATATGGGGACCTTCAGAGTAAAGTCAACCGTTTTCTGGTCAAATGGTTATATCCTAAGGCAGATCGGATCATTTCCAATGCGATGGCAAGTTCTGACGATTTAGTAGCCAATTTTAACTGCGAAGGGGAAAAGTTGGTTGTAATTTATAATCCCATTGATCAGGAAGGTATTGATGAGATAACACCTGTCAAGGGTTTCTTTAATCCTGATTATTTCAATATCATCAATGTGGGTCGGTTACAGGGGGTCAAGAACCATGAATTGCTGATCCGGGCCATTGAACCATTTGGACACGTTCGTTTATATATCCTGGGGGAAGGTGCCCTCCATGAATACCTGGAAGAATTGATCCGGAACCTAAGAATGCAGGACAGGGTCTTCCTGCTCGGTTTTGACAATAACCCCTATAAATATTTAAAAAGTGCCAACCTCTTTGCACTGGGTTCCAACCACGAAGGTTTTCCCAACGTCCTGCTGGAAGCCATGTGCTGCGGGCTGCCAATTCTATCAACCAACTGTAAATCAGGCCCGGCTGAGATGATGCAGCTCGACAAAGAATCGTCGGACGATATCATGATCACCCCTTACGGCATCATTAGCCCTGTTAATGATATATATCTGATGAGGAAAGGGCTGGAATATGTTATCCAACATCCTGATTACCTAGAGTCATGTAAAGTGCATGTCCGGCGGCGGATTGGAGACTATAATAAGGAAAAGATTCTGGAAGCGTATGAAGATGCACTGGACATATAGGGTAGTTCAACTCCAGCCAATGCCGCTGTTATGATTTAAAGCGATTAACAAAGAATGAAAAAAAAGCTCATCCGTATTACTACCGTTTCCTATTCCATCAAAAGCCTGTTAAAAGGGCAACTGAAGCACATGGCCAACCATTATGACGTGATCGGCATTGCTGCCTCAGAGCCGGAAGGGGCGCTGGAATTAGCCTGCGCTGAACAGAACGCCCGGGCCATTGCCATACCTATGACGCGCAGGATCACGCCTTGTCAGGACCTCGTCTCCCTTTTCCGGCTCTACCGGATCCTCCGCCGTGAAAAACCTTATTTTGTGCATACCCATACCCCCAAGGCCGGGTTGATCGGAATGATGGCCGCCTATATGGCAGGGGTGCCGCACCGGTTGCACGATATTGCGGGGCTGCCATTGCTCGAAGCCAGCGGCCTGAAACTGACCTTACTCAACTTTATAGAAAAGCTTACATATGCCTGCGCGACGAGGGTTTACCCCAATTCCAGGGGTATTCATAAAATCGTTTTGGACCGGAAGTTTGCCAAACCGTCAAAATTCAAGGTGCTGGACAGGATCAGTTCCAATGGGGTGGACACCACCCGGTTTGACCCGGCACACTTCCCTGCCCTGGAAAGAAAAAAGTTAAGAGCATCCCTTGGCCTGAGCGAAAATGATTTTGTGTGTATTTTTATCGGGAGACTGGTAAAGGACAAGGGGATCAATGAACTCGTGGCGGTTTTTGACAGGCTGACCCGCACCCATGCAGACCTAAAGTTACTCC
>JBGTKP010000014.1:0-12124 GCA_041744575.1 Muriicola sp.
CCTCCACTCCCGCCGCCCAGGCCGCTAAGGTCAATAGGGGTAACAATGCCACCTTCGGTAATATTCAGTGTAGTCCCCGTCAGGGTGGCAGCGGTTATGAGTTCATTTCCAATAACGCCGTCCGCTTCCGTAAAGTTAGAACTGATCACATAAGGTGTCGCCACAGTCCCTGTGCCGGTGATCGCAATGTTCGCCCCGGCGGTGAGACGGGTATCGGAGCCGTCTGCCACAGGAAGCGCTACGCTGTTTGCTCCGGAGATGGAGAGCTGGTTCCCCGCTATGGACAGATTCTGGATCTCATTGGTGGCGAGCTTATCCCCATCGGCAGCAATGGCCACCGTATTGGCCGCGATGGCAGCAGACAAAGGGTCATCATCGTAAAACGCCCCCCCATTATCAATGATCGCGTTCCCGGCCTGCCCGCTAACCACGTTGGCCCCGGTGATGAACCCCGCATCATTGAAAAAATCATTGAGGGTTACAAAATTGTAATCGATCTCCGCGTCGGTCACCGTGTTGTCCTGCAGCTCCTCACTCCCCACCGAATCCGGTGCCAGCTTGTCCGCAGTGATGGAGTTGTTCTGTATGTCCACACTGCTGATACTGAAGTCCACAATGTTCTCACTGGAGATCTCACCGACTTCAAAATTGAGGTTATCACCTTCTTCCGTAATCACTACGGTGGGAGCAGGGTTCACCACAGCATCCGCGGTAAAGGTCAGGGCCAGGGAATCGCACAGGTTGATCCATGCGGTCCCGTCAAAATAAAAGATACACTGCGCGTCAGTATTGTAGACCAGGGCCCCCTGAGAAGGCACCAGACTATTCATTTGTTGCTCCGAGATCCGGGTGATAACCAGCACCCGGTTCGCGCTCTCCAGTTCCAGGACGGAAACAGGATGTATGTTCTGGGGATTATCCCCTATTTTTATCTGGGCGGAAAGGGCATGGCACAGGGTAAGGCATAGCCCTGCAAGGACGAGTTTCATTTGCATACTGAATCTATTTAAATTCCAGGTTCTCAGGACTCACAAAAGTAAAATTATATCTCCAAAATGCTAACTTTATACCCTGAAATGCGCCTTTCAGCGGTGAAAGGTCAGCCATGGCCCGGAATGCCCTAAAATAGGGATCTTACCTGCAGACGGCCAGCGTTTTTCCAGCTTTCTGACGGACGCCCGGGAAAGATTAACATAAGTTTATTGCAGCGAGATTTTTTTATGAAACTTAGTTGCATTTTCTTTATGGCACTATAGATTTCAACGCTAAGGCCTATGACTTCAAAATCGACCCTGCTGGTCCTTTTGGCTTTTCTCGCTGCCGGATTGCTTTCGGCCCAGGAAGGGGAACGCAGGTTACTCAGGGGGCAGGTCCTGTACCGAAATGCTTTTGTTCCGAACGAAGATGTGATCAACACCACTTCTGAGATGGCCACCATCACCAATGATAACGGGGAGTTCGCCATTATGGTAAAAGCCGGGGATGAACTCGTATTCACCGCCATCAACTACCAGCTGGAGATCGTCACCATCACCGAAGCCATCCTTGAAAGGAACCGGCTGGTAGTCGAAGTCAATGAAAAGGTTACCGCCCTCGAGGAAGTGACTGTGAGCCCGGAGAACCAGGCCAGATTTATCGAACTTCAGAATGAAGATTTCAAGCAGTATGAATATGAGACAGACCAATCGGCTGAAGTGATCAATATAGCGCAGGATGAAACGGTAAGGGGGATGCGTGACGGTCTTAATTTTGTCAATATTTACAAGGCCCTTTTTACTTCGCGCAATACCTCCGGAGACGCCAGGCAACCATTGAAAGTCAGTGAAGTACTGCGGTCGGTTTATGATGATGATTTTTTTGTTACTGACCTCAAAATTCCGCAAGCCAATATTGATGACTTTCTGGTGTACTGTGATGCGAAGCTGCCACCCCAATCGCTGCTGAGAAAAGACAATGAATTTCAGCTCATTGATTTTCTGGTTACTCAGAGCGAGTCGTACCTAAAGGTAACGGATGCAAAGGATTAAACTGCTCCCGGGCTTTGTTTGCATTTTCTCCCTTACCGGTTTGCATCATCTTTCGGGCCAGCAACTGGAAGGAAGGGTTATAAGTGATGGGAAAGGCGTACCGGATGTTCATGTTATGAACAGCACGGCCGGGAAGGCTACCATCACCGGGGAAGAAGGCCAGTTCAGCCTTCCGGTTCATCTAAATGATACCCTGCTGTTTTCGGCTGTGCAATTTCAAAGGAAAGTTGTGGTGGTCACCGGGCCCCTGCTGGAAAGCAGGTATATCATAGTGCCACTCGAAGAATTTGTGAATGAACTGGATGAGGTGGTATTACGGCCCTATAACCTTTCAGGTGACCTGGCCATTGATATGGAAAGTATGCAAACCGGACAATTGGTTTCCGCTACGACCCTCGGCCTGCCAAATGTCCATGTCAAACCCATGATGCAGAGTGATCGCCTGCTGAAAGAGGCTACCTCAGGACCTGGTATCCCACTCAATCCGCTTCTTAACGCGATCAGTGGTCGTACCAAAATGCTTAAAAAAAGAGTGGCAAGAGACCATAAGTACCTGCAATCTGAGAAGGTCCGGGGGTATTTTGCAGATAGTCTGTATGAACAGCAGCTTGGAATTCCTCAAGAGAAGATCGCAGATTTTATTTATTTCTGTGAGGTGGACAGCAGCTTTGACTCACTCGTGCAGTCGGATGATACCATGGCCCTCTGGGAAATGTTAAGAAGAAAAAGCGCTGTGTATAAAAGCGATAATAACCTGGACTGACCGGCAGGTCAAACCCCCTGGAATTTCTGGTATAGCTATTGTGATGATGTAATTCTAATGTATGCGAATGCGATTGTTTAAGAGGGCTTTGCTATTGTGTATCGCGCCGCTTATGGCCTTTGGAACTTTACATGAGTTCTATTTAAGCGTTACCAATATCAATTATTCGGAAAAGGACCGGAGCCTGCAGATCACCAGCAGAATATTTATTGATGATCTGCAGGCCGTTCTCTTGGAGCGTTACGGAACCAATACCCGGCTTGCGACAGAAAAAGAAGCCGAAAATACAGACGAATTGCTGGGCAAATATATGAAGGCCCGCTTTGCGATCCTTATAGATGGTCAGGAGCAGGAGGTCAGCTTTCTGGGCAAAAAATACGACAATGACATCGCAGTGTGTTATCTGGAGGTGAGTGGCGTCCGTCCGTCCGAAGGACTTTCGCTGGAAGTACGGAATGAACTCCTGACGGATTTATACTCGGAACAACAAAACCTTGTCCACTTCAGAATTGGGGAGATAAAAAAGAGCTTCGTTCTTGTCAAAGAGCAGCCAAATGGTATGTTAAACTGGCCGGAATAGGCAGGCTATCTGTATTATTTATGTAATTTTCGGCAGGTTAAAAATGAAATAGATGATGAATCAAATCAAGTACAGCCTGGGATCGCTCATTTTGCTGTTTTCAGCCCTGGCTGTTGCCCAGGAAGAAGCCCCAAAGGAACGTGAACCTGGGCATTACAACCAAAATAAATTCAAACAGCTTTACGAAGAATTTGCCACGCCTAATACCTACCGCTCCGCTTCCGGAGCCCCTGGCCCCGATTATTACCAGCAGCAGGCCGATTATAAAATGGATGTTGAACTGGATGATAAAAATGCCAGGCTTGATGGGGTGGAAACAGTCACCTACCACAACAATTCTCCTGATGAACTCGAGTTCCTTTGGCTGCAACTCGATCAGAATGTACGGACCAAGGATACAAAGTCTGCACTGAGAAACCCGGAAGTTATACCGGAGGCCAGCGAAGCCGAAGATTTTGCCAATCAGTTTATCAACCCTCCTTTTGATGGAGGATTCCACATAGAGTACCTGAAGGATGCCAATGGAAAGGCGCTTCCGTACACCATCAACCAGACGATGATGCGCGTAGACCTTCCGCAACCGCTGAAAAGCGGGGAGCAGATCTCCTTTTCTGTTAAATGGTGGTATCATATTCCGGATCACACCGTCAACCGGGCCCGTTCCGGCTACGAATATTTTAAAAAGGATGGGAACAGGGCCTATGTGATTGCCCAGTTCTTTCCGAGAATGGCAGTATACAGCGACGTTGAGGGTTGGCAGAACCATCAGTTCTGGGGCAATGGGGAATTTGCGCTCCCCTTCGGAAACTACGAAGTGAATATCACTGTTCCTGCGGATCATGTCCTTGATGGAACAGGGGAATTGCAAAACAGGAGCGAAGTCTTTTCGAAGGAAATGATGACCCGGTATGAAAAGGCCAAAAAGTCCTTTAATACCCCTGTGGTGATCGTGACCCAGGCAGAAGCTGAGGCTGCGGAAAAATCCTTTTCGGATAAAAAGAAGACATGGCGGTTAAAGGCCGAGAATGTACGGGACTTTGCATTTGCCACATCCCGGAAGTTTATCTGGGACATGCAGGCAGTCAAACTGGGCAACCGGGAAGTGATGGCCGTTTCTATTTACCCAAAGGAAGGGAATCCGTTATGGGAAGAAATGTCTACCAAAGCGGTAGTCCAGACCTTGCGTTCCTATTCTGCCCATACCTTTAATTATCCGTATCATAAAGCCATCTCTGTTCATGCCAAAAATCAGGGGATGGAATATCCCATGATTTGCTGGAATTATGGCAGGCCCAATGAAGATGGCACCTATTCCGATAAAGTCAAATACGGCATGCTCAGTGTCATCATTCACGAAGTGGGGCATAACTTTTTCCCCATGATCGTGAATTCTGATGAAAGGCAGTGGGGCTGGATGGATGAAGGCCTGAATACTTTTATGCAATACATGACGGAACAGGAATTTGGGGAAGCGAATCCCGAGATCATCGCTCCCAATACCAAATACCCTTCAAAGAGGGGAGATCCTGATAAAATAGTACCTTACATGGCCGGGGATCAAAGCACCATCGCCCCTATCATGTCAAATCCTGAAAATGTCTATCAGCTGGGTCCCAACGCTTATGGCAAGCCGGCTACCGCCCTGAACATTTTGCGTGAGACGGTCATGGGACGGGAGTTATTTGATCATGCTTTCAGGACCTATGCCAACCGGTGGAAATTCAAGCATCCGACCCCTGAAGATTTTTTCCGCACCATGGAAGATGCTTCGGCAGTCGACCTGGACTGGTACTGGAGAGGCTGGTTCTACACCACCGACTATGTGGATATAGGGGTGAAGGGAATTAAGAAATATTATGTATCTGACCAACCCTCACCTGAGTTGAAAGAATACATGGCTGCTCAGAATATTAACCCGGCAGACCTGCCACCTTTGGTGTATCTGTCAGAAGATGACGGCTCCGGTACCGATCCTGATCTGAAGGGAAAAGCGTCTATGGATGCTTCCACCACCCTGAAGGAATTCATGATGGATAATCTGACGGAAGAACAGCGGTCCAATGTAAGGAATCCGAAGTTTTTTTACGAGGTGACTTTTGACAAACCGGGAGGTCTGCCCATGCCATTGATTGTGGAGTACACCTACGCTGACGGGTCAAAGGAAAACATTACGTATCCTCCGGAAATCTGGCGTAAAAATGATAAGGAGGTAAGCCGGATCATTGCCTCCACCAAAGAGCTTACAGGGGTCATAGTCGATCCCAAAGCCGTAACCGCGGACATTGATGTTTCTAATAATTCCTGGCCGAAAAAGGAGCAGAAATCTGATTTTGACCAGTTTAAAGAAGAGATCAAGGGAAAATAGATCCGAAGTTGTTTATAGTATAAACGGGCCTGTCAGGATTTTGATCCGGTCAGGCCTTTTGTCTGCCAACTTCATTATATTTGTAGTATGTATGCAGGTGTTTTTTTGTTTATCAGTGGGGCTGAAATATTCTTTATCCTGTTTATCGTGGTAATGGTATTTGGGGCGGATAAAATCCCGGGTATCGCCAAGACCCTGGGGAAAGGAATGCGTCAATTAAAGGACGCGACGGAGGATATCAAACAGGAAATTCATAAAAGTGCTGAAAAGCAGGGAATTGATACCAGTTTTACAAAGGATATCCAGAAAGAATTGGAACAGGTTAAAAAGAATGTTTCCGATGCCGCCGGGTCTGTGAAAAGGAAATAAAACTCCAATATGCTGAAGCGAATTCTGGATTGGGACAGGGAAACCTTTATTTACCTCAACAGCCTTGGAATTGAACGCTACGACTTGTTCTGGTCCACCATAACGGACTTTACGACCTGGATTCCCCTCTTCGTTTTATTCTTAATTCTGCTTTTTTACAGGAGTTCAAAAAAAGAAGCATGTCTCATGGCATTGGTTACCCTCCTTGTCCTGGCTGTTACCGTTCTGACCATGCAGATCACAAAGATCTATGTGGCGCGGTTGCGACCGAATAACGATGTGGAGATCAATACCCTGATCCGTATTTTAAAAAGCCCTGACAATTTCAGTTTCTTTTCAGGGCACGCGGCTTCATCCTTTGCCGTTACTACCGTCATTGTTTTATTCCTAAGGTCGAAATTCAGGTGGGTTTGGCTCTTTTACATCTGGCCCCTTCTTTTTGCCGCCAGCCGGATCTACGTAGGGGTACATTATCCTATAGACATCATGGTGGGTATCGTGGTTGGGTTCCTGCTGGCCTTCCTTTTTCATTTCCTTTACCAAAGGCTCATCGTACCCTACATAAAGCCAATCCGTCCCGGATAGGCAGCAGGACTGTTTCGACCCTGGGATCTGTACTCAATTTGTTGTTATATGCCTTCAGAACTTCTGTGGCCGTATCCTTCTGATCCGCCGCTTCGGCCACCTTCCCGGACCAAAGGACATTGTCCGAAATGATGATACTTCCCGGGCGTGTCTTCTTTAAGACCGCCTCAAAATAAGCCTCATATTCCGTTTTTTCGGCATCGATAAATACCAGGTCAAAAATGACTTCTATTTGAGGAAGGAGGTTTAGGGCATCTCCGAGGTATGTTTTGATCCGGCCTTCAAAGCCGCCCTTCCTGAAATAGCGTTGCTGGATTTCTCTCAGTTCTTCATTTAAATCGATGGTATGCACTGTCCCGCCTTCAGAGAGTCCCTCGGCCAGACATAAGGCAGAATACCCGGTATAGGTCCCTATTTCGAGGATGTGCCGGGGCCGGACCATTTTCGAGATCATGCTGAGGATCCTTCCCTGGTAGTGCCCGCTCAGCATACGTGGCCTGAGTACCTTAAGATGGGTTTCCCGGGAAAGTTCGCTGAGCAATTCCGGTTCGGCCGTGCTGTGTTGGGTAATATATTCCTCCAGATTCCGGGATATAAAGTGCATGTTCTTTTTTTCAAAAATAGCCATTAATACAGTACCTTGGGAACAGTAACCTGTTTGATAAGCGATGGAAGAAGTGACCATTAGACCGGCAGTACTTCAGGACCTGGAGGTATTGCTTGATTTTGAACAACAACTCATAAGTGCCGAAAGACCGATGGATGTGACCATCAAGCCACCCCCGGTGACATATTATGATCTGCCTGCCCTGATCACGAGAAATGATATTGAAATGCTGGTAGCCGAAACCGGCAACCAAATTGTTGGCTGCGGATATGCCTGTGCCAGGGAAGCCCGCGCCTATCTGGACCATGAACAGTATGCCTATCTGGGATTTATGTACACCAGACCTGACTACCGGGGCAAGGGCGTCAACAGCAAAATTATGGAAGCGTTGTTCAAATGGGCCGGAAGGCAAGGGTTGAATGAGATACGCCTGACTGTTTATCACAACAATAATGAAGCCATCAGGGCCTACCAAAAGGTCGGTTTTGGCAGCCATATCTTGGAAATGAGGCTGGTAGCGGATCATGAGGCAGTAAGGGGCACTTCCCCTTAAAATACCTGCACAAATCGTATTTTTGAATAAATAGGAAGAATGGAATTTCAAAACTCCGCGGAATACGCGGAAGCACTCGACTCAGCAGATCCGCTTAGGGAATACAGGTCTCAGTTCTACGTGCCTACCACCGGCGGAAAGGAGGTGATCTATTTTACCGGCAATTCTCTTGGGTTACAACCCCGCCTGGCTGAGCAATTTGTAGGCGAGATCCTGACAGACTGGAAAGAAATGGCCGTGGAAGGCCATTTTCATGCCGACAAGCCTTGGTGGGATTATCATGAACGGCTGGCGCCTTTGCTGTCAAAAATTGTCGGGGCGCGCACCAGGGAAGTTTCGGTAATGAATACCCTCACCGTGAATCTTCACCTGCTCATGGTTTCCTTTTACCGTCCCACCACCACCCGCTATAAAATCCTTTGTGAGGAAAAAGCCTTCCCTTCCGACCAGTATATGCTACAGAGTCAGCTCCGGTTTCATGGCCTGGATCCGGCAGACGCCCTGGTGGAGATCGGGAAGCGGCCTGGGGAGCATGGCTGGAGAACGGAAGATATTCTTGCGAAGATCCGGGAAGTTGGAGACGCTCTGGCACTCGTTTTCCTTGGAGGAGTCAATTATTACAATGGGCAGGTATTGGATATGAAGGCCATTACCCGGACCGGAAGGGACGTTGGGGCAATGGTGGGTTGGGACCTGGCCCATGCCGCGGGGAATGTGCAACTCGAATTACACGACTGGGAGGTCGATTTTGCCGCATGGTGCAGCTATAAATATATGAACAGCGGTCCCGGCAACGCATCCGGAGTTTTTATCCATGAGCGGCATCTGAACCAAAGCGGGATCCAACGATTCGAAGGATGGTGGGGGAACCGGAAGGAGAGCCGCTTTCTTATGAAGCCGGAATTTGAACCCATTGATTCTGCGGACGCCTGGCAACTGAGCAATCCGGCCGTACTTTCCCTGGCCCCCTATCTCGCATCCCTTATGATCTTTGAGAAAGCCGGGATGCAGGCCATCATCGAAAAGCGTGACAAAATAGTCGCCTATCTTGAATTTGTGTTAAAGGCTGTAGCATCGGGGAAGTCCCGCATCTTTGAGATCATTACACCGGAAGACCGTGGCTGTCAGCTTTCCATCCTCCTGCATGGGCAGGGAAAACCCTTATTTAATTACCTGACCGACCATGGGGTGGTCACTGACTGGCGCGAACCGAATGTCATGAGGCTGGCTCCGGTCCCCTTGTATACCCGGTATGTGGACATACAGCGTTTCGGGGAGCTATTGAAAGAAGGGATAGATAAAGTATGAATGCAGCGGTCGATTACCGTTCCCGGCTGCGCTTAAATTTCCTGTTGCCCAATACCCGTGCTTTTACTATTTGCCCAATGCCCGTGCTTTTACTATTTTCGGCCAACCATTAAAAAGAAATAATTTCCAAGCCCAGACTGACCTATTTATGAATTCCCTGCGACTTATAATTTCAAACAAGCGGTATTTAGCACCTGCCTGGGTTTTTGCCAGCCTCAATATCTGGTTTGGCACCTGGGCCATATACATCCCACTGGTGAAAGAATCACTCGGGATTGACAAGGCCCGGTTGGGCATCGCTCTTTTTTTTCTTTCACTGGGTGTTTTTTCAATTTTTCCCCTGGCTTCACGCGTCATTAACTATCTGGGAGTGGGAAAGGCTACCTGGGCCGGGGTCTGCCTTGGGAGTGTTTGCGCATTGCTGCCCCTCATCGCGCCGAATTATGTTTTACTTATGGCAGCCTTGTTTTTATTCGGGGCAAGCAATGGGTTCCTCGATATCGCCATGAATACTCTGGTGACGGAGATCGAAAAGGAAGACCAGCGTAACTTTATGTCGGCTAGCCATGGTTTTTTCAGTCTTGGGGGAGTGGTTGCGGGCCTCGGAAGTTTCTTAATCCCTATCATTAATAGTCCTACCGTTCACATGATTGGTGTGATCCTTTTGGTCTTCGGGGTCAACCTCGTTTTAAGGAAACAATACTACCATATTGTGGCAACACCTGTTGAAAAGGCTCCGTTCAGTTTGCGGCTCTTCCGTCCGCTGCTGGTCCTCGGCGTGGTTTCCTTTCTCGTGATGAGCAGTGAAGGCGCCATTGTAGACTGGAGCGGGTTATTCCTCCAGGAAATTACCATGGCCCCTGAAGTTCTTATTGGCACGGGTTTCCTGGCATTTTCGGCAACCATGATGCTCGGGAGGTTTGTCGGGGACAACATCAGCGCCAGGATCGGCTCTGTAAAACTGGTGGCCATCGGCACTGTGATAGCCCTTGCAGGGTATCTTTGTGTGTTATCGGCTTATACGTATACAGCCATTGCAGGCTTCGCCCTCATCGGCCTGGGCTTCTCGGTGATCATCCCTGAACTTTTCAGGATAGGGGGTAATGTCCGGGGAGTTTCCTCATCACAAGGGGTGGCGTTTATAGCCGGTACAGGTTACGCGGGTTTCCTGCTCGCCCCCCCGGTTCTCGGATTTCTGGCGGAGGAAAGCTCTCTTAAAATGAGTTTTATCGTTTTGATGGGTGCCGCCTTTGTTGTCCTGCTGGCTACCCGGATTCTAGGTAAAGGAAAATCCTGATGCGGATTAATCAACGGATACCTTTACATTCGTAAAGTACAGCTTAAAATTTCCTTCTGCATTTTTATGCATCGTAGAGATTTTAAGCCCCTCTTGTTCTGAATAATCTTCCCAGGTGGCGGTTGATGAAGGTTCCGGGTTATTTCCCTTTCTATAGGCCCATTCCCTGACCATCATATCTTCGCCCAAATAGAAGTCATAGGCGTCCCCAGGGGTATATCCCCCTTCATTACCATATACGACCGTCAGTTTCTGCATTTCCTTTTTACTGATCGGAGCTACCGCCTTCATGCTGTGTTCCTGAGTGACGTTCTTTTCGTCCCAACCAATATTCATGGGGGCCAGCAACCAGTATTTGTCATTAATAAAGGCGGCGTCCGCTTTGGCAGCGGTACTGTCCAGGGAGCTTCGGGAATACGTGATGGTATCTCCCATTGAAATGCCAGTCACTTCCTGGGTTTTGGTATTCCAAATCCAGTGCCTCTCAAAATGCGTGGTATCCCGGTCCACGTTAAATGTGAATTCAAGGGAGGAAATATCGTTCCAATTCTCCATCCCGTGCGCCCGGGAAACTTTTTCTACCATGGACAGTTCCTCTTCCGGCGGAATTGTATCCTTTTTCTGTTCCGTTTTACAGCTTCCGATCAGGAGCACTGTCACCAGGGGTATAAGTATTGCTTGCCTCATTTTGATTTTTTATCAAAGATAGTGGGTTTGAAGGATCGGGTGGCCAAATAGACCGCTATAATTGGGGAATGTGAATAACGGCGAAGTTTTTTTAGTCGAAAATTCTCTTTCCCTGACCCTAAAGGCTGTTGTTTTTTCTGCCTTTCGATAGAGTGTCCCAATTTTCTCCTCCCTGCCCTGCCTAAAGGCAGCTTCGGCAGGCAACGCTTGGTTCATTTCATTACTGCGATGTTAAAAGCTCCCCTCTTTGGATAAAGAGGGGTGTCCGCCATGGCGGACGGGGAGATTGACTGGGATAAACTATTTATCCCTCCGTCTTCGCTAAAGCGAAGCCACCTCCCTTTGAAAAAAAGGGAGGAGCTTTTGCTTTTATAATTTAGGACTATTAGCGGTAAGTTGAATTGGGCTGATATGGTTCTTAGAGGGTAACCGAATGATTTCCAGAAATAGCACGGACGCGAGCGAAAGTGCGTTTCGCGCCAGCGAACAGCGCATGCAGCGATAGCGGCCAATTTGGATCACGCGGATTTGAAATTCGTAGTTATTGTTACAAGGATCTTATCAGCATTATCTAAAAAACATCCTTTCAATTGTTGCCTTCAAATTGAGTCCGAAACTTCCGGCGGGGAAACCCTTATCTTCAGTCTAGGCGAAGAAAGCTTCTATTTGTCCAGCCCCGCTGCAGCGGGGCGTAGAAGTTTCGAGCCGGTTTTTCGCCTTATGGCGGAAAAAGACCTACAGATAAGGGTAGGTCCTTTTTATGTTCCTTTTTGGACCAGCAAAAAGGAATAAAAAACACGAAATCGTCATTCCAATGATTATGGTTAATTCTACTTCCGCAAGTTCCGGCACAGAAATCTACAAACGCAAATGAACAAAAGATACTTAGTATTGTTTATGATCTCCTACCTACTCCGCCAAATGGCGGATTCGGCAGGTTTGGTTCATTTTATTCATGTAATTAATAAAAGCTCCCCTCTTTG
>JBGTKP010000015.1:0-7016 GCA_041744575.1 Muriicola sp.
GGACAAATCCGCTACCAGTTTCTTGAGCTGCGAATTCTCCTCTTCCAGGTTCTTGAGCCTGCGAAGCTCTGAGACCCCAAGGCCCCCGTATTTCTTCTTCCAGTTATAGAAAGTGGCCTCACTAATGCCCATCTTGCGGCATACCTCAGAGACCCGAACCCCGGTCTCAGACTGTTTGATCGCAAATACAATCTGCGATTCAGTAAACCTGCCTGCCGGCAGGCAGGTTTTGAACGTTTCATAAGCAAATACTTGTTTAAAATTAAACATTTATTCGCCCGGAATTCTCTAGTTTTAATCAGTTCGGTTTACAGGGAGGAGGTCAATTTTTAGGGAAGGCTACAGCAGCAGTGCAATTCATTCTCAATTTAGAAAAAGGTTCGGAACTTTAAAGTTTGAAAAATATAAGTGTCATATAAACTATCATAGGTCATTAAAGCAACTGGTGCCGTAGTTTATAACCATAAGAAGCAGAGAAATGAAAAAAGTTAATTAATAATTTTAGAACTAATCATGAGTAGGTTATTTATCCTATATTTAATTGACTGATCAATAAGCGCATACCATTAACGCGATTCTTTTGTTTGGACAATAGGTGCTATATTAAATGAATAAAAACCAATTTTAATAAGGGATGCCTCTCATCTGATTGCGATGAAAGAATTGAACTGACCAGGGGATTAATTATGAAGGAATTTTTAAAGAAAATAGCAGCTTCCTATATAGATTTACAGAAAGCTGTCAGGACTGAATATGACCATTTTAAGCTTAGAAAAAAGATAGACGATCAAAATAAACTTGTTCAAAGTAAGAAGCTTAGTTCTCCTCAAAAATCAGAGATAAGAAATTTTTATAAAACCTATGGATTTAATAAGGTAAATTGTGAATGGCATAGATTTTATACCACCTGCAATGGTATATTTTCGGTGAAATATATTCCAGAGGATCTTTTTTATTTGATTCTGGAGCCGAAATTGAATCGATATGATTTTGCTCCTGCACTTAGTGATAAAAACCTACTTAATCAGCTTTTTCCAAGCGTAAGACAACCGGAGACCATTGTAAAAAATATCAGCGGAATATATTATTTTGATGGGGAAATCATTGACTTTAAAACAGTGACAAGTCTTTGCAATGCGGCAGACAAAATGATAATTAAGCCAGCGATTAGCAGTTACGGGGGTAAAAATGTCAGGCTTTTTCATTGCGAAAATGGCGTAACAGATTATTTGGAAGAGCCTCTGGAAAAATTTCTGGCGGCTTATAAAGCAAACTTCATAATCCAGAAATGTTTAACACAACATCCCCTTTTGGAAGCCCTTAATAAAACTTCGATAAATACTTTTAGAGTAATGAGCTATATGAATGATCGCGGGTCAAAGGTATTATCACTTTATGTGAGGATGGGCAGGAAGGGAGCGATAAATGATAATGTTTCCACTGGAGGCTTCGCTTGCGGTATTCAAAGGAATGGGAATTTAAATGAAGTGGGATTTGATTTATATGGAAAAAAAGTTAAAGAAACGGATGGCGGTTTAAAATTTATAGATCTGTCTTTTCCCTTTGTAGACAAACTGGTGCAAAAAGCAACAGAGCTTCACAAACAGGCACCTCATTTTAAAATTATCTCTTGGGACTTGTCAATTAATCCCGAGGAGGAGGTTGTTCTGATAGAATATAATATTTATGGACAGGATTTCAGCGGTCATCAAATGCACAATGGACCTGTCCTCGAAGATCTTTTACAGGAATTATAACCGAACGGACAGAATTATTATCAATCTATTACTGGCGGGTCTTGAACTTTGGCTCGCTGGGCACTACCTTTATCCACTATCCAATTAGGAATCACGTATCCTTAATCGCAACGAATCCTAACTGCCTTCATTAAGTTTTCGCCCTACTTAAGGACCAGGCCTCAAGATTTACATAACGATTTGGCGTTTCATGAATTGTATTCTTTTCATAATTTCCGATATTTTTAATTTAAGGGTTACATCGATTTTTCAATGATTATGATTTATCAATCGTTGATTGATATTAGCCCTGAAGTAAAACTAAGTTCAATTCAGAGACAGACTGAACTGAAAAAAAGTCGGTACTGCTTACTGATTTAGTATTGGGATATGTAGGAGTGAAGGTCAGACTACACTATTTATATAGTGAGCAAAAATGGAATTTAGTTCGGAAACAGTTGCTTACAACGCCTATAAGCGGTTTACAGCCAATTGCCCGGTACATTCATGCGCATATGTCAGAATGAACTTGGCGGACGCTGGTAGATTATTATAGACCTGACTATTTCTGACCGTTATTTGGGTGCTGGACTATTCAATTATAGATTAAGAAGCAAAGATGTTGAATTTGAGAACTAAAATCTTCCGTTACCTTTTGGCAAATTTAGCGAGCGCTACCATGAACACAATAAGCAATCATCATGCTACAGGCATAATAACGTACAGCGCAATATATTCAAGGAATAAAAAACAGGGGAATTAACACTTGGATCTATGAGTCGTATTGACTGCCTCAAAGGCCCCCTTAATACCTTCACATAGTCCTTTAAAAGATGAAGGCTTGGTTAGAAAATAAGCAGCTCCCATCTGTAGGGTTTCATCCCGGTCCTTTTGCGATTGCGAGGTGGTATAGATAATTACCGGAATATTTTTAAGACTAACGTCTTTTTTAAGTTTATCTAGACAGGACCTTCCGTCCATTGGTTGCATATTTAGGTCCAGGAAAATAAAGTCCGGTAAGGAGGTTGGTTGTTGTCTCAATAATTTCAGGCAGTTCTTTCCGCTTTTAGCGTCAAAGCAAACCGAATCCGGATAGATCTCGCTCAGAGCCTCGCAAAATAGCTCTATATCATCGATATCATCGTCGACTATAAATAGGAGTGGATCGCTTTTTATATGTATTACATTCAGATTAAAAAACGCATTAACGCCAATATTAATCCTTTTTAAATTCATATAACACCTTATTTTCATTACCTTAAAATTACTTCTTCCAAAAGTAGATTATGGGTACATCAAATAGAATAAAATTCCCATTGGTGGGGGTCGGAGCATCAGCCGGAGGGATTAATTCCTTTAAAAAGTTCTTGCATGCCATCCCTGAAAATTCGGGTATGGCATATATTCTGGTACAACACCTCTCTCCTTCTCACGAAAGCATCCTCCCAGAAATACTTTCCCGGTCAACAGATATCCCCGTGCAGGAAATTAAAGACGACTGCCAGCTTTTACCGGACCACATATACGTCATTCCTGAAAACAAAATGCACGAGGTCACGGATCATGCATTACGACTAACTCCACGCAAACAAGGGGAGCATAACATGCCAATAGATGTATTTTTTAATTCCCTGGCGGAAGTCCATGGTTCGCTTGCGGTTGGCATTGTGCTTTCAGGTACTGCCAGGGATGGAACCCTGGGACTTCGAAACATAAAGAAACACGGTGGAATAGCCTTCGCGGGGGATCCGGAACTCGCAGCATGGGACGGAATGCCAAAAGTGCAGTAGATGCGGGAGTCGTTGACTTTGTACTCTTACCTGCCCATATGCCCGCCAAACTAATGGAGATACATGCCGCGTATGCATCTCAGGAGACGGAGGGGAAAGTACAGGAACGGCCGGTTGATGGCGAGATCCTGAAAAATATATTTTCTTTTGTCCGGCAGAATAGTGGGGCGGATTTTAATTATTATAAAAAACCGACCATCATAAGGCGCATAGATCGCAGGATGGCAATTAATCAGATTGGTAGTCTTCAGGATTACCTGTCTTTCCTGCGTGAGAACAAGAGCGAACAGGAATTGCTCTTTCATGACCTTTTAATCAAGGTAACCTCATTTTTCCGCGATCCTTAAATTTTTGATCAGTTATGTGACACCGTTTTTAAGAAAATTGTAAAGAACGGATCAACGGACGAGCCTATACGCATCTGGGTAGCTGGCTGTGCAATGGGAGAGGAGGCCTACTCTATTGCCATTTGCCTTTTCGATGCCGTGAAATCCGCTATGACCAGCAATGACGCCAACCGACTAAAGGTACAGATCTTTGCTTCGGACATTTCGGAGAAGGCAATTAAAAAGGCGCGTACAGGTGTCTATAGCGCTGCAGAACTTCGACCGGTATCGGAAAAGCAGCTCGCAGATTATTTTATACGGATTGATGGGCAGTACATAGTTATTCAGTCCCTCCGGGACAGTATTGTATTTACTGTCCATAATTTCCTTAAAGATCCCCCCTTCGGAAAGGTAGATCTGATCAGCTGTCGGAACGTATTTATCTACCTTGAACCCTTCCTTCATAACAAGGCACTAACTACTTTCCATTATGCGCTTAAGGAAAACGGATATTTTGTGATGGACAAGTCAGAGACAATAGGAAAATCGATCAACTTGTTTGCACCCTTGTCCAAAAATGGTAAAATTTATACCCGAAAGGACGGAGAGAGGCGCTACGCACATGAACCCGCTGAAAAAAAACGGAAAGAACATGTGTCGGCTAATAAAAATAAACTTTCTTCTCCATCGCAGAGAACGGATTTTACAAAAAGTGCACAGGCATTACTTGTCAGGGATTACACTCCTGCAAGTGTGGTAGTGGATGAGCATTGGGAAATCGTCCATATCAACGGAGATGTAACACCCTTTTTAAGACCATCGCAAGGGAAACCCACACACCAACTTCTGTAATCGGCTCGCAAAGAATTGACCTTTGAACTGCGCAACGCACTTCACAAGGTAAGATCGTCAAAGGACAAGGTCATCAAGAAAGGAATTCCCTAAACGAGCCAGAGCGAGCAATTTTCGGTGGACCTTGAGATTGTTGCTTTAATGGACATTGTCGATCCTTACTAACTTGTCCTTTTTCAAAAAAATACTGCAGCAATTTCCTTACTGGGAACACTGTGGAAAAATCTGAGGCCAGTAGTAAGCACAAGCGAAGAAAAGAATGACCGACAGCGGATAATTACCTTGGAAAAAGACCTGGAGCAGGCCCGCGAGGATATGCATAATATTAGTGAGGAGCAGGAGGCTCACAATGAGGAACTGCAGAGCGCCAACGAGGAATTGCTCAGCAGCAACGAAGAAATGCAAAGCCTTAATGAGGAAATGGAGAGCTCCAAGGAGGAGCTGCAGTCAACCAATGAGGAGCTGATTGTGATTAATCGCGAACTTCTGGACAAACATGAGGAGCTCAATGAGACCCTGGACGACCTGGACGCGGTTATAGCGACCATGCGAGAACCTTTCCTGATCCTGTACAAGGATATGCGAATACTGAAGACCAACTTGGCTTATCTTAAACGATTTGTGATAAGTGAAACGAAAGTAGAGGGAAAAGAGTTTTTTGAAATACAGGACGGACAATGGAATCACATTGCAATGAGTTCTCTACTGGAAAAGGTTCTCCCTGGAAATCAAAGGATTACTGACAAGGAGTTGGTCATCAATCATAAGACCGATGGAGAACATAATTTTCTTTTCAATGCAAGGGAAATCTTCCGGACAGATGGATCCGGGAAACGGATTCTGCTCGCGATAGCTGACATCACAATGAGAAAGAAAGTGGCGCATGACTATCTCACCACCATAGAGGAGCTCGGTCGCATCAACCAGCAATTGGATTAATTTGTACATGTGGCGAGTCATGACCTTCAGGAACCTCTGCGTAAAACAACAACTTTTGCCAACCGCATTACCGAAAGGCGGGAAAGCATGTCACCCACGGACATGGCAACCTACCTGGAGAAGTTATCCTATTATGAAATCATATTCCAAGACAATGGTATCGGGTTTGCTCCACGATATCATCAACAGATATTTACCATATTCCAACGCCTTAACCCCTCAAGCCAGTATCTGGGAACAGGAATAGGCCTTGCACTTTGCAAAAGAATCGTGGAATACCATCAAGGCGAGATATTTGCATTGTCCGAGAAAGGTCACGGGAGTGCTTTTCATGTCATATTGCCAACAAAACGGGAGGTGTCTGTTAAAACCTGATCGATTATAGGCAAAAGTGAAGTTTGAGCTTCCATAAATGAAGTGTCATTAACCAGTTATTTTATTGACCAATTTGCGTTCCCTTCAATAATATTTTTCTTGATTGGTAATATCCCGTCAATATAACGGGTATAATATCAGCTCTCAAATGAATGATTGAAGTACCCCCAAAAATGATGGATTAAACAATACCTTAGATTTGAAAGTGATTTCCTGCCGGATATCAGGACCAATTAAAGCTAGATTATTCCGTTTAAAATGTTGAACCATTAGACTTATTTAGTTCTGAATATTTTTAAACCTGGCAGCACCTAAGTTCACAAATTCGCATATAGTTTTCTCCATCAAACAGGTGTAAACCTGAATATGGTTTCAAGCAATTGCCAAGAGACGGACATCAGATTAACCTCTGATTTCCCTTCCATTTATATGCAGCGTTTGTCCTGTCATACAACTAGCGTCTTCAATTACGACGAAGACATAATTCTGAATGGAAACAGGAGTGGCAATTATGTTAAAATTTCCTTTTAAAGTAGGCCGAAATGAACTACATTAATATCCCTTTAAGCACAGATGTGGTTTTGCCAGTTCCATCCCCAGTAACTGTACCCATCTGAATAAAGCCATTTTCCATTTATTTTATTATAAAATAACATTCAATCTTATAAAAATTATCTGAATTATGGCTAAATCTGTAGAAATCATAATCAAAGTAAACGATTCAACCTAATGTTCATTAAATACATTGGATGAGGAATAAATAGGTGTAAATAACGACATGGCCGATAACAATAATGGCTGCAGTCAAGGGGTAAAAAGAACAGGGTTTTCAGTCCGGAGGTTACATTGCAAATGAGGTTAGGTGGATTCCGGCGATTAAAGGATCTAATCCGTATGATCGATATATTGTTAAAAATAAAGAAATAGCATTTAAAACGGGCGACAATACATTGTACGAATATACCATTCACCTACATGAATATAATGAAGGTGTTCTA
>JBGTKP010000016.1:0-21658 GCA_041744575.1 Muriicola sp.
AAATGCCTATTTGGATTATGAAGGTCAGTTTCTGGTTACGAAATTCGGAGGTGCTAATTTTACCGCCGGAAAAAGTGAATACCAGCCGATCCCACAGGTGCAAATTGATATTCAGGGTCCCGATGTCCTGACACAGAACCCCGGGTATTAAGAAATTAGAGTGTTAAAAAAAAGGCCGCGAATTGCGGCCTTTTTTATTTGTCATTCTCCAAAGGTTCCTGCAATTTTGTAGTATGTATCTAAACGTGAACTACCGATGAAGATAAAACTTGGAATTGCAATTGGTATCGCCATTGTGATTGCCAGCTGTAGTCGAAAAGAAGATAACAACGCCCTCTTTAAAAAGATAGACGGAGAAATTTCCGGACTGCATTTTAATAACCGCTTAACCGAAAATGACTCCATCAACATCCTTGATAATGAATTTGTATATAATGGTGCGGGCGTAGCCCTCGGGGATTTAAACGGGGACGGGCTGGATGATATCTTCCTCGCCGGCAACCAAGTAGACAATAAGTTGTTTCTCAACCAGGGAAAATTGAAATTCAGGGATATCTCCGCAACCGCCCGAATCGGAAAGCCCGATTCCCTCCTATGGTCTTCCGGAGTCTCCATCGCAGACCTCAACCTGGACGGACGTCAGGACATCTATGTCTGTAACACCTTTTATAAGGACTCCCTGAAAAGAAAAAACCTTCTCTACATCAATACCGGGTTGAACGAGGAAGGGATTCCCACCTTTAAGGAAATGGCCAAGGACTATGGTATTGACGATACCACCTATTCATCACACGCTCAGTTCTTCGACTATGACCTGGACGGCGACATTGACCTCTTTATTGGCGTCAACCGGATTGAAGGGATCAATCCGAACCAGTTCAGCCCCCTGACTGATGATGGAACCTCTATGAGCAAAGACCGCCTTTACAGGAATCAATGGTCTGACAGCCTTGGTCATCCCGTATTCCAGGATGTTTCCAAAGCTGCCGGGATCCGTTATCACGGGTACAGCCACAGTACCCTGATCAATGATTTTAACAATGACGGCTATCCTGATATCTATGTGGCCAACGATTTTTTAAGTAATGACCTGATCTACATCAATAATCAGGATGGAACCTTTACCAACAAAGCCGGGGAAATATTTAAGCATTTCAGCCTCTCCTCAATGGGGAGCGATCTCGCGGACGTCGATAATGACGGGAATATGGACATTTTCACCACCGAAATGCAGCCCTACTACAATAAGCGCAAAAAATTGTTTCAGGGACCCAGCAGTTACCAAAAGGAGATTTTTACAAGGAAATACAAATATGCCCAACAATACACCCGCAATACCCTGCAAATGAACCAGGGGACGAATCCGGAAAACGGGTTACCCATTTTCGGGGAAACGGGAATGCTGGCAGGGATCCAGGAAACCGATTGGAGCTGGGCCCCGTTGTTCGCAGATTTTGATAATGACGGCTGGAACGATCTTCTGATAACCAACGGCTTTCCGAAAGATGTAACAGATCGCGATTTTGGAGACTTCAGGGTCACGGCGAGCCGGCTGGTAGACAAGCAGACGCTGATCGCCGCTATTCCCGAAATAAAAATCCCCAATTTTATTTTCAGAAACAATGGGGACCTCACTTTTGAGGATGTCACCAAAGCCTGGGGCCTCGATTTCGGAACTTATTCCAATGGGGCAAGTTATGGGGATTTGGACATGGACGGAGATCTTGACCTGGTGATTAACAATATCAATGATCCCGTATTGTTGATGGAAAACAGGACCAACGAACTCCATCCTGAGGCAAAATACCTGCGCGTGCACCTTACAGGACCTAAAGGAAATCCGGATGCCATAGGAAGCGTTGTCCAGGTATATGCGGACAGTATTGTGCAGAAAAAAATGCTGCTTTCAGGAAGAGGTTATCTCTCTAAAACTGAAAATACCCTCCATTTTGGCCTTGGCCAACGTACCGGAATCGACTCCATTGTCGTAACGTGGCCTGGAGGAACCCTTCAAAAATTGACCGGAACCCCTGCCGACACTACCTTAGCCATCACCTTTAATGAAGCAGATTTAGCCCAGACCGTCCTAAAAACGGGATCAGCGACACCTATATTGTCCGAAGTTGCCACGAAGTATAACCTCCTGCACCTGAATGAGGATGATGATTTTATCGACTTTAATTTTCAGCGCACCCTGCCCCATAAGTTCTCCCAGTACGGGCCCTCGATATCTGTAGGTGATGTTAACGGGGATGGGCTTGACGATATGTTCATTGCTGCCAGTCGAAATTTTAGCGAGAAATGGTTCCTGCAAAAAAAAGACGGGAAATTTATCGAACGTGAGGTAAATTATAAGAAAGACAAGGAACAACAGGAGGAAGATGCCGGATCGCTCCTCTTTGATGCCGATGGTGATGGGGACCTCGATCTGTATCTGGCGAGAGGATGCGCCCAATATCCTGTAGGACATGAATTTTACAGGGACGTGTTGCTCGTCAACAATGGAGCGGGTAATTTTACCGAAGTGGTCGGAGCGCTGCCGGAGATGTTTAGCAATTCCTCAGCGGTAAAAGCGGCCGATTTTGATCGTGATGGCGATTTGGACCTCTTTGTCGGCAGCCGGGTACTTCCCTTCGCTTATCCGGAACCAGATCGTTCCTACATCCTCCGTAATGTAAGCACTCCCGGGCAGCCCCGATTTGAAGATGCCACCTCCGAAATTGCTGATACCCTGCGTTTTCCGGGATTAATAAGTGATGCATTGTGGACGGACTTCAATGGGGATTCCTGGCCAGACCTCATTCTGGCAGGGGAATGGATGCCACTGCGGTTCTTTAAGAATATCAATGGCCAATTAGAGGAAATAACGGGCTCTACCGGCATTCAGGAGCAAAAGGGATGGTGGAACAGCCTCGCCTCAGCAGACCTTGACAATGACGGGGACATGGATTACATCGCGGGAAATTCCGGTAGAAATACCTATTTTCAGGGTGGCCCTGAAAGTCCGGTCCGTGTGTACGCCAAAGATCTTGACAAGAACGGAATGGTAGATCCACTGATTTCTTATTATCTGAGGGATAGCAGTGGCACAAAAAGGGAATATCTCTACCATCCCTGGCAGGATGTTGTAAAACAATTCGCCGGAATTCGTAAAAAATTCAATTCTTTTGGAGAATTCGGAGAATCAACCCTGCCTGAAATGTTTTCTGACGGACTCCTTGACGATGCCCTGGTCCTATCATTCAACTACATGGAGACATCCTGGGTGGAAAACCAGGGAAATGGGAAGTTCAGATTGCATGCTTTACCGGTCTCTGCCCAGCTCGCACCCATCTATGGGATCCTTCCTGTAGACCTTGATGATGACCACTTTCTGGATTTGCTTCTTGTAGGCAATGAACATGGTTTTGAAGTTCAGCAAGGCCCCGCCGATGCTTTTGTAGGACTCGCTCTGAAAAATGATGGCAAAGGGGGATTTGTGCCAATACCACTGGAAAAAAGTCACTTTTTTGTGCCGGGGGATGCGAAAGGATTGGTGGCCTTGAATCACCGGAATGAGCAATCGCTTTTTGCTGCTACTCAAAACAATGATTCTTTAAAGGTATTTGAGACTTTAACTGCTTATGAGAATGAACCGCTTAAATTAAGGGCGAATGAAGTAAAAGCCCGGATTTATTATGATCAGGGCAAGTACAGAGAAACTGAGTATTACTGGGGGAGCAGCTTTCAATCCCAATCGGGCAGGTTTGTCCCTATCGCGAATGGCATCAGGGAAGTTAGATTTTATGATAACATGGGCAGGGAAACCCGCAAAATAAATTACTAAACGCTAGAGACCGCCCGTCTCAATATTCATTGGGGTGCCTATAATCCCCGAAACGGTATTTGACGGTTTTCTTCAAAGGGATGTTCATACCCCCTGTCCCCTCCAGCCAGTTGTATATAGCCTCCGACATTGACCTGCCAATTTCCTGTTTATCGGGATCTGCAATCAGGTTGTACATTTCCTCCGGGTCATTCTTCATATCGTAAAGTTCATTGCGATCCCAGATCCCATGATATTTGATATACTTGTACTCCCCTGTTCTCATTCCGAACATTGTAGGAGTCATTGGAAAATCATATTCCCAGTAATACTCATAAAAGATTTCCTCCCTTGAGGTGCGACCGGCGCTTTGCTGAAGGATAGGAATAAAAGATACCCCCGGCATACCCTCCGGTTTTTTGACTCCTGCCTCAGCCAGGATGGTGGGGGCGATATCAATATTCTGTACCATTTCTTCCGGGACGATCCCTCCTTCAAACAAATCGGGGCATCTTACCAGCAAGGGTACCTTTACTGATTCTTCATAAAAATGCCTTTTGTCTATTAACCCATGCTCTCCCCAGCTGAAACCATTATCCCCCATGTAAATCACCATGGTCGATTCGTCCAGGCCTTGTTCCCTTAGAAAATCCATCACCGTGCCGATACTTTCGTCTACGCCCGCAAGGGTCTCACAATAGTCAACGACCATGTCCTGCAGGCCCGCATTCTCATGATACATATAATCTACCCCATGCCAGCTGATCCGCTGATCTGCTACCCATTGCGGCCATTTCAGTTCCTTATACTTCCCTGTTTTTGTCTGGTCATAGGTAGCAGGAAGTTCGATTTTATTGCCCTTATACATACCTTTATGTCGCTTCGCCGGCTGAAATCCGGCGTGCACTGCCTTATGGGACAGATATACGAAGAAAGGTTTTTCCTTATCCCTGTTCTTAAGCCAGGATACAGCATGTTCCGTCAGAAGGTCTGTTATATATGTAGAATCCTTATAAGCTACCCTTTCTCCGTTGATATTCAGGGTAGGGTTATAGTAAACGCCCTGCCCGGGAAAACTCTCCCAATGTGTAAATCCTGGTTGCGGCTCATCTCCATGATCGCCCATATGCCACTTTCCAAAAAAAGCGGTCTGATACCCGGCATTTTCAAGATATTGCGGAAAATAGGTCAGATTGCCAGGGTCAGGAGCCTGGTTGTCAACGATGGTATGGGAATGTGAGAATAGTCCGGTAAGAATAGATGCCCTGCTGGGAGAACAAAGTGAAGTGGTCACAAAAGTATTAGGCAGATATGCTCCTTCCGTCGCAAGGGCGTCCATATGAGGGGTTTTTAGCCATGGAACCTTACCCGTAAAGCCCATATAATCAAATCGGTGGTCATCGGTCAGGATAAAGACGACATTGCGCTGATTGGGCCGGTCAGCCCGTTTTCCTTTGGTATCTGAGGCTTGTGTCAGGGTTCCATATCCAAGGGCCGGTATCGCAATGATAAGCAGTACCAGAGATTTAAGCAGGCAAAGGTTGTTTTCCATCAGTTTCTCTTTTGATTTACAAACCATTGATACAGGGATTCTGTATTGTATGCCTTTTCCCAGGCATTGTGTCCGACTCCTTCGTATACAGTGAATTTAACATCATGTCCCAGCTTCTTTAATTCCCTGACCATGTTTTCAGATTCTGTAAACGGGATGGAGGTATCCTCCGTTCCATGGAATATCCAGATAGGTAAGTCCTTATCGATCCAGGAAGCATAGGGTACGGGAGTCATTCCGCAAACGACCGCCAGGGCAGCAAAATAATCCGGATACTGCACTGCCATTTCCCAGGCGGCAGCCCCTCCTCTACTAAGTCCTGTGAGGTATATTCTTTTTTCATCCACCCTGTACCGGGCTATGACAGAATCCAACAATTGTTTTACCGATCTTGTATTCCACCATTTTTTCTTTTCCGGATGTTGCGGAGCAAGAATAAGAAATGGAAATTGCTTTCCCTCAGCAATCAGTTTTGGCGGGCCATTTGTCTTAAGGGCACCCAGCTGCATGCCCGATTCCCCTCCTCCATGTAAAAAAAGCAACAGTGGAAATTTCGACTGTTTATCCGTTTCATATCGCTCCGGAAAATACAGGTAGTACTGAATTTTTTCTACCAGGGTGGTTGTCTGCTCGGCCTCCAGCAAGCCCGATGCAGGTTGTGCATTACAAGCTGAGGCCGACAAAAGGATCCAGCAACAGAGATAAGGGTTTCGCAGTAATTTCATGTGTAGGTATTACGCCCCTTTTTATAAAAGAGGAACGCTCCGAACTGTCATTATTCCTTTTTGTGACCACTGTGCAGGGAAACAATTCCCCGAATTCCCTTAAAAATACAATTTTGAATTCTTATTTTTGATAAAAGCAGCAATAAGTATGATGTTGTCCAGAGATCTGGCTGACCACCATTTCCCGGTTTCTTCTCTTTTCACCCAACCCACCTCCCGGGAAGAGTGGGAGGCTCATAGTCTTACCCAGGAACAACTGGACCATTACCGTGAGTATGGTTATGTTTCCGGGATCCGGCTCCTCGAAGAATGGCAGGTAGACCGTCTAAGGGAAGAGTTGGAACTCATCCGGGATCCGGGGCATCCCTCCCACGACCTGTTTTATGAATTCCATTCCAATGAATCGACCGATCCGAACGCCGCCTTGTTCCACTCCTTGGGCCATTGGCGTATTACGCAGGGCTTCCATGATGTCCTTTGGAACCCGGCCTTCGTCAGGGCAGCGAGTCAGCTATTGGAAAACCGGCCGGTCCGTTTCTGGCATGATCAACTTTTTTGCAAGCCTGCACATCACGGAGGAGTGGTGGCATGGCATCAGGACTATTCGTATTGGACCCGGACCACCGCCATGCAGCACCTTACCTGTTGGGTGGCTTTGGATGACGCAAATAAGGAAAATGGCTGTCTTTATTACGTGCCTGGCAGTCACCGCTGGGGCCTGCTTGAGAAGCCGGAACTGGCCGGGGAGATGGAGGGCTTAATGGATCATATGTCCGAAGCGCAAAAGGAGGCTTTCAAGCCTGTACCCATAGAAATCCGAAAGGGTTGCGCCACCTTCCACCATCCGCTTATGGTCCATGGCTCACACAGGAATACCTCGTCAGATCCCAGACGTGCTTTTGTTCTAAATGTATTTGCGGACGGAACCATCAGCAATACTGATGAGGAACTTCTAACAGGAGTTCCGCTTATTCCCCGTGGTAAAAAAATTAAAGGCAAGTATTTTCCTTTGTTGTATCCGAGGGAATTTTCATCGGCTGATGACCAAAGGGCGGTTACTTCCTGATCCGTTGCGCCATTACCAGGGCTTCCCTGATCTGTGCGGTCAACCCCTCAAAATTACCGTTTCGGATGAGCGTGGTATCAAATAGCTGGGAACCCATGCCCACACAATGAACCCCTGCCCCAAACCAGGATGCAAGATTTTCTTCGGTAGGACTTACCCCTCCCGTAGGCATTACCTTAAGGTCCGGAAGCACTGCCTTCACCGCTTTAACAAATTCTGCTCCCAGCACATTGCCCGGAAATATTTTAACGAGGGAGGCCCCCAACTGTTTTGCCCTGTAAATCTCTGTCACCGTACCACATCCCGGGACCCAGAGCAGGTCGTTCTCCTTCCCGAAAGCGGCAACCTCTTCGATCAGCGCGGGTGAAACCAGGAACCTCGCCCCTGCCTCCAGGAATTTTGCGGCATCCTCCCTGTTGAAAATGGTTCCGATCCCAAGGACCAGCCCTTCCATCTCCTGCCCCATGACGGCCAATTGCCTGAAATTTTCCAGGGCCTGTTCGCCGCGATTGGTAAATTCAAAAACCCGGATGCCCGCGTCATATGCCGCTGAAAGGACTTTCCTGCATGTGTCGGGATCTTTATCATAAAATACAGGGACCACTGCCGTTTCATGCATCAGGTCAAGGATGGTAGCCTTCAGGATTTTTATCATGCCCCTAAGGTATCAAAAAATGGCGATAAGTATCGGTGCTCCAGTATTGAGGTCTTTGTGCACGAGACCCCGTCGTATCCATAATTTCAAATTTTTGAACCCGGTTTTTCATTTTTATTGGTACCTTTTGAGCCTGTTGTTTCCGTATTAAATAGTTTACAAGCAATAGAGAAATTCAGCATTACACAAGCACACATAGTATCCATACATAGAAGACATCCATGTCAGAATTATTTAAGATCAGCGGGAAAGTCATCGTTATAAGCGGAGCAACAGGAGTGCTGGGATCGGCCACTGCGGAATACCTGGCAGGGCAAGGCGCAAAGGTGGTCATCCTTGGCCGGAACCCCAAAAAAGTAGCGGCCCTGGCAGCCAGTATTCGCCGAAATAAGGGAGAAGCATTCGAGGCGGTAGCCGATGTCACAGACGAAAAACAACTGATAGTTGTCCGCGATAAGCTGACCTTGGAATTTGGTAAAATACAAGTACTCATCAATGCCGCAGGGGGGAATATGCCAGGGGCGGTTATCATGCCAGAACAGGAATTGACGGATACCGATATTCCGGCCCTGCAACAGGTAATGAATTTGAACTATCTGGGGACCTTGCTACCTGTCAAAATTTTCCTTCCCCTTTTTCTAAAGGATAAACATGGGAGTATCATTAGTATTTCCTCCATGTCGGCATCCCGACCCATGACACGGGTCATGGGATACTCATCAGCCAAGGCGGCCATCGACAACCTTACGAAATGGCTGTCTGTGGAATTTGCCCACAAATACGGTGCTGGAATTCGCGTGAATGCTGTGGCACCGGGATTTTTCCTGACCGAGCAAAACAGGGAACTGCTCACCAATAAAGACGGTAGCATGACACAGCGGGGGCAGCAAATCCTTTCCAACACCCCTATGGGTCGATTCGGGGAGCCGGAGGAATTGTTCGGCGCCATCCATTGGTTGTGCAGTGACGCTTCAAAATTTGTCACCGGTACTATCGTTGCGGTGGATGGGGGTTTTGGCAGTTACGCGGGAGTCTGAGACAGGGTTTAAGCCCAGGATAACCAGCATTAATAGACAAATACGGGGATAATTTATGAGACTCTTAGAACAGACCATGCGCTGGTACGGACCATCCGACCCGGTATCACTCCGGGATATCCGACAGGCAGGCGCCTCAGGCGTCGTTAGTGCTTTGCACCATATTCCCAACGGGAATATCTGGACTATTCCTGAAATACAGTTTCGAAAGAAAGCTATTGAAGCTGCCGGGTTAAAGTGGTCCGTGGTAGAAAGCCTCCCGGTACATGAACATATTAAAACGCGTAACGGCAAATGGCAAAAGTATCTTGAAAACTATCAGAAAAGCCTTGAAAATCTGGGAGCCTGCGGGCTACAAACCATTTGTTATAATTTCATGCCATTGCTTGACTGGACCCGCACCCAACTGGATTATCTCCTCCCTGACGGATCCAGGGCCCTGCGTTATGAAAAGAATGCAGTACTGGCATTTGACCTGTTTATATTAAATCGCAAAAACGCTGCCGACGATTACAACACGGAAGAAATAAAAGCTGCAGGCGACTATTTTGACTCTTTGGACGAATCTGGGAGAGACCACCTTTCAGAAAACATCCTTAAGGGCCTTCCGGGGGCAGAAGTAGGCTTTAGCCTGGAAGAATTCAGACAAGAATTGGCCGGATATGACGGAATGGATCACAAAATCCTGGCCAGCCATCTGGATGCTTTCTTGGCAGAGGTTACCCCCGTAGCCGAGGCAAACGATATGGTGATGTGTATTCATCCGGATGATCCACCCTTTCGGATTTTTGGCCTTCCCCGGGTGGTCAGTACCGCAGCCGATGTCCGCAGGATTTTGAAGGGTACCGATCGCTACGCCAATGGCCTTACTTTCTGTACCGGCTCTTTTGGAGTCCGGGCCGATAATGACCTGCCTGCCATGGTCAGGGAGTTCGGAGATCGTATCCATTTTATACATTTGCGTTCCACAAAAAGAGATGCGCAGGGCAATTTTTTCGAGGCCGACCACCTTGACGGAGATGTGCCCATGTTCGATGTTATGAGGGAACTTATTCTATGGCAGCAAAAAAGGGAAAGAGCACTGCCTATGAGGCCCGACCACGGACACCAGATGCTTGAAGACCTTGACAAAACGACGTATCCTGGTTATACAGCTATCGGAAGGCTCAAGGGCTTGGCAGAACTGAGAGGGCTGGAACTCGGAATCGCAAAATCACTGTATCCATTGTAAACCTTTGATTATTCCGAAGGTGCCGATATTTCTTCCCTCCTTCGGAAACGCTCCGCGATAAAGGCGATGATGAGCAATTGAGAGATATGGTATAGCATAATGGGGAAAATGTAAATGCTGGCATTGGCACTGTGACCGAACATGATCTTCGCCATCACTGAACCGTGTACGAGGGATTTCTTGGATCCGCAGAAGATGGCTGTGATCCGATCCGCGGTAGAGAAGCCCAGGCCTTTGGCTAAAAAATGAATCAGCAGGGACATCAGCAGAAACAAGGCCAGAACAGCTGCATATAGCAGTAAAAAATCCAACAACCGCAATCCGGAAAACAAGCCGGCCAGGAAGGAGGTGCAAAAACTTGAATATACGATTAATACAATAACCGACTTGTCAAAAAAACTGATCCCATTGCTGTATTTTCTAGCAAGATGGCCTATCTTTTGATGCAGCAACAAGCCAATTCCCAGTGGAACTACAATCTGCAGCATCAATTTGGTTACCACCGTCATCAGAGGAATCCCCTGGACATCACTTACCACCATACCAAGCCACAAGGGGGTAGCAACCACACCAATCAATCCGGAAAGGCTGGCATTGAAGATAGCTGCCGGGACATTGCCTCTGGCAATTGATACCATCACAACCGAGGAAGATACCGTCGAGGGAAGGACTGCAATGAAGAATACCCCCACCCACAATAAATTTGCGGTCTCTCCAGACATAAAGGGCTTAAAAGGCAGAACCAGCAAGGGGAAGATTACAAAAGTGCTCAGATGGATCAGCAGGTGCAACCGGTAGTTGCTTACCCCGGTCTTAAACGTGGACGGTGAAAGTTTAAGCCCGTAGAAAAAGAAAATGAGGCCTATCCCAATATCGGTCACCTTGCTCAGGACCAGGAAGCCCGCTCCTTCGGGCCACCAGTATGCTACGAGAATGGCGGTCAGCAATGCCGCAATAAAACCGTTGGATGATATCGTTTCTTTAAAGGTTGCCATATCCCTTTGCCTTCATCTTACTTTGTATGCCGGACAAATGTAAGGATTGACAAGAACAAACAACCCCTATTAAACGATTGGCCATGATGTACGTCTACACGCCTTTAGCCTGATGGTGGTCACATCCGGAATAATTATGACGGTAGTTCGGGTTCAAGGTACAACCACCTGAAAAGGTTCAGGGCATGGGTTACCTTACAGCCAATTGTTATTCTTTTGAAGAACAATTGAACATCCATTGCACTCCATAGCGGTCTGTGCAGCTTCCGAAATAATCTCCCCAAAACATATCCTGCAGGTCCATGGTCACAGTGCCCCCATCTGACAAGGCTTTAAAAAGCCTGCGGGTTTCACCGCGGGAATCCGGTTCCAGATTGATAAAGCAATTGGTTCCGAAGGTCAGGGAAAATCCCATTTCCTCAGGCGCATCAGTACCCATCAACCGATGTCCGCCGGTGATCGGCAGCGATACATGCATCACCAGGTCCTTTAGTTGGTCAGAAATAGCTGGTTGACCTTCCCGAGGAGGTACCTCTCTGAATCTCATAATTCCGGGCGCATCGAAAGATCCGCCAAAAACCAATTTATAAAAATTAAATGCCTCTTCTGTGGAATTTGCAAAATTGAGATAGGTGCTGACGCGTGCCATGACTTATAATTTTAGAATTAACAATGAATCTAAAATATTACTAAAAAAATGGTTGAAAGGGGCTAATCACGTCTTTGAGAAGGGCCAAATACGCCATGATAAAACTATCAAATTCAAGGCTTGCGCGACCAACTAAAATGTAAAGGTCATCAAAGTGTAAGAGGGCCTGAAGGGTGGCGCTGGCACCAGCGACGGCAAAATTGTAGTCGTGTCTCTGATAACAAGGAAATCATCTGCTCAACCACCTATGTGTACAGTTCAAATTGGCCTCTGATTTTAATCTTTGGTCTGCATCTTTTCTTTTATAACCTGTTTTTTAGCAATTTCTATTTCTTCCTGGGATGGGTAATCGAGTCTTTGTTCTTCTGCCATATCAGGCTCCAGGGTCAGGTGAGAATAGAACGGAAAATGGTCCGAACCGATGTAATTACCAAGCCGTAAGTGTCTAACCCTAAAAACATCCGATATAAATATATGATCAAGAGGCCATCGCAATAAAAAATTATTGGCATCATAGGTATTAAAAAGTCCCCGCCCCTTCCGCATATCTAATAATCTGCTAACTGCCTGGAAAAGTTTGGTGGTACGTGACCAGGCTACATCATTAAAATCGCCCATAACGATGACCGGGTGTCGGGAATGAAGACTTTCCAAGGCTATTTGCATCAGCTCCGAGTCACGATTAGTTGACATTTCATCCTGACTTGGCAACGGTGGGGTTGGATGGATAGCATACATTTGAACTGTGTCTTTTGTAGCTAGCAATAGTTTGGTGTGAATAGAGGGAATTCGGCTGTCAGACAGGTATTTTACCTTTGGATCTATAAGCTTGAATTTGGAATATAATAACATTCCGTAGGTATTACTTTTAGGGACTTCAACTTTGTAAGGATACGTCTTCCGTAGAGAATCTCCCACAGAGTTCAGCCAGTAATCGTCCGTTTCCGTCAATAAAATGATGTCCGCCTTATCCCTGTCCAATTCTGCAAAAAGTTTTCCAGTGTCCTTGTTGGTTTGCAAGACATTAGCCGTAAATATAGAGATATCATTTTTGGAGGTTTTTGAAGTACTATTCAATACTTCAAAAGGGGCAATAAAAGTAAAGGGATATATTTTGGTAAGTTGAAAAAGGAAGCACGCTAAAATCAGCGTGGCAAAGATATAATCCCATTTTAACCTAAAATTGAATTTGATAAAGTATATCAGCAAAGCGGAGAAGGTAAAAATGGTCAACTGCAGATGCGGAAAGTCAAATATCCGGATCCACCAGTAATCCACTGCAACAAAAGGCAAAAGAGTCAATACGATTGCAAGCATTCCGATACCCTGTAGCACCCTTTTTAAAATCATCTAAATTTTTTCCAATAATTGATGTGCGCTTGCTAGCGCAGTGTTAAACAAATAAAAGATACTCTAATTTTTTGGGTTCGGACTAAAAGCTCGCAGGGAATTCCACCCCTTCCCTATAAATTAATTTTGTGGATGTCTGAAGGTATGAGATCGCCGGCATCTTCGGATTCTCTTTAGTAAGATGATGCTGCTCTATTTACGCCCCCGGGCTGTTTTTTGTTGGGAAGGCAAAATTCCGGCATCCAAATATACATCCGGTTCTCCACGATTTGCATTTGCCAATCGCCTTTGTAGAAAAGATCATTCGCTTGATTTCCATATGCAAGATGGGCAATTTGGATATGGAGGGCTTATCCTTAAGCAGAAATCGTCAAAGATATGGTTGTTGCTTTTATGTGTAGTTATGGTTGACATCTAATTCTTGTTAAATTGAATGGTCTGCAGAGGGTCTTAAATTCACGTCGCAAGGGAGGCAGGTAATGAGATGATAAAATCCTTGCTCATAGGCATTGTATGAATAATAGGCAGGTTCCAGATTGATAAAGCAATTGGTTCCGAAGGTCAGGGAAAATCCCATTTCCTCAGGCGCATCCGTTCCCATCAGCCTGTGCCCGCCTGTGATTGGAAGGGATACATGCATCACCAGGTCCTTTTGGTTGATCAGAAATAGCTGGTTGCCCTTCCTGAGGAGGTACAACTCTGAATCTCATAATTCCGGGCGCATCGAAAGATCCGCCAAAAACCAATTTATAAAAATTAAATGCCTCTTCTGTGGAATTTGCAAAATTGATATAGGTGCTGACGCGTGCCATGGATATAGTTTTAGATTGAAAATCCAAATTATTATAAAATTAATGGACAACATAGGGTTAATCGCGACTTTGTTAAGGGCCAATAACGCCATCCTGAAGCAGTACTGTGATCGTTTTTTATGCCTTGATTGTGGTCTTGTGCCGCCGGATTCAAATATTTGCTACCGGAGCATCATTTGGTGTATTCCTTCATTGATCAATATACCGTAGGTACTACCTTTAAAACAAATGGTGCAGACCAGTTAAAAAAATCCAACGCCGGAATATTGAAAGTCGAAAGCAGGCGGTTAATTACAGGGGTCCATCATGTTAAATTATCGTAGCCGGGAAAGCGAAACCCTGGTGTTTGATAATATTTATATAACCTAATGATAAGTTACATTTGACAAAGGTGTCGCTCAAACTCGCGTTCTTTGCATGAACTGATTTTCCATTGATGAAAATAGTTGTCGCTTATCTTTCCAATGTACTGATCAACTTTCTGATCTCAAGACTCAGAAGTTACTTTTCACCCTTCAGATTTAAAGAATTTCACAAGTCGGCCCTGCAATTCAGCTCATGAAAAAAAGAGCAGTAGACCTGGTGGTTATTTCTGATGTGCACCTGGGCACCTATGGATGTCACGCAAAGGAGCTGCTTCACTATCTCAAGTCTGTCAAACCCCGGCAGGTTGTGCTGAATGGTGATATTGTTGATGTCTGGCAATTCAACAAATATTATTGGCCCAAATCCCATATGAAAGTTGTTAAATTCCTGATGACATGGATTTCAAAAGGAGTCAAGGTCCGTTATATCACAGGCAATCATGATGAAATGCTTCGAAAATTTTCAGGATTTAAACTGGGTTCATTTGACATCTCAAACAAAATTGTACTTGATCTACAGGGTAAGAAGGCGTGGCTTTTTCACGGAGATGTTTTTGATTTTGCAATGCAGCACTCGAGGTGGATCGCCAAATTGGGAGCCATCGGGTATGACTTTTTAATCCTGTTGAATCGGTGTATTAATTATTGCTTTAAGAAAATAGGGAAAAAACCGATCTCCATTTCCGGGAAAATAAAAAATGGCGTAAAATCGGCGGTAAAATTCATAAATAATTTTGAGAAAATAGTAGCCGATATTGCTATAGAGAACGGCTTTGATTATGTGGTCTGCGGACATATCCACCATCCTGAAATCAAAAATATGAAGACGTCAAATGGCCAGGTGATGTACCTCAATTCAGGGGACTGGGTAGAAAATTTAACAGCCCTTGAATATCACAAAGGGAAGTGGACACTGTTTAATTATTCAAATGATCCTCAGCTTCAGGTTATTGAAATAGAACCGGAAGATCCAATGGAACTCCTTGAAAACAAGGACCTGATCAAGAATCTGAGGGATGAATTCAATGCCATGAACGCCTCAGGGATGGACAAGTAACCTGCACACTAAATTTATGAGAATAGCATGAAAGTTCTTTACGCCATCCAGGGCACGGGAAACGGCCATTTAAGCCGGGCGCGCGATATCGTCCCCATCCTTCTGAGAAAAAATATTGATCTGGATCTCTTGGTAAGCGGAACTCAGGCCGATATGGGCTTACCTTACCCTGTGAAGTACCAGCTAAAGGGTTGGAGTTTTATTTTCGGAAAAAAGGGGGGTGTCGATATGTGGCGTACCTATTTAAGGACAAATTCTCTTCGTCTTCAAAAGGAAATCAGGAGTGTCCCTGTATCTCTCTATGACCTTGTTATCAACGATTTTGAGCCGGTTTCTGCCTGGGCATGTAAGTTGCATCATGTAGCCTGTACAGGCTTTAGCCATCAATCGGCTGTCCTGGCTCCCAATGCTCCCAAGCCGGAGAAAAAGGACATGCTTGGAAAATTAATTCTGAAGAATTACGCCCCGACGAGCACCCAGTTCGGATTGCATTTTAAAAATTATGGCGACAAAATCTATACCCCCGTCATCCGACAGGAAGTTCGCAACACTACCAGAACTTCCGGGGATTATTATACGGTATATCTCCCAGCTTACAGTGACGGTAAAATCCTGAATGTCCTTTCACAAATCACGGCCGTCAAATGGGAAGTATTTTCCAAAAACACTCATTCAGAGTTACTTTATGGAAATATAAAAATAAGACCAATTGATAATCTGCGGTTTATTCAAAGCATGGCAGGCAGCAGAGGCATATTGTGCGGTGCAGGTTTTGAAACCCCGGCTGAAGCGCTATATATGGGTAAAAAGTTGATGGTTGTGCCCATGAAGGGTCAGTACGAACAGCAATGCAATGCAGCTGCCCTAAAAGAGATGGGTGTGCCTGTAATCAAGTCCTTAAAGCTGAAACAAACGGGTAAAATACAGGATTGGGTAAGCAGCGCTGCCAGGATCGATGTTTATTATCCTGATATTACGGAAGCCATTATCAATAGGATTCTTGAGGAATCGGCGGTAAGCCAAACAGCACAGCCTCAATAAATGGGGGAGCGAACCGATTCCGAATTTTCTAATTTAACGAAACGGCAATTCGGAGGGGAATTTGTATGGGGTGTTTCAACTGCTGCATATCAGATTGAAGGCGCCTGCCAGTCAGATGACAAAGGGGAATCAATCTGGGACCGGTTTGTTAAGAAAAAAGGTGCCATTTATCGTGGAGAGCATGGTGATATTGCCTGTGATTTCTATAATCGTTATGAGCAGGATATCCAACTGATGCAGGAGATGAACCTGCGAAATTTCAGATTCTCAATTTCCTGGACAAGAGTTATTCCCAATGGTTATGGCACCGGAAGCAGGGATGGGATCGATTTTTATAACAGGGTGATTGATTTTTGTCTGGAACGTGGCATTACCCCCTGGGTGACCTTGTATCACTGGGACCTGCCTCAAAAATTGGAGGAACTTGGAGGATGGGCCAACAGGGATATCCTGGGGTGGTTTGAAAGCTACGTATCTCTTTGCGCCAGGCATTTCGGAGACAGGGTCAGGCATTGGATGGTACTCAATGAACCCATGGTCTTTACCGGGGCAGGCTATTTTTTGGGAGTGCATGCGCCCGGTAAAAAAGGGTTCAATAATTTCCTGCCTTCCGTACACCATGCCTGTCTCTGCCAGGCGATCGGTGGAAAAGTGCTTCGATCTCTGGTCCCCAATGCCGTCATTGGTTCAACCTTCTCATGTTCTCAGGTAGATCCCTACACCGCCGGTCCAAAAGATTGGCGCGCGGCGCTACGGGTCGACGCCTTGCTCAACCGGCTTTTTCTGGAGCCTGCCCTTGGCTTGGGTTACCCTACCAAGGAGTTGCCGCTCCTGAAAAGAATGGACAGATATAAAAAGCCCGATGATGAGGGAGCATGTGTTTTCGATTTTGACTTTATTGGAGTACAGAATTATACGCGAGAGGTGGTCCGGCACAGTTACACGGTCCCTTACCTGAATGCCAGGATTATTAAGGCTACCAAACGCGGCGTAAAAACCACCCTCATGGACTGGGAGGTATATCCGCCGAGCTTGTATGCGATGATCGCAAAGTATAGCGCCTACAAAGGAGTTAAACGAATCATTGTTACCGAAAACGGAGCAGCCTTTCCGGATGTATTGGACATGGACGAGGTAGATGATCCGGATCGTCTGGCTTATTTTATTGACCATTTGAAGCAGGTACTGCGGGCTAAGTCGGATGGTCTGAAAGTGGATGGATATTTTGCCTGGACTTTTACCGACAACTTTGAATGGGCGGAAGGCTTCACCCCGAGATTCGGCCTGGTGTACGTCGACTTTAAAACGCAGAGACGCATAATTAAATCTTCAGGAAAGTGGTTCAGGGATTTTTTGGGAACAGAAGTATAAATCTGCGTCTGTGCGTCAGTGACCCCGCCGGCGAAAATTTGAAAATTGCGATTTGAGAATCCTCCCCTTCGGTCAACTATTATAAAAAAAAGCCCCGCTTTGCAGGGGGCATTTTGGTTAAGTAGGTGAATGTAAGATTGGTTGGTCGCCTAAGCGTCAGTAGGTCTGGGATCAATTTGGGGTTAATACCAGTATGATTTACAATGTAAACTTACAACCCCTTCCTGACAATGCTAAATTATTGTTGTCAACCTGAACGTAGTTGTTGTGAAAAATAGCAAAGGTTCCGTTTATCCGATGAAATGCCTGCTACCTATTGTAATAGTCAGGCCTTCACGCATAACGCAGGAAAGATCTCTTATCCCATTGGCCCCTGCAGACATCACAAGAAAGATTTGTTTTTGCCGATTTTCAGAAAGCTTGGTAAATAGTAGGGTTCAAAGTGAAAGGATTCACCGGCCGATTAGCAGTACGGGCGTTAAACTAAAAGGCAACTAAAGCTCGGCTGTGCTTTCTTGTTGCTATTCATTTTCATTTCATTATTTCCCCCTTCTTTTAACTGACTGTTGGTAACTATTTTTTGTGGTTTCATAATTCGTTTCTATTTTTCCTGAACAATATCCACCCATGGAAATTAACTGGCTGCCCAATATTGCCGGAAAAAAGGAGAATATCCCTATATTGATTCAGGCGGAATATGCCTTTCGCTCTAAAATGATGAGGGTATTTCTTGAGGAATTGAAAGGATTTGAAGATGACGACCTGGATCTTGTCAGTTTTGATTTTGATACCTCCATGAAATCATTTCAAATTTCACCAAAAACCCCTGAGCCGATCTATTCCCAAATATTGAGGATCAAACATCTCCTCGACTAGGCCTCATTGCTTTTTTTCTGATTACAAGGTTGGAATACCACAATCCCAATAAAAGCACCTGCTTTTCGATCATTAATATTCACTGTCGTACAAGCCTGGTCCACAGGTATTACCCCCCGAAGCTGCCTCAACTTAATGGGTTCATAAGTGGCCGGCAAATCTTCTCACTCTCGGTTGTAATCGCTCCAGTCCGGTCCGCCCCATGAATTATGTGGAGGGTCTTCGGTGGTTTTCAATGGCTGTTTCCTGAGAGTGCCCTAAAGAGCTGCCTCGGAAAAGCAAAGTGCCGGCAGCATGCGGGAAGAATTCAGGAGATCGGATTCAGATCATAAATAAGTCGCGAAGGATTTCCATTAAGGGTAGATGATCTTGCCCCAATGAATCGTATATTTTACTTTCGTGAAATTTTTAATGTATTTAGCAGGATCTGCCAAATATAAAATCAGGTCAGCGTCCATTCCCTGAAAGATCTTCCCGTTCTTTAAATCCCGACCGAACCTTTTTGCGGGAGCCGTAGTTAATGCCGCCAGGATTTGGTCATATACCATCCCTTCTTTGGCCATTAATACATATTCATCCGCTGGATCGTAATCGGACATAAAACCGACATCCGTTCCGAAGAGAACTTCTCCCCCTGCCTCATGGAAAGAATGTAGCTGCTTAATAGCTGTGTCAAGTAGCAGATTTTCCTCTATTACGCGACCCGCAGCTTCCAAAACCCATTTATGCAACTTTAAAGTATAGATAAGTGCCATTCCGGAATCTATCATTTGTCTGATAGTTGACTCCGGCCAATCCCTTCCGTCCTCGGCGGCCACATGTGTCAGAATGTCCACCCTGCCATTGATGGCGATGGATACTCCGTTCAGATTGGTCGGGTGTGCAAAAAACGGGCTTTTCAAGTGCATGAGCCATATTTGTGGCGGCCAGGAGGATCTCCGGAGGCATTGTTATAATCGTTTCTCCGTTGGGGGAAGCCGACCACAACTTTATCGCATCAGCACCAGATGAAATTTGATCTCGGACATGCTGCCTGGCATGTTCGGGGACGCCGAGTTCCGGCAGTTTGAGTGGGGCAGTATATATTGGATTTCCATTTGGCGGTTTGAATGGTACACCTGCTGTCAGTATGTTGGGACCTTTTACCTGGCCGGTTTCTATTCGCTTTCGGAGGGCAATTAAGTTGGAAAGATCAAGCGTAGCCAAATCAAATGCGTAAGTAAACCCATACCGGGTAAGTATGTCGCTCAATGGTTCGTTCAATTGTTGTGCGGGAATACCATCCGCGTTTTGCCACTTTGGTTCCATAAAATGAACATGGCTGTTCCAGAGGCCGGCAGTGATGGAAAGACCTGTACTATCCAGAATATTCGCATTGGTGGGGGTGGATATGTCCTCCTTTGTCCCGACCTGGCTTATTTTCTCTCCTTTAACCAATATCACGCCGTTGACGAATGGTTCAGCATAAGGAGCCGGATATATTTTGGCACCAACTATGGCCAAGATATCCGGAGGGACGTTATTGGTTTGGGATCCTCCCGCGAATGGAATACAAAAAGCCATCAGCAGGATGCAGTAAATAGTTGTACTTCTATTTTTCATTGATCACAATGATACGTCTTAACTAGCTCAATTGACGTATCGTGCGGTGGTTTATTCAATACATTTCCGACCATTGTAAAAGTGACCCTTTAATAGAAAAAGTAGTCAGATATCGGTAGCATTCCCCTGGGGGGGATAAGTACTGGTAAGTGATTATTATAAAAAAAAATTCAGGACAATCTATAATTTTATAATTGATTTCCAATCCTGGGGATGGCAATCAACCGGCAGAAGTTTCCAGTGGGGTACATGGAAATTAAGATATGGAAAAGTCGTGTCATTCTGTTCATTATAAACGATTTAGCCTGATCCCGATCAGATCGCAGCATTGTATGGTGCCGTATCATCTTATTGTAGGGCAGAAGGTGCACAATCAATTGTGCGTGATTACTGGCTTGTTTTTTAAAACAGCGGTAACCATACAAATCACATTACAATAAAATTCCGTAGATGCCCGCATTAGATTGGCACCCGGAATACAGACATAAGTCAGATGCCCAGGTGCTTATGGTGAAGAATCATCCCGAACAATTTTCGGCAATGACCAGAAGCCATGCCCGAAACTAAATTAGGGAGATCCGGGTTAACCTATAATTTCTCTGTCCAGAATAAAGGGTTGATGATAATAGCGTTTTCCTGTTGCCTTGTACATGGCATTGGCAAGCGCCCCTACAATCGGTGGCAATGAAGGCTCACCCAGCCCCGTGGGATCGATGCCATTGTCCACAAAGAAGGATTCAATTTCTTTCGGCGCTTCCATGTTCCGGATCAACCGGTATTTGTCAAAATTTGATTGTCCTGGCCGGCCGTTTTCAAAGGTCATCGCACTATAGGTCGCATGGCCAATCCCGTCTACAATCCCGCCTTCGACCTGGTTCCTGGCACTAAGCGGATTGATAACGATCCCACAATCAACAGCACACCATACCTTATCCACTTTTGGCCGATCACCTTCCATGGTCATGTCAAGCACCTGGGCCACATAGGAGTCGTGGCAGAAGTAAGCTGATACCCCCCTTGACCTGCCGCTATTCGATTCGGGATTCCAATTTGATTTTTCCTTTACCAGCTTTAAGACCCCCGCGTACCTTTCTGGCTCATATTCATTTTTCTCCGGGTCCCCCACAGGGTCATTAATGGCCCTTTCAAATAATTCCAAACGGAATTCGATCGGATCCTTCCCGGCAGCTTCGGCCACCTCATCCATAAAGGACTGTTCTGCGCCAGCAATGAAATTCGAGCGAGGTGCCCTCCAGGCACCCGTGGTAACGTTGCTCTCCAAACTGTGTTTTTCTGCCAGATAGTTGTCTACGGTACCCGCGGGAAATCGATTTTCAAAAATGAGATCATCGTTGGTCCCTGCCCCCCGCACATGCCATGCAATCAGCTTCCCACTTTCGTCAAGCCCTGCCTTGTAGCGTATTTTGTAGGAAGGTCTGTAGGTTCCCTGGGTCATATCGTCCTCGCGG
>JBGTKP010000017.1:0-13891 GCA_041744575.1 Muriicola sp.
TGATGCCATTTTTTCAGATTGGACAAGTTGGGACTGCGTTATTCTCAGTTTGTGGAGCGTCTGCTCAATTTCTTCTTTTTGTTTAATTATTTCGCCATTAAGGCTGGCAAGTTCTTCATTCTTGATTCTGAACCGTTCAGCTTCCTTTTCCGATTCTTCTGCTCGTTTTGAAATATCAAAATTCAATACCTTTTGATTAATCGCATCCTTGTGGAGTTCCTTTTCGATTTTATTATAAGATTCAAAGTGAGTTAAAGCTTTCGCATACTGACCGTTATGTTTAAAATTTTCATATAAAGCAAAATGGATTTTGCCGGACAAGTCCGCGGCATGAATCTCTGATGAAATATCTAAAGCCTTATCCAGAAAGGACGCTCTTTCGGAATCATTTTTGGTGTCAGACTTAATCATTTCAGCGAGAAAAAGAAGTAATTCGGCCTCCCCTCTTTTATCACCCATCGCCTTTCTGATTTGCAGACTTTTGCGGGAATATAAATCTGCCTTTTCCACCTCCCTTTTATCATGATATATCTCGGCCAGGTGGAAGAGTACGTTTGCCTGACCTCTTTTATCTTCTGTACTTTCGCTTATGACAAGACTTTTAGAGCAAAATTCCAATGCCTCTTTCCCCTTTTGTAATTTATGGTAGGTATATCCTATATTATCCAGGCTTCCGGCCTCTCCCCACTTATCGCGGGATTCCTTACGCACTACAAGCCCTTGCTGATAATAGTTTAGTGCTGCGGTATAATCTTCTGTTTCAAAGTAAATAGTCCCAATCAGGTTAACAATATAGGCCTCCATCAAGCCATGATTTATAGAGCGCGCTATTGAAAGGGATTTGTTTAAATGATCAAGAGCCTTTTCGTAATTACCCAGGTGTTTGTATGTCACCCCTAATTGATAAAGGTTGGTAAGTTGATTTTCTGAAAATCCGCATTCCTGGCTTTGAGTCAGTGCCTTGTTTATGAATTGCAAAGATGTCTCAAAGTTCCCCCAATTACGTTGGACGATTCCAAAATATTCATTTATCAGGGACAGGCCCTTAATATCGTTTAACGATTCATAAATCTTAAGTGATTCATTAAGATACGGCATTGCCTCCTCATTCTTTGAAAGACGAATCAGGCAAAAGCCATAGGATTTAAATGCAGCGGCTTTTCCTTCAGGATAATCATCCTTTTTTAGTAGTTCGAATATTTGCTCACAAATGGCAAAAGATCCGGGGGAATCACTGATCCGCAGCGAAAATGCCTCCTGATTAAGTCGGTCAATCTCTTTGTGGACAGCAGTTCGATTATTTTTCATTTGTTGTTTTCATATGAAAACAGGACCATCTATTATTTCATGTAGTACTCCCAGGAAATACGATCCGGATCTTTAAAGGCTATGTATAATTTGTTCAATATTGCGTCTGTTTTTATCCCGGTATTTTCAACTCCCGCTATATCCAATTTTGCAGCGAATTGTTGCAGTTCCTTTTCTGATTCACAGGTGATGGCGAGATGATCCAGACCTACTTCGAAAGGACTGAAGGTGGTGTGATCTTCATCTCTCGGGTGTGCTTCCTTAAAGGCTAAAAAGATACTACCCGCCTTAAATATGATCAGATCCGGTTTGTCAATCACCAGAGGCCAGCCAAGAGTCTTATTATAAAAGCTTTTTGTCAAATCGAAATTCATTGACCGAAGGCAAATATGATGAATGAAATCTTTCATCGGGCTCGCATCAAAGTGATTTTCCTGTGCAGTGATATTTCCTTCCTTGTTGATGATAAAATGATCCGCGATGCAAAGTGTCATATCTAAAGGCACGATGGTTATATTGGCTTTAGTGGTTATGCCTGTTAAAGATTCATTATAAAATATACACCTAAATTATAATAATTCTTAACAATGGAAGAAACATAGAGCAAATTTGATATAGGGAGAGTAGATTATAAATTTTTATAGCTTATGGTTCTGTGGGAAAACCCACACCAATTACGTGCCTGGAAAATGGCCTGGACCCTTGGCTTTTGACAGGAACATAAAAAGGGAGAGGGTCACAGGAGTCCTCCCATCTCACTGCTGTGCCAGGGATTTTTGAGGAGCACAATAGTTGATGTTAGAACGAGTATATTTATAAAGCCAATTACGCGTCACAAAGTTTTCTATGTGATTAACAATGTTGATGAACGAGGTATGTAAATAAACTTTATTTATTAGCTATGTCTCAATCCCGCCGGCTCGCCGCCATCATGTTTACCGACATTGTCGGATACACCGCATTAATGGGCAATGATGAAAGCAAAGCATTTGAGCTGTTAAGTAAAAACCGGCAGTTGCAAAAACCCATCATTGAAGAATTTAATGGCCGATGGATTAAAGAGATGGGGGATGGGGTCATGGCCAGTTTCCATAACGCTTCTGATGCGGTGAATGCGGCTATTAAAATACAGCTGGGTTGTAATTCCGAAAGTGAGTTCCAATTGAGGATTGGCATTCATTTGGCAGAAGTGGTTTTTGAGAATGACGATGTGTTTGGGGATGGGGTCAATATCGCTGCACGGATACAGGCCGTAGCCCAACCCGGCAGTATTTTTATATCAGAGACCGTTCATCACAATATTCTTAACAAAAAGGAATTTTTGACCCGGTTTATAAGAATACAATCCCTTAAAAATGTAAAGGAGCCTGTGAAGATCTACGAGGTGATCACAGAAACCAATGCCCGTATTTCATCCTTGCGCCCGGCCGGGAAAATAAAACCTAAAACACTCTTTGTGTTTTTAGCCGCAATAGCCCTTTTGGTAGCGGGCTACCTTCTTATAAACTTTCTTACTGAAAAAAAAGTTGGCCTTGAAAATACTGTAAAATCGATAGCTATCCTTCCGTTTACTGATATGAGCCCGGGGAAGGATCAGGAATACCTCAGCGATGGATTGGCAGATGAAATTCGCAATTCCATAACCATCATTAAGGATTTAAAAGTGATCGGACGAACTTCCTCCTTCCAATTTAAAGGAAAAGACTTTGATGCCCGCACTATAGGAGAAAAACTAAATGTGAATACCATATTGGAAGGAAGTATACAAAAATCCGGAAATATTCTAAGGATCATCACTAAACTCATCAATGTAAAAAACGATTCAACCATATGGTCGCAACGGTTTGATAAGGAATCAAAAGATATTTTTGCGATTCAGGACAGCATTGCCAGTAAAATAGTTGAGAAGCTTAAGATCACTCTTTCCCATTCGGAAAAACCAAGATTAATTAAGCAACAAACCGACCCCGAAGTATATTCACTTTACCTCAAAGGCCTGCATACCTATAAAGAACAGAATTATGATAAGAGCATTGAATATAATCAGCAAGCGGTCGCGTTAGATTCATTATTTGCGCCTTCCAATGCCTTCCTTGCCCTGGCAAAGATTTGGAATATCAATAGGGCCGGCAGTTATACTGATGCAAATGACATCCGGGAGGCCAAAGAGCTTGCCAATAGATCTGTGACGCTTGATCCCAATCTTGCAGAGGGTTATTCCGCACTTGCCTTACTGGCATGGACCATTGAACTGGATTTCCCTACTTCTAAAATGAACTTTGAAAAATCTATTCAACTTAATCCGTCATCTTCTTTGATCAAAAACAGGTATGCGTATTTCCTGCTTTGGATGGCCGAGTTTGATAAAGCAGAAAAACTGGGACTTGATGCAATTACTTCCGATCCCGCCGACTGGAACGGTTATGTAATTGTTACCAACGCCATGATCTATAAAAAAAAATTTACTAAAGCGGAGAAATATATTGATGAAGGAAAAAAACTATTCCCAGAAAACTTCAGATTTGAGGAACTCCATATTTATTTAAAATTTTGTTCCGGAAACTATGAAAGCGTCATTCAATCCCTCCAAGCACTTTTTTTAAAAAATACCTCGGCTATTCCGGCTAACCAATTGAGTTTACTATCAATCTCATATTTAAAAGAAGGAAATAGGGTCGAAAGCACAAACGTTTTGCGTCAGCTCAAAAAAACGCAAGGAAATCCGAATTCCAGTGTTGCATATAACATTGCAAGAATATATTCACAGTATCAAATGAAAGACTCCTGTTTCGCAAGCCTGGAAAGGGCTATGATAACAAGGGAACCAGGATTGAATTTATTAAAGATTGATCCCCTCTTCGAACATTTAAGACAGGATGAGCGATACCGTCAATTGTACGATAAGTATGGGTTTAACAGGTACAAATAATTTTATGTTACAATTCATACCTGACTGGTATAAAAGTTCTCTAAGCTATAAATGTGAAATCCTGTTATGTTCAGGAAATTGATATTTATAGAATTCTCCTACTGAAAATTTAGCTCCGTAAAAAGGATATATAAAAACTTCAATATCTCAACAGGGGACTCCATCAGTTTTTGGGGGGCAATGCTCCCGTTTTTCGGCAAATAGAAACTCATATTCCTAATCACGGATCTTTTTTCTGAACTTCTGTTTTAAAAGGACTTCGAGATCTGCTTCGTCGTCTACCACCAATATTTTAGCTATGATAAAACGCTTTTAGTTTAACTTTCAGTAAAACAAAGTCCAAAGGTTTGGTTAAAAAATCATCGGGGGGCCAGATCTTTAGCTGTCTTTCGGTTTTCATCATCTCCATATGCGGTGATCAACATAACAACAGGCGGGGGCTGCAAATAGGTTTTCTTTATAATATTCAGGAGATCAGGTCCTGTCATGCCTGGCATATTGATGTCGGATAAGATCAGTACCGCTTCATGGTTCATGGATCTCATAGCTTCAGGGTCTCCTTCCCCGAAAAAGCGAATACAAATTGCAATTCCTCGCTCCTGATCTCTTTTCTGAAGCGTTGTTCGAAATGCATTTTTACATTGCATTCATCATCCACTACCAATATTTTTATGCCCTGCCTTATATTATTATTCCTTTTGTTTTCACGAATTCATTGAATTCAGTGCCCCTTTATGCGATAAATCATTATGCCCAGTTGGAAGTATGCTTCGATAAATTCCAACCATTTCATTTTTTAATCAGTGTAATCTCTATAATCACATAAATCACTGATTCAGTCAATTGGTAACTGAATGATAAATTTCGTGCCTTCCCCTTCAACCGATTCCACATTTATCTCCCCTCCGTGTGCTTTGACAGAATCATAACTTAAACTCAGGCCCAGACCAGTTCCCTGTCCGGTGGGCTTGGTAGTAAAAAAGGGTTGGAATATTTTGTCCAATACTTTTTCGGGAATACCTTCACCATTATCCTTTACTGTGATCAAAACCTGATTGCCTTCTTTTTTTGTGGTTACGGCAACCGTTGGTTCGTATCCTTTTTGATCTAGTCTGCTGCGTTCGGTGACTGCACTTCGGCTCCGCTCAGCACAGGCATAGAAAGCATTGGTTATTAAATTTAAAATGACCCTGCCCAGGTCCTGAGGGACTACGTTAATTTTGCCTATGGTTGAATCAAAATCGGTTTTCATGGTGGCATTAAAACTCTTGTCCTTGGCGCGGAGCCCGTGATAGGCCAGGCGGAGGTATTCATCGGCCAGTGAATTAATGTCCGTGGGCTCCTTGATCCCGCTGCTGCTTCGGCTGTGCTGCAACATCCCCTTTACGATAGCATCGGCCCGTTTGCCATGGTGGTTGATCTTTTCGAGGTTTTGTTTAATATCAGATGAAATGGCTATTACTTCCTCGAAATCCCCTTTTTCTATTTCTGCATTCATTTCGTCGATCAGTTCGTAGCTCACTTCCGAGAAATTATTGACAAAGTTCAAAGGGTTTTGGATCTCGTGGGCGATACCGGCGGTAAGTTCGCCGAGGCTCGCCATCTTTTCTGATTGGATTAGTTGAGCCTGAGTTGTTTTAAGTTCCGTATAGGCTTTCTCGATTTCTTTGGCCTGCGCCAATTCCTTATCTTTTATTCGTCCCCGCTCAATTCTAATGACCCGTGCTTTCTGGAAGAAATGCGTTGCCATGAGCGCACTAATAATTAATAATCCATATATGCTATAGGCCCACCAGGTATCCCACCATGGGGGTAAAATAATCACTGCAATAGATTTTTCGGACCAAACACCATTGGCGCTTGATGCCTTTACCCGAAATACATAATTTCCAGGAGGTACATTGTAATATTGGGCCGTTTTTTCCTCTCCTGCTTTTCTCCAGTCGTCATCCAGATTTTCCAGCATATAAAGATGATTGTTGCTGTCCGGATTGCTGTAATGGATACCAACGAAATCGAAGGAAAAGACATTCTGATCATGGGTAAGTCGAATTTCCCGTGTTTCCGAAACCGGTAATTCCAGGAGACCACTGTTACCAGGAACTACAATCGAATCTCCCAGTGTAAAACCTGTAAGAAGCAATTGAGGGGAAGTTAAATTACCTTTCATGTTTTTGGGATGGAAAGCATAGTAGCCAGTGCCATCACAATGCGCAAAAAAAAGTTCGCCATGAAGGCCTTTAAAACAACTATTCTTAAGTTTGGTTACCGAAGGTAAAAACCCAGATTCCTTTCCAAAAAGACGAATATCACTTCTATTTTTGCCCAGGTTAAACAGTCCCAAGGTGGTATTGATCCATAATGCTTGCTGGTCGTCTTCCAGAATATGGAATACGGAACTATTTGAATTCAGTCCTGCTTCCTGGTTGATATAAGGAATAAAGTCGTCATTTTGGGGATCATAATAATAAAGACCCCTGTTGGTACCGACCCACAAGACCGAATCCGAGGCCTCAATAACACCCATGATATTTAGCCCGGAAAGATAGTTTATAGACGTTTTAGTATTCTTATCGAGCCGAATCAATCCTCCAGAAGTTCCAATCCATAGATACCCATCTTTATCAAACTTTAAAAAATTAAAATATAACACACCCGGATCCTCTTGGTCAATCTTGTAATGGGTGAAGGTGCCATTCTTTTTGTCGAATGATTTTAATATAAAAGTGGTAGCCACCCATAAAGAGCCATCCTTGTGTTCAGAAATAGAGTAGATATCATTCAGAGGTTCATAAATAGGGATATCATTATCCGGACCTGGAAAATATCTCCTGAATTTTTGAGTTTTCACATCATACCGGTTGAGACCACCAGCTGTACCAATCCATAGGGTATTATCACGATCCTGGATTATGGAAGTCACACTATTATTACTCAGACTTGTCGTGTCTATCAGATCCCGGACAAACCATTTTTTTTGGGTTCGGGAGGAGTCCAAAGCCAACAGCCCATTTTCTGTCCCCAACCATAGTTTGCCGTTGTTTTCCTGAATTATACTGGTTACAGGAGCATCCGTATCATAATGTGGTATTATTTGGTGTTCCGGGTCTAACCGGAAAATACCATCACTACCGGCAACCCAAAGCACCCCGTCACTCGAGGCAGCACCCCAGGATACTTGTGTTATTTGATTCTTAAGCGAAGGGATATCCATGAGTGCCCTAAAGTAGGTCATTGTCCCGGTCTTGGGATCATAGCGGTTTATTCCTCCCCCGTATGTTCCTATCCAGAGTTTACCCGTGCTATCTTCATTGATAAATGTGATAAAATCCTCAACCCAAAGCAAGTCTTTATTTACCGGAGGCCGGCTCAAAGCATTGGGATCTGCCGCATTGTAGCGATACCTTTTAAAGGTCCCTTTTTCCCGATCCATAGTATGCAGGCCATCACCGGCACTACCTATCCAAAGTTGTCCTTTACTATCCTCATAGATGGTCCAGATACGGTTATCCAACAAACTATTCGGATCATTAGGATTATGCACATATCGGATGAAATTGTTCTCCGTTGGGTTAAAGCGATTCAGGCCGCCCCCTTTATATTTCTCATCATTTGTATAAGGAAATCCAGTACCTACCCAAAGCGTCCCTTCCCGATCTTCATAAAGCGCCCTTACTTCGTCCATGCTCAAACTATTTGGGTCGCTTGGATCAAAACGATAATGGGTAAAAATTCCGGTTTCCGGATCCAGTCGGTTCAGGCCCCCGCCTTCGGTTCCCACCCAGATCATTCCTTTACGATCTTCCAGGATAATGGAAACGAAATCGTTACTGATGCTCTTTGGATCGGCCGGGTCGTGCCGGAAATGCCTGAATATACCGGTTTCGGGATCCAAAAGATCCAGACCCCCTCCATTGGTGCCCACCCAAATAAACCCATTACGGTCTGCATAAATGGCCTGGATCTTGTTAAAAGCCAGCGAGGTGCTATCCCTGGGATCATTGTAAAAAGAGGTGTAGGAATAGCCATCGTAGCGGTGGACCCCCAGGGATCCAAACCACATATAGCCTTTCTGATCCTGTGTGCCAAAAATATAATAACTTGATGATCCCGGTGGTGGCGGTACCGCTGTAAAGCCGGTTTGCGAAAAGCAATCCAAGCTTGCAAAGTGAAGAAGGACAATAAACAGTAGGCCGCAAAGAGGTTGTATTTTCATGCGAACACTTTTAAATAAATGTAATCAATTTGGAAATTTTGGATACTATTTCATATTCAATTTACACTGCCTCCAAATAAATACTAAACTCGGTCCACACTCCTTCTTTTGTCTCCACCTTCAACTCCCCCTCATGGGCCCTTATGATATCATAGCTTAAGGACAAGCCTAACGACCTCTTAGGTCTTCCAAAATCTTAAATGTATTATCCTTAAAATCTATTGGGCTTGAAAAAGTAATATCATCAAAATAGATGGAAACCTTAAATCCCTCATTTGTATAATTTTCAGATAAATCTGAACAATGATGGAATACGACAAAAGAGGCTAAAAAAGAAGTATTAGCTCCTCCTGGCGAAGATCAAGAACCTAAAACACAGGCTAATGGTCTTGACCTGAATTCTGCCGGGTTACGGTTGAGAGGTATTGAACTTGAAATCACCAACATATATTAGGACCGTATGCATAGTGTTACGGGGTTCTAAGGGAAACAAGATTGTTACGTTGCTTTCAGAGGTAATGCTTCCGGTATTACGGTAGGATATTGAAGCGCACGGCCCGACGCTATTTCTTTTCGAGGGATTTAGAGAATTCTTAAGTTAAATTTAACAATATGAAAAACAACTCAGTCGGGTTTAAGCAATCTAGTAGCAAATAATCAAATCTTAAAAAAATATTTAAAATGAAAATCAATATTCAATTATTTCTTGCAGTTCTTTTAACAGTAACTAGTTGCTCAAATGATGATGACAATAACGGTTCAGATGCAGTTAAGGAGGTGAATTACGAATTTGACTCTGGTCTCGACGGCTGGGAGGTAGACTTTGCAGATTATCCAGAAGACAATGAAACGTTCTATGAATTAGAGCATGAAATCAGTCCACTGCCGGAACCTCTTGACGAGACGAAAAGTTCCCTTAAATTATCTGGAAATAACCACAGCGATGATTTGTTCATGTTCGTAAAAAGAAAAATAACAGACCTTGAACCTAACAGGAGCTATGACCTGACCTTTAATCTGGAGTTTGCAACAAATGCTCCCGACAACTCGTTCGGTGTTGGTGGGTCACCCGCAAGCAGTGTCTACATAAAGGCTGGTGCCAGTAAAATCGAGCCCATCACGGAGATTGATTCTCTTGACATGCACCGAATGAATATAGACAAGGGAAATCAGGCCAGCGAAGGAGAGGATATGATCAACCTAGGGGATTTTTCAAATGGATCGGAAGAAGAAGTCTATAAACTTAAGACCTTAAGCAACGAGAATCCATTCACCGTTCAATCCGATGAAAATGGAGAGCTGTGGGTTATAGTTGGCACTGACTCCGGCTTTGAAGCGACCACTACCATCTATTATAACAAAATCTCAATTAAGTTTAATTAAAGCCACTATTATCTGTACAGGAAGGCTTCCTTTCTTTTAAGTGAAGCCTTTTTTTAAGGAAACATCCCGCTATTTATCTGGAAGGCCTGACCCAGCATGACTGGGGCCTTGAATTTAGCAGTATTTGATAATTTATTTTACGTTATTCAGAACCTAAAGGGCAATTTATTAGAAAATGACAGCAAATCATAGCTGCCTAAGGCCTATGTAATTCCCAAAATACAAAGTGAAAGGATGTTGTTCACCGCCGCGGATTGGAATTTCACAGGTTCTTCCCTATGTTTGGATCCCATCATTCATTGGCTCTCGGGGACGTACTTCAACGTTTCGAAGAAGGGTTGCTCGGGACTTGTATCAAAAAAAGATTAAACAATTGAAACAGGTTTATCCAGATTGATCTCCTCCCATTTTATGTACCTGTCAAAAGCATTCCTGGCTTAGCTTTCAAGATCCAGATAAAATCGCGAAAGCAATCAGATTAATAAGTGATCAAAAACTCCGGGAAGAAGTAGCATCAAACTTTGGTCTCAACACCGGAGACCTAAAAGCCCAAATAAAACTTGTTGTAGACTGTAGAAATAAAATTGCGCGTGAAGCAGACCTCGATCCTTCCAACCCCGGTGTGAAGTGGCCAGTTTCATCTAATAACGTGCGGGATGTAATTGACTTCATTGAAAAGCTTGCGTGCGAGATATACCGTAAAATAAAATAATTTTATACAACTATTAAAGCATATAGCACTCCCTCCTATCCTTGAGGGTGGCATACTTTGGGTTATAATCTAAGTTTATTTAAGATTCTACTCATCTCCTCACTCAATCTGTTCTGCACTACTTTGCCATAATACTCCTGGGTAATATTGATATTCCAATGCCCCAATAGCTCACTTATAATTTCTATTGGAACATCATTAGAGAGCAGTACTGTGGATGTAAAGGTCTTTCTTGTGCGTATAATTATTCCTTACCTTAGGAAGTACAACAACTGCTTCCTTCAAATGATCAACTTCTTCAGAAAGATCCGAAAAAAACTAGCCGATGACAACAAGCCTTTAAAATACATTAGGTATGCCATTGGTGAAATTGTACTTGTGGTTATTGGGATTTTGATTGCACTGCAGATAAATAACTGGAATGAAGATCGGCAAACAGATTTAATTATCAAGCATAAGTTGGAATCCCTTATTGATAACTTAAAAAATGATAAAGTAAACCTAACTCTTTGGAAGGAACAGCTCAGGTTTAAAATACACGCACTTCAGCACTTGTTGGAATTAGTTGGTGAACGACCCATATCCCTCGAAGTGCACATAAAAGAGGGAATGTATGTGATCCCTTATATAGAAAACAGTACCTACTGGAAAGGCCCATTTCCGGATTCTGAAAATAAAGAGTTTATAGGGAAAACTTTTTTGGAATCGGGCAGGTCCTTGTATGGAGGACTAAATTCCATGGCTTTTGATGAGCTAAAATCTACGGGCATGTTCTCATTGATCAAGAACGACTCGCTTGGCATAGCGCTACATACATATTATGAGATGTTTAAAGCTGAATTTAATCAGAAATATCTCAGAGTTGAAGAAAAATGGCGTGATGAATTCAAAAACCAAGGTGCTGTTTTTTATAATATAGAAACACTTGACGAACCACTTAAACTAATAACTGATGAACCCAAATTCGAAGCCGCTTTAAAGGAAGTTATTAACGAAAGCTTGTGGATAGCCCATTTGGTCGAGCAAAGGTTAGTTGCTATTAATGATTATCTAATTAATGACGTAGAGAATGAAATAGAAAAGTTGAACTGATTTTCCTCCAAACATGACGTTCTATGAATACAAAATGCTTTCCGAAGATGATCAGCAAATAAATTGAAATGCAAATGGTTAAATTATTTTTGAATTTTGGAACCCCTTCCATCTCTTCACTAACCATTTTCTGTACTATCTTTCCATAATATTCCTGGGTAATTTTTATACTACTTTGCCCCAAATGTTCACTCACTATCTCCATAGGAACATCGTTATAAAGCAGTACCGTGGACGCAAATGTCTTTCGGGCCATATGGTGACTAGTTGATTTTTTTGGTTGCTGACCCTTGGGTGCGTATAATCTACCACCTCATCCTATTTTTCCAATACTTCTGTACCCTCCTTAGGCACTTTCAGAAGTAGCTTATATATTTGATTATCAGATAAATAAGACGTATATTTAGATATAATAAAACCCCGAAAATGAGTCTCAAGCTCGAAAAACGGGGTTTTTAAATATCTACTTATGTACAAATTACGAACCTGCCTGCCGCAGGCAGGGAATTTCCGATTTTCAGCACACCTTTACATTCCCGCCCGTACCGAACGGCACGTTCGGGCGGGTTCTTCGCAAAGCGAGCAATTTGATGTTTTTTACGATCGTTTCCTTATGAGCGATTTAGGAAAGATCTACCTGGCTTTTCCTTGGAGCGAACTGGTGAGATCCTTTGGGCTCAAGGAATCCAAAAAAGGCCCTACTTGTATCTTTTCTCCTAAGGGCAAACTTGCCCTGATGCTGCTCAAACACTATTCGGGAGATTCCGACCGCACCTTGATGGAGCATTTGAACGGGAACCTGGAGTGGCAGTTTTTCTGTGGTATCTATCTGGGTCAGGATCGCCTTACCAACTTTAAGGTCATTAGCGAGATCCGCTGCGGGCTTTCCAAAAAACTTGATATGGATAAATTACAGCAGGCCCTTTATGGACATTGGTCTGCCAACATATCGGACAAGCACTCTTTGGTGATGGATGCCACTTGTTAGGAGAGCTATCTTCGCTACCCTACCAATATAAAGTTGTTGTGGGAAACAGTAGACTGGCTTGATAGTCTCATTAGAGATGCTTGCAAAGAAACAGGAGCCAGAGTGCTGCGCATTAAATACCTTAAATGGAAAAAACGCTACGTATCCTACAGCAAGATGAAAAGGAAGACCAAAAACAAGACAAGGGCTCTCACGCGTAGCCTGTTGTTGCTGCTTAAAAAGTTTAGCAATGAGCTTGACCGCCTGGATGCCCAATATGGGAGAGCGATGACCAAAGACCAATACCGGCGAAGGGCCACAGCTCGGAAGATCTATAACCAGCAGCACGATTACTTTTACAAAGGGGTAAAACCAAAAAACCGTATCGTAAGCCTCGACAAAGACTATATCCGATCCATCGTACGTGGAAAGGAAACCAAAGCGGTAGAATTTGGAGCCAAGGTTAACAAGTTCCAGATCGACGGAATCAGTTTTATCGAACACTTAAGCTTCGAGGCCTTCCACGAAGGCAACCGCTTTCAGGATACCGTGTTCAAGGCGCAACGTCTAACCAAAGTCAAAACCAGATTGGCCGGAGCCGATGCCATCTACTCCACCAACAAGAATCGCAGGTTTGCCACCCGCTATGACCTTCATACCGACTTCAAGCGTAAGGGAAGGGCTGGCAAACACGAAAAACAGCGAAGACAACTGTCAAGTGCCATTACCAAAGAAAAAGGCAGCCGCCTGGAGAGAAGCTTTGGAAAGGAGAAAGAACACTACCACTTGAAAAAAATCAAGGCCCGGACCAAGGCTACCGAGACCCTCTGGATTTTCTTCGGCATTCATACCGCCAATGCCCTGGAGATTGGCAGGCGCATGGCCAGGGAAGAACCGCAACGAGTGGCTTAAGGGATAAAGGATGTCAAAAGTCTCAGGGAATCCTATGCCCCATTGTCACCAAAAACCTTGAAAACGGATCTATTCTATCCCTAAATATTCACCAACTCCTTTACCAATTAAAAATGCCGTCCAGATTCTATGATCCAGAAGGCATTTGGTTTAAGTTTTCTCCAAAATCCGGCTTACTCCCGAATGTCCCTAAAAATGAAAAACGGTGGTCTAGTAAATGGGTAGTACTACAGAGTTACGACGAGTTGGCACTGGCATCAGGCACCGAAGGGTGGACCACTCACGTTTTCAATAGTCCAAACTTCACCGGTTAATGTCACTATATAGGCGATGTTCTTGATAAATTCGAGTGATGTAGGGCGATCGAGCCCG
>JBGTKP010000018.1:0-61564 GCA_041744575.1 Muriicola sp.
TCAAACCAGGCTTTGGCCTCTGCGAATTTCTGTTGGTATAACAGCGCCTTGCCCATATAGGCAGCAGCGGCCCACTTGTTCACGCGACCGGCTCCATTATTGTCCGGAAGATTATCATAAGCAAACTGAAAGTCCGCCTCAATCTGTGGATAGACATCGGTGGTATTGGGAACCAAAATTACTTCTGTAGGCAACAGGGTTTCATCAAATACCGGAATACTGTTGAAATGCTTCTTAAGGTCAAAATAATAATGACCCCTTAAAAGCCGGGCTTCCCCTGCGATCCTTGCCGCGTCGGTTTCGTTTACGTCCGTGGCAACAGTAAGCGCCTGCAACACTTTATTTGCACGGCTCACCCCTTCAAATCTCCCCCGCCACAAAGAATTGAGATCTCCCTGGGTGGCATCATGTTCGTATCGCTGAACGGGGTTAATGGAGGAATAATCCCCCGCGTCTGTTCCCTTATTTGCCTCACCTCCCAGGATAGAACCGGTAATCCAGTGATTAGGACCTTCAAACCGGTTTCCGAAAACCCCGTTCAGGGCCGAATAGGTTCCGATAAGAAGTCCTTCTATCCCGGCTTTGGTATTCACCTGTGCATCCGCAAGAGATCCTGTGGGCGCAATTTCGAGGAATTCGTCGCTACAGGAAACGGACACCATCATCAGGGCCAGCAACAGAACTGGAAGTTTTTTTAGTTTAAAAATAGTTTTCATAGTTTATTTTTGTTTTAAAGATATAAAAAATAGATACATCATTACCATAGGGTTGCGTTTATAGTCCTAATTCCAAGCTGATTAAATAGCTGGGTGTTACTGGGTAGTTCCCAACATCGATACCAAAGTTGGTATCCGGACCGGCCACTACGGGATCTAGACCGGAATAATCGGTGAGTGTCCAGATGTTGTTGGCGGCGATACCCAATTTCAGTTTACTCATGCCCCATTTTTCTATCATGTTGCTGTCAAAGGTATAAGCCAGTCCGAGACGCTGCAATCTCAGGAACGATCCGTCTTCCACATACCAGGAGTTAGCGGCCCCGCTCGTACTTAGGTTGGACGCGCTTTCCCAGATCGGGGCTGCGGCGTTGTTCCCCAGTTCAGGGGTCCATGACTGCTTGGCCAGCTGGCCTTTTGCGGAACCTTCAAATGTTCCGAAGAAATCAGTAAACCATTTTGACTGATTAAAGATTTCGTTACCTATGGAAGCATACCAGTACGTTTCAAATTCCAGATTCTTAAACCTGAGGTTGAGGGTGGCACCACCGGTATAATCGGGTACCGCACTTCCGATAAAGGTCCGGTCATCCGGGGTGATCGCCCCGTCCCCGTCCACATCTTCATAGCGGAAACGACCCAGCCCTTTTCCATCCTGGGCCGGAGAACTGTCCACTTCGGCCTGGCTGTTGAAATAGCCGATCACATTATATCCGAAGAAGGTAGAGATAGATTGTCCTACCGCGTTCCGGATAGGGTTAATGCCCCTGAACCCTGGTCCGTCGAAGAATTCGATGCCATTAGCAAGGAAAGTAATCTCATTGTCCAGAAAAGAATTGTTCAGGGTGAGGGTATAAGAGAAGTCCTCGGTAAAGTTACCCCTGGTGATAATCTGGAAATCGATCCCTTTATTGCTCATACTGGCGATATTCACGGAGGGGGCAGCGGCGAAGTTCCCCGTTACCCCTGCCAGTGGTACCTGGTAAAGAAGATCGCGGGTGTCTTTCTTCCACCAGTCAAGGATGAACTCCAGTTTATTGTCAAAGAAAGAGGCGTCAAATCCGATGTTGGTGGTTTCACTGGTTTCCCATTTTGCGTCGGGGTTTCCTATGCGGCTTTGAGCGAACCCTTCGTTTGCACCGCTGTTCTGCCCGTCAACAGGATAGAAAGTGTTGTTTCTGGAAGAGGCATATAAAAAATATTGGTTATTAGGATCCACATTGTTCGAGTTTCCCATTTCCCCCCATCCACCGCGGATCTTCAGGTCTGTGATAAGGTCCTGATCCTGCATAAAAGGCTCTGCGATCACCCTCCAGGCGCCGGAAATCGCAGGGAATGTCCCGTAGCGGTTGTTGCCCCCGAAACGGGAGGCACCATCCCGACGGATGACCCCGGTGAGGTAATAGCGCTCATCAAAGTTGTAATCGAGTTTCCCGAAAAGGGAATAAAAGTTCACGCCTTTAAACTGCCCGCTATTCACGTTCGGGCTCTGTACCACATTCAGGCTTTGAAAATCAAGGTCGGTTGAGAAAGGATTGATCCCGTTTCCGTTGATAAACCTACCGGCACCCGTATTCAGGGCTTCAATACCTCCGAAAAGTTTAATTTTGTGCTTACCGAAGAGTTTCTCATAGGTGGCGGAATTGGTAAACACCCACTGGAAGTTATAGTTACTGCCTTCTGAGAAGGAGTTACTTGCCTCAGGCTCGGAATCCCCGAGGTATCTGTAGTTATAATTCACGAAATGGCCGTTGTTGTAAGCTCCACCAAGGCTGGTCCTGATAACCAGTCCGTCAACCGGTTTTAGCAGCAGGTAAATATTGCCGAAACCGCCTATCCCGTAGCCGGTGTCATCACCTGCATTGAGCACTTGCTGACGCACCGGGTTTCTAGGGTTGTTAAAACCAGTAGCACGTGTGCTTGCAAAGCTTCCAAAATCATCATAAACAGGAATGATGGTCGGCATCCTGTAGGCGGAAAGGATAACGGATTCTTCAGTAGCCCCGTTAACTCCACCACCTCCTCCAAAGCCTCCCACCGCCGAGCGGTAGGTTACCTGAAAATTCTCTCCGAAAGCCAACCATGGGGTAACATCCCATTCTGAATTGAAACGCCCTGTATACCTCTGAAAATCATTGTTGAGGAGGATACCTGCCTGTTCCTGCAGGCTGAAGCCCATGTAGTAGCGGCCTCGGTCAGTTCCTCCGTTCACACCGAGGGTTAAGCGGGTAATAGGAGCTATGCGGGTAAGTTCCTTGTACCAGTTGGTACCGGCCAGATTCGGCCTTATCAGGAAAACGTTCTCCGGTTCCGCTTCGTAAGCCGCACGGATTGCAGCCAGGTCAACAGATCCAACAATGCCATTCGCTCCGTTCGCGTGAAGGAAGTCCGGGATCCTTGGAGTAGGATTGGATCCGTATTGCGGATGTGTGTATTGAACAGGCGTATTGGTAGCCGCCGCATTGTTCCTGTAGCCGATATGGGTGTATTCTGCCATATCAAGTGGGTTCAGGTTCTTTGGCGCTCCTGCCACGTTGGGATCGGATACGCCGCTGGATACATTTAGGAGGATCTCGGTTGGTTTGTTCTTGGATCCCTGCCGGGTCGTATAAACAACCACGCCATTGGCAGCCCTTGCTCCATAAATGGAAGCAGCGGCGGCATCTTTAAGTACGGTGGTGGTTTCGATATCGTCCGGATTCAGGAAATCGGTATTTCCTACCGGGACTCCATCCACAACATATAAGGGTTCATTTCCTCCGAAGGCTCCGAATCCACGTACCCTGATCTGGCTGGTGGTTCCTGGCTGACCGTTGGTCAGTACAGTAACCCCTGCAACCCGCCCCTGGAGTTGTTGTTCGATGTTACCGGATGGGATAGCTGCCAATTCCTCAGCTTTTACAATGGATACCGCAGCGGTGGTTTCCCGCTTGGTCTCTGTGGTGTATCCAGTTACTATAACTTCGTCAAGCGCCACCCCTTCTTCGAGGCTGACATTGATAGAAGTTTCGGATCCTACTGTTTGTTCCTGACTGTTGTATCCGGTATAGGAGAATACGAGTACAGCCCCTGCGGTAGCCTGGATGGAATAGTTGCCATCAAAATCTGCCGAGGTTCCTACCGTTGTACCTTTTACAACTACGTTCGCACCTGGAAGAGGAACGCCCTCGGTGTCGGTTATCGTTCCTGTAATTACAGTCTGAGGGGCGTCTGCGACCGGCATGCTTTCAAACCCTGCCACATCCGCCGCATAAGCAGTAGAACCCAGCAGACAGAGAAGCAAAGAAAAAACCTTGAAATAAGTGGCAACTCGCCTCCTCTTACAAGGTTTTAACGATTGATAATCGTTTTTTTTCATCATAATCATTTTTTGTTTAGTTAGTTTTAAGTAATTGAGTTTCAAGATTTTGCAATTCTAACAGCCGAAATCGTTTTCGTTAATATGTTAAAAAAACTACAAATTTTCGATAATATTAATAAATTAATACATATAAAATACAGTTGTTGCCGTGTTTTTTGTTAAATCTTAGAATGATTCGCAGTGCCTATTCTATGGGGTTGTGCTGAATTTCTCTCAAAATACAGCTTTATTTAGGCTATAGGATTTACCCTTGCTAATGTCTTAAAAAAAACCTAAATAAATTATCACATTATTAATGATTTACACTATTATAAATTTACAGCCCCGGAATTCATAATATGACATTTTGAATCTTAATATTTTATGGATAATTCAAATTTTATGGCACTCGAAAGGGAGAAGTATTGAAGAATTCTCAATAATTTATCGAAATGTTGGTGAACATCAGTGTATTTTTCAACCACATTGTGAACTCCTGAAAAAAGAATAGTAATTTCCTTTTCAATTTTCTAAATTGTGCCAAATTCTCAAAATTCATGATGCAAATAAAAGAATCGCCCACGGTTTACGATGCCATCATCGTAGGATCCGGTGCCGGAGGAGGTATGTCTACCAAAGTGCTGGCCGATGCCGGATTAAAAGTGGCAGTTGTGGAAGCAGGCCCATTTTTTGATCCCGCCGATCCAAAGCAACAAACCCAATTGAAATGGCCGTATGAATCACCGAGGAGAGGGGCCGGAACTTCGAGGGATTTCGGCGAATTCGACATGGCCTATGGAGGATGGGATATCGAGGGACAGCCCTACACCCACAAGGATGGAACCAAATTTGACTGGTTTCGTTCACAAATGCTTGGGGGCAGAACGAATCACTGGGGACGTATTTCGCTAAGATTTGGCCCTAAGGATTTTAAACATAAGGATGTGGATGGCCTGGGAGATAACTGGCCTATCAGCTATGATGATATAAAACCATATTATGATAAGCTTGACAAACTGATCGGCGTATTCGGCACCAATGAAGGATTGCCAAATGATCCGGATGGTTTTTTCCTTCCTCCTCCGAAGCCGAGGCTTCACGAATTATTTTACATAAAAGGCGCTTCAAAATCAAACATTCCCGTTATTCCTTCCCGCTTGTCCATGCTTACCAAAAAAATAAATGAGGACCGCGGGGTGTGCTTTTATTGTGGACAGTGTTCGCGCGCCTGCCAGGTTTACGCTGATTTCTCTTCCGGCTCCTGCCTCATTTTCCCTGCTCAGAAGAGCAGGGGACAGGTTGATCTTTTTGTGAATTCTATGGTGAGGGAAGTGATGGTCGATGCCGAAGGTAAGGCCACCGGGGTTTCCTATATCAACAGGGAGGATCGAAAGGAATACCAGTTGAAGGCCAAGGTGGTCATTCTGGCCGCATCGGCCTGCAGCTCTGCACAGATCCTGTTAAACAGTAAGAGCAAACAGCATCCCAACGGACTTGGGAACAGCAGTAATGTGGTCGGGAAATACCTTCATGATTCCACAGGCTCCAGCCGGGCAGGTTTTATCCCGGGATTGATGAACCGCAAAATTTACAATGAAGACGGGGTTGGGGGAATGCATGTATATACCCCATGGTGGCTTGACAATAAAAACCTGGATTTTCCCAGAGGTTACCATATAGAGGTATGGGGCGGAATGGGAATGCCTAATTATGGGTTTGGATTTAACGCGAACGATTTCAACAAATTCTTCGGCCTGCCGACAGGAGGATACGGAAATGGCCTGAGGGAGGATGTGAAAAAGTACTACGGCTCTGTCATCGGCTTTGGAGGCAGAGGGGAGTCTATCGCCCTGGAAGATAACTATTGTGAAATCGATCCGACCACTGTGGACGAATTCGGTATCCCTGTCCTGCGGTTCCATTACAAGTGGTCAGATTTCGAAAGAAAACAGGCAAAACACATGCAGGAAACTTTTGAAGAGCTGATCAAAAACATGGGCGGTGAAGTGTTGGGCGATACCCCGGGTGCCGACCGTGACTACGGACTGCACAACCCTGGGAATATCATTCACGAAGTGGGAACCACCAGGATGGGTGATGATCCTAAAAAGTCCGTCACCAACAAGTACCAGCAATTGCATGATTGTAAGAATGTATTTATTACCGATGCCGGACCTTTTGTATCCCAGGCGGATAAGAATTGTACATGGACCATTCTCGCACTTTCTATGCGGGCCTCAGAATATATAGTTGATCAATTGAAAAAACAAAATATTTAATATCATGGACAGACGTAACAGTATAAAATCCATTATTCTGGGAACCGTTGCAGGAGGCCTCGCGGTCAATGGATGCAAGCCTGATACAGCGGGTACAGAGGAGGTTTCTGCGGTAAAAGCAGATGAAAAATATTTTGGCAGAACTCCTAAAGAACTGGAAGAAATTGAGGAAATCAATGCAAAGCAGTTTTTTACTGACCATGAACTGGAGACAATCGGGGTCCTATCTAACCTGATACTTCCACCTGGTGAAAAAGGCGGGATCAAGGAAGCGGGAGTTCCAGAATTTATAGAATTTATGGCTAAGGATCTACCCGAGCTGCAGACGGATCTGAGGGGCGGACTGATGTGGCTGGATCACAAGAGCAATACTTCTTTCGAAAAGGAATTCAAAAATGCATCGGAAGTGCAACAAAAGCAATTACTGGACCCGATCGCATTTTATGACTCAAAAATTCCCATGTCGGCACAGCCAGTGGAGATCCAGTTTTTTGCACTCATGCGGAATCTGACACTCACCGGTTACTATACCTCCAGGATTGGCATTGAGGAACTGGGGTATAAAGGAAATACTCCGGCGGTGTGGGATGGGGTTCCGCAGGAGGTTCTTGATCAGCATGGGATGGCCTATGATGAGGCATGGATAGCCAAATGTGTTGACCAAAGCAAACGAGGGGTGATTGCTGAATGGGATGAAACCGGGAAGCTGCTGACTTAGGGCATTGCTCTGGTTTGACTGGATGTTTGCCTGGGCTTCCGAACTATAGAATGTAATTGGCTACCGGTAGTAACGTACCGATAATTTTAAAATAAGAAAAATGAAAATAAAATTAATAATTCCGCTATTCATAATGACACTGAGTTTGGGAAGCAGCCTCCTCAGTGCTCAGGAGGTAGGATTACAATTGTACAGCCTGAGGGATCAATTCAAAAAAGATGTTCCCGGAAGTCTCGATCTGATCAGTTCATGGGGAATTACGAAACTTGAGGGTGGGGGTACCTATGGCATGTCTGTGACCGAATTTAAAAAAGAGTTATCAGATCGCGGTCTTGAGGTGGTAAGTGTTGGGGCAGGTTACGAAGAATTGCAGAATGATCTTCCAAAGGTCATACAGAATGCGAAGGATTTCGGGGTGCGTTATGTGATGTGTGCCTGGATTCCCCATAAGGATAACAATTTTGATATTGAGAAAACCAAGGAAGCTGTCGCTGTTTTCAACAAGGCCGGTAGGGCGCTTAAAGCGGAGGGGCTTACGCTCGCCTATCATGCACATGGTTATGAATTCCGACCCTATGAAGGCGGTACTTTATTCGATTTTATGGCAGAAAATGCGAAGGACTTTGCCTTTGAAATGGATGTGTACTGGGTGCAGCACGGAGGTGCAGATCCTATGGAGGTGTTGAACAAATATCCCGATAAATTTGTGCTGATGCACCTTAAAGATATGGCTGCCGGCGTGGCCGGAAATGATACGGGGCATGAAGATGTAGAGACCAATGTGGTCCTGGGTTCCGGTCAGATAGACATTGAAGGGTTGGTCCGAAGGGGTCGCGAACTTGGAATCGAATTCATGTTCATCGAAGATGAATCATCAAGGGTGGTCGAGCAGGTACCCCAAAGTCTTAAATTCCTCGAAGATATGGGGGAATAGGGGTATGAAACCGCACTTTTTTTCTGTTGCCTTTTGCGGGTTCGGATGTTTGTTGAACAGCTGTTCTGAAGATGCAGCAATCGAAAATACTGTCCCTCCGAATATCATATGGCTCGTAGCAGAAGATGCATCTGCAGATTTTTTCCCTTTCTACGGTGATACAACGGTAACTTTACCACAACTCCAGGCACTTGCGCAGGAAGGCGTGGTATTCCTGAATGCCTATGCCCCGGTACCTGTCTGTGCGCCGGCGAGAAGTGCCATCATCACCGGGATGTATCCTACCACTTTAGGAACGCATAACATGCGCACCTACAATGGTTACGCCCCGGAAAACCAGCCAGGCCTTGGCATTCCAAATTATTCTCCTGTAATTCCGGATGGGGTCAGGATGTTTCCCGAATACCTTAGGAAAGCGGGATATTACTGCACCAATAATGCCAAGGAAGACTACAATTTCCGCAAATTACAGGGTGCGTGGGATGATAGTGGAACGAAAGCCCACTGGAGAAACCGACCTGAGAATAGTCCTTTCTTTGCGGTTTTTAACTTTGGAGTCACACACGAATCCCAGATTTGGGAGCGGGGTAAGGATCCATTACTGGTTTCCCCTGAAACCGTTCCTGTCCCCTCATATTTCCCGAATGACAGCACTATTCGTCATGATCTGGCAGTGAATTACAGCAATCTGATCAGGCTGGATGAACAGGTTGGGGAAATTATGATGCAATTAAAGGAGGACGGCTTATACGAAAACAGCATTATATTTTTTTATTCAGATCATGGTGGGCCTTTCCCAAGGTACAAGCGGGCTTTATATGAAACCGGCATCAAAGTCCCGCTGGTTGTAAAATTCAGGGAGAATGAAAATGCGGGTACTACTGATGACCGCTTTATGAGTTTTATCGATCTGGCACCTACCATTCTTTCCCTGGCCGGAGTGGAACCGCCCGATGTGATGCAGGGAAAAGCGCAATTCGGTCCATATCAGGTCCAAAATAAATCGCAGTTTATTTTTGCATCCGCAGATCGTTTTGATGAAGTGTATGACCGCTTAAGGGCAGTCAGGTCCGGAAAATTCAAATACATCCGGAATTTTAATCCCGGACGGAGCAACGCCGCAATCCTCGCATACAGAGAACAAATGCCCATGATGCGAAAAATGAGGGAGCTTCATTCCGCAGATTCCCTGGATGCTATACAGGCCTTGTGGTTTACACCCCAAAAACCGGAAGAAGAACTCTATAACCTCGAGGCAGACCCCAGGGAACTTAAAAACCTCGCTTCCGATTCTACTTTTATTGATACGCTGATCCGTCTCAGAAAACAATTGGATCAATGGATTATTGAAACGAATGACCTTGGTCGGATCCCGGAAAAAGAGCTGGTAGAAAAATGGCTCCCTGATGGACAACCGCGACAATTGCCTCCTTTGGAATTAGTGGAAACGGATTCTGTCCTTCAGCTTATTTCCGATCGTTCTGATGCCACTATCCTGTGGAAAGCACCCCAGGACAGTATCTGGCGACTCTACATGAAGCCAATTCCACTTGGCACCTCTTTTGAAGCTAAAGCTGAGCGCATCGGATTTAGGGAGAGCACAGTTTTAGTATATGATTAGATTACAGGTTATAAGGCTTTAAAAAAAAGACAACGCGCTCCCTTTTGCATTCAGTCGGATAACCTTTCGGAAAATCCGGGACTTCCTATACCTTATTAATTCGCTTAAATAGTATCAATCGCACTTCAGCCGCTTCTCTGCCCGGGATGGTCAATGCTTTTAAAGTTAACCGGCCGGTGCCTTTCTTTAAACGAATGGTACCCAATTTCATGGGAACAAAATCTTTTACATACGACTCTGAACGGGGATATCGGTCGTGTTCCATTCCTCTGAGAGGGGGATCATTGGCTTTGTCGATTTTAGCGACGATATGGCTGTCGCCCAGTGCCAGCTCAACAATAGCACCCAGGTCCTTTTCTGCACAGGTATAGTAAAGTTCTACCTCAAAATCTCCGGCTTGCAGAACATCTAGCTCCCAAGACATGAAGTCGGAGATAGCAAGCCATTGGGTAAAATAGGAACAATTGGGGAACTTGTTGCTTCTGATAATATTACCATGAGGTATGCCGTCCCTGGCAGGCAGTTGGGTAAACTCGAAATCCGGATGTCCAAGGGGATAGGATCTTCCTGGATCACCTGGAACGGCTGCTACGTCCGCCAGCCACTTTTCACCCGCCTGAATTAGCGAATCGCGCAGGGCGGGGTACTGATCGCCAAGGTCCCGCTGTTGTGATGGGTCTGTCGTCAAATCGTACAACCTTTGTTGTGCATCAAGGCGATATTTTTCAGAACGGATGCTCGTCTTACCCTCCCAATGATTGTAAACAAGACGGTTTTGCCAGTCGGATCCTGATTGAAATATCAGGGGGGTAAGGTCCTTGCCGTCCAGTTTTTTTTTAAGATCAGGCCGCAGGCCGGCGAGATTTAAAACGGTGGGTAAAATATCAATAGCGCTGGCAATCTGTTTCGCGCTGGAACCAGGCTGGATGGATCCTTTCCATTGGACAAAGAAGGGTGTTCTGACGCCGCCTTCATCCGTGGACCCTTTCTTTCCACGCATCCCTCCGTTCCACCGCCAGCCATTGGGGCCATTGTCCGACAAATAGATGAGGATTGTATTTTCTTCCAGACCAAGTTCCTGCAACCGTCCGGTAAGACGGCCCACATTGTAATCTATATTTTCCACCATTGCCAAGGCTGCCCGCGTAAAATTGATATCCTCTTTTTCGACTCCTTCGTATTGCTGTGGCAGGTCTTTATCTCTAAAGCGCTCCCAGAAGGGATCCGGGACTTGCATCGGACTATGAGGGGTGTTAAAGGGCAGGAACAGGAAAAACGGCTCGTACTTCCAACGTGTGATGAAATCCAAAGCTTTATCTGTTATGTCATCAGCCAGAAAGCCCCGGCCCTGGACCATCCTGCCATTATGCTCTAGGATGGGGCTGAAATAATCTCCCCAATGCCCGGAAGCGAAGCCGTAGTAATCGTCAAACCCCCTGGCGTTAGGGTGATAAGGCGGTTGTACCCCGTTATGCCATTTCCCGTATGCCGCAGTTTGATAGCCGGCTTTTCTCAGTATGTCCGCAATGGTGGTTTCATCAGAATTAATGCGTTCCCCGCCTTCTGAGGTGGAATAAACCCCTGTTCTGGGAAAATAACGCCCTGTGAGAATTTCTGCGCGGGTAGGGGAGCAAACCGGTTGCACATAAAAATTCTGGAAGGAAATACCGTTTTTTGCAATGGCATCAATATGTGGAGTTTGCAGGTTGGCATTGCCGTTAAAACTCAGGTCACCCCAGCCCTGGTCATCTGCCAGAATCAGGATAATATTGGGACCGCGTGGTTTATCTTCCCCAACTTCGTTGTTAAGACACGCCTGATGCAAAATAAGAATAAGACATCCGGATAGCAGGTGCTGAATTTTAACAGAAACATGTTTTACCGGTATCATAAGAAGGTATATTGTAAAGAAAGTAAAAGATTTCACGGTGCTTCGCAACCCGCGGCAGCTCTTAATCTTTCTCGTCTACGGACCATACTCCTATGTTTTGATTTAAGCTTTGATCCCAATCCTAATCCTGGACCGTGCAGTGTGAACTTGCTTTTTGAACTTGACCTTGCTCTTGAACTTGAACTTGACCTTGCTTTTTGAACTTGCTCTTGAACTTGCTCTTGAGCTTGATCCTGAGCTGAAATATCAATTTTTCACTGCCGGATGGCCAGCCCTACCATTGAATCTGCCGTGCCATAATACAAAAACCATTTTTCATGAAAATACACCAGACCTTCCGTAAAAGTAGTGCCTGCTTTATACTGACCGGAAATTTCATGAGGAAGGCCGGGACATATAAAGGGTTTTTCAAGACGATTGACCACTTTATACGGAGCAGCCTTGTCAAATAATACCTGTCCCCCGCAATAAGTGCCTTCCGGAAATTGACTGCTTGCGCCCTCACCGCTTAGATTTTTGCCATTATAAAGCAATAAAATACCCTTCTCCGTGTACAGCGCCGGGGGACCGGGTTCTACCAGGTGGCTGTCAAATTCGGAGATACTGGGTTCAAACACATGTAAAAGATTTCCCTGTGCGTCCAGCATCGGTTCCCAATCCAGACCATTCTCCGATTGTGCAAGGTTCATAAAAAGCTCTCCCCAGTACATAAGATATTTCCCATTGATCCGCTTGGCAATCAACCGCCCGTTTATAAGCTCCGTAACCACAGAGCCTGACTTACTCCAGATGTCCAGGAATTTACCCTCATTGGCGGTTTCGAAAACCGGACCTTCTTTGGCCCACTTCCGTAAATCCTGCGAACTGGCGACGGATAAGCGGGCAAGATCCGTATTCCAACTGGTATAGAACATCAGATATTCTCCATCCGGCGTTTCTACGATCCTGGGATCCTCGATCCCCCCGGGATAGTCCCATTTTTTGTATTCATCATTGGAGGGAAAAAGAACGGGTTCAGGAAATTTTGTAAAGTTGATACCATCCGTGCTGTAGGCCAGACCAATTCTGGAAGTACGCCCTCCCAAAATGGCCTTTGGATTGTCCTCAGCCCTGAAGAGCATAAAGACAGTGTCATTACGGACAATGGCTGCCGGATTAAAAACATCCGCTTTTTGCCATCGAACAGGTTTTTCAGTAATCGGATCATTAAAGACATAGCTGCTATCTGCAGTCATTACAGGATTTACCTTTGTTTTCTCAAAACCCAGCATCCATGGTGATGCATTGCCAGGATCGGTTTTAGAAATCCCGGATGTATTTGTTTTACAGGAAGCAACGCCCAGAATTAATACCAGCCAGCATAGGAATAACGGCTTCATATCTTTATAATTTTTGACTCCGGCTGAAAGTAACTATTATTCTCCATCCCACCTAATCTTCCATTTAAGCTCTTACTGTATTTAAGGAGGGGGTTGACGAGGAATTTCAGCTTATGTAGCTAAAATGCCCATCACTACATGAAATCAAAAAAAATAATGATTACCTTGAGTTCAAATTGACCCCAACCTGCGATGCATTTGCCCCTACCAAAAAGGCGTTGTTTTGTCCTTGCCTGGATTTTCTTAATATCCATTCTTTCATGTAAACATGAACCCACAGACCTGAAGTCTTACCAAATGACGGGTGCCCTTTCCAAATGGCAGCCGGTAACCCTGGCGTTCAAAGGTCCGTTTGTAAGTGAAACGGATTCCGTCAACCCATTTACGGATTATCGCCTGGTGGCAAACTTTAAGAATGACAGTGCACAACTTCGTGTCGACGGCTTTTTTGCGGCGGATGGAAATGCGGCTAATACCGGAGCTGCAGATGGAGATCTCTGGAAGATCCTTTTTTCACCGGAAAAAGCCGGAAAGTGGAAATTCGATGCGCGCTTTCTTAGGGGAAACGGCGTGGCACTCAATGATTCGGAGAGCCCGGATATAGAAGAATTGTGGCGGATTGAAGGCGATTTTGATATCTCAGCAGTCGATTCAGCCGAAACTGGTTTTTACCGTGACGGAAAATTGACCGGCCAGGAGGGCGCATACCTCAGAATGAGCGAAAGCGGTAGCGCCTTCTTAAAGAATGGAGTGGAAGTGATTGGAAGTTTCCTGGCATCTCCGGATGTACAGGGCTCGCCTGATCTCGCAGGCAAGATATCCGGAGACACCTTTCACATGGATGATTGGACTGATGAGGATCCCCTTTGGGGAGATGAGCAGGGGAAAAAACTCATAGGAGCCTTAAACTACCTTGCTTCATCTGGCTTGAACAGCCTGTCACTATCAACCACCTTTCTGGGCGAAACAGGAGTGGAAGTATATCCATGGATTGAAGCCGGGCAGATGAGCCGCTATGATGTAAGCAAACTGGAACAGTGGGAACAGGTATTCCGACATATGGACCGTCTTGGGATCGCCATTGATCTTGGCGTTGCCGATGCTGGAAAGGCAAACTTACCTTCCGGCTCCGAACGTCACTTGTACTTCAGGGAAATGGTGAATCGTTTTGCGCATCATCCTGGGCTTGTTTGGTGTCTAAACGGTGCGGACACTTCCAATGTGGATCAAATCAGGGCCGACGCCGACTTTCTCAGGAGCATTGATCCTTACAGCCATCCGATTGCCATTGGAAATGCATCACCTTTTCCCGGAACAGCTTATGGAAAAGTCCCGAAACCATACAATACGGGCTTCGGAAAGCATTTGAAAAACTCCGGCATGGCCATCCAGGCGATCCAGTTTCCGGACACAACGGAACTTTATAAGGAGTTGGTAAGCTGGACCGGACTTTCCAAAAAGTCAGGTTCCCCATGGCCAGTGGAAGTCCGGCAACCGGGATCAGAAAACTTATTGCAGGCCTTGGATTCTTCAAACGCCGATAGTCATAAAAAGGTTATGAAGTCCATACTCTGGAAATCTTTAATGGCCGGGGCCGCCGGGAACTCGTGGAGGGTGGTGCAGCAACAGTTGGTCACAGAGGGGCCTTATGAAGTAAATTTTCGTACAATGGCTCCCTGGTGGCAGATTACACAGAACGCCCACGAGTTTTTTATGAATCATGTCAATTTTGATAAAATGCAAAACCATGATGAACTGCTGAGCAATCCTGATGCCTTTTGCCTGGCTTCTGAAGGAGGGGAATATCTGGTTTACCTGCCGGGATATGAGCGCACAGATCTGAAAATAGGGGATGGCAATTATGTCATTGCCTTCTTCGATCCCTACAGAGGAGGTAAACTTCTGGATAAGAAGAATCAGGGATGGGAGATAACCAAAGCCAACAGTGTTTCTCTGTCTGCCTATGACGGCCAGCAACATAAGGACTGGCTGATCCTTATCAAAAAGAAATAATATGAAAATCGGCCTGCTGCTTTTGGCTTTACTTCATCTGATAGGCCTATCAGGGTGCAGGGATACAGATTCATCCGCCGAAAAAGTGCCCGTATCAGCAGCCGGGGATTCCCCACTTTCCAGAGTCCGGGAAAAAGCGGCTTCTCCGACCCTTAAATCCCTGGAACGCCTTCCAGATACTACCTTTATCCTTTTGAAGGAATATAGTGGGGATTTTATGTATGATCTGCGGTACGCTACCGAAAATAATTTTCTGAATGAGCAGGTCTACGATTGTGCCAGATGTTATACTCGTGTAAAAACGGCAAAGGCACTTATCGCAGCCAACAGGGATTTTATGAAAAAGGGTTACCGGATTAAGTTTTTCGACTGTTACCGGCCCAATTCCGTGCAATACAAAATGTGGGCGCTGGTACCTAATCCTCAATATGTGGCCAATCCGGTAAAGGGATCGATTCACAATAAGGGGGGCGCTGTAGATATCACCCTCGTTGATCGGAACGACCGGGAATTGGATATGGGAACCGACTTTGATTATTTTGGTAAAAAGGCGTATCACGATAACTCGGATCTTCCGGCCCTTGTTTTGGAAAACAGGAGGATCCTGAGGGAAACTATGGAAAAATATGGCTTCTGGTCCATTCGCACAGAATGGTGGCACTACAATCTAGGGGCGTCATCAATGGATGCGGTGGTTGATTTTAGATGGGAGTGTGATGAGTGATAATAGCATATCTTTAAACGCATGGAAGTCGGCTGATATTGCAACAAACAGCAAGGAATATATCAGTTTGCAAGCGATCAAATGTAATAGACCGTAGGATGATAAAATATGTATGGCTAATTGTTTTATTGGTGGCAGGAAACTTAAAGGCTCAGGACACTATTGTTCCCTTATGGGGGAAAGAAATTCCCAACAGAATTTCTTCCTCTGAGAAGGAAGTTCAGGAAATGGATGACATCCTACGGATCAGCAAGGTGCAGGAACCACATCTGGAAGTGTATCTTCCTTCGAAAGCCAATGCCAATGGCCAGGCAGTCCTGATTTTTCCGGGAGGAGGGTACCATATCCTCGCTTATGATTGGGAAGGTACAGATATAGCGAAATACCTGAATTCCAAGGGTATTGCAGGTATAGTGGTCAAATACCGTCTGCCGGTATCCGAATCCCTTACCGAAAAATATAATGTACCGCTTATAGATGCCCAAAGGGCCATCAGATTGGTGCGATCCATGGCTCCTGGTTGGAAAGTTGATCCAGCTAAAGTGGGGGTGATGGGATTTTCTGCCGGTGGACACCTGGCCTCCACCCTCGGGACCCACTTCAAAGAAAAAGTGTATGAGCCATCGGACACGGCAGATGCTTTAAGTGCCCGACCGGATTTTATGATTCTGGTGTATCCCGTCATTAGTTTTGGTGCCATTGCCACCCATCAGGGCTCAAGAACCGCACTGCTTGGTGAAAATCCTTCGTCAGCCTCCGTCGATCGTTTTTCCAATGAACTCCGGGTGACGTCTGAAACGCCCCCTACCTTGTTGATCCATGCAGCTGATGACACCGGTGTCAGTCCTCTAAATAGCATACTTTTCTTTGAAGCGCTCCTCGAAAAAAAAGTACCCGCCGCCCTTCATATCTATCCTCACGGAGGTCATGGTTTTTCTCTGGCGACAGCAGATCCCTATTTAAGGGGATGGACTGAGCGCGTCTTCGAATGGCTGGATGCCATGAAGTGAATCAGGAAGTGAAATCTTCGGGCATCGGATGCTTCCACGGATCCCTGTAAGATCTTACGAGCATTTTGGTGGCTTCCGGATCGCCGGTTATTATTCGTTTCTCAGGATCATAAACCAAGGGTCTCCCGGCCTCCATGGACAGGTTCGCAAGGATACAGCTCGAGGTAGAGATATGACCCTGTAGAATATCTGCAATCGGAAGGGTACCTTTTTCGATGGCGGCAAGAAAGTCGAGCATGTGCAACCTGGTGGCGGGCGCCGCATTCAATTCTATATCTTTTTCAGTGAGGTCTTCCGGATATTTTTCTTTTTCATAGACCACGTCCATATGAATGGGCTTTCCTTCGCCCTGAGGGACAAAATCATATTGCATGGTACTTCCTGAGAGTGTACCCTTGTCTCCGAATAATTTGAAGGACCAGGGATAATCAGGATCTGCGGGCGTTCCCCAGGACCTGTGCTCCCATAAACAAGTGAGATCGTCGTATTCAAACATGGCGGTCTGGGTATCAGCGATATTTGATTTCCCATCTTTCTGTACCAGAATGCCGCCTGTGGAACTGATCTTATTTGGCCAGTCCAGGTTGAGCATCCACCGAACGGTGTCCAGCATATGAACACACATGTCGCCCATAATGCCGTTACCGTACTCCATAAATGTTCGCCACCATCTTTTATGGGGTATTCCATCATAGGGTCGTAATGGGGCAGGACCTGTCCACATTTCATAATCCAGAAAGTCCGGTACTGGTTCGACCGGGGGGTTGCCATTGGCGCGCATGTGGAAATAGCAGCACATCTGTACATGGGAGATACTTCCGAGTAGCCCAGCGTCTACTATGTTCTTTTTAGCTTCTATTAGATGGGGTGTACTTTTCCTCTGAGTACCAACCTGTACCACGCGGTTATATTTGCGCGCAGCAGCCACCATGGCTTCACCTTCCATGACATCCACACTTATCGGTTTTTGAACATAGACATGAGCTCCGGCTTTCAGGGCTTCGATACATTGCAAGGCGTGCCAGTGATCAGGGGATCCGATCAGGACGATATCAAGGTCCTTCTCGGCAAGCATTTTCCGATAATCTGTATACAATATGGGTTTTTTCCCGGATTTCTGCCGCAAAGCGACCATCGTGGCAGCTTCATTCAGAAAATTGCGATCTACATCGCAAAGAGAAACAACCTCAACATTACTTACCTGTATGAGCCGGAATAAGTCACTTTTACCATACCAGCCGGTTCCAATCAGGCCTACCCGCCAAGGTTTGTCACGGTATACCAGGTCAAAACCATACATTCCGAACGAAGATAGGACCGCGGCAGCGGTAGCTCCCTGTAAAAAATGTCTGCGGTTGATGTTGAAGAGAGAATTATCCATGGGTCTTATTTAAAATTGTTGTTATAGCTAATCAAAGGATTTTTAAATATACTTATAAAATCTGTTCATCATAGTTTTTCACAATGGAGAACCGTGAGCTGTTCACTAACATCCCGAATAAAGAAAAGGTAAACCTTTCCGCCTTCTTTGATTTTAAATTTTTCCCTTATCAGCCTGACTGATTCGGGGAAATTCCTGATGGTGATATTGGCTTTTGTGTTTGTAAAACGGCCCATAGAACCTTTTTTATAAGGAACCGAATCCAGTATTCGAAAAATCCTTCCAGGGAATTCCTTTCGTTTTCCGGAAGTATATAAATGGGTATGCTCATGGAGTTTCCTTAAAGTCAACCGCGTGGCGATCAATTTAAAGGCGCCTGCTTTTAAGAGTGCAGGATTCGGTTCATACAGATATTCAAGTGGATGCCCAATCTCCGGGACTGCCTGCCTCTCCTCCTCAGGGCGAAAGTCGAATGTCCGGGTAACAGAGTTTCCAAACTGAACGGTTTTAATAGTAACCTCCCCTTGGTAATCCCTTCGAAGTACCCATACAAGCTCTTTCACTTCATTTTTCACGGCTACAACATGCACCTCCTGCACCCCCTGCAATTGTTTGATACCCATTGAAATATCCAGCAAAGGTGCCGCTTTGATCAGGATCCGTCCGGCTTTTGAGAAAAGCAGATCCAGATTTTCAGGAACCACAGGACGGCAATCCGCGAATTTAAATACCCTGCTGCCGGCCACCCTTCTTGACGGATCAAGATAGGCCCAGTCAGTTTCGATACTCATTCCTTTCAGAAAGCTGATACCATCTGTGGCGCGAACGTTAATATTGCAGGCTCCAAGGATTTTATAATTATAAGACGCTATGGCAGCCAATTCCACATCCTCTTCACAATAGGTAACATTCCCGACGGAACGGCTAAAATAAAAACTGTCTACGCCAAAACCACCGGTGAGATCTATCATTGATACTCCGCCGACAAGACGGGATTTGTAAATCGCAGTGATTTCTGAGGAGGCCTGTTCCAGATTTTCCTTCTTCGGGAAATAAATACCAGGTGTTGCATACCACAACGGAAGCCGTTCCTGACATTTTTTTCTGCCCTCAATCTGCTGTGCCAGTTCCCTGGCAGATATTCCCGAAAAAGGACTCTTTTTTAACAGAACTGACAGGATGTCAGTATTCAAATTTTCAATTATAAAATTCTGTACACCAGGGTTTAATAACTTTTTATTCAAAGTAAAGCTATATATCTTTGGTCAATCGTCTCACGATCTTGTTCTCATGAAGAAATTCCTTGAAAACTACCTTCAAGGCCGTATATCCGGGTACCGCAACAATCATTCCGACCACCCCGAAGAGCAGCCCGGCAATGATGATCACCAGAAAAATTTCGAGAGGATGCGATTTGACACTATTTGAAAATATAAAGGGTTGCGAAAAGAAGTTATCCACTACCTGCCCGATGCCCAATCCAAGCAGCACATAACCTGTTTTTGGAAGAATCACAGTACTGAAGTCGGAACCGAGATTACTGCTCATTGTTAGAAAGATCATAATGGCGCCGCCTATTATGGGGCCTATATACGGGATAATATTGAACAGTGCGCATAAAAAGGCGATCACAACGGCATTTTCAATGCCGATAAGTAACAGGAGGATGGTATAAATGATAAACAGCACGAAAATTTGCAGAAGCAGGCCCACAAAATATCGTGACAATAGCCCATTAATCTTTTCGACGGAGTTGACAAGGTTGCTCTCCCGGTTAACAGGGACAAAGGTGAGCATCCCCCGTTGAAGGAGTTTGCTGTCCTTCAGGAAGAAGAAGGAAATAAACAATACCGAGAAAAGACCAATGCTTACGGAACTGAGGATTCCGACAAAGGAATTCAGGATATTTGGTATAAACCCAATGTTTAAACCTTCTAATACATTTCTCTGTAAATCAGCATCTAAGATCATGGTATTCACGGTTTCCGGGGAGGCTCCGAAATATTGTGTGATTTCCCGATATATTGAATTCAAACTTTTTTGCAATTCATCTATATTCAGTAACGAGAGGTTTTTGCTTTGCTCTGTGATCAGCGGCACGAACAGCGCGACTATCCCGACAAGCAAACCTACCATAAGAAGCATGGTCGTAATTACTGCAATTATATTGGGGAACTTGGCCCTCCTCCTTAAAAAAAGGACCACCGGGCGGCCTATTAAGGCTGTCACCGCGGCCATGGCAATATAGGCAAGTACCGAGCGAATCAGGTAGAGAAAGTATAGCATGAGTACTATCCCGGCAATAATACCAACGGCTCTGAGGATTCCGTGGGCAATGATCTTTGCAGTCATTGGTCAGTTATTGAATACGTATTGAATGATATTGGCCCCCATTTGCAAGGCTTTAAGCCGTGCTTCTTCCGGGTCATTATGTACTTCGGCATCTTCCCAGCCATCCCCGAGGTCCGACTGAAAAGTAAACAGCAGTACCAACCGCCCTTCATGAAAAATACCAAATGCCTGGGGCCTTTTGCCGTCATGCTCGTGGATTTTGGGCAGCCCGTCGGTAAATTTATAGGACTGCGAAAACAAAGGATGATCTGCTCCTAACTCCGTCAATTGGGTTTCTGGGAACACCTTGAGGAGTTCTTTCCTCAGATAAGGTTCCATCCCGTAGTTATCGTCAACATGCAGAAAACCTCCTGAAAGAAGATACATCCTTAGATTGTCTGCTTCCGTCTGAGAGAAATAAATGTTGCCATGCCCCGTCATATGCAGAAAGGGAAATTCAAAAATTTCGGGGCTTCCTACCTCTACGGTACCAGGTTTTAAGACAATTTCCGTGTGGATATTGGTATTGCAGAAGGCAATAAGGTTGGGCAGAGCGGTAGGGTTGGCGTACCAGTCTCCGCCCCCATTATACTTGAGGACGGCAATCTCCTGTGCCTGAAGAAAACCAAGCGAAAAAAAAAGAAGGATGAGCGTAAGTAGTTTCATGGGTGCCCGACCAATGGATGACACCCAAATGTACTAATAATCATGTGGAAAAAGAGTACTATCGTCATATTAGTTACCGGCGTATTTTGGCTTACGGCCTTTGATCCGCGCAGCCCTTCAGCGCTACCGGAGCTGCCGGAAAGAGTTTCTAAAACCTTTGAGCCTGTGGTGGTTCTGGAATTGTTCACCTCTCAGGGATGTTCCAGTTGCCCGGCCGCAGATGCCCTCCTGAAAAAGGTAAAAGAACTGGGCGACAGCCAGGTGTTCACGCTTTCATATCACGTAGACTACTGGAATTACATAGGTTGGACCGATCCCTTCAGTCAACCGCAATATTCCAAAAAACAAGCATTGTATAACGACAAATTCAAATACAGGAGCAATTATACGCCCGAAATGGTAATCAATGGAAGCCGTCATTTTATTGGTTCGGATGCCTCCCGGTTGGCTGCTGAAATCGGACAGCAAAAAAAAGTCAGAACCCCGAATGCCATTGCCTTAACAGAACTGAAACGAAAATCTGCCACCCTGAATTTTTCCTATGAGGTTTCCGGGGAGCTTACCGGTAAAAATATACGCGCCGTCCTTGTTCTCGATGAAAAGACCACAAAAATAGGAAAGGGTGAGAATCGGAACCGCTCTCTTACCAACAGCAATATTGTCATTGCCGAGAAAATGTTGACCCTGTCAGAAAATAAAGGGAAAAATTCAATTACCATACCAGGGATCGCGATTCCAGGCGATAAAATAAAGCTAGTCCTGCTGGTGGAAGACAGTGAATACACCATTACCGCAGCGGCGGGAAGCAGTATTGAACAAAGCTAAAATATAAGATGTTGTTGTTAGTTGCTCCGCACTTTTCTGCAAATAGTCAGAGAGGTGCGGATTTGTTTCTGATTATTGGGCCATCAGTTGCCACAGAGTAAGTTGATTGCGGTACAGGCAACTACTGCAGCAGTCTCTGTCCGCAAACGGGCTTTTCCCAGGGAAATAGGGGAAAAACCGGCCTGAATGGCACTGAAGATTTCGGAAGAAGTAAAATCTCCCTCAGGACCAATGAGGATCGTAATTTCCTTATCCCTGGTAACTTTATTTGTCAGGAGGCCCTTTTCTCCCGGTTCACAATGGGCCATGTAACGCTGCCCTTGCCTGTCCTGTTTGAGAAAATCGTCAAGGGGCACTATGGGGTGAAGAACAGGGAGATAGGTCCTTAGCGATTGTTTCATTGCAGACTCGATAATTTTTTCCAGTCGTGTCGTCCTGATCAACTTCCTTTCGGACCGCTGGCAGATCAAAGGGGTAATTTCTGTCACCCCGATTTCAGTTACCTTTTCCAGAAACCATTCAAAACGATCCATCATTTTTGTCGGCGCAACAGCCATATGCAGAGAGAATAGCGTCCTTTCCTCTTTTTGGGAACTTTGAATATCCACCATGCACCATTTAGCACTGACCTGACGAATCACTCCTTTAAATAAAAAACCTTTTCCGTTGGTAATTAGGACATCATCACCGGTATTCTTACGCAACACTTTAATAAGATGCCTGCTTTCCTCAGGGCCCATTTGATATTCCGAAGTGCTCGTAGTTAGTTCGGGATCATAGAAAAGTTGCATGGGTAGTCATTTAAATTTACGGATGCTCAAACAAATTTTTAACCAAGATGGTAGCGTGCCATGGCCGCTACTCCATAGTCGGAGAAATCCGTGTTGCAATATTTAAGATAGCCTACAATTCCTATCATCGCGGCATTATCTGTGCAATATTCGAATTTGGGAATATATATCCGCCACCCAAATTCATTCCCGCAACGTTGCAGGGCTTTTCGTATCTCCGAATTTGCAGATACCCCACCTCCGATAGCCACCCTTGATATTCCGGTTTGCGCGACTGCCATTGTAAGTTTCTCTATCAGGATGTCGGTGATGGTGGCTTGAATGGAGGCACACAGATCGTTCAGATTTTCTCTGATAAACCCAGGATTTATTTTTGTTTCAGCCTGCAAAAAGTATCGGATGCTGGTCTTCAGCCCGCTAAAACTGAAATTGAGGTTGGGTACCCTCGGTTTGGCAAAAACAAAAGCTTCCGGATTGCCTTTTACGGCATATTTGTCAATAAAGGGCCCTCCGGGATACGGGAGACCGAGAAGTTTGGCACTTTTATCAAAAGCCTCCCCGATGGCATCGTCCAGGGTTTCACCGAGGATGGTCATTTCAAAATAGGACGAGACCAGTACAATTTGCGTATGACCTCCACTTATGGTGCACGCCAGAAAAGGGAACTCGGGAACTTCCTGATTTTCTTCTTCTATAAAGTGGGCCAGGATATGGGCCTGCATATGATTTACCTCTATAAGGGGAATATCCAGTGCCAGGGAAAGCGACTTCGCAAAGGAAGTTCCGACCAACAGGGAACCCATCAGTCCGGGACCACGTGTAAAGGCTATGGCAGATAATTGTTTTTTGTCGATATTTGCGGTGGCCAATGCCTGGTGCACCACGGGAACAATATGCTGTTGATGGGCGCGGGAAGCAAGTTCGGGAACAACACCTCCATATTGCTCATGAATTTTCTGGGTCGCAACGATGTTACTCAGTTTTTTTTGGTTGCACATGACCGCCGCGGATGTATCATCGCAGGAAGACTCAATGGCGAGAATGTAAATATCTTGATGATCCACGTCGCTTTGGAACAAAAATTGGTTGCACAAAGGTAAAACATATAGCCCTATCAAAAAACTTCGTAAAATACTGGTCAGGCTGCTGCTGGCTCTTGTGCTGTTGTGTGTTTTGGGGACTATTGTTTTATCTCTCACAGCGGTTCAGACAAGGCTGGCCAGATATGCGACCGACTCAATTAACACGGAATTCGGAACCAACATAAATATAGACCGTCTCAGGGTTTCGTTGCTTTCCTGGGATACCTCGCTGCAGGGCGTCTATATAGAAGATCACAGAAAGGACACCTTATTTTATATCGGGCAACTGAACACTTCTGTCCTCAGTATCCGCAATCTGATCAATGGACAGCTGGAGTTCGGGGACATAGAAATTGACCATCTAAATTTTAAACTTCAGAATTACGAAGGAGAAGATGACACCAATCTCGGAATATTCATAGAAAAACTTGATGACCAACGGCCCCGGGATCCCGATACCCCGCCCTTCTTTTTATCCACCTCGGATATTCAGATCAAAGACAGTTGGTTCCGACTTATAGACCAGAATCTGGAGCGACAGGAAAGTCTGAACTTCCAAAACCTGAATATCAATGCCAAAGATTTCAGGATAGTGGGCCCGGAAGTCGATACAAGGATACAGGATTTATCATTTTACAGCAATACAGGCATCAGGGTAGAGCATCTTGCGACAGAATTCGCCTATTCCAAACAACAAATGCGATTTGATTCGCTCAACATCCGAACCCCACAGTCACATCTGAAAGGCAATATTGTTTTTGATTACGCAAGGGAGGACTTCGCCGATTTTTTGAATAAAGTACGGGTCACGGGCGACTTTGTGGATTCCAGGGTTGCATTTGACGAGATCAATCTCTTATACGATCAGTTCGGAAAGGAAAAGGAAGTCACTTTTTCTTCACAGGTTTCCGGAGTCCTCAACGATCTCAAAATATCCGAACTTTTCCTTCAATCTGACCAGACAGGGATCCGCGGGGACTTTATCTTCAAGAACCTGTTCAGCAATGACGCCCCATTCTACCTTGACGCCGATATCACCAACATTACCACGAGCTACTACCAGTTGCGGGCGTTACTTCCGAACATCCTGGGAAAATCACTGCCCTCTTCTTTTCAACGGCTGGGTCAGTTTACGCTGCGAGGGGATGCCAAGATCACCGAGACGTCCATTGATTCAAGGATCAATCTCATGAGCGCCATCGGTTCTTGTTATGCCGACCTGAACCTCACAGATATCAATAACATTGATTATGCGAAATACAAAGGATTCGTGTCCCTGATCGACTTTGATCTCGGGAACTTCATAGGTAATAAAGACCTGGGGAAAGCTTCGCTTGATGTCAATGTCGAAGGGGAAGGCTTTGTTCAGGAAAGCCTCAATACCGAGGTTATCGGAGACATCTATTCCCTGAACTTTAACAAATATGACTACAAAGACCTGAAGGTATCCGGGATTTTAAAAGACCAGCTTTTTGACGGATCCCTTTTGAGTGCTGATGAAAATCTCAAGTTCAGTTTTAAAGGATTGGCAGATTTCGGCAGCGATCAGAACAACTTTAACTTCATTGCTTCGGTGGAATATGCCGATCTTAAGAAACTGAACTTTATCAATGACAGCGTATCCGTATTCCGGGGGGATGTAAATATGGATATTACAGGAAATTCGCTGGATAACATTGTGGGCGATATAAAATTTACCAGCACTGTATTTCAAAATGTCAATCAGATTTATTACTTCGATGATTTTAAGATTTCATCCTCCTTTGGAACTGATTCGCTAAGGACGATCGAAATTAACTCCCCGGATATCATAACCGGGTTCATGAGGGGAAAATTCAAGGTACGCGAACTGGGTCGCCTCGTTCGAAATTCCATCGGAAGCATTTACACGAATTACAAGCCCTTTGAAATATCTGCCGGACAGGAGCTTGCCTTCAATTTTAAAATCTACAACAAGATCGTAGAAGTATTTTTCCCGGAAGTCGATTTTGGCCCTAACACCTTCATCAGAGGTAATATAATCGCGGATGAGGGCGATTTTACCTTGAATTTCAAATCGCCGAATATCAAGGCCTTTGGAAATGAACTTTCAAATATTGACATCAAGATAGACAATAAAAACCCGTTGTTCAACACCTTTATATCAGTGGAAGAGGTGGCTACGGTTTACTATGATGTACGCGAATTTAACCTGATCAACACTACGCTCAAAGATACGCTGTTCTTCAGGGCAGAGTTTAAGGGGGGGAGTGAGTATAACGATAGTTACAACCTGAATTTCTATCATACTTTTAACCAAGAAAATCAGTCGGTCATCGGCCTTAAGAAATCGGACGTTAGCTTTAAAGGCAATAAGTGGGTGCTGAACAAAGAAGGCAACCAACAGAACAAGGTAATCTTCAACTCGACCCTGGATAGCATCCGGATCGAGGAGATAGTCATGAATAATGAAAACAGGGAGCAGATCCGGCTCAAAGGCCAGCTGGCAGACTCTACCTATAAGGATCTTGAACTACAGTTCAAGATTGTATCCCTTGACAAGATCACTCCGGCCATAGACAGCCTCAAACTGGACGGAGAGATCAACGGAACACTCAACCTGTTGCAGAAGGATGACATCTACCTGCCTATTTGCAACCTCGCCATATCCGGATTTGGGATCAATAACATCCCGCTTGGAGACTTAAACATTGGGATTGTCGGGAACCGGAATCTGACGGAATTCTCGGTGAACTCACAGCTTCGAGATGACGACCGTGAAAAATTTGAGGTTGTAGGCAAAATTCTTAACAATGATAACCGGCCTGAGGCCAAGTTGATCGCCTATTTTAAAGATTTTGACCTGAGTCCGTTCAGTCCTCTGGGGGAGGGGGTTATTACCCGGATCAGAGGGAAAATCAATGGCAGCGCCCAGATAAACGGAGATGTTAAGAACCCCGATATTACAGGGTTACTGAACCTTAATGATGCGGGCCTGGCCATTCCATATCTCAATGTGGATTATGATTTCGCCAGGAACTCTGTGGTGCGACTCTTTAATCAGACGTTTGATTTCCAGAATATCCGGTTAACAGATGTGGCCCATCAGACAAAGGGGACCCTTGACGGTACGATTAAGCACACTTTTTTTGAGGACTGGACGCTGGACCTGGATCTGGACACCCGAAACGATCGCTTCCTGATCCTGAACACGCCTTTTGAAGAAGAAGTACTTTATTACGGCACCGGATTTGTAAACGGAAAAGGAAGGATCTACGGACCAACCAATGCACTCAACATTACCTTTGACGGGTCGACGGCAGAAGGCACTTCATTGAAAATACCGATAAGTGACGTTGCCTCGATAGGAGATTATTCTTTTATCAATTTTATGGAAAAAGGGGAGGCAAAGACCGTTGAACTGGAAAGAACATTGCAGGAATTGCAGGGGCTGGAGTTAAAGTTTGATTTGAACATTACCCCCGATGCCGAAGTTGAAATCGTGATCGACCAGAAAAATGGAAGCTCGCTGAAGGGAACAGGAGAAGGCCTTATTTACATAGAGATCAATACGAACGGCAAATTCAATATGTTCGGCGATTTTGTGGTGGTAACCGGACTCTATAATTATAAGTTCGGTGGGGTGATAGACAAAACTTTCAGTGTGAGGCCCGGCGGCACTATCAACTGGGAGGGGGAACCTCTGGACGCCCGTCTGAACATGGAAGCGATTTATTCTCTGAATGCCAATCCGGCCCCACTGCTTGACAACGCAGGCTATACACGGCGTATCCCAACGGATGTGGTAGTGGCGCTGACGGAAGATCTGGCACATCCGAAAATTGATTTCAACATTGAGTTTCCGGGTACGAGTTCAATTGTCAAATCCGAATTGGAATATCGATTACAGGATCCAACCGTCGAGGAGCAAAATGCCTTCTTCCTGCTTGCGCAGGGAACCTTTGTAAATGAACAAACGGGTATTAACCAACAGGCAGTTACCGGAAACCTGATACAGACAGCCTCCGGCCTGTTGAACCAGGTTCTTGGGGGGAACAATGATAAATTCGACTTCGGGGTATCCTATGAACAGGGCTACCAGGATCTTGACAACATACAGACTGAGGACAGGATAGGGGTCACTGTTTCCACCCACATAAGTGATAAGGTCCTGTTTAACGGAAGGTTTGGGGTTCCTGTGGGAGGCGTTACGGAAACCGTTGTGGCAGGGGATGTGGAGGTCCAGGTTTTGCTCAACGAAGAGGGCACGCTTCGCGCAAAAATTTTCAACCGGGAAAATGAGATCCAGCAATTTCTGGCTGACAGGCAGGGTTACACCCAAGGGGTCGGCATCTCCTATGAAGTGGATTTTGACAGTTTCCGGGAGCTGCTCGGAAAAATTTTCCAGGGAGAACAGGCCCCGGAACCAGTAGAGCCGACAGAGCCGGTAATCGTGCCCTCTGCGGTCATGGGCAAGGACAGTCTCATTCAGTTTTATCCCAAAGTAAGAAAACCAAGGAAGCCATAAATTTTGGTTCCCGGACTACGTTGGATATTTTCCAAAAAAAATAATATTTATCAACTATATCGATTTCGCTTTCCTTTGCCACTAAATAATGGAAACGCGATTCCCGTAATCTCCTGAAAGTTTGTTAATTTTGCAATTCGATTTTTTTAATGGCATCAGAGATAAAGAAAATAGCAGTACTGACGTCAGGGGGCGATTCTCCCGGCATGAATGCCGCTATCAGATCTGTGGTAAGGACCTGCGCCTATCTGAAAGTAGAATGTGTGGCGGTCTACCGGGGTTATGAAGGGATGATTGATGGCGACTTCATTCCCATGGACGCCAGGAGTGTCAATAATATTATCAATAGGGGAGGAACCATTCTGAAGTCCGCACGATGTGAGGAATTCCGGACTCCTGAAGGTCGTAAAAAAGCTTATGACCAGCTCCAAAGCGCAAATATTGATGCCTTTGTGGTCATTGGGGGCGATGGCAGCCTTCGGGGGGCTATGACCTTTACTGAAGAATACGGATTTCCCGTAATGGGGATTCCGGGGACCATAGACAACGACATTTTTGGGACAAGGTATACCCTTGGATTTGATACTGCGCTGAACACGGTGGTCGACGCTATCGACAAGATCAGGGATACGGCCAGTTCCCATAACCGACTTTTCTTTGTGGAAGTCATGGGCAGAGACGTGGGCCATATCGCCCTTAACGCGGGTGTTGGTGCCGGTGCGGAAGAGATACTCATCCCTGAGCAAAACCTGGGACTTGACAGGTTACTGGAGTCGCTAAAACGAAGTAAAAAATCCGGGAAATCATCAAGCATTGTTGTGGTGGCTGAAGGGGACAAGATCGGAAAGAATGTCTTTGAACTAAAAGAATACGTAGAGGAAAACCTGCCTATTTACGATGTAAGGGTGTCCGTATTGGGTCATATGCAGCGTGGAGGAAGGCCCTCGGCCTTTGACCGGGTGCTGGCCAGCAGGATGGGCGTCAGGGCTGTTGAAGCCCTCCTGGAAGGTAAGTCGAACCTGATGGTGGGCATTATGGACAACAAGATTGGCCTAACTCCTATAATCAAAGCGATTACCGGCCATACAGAAATAGATAAGGAACTCATCAGGGTTTCGGATATCATGACTACATAGATTGTAAACACAAAAAAAACAAAATGGCAAACTTAAAAGTTGGAATTAACGGATTTGGAAGAATCGGCAGGCTGGTTTTCAGGGCTTCCATAAAAAGGGGCGACGTGGATATAGTGGCCATTAATGATCTCCTGGAACTGGACCATCTTGCGTACCTGCTGAAATATGACTCAGTTCACGGTTCTTTTGACGGAACTGTGGAAGTAAAGGAAGGCCATCTGGTGGTCAATGGCAAAAAGGTACGGATAACTGCTGAAAAAGATCCGAAAAACCTGAAATGGGACGAAGTTGGCGCGGAGATCGTAGCGGAGTGTACAGGTATCTTTACAACCATGGAAATGGCGCAGTACCATATTGACGGCGGGGCTAAAAAAGTGGTGATATCTGCTCCTTCCAAAGACGTTCCAATGTTCGTCATGGGAGTAAACCACATGGATGTAAAAGCTTCCGATACTATTGTATCTAACGCTTCATGTACAACGAACTGTCTGGCCCCACTTGCAAAAGTTATCAATGACGCCTACGAAATTGAAGAAGGCCTGATGACTACAGTTCATGCCACTACCGCCACGCAACTCACCGTTGACGGACCCTCGAAAAAGGATTTCAGGGGAGGGCGAAGTGCCATGCTGAACATCATCCCGGCAGCTACCGGAGCCGCGAAAGCGGTTACTAAGGTGATCCCGGAACTCGAAGGAAAACTGACGGGGATGGCATTCAGGGTTCCGACCGCAGATGTTTCCGTGGTGGATCTTACCGTCCGTGTGAAGAAGGCAACTTCCTATGAAGACATCAAGAAAACAATTAAAGCTGCAGCCGACGGACCCTTAAAAGGCATTATGGGCTACACGGATGAACTGGTAGTGTCTCAGGACTTCGTCGGGGACACCCGAACCAGTATTTTTGACGCGGATGCCGGGATGGAACTAAACGCCAATTTCTTCAAATTGATTGCCTGGTACGACAATGAAGCAGGATATTCGAATAAACTTGTGGAACTTGCACTTCACATTTCAAAGCTTTAATACCTTGGGCATTTCACGATAGGGCTTTTATACTAAAACAGTTCATGGTAGTAATAGTAGACAGCGGTGCGACGAAAGCAGACTGGATCGCACTGGATGACAAAGGGAACCAGATTTTCTTTACCCAAACCCTGGGCCTCAGTCCGGAAGTTCTTACAACCGATGTCATAGTGGACCGGATGTCCAATAATTTTGAACTATCCAAGAACAGCAGTAAGGTCACCCGGCTTTATTTTTATGGTGCAGGTTGTGGAACGGCCCGTATGAAGAAGTTTCTGAAAGATATTTTTCAGGATTTTTTTCCAGCCGCCAAGATCGAGGTTCAGGAAGACACCTATGCTGCCATTTATTCCACCACCAAGATAGGCCACCCGGGAATTGTGTGTATCCTGGGAACCGGGTCTAACTGCAGCTACTATGATGGGCATCAGCTTTTTCAAAAAGTGATATCCCTTGGATATATCCCGATGGATGACGGAAGCGGCAACTTCTTCGGCCGAAAACTGATCCGGGATTATTATTATCACAAAATGCCACAGGAGCTGAGCATCCGCTTTGCCAAACAGTATAATCTGGATGCGGATGTCATCAAAGAAAACCTATATAAAAAGCCTAATCCCAATACTTACCTGGCCACCTTTGCCAAATTCCTGATTGACAATAAAGACCATCCATACAGCAAAGGTGTTATCGACAAAGGATTTCAGCAGTTTGTGAACAATCACATCATGCAGTTTGAAATGGCAACAAAATTGAGAATCAGTTTTGTCGGGAGCATCGCCTTTTTTTTAAAGGATGAGCTGGCGGTGGTTCTCGAAAGGAACGATCTGGTCCTGGGCGTCATCAGACAGCGTCCCATCGAGGGGTTGGTCGAATTTCACAAAAATACCATCTAGGCGAATAGCGCTGCCAATTCCGTTAGAAAAGCGTATTGACACCTATAATTTTAGCCTACTCGCGTACGGCAATCATCGAAATTTCTACATTGACAAATTTGGGCAGATTGGCTACGGCAATGGTTTCTCTGGCCGGAGCTGTTTCGGGATCGAAATAAGCGGAGTAGATGTCATTAACTTCAGAAAACTGATCCATATTCTTAAGGAAAATGGACGATTTTACAACCGCTTCAAAGGTCATCCCTGCAGCTTCAAGGATGGCTTTCAGATTCCTCATCACTTGCTCGGTTTCCTGCCTAATATCGCCCTCTATCAACTTCTGGGATTCCGGATCCATGGGGATCTGTCCTGAAATATACAGCACATCTCCGGTGAGGATGGCCTGACTGTAAGGCCCTATCGGCATTGGTGCCTGAGGGGTAAAGATGATTTGTTTCATTTTTTATTATTTTTTGATGTTGATTCGGTAAGGCAATGTTCCACTACTCCTGACAGATGTAGATGATTATTTACTTATCTGCGGGGTGGCTGACTTCGGTTTTCCCACTTCAGATCCTGCAGAATAGAGCTCTTTATGCCAATAAAGAAATTCCATCGTTCATAGGTGCCGAAGGGGGTCCAGCTAAAATTCATCTTAAAACTTTTCAGGTCTCTTTCAAATCGCAATTGGGTAATAGTGAATCCCATCCTTTTGATATCATAACCGGATGAAACCCCTACTTTCCAACGCGGGGACAGACTGACATTCCCTGAAAACATGAGGGAATGATTGTTGAATTCATTCTGTCGGTTCGAATTGTTATATCCGACTGCGTATTGCAACCGGAGGTCCCAGGGGATCTGCGTTCCGAAAACGGGGTTCTGAACATCATCCTCATCCCGGTTGTCAAAACTACCCTCATCGAAGTCATTCGCCTGCCCGAAAAGGTCATCCGTTCGGCCGCCGCTGGCGGCAATATAATTATCCCCGTCGTAAGGATCCTGTTCATCCTCCGGATCATCGGTGGGCTGAAAATCCCTGCTGCTGATAGCGTAGCTCAGGTTGGCCCGGGCGGAAGTAAGCCTGAACAAACTTCCCCCGTTATCAATATTAAAGGTATTTATCCGTGTGCCGTTATTGTCTATGGAATAAGGATCAAGATTGGCTCCGAAATTGATGGACATTTTGCCGTTGAGGATGTCGGTTCCTCCTGTAAGGCTCAAAGGGCTCAATTTAAGGGAATCAGCTTCAAAATTATAGGCCGTCGAAAGGTTAAAACTGTTCAGGAGCATGATCTTCTTCGGTTCCAGTGCCGTGGAATCCTTATCCTGTACTTTGGCCTCCAGGGTGTTCGCGAGGGAGAAACTCATGGCATTGGATTCCCCAAGACTCGGAGCACCATACAGTGTATTCTGGAAGCGGGTGTACTGCACATTCTCTCCGGTCACCTCATTCAGGTACTCTTCGTAGTATTGCTCGAAACTTGGGGCATAACCATAGCCTATACTGGGTCGCATAATATGGCGGATCGCCTGAATTTTTTTATCCTCTCCAAAATTAAATGTCCCGTAAACCGTAGTTCCCACACTGGCGCTCAGGTTGTATTGGTTATATCGGTCAAAGCCACTGATCGTATCGGTAACCACGGTTTGTGTGTCCGCGTCAAAACGTCGGTTAAAAGTCTCAAGGGTCCAGACATCTTCATAGGAACCTCCAAGACTTACACTGAAATGTTTGGCCAGTTTAAAATTCGTATTCACAGGGATACGGTGTCTCGCTCCTACTTTGGCTCCGTCGAACATGCGGGCGGTCAGAAAATCGGTATCCGTGGTCTGTAAACTGTTCCGTGCGTTGAGGTCGTATTGAAAATTGACGTTCTGAATGACTCCTTTCTTAATACCATCCCTTTTGGCAAAGGGATAAATTCGTTCCATACTCGCCTGTAAGGTAGGCAAAGTCACATCGACCACATTCGTATTCGTATTCTGGTTATGGGTAGCGGTAAGGCTGAGGTTGACCGAAGGATAGGCCGGAAAAGTTTTTGAATAGGAAATTGAGGAGGAAAGGTTATTCACCTGAGTGTTCGGCAGGTTCTGCTGCAGCAGGGAATTCCTGTAATACTGACTGCTTCCGAGGTTGACCGATGCGGAAAGCCTTGAATTCGGACTCGCCTTGGGATCCTGGGAATGACTGATCTGGATATTATAGATCGTGCCCCGGCTATAATCATCAAAACCTTTCTGGCTGGTGACCTGGTTCTCAAACCTGAAATTCACATTGCCCCTGTACCGGTATCTTTTGGCATACACTGACTGCGTCCTGAATCCATAACTTCCGTTGGTATAGATATCTCCGGTAACCGTAAGATCCGCATAATCATTAATTGGCAGATAATATCCGCCATTCTGGACAAAGTACCCTCTATTGGGGTCGTTCCCGAAGGTGGGCATCATGATCCCGGCGGTTCGGCCCACGGTCAGCGGAAAATAAGCAAAGGGTAAAGCAATCGGCGTCGGGACGTTTACAATGTAGAGGTTGCTATAACCGGCGATCACCTTTTTCTTGGGAACAAATTTGGCCTTCCTCACACGAATATAATAATCGGGATCAATCGTATCCTTGGAGGTCGTGAGTTTACCTTCAGAAAGAAAATATACAGAGTCATTTTCCTTCTTGGTCTTTTCCGCATATACTTTCATAGCATCGCTACCCAATTGGCCAAGCCCGGCTTGTTGCTCCGTTCTCGAGTTCCATATCAGCGCTTTTTCGGTATCAAAATTAAAGCGGATAGAGTCCGGGATGACCACCTGATCTCCCTGTTTAAAGTAAGGAAGTTGCACATAGTTGCCCAGAGAATCCTTAATCCTGCCGGCATATACTTCATTTTTTATATAATCAAGGATGATGATACCGGCTTTAAGTTCAGTATCCTCATAATAAAGTTCCGCTTCATTGTAGAGGTAGATCTTCTGTTCTTTCTGACTCATCTTCACATAATCTTTTGCCTTGTATCTTATTTTATCTGATAGCATGCCTTTTTTACCATTGACAGAATCAAGGGCGGCTGAATCTGCTGCTACCGTGTCGCGGACAACAGGCGGGGGCATCAGCGGGGCCCTAATGGAATCCTGAGTTGCAGCAATCGGGAGGGCTTGGATCCGGTCTTCCTGTGCAAGTAATGAAAAAGAGCCAAATATAAACAGGCATAGGAAAAGTAGAGGATGTTTGTTTGCTTGCAATGCTATAAATCCTATTTTTGTATCGATTTGGCTTTTCCCGGCAGGGCCGGGATGAGAAACCAAACTTACATATATTTTTTGTTCTGCCTGGCCCGCTTTAGAATAAATTTAACCAAGGGAAACACCAGGGAATACCGACAATCACATGAAGTTAAAAGGTATATTCATACCCCTTTTTTTGGCATTTACAGGATGGCTTATTTCCTTTGATAAACCTCAGGGATCCGAGCCGCAAACCACGGATTTTGTAGTGGTGTTGGATGCAGGTCACGGTGGGCATGATCCTGGGAATCTTGGCAACGGATATCTGGAAAAGAATATTTCACTAAGTATCGTACTCAAAGTGGGTCAGCTCCTGGAGCAACAAGGTATTAATGTCATCTACACCCGGAAAGACGATATTTTTGTGGACTTGTATGTCCGGGGGGAGATTGCAAACAAAGCCGATGCGGACCTTTTCGTTTCGGTACATTGTGATTCGCATGAATCCGATGCACATGGTGCGGGCACTTTTGTCCTGGGACTTCACGCCAACAATCAAAATTTCGAAATTGCCAAAAAAGAGAACTCCGTTATCTACCTCGAGGATAATTATGAAGCCAGGTATGCCGCATATGACATAGACTCCCCGGAATCCATAATCGGACTGACGATCATGCAGGAAGAATTTCTGGATCAGAGCATCATGCTGGCTAAAATGATGCAGGATAATTTCAGCGGTAAACTTGAGAGGAATGACAGGAAGGTAAAGCAGGCAGGATTTATCGTTTTACATCAGACCTTTATGCCCAGTGTGTTGGTCGAAACCGGATTTTTGACCAATAAGGCCGAAGGATCTTATCTGAATTCGTCCAGAGGCCAGACGGATATGGGTAAAGCAATAGCCGATGCCATCCTGCTTTATAAAGAAAATATCAGCCCTGAGCAGACGATCTCCAAACAAGCGACGGACCCGGTAGCTGCCACGAACGCCGGCGAAGTGGTTTCACTCGAAGAAAACCCCCGGGATCAACAGGCAGTAGACGCGTCTGAAGTGGTAATTAGCGGTGTGGCTACAAAAAATCCGGAAGAACAAGTCAAGAAACCGCAGGCTGATGTATCCGCAGGGGAAGAAATGAACGGCAGTGGCGGGATGACAGATGCGTCCGGAGCACTGGCCTCGGAGAACAAGGAGCCAGTCACGCTTTCCGGTGAAATTCGGAATAGCAAACCACTGACAGGAAGCACCGCAAGGATAGAATTTAAGATCCAGCTCATGGCCAGCAGTAAGGATCTAGAGTTAAAGCCTGAAAATTTCAATGGTTTGGGGATGCTTTCAAAGGAACCTTATAATAACCTGTTCCGTTATTTGTACGGCAATACCACCGTCTACAGTGAAGCTAAAAAAATACAGTCCACGGCAATGCGGATGGGATATGATACAGCCTTCATCGTGGCTTACAGGAACGGGGAACGGATCCCTGTTCCCGAGGCTCTTAATTACGTTTCCGATAAATAGCCGGTCATAGAAAATTTATTTTTAATTTTGTTCTGAACCCTAAACATACCACGATTGAAGCTATCAAGAGAAATTAAGACCGGAATTATAGTGATCGGCGGTATCCTCCTGTTTATTTTAGGGTTTAGTTTTTTAAAATCCACTCCTCTTTTTGACAACAATAAAACCCTTTATGCTGTATATGCACAGGTAGGTGGGCTACAGACCGGCACCCAGGTTTCAATTAATGGTCTGGCCGTAGGTACGGTCAATGACATTAAATTTAAAGACAGATCGGGGGATCTGGTGGTCACTTTTTCTGTTGATAATGCATTCGATTTTTCGAAGAACAGTTTGGCCGAGCTGTATGATACGGGGATCATAGGTGGTAAAGGGATACAGATAAAACCTGTATTTGATGATGCCCCCATTGCCAAGTCCGGCGACACCCTTACCACGGATACAAAACCGGGACTGACTGAACTGGTGCAACAGCGTTTGACCCCGCTACAGTTGAAGGTGGAAGGTGCCGTCTCCCATGCAGATTCGTTGCTGATGAATTTTAATCAGATCCTGGATGACCCCACCAAAGAGAATCTTCGGGAAAGCATCAAAGGCCTGAACGCCATGGTTCAGAGTTTCCAGAGAAGCGCCAACACTTTAAATAATCTCCTGGATACGAATAAGTCACAGCTTGACAGTTCTATCAGCAATATCAATACCATGACCTCTAATTTTGCTAAACTGTCGGATTCTATTTCAAATGTGGGTCTGACCTCAACCATTCAAAGTCTCGAATCGACGCTTAACAACCTGAACCAGTTGCTGACGCGGGTGGAAAATGGAGAGGGAACCCTCGGTAAACTCATGCATAATGAGGAGTTGTATGATAACCTGTCTGCTGCTTCAAGGGAACTGGATCTGTTACTTCAGGATTTCAGGCTCAATCCCAAGCGCTATGTAAATGTATCTGTATTTGGGAAAAAGCAGAAGGACTATACAGTACCGGAAGAGGATCCTGCCCAACAAATTGACAACCCCTAAATGAACTATATTCCCAATATTCTTTTTCTACTCCTCTTGAGTTCGGGAATCGCCTATTTTGTTCATAACATCCGTAAAGTAATTCAGAATATTAAAGTTGGCAGGGAAATTCCATTGGGCGATCATTCCGCCCAAAGATGGAAAAACATGGCGCGAATTGCGCTGGGTCAGTCAAAGATGGTGGTCCGGCCAGTGTCCGGGCTGATGCATATCATTGTCTACCTGGGGTTTATAATTATCAATATAGAGGTGGTGGAGATCATTATAGACGGCATCGCAGGGACCCACCGGATCTTCTCTTTTGCAGGGCTGACCTATGACCTCCTTATAGGAACTTTCGAAATCCTTGCCCTGTTGGTAATAATAGCCGTGGTTGTTTTCTGGATCCGGAGAAATATTTTAAGACTGCGCAGATTTATAAAACCTGAAATGAAGGGCTGGCCAAAAAAGGACGCGAACCTGATTCTTTATATAGAGGCCATTCTGATGGTGCTTTTCCTTCTGATGAACGGAGCGGACTATCAATTGCAGCAACTGAACGTTTCCCATTATACCAAGGCTGGTTTTTTTCCTGTGAGCGGAGTGATTGCAGGCCTATTCGAAGGTATGAGTACGACTTCCCTCATCCTGTTGGAGCGCGTGGCATGGTGGCTCCATATCGGCGGGATCCTTTTTTTCCTGAATTATCTGTATTTCTCCAAGCACCTCCATATTATCCTGGCTTTTCCCAATACCTATTATGGCCGCCTGAGGCCTAAAGGTCAGATGGATAACCTGGAATCGGTGACGAGGGAGGTAAAACTCATGCTGGATCCCTCTGCTGACCCTTACGGGCAGAGCCCGGAAGGCGAAACCCACAAATTTGGCGCCTCGGATGTAATGGATTTGAACAGGGTCCAGTTACTCAATGCCTATACCTGTACCGAATGCGGCAGGTGTACCGCAGAATGCCCTGCCAACCAGACGGGCAAGAAACTGTCACCAAGAAAGATCATGATGGATACACGAGACCGTTTGGAGGAAGTGGGCCGGAATCTTAGACAAAATAAAGGTACCTTTGTGGCCGATGGCAAGCAGTTGCTGGATCAGTACATCACAAGGGAAGAACTTTGGGCCTGTACCTCCTGCAATGCCTGCGTGGAGGCGTGCCCTGTCAGCATAGATCCTTTATCGATCATCATGGATATGCGCCGCTACCTCGTCATGGAGCAATCCGCTGCGCCCGCCGAACTCAACTCGATGATGGGTGCCATAGAGAATAATGGCGCCCCTTGGCCCTTTAATCAGATGGACAGGCTGCAATGGAGCCAGGAATCGAAATAGATGACGCTATGAATGATGAAATCCATGTACCCACAATGGCTGAGCTTTCCGCCGCAGGTGAACAGCCGGAGATCTTATTCTGGGTTGGGTGTGCCGGGAGTTTTGACGACCGGGCAAAAAAGATCACCCGGGCCTTCGTTAAAATACTGAATAAGGCAGGTGTGCGATTCGCCGTACTTGGCACCGAGGAAAGTTGCAGCGGTGACCCTGCGAAGCGGGCTGGAAATGAGTTTTTGTTCCAGATGCAGGCCCTTACCAATATTGAGGTATTGAATGGCTACGGTATTAAAAAAGTCGTTACTGCCTGCCCCCATTGCTTTAATACCCTAAAAAATGAATATCCCGGTCTTGGCGGGAATTATGAGGTGATACATCACACTCAATTTCTAAAGTCCTTACTGGAGGAGGGACGGATGCGTCTGGAAGGCGGCCGCTTTAAGGGAAAGCGTATCACGTATCACGATTCCTGTTTTCTGGGCAGAGGGAATGATATTTATGAAGCCCCCAGAGATCTCATAAAAAAGCTTGATGCCGAACTGGTGGAAATGAAGCATTGTAAAAAGAAGGGACTTTGCTGTGGTGCCGGTGGCGCTCAAATGTTTAAAGAACCTGAAAAAGGTACCAAGGACATCAATATTGAAAGGATAGAACAGGCGGTTGAGATAGCACCGGAGGTGGTTGCATCAGCCTGTCCTTTTTGCAATACCATGTTGACTGATGGAGTTAAAAATAAGGAATTGGAGGGAACTCTTAAGGTGATGGACATCGCTGAACTTATTGCCCTAGCCGGTGATTTATAGCAAGCTGTCCGATTTGAGGACATAATTAGAGAATACTTAAGACCAGGAGATTATGCTTGTACCATTTGAATCGCTTCCCGATACCGCAAGAATCTGGATTTATCAGGGGAGCCGAAGTTTTTCCGCACAGGAATTGTCCGAGGTTCATCTAAAACTGGAGGCCTTCCTTAAAGCATGGACCGCTCATGGGACGAGTCTTCAGGCAGGATTTGAAACACCTTATGGACGATTTATAGTGATCGGGCTGGACCATTCCCAGGGCAGTGCTTCAGGATGTTCCATAGATGCCTCTGTTCACTTCATTCAGCAACTTGAAAAGGAGTATCAGATTGATCTGCTTGACAAAATGAATGTATCCTATAAGCAGGGAGAATTCGTCGCTTATAAAACATTGACTGATTTCCGTAAAATGGCAAAGGATAAAGCCGTTTCCGGGAATACGGTTGTCTTTAATAATCTCGTTGCCAATAAGTCGGAATACCTTACCCACTGGGAAGTCCCGGCATCGGAAAGCTGGCATGGCAAATTTATGTAACCCACTGCGGCGTTTCACCGCGACCTGACGCATCCAACGAAAACGCCGGTCCAAAATTTATTCGGGCAGCCGGGGATATGCAATATTTTTTTCTGTTTGCAGTTAGTACCTATGATGCCTTTTTTTATGCGCAATTACCTTATTATTTTTCTCCTTTTCCTTCCCTTTTTCAGGGCAGTGGGCCAATTGGATCCCCTGCTGACCCGCGATAGCCTTGAGCAACGACTTTGGGTGGACAACACCTATGGTCAAATGTCCCTGGAGGAAAAGATCGGGCAGTTATTTATGGTCATGGTTGCGTCAAATGAGGATGCGTCTTCCAAACAAATGGTCCTGTCCCTTATCCGCGACAGGAAGCTGGGGGGCGTCATTTTTTCAAAGGGCGGACCTGTAAGACAAGCAAAGCTTACCAATGAATTTCAGAAACTTTCCACCGTGCCGCTGCTCATTGGGATGGATGCGGAATGGGGGCTCTCGATGAGGTTGGATTCTACCTACGCATTCCCATGGAATATGACTTTAGGTGCTATTGCAGACAGCACCCTCGTCCAAAAAGTAGCGCAGCGGATAGGCCAACATGCGAAACGGCTTGGCGTCCATATAAATTTTGCCCCCGATGTTGATCTTAATACCAATGCCGCCAACCCTATCATTGGCAACCGGTCTTTTGGAGAAGACCGGGCGAATGTTACGCGCAATGGCATCGCTTTTGTGAAAGGTCTTGAAGCCGAAGGAATTCTCTCGAGCGGAAAGCATTTTCCGGGACATGGCGATACCTCGGTCGATTCGCATCTGGAGCTTCCGCTGATTACTTTTGGCAGGGAAAGGCTTGACAGTTTAGAAATGTATCCTTTCAGGGAGTTGGTCCGGGAAGGGGTCAGCAGTATCATGGTCGCTCACCTGAATGTACCCGAACTGGAGCCCGAAAGAAACCTTCCGTCCTCTTTATCTGAAAATGTGATCACCGGGATTTTAAAAAATGAAATGCAGTTTAAAGGGCTGATTTTCACAGATGCGCTGAATATGAAAGGGGTGGCAGATTTTGGACGAAAGGGAGAAACGGAGGTACAGGCATTTCTTGCGGGCAACGATATTCTTCTGATGCCCAAAGATATTGATGACGCACGCGATGCGCTTATAAAAGCCTATGAAAAGGGAAAGATATCCGAAGAGCGTTTGGCGGTCTCCGTCCAAAAGATTCTGATGGCGAAATATAAAGCGGGACTGAGCACCTATACGCCGGTACCGCTGCAAAACCTTTACAGCGATCTGAATTCGCTGGAGGATGACCTGCTGTACGAGGAGGCCGTTGAAAATGCCGTAACCATAGTTAAAAATAATCTGGACCTGATCCCTGTCAGAAATCTTCAGAATAAAAAGATTGCCTATCTCCGGTTCGGAGAGGCGGGGGGAGACCCTTTTCTCAAAATGCTGCGAAATTACGCGGATGTCACTGAAGTGACGGGGGGGGATATTGCCACCCTGAAGAGGAATCTGGCCGACTATAATCTGGTGATTGTCGGATTGCACAAAAGCAACGAATCTCCCTGGAAATCCTATAAATTTACGGAAAATGAACTTTTCTGGCTCCAGGACATTGCCAGCTCAACAACTTCCAACCTTATTCTGACTGTTTTTACCAGTCCTTACGCGTTGAGGGATATTACGACATTTGAAGCCATAGACGCTATTGTTGTAGCCTATCAGAACAGTAGAATTGCCCAGGAACGAACAGCAGAAATCCTTTTCGGGGCCATCCCGGCCAAAGGAAAATTACCGGTAACAGCCCACCCGATCTTTCCTGTAAATACAGGCATAATGGTTGATTCCATCAGCCGGCTGGGTTATAGCCTTCCGGAAAAGGTAGGTCTGAGTTCAGTGCGGTTGGCTGAGGTAGACAGACTGGTTCATCAGGGTATCGATTCCCTAATGTTTCCCGGGGCCCAGGTATTGGTGGCCAGGCATGGAAAGGTTGTATATAATAAAGCATTTGGAAAACCCACATATGAGGCCTCAGATTCTGTCACAACGGACCACATTTATGATCTTGCATCCCTGACCAAGATCCTGGCAACACTACCTGTGGTCATGAAAATGGAAGAGGATCATAAAATCGCACTCAATACGACTTTCCAGGAAATGATCCCGGGGTATGCAGATTCTGAACTTAAGAATGTAACAGTTCTCAATGCGCTTAGCCACTATGGACGATTGCCTGCCTGGATCGCCTTTTACCTGGACACGCTGGATAAAAAAAGAAGACCCTCCGATGCCTTTTATGCTCAAGAGCCAAAAGATGGTTTTTCTACTAAGATCATGGACGGGATGTACCTTTCCGATACCTATAACGACAGTATTTATGAACGCATTGGCCGGCAGACACTGAAGTCCAACCGTTACAGGTACAGTGATGTGGCTTATTATGTTTTAAAGAAATATATAGAGGATACCTACAAAACAAGAATGGACAACGTGGTAGCGCAATTTCTTTATCAACCTATAGGGGCCTCGGCAAGTGCCTATAATCCCCTGGATAAATTCCCGAAAGAGCGGATCATACCTTCCGAGGTGGACGATTATTACCGATATAATTTGATCCAGGGTTATGTGCATGACATGGGCGCGGCCATGCAGGGCGGGGTAGGGGGCCATGCCGGACTTTTCAGCAATGCCAATGACGTGGCGAAGATCATGCAGATGTACCTTCAGGGAGGCTACTACGGGGGTGTCCGGTTTGTCGAAGAAAGGACGGTGGAAAAATTCAACAAATGTTATTTTTGCCAGAAGGATGTCAGGCGGGGTGTAGGATTCGACAAGCCACAATTTGACGAGAAAGGCCCTACCTGTGGTTGTGTATCCCGAAAGAGTTTTGGACACAGTGGTTTCACCGGAACATACACCTGGGCTGATCCGGAGGAAGACATAGTTTATGTTTTCCTCTCCAATCGAACTTATCCATCGGCCTCCAACGGCTTATTATTAAAATCAGCACTTCGCACACGGATCCAAAAGGCTATTTATGATTCTATTATAAATTAGCCTCGATAATTACCTTAATTTTACGGTAGTGAAATACCTCCTAACCAAAAATTAATATCAATGGTATATTGATTTTTGAGTGGCATCTGTAAGCGCCAGGTTGGTATTGCATTTAAAATTAATTAATTACCCACAGATGAAAATAGCGATTGTTTGTTACCCCACTTTTGGAGGTAGCGGTGTTGTGGCAACGGAATTAGGAATTGCCCTTGCTAATCGGGGCCATGAAGTGCATTTTATCACATATCGCCAGCCGGTACGTCTGGAGCTATTAAGCGGGAAGATCCATTTTCATGAAGTTCATGTACCGGATTATCCATTGTTTCACTACCAGCCTTATGAACTGGCACTTTCGAGCAAGATGGTAGACACCATCAAGCTCTTCGGGATTGAATTGCTCCATGTACATTACGCCATTCCTCATGCTTATGCAGGCTATATGGCAAAAAAGATCCTGGAAGATGCAGGTATTTTTATCCCGATGATCACAACTTTACATGGCACGGACATTACCCTGGTGGGTAATCACCCCTTTTATAAACCTGCTGTTACATTTAGTATCAATAAATCCGATGTGGTGACCTCCGTATCGGAGAATTTGAAGAAAAGTACGATGGAACTTTTTGAGATCGAAAAGGAAATTGAAGTCATTCCCAACTTTATCGACAAAAGAAAGTACAGTTCACACTTTAAGGATTGCCAACGTTCGATCATGGCATCAGAAGATGAAAGGATCATCACCCACATCAGTAATTTCCGGGAAGTGAAGCGTATTCCTGATGTGATACGTGTTTTTTATGAGGTACAAAAGCAAATACGCTCCAGGTTGATTATGGTAGGGGAAGGTCCTGAAAAGGAGAAAGCAGAATTCCAGTGTGAACAGCTGGGCATCAAAGACAAAGTGATTTTCCTTGGAAACAGCAATGAGATTGACAGGATCCTGTGTTTTTCAGATCTTTTCCTCCTCCCTTCACAGACGGAAAGTTTTGGATTGGCTGCCCTGGAGGCAATGGCTAACAGAGTGGCGGTCATTTCAAGCAATGCCGGCGGAATTCCTGAAGTCAATAAACAAGGGGTCACCGGGTTCCTAAGTGAGGTTGGCGATATTGACGATATGGTCAAAAACGCCTGCTATATTCTGGGCGATGATAAGGTACTTGAGACTTTTAAGGAAAACGCCTATAAGGTGGCAATGGAGTTTGACATAAATAATATCCTTCCGTTGTATGAGGCTGTTTATGAAAGGGCATACAAGGAAAATTATAAAAATAGTTATTAAATTGGATATGAGAATATTGAGTCTCTTTATGCTTCTTTTAGCTTTAACATGTAAAAGTCAGCAAGAGATAATGTCCGATTCGAGTGCAAATCAACAACAAGGGTTGGATCTGACCTTAGTGCTTTCCGATAACTATGGCGGAAGTGAGGCAGCGGAAATACAGGTCGTTCGGGACCGGCAGCAACTGATTGAATTCTTTTCAAAGATCAACCGAACAAGGAAACCGGGCCTGCCGGTACCGCAAATCGATTTTACAAGGCAGATGGTGATCATCTATTCCAGCGGACACATGCAAGGTTTGTCAGGTCCTCCGCTGGTGGTTTCCTATCAGACACAAGACACCTTGTTGCTTCGATCGGCAGCGCCAACAATAAAAAAGATGGAGGAAGGTACAGCCGCCATCCAGCCATTTTCAATTTACACCGTACCACTTACCGATAAAAAGGTGCTTCTGGCGGATCAGAATTAATTGCTTCAGACCTCTAAATGCTGTAGGTCGAGTTTTATGGCACCTCAGGGATATTGAAGGGGCAATCTGGCATAAACCGTGTAACTTTGTTTACAGATTGCCCAAAATCTTATCCCAATGAAGACCTGTATCCCATGTATGGCCGTTGTCCTGTGTTTAAGTATTCACTTTGCAAAGGGACAATCCACTTCCGAAATTTCAGCACCTGACAGCACAGCTACCGGATATTGGATGGCCGGTGCAGGCTATACGGCCATTGACGATTCCGGGGATGTCTTTGACCGGTTATTTTCATTTCAGTCGCAGTGGAATACTTTACCATATCCTTCCAGAATCAGCTTAGGCCGATATTTTGCCAATGGACTTGGTTTAGAGGTGATTGGGTCTTATAATGAATACCGTGAAGGAAAAATTATAGACGGGCGGGTAAATGACAGCAAAAAACCATACTGGGCTTTTGATACCAGGTTTTCTTATGATCTCAATAAGCTTGTAGGGGAAACAGCCTGGTTTGATCCATATTTGGGAGTGGGAGCAGGGTATACCAGGGCCAATGAACAACCTCGTGGCACCTATAATGCTGTTGTTGGATTCAGAACCTGGCTTTCTGACAGATGGGGACTCGATTTCAGTACTTCGGGAAAATGGTCATTCGGTACCACAGCTTCCAATCACCTGCAGCACGCTGCAGGGGTAGTGTACAAGATAGCTGACAGGAAGAATCTGCTGCCGGCCGTGACAGAGGAACAGAACCTGTCCGTTCTTGAAAATCATAAGGTTCAAAGTACAGACTCCCTTTTAGTGAAGCAACAGGAAGAAGAACTGTTAGCAACACAAAAGAGGCTGGCCCGTGAAGAGGAAGAACTTCTGAAAAACAACCGGGAAAAAGAGGCGATAGCTGCAGAAGAACGGCAAAGAGATAGTATTAGGAAAGAACTTGAAGCCCTGGGCGCCATCTATTTTGATTTGAATTCCTCTTACCTGAATCAGGAATCAAAATCGGTTCTGGAAGCCATCTCAGAACTGCTCGCTCGAAATTCCGGAGTCGAACTGACGATCACCGCCCACGCTGATTCCAGGGGAACACAGGCGTATAACATTTGGCTGAGTGATAGGAGGGCGCAGCGAACGGTGCAATATCTGATTGCCAGTGGCATAGCCGGCGACCGGCTGAAAGGAAGCGGTCTGGGAGAGTCACAGCTGGCCAACCATTGTCAGGACGGTATATTCTGTACGGAACCTGAACATAAGAAAAACAGGCGGTCAGAATTTAAGATTACCCGGTTCTAATTCGGCTCCATTTTGCCACGAGTCTGTTGCCGCGAGTCTCCGTTGCCACGAGTCTCCGACTCGTGGCTTTATTTCTATCAACCCATGAACCCGATTTCATCTATCTCCATAAAATTAGGATCTTTCTGAAAATTCCTGGCACTACTGTATTTCCAATCTGCTGGTTCTCTTACAAGACCGGCGGCGACGGGGTTATCGTGAATATATTTTATTTTCTGTTTGATCACTCTCACACTCCACAATTCAATCGGATGATTGTTGTGCTGCCAGAATTGATACTGAGTGATGTGATTGTTTTTGGCTCCTGCTTTTTTAAATAAGTCCAGCATCCATTCGCTTCTACTTTCACCTAGATGCTTCTGGATTGCGTTCAGGAGTTTCCGCGCTGAGTACTTTTTAAAATCTCTTAATAATCCCATCGGATTGCCTTCTCTGGATCGAAAAATAAAATGCACATGGTTAGGCATGAAACAATAGGCATATACCTCCATTCCTTTGTGTCTTCGGCAATGACCAACGCAATCAGCTAAAATACAAAAGTAGGTTTCTCTTGTAAATACATCTACCCAATAGACGGTTGCAAAGGAAACGAAGTAGGGTGCAGACGGATTGTAGAACTTATAATTCCTGCTCACGATCAAAGGTAAAATTCGCATCTGCAAGTTCCTTTCAGATTATGATTGCTTTAAAAGTTAAACGGTATATGGACCACGAGTCGGAGCCTCGCGGCAACGGGTATATGGACCACGAGTCAGAGACTCGCGGTAACGGGTATATGGACCACGAGTCGGAGCCTCGCGGTAAGGATAGGACCACGAGTCAGAGACTCGCGGTAACGGGTATATGGACCACGAGTCGGAGCCTCGCGGTAAGGTAGGACCACGAGTCAGAGACTCGCGGCAACGGAGCCTCGCGGCAACGGAGCCTCGCGGTAAGGGTAGGACCACGAGTCGGAGCCTCGCGGTAAGGGTAGGACCACGAGTCAGAGACTCGCGGCAACGGGTGTATGGACCACGAGTCAGAGACTCGCGGCAACGGGTATTAAATTTTTAATTTCTTTCCTATTTCTGCAAACCCGACCTGAAATTTATCCTTTTCCAGCCGTTTCTTCCCTGGATATAATATTCATTTCCTTTGGCCATGATATACACTTCTCTATAGTTTTCCTGGGAAGAATACAGGTAATCATTCAGGATGGTTTTAAGATGCGCATTTCCGGCCAGTTCGGTGTTTACAAGGTTTGAACTCTCAGCAGACAGAAGATGCTCAACCTCCTCCAGCTCATAGATTACCGGAACAAAGCTAGTTTTATTGCCCCTCACCAGGTTTCTGACTCTCCGGTAAAGGAGATTCACCTTTTTTGAGATCAGATAGGCAATGAGGCGCGATTTAAGTACCTCAAAATGCACCCTGATCGGTGCTCCAGACCCCTTCCCGGGATAAATAAAATAATTGATCAGGGGTTCGACCCTGTTGCTCCAACGTCGCTTGTAGTCGAGATCGCCCCAGCCCATTTCAAAAAAAAGATAATTGTTGGCAACACTCCATTCCAGTTGCTTATAGAGCATGATGTTTCCAATACTGAACTTTGAGTAAGTGATATCAAAGGAAGAGATAAAGTAAAAAAAGAGTTCATTATAGTGATAGGAGATGGAGATGCAAACAGGCTTATCTTCATGCTTCAGGACTAACAGGGAGGCTTGTTTGCCGAGGATCAACGGATAAAGTGTCGATTGAATTTCATCCCAGTCACTGAGGGTATGGCTGGTCTCGTTTCTTTCTTCAAACCTTGCGAGGATCATTTCTTTCAGAAGTGCCGCCAAATGGTGGCATTCCTGCTCTTCAATCTCCCCGAAATACCGGGTATAGGTAATTTTAAAGCAATCTTCAAGCCGTCTGATACCTCTGAGTATGTTTCCCCTGTTCTTCTTGGAGAAATGTTGTGTCATGTACTGATCAATATCCGAAATGCCGTGCAGATCTATGGTATACGCATTGACCGAGGGGATCGACCGACTTTGTACCTGCTCAGCACCGCCATGTTCAGGCATGATATACGTCGGAACATTTTTAAAACATACTGGGCCATTTTTGAAGGCTTTTTCCACGCCGGCCGTTGCCTCCCAGACAGTCCGTGCAGGATCTTCCGTTAATGCAACCCGGCTGCAGACAGTACCCAATAGCCGGGGATTCATAGCCATGTCCATTAAAATTCTGAAAGTCCTCATTCAGGCAGCAGAATGTTTCAATAATTTTGTCCTTTCCGGCATATACATCTAAAAATGGGCTTATGATAACGTGAATGGATAAGCCAATTAAACTGGATTTTTCTGTTCCCCAACCCTAAAAGGACAGAAAAATCCTATAAAAATAACCCTGACAGAGAAATTATTGTCCTTTAGGGTCAGGGAAAGGGAATTTTCGACTTAAAAATGCTTAACCGCTGTTCACGTTATAATAATTTCCCACACTAAGTGCCATACACCTGTGATCGGATATATCAGTTAATATCCTGCAAGGTATTTAATTCGTCGGGATCGGCCGTGGGTCTTTGTATGAAGTTAACAATTTTCCGGGCAGGGCGGGATCGGTTCTGTTATTTTGGAGAAAGGTTACAATTTCAGCTGCGATCAGGGTACGCCCGTGGTCGTTCCAATGGGCATCATAAATTAGCGTGGTGGGCTCATCTGAGGCTTCAAATGAGGCTGCAAAGTCGATGATGTCTATGCCCTCAACCGAACAAAAGTTAAGAAATACGTTACTTGTTTTCCGGGTGTCCAGCAGGATAGCCGTTTTAGACTTGTCAAAGCCATATTGACTGACAAGGCGCTTGAAATTTTCAAGTCTGAGGGAGTCCTTCCGGTTTCTGCTATCTTCGCTCTCAACCATAATATTATTCCTGTACGCCCCTTTTTTTGCTGCCGTATTGTTTCCACCGACCGCCAATCCCTTAAAAGAATCCATAATCCCTATCTTGGATACATAAGAGAGCAATTTAATATGGTCCCTTATCCGGAAAACGGGAGAGGCAAGCATAGCAATCCTTTGATGGTTTGGGGTGTAGGTCTCTCTATTGAGATCATTTTCATAGTTCAGATAAATTACGATCTGATCTATGAGTTCAAATTGATTTCGGTAGGCATGAATTAGGTGCAGCTGGTTTGCGAGGTCGTAACCCGCGTATCCGAATTTGTATACTTCTACCCCTGGCATCAGGTTTTCAATTTTAATTCCGGTGGAATTTCGGTAATCCTGATGAAAACCCTCAATAAATGAATCGCCTACGATCGCTATTTCAAAGCCTCTGGTCGATGGTGCAAACTCCCGGGCGGAATTAAATCCGGAGGAATTGATATTGAACTGCGAGAAATTCTGGTTTCTGTTTCCGGTAACCGCATACCCGCGATATCCCGGAACCCTTTTCTCTACCCCATATTCATCAATGAAGCGGGGAGGATCTTCCGTGTATAGATGAAAGGTCCGGACAATTCCCTCGAGAGCTAATAAAATAACGCAGACGTAGAGCACGGATTTAAGTATAAATTTTCGCATAGCCTTAGAATTGAAAATAAATGAACGATCGATTGATACCGTCATCATAAAACAATAGAATGCCCATTACAAGAACGGTGTATACAAAAAGGCGGGTATATCTTGAATTGAATTTGAACGGGTTGCGCTCATCTTTGCGGATCAGATATTCATACACTGTAAAGAGGGCGATCAGCAAATAGAAATCGAACATCCTGTATCCCAACGGATGTACATAGCTGGAAAAGGTAAAATCCGTAAAAATGCGGTTGATATAGGAGAATGCATCGGTAACCGATTGCGAACGGAAAAAAATGCGTGAAAAAGCTACCAGGCCAAAAGTTACCGCTACCTGCAGTAATTCTTTAAGGCTCGGGAGATAAGTATTTTCAGCGATAACATTGTCGGCATAGGTTCGGTTCCTGCCCATAAGAAATACAGGAATGTAAAAGAGCGCGTGCAAGGCTCCCCAGATGATAAAAGTCCAGTTCGCCCCATGCCATAATCCGCTTACAAGGAAAATAATGCAGATGTTCCTGAGAGATTTATATTTGGTCACCCTCGATCCTCCTAAAGGGATATAAAGATAATGTCTGAACCAGGTGGATAAGGAAACGTGCCAGCGTTGCCAGTATTCTGCAATGTTCCTTGAAAAATTGGGGAATTTGAAATTGGACATGAGTTCAATCCCGAAAAGCTTGGCGGTACCTATGGCAATATCCGTATAGCCGCTAAAATCGCCATATACCTGGAAGCTGAACAGACAAACGCCCATGATCAGCGTGGATGCCGGGTAGCTGGCATAATTTGCAAAAATGTCATCCACAATGGGGGCCAGGGAATCGGCGATGACCAATTTCTTAAAAAGTCCCCACAGGATAAGTTTAATGCCACTGCTGCCCTGTTCATAAGTAAAGCTCCGCTTTTTATCTATCTGGGAAAGCAGATTGGAGGCACGTTCAATCGGACCTGCAACCAGCTGCGGGAAAAAGGAGACGAATGCAATGAAAGAGATCAGGTTCCTAGTAGGTTCCAGTTTTTTGTAATAGATATCAAAGGAATAGGACATCGTTTGGAAGGTATAGAACGAAATACCTACCGGCAGGATGATCTGCAGGGTCCAGACGCTTCTCATCTGATATCCCGCCTGACTGACCATATCGACAAAGGAATCAATAAAGAAATTATAGTATTTAAAAACCCCCAGCAGTCCGAGGTTAAAGGCCATACTGGCCCATAGCCAGTAACGCGCTTTTTTTTGTTTGTCCTGATGGCTGTAAATGCGTTGTCCGACATAATAATCTACCATGGTACTCAGCAGGATCAGAAGCAGAAAACGCCAGTCCCACCATCCATAAAAGAGGTAGCTGGCGATGATGATCAGGATATTCTGGTACTTTTGATTTTTATTGAAAACCGTCCAGTACAACAAGAATACGGTAGGTAGGAATACCAGGAATTCTATAGAATTGAATAGCAATTTGGGACACTATTTTAGTTATTTTCAGGTGCTGATCAGGATGCTATGACCACACCTACTTCTTTACTCTTCCCGCTTAGCACGTAATTAAAGTTCCCGTTCCCGACAAAGATTTGTAGGTCATTGAAGCATTCATTGTTCAGGTACAGGAATTCAAAAACGACATATTTTAACAGTGGGTCATCCAAGTGTTGTTTGTTATATTGTAATAACGATTTTTTTTGAGATTCATTATCCAGCGGGGCAAATGTATAGGCACAGGTTTCCGGCGCAGCGGCCGTATTTTTTGAACTTCTTAGGCGATAGGTAAGTCGGTGCAGTTTCTCGTTCAGCTTTTTGTCCCTCAGCAATTGTTTGTTGCTGTAAAACTTTTTCAAAGAGGCAGCCAGAGCCCTTGCGGAAGGGGAGGCGGAATCATAAAGGATATGGTACTCAAAATCATACGATCGGCTCGCCCAGCGCTGTTTATAATCAAAAAAACCTTTGGAAAAATCAAATATTTTCAATTGTTGCGCCATGCTCCATTCAATAAGGTGCGATAGCATGACGGCGCCCAGATGAAACTTGGTATAATCCGTATCGAAAACGGTAATGGCGTCAAAGATGGTGGTGTCAGAGAGATAATTCAGGGTGATCCCAATCGGTTGACCTCTGTCATATACAACATATAATCCGGCTTTTTTCTCCAGGATCATAGGATAGGCCACCGCCTTATAGAATTCCCATTCCGCCGGGTCGAGATTGTTATTGGTTATCTGTTTCCCGCTAAAGCGTTTCTCCAGAAGCATTCTGAATTCCTCAAACAGGTAATCATAATGATCCCTGCTTATATCGCCCCAATGCATGGTATAGGTGATATCAAAGCACAGATCGAGCCGCTTGCGGAATTTATTCATTTTGGTTCGGGTGTTCTTGCTGAACATGGCCGACATATAGCTGTTAAAATCAGCATACTGATCCAGATCGATAACAAAGCCGGGATACTGACGAATCCTGTAAAGTCCTGTATTTTTTGGCAGGTCCGCATCTGGCTGGCGAAAATATCCAGGAACGTCATAGATGACAAGCACCCTGCCCTCCGGGAAGGGAGTTCCAATATCGGTTAGTTCATAGGAAATTCCCTTGGTATGCGTTTTACCAGTATTGTAATAAAACGGCAAATAAGGATGCTTGATAAAGGCCAGGCCCGGTAAAGTGTCGAAAGTTTTTCCGGGTTTTCCGGAATTAAAGTGGTTTAGCCAAATGCTTCTGTAGGTTGCTGAAACAAAAGGATTGTTGTTCATGGAAAAAGAGGTTTGGAAAGGAAGGTGTTATTTCTCAAAACGATAGCGCGGAAAGAAGCTGCAGTACTCATTCTGAAGTTCGTTTTCTTCCTGCTCTCTCTTTTCTTTTACCAGTTTGCGGTATACACTGGCATTCACAACATATTTCCATACCCTGAAGGGTCTGTAATCGTTGGAAAATCCGCTTTTGAACTCAAACAGTGTATCTTCTTCATTCCCCAGACCTCCACCGAGATTAAAATAAATGTAATTTTCTTTAGTGGCCCTGATTCTCATTTCGTCTATCAGCAGTTTGATAGGATGCAGGTGGGCATAGTCCATATCAGATCCGCTGAGGTGGTATTGCACGATCCCATTGGTCTTGATAAACATGGCCCCACTGATGATCTTGCCGCAAAGGTTATCAGTGGCCAAAAGCAATTCAGTTTCAAAATCCCTGCTTTTCAGAAGTTCAAAAAAATAAGCCGTATTAAAGAAGTAGTGATTTTTTGCTCCGACCCGTTTCATAGTTTCCAGATAGAGTTGGATAAAGGTTTCAACCTCCGCTGAGTTCCCTGCATTTTTTATGGTATAGAGCCGTCTGCACTTATTGATATAGGTCTTATACCTTTTTCTATATTCCTGCCGTTGCAGATCGAGCGACCTTGTAAGATCTATATTGACAATATTTCCCTTAGTCTGGATCTGCCCGAGGCCCTGAAGGCAGACTTCCTGGCTGGGGATAAAAGGATGCAGCCGGGAAAAGATACAGATGATGCCGCTTTCAATTAAAAAAGCATCCAATTCCCGCTTAAAACGATCTGCGTCAAAGCCTTTTTTTCCCAGCTTCACCAACGGTCCGGAATAACCATATACAGAGGTGGCGTCCTTGTATTCCGTGCCGGGAATTGGCCGGATGATAAGTGGGAGCGCAACAAGACTGGTGTCATCCTCATATTTCAGGATCACAGCTTGTTCCTCCCCAATTTTGGCAATCTGATGATAATCAAAAGTGTGATAATAATCAAATATTTCAAATTTGGAAAGCAGGACCTTCCAGGCCTTCCTCTCTTGAATTGATTCAATCATCGAATGATTCAAAGTTACATTCATTTATATATAACGAAGATTCCGAAAATTAGTTTTGCCGCTTAAATAAAATTTGTCAAATGGGTTAGTAATTACTATGAAATGCATCAATAAAGATGTCAAGGGAGGAGGTCACTCTTCGAGTCATGATAAAGATGGCGTTTCGGAAATCAGGCATTTGCATAATGGGCTAAATAATTTAACACAAAAACAGGGGTAAAATTACATTCTCGTTAAAACAATATTCATTATATTGATTATTCCTTGACATATTACAACTTTGCAGCAACAAATCAGGCTAAGAAGTATAAAAACTTGTGAACCACGGATCAAAAGTTGGGTTCGTTTTTCTGCCCGGCATTTTAAATTGTGGCTAAGGAAATAGTCATGAAAGCCGATTTACTTCTTTATGGCCCGGAAGTTCAACATTTCCAGAAAGATGTTATATCCATCCCAGATATAATCAAAATCCAGTGCCTTTCCGACGGGCACAACCCTGTGTACCGAATTCGGCGGGCAGATGGATAGTAGTTCCTGCATTTCCTCCCTCGTAAATCCTTCCATACCAATTGTTTGAACCTTGTCATTTAAAAATGGGAGCAAGTCCTTCAGGTGAGAAATTCCTTTGTAATAGACATATCCCATCCCACAGGAATGCGGTACTTCTTCCTTAAGGAGATCGGCCATTACAAAATAATTGTTTTGATGTCTGATAACAGAAGAGGTTCCCTGTAATAGATCGTCTACCGATTTATTCAGTTTAAAAGAGGCCATGGAACTGATATCCCTCTCATATACTTCTTCTGCCATTTCGGAAATTCTCTGATAGACTTCGTCCGCGAAGGTGTTGCGTTCTTCGGTGCCGCCCACGATGAAAATACAATGGGGAGAGGAACAGCCCATCTGATCAAAGGTGTAGATATCTGTATATAGCCGTTTGCAGAGATCACTGAATATTTCCTGATCCCTGAGTTTCTCGGTTACCCTGATCACAGAAAACGAGGTCCTGTCCGTAAAATACAGGTCCTTTACCCTGTGCCTGGTTTTATATTTCTTGAACTGATCGATGGTTGTGTCACCACCCCAGATAATCCGGGCATCGGCAGTTTGTGAAAAAAGTTCGTTGATTTCATCATCCCGGTCATAGGAAACGATGTTGATGTATTCCTGAAACAAGCTGAACCCCTCTTCTGCGACCAGTTCATTGATCAGTTCGAACAGCCGGAAAACAGCGGGTTCCTCCAGTCGGGAAGAAACCCTGATGAGATTCTTGTTTCCACCCAGCAGGGCCAGGGTAAGGCTATAGAAGAACATGGTGTCCACATTGGAAGGGCACAGGTGAAAGACCAAACCGACCGGGCCCGGTGACTGTTCCTGAATAAGTTCGTCCAGCCTGTTCTCTTTAAGGATCCTGTTGATATTCGCTTTCCGCAGCCAGAAGCCAAGGGCGACATAAGAGGCGTCCTTTTTTAAGAATGGATCTGTAATGATCTTCTTTGAAAGATGGTTCAGGAAATCAAGAATTCGGGGATCGCCGGTCTTTAGCCCGAATCCCGGATTCGCATATACCGGAAGTTGCCCTATGTCCGTTATTTTTTTGTCTGGCACAAGCCCGTTTATCTCCATTTCTATACTTTAAAGGTATCACTGCATCCCCTTAGTTCGGCTTTCTTTGCACGCCCGAGGATCTTAAAATATTTACCTTTCCATCCATTAGACGCATCGTCCTCGCCCATAACTACCCCAATGTCTTCAGTTAAAATGGAATGCCCGGGATAGCTTTTAGGTAACAGGCTGACTACCTGTATCAGGCCTTCCTTCCCGTGGTCCTGAACCGAAAAATCTTTCGGATTCCGTATGATCACTTCAGAAAAATTGGGGCAATGGAGGTAACCGTCCGAATTTTCCAGAAACACCGATCCCACCTGCTCCACCATGCCATAGAAATTATAGATGTTTTCCTTCTTAATGCTGTACTTTTCTCCGAGGCTTGATTTAAAAGTGTCGTTATCCACCGCCATCGATATCAGTTTTTTCCAACCGCCGCTATGGATGAGAATGGCATTGCTCAGATCCAATTTAAAATCGAGTCCCGCTTCGGCCAGAAATTGCCAGACCATAAAGGTGAATCCGAATATGAGGATCGGCTGCCCATTGTATTTGTCGGCAAAATCTCTTAATACTTCCTTTACAAGTTCAAAATTATCATCCAGGCAATAACTGTGATCTTTCCCAAAAACTGAGAGTCCGAGAATGCCGGCACCACGGGCAGAAAAGCTTTTTTTGTTCTTTAAGACGGATTTTGAATCCACGATGAGCATAGGAAGACGTTGCTTGCCTAAAATATGGTTCATGATACGGGTAAGCGCCAGGGTCTGAAGACTGGCCGTTTCCTTATCGAGAACAATCCTGCTGGGCACGGAAGAGGTAGTACCGCTCGATGTAAGCACTTTAAATACCGCATTTTCAGGAACACTCTGCATCAGACGGTCCTTAAAGATACTTACAGGTAAAAAAGGGGTATCCTCAATAGCCCCTATATCCCCGGACCTGTTGAAATATCCGGAGGCGATGGACGCGTATTCCGGGGAATGTTTCAGGTGGTGCAGGTGCAGTTGATTGAGGATGGGCAGGAAATGAGAAAGCCTGGCCTTTCTCGCAAGGGAAAATTGTTCCAGTTCCAGATAGGTATTAAATTCCATAGGTCTGTAATAGCTTCGTATAATTCACCTTGCCATTGCTCGTGAGCGGGATCTCCTCCAATTTCTGAAATCTGACACTGGTCGGGTGAATTTTAAACAACTCAAAAATTTGTTTTTTAAGTCCGCCCTCATTCAGATCTTCTCCGGAATAGGAGATAAGGAGAAGTTTGTCTTCTATCCCGTTGGTCGCCACGGTAGTATTGCCCGCAGTATTTTTGAGATGTCGTTCCAGTTCGTCCAGGTTGATGCGGTTACCGTATAATTTTACAAATCGCTTCATACGGCCCGTGATAGAAAAATAGCCGTCATTGTCCATCTCTCCCAAATCTCCGGTACGAAGTAAGCCTGAATCATCCCAATAAGCCAAATCTTCGGGTTTTTCCGCATAACCCCCGAAAACATTCGGTCCGGAATACAGAACCTCTCCGTTATCAGGGTCTATTTCAAGAATCCCGTTCTTGATGGGGATTCCGATGGAACCGGGTTTATGTTGCAGCATTTCGGGAGGAACATATGAAATTCTTGCCGTGGCCTCTGTTTGTCCGTACATGACAAAAAAGGAGATGGTATTTTCCCTGCAATAGGCCGCAAAATGTTCTTTTGTCTTCATGTTCAGATTTCCCCCGGCTTGTGTCATGTAACGAAGGGACGGATACTTCTTTTTCCTGAAACCAATCCTGTCCAGCATTTCATAAATAAAAGGGACCCCTGCAATGGATGTAAATTTCAGGGAATCGCACTCTGTCCAGAATTCACGTTGTATGACATCACTTGTTCCGCACACGATAGTACCACCACTAAGGGCATTCGAATGAAGGACCGACAGCCCGTAGGAATAATATATGGGAAGGTTGAGCGGGGTGACATCAGTTGCATTGATTGGCAGATAGGCGGTAATGGATAACGCATTTTGCAGCAGGTTTTCTTCGGACAGCTTTACGAATTTAGGAGAGCCCGTCGATCCAGATGTGGATAAAAGCAACTTACAATTAGGATGTATTTGTGCTGATGGCCGGGCGTTAAAAAAGAGCGGGTAGGGGCCGGGGCTGCATGCCACTTCTGTCTTTTCATACCCTGTTATTTTCTCCCGTTGGTTGTCAATGATCATGGCAGGCTGATACAGGCTTTCCAGACCTTCCTTTAGTTCAATCCCGAGATTATCGTTCAGCAGGGCTATCAGATGTGGGGATCTGAGAAAACTGAAATACTTTGACAGGGATGCCATGGAATCATCCAGGTAGAGAAAAGCCAGCAGTTTTCCGGTTTCGGACCGGGTATCAGGAAGGTCATGTACCAGTTGGGCAAGAGGATACTTTTTAAGGGATTTCGCATCTGCGAACAGCAAATGTTCATTTTCCAAAAAAGACGTCAGTAAACCCATAGTCCTTTAGATTATCATCCCGCCATCCACGCCGATCACCTGTCCTGTCACGTAGGCCGAAAGGTCTGAAGCCAGGAAGAGAATGACCCGGGCGACATCCTCCGGTTTTCCCATTCGGCCCATTCCGATGGACGCCATATTCTTATCAAAGAATTTTGGATCCATTTTGCGTGTCATATCCGTATCTATAAATCCCGGGGCTACGGCATTCACGCGGATATTGATTCCTGCAAGTTCTTTACTGAGCGATTTCGTAAATCCGATAACCGCAGATTTACTGGAACCATAGATCGTCTGCCCAAGGTTCCCATGGGTGCCGATGATGGATGTCAGATTGATGATACTGCCCTGTTTATTCCGCAGCATGAGCTTTGAGGCACGCTTGGAGGCATCAATGAGTCCGAATACATTGGTCTGGTAAATTTTATCAATCAGGGAAGGGGTGACCATCTGCAGGACGGCATCTTCCATAATCCCGGCATTGTTCACCAAAATGTCGATAGACAATTTAGTCTGTCTGATTTCCGAAAATACGGCTTTCATGGCATCCTGATCGGTGATGTCCGCAGCAAAGTAGGAGACCTTATTGGAATCTGATCCAAGCTTGACGGCAAGCTGCTTCAATGCTTCTTCATCCCGGGAGATGAGAAACAGATTGGCTCCTTCTTCCGCGAATAAGGTAGCCACAGCCCGGCCAATCCCTTTGGAAGCTCCTGTGATGATCGCCGTTTTATTTTGTAGGAGCATTGAAGTCAAAAACTTATATCGTATTTGGCAAGGATTTCCTTGGCCTTGGCCACACTGCTCATATCAATGACATCATCGGTATCAATTTCCACCTCAAAGGCCTCTTCCAGTTCACTGATCAGAAACATATGTGACATAGAGTCCCATTCCGGGATACCCTGGTACTTAAGTTCGTCCTTTACCAGGGCGGGATCTATCTCCAGCGCGGTACTAAAGGCCTGTACCAATTTATTTGAATTATCGTTATTCATTCGTTCTGTTTGTTATACTTGATGCTATTTAATCCTTCCTTCGCGTCCCACGTAGAGAAGATGTGGTTTAATTCCCTAACCCTTGGGTCGGAAAAAGAGTCCAGGGCTTGCCCTGGAGTTTAATGCCCTTTATCGCATTCTTCTTGCAGGGTTCCCGAAATAAGTTCCCGGTTCGCCGATGTCCTTGATATTTACAGACCCAACCCCCAGGTAAGCCCCGTCACATACCGTAATAAGGGGAGATACCGTTACCTTGGTGGCCATAAAGACGTTATTTCCAATTTTGGCACCGCCACCGATATCAACGGTGGGCATGATGGAACAAAACTCACCGATCACGGCGTCATGGCCAAGGACACTATTGACGTTGACTGACACCATTTTTCCAATCTTCAGGCTTGCCCCTAATTTGACGCCGGGACAGATGATGGCCCCTTTCCCTATTTTAACCCCTGGCCCGATAAGGGCATCGTTTGAAATAAAAGAATAAAAGGTGACCTTATTCTTCAGTTTCTCGTAGATCTTCCTTTTAAATTCAATATTGGCTATGGCTATGACCACCAAATCTTCTTTCTTAAACTGATATCCATCTATAGATCCCCAGATTTTATGGTTGCTGATCCGGCCATGCAGGGCTTGCATATCATCGTCTATAAAACCCTTGAGTTTAAAATCCCTCTGTACGTCGGGAATGGCATCCAGATAGCTCATGACTTCCCGGCCATAACCGCCAGACCCTATCACAAATAAATCAGGATAACTCATATTCCTATTTTTACCTTAGACCCTTGGGGCCTTTTTTAGAAGCAAGCTGCAAAGTACGTGATTATAATAATAACAGTCAAATGCGGGATGCTCCATAATTTGTTCCTCTTGGGTCTGCCGTTATCCTATTTAATTTGAATAACGGTTACACTTTTTAAGTCGAAAATTCTCTTTCCCTCACCCTAAAGGGCAATAATTTTCTCTATCAGAGCTATTTTTACAGGATTTTTCCTCCCTTTTAGGGTTGGGGAACAGAAAAATCCAGTTTCATTAGCTTGTCCATTCACGTTATTTAATAAAATTCACAAGCCGGTAAAAGCCCCTGAGACCGTACATAAACGGATAGAGCAGGGGGCGATGGCTCACAATAAGGACGAGCAGTCGGTAGACCGGGCCCTTGAAATCCGGGCCGATCAGATAGTTTAGAGGGTAAGCCTTTATTTTCCTGAATCCCCTTAGCATGGGGCCGACATAAGAAAAAGGGATATCGGATCGGACAAGCCGCAACAAAAGGAACAGGACAATGGCCTGTTGTTTGGACTTCAGGCGGTTGTAGGAGTCAGGATGGGTGACAGGGGAAACATGACGTTCTATCAATTCCCCTTCCGTGTAGACCGCTTTTTCACAGTCATAGACAAACTTCCGGAAATGGTTGGGTTCCTTACTGGTCCGGATGGAATCAGGAACTGTAATGTACCTGTAAACATCCAAAGGAATAAAAAGGAGATTTTGGGCATAGAGCAGGTTCTCAAAAGTAAAAATGACATCTTCCATCAGCCTGTCTTCCATAAATGTTGTCCCGTGTTCCTCCAGGAAAGACCTCTTTACCAGGTACCACCAGGCCTCGCCGGTATAATTACGGCTCCCAATGAATTCTATTCCCGTTTGAGGTTTAAATTCCTGCGACAGGTCTAGACCATTAGTGTCAGGTTTTAACGGATCTTGCTGATCCAGGGAAGTGTGTTCAAAGGCGAGGATATCCGGGTCATACTTTTCAGCCAGGGATACCAGGGTGCCCAGCACATTCCTTGCCATGTAGTCGTCAGGATCAAAAAAATACAGATAGGAACCCGTAGCGGCCTTTAGACCCGCATTCCGGGCACTGCCGACCCCGCCGTTGGGCTTGTCGAACACTTTAACCTGCGGAAACCGGGTTTCATAGGAACGGGCGATTTTCAGGGAGTTATCCCTTGAACCATCGTTGACCACCAGGATCTCGTACATCGAAGGGTCCAGGTCCTGATCAAGCAGGCTGTCCAGGCACCGGGGAAGGTACTTTTCCATATTGTAACAGGGGAGAACGAAACTTACTTTCATACCCGGATGTTTAATTGCCTTTAAAATGTTCCATTGTAACATGCGTTTCCGAAGAGATGCCTTCCGAGAGCACTATCTTTTTAATGGTGAGCAATACAATCCGCACGTCCAGCATAAAACTGAGGTGTTCCACATACCAGACATCCAGCTCCAGTTTTCTTTTCCAGGAAATGGCGTTCCTGCCATTCACCTGGGCCCAGCCGGTAATTCCCGGCCGCACCTGGTGTCTTTTGGATTGCTCGTCACTGTAAAGGGGCAGGTAGGATACCAGCAGGGGTCTTGGTCCAATCAGGCTCATATCTCCTTTGATCACATTAAATAGCTGCGGGATCTCATCCAGGGAAGTTTTACGTACAAATAATCCGATGCGGGTGAGCCGGTCGGCATCTGGCAGGAGCTCCCCGTCAGGGCCTTTTTCATCGGTCATCGATTTGAATTTGGTGATATAAAAGACGCGGCCATTTTTTCCCGGCCGGGGCTGGGTAAAAAAAGCAGAACCCTGAACTGCGCTGAGGAGGATCGTAACCAACAGCAGTACGGGGCTGAGTATCACGACAAGGACAAGGGAGACGGTCAGGTCTATCGCTCTCTTAAAAAAGTGTCTGTACATAGGTACTTACAATTTGGGTGACAAAATAAGCCTATATTTCCTTAACCACACTGCTTTTATAGACGAACGTCTTGTAAATTGGATAAAGCAGGCGATAGTGGCCTATCAGGCATCTGACTTTTCCAGATCTCTGTATTCCTGCAGGATGGCATCCCAAACCCTTCTTTGTTCAAAGCGTTCGTGGATCATTGGTCTTGCAACGGCGGCCATCTCCCTCAGCAATTGCCGGTCTGCCCAAAGTTGTTCAACGGCAGCGGCAAGTTGTTCCTCATCTTTCGGCGGGACAATAAGGCCGTTCTTCCCGTTTTCTACGGTTTCATTACAGCCGTTGATATCCGTTACGATGGACGGAAGGCCCATGGCACCGGCTTCCAGAGGGACGTTTGGAAATCCTTCCCTGTAGCTCGGGAATACCAGCACATCCGAGATGGCCAGGTAAGGCCTTACATCCAGTTGCGTACCTCCCTCGATAATAGAAGGATTTTTGGCGATGCGCTCCAGGGTGAGGGGTAGCAGCGGATCCAGCTCCGGTTCCATCATCCCGATGAGGAGTAACTTTAGGTCTGCATGGGTGCGGGTCAGCCTGTCAAAAACCGCCACGAGTTCATTGATCCCCTTGTCCTTTACCAGTCTCCCGATAAAAATACACACAAAATCATTTTCGCTCAGGCCAAGGGATGCTCTTAACT
>JBGTKP010000019.1:0-48945 GCA_041744575.1 Muriicola sp.
TTCTTTACCCTGTTTGGTGTCATTGAAAATCTCTGCTCTCATTGCCTTAAGTTTTTCTTTTCCTATTCCGGACTTCCAATATTTCTCTCTTATCCTGGCTTCAGCTCTATCTTTACATTTCTCGTTGAAAATCAAATTATAGGGCTTATACGGAGCAGTGGTTTTCTCTCTTCCCTTATTATGGCGATTAATGCGCTGGTCTAATTCAATTGTCGTACCTACGTAAATATAGTTCTTAGTTAAACTAGCCAGGGCATAGACCCACACCATAATTACATTATAATATTCAAGGCGCGCCTGCCTGCCGGCAGGTCTACCAATTCCGCCACCGAGGCTTAATATATCTTAAAATTCCTATTCCGGCGCGCCTGCCTGCCGGCAGGCAGGTCTACCAATTCCGCCACCGAGGCAGTTGATATCCATTCTGGACTTTACAACCAGGACCCCCGCCAGTCATTCTTGCCATTTCTGCTGCCTTCAACGGGATTGCAAAGCTAAAAAATAAATTTATCAAGAGCTCAAAATTCCGTTCATTTATCACTTGCAAGCCAAATAAATTTTTAAATTTGCACCTCCTTTGTAAAAAGGGGAATCCCGGTCCTCCTCCCGTACAGACGGGCAAAGGTGGGATTACAACTGAAGCGTTATGTCTTATACTGTCCCGGAACCAAAGATTTTCGCCTGCACTCAGAGTACCCTTCTGGCGGAAAAGATCGCACTCGCCTATGGAACCACCATGGGCAATGTGCTGTTTTCCAGGTATAGCGACGGAGAATTTCAGCCCTCCTTTGAGGAATCGGTCAGAGGCGCCCGGATCTTTATCATTGGTTCGACGCACCCCGGTGCGGAAAATCTGATGGAAATGCTTTTGATGCTCGACGCGGCCAAAAGGGCTTCCGCCAGGCACATCACAGCCGTCATGCCTTATTTTGGGTGGGCCCGGCAGGACAGAAAGGACAAACCACGTGTTCCTATAGCAGCCAAGCTCGTGGCTAAGATGCTGGAAGCGGCCGGTGCCACCAGGATCATCACCATGGACCTACATGCCGATCAAATCCAGGGATTCTTTGAAAAACCTGTAGATCATTTATTCGCATCGACGCTCTTTTTGCCTTATCTCAAGAAACTCAATTTGAAGGATCTGACCATTGCTTCTCCGGATATGGGGGGATCAAAGAGAGCCTATGCTTACTCCCGGGCACTGGAGAGTGATGTGGTCATTTGCTATAAACAACGTTCCAAGGCCAATCTGATTTCACAGATGGAACTTATTGGCGATGTCCGTGACAAAAACGTGGTGATTGTTGATGATATGGTCGATACTGCGGGCACACTGACAAAGGCCGCCGATCTGATGATCGAGAGGGGTGCCATAAGTGTGCGGGCGATTACAACCCACGGACTGCTGTCGGGCAACGCATATGACAGTATCGAAAAATCACAATTGCAGGAACTGATTATCACTGACTCTATTCCTATAAAGTCAGAAAGTAATAAAGTAAAAGTACTCAGTTGTGCAGACCTCTTTGCGGATGTCATGCACAGGGTACATAACAATACCTCCATTGCCTCCAAGTTCCTGATGTAGGAAAAGGATGCCATGAGGACTTATTCATTTTAAATTTAAAACAGATCATGAAATCAATTCCAATTAAAGGATCAGAAAGAGAAAGCGTGGGCAAGAAGGCAACGAAAGCCCTACGTAATGCTGGAAAGGTTCCTTGCGTGGTATACGGAGGGGAGCAACCATTACACTTTTCGGTGGAAGAATTTGCATTCAAGAGTTTGGTGTATACCCCAAACGCACATACCGTTGTGGTTGAACTGGAAAAGGGTAAAAAACTGAATGCGGTGATGCAGGACATCCAATTTCATCCGGTTTCAGATAAAATTCTTCATGTAGACTTTTATCAGTTGTTTGACGACAAGCCCGTAACCATGGATATCCCTGTTCGCCTGGAGGGTAGCTCGCCCGGCGTACGAAACGGGGGGCGACTCCTTTTTCGCAACAGGAAATTGGCCATAAAGGCCCTCCCGGATCACTTGCCCGATTTTTTCAACATTGATATTTCTGAGATGAAAATTGGAGATTATATCACGGTTGATACGCTGAAAAAAGATGATTTTGTCATTCTCCATCCCGACGATACCGTGGTTGTACAGGTTAAAACTGCCCGTGCAGCAGTGGTTGTAGAGGAAGAAGGGGCTGAAGGTGCTGAAACAGAGGGTGCGGCAATCCCAGAGGATGGCGGTGACGCTTCCGCTGAAGCTGGTTCCGAAACTTCTGAAAGCAAGGAGTAACTTAAAACTGCAGTTGTTCAAAGCATCCCAACTCCTGAAAATGATCAGGAATCGGGATGCTTTTGTATTTTTAGGCCCAAGAGAATGGTCTATGCTTCGGTTTTTGAATTTCAGATGGAGAAATGACTCAGAAGAAAACGAATCTATGAAAAAATTTTTAATCTCCGGACTCGGGAATATCGGGCCCGACTACCATGGTACCAGGCACAATATCGGCTTCCAGGTGCTGGATCACCTGGCTGCAAAACAGCAATTCACTTTTAATACTCAAAAATTAGGGGATGTGGGTGCCTTTAGAATAAAGGGAAGACAGGTGATGTGCCTGAAACCTTCCACCTTTATGAATCTTAGCGGCAAGTCGGTGAATTACTGGCTGGAGAAAGAGAAGATCCCACTGGAACATTTGCTGGTGATTACGGACGATATCAATCTGCCTTTTGGCACCCTTCGCCTGAAAACCAGTGGCAGTGACGGTGGTCATAACGGTCTGAAGGATATTCAAGGCTCCTTGCATACAATGGCCTATAGTAGACTGCGGTTTGGTGTAGGGGCCGGTTTTGAAAAAGGAAGGCAGGCTGATTTTGTACTTAGCCTTTGGAATGAGGAAGAGTCCGGGCAACTGGGCGAGAGACTTGACAGGGCCACTGAACTTGTCCTTTCATTTGTGCTGGCAGGCGTTTCCGCAACTATGAATCAGTTTAACAATACCTGAGGCATTCAGGATCAGAGCGCCCTGAAAGAATAAATTCCTGAATCTGAAGAGTTTCCCTGGCTGTCCTTCGTTATGACCTTCCAGTAGTAGACGGAACCTGGCGCCACAGTCACCAGAAGCGTCTCTGTCATATTGGATGGGGAAGCTTCCAGTGAAGCAGGGGGCGCAGTGGTCGAAAAATAAACTTCATACCCGGCAATATCATTATCCACATCGGCACCGTCCCATTCCAGTAGAACCTGACTGTTGGTGTCGGCGGTTTTGCCGGATCCGGACCTGGGAGACACGATTCTCGCAGGAAAGGGTGCATAGGTTTTCAGGGAGCCTGCATTATAAAATTGCCAGGTTTCACTGGTTGCCGTTTCTTCGGTTTCGGTGTTTCTGGAGATCACCATCCATGAATATGGTACCCCTTTATCCAAAGGAAGCGCCGAGGACAATGCCTGGGTACTTACCGTCTGGGTCGTTTCCGTAAGCTGGTTCGTCACCCGGAGTTCGTAAGAAGCAGTGTTCGGAGCTGCCTCCCATTGGAATTCAACCTGACTTCTGGAATCACTGAGATCGGTTCCGGTGGTACATTCAGAATCCTGAAGCGGAAACAACAGTTCTGCCGCCTGAGGAATTCTTGGACGGTCTTTATGGCAACCCATCAATAGCAGCCCGATCAATATGTATATTCGTTGTTTCATCGCTTTACGGCCTTAAAGGTTTCACGAATCCCATCATGTGTGATGCTCACCAGGTACACTCCGGACGGAAACTCACTGAAATCGATATCGAGCTCAGCACCATCGGGCTGATATTTGCCCTCCCAGATCAACCTCCCGGAAGCATCATGAACCACTACTTTTGCCTCGGTGGTCTGCATCCCCAGGAATATTCTGGTGTTCGCTGAGAACGGATTTGGAAACAGGACGGCCTTGCCGGAAACAAAAATCTGATCCTCATAGCTTCCCTGACATGGCAGATCTGTAGTAACGGTAAGGTCATTCCTGCCTGCTTGCAGAGGGAGTTCCAATACCGACTCGCGGGTTTTGATCACCTTTCCATTGAGAATGACGGTATAAGTATCCGAGCCTGATAAATTGAGGGTGGCATTCAGACCATCCGGAGAAATAACCGAAGAAACTTCCAGAGGTTCCGGTTCAAGGACAACAGCATCAAAACAATAGGCTTCATATTCATTGTTACCTTCAATTGCAGTTATGCATATGGCATACGTTCCTGCCATAAGATCACTCAATTGGTAACTGGTGGTAAAATTGTCATTCACAGCGATAGCGCCAGTGATAACCAGCGTATAATCCAATTCCTGACTGGCAGTTATCTCAATACTTCCATCGTTGCTGGCTGCACAGGATTCACTCTGAATGCTCAGGATAAAGTTGTCGGAAGGGAACCTGTATATGGGACATCCGTTCGTATCAACATCCGTTCCCGAGGGGGTGTTGGGACACAGGTCATCGCCATCATCAAAAACCCCGTCCCCGTCGTCATCCGGCCGGTATATTCCTTCGGCACATATCTCCAGGGCAAAAGTATTGAGCCTGCCCCCGTCTTCGAGCGCATTGTCCCTCACTTCCAATGTCCAGTCTCCCAGCGTGGATTCCCCGTTAAAAGTAGCAAGAGATCCCAGGGGTTGCCTCATACCACTGATCCCCGGGTTACCTCCACAGGTGAAAACGCCTGCATCATCATCAAATATCACATCCATATTCTGAAGATCCCCACAGGAATTGGCAATTAATATGATGCGGGTCCCTTCTGGTGAAGTAAGGCTGACTTCAAGGTCCGAAAGGAATGAATGATCCACGTCCAGGATGACATTCACATCTGACACTTTGAGATCATTGCTAATGAAAATTGTTGAAATGACTGTGGGTGTGCCGGTAGAGGAAATTGTCAGCGGTAAGCCAACGGCACTTACCGTTTCGCAGTTCAATACGATGGTGGTAAAGGTCGAAGCAGCGCTGAAAGTTCCCTGCCCGCATTCATTCTTCGGACGAACACGCCAGTAATACTGGTTCTCAGGCTGGAGACTGATTGGATTGTAGGTGTTGGTGATCACCTCAGCTGCTTCAATGATATTGTTAAATGCCGCATCGCTCGCAATTTGCACATCAAACATGGTGTTCGTAATGGATGGCACCCATTCCAGGGTCACCGTAGGACTAACTTCCATAGCTCCGTTGGCCGGACTGGAAAGAGGTACCGCTGAAAAAGTGGAACTATAAATATTGACAGTAAGTTCTACCTCCCTGGATTCACTGGCGGAAGAGGCCAAAACCTTGATGGGATAGCTTCCTGCAGCCACACCACCTGTATTTGAAAGGGTGAGGGTAACAGGAGAATTGTCGGTTATTGCCGAGGAAGGTGAAAAATTGACCTCAAGACCGGCCGGTGACCCTGAACTCGTGAAGGATACAAGTTCATTAAATCCGCCCGTCGTTTCATAATTGAAGGGAACAACAAGATTGGCGGGTTGGCAGACATCAAAAACAAGACTTGAAAAATCTAGAACAAAGGGTGTCTGTACAATCGTAAAATCAGCCGCATTGACGGCAAGAAAAATATTATCACTCGCTTTTACCATGATACGCCCTTCTGAAGTCGGCAGGCCTGGCAATTGTATATTGTGCTCCCCGTCATTAAGCACATTCTGTGCAAGGACGACAGGAAATGAATCCCCCCCATCCACAGAAAGCAAAAGGTCTACAAGCTGGGCATCTATGGGGGACTGATTGGTATTTGCCACTTGCCAGTTAATCGTCTGGGTACTTCCAGCCATAAAGCTGGTGGTTTCACCCTGCGAGGTAACCACAAAAGGACCGGCATTATTCAAAACCTGTACATTGACAAGGTCAGAAACCACCTGTCCCCCCCCGGCCGCATTGTCCCTTACGGTAAGAGCAAAATTCAGGTCGCGCTCCACATTAGATACGGTTTCCCAGGCAGAATTTATCGGGGGATTTATCTGGGTGATATTACCCTGGATAATCTCCGCGAGTTTCGGGAAATAGCGGGTGTCGGAAACAGTGGGTCGCTGCGATCTGAAATTGGCTCCGCTGGGGTTATCCGGGCCGAAAGTAGAGGAGGTGACAATGCCATTGTCCACCTGCTCCCAGGTATATGTCAGGAGGTCTCCGGAATTGGCATCGGTGGCATTTCCATCCAGCACAAACGGCGTACCTTTTGGGATGATAAAGTCGCCTAAAGGTACGATCACAGGAGGGACATTGGAGAGGGCGGTTTCTGCGGCACAACTTGTTGTCTCCAAATATTCAGCAATCTGAAAGATGCTTAAATAATGAAAATAGTCATCGCCGTTGGGTTCCACATTATTCCCCTGCACGATCCCCGCGTATCCCATAATGGTGGTCCCACTGCCGGGCTCTACCTGCACAAGGGTTCCTTCGGATTCAAACGACCAGGTATGGTTGGCTCCGAACTGGTGTCCCAATTCATGAGCCACAAAATCGAGGTCATACACATCCCCGACAGGATTATTAGCCGAAGAATATGCGCTCCCCTTTTGATTATTAACACACACCGAACCAATAAAACCGGCATTTCCCCCGTCACTGTCTCTATGCAACAAGTGACCGACATCATAATTGGCTGCTCCTATGTTCGCTGTTATTGTATTCTGGACCTGTGTATTGAGATTATTGGTATACGGGTCAGTTAACGGATTTGTAAAGATGATCTCATCATTATTGGCTACAAGTTCCAGTCGCACCGCAAGGTCTCGTTCAAATACCTCATTCACCCTGGTCAGCGTTGCATTTATAGCTGCAAGGGCATCGGCCACAGATCCGCCGTGGAATTGTGTATATTCCCCTGTAGCGGAAACTGCGATCCTGTATGTTCGCAGGGTCTGGTCATCCGCCACGCGGTTCGTACTTGCCTGTTTGCTGCTTTGAATGTTATCTTTTGTCAGGCAAATGAAGTCTGTCTCTAACAATGCAGCTTCGTCGCGTTTGTAAACGACATAGGCATCTCTAGATGGCGAAGTTTTTTGCATAAATGTGGCATTAACTTCTGCTCCGTGAACCATCATGCTTTCTATTCCTCCCGGGGAAACACTGAATCTGATACGATCCGAAGCATTTTCCAGACTATAGCCGGAATATGATTTTATATCGGGGTATTTTTTTGCCAGTCCTGACGAGAAAACCGGATTTTCAACGACGCTAAAAGGGATCATCCTACCATCACTATCCGGAAAAAACATGGTACTCCTTTTTCCCTTCTGAGCGGAGTTAGAGGAGAGCAATTCCCTGAAGGACTTTTCCTCCAAACGAAAGACCTTTAGCTCATCTCCGGAAAGTCCCTGTAAAGAAGGTGCTGATGGGGCAATAGCCAAGGGATCCCGCTTCCAGTAGGTGCTTTGCGCAAATCCTGAAAAGGCAAGAAATAGTATGGTAATTGTTGAAACTAGCCGTAATTTTGCACACATTCGGGGGAATTTGAAAAATTAAATGTAAGCCTTTTTATTTTTTAATTTAAGTGGTAACAGTTCAAAGCATTTCTAAATACGATAAAAAGCGACCGACAGCGATAACGATTGGCACTTTTGACGGCGTACATCTGGGTCACAAGAAAATCCTCCAACAACTTATCAAGACCGCCAACGCGAGTCAATTGCAGTCGACCTTACTGACGTTCTTCCCTCATCCAAGAATGGTACTTCAAAAAGATACGGATATCAAGTTGCTGAATACGATGGAGGAAAAGCAACAGATAATGGATCAGATAGGCCTGGAATGTCTGGTCATTCACCCGTTTACACAGGAATTTTCAAGACTTACCGCTTTGGAGTTTGTCCGGGATATCCTGGTTGATTCCCTGGATGTAAAAAGGATCATCACCGGTTATGACCACAGGTTCGGACGCAATCGGAATGCGACTATCAAGGACCTGATAGCCTTTGGTGAAAAGTACGATTTTATGGTGGAAGAAATTCCGGCACAGCAATACGATCACGTTTCAATAAGCTCGACTAAAATCCGCAATGCGCTTATGGAAGGTGATATGAAGACGGCAAACACGTATCTTGGTTACGCCTATCTGTTGACCGGAAATGTCGTTCAGGGCAAGGGTCTTGGCCGAAAGCTGGACTTCCCCACGGCCAATCTTCACATAGAGGAATCCTACAAACTGATCCCAAAAAACGGGGTTTACGTCGTGCGATGTCACTATCATGGAACAGCTATTTTTGGGATGATGAATATTGGCTACACCCCAACAGTGTCCGGAACGGAAAAAAAGATTGAAATTCACTTCCTTGACTTTGAGGGTGATCTTTACGGTGAAAAAATTCAGATTGAGATTCTGGAACGCATCAGGGATGAACATAAATTCAGCTCCCTGGAGGCCCTGAAACGACAATTACAAAAAGATCGCGAAACTTCGCTATCCATAATCCCGAGGTAAATGTTCTGCCGTTTTCTGTTTCAAAGGATCGATAACAGCCCATTGCTGCTTTTTCGGATGTTCTTTGGACTCCTTATCAGCCTGGAATGTTATGGGGCAATCGCGACAGGCTGGATCCGCAGGACCTTAATTGACCCAAAATTCACCTTTACCTTCATCGGATTTGAATGGTTGCAGCCGCTTCCGGGAAACGGGATGTACTTCTACTATTTCATCATGGGCACCCTGGGTATTTTCGTGGCAGTGGGATATAAATACCGATGGAGCATGATTGCCTTTACAATACTCTGGACAGGCACCTACCTCATGCAAAAATCCTCATACAACAACCACTACTACCTGCTTATCCTTATCTCCTTTATTATGTGCTTTTTACCTGCCAACAGGGCCTATTCCCTGGATAGCAGAGCAGATCCGTCCCTGGTTAGTCACTCCATGTATCGATATGTCAAATGGCTGTTTGTCCTGCAGTTATTCATTGTGTATACCTATGCAGCTGTTGCAAAACTGTATGCAGACTGGCTAGATTTCAGTTTTGTAAAGGTGCTGATGCAGACCAAGGCAGACTATTTTTTAATTGGCGATATACTACAGGTATTATGGTTGCATAAACTGATCGCTGTCGCCGGGGTATTCTTCGATTTACTTATTGTGCCCGCTCTCTTATGGCGACGCACCAGGGCCGCAGCCTTTATTTTTTCCATTTTTTTTCACCTTTTTAATTCCATAGTTTTTCAGATAGGTATCTTTCCCTACCTCTCTCTCGCCTTTACCCTATTCTTCTTTGACCCGGAATCTATCCGGTCGCTTTTTTTCAAATGCAAGCCCAAATGGGAAGACCAAAGTGTAATTCCCCTATCACGACCAACCTGGATTTATTTTGGATGGGGAATTTATTTTCTGATACAGATTCTCTTGCCCGTAAGGCATCATTTTATTAAAGACGATGTCCTATGGACGGAAGAGGGACACCGGATGAGTTGGCGTATGATGCTCCGCAACCGCGACGGTCTTATACAGTTCAGAGTGGTGAGAAAAGACAATCAGGCATCGGAACTTATAAAACTTAAGGATTACCTCACAAGTAAGCAATTGAACAGGGTGGCTTCCTACCCGGATTTCATATGGCAGTTTGCCCAGCATTTGCGAAAAGAATATGCCGCAAAAGGAATTCCCATTGCCGTCTATGTAAAATCGGATATAAGTATTAACGGAAAGCCGCGCCGTCCTTTTATTGATCCAGAAGTGGACCTTGCCTCCCAGCCCTGGGACCCTTTCGGACATCATGACTGGATTCTTCCCGCTCCATGGTCGGCCAGAGAAACACCTGATTAGTGCCTATCTTAATACTGTTGCCTTAATGCCGCCACACCTGATCGGTGCCAAGCTGCCCATGATTCCTGGAATTTGCTGCCGGACTTCTGCACAGCACAGAACGAATGGGATATCCCAGGGAAATTGATAGAAAATGACAGGATTGCATTAAATTTGCCCGATCTAAAAAGTGAACATGCTTCAGCTACAGGCCATACGGGAGAAGAAAGATGAAATTGTTGCCGCTCTTAAAAAGCGAAATATCGATGCGGGTCCGCTGTTGAATAAAGTGCTTTTTATCGACGAAAAAAGGCGGGCTACGCAAACCGATCTGGATGCCGTCCTGGCCGAAGGCAATAGTCTTTCAAGGGAGATAGGTGCTCTTTTTAAAAATGGAAAACAGGAAGAAGCGGGAACACTAAAAGCCCGTTCTATAGTCCTGAAGGAAGAAGCCAAAAAGATGGGAGATGTGCTTTCAAGCGTAAGCAGAGATCTGGAGGAGACGCTTTACCAGATTCCAAACGTCCCTCATTTGTCTGTGCCTCAGGGCAATAAACCAGAAGACAATGTTGAGATTTTCAGGGAGGGAAAGATTCCGGATCTGGGCAAAAATGCGGTACCTCACTGGGAACTAGCGGACAAATATGACCTGATCGACTTTGAACTGGGGGTTAAGATCACCGGGGCGGGTTTCCCGGTATACAAAGGCAAAGGTGCCAAGCTCCAAAGGGCCCTTATTAGTTATTTTCTGGACAAAAACACCGCAGCCGGTTACAGGGAAATGCAGGTGCCCCTGTTGGTAAATGAGGCCTCTGGCTTTGGTACCGGACAGCTGCCTGACAAAGAGGGGCAAATGTACCATGTAGGTTCGGACAACCTCTATCTCATTCCTACTGCTGAGGTTCCGCTTACCAATTTATTGAGGGACACCCTCCTGGAAAGTGGAGATTTCCCGATTTGTTATACCGGGTATACCCCCTGCTTCCGCAGGGAGGCCGGTAGCTACGGCGCGCATGTCCGCGGACTCAACCGACTCCATCAGTTTGACAAAGTAGAGATCGTAAGGATTGAACATCCCTCCAGGTCTTACGAGGCACTTGAAGGCATGGTGGACCATGTTCGTGAGATACTTCGAGAATTGCAGTTGCCGTTCAGGATATTGAAGTTATGCGGAGGTGACCTTGGCTTCACTTCGGCACTGACCTATGATTTTGAGGTTTATTCCACTGCCCAAAAGCGATGGCTGGAGATCAGTTCTGTCTCCAACTTTGAAACTTTTCAGGCAAACCGACTGAAATTGCGCTATAAGGATGCCCAACAGAAGACCCAATTGGCGCATACCCTGAATGGCAGCGCCCTGGCACTACCCAGGGTGGTCGCCGGTATCCTGGAGAATAATCAGTCCGAAAAAGGCATAAAAATTCCTGATGTTCTCATACCATATACAGGCTTCGATTATATCAGTTAACCATGCCTTCCTCTGATATTCCCATCACCCGGTCATGACCAGGGTACGCAATTAAGGAAAGGACTTCACTTTCCGAGGGAACTGCTTATCAGGGGTGGTCTGAGGAAAGCTTGTATTCCTATTAACAGCTTCTTCAGGGGATCTGTAGTATATTTGTTTGATGAAAGTCCTGATAACATTACTATTGCTCTTGTTCTGTACGCCCGGATTTGCTCAGGATGATTTTCTCGCTAAGCAATATTTTAATGATGGTGAATTCGAAAAAGCGGCGGTCTTTTACAAAAAATTGGTTTCTCAGAATCCACGGCGTACTGATTACACAGAAGGTCTGATCGCATGCTATCAGCAATTGGAACAGTATAAAGAGGCCGAAGAATTTATATTGGATAATATTAAAATGGGTAATCCCTACCCTACGATCTTTATAGAACTCGGCTATAATTACCGGTTGCAGGACAAGGAAGAACTCGCGCGGGAGAATTATGATATTGCCCTTGATGCGGTTGAGGAAAATCCGAATTACGGATATGGAGTTGGTTTCAGTTTTCAAAGGTATTCCATTCTGGACTATGCCCTGAAAGCCTACGCCCGTGCGATGGAATTGAATCCGGACCTGGATTATAATTTTCAAATGGCACGGATATACGGGGAGTTGGGCGACATTGAAAAAATGTACGAAACCTATTTTGAACTGATCAGCAATGGTAAATCGACCACAGCCAATGTCCTCAGCAATATTGACTCCTTTATCAGTACCGATCCCGAGGATGAAAACAATCTTAAACTCAAAAGGGTCCTTTTGGGGAAGTCACAGCAAAAACCGGATCTGGTTTGGAATGAGTTGCTGAGCTGGCTTTTTATTCAGCAAAAGCAATATGGAAGTGCCTTTAATCAGGAGAAAGCAATTTATAAAAGATCGGAGGGCGGAAATTTGCAGCGCCTGGAAAGTCTTGGTAACATGGCCCTTTCAGAAAAGGCCACCGAAGATGCCCGGACTATTTTCGAATACATAGTTAATAACAGCAATGATCAGGTTACCAGATTAAATGCTGAATTGAACCTGATTGATATTGAACAGACCAAACCGGGGCTGAAGTCCTTAGAGAATATACAGAAGAAATTTGAAGATCTCCTGGGGCACTACGGATATCAGGGTCAAACGGTACAGCTTCAAGTGGCCTATGCCAGGTTCCTCACTTTTAAAATGGATCAGCCGGATCGTGCCATTAACATCCTAAAAAAATGTCTCGGACTTTCACTTAACCATCGCGGAAATGCCTATATAAAACTTGCGCTCGGAGACATCCTGGTATTTGATCAGAAATTTAATGAGGCACTTATCCATTTTTCGCAGGTACAGAAAGCACTGAAAAATGATGTGCTGGGTCAGGATGCGCGCTTTAAAGTGGCTCAGACCAGCTTCTATAAAGGGGATTTTGACTGGGCCGCAACCCAATTGAAAGTGTTGCGCAGTTCCACCTCGCAGCTTATCGCGAATGATGCCATGCAATTGAGCCTGCTTATTTCGGACAATTCGCTGGAAGATTCAACCCGCACCGCTCTAAAAAAATATGCCCGTGCAGATTTACTGGCCTATCAGAATAAATCCGAAGCAGCCATTAAGGTGTTGGAAGACATTCTTCAGAATCACAAAGGAGAAAAGATAGAAGATGAGGCCTTGCTCAGACAGGGGGTACTCTATGAGAAAATGAATGACCTTGAGGCGGCCAGGTTCAACTATCAAAAAATCGTTGAATTTTACGGGAGTGATATTCTTGCAGATGACGCTTATTTTGCACTGGGGGAATTATACAGAAATCAATTAAATGATCCGCAAAAAGCGATGGAACAATATGAAAAAATAATCTATAACTATCAGGATAGTTATTTTTTTCCCCAGGCCCGGAAGAATTTCAGGATGTTGAGGGGAGATTCCATCAATTGAAAGAAGCCGGTGCAAGATTCTACTGAGTTACTATTCAGTCATGTATATTTATAATGTAACCGTGAATATTGAAAGTGCCGTACATGATCAATGGTTGTCATGGATGAGAGAATTACATATACCTGACATGCTGTCGACTGGGAAATTTATCCAGGCGACTCTTTCCAGGGTCCTTATTGAAGAAGAAACCGGAGGCATTACGTATTCTGTCCAGTACAGATGTCAGAACCGCAAAGCGCTGGAGGCTTATTACAAGAAGCACGCTACCCGCATGAGATCAGAGGTTCAAAAAAAATTCCCTGACCGGTTTGTCGCATTCAGAACAGAAATGCAGGTCATTGATGAACAATTCACCTTAAATCCAAGCGCCACCTCTTATCTTTTCACCTACGGGACCCTGAGTGATAAAGCCGTTCAGAAAGAATTATTTTCCAGAAATCCCTTTGGGACCAGGGACCAGCTAAAGGGGTTCAGGATATCTGACTTCAAGGTGGCAGGGTGTTATCCGACCATTGAAATATCTGAGGCCAGGGAGGCAGTTGTGGAAGGTGACGTCTATCTCATAAATAAAAAAGAACTCGGTATCGCTGACACCTATGAAGGAGTCGCTTACAAACGAATAAAAGTCGGCCTGGTTTCCGGGAAAGAGGCATGGGTATATCTGGCGGTGGCTGAAATCAAAGCAACCTGATTTTAGGATGGTGCCAAAAAAAAAGTCAAAAGGAGCGCTTTCAGAAAACAAGAAAAGGAAGCGGGCGTTGGAACCTGTGAAAGCCAAGAAGTTCCTCGGACAGCATTTTCTGAAGGATGAGGATGTGGCAAGACGACTTGCAGAAACGCTGACACTTTCGACCTACCGTTCTGTAATTGAAATAGGTCCTGGAACAGGTATGCTGACAAAATACCTGCTTGAACGCGACCTTGAGCTTGTAGCCATGGAGCTGGATTCTGAAGCTGTCATCTACCTGAAACACAGTTTTACTCTGGACCATTCCGGCCTTCCTGGCGCCAGGCACTTTCGAATTGTGGAAGCCGATTTTCTCAGCTGCGATCTTAAAGCGCTTTTTGGGACTGCTCCCTTTGCGATTATTGGAAACTTCCCCTATAATATTTCGTCTCAGATCGTATTTAAACTCCTGGAATACCGCCAGCAGGTACCAGAATTTTCAGGGATGTTTCAAAAGGAAGTTGCGCTTCGTATCTGTTCGAAGGAAGGAAATAAGGTCTATGGCATTTTATCTGTTCTGGTCCAGGCGTTTTACAATGCCACCTATTTATTCACTGTTCCCCCGGAAGTTTTTGAACCGGCCCCGAAAGTTGAATCCGGGGTATTGCAATTAAATCGCCGCGATGAATTTAAACTTGATTGTGATGAAAGCCTGTTTTTCACCCTGGTGAAAACCGCCTTTAATCACCGCAGGAAAACCCTGCGGAATAGCCTGCGCCCTATGGAACTTACAGACCTGCTCCGCGAAAAGCCCATCTTCAGTCGCCGGCCGGAACAACTCACCGTTTCTGAATTTATCCAGCTAACCCTCGATGTTGAGAAAGATCGCAGATAATACTTGATCAGATAAGGAGCGGTGGTTTCTTAAAATTATATAGCCGCCATAACTTGAACTCCCGCTCAGGATGGCAACTCCAAACTTTTCTTTAGCTTTGCGGGGTTCGAAGTAATTCATCCGTAATATCTGCAGCATGGCACCATTCAAACTTAGCGCTGAGATTGTAGCCGAAATTGAAAATCACATACAAAACCGGCATGATGCGGCCATCCATGCGCTGCTGGGAGATGTACACTATGCCGATGTTGCCGAAATCATCAATGAGCTGAATGCCGAGGAAGCCACCTATCTAATAAAACTTCTCGACAGTGATAAGACCTCCGACATTCTTACGGAACTGGATGAGGATGTCCGGGAAAGCATATTGAATAAGTTGTCTTCCAAGGAAATAGCAGGAGAACTGGAAGAACTGGATACAGATGACGCTGCCGATATCATTGCGGAACTTCCCAGGGAAATAGTCCAGAAGGTCATTTCCGAAATTGAGGATCGCGAACATGCCAAAGACATTGTTGACCTCCTGCAATATGACGAAAATTCTGCAGGTGGCCTTATGGCCAAGGAGCTTGTGCGTGTGAATGAGAACTGGACAGTACTTACCTGTGTAAAAGAAATGCGGGCCCAGGCCGAGAATGTGACAAGGGTTCATTCGATCTATGTTGTGAATGATGAGGAAATCCTGCTGGGACGACTCTCGCTCAAGGATTTGCTGACAACTTCGACTACGGCTCATATCAGAGACGTGTATATTCCAAAGGTTGATTCTGTAACGGTCAATGAGAAACCTGAGGAAGTAGCCAAGATCATGTCCAAATACGATCTTGAAGCCATTCCGGTGGTGGATCAAATAGGCCGTCTTGTAGGCAGAATTACAATCGATGACATCGTCGATGTGATCCGTGAAGAGGCGGAAAAGGATTACCAGTTAGCCGCAGGGATTTCCCAGGATGTGGAGGCGGATGACAGTATTCTGGACCTGACCCGGGCCCGTTTGCCATGGTTGTTCCTCGGCTTGCTTGGGGGTGTTGGCGCCGCCGCTGTGATGGGTGGTTTTGAATCGCTTATCGGGAAGCATGCCATCTTATTTTACTTTACGCCACTGATCGCCGCCATGGCCGGCAATGTCGGAGTACAATCGAGTGCCATTATGGTGCAGGGGATTGCGAATAATGATCTGAAAGGGAGTATCGGAAACAGGTTGGTGAAGGAAATGTTGCTGGCTGCGTTAAATGGTATCATCCTGGCTACCATTCTCCTCTTGTTCACCTGGTGGTGGAATGGAGATATTGCCATTTCCCTGGCGATCTCCCTCTCTCTCGTATCGGTGATCATTGTGGCGGGAATTATCGGCACATTTATCCCCCTCTTCCTGCATAAACGTGGGATTGACCCTGCCATAGCCACTGGCCCTTTCATCACAACGAGCAACGATATTTTTGGGATCCTCATTTATTTTTCAATCGCAAAGTTGCTTTTAGGCTTATGAACGGCAGGGTCAGATACAGGGCCGGTTGGTTTTATAAAGTTAATTCCGGTCTGTTGAACCTACCGCCTTTTACAACCAGAGCTTTTATGCGCATAGGGCTCCACCGGACGCTGATGCTTCTGCTGGTCGGCATGACCGCCTGTAAAATGGACAGGCGGGTAGAACTTTCCCTCGAAAAAAACCCAACCTCAGCAACGCTTTTTGCGGATGGCATTGTTTCTACGGCGCTGTATGAACGAGACATCGCCGTCTCGGTAAACGGTCATGAAATTATTTACACTTTGGGCGATTACCGTCAAACCCACAGGAGCCTTGTGACAATGGGCAAGGACGAGGCCGGGTGGCAACCGGCTAAAATCCTTCCGTTTTCCGGGGAATACAATGACATTGAGCCCTTCCTTGCAGCGGATGACAGTCGCTTGTACTTTGCCTCGGACAGACCGGTGGATTCTGATACAACAAGGGTGGATTATAATATTTGGGTAGTGGAACGCAGCGGTTCTGCATGGGCCATACCACGCCCCCTGGACACACTGATCAATACCCGAGCGGATGAATTCTTTCCCTCGGTTGCCAGAAACGGTAATCTTTACTTTACCGCTTCAAGAGCCAACGGGATAGGCCGGGAAGATATTTATATAAGTATACATTCAGAAGGAAAATACAAGGCCCCGCAGGTACTGGATAGTATGGTGAATACCGCAGCTTATGAGTTCAATGCGTACGTCAGCCCGGAGGAAGACCTCCTGATTTTCAGTTCATACGGTCGGGAGGATGATCTTGGGGGAGGAGATTTGTATATCAGCCGGAAAGATGACGACGGGCATTGGTCCCCTTCGACAAATATGGGGGTGGGTATCAACTCCGCCTTCCTGGATTTCTGTCCGTTTATAGATTTTCCGAGGGGGAACTTTTACTTCACCAGTGAAAGACGACCGACGGGAAGAAAGAAAATCACTTCCGTCCCGGCCATTTCCCGCGAAGCCAACCTTACATTAAACGGAATGGGGAATATTTATCGGGTGGCCCTTGACTCCCTGGCAGCGGATTAAATAGGACTTGGCCGATAAGCTGCAGGGATCTTAAAAAAGTGTCAATCCTGACCGCCGATGACTCCATTGCTACCTGCCCGGTTGGTTGACAACCTGAATGTGAATGATCAGTACTCCTAATTTTGAGGTGGATAATGGCAGTGTTCTCCCTAAAATAATATATTAGCGGAGTTAACAGCAGGCAAGTGATGAAAACAATCCCCCTGAGCTCAAAACTGAAAGTTATTAATAGCTATTGGCATCCACACCAGGTCGCAAAAGTGGATAACATGCAAGTACTTCTGGCGAAGATCAAAGGAGACTTTGTCTGGCATTCCCACGAAGAGGAAGATGAATTATTTCATGTGTTGAAAGGAACATTGTACATGCAGTTCCGGGACAGGACAGAAGTGGTCAAAGAAGGGGAGATCATTGTTGTCCCGAAAGGCGTTGAACACTGTCCTTCCACAAGAAACAATGAAGAAGTACATTTGTTGCTGTTTGAAAACGATTCGACCCTTCACACAGGAAGTGTTAAAAGCATATTGACAAAATCGGTATATCTCAAAATCTGATATTTTATGAAGGTACTCCATCTGGATAAGAACCACCCGTTGCTTATTGAAAAATTGGCCGGCGCAGGGTTTCAGAATGAAGAGGATTACACTTCTTCAAAAACAGCAGTGGAGGGCAGGATACATCAATATGACGGGATTGTCCTCCGAAGCCGTTTTGCCATTGACAAAACTTTTTTGGAAAAAGCAGTTCAGCTTAAATTCATAGGCAGGGTGGGTGCCGGACTGGAGAACATTGATGTGGTAGATGCGGGTGACAGGGGCATTTTTCTGGCTGCTGCCCCGGAAGGGAACCGGAATGCCGTCGCGGAGCATACGCTGGGCATGCTGCTTTCCCTGCTAAATAAGCTGAATAAAGCGGACCGGGAGGTCCGGAAGGGTATATGGGACCGGGAAGGTAGTCGTGGGCAGGAATTGGACGGGAAGACCGTTGGGATCATCGGTTATGGAAATATGGGGAAAGCGTTTGCCAAAAAATTATCCGGATTTGATGTCGAGGTACTCTGCTATGACATTGCAGGCGGGGTGGGTGACAGGAACGCCAGGCAGGTAGGTATCATGGAACTGAGACAGAAAACTGAGGTGCTCAGCCTCCACGTTCCGCAAACACCCGACACCATATCTATGATCAACAATTCCTTTATAAATAGCTTTAAAAACCCATTCTGGCTGATTAATACGGCAAGGGGGAGCGTGGTTGATACAAATGCCCTGGTATCCGGTCTTCAATCGGGTAAAATCATTGGTGCCGGGTTGGATGTCCTGGAATACGAAAGATCTTCCTTTGAGGACATGTTTACCAGGGAGCTTCCTGACACTTTTCATTATCTTATGCACAGTGACAGCGTACTGCTTTCGCCTCATATTGCGGGATGGACCGTTGAAAGCCGGGAAAAGCTTGCCGTGACGATTGCAAATAAGATCATTGCCAGATTTGGTTAGGTCCTGAATGATTAAGATTCCTGACGGAACATACCGGAAGAAAGACAGGCAAAATCAACATAAATCCTCCGCACGGCAAAGCTTAAAGTACTATTTTGGTATTTAGTAACGAGCGTCGAATTTTAGCCATCCAATTTTGGGAATTCGGCAGTTTTGCCCTTTTTTTGACCACATTGTCCTGTGGTCTGTTCGAAGTCTTTAAATCCATGAGGATTTGCGGTCGGGCAAATCGTCTTTCCGGCAAATGCCGGAAGGGCTATCAGACAGAAGTCAATTACCTGTTGTAAAAAACACTGCAGGGGGTAATGGGGCATTAGCGCCGGTGGCATTTAAGGAACGTGTTTTGTCCATCGGCATATGATCCGGAGCAACTTAAATCGATACATATGAAAAACAGAGTAACGGGATTAGGAGGTTTTTTCTTTAAGTCGAACGATCCTGGCAAAATCAAGGACTGGTATAAGACCCATCTGGGCCTTGCCACAGATAATTACGGATGCACCTTTTGGTGGAAGGATAAGGAAGGAAATGACTGCTCCACACAGTGGAGTCCCTTTCAGAATGATACCACCTATTTTGCGCCGAGCGAAAAGCAGTATATGATGAATTTCAGGGTTGCAGACCTGCAGGGTTTAATAGAAGTTCTAAGGGAGGAAGGGGTAGAAATTGCAGGCGAAATCCAGGAGTTCAGCTATGGTAAATTCGGGTGGATCATGGATCCCGAAGGAAATAAAATAGAGCTTTGGGAGCCGGTTGATAAGGCATTTCTTTGATTGAGAAATAATTACTACATTTAGCTTCATTAACCAACTAAATTGACCATTATGTCAGACGATATCAGAGATCCGGGAGACAATCCTGAAAGACCATTTGAGGAACCCAAATCGACTGGAGATTCTACCGGTTCGGGGAGGAATACTTCCGCAGATTTTTCTAACCAGGCAAAGAAATCGGCAAACGAATTTTCCGAAGGCTTAAAAAATGCCGGGGGTGAGAACAAAAAAATCCTGGTGGGAGTGCTGGCAATTATCCTTGGTTCATTTGGCGTACATAAATTCATGCTGGGTTATAATAAGGAAGGATTTATTCTTCTTGGGTTTACTTTGATATCCTATGTTCTGGCATGTTTCATTATAGGGGCCTTCCTTATGTGGATACCTGGAGTGATAGGCCTGATTGAGGGAATTATTTATCTTACCAAGTCTGATGAGGAGTTTTACAATACCTACCAGGTGGGAAAAAAGCCCTGGTTTTAACATAATAAAAGTCGGAATTTATGGTTCCGGCTTTTTTATTTACTTATATTATCGTAATATTGCAATATTACTTAATTATAGGATTTATCGCTGCAATATCTCCCGGGATATTTAAAACGAACTATGGGCTTCCGCAATCGGTCCATTCAACTTATGGGGGCTTCAAAAACACATATTTACAATCAATCACATATTACCCTGGCCATGGCTGCCAAAGTGCTGTCACACCCGGCAAGGGTAGCCATCCTCCAATATATAAGCAAACAGGATAACTGTATTTGCAACGACCTGGTCGATATCATCGGTCTTTCTCAACCGACAATTTCCCAACACCTGAATGAAATTAAAAAAATTGGCGTGCTCAAAGGCGATTATCAGGGGAAAAATCTTTGCTATTGTATTGACAAGGGAAAATGGGAAGAACTACAGGTGATTTTTAATGAATTTTTTGTCAAAATAAACCACAACTGCTGCTAAATTATCACACATGAAAACTCAGGAATTTTTAGATCTTCTCGAAATGTTTCCCGATCATTCGCTTCTTTTTGAATATGCCAACGGGCATTTTGTTCCGGAGGGATATCATAATACCGAGGTTAAAAATGTCACAATCAACGCAATGGACTGCGGCTCTCATCCGGCTGCATGGAATGAAACCGTACTTCAGCTGCTGGACGGAAGGGAAAATAAAAAAGAAGCCCGGCCTATGACCTGTCGCAAAGCTACGAACATACTAAAAGCTGTACATGAAAAACTACCCTTCTCCCCTGAAGCAGAACTGAAACTGGAGTATGGGAATACTGTATTTCATACAACCCAACTGAGTATCCGCAGGACCACGACTTCAGATCAAAGTCTTAAGATATCCCTGGGGATCAACCCAGCGACCTGCAAACCAAGAATGGCAGGTGAGGCAGAGGATCGCGTACATGTCCCCTCCCCCGGAGAACGCAGAAAAACGATCTGCTGCTGAATGGGCTTATGAAAATCCGTGCTATGCATATAGACGATATGCCAGGGGTTTTAGCCATCTATAGAGAAGGTATCTCTACAGGGATAGCAACCTTCGAAAAAGAAATACCATCCGCTGAAAATTGGGATTCGGGCCATCTGAAAAGCTGCCGTATTGTTGCTTGTGAGGAAAATACAATTATGGGCTGGGCGGCACTCTCCCCTGTTTCAGGCAGGTGTATATACGGAGGGGTGGCGGAAGTCAGTATCTATATAGGCAAAACATTCAGGGGAGCCGGAATCGGAAAAATCCTAATGGATCGCTTAATTGATGAGAGTGAAGTACAAGGAATTTGGACCCTGCAGTCCGGGGTTTTCCCGGAAAATGCAGCGAGTATACACCTACATGAACATGCCGGTTTCCGCCTTATTGGAAAACGCGTAAAAATTGCACGGCTGGATGGCATCTGGAGAGACAACCTGCTTTTTGAAAAGCGCAGTACCCGGGTGGGTATCGACTGATGAACTCCTTATTGAGAGACCTATGAAAAATATCCTCGTTTTGTGCACGGGTAATTCCTGCAGGAGCCAAATGGCTGAAGGATACCTGAATGCTTTTCACAATACATGGGCTGTTGTCTACAGCGCCGGAATCGAAAGTCATGGTTTAAACCCCGATGCCGTTGCGATTATGAAGGAAGACGGGGTGGATATTTCCCATCATACTTCCAATACAGTGGCTGATTACAAGGATGTGAAGTGGACTTATATTATCACCGTTTGCGACCATGCGAAAGAACACTGCCCCTATATCCCGTCTCCCGATGCCATCAGGATGCACCGTAATTTCCCGGATCCCTCCAAAGTGACGGGTACTAAAAATGAAAAACAGGAGGCTTTTATTGCTGTCAGGGACCAGATCAGGGAATTCTGTGCCAAATTTCCTATTCAGGAAGTGCTCTGATCCGCGCTGCCGCTCTCGGCCAGTTTTCTTTCGAGCTCCGCCTGAAACTCCTCCATTACAGGTTTCATCGTACTCTCGGGGAGATCCGCGATTTTGATATACATCAGCCCGTCCACAGAATTATTGAACAAAGGGTCAACATTAAAGGCAACCACCTTGGCATTCTGCTTGATATATTTCTTGATCAGCACAGGCAATCTCAGACTCCCGGGCTCCACTTCTTCAATAAGCCTGTCAAACTTATTGAGATCTGCCTCTGTTTCATCGAAAACAAATTCCTTATCAGCATCCTTGAGTTTCACCTTGAAGGCTTTTTTTGGCCTGATATACTGAGCAACATAGGGATCCCAGTAATTCGATTTCATAAACTCGATCATCAGGGATTTTGAAAAATTGGAGAACTGGTTGCTGATGCTTACACCCCCGATCAGGTATTTATGATCAGGATAGCGGAGGGTGGTATGAACAATGCCCTTCCACAACAGAAACAAGGGCATTGGTTTTTGCTGGTACTCCTTGATAATGTAAGCCCTGCCCATTTCAATAGACTGCTGCATCATTGGGTACAACTCGGGTTCAAATCCGAAAAGATCCTGAAGATAGAACCCGTCTATCCCATGATTTTCGAAAATATCGGCCCCCATCCCCATCCGATAGGCCCCGACTATAGCCTTTTCCTCATCATCCCACAGAAATAAGTGATAGTAATAATTATCAAATCTGTCCAGGTCAATAGCATTATTTGTGCCTTCTCCAATGGCCCTGAATGTAAGTTCACGCTGGCGGCCGATCTCCTGGAGTATAAAGGGCATATCCTTCTTCTGCGCCAGAAAGACCTCGTAGTTTTTACTCTGTAACAACCGGCATTCCTTTTCCCTTAATTTTTCAATTTCTCCCTGAATTACCTCTTTCCGAATGGCCGATGCTATTTTCTTGGGTGGCAGGGGGAGTTTAAGGGAGGTGGGGATCTGATCTATCAGGCGTTCCTTTTCATAGCCATGAGCCAGCATATAGGTTTTCATGCGAAGCAAATCTGTAAATTCTTCCAGGTTCTCCTGTTCGTTCTGTACCTGTACCGATATAGGCTGACCTATGCGTACCTTAATGGATCGGTTTCTTTGGGTCGTTACCTCTGAGGGGAGTTTGGCCGTCCTGAATATGTCATTGATCTTCGACAGGCTGTAAAATAACTTGCTGTTACGGGCATGAAAATAAATAGGAACTACGGGCACATTGGCCTTACGGATCAGTTTGATGGCGGCCTCCTCCCAGGGTCGGTCCACAATAAGACGGTCATCCTTATAGGTAGATACCTCGCCGGCAGGAAATATCCCCAAGGGATGTCCCTCCCTCAGATGCGAGAGTGCGCTCTTGAATCCGGCAATGCTGCTTTTGGCATCCTTCCGGGCTTCAAAGGGGTTAACAGGCATGATAAACGGTGATATGGGAACGATTCTATGAAGCAGAAAATTGGCAATGATCTTGAAGTCCGATCGGTGATGCAGCATCAGTTTGAGCAAAAGGACCCCGTCAATTCCCCCAAGAGGATGATTACTGATGGTTATAAAAGCACCATCCTTGGGAAGCCGCCTAAAGTCTTCTTCCGGAATTTCAAACTTGATTTCGTAATGCTGGAGGATGGCGTCAAGAAAATCGACACCTTTCAGGTGTTTGTGCTTTTCATAAAAGGAATTGATGGAAGATATCTTGGTGATTCGCATTAGCATCCATCCCATAAAAGTGCCTAGTACGCCATATTTGTCAAGGTTGATAGCGGTTGCAACCTCTTTTGCCGATACTAAACCCATATTCCCATTATTAGGGGTAAATATAGGGAAATCGATTTTGGGCTGCTCTATTTTAACATATCCGTACGCCCGTAACAGGGCCTTATTTCACCACCAGTTGAACGGTTTCCCTTCCACGCTGTTCCAATAAAACTTCTTTCCCGTTCTGGAGTGAACGAATGGCAGGCGCTGTAAAATGGCGGATGGTATATAGCGAAACATCTTCGTGACAGACTACCTTGAACTTGTCTTTTAAATGATTCAGCAAGTCATCGAGTTTACCGAATTTTGTGTCGATACATACGGAAAAGCTGATCGCCGAATTCTGAATGAGATCTACCTTCATTTTGTGGTCGTGCAACAATTTAAACAGGTCCCCGATACTGTCCTCCACTATGAATGAAAAATCCAGAGAGGAAAGCTTCATGAGAACCTGGTTCTTTTTTACAATGAAGCAGGGCACCTCAGGATCTATGCCCGTGCCTTTACCCACGGTCGTACCCGGATCTTCTGGCCGGAGAAAAGACTTTACCAGCAGTGGGATCTCTTTTCTCTGCAGGGGTTGCAACGTTTTAGGGTGTATGACCGAAGCCCCATAGAAGGCAAGTTCTATGGCTTCCCTGTAGGATACCTTGTGCAACAATTGCGACTTCTCAAAATAACGTGGATCTGCATTGAGCACGCCGGGAACATCCTTCCAGATAGTGACAGATACAGCATTGAGGCAATAGGCAAGAATGGCAGCCGTATAATCAGACCCTTCCCTGCCCAGGGTAGTGGTAAAATTATTGTCATCACTTCCGATAAAGCCCTGGGTGATATACAGTTTTCCCTTTTTAATTGCCGCGGTAACCTGTGTCTGTGTTTTATCCCATTGAACAGCAACATCTCTGTAATTGGCGTCGGTCTTAATCAGATTGCGGACATCAAGCCAGGTATTGGTAATCCCCTCATTATTTAAATAGCCACTGACGATGGTGGTAGAAAGAATTTCCCCATAACCAACCACCTGATCGTATACAAAATTATAGGTCGGAGACTTGTTCCAGGCCAAAAATCCCTGAATTTCATCAAAAAGGGCGTGAATTTTTGGGTAGATCCCATCATTGGTATCCGGCATGAGCGCTTCCAGCAAGTCGAAGTGGTATTTTTTAACTTCCTCCAGCGCAATGGTGACTCCATCCCTGTTCGTGAAGTAAGTATCTACCACCTTTTCCATGGCGTTGGTGGTTTTCCCCATCGCCGAAACCACCAGAAAGGTCTCGTCAAAACCAGTAGTTCTGAGTACCCTGACCAAATTCCTTACCCCCTCGGCATCTTTGACCGATGCGCCTCCAAATTTAAAAATCCTCATATACTTTCAATATAATTTTGTATCCCTGCTTCGTCAAGTTGCACCACATCCCAATCCCGCAGGACACGCGCACCTTTTTTTTCGTAAAAGGCAATTGCTGATTCGTTCCAGTCGAGTACCTCCCAGCAGATGCGCTTGACGCCAATACCGTATCCGTATTTTACGACTTCATTAAGAAGAGCAGTGCCCAGCCCGCTTCCTCTCATAGGTGCAGACACGATCAGATCCTCCAGATGGATTGCGACGCCCTTCCAGGTAGAATACCGGGGATAGACCAAAGCCATTCCGACAATGGCTCCGTCCTGTTCCGCAACAAAACACTGAAACAACCTGTGTCTTCCAAAGCCATCCCTTCTCAGATCAGACGCCTTCAACTCGACAGCATTGGCTTCGTTCTCAAAGGTGGCAAGTTCTCTGATCAGGCCCAATACCTGTTCCATATCTTCCTCCCTGGAGGCTCGAATGTGATATTTCATAATTGTTACAAATAAAACACAAAGTTATAAATTTAAAGAACTTACTTTTCGCGAAATCGTTCTAGTTTCACAAAATACCCGTTATTTGTGGCTAAATAAACCATCGTTCATTTAATGGACAAGAAAAACAAGACTCTCGGGGAGTTCATCATTGAAAATCAATCGGAATTTCAATATTCCTCCGGCGAACTTTCCAAACTGATTAATGCCATACGTCTTGCCGCCAAAGTAGTCAATCACGAAGTTAATAAAGCGGGGCTGATAGATATCCTTGGAACCGCGGGGGAAACAAATATCCAGGGGGAACACCAACAAAAACTGGATGTCCTCGCGAATGAGAAGTTTATTATGACCCTGAAGAACAGGGAGATCGTTTGCGGAATTGCCTCGGAGGAGGAGGAAGACTTCATCGCGGTCAACAGTTACGACCTGAAACATCAAAATAAATATGTAGTCCTTATCGATCCGCTGGACGGGTCTTCTAACATTGATGTCAATGTCTCCGTCGGGACCATATTCTCCATTTACAGGAGGATTACCCCGGTGGGTACTCCGGTCACAATGGAAGACTTCCTTCAAAAAGGGATCAATCAGGTGGCGGCGGGTTATATCATTTATGGCACCTCAACCATGCTGGTATACACCACCGGTCACGGTGTTAACGGTTTTACACTCAACCCCGCTATTGGAACCTTTTATTTGTCCCATCCTGACATGCAATTCCCGGATACGGGGCAGATCTACTCTGTCAACGAAGGCAATTACATCCATTTTCCACAGGGAGTCAAAGACTATATCAAATACTGCCAGCTCGAAGAAGAGGACCGACCTTATACTTCGCGATATATCGGCTCTCTTGTGTCCGATTTTCATAGAAATATGATCAAAGGGGGGATTTATATGTATCCCAAAAGTAGTATTTCATCCAACGGCAAGCTGCGACTCCTGTATGAGTGTAATCCAATCGCATTTCTCGCGGAGCAGGCCAACGGTAAGGCGAGTGACGGATTTCGCCGCATCCTGGACATTCAACCCACCACTTTGCACGAGCGGATTCCTTTTTTCTGTGGCTCCCGTAAAATGGTTGAAAAAGCCGAATCCTTTATGGCAAAATATGCCTGAGTTCCCGCTTTTAGTATGAAATGGGTTGAGAACTCCTAATGTTTTATGAGATAGCTGTAGTCTTCGAAGTCGATGTGTCCCCTGAAAATCACAACAGACCTCTCGATCACCTTATCGGCCGACTGATGTGAAAATCCAAGCCCCAAGGCATATTTTTTCAGCAATTGCATTTCCGATTCGTCTATGTCGTGATCGCTAAAAATGATACGGAATAAGTCGTATAGCCTTTCCAGGCGTTTTTCCATACTGGTGGGAGGGTCTATAGGATATTTATTTTCCTTTTTCATTACCTCCTTATATTCTGCCGGGGAAATGTCCAGCTTATCGGCAAACCGGTCGAGAAGTTTCTTCTCCTCAGGATGTATTTCCCCATCAGAAGCGGCCAGGGTAGCCATAGCGGCGAAATGTGCTAAATTACGGCGATGTTCACCTGTTCCATATAAATCAACAAAAGACATATCCGGAGTATTTAATTAAAGCAAATATAATTTTTTTAAAAGTCTCAGTTTTATAATCGATCGATTATTTTGGACCTTAAAGGTGCACTTACGGGCAACCAAATGACCCGTCAGCGCGCATAAACATTCGGTATTACTCACTGATTTACAATCATATCCTGGTCGCGTGAAAGGGTTGCTGAAAGTGGATTTAAAGAACTGATTTTCCTGTATGACAAAGCATCCCCTACTTGAGTTTACCGACAGTGGTATCTACTGCAAAGCTGCCGACGTATATCTTGATCCTTGGCGCCCAGTTGATAAGGCGATTATCTCCCATGGACATTCCGACCATTGTCGATTCGGAAGCAGGCAATATATCACGCATCACCTCAATGTACCCATCATTAGATTCCGCCTGGGGACGATTAACGCAACCGGGATGGAATGGGGACAGGTCTTTATGGTAAACGGCGTTAAATTCAGCCTCCATCCGGCAGGCCACATTATTGGCTCTTCCCAGATCCGTGTAGAACACAAAGGGGAAGTATGGGTATTTTCCGGGGATTATAAGACGGAGGCAGATGGTCTAACCACCCCTTTTGAACCTGTCAGTTGCCAGACCTTTATTACTGAATGCACCTTTGGTTTGCCTCCATTCAACTGGACACCACAGGAAAAGGTTTTTGAGGAAATCAACCAGTGGTGGTCAGAAAATAAAGCGAATGGCCTTACCTCGGTCCTTTTCGGCTATTCCCTGGGAAAAGCACAACGCCTGCTGAGTCAGTTGGATCCGGAGATAGGTAAAATATATACCCACGGGGCCATTGAAAACATGACAGAGATCCTTCGGCCATTTGCTGTCCTCCCTCCCACCGAACGCATAACCTCGGAACACAGAAAAGAGGCATTCGCCGGAAATCTGGTCCTGGCGCCCCCCAGTGCTCACGGCAGCCCCTGGATCCGTAAATTTGTACCCTATGTGACTGGAGCCGCCAGCGGTTGGATGACATTCAGAGGAGCAAGGCGGAGAAGGGCCATTGATAAGGGTTTTGTGTTGAGTGACCATTGCGACTGGAAGGGGTTACTCTCCAGTATTGAAGCCACAGGCGCTGAAAAGGTCATTTGCACGCACGGCTATTCCTCCATATTCTCAAGGTATCTGTCAGAACTGGGATATGATGCACGTACAGAACAAACCCAATACGAAGGTGAATCCGGGGAATTACAACCTTCAGAAGAAGATAAGGAATATGAAAACAGGGCTCCGGCCGATTCCTGAGAAGTAATAGTACACATATATTAACATTTCTTATACGGGATAAACGTATACAAAAAGTAGCAGCGGGTCATGAAACATTTTGCACAACTGATAAAAGAGCTGGACAGTACCAATAAAACCAACAAGAAGGTTCAGGCTTTGGTTGAATACTTTCATTCGGCAGGCGAAAGTGACAAAGTATGGACGATCGCCATTCTTTCACACCGCCGACCTCCCCGACCTGTGAATACGACCTTATTGCGAACCTGGGCTTCGGAATATGCCAGGATTCCTCTTTGGTTGTTTGAAGAGAGTTACCACATTGTAGGGGATCTTGCGGAAACCATGGCCCTGATTGTTCCCTCTGATGAAGTAGGTACAACCAAAAGGCTTACGTCCTTTTTAGAGGAAATGATCCACCTGAAATCCAAACCCGATGCAGATAAAAAAGCCTACCTGTTTGAGAATCTTAAGGTCATGGACTACTACGAACGGTTTGTATTTACAAAATTGATAACAGGAAGTTTCCGGATCGGAATTAGCCAAAAATTAATGACAAGGGCCCTTTCCCTTGCTACCTCCGTGAGTGAGGACGTTCTTGCCTACAGGTTGATGGGGCAATGGAATCCTGAAGCGATCAGTTTCCGGGAATTGGTACTTGAAGAAAATGAAGGAGATTATCTTTCCAAACCCTATCCTTTTTTTCTGGCCTATGCGCTGGAAGGAAGCGTCAGCAGCCTTGGAAATGTAAAGGATTGGGCCGTAGAACATAAATGGGATGGGATCCGGGCCCAGGTAATTATCAGGAATGACGAACTTTTCATATGGACCAGGGGAGAAGAACTCGTCACGGATAAATATCCTGAATTTGGTGATTTCATCAGCGCCTTTCCCAACGGAACGGTTATTGACGGGGAAATTCTTCCTTTTATCAATGGCCAACTTGGATCATTCAATGACCTGCAGACACGTATTGGCCGCAAAACGGTTTCCCCGGCCTTGTTAAAGAAAGTCCCTGTGATATTGAAAGCCTATGACCTTCTGGAATGGGAAGGCAAGGACATCCGCAGCTACCCTTACGATCAGAGAAGGGAGTTGCTCGAGGCCCTGCTACCTGACAGCGAGAGGGAAAAATTTGCGGCCGGCAGCACCATGGATGCCCCTCGTCTGCCATTCCGCCTGTCTATGAGAAGGACATTTAATTCCTGGTCTCAGGTAGAAAAGGAGCGGGCGCGGTCAAGGGATGAACAAAGTGAAGGTCTTATGATCAAGCACAGAGAGGCTCCTTACGAGGTTGGCAGAAAAAAGGGAAACTGGTGGAAGTGGAAAGTGGCACCCCTGACCATAGATGCGGTTCTCACCTATGCCATGCGCGGACATGGGCGTCGAAGTAACCTCTTCACAGATTATACCTTTGCGCTTTGGGACAAGGACGAACAGGGCAACCCGCAACTGGTTACCTTTGCCAAAGCTTATTCCGGCCTTACTGATGCAGAATTTCGAAAAGTTGATTCCTGGATCCGTAAAAATACCCTGGAACGATTTGGACCTGTCAGAAGCGTGACTCCGTTTCATGTATTTGAAATTGCGTTTGAAGGCATTGCTTTCTCCAAAAGGCATAAGAGCGGGATAGCTACCCGTTTTCCGCGAATCCTGCGTTGGCGTCATGATAAATCCTTGGAGGAGGCAAACTCCCTCTCAGATCTCAAGGCCCTGATCAGTGTGGCGCCTGTTTCGAGGCAAATTCCTAAGACATACCCAAATGAAATACAGGGAGCGAAAAACGATTGAAAAAAAGCTTTCCGGGAAACAGGCTACCTCCAATGAGGCACTTTTTAAGATTGCATTGTCATGGTTCAAAAAGCAGGGTTGGAAGCCATTTGAATTCCAGATGCAGACATGGACTGCCTTTCTTGAAGGAAAACATGGCTTATTGAATGCGCCTACCGGAAGTGGCAAGACATTTGCCCTCTGGTTTCCGATCATCCTTGACTATATCAGAGAACATCCGGATTATAAAAAAAGACACCACAAAGGGCTGAAGGCTATCTGGATCACACCCCTCAGAGCCCTTTCTCAGGAAATAAGACAATCAGCGGAACGGATTACAGCCGACCTGCAGACACACTTATCCGTCGGTATCCGCTCAGGGGATACTTCCTCCGCAGAACGGGCAAAACAGAGGAGATCAATGCCCGATTTGCTGATAACCACCCCTGAAAGTATGCACCTGCTCCTAGCTGCTAAAGGTTACGAAGGTATTTTCAGGGACTGCACGGCTATTGTGGTAGATGAATGGCATGAACTTCTCGGTACCAAAAGGGGGGTCCAGATGGAACTTGCGTTATCACGGCTAAAGACCATTGCACCTAACCTGCGTATCTGGGGTATTTCTGCCACCATCGGCAATCTGGAACAGGCACGGGAAGTGTTGCTGGGTACGCAATCGGAAGCACTGTGTCAATCCATACTTATAAGGGCGGAGCTCGACAAAAAGATCACCGTGCGGAGTATCATTCCCGAAATCATGGAAAAATTCCCATGGCGTGGACATTTGGGGCTCCATTTACTGGAGGAGGTGATCCCAATCATCAACCAAAGCAGGACCACATTGCTTTTTACCAATACAAGAAGCCAGTGTGAGATCTGGTTTCAGAAGATCCTGGAAAGACATCCTGAGTTTGCCGGAGAGATCGCCATGCATCATGGCAGTATTAGCAAAGAAACCCGCATCTGGGTGGAGCAGGCCATTCGGGATGAGCAATTAAAAGCGGTCGTATGTACTTCTAGTCTGGACCTTGGTGTGGATTTCGCGCCAGTTGAGACGGTGATACAGATTGGCGGACCCAAGGGGGTCGCAAGATTCCTCCAACGCGCGGGGCGAAGCGGACATCGGCCTGGGAAAGAAAGTATTATATATTTCCTGCCCACTCACGCCATAGAACTCATAGAAGCATCAGCACTGCAGCAGGCTGTAAAGAAGCACGCCGTGGAAGACCGCATCCCATACCTGAACAGTTTTGATGTACTTGTTCAATACCTGACGACTTTGGCCGTTTCTGACGGTTTCTTTCCGGAAGTTATCTTTAAAGAAGTGACGGGGACTTTCTGCTTTCAGGCCATGAGCAGGGACGAATGGCAGTGGCTGCTTCACTTTATCGTGATGGGAAGTCAGAGCCTGCAAACCTATGACGAATACAAGAAGGTGATCATAGCGCCCGATGGTCGCTTCCTGGTTGAAAACAAGGGGATTGCCATGCGCCACCGGTTTCAGATCGGCACGATCGTCGGGGACGCAAATTTGTTTGTACGCTACCTAAAGGGTGGTTACATCGGGACCATCGAGGAATCCTTTATTTCCAAACTGAGCCCCGGCGACGTTTTTACCTTTGCCGGAAGAAATCTCGAATTTATCCGCTTAAAGGAAATGCAGGTGCATGTCAGGAATTCATCGAGGAAAACGAGTAAGGTGCCTAGTTGGATGGGAGGAAGACTAACCCTTTCCGCCCAAATGTCAGAACTACTTCGACAGGAATTGTATTCGGCCTCCGAAGATGCTGTGGGTAAACAATCAAAAGATCGCATGCCTTCCGCAGAGATACAAGCATTGGCACCACTCTTTAAAAGACAACGCCTGGAGAGCATCGTACCCGGTCCCGGAGAATTTCTCATCGAATCCTTCAAAACCCAGGATGGGTATCACTATATATTTTATCCTTTTGAGGGTCGCTTTGTACATGAAGCTATGGGTAGTCTTTTAAGTTACAGGATCAGTTTATTACTGCCTATCACTTTTTCACTGGCATTTAATGATTATGGGTTTGAATTGCTTTCTGATAAGGAGATCGATGTTCAGGCCGTTCTGGACAATGATCTCTTCACCACCCGATTCCTTCTGGATGATCTGTATCTAAGTCTGAATGCCACCGAAATGGCGAGACGGAAATTCAGGGATATCGCAGTGATCAGCGGAATGGTCTTCACGGGCTATCCTGAAAGAGGAATAAAAATGAAACATCTTCAAAGTAATTCCCAATTATTATTTGATGTCTTCAGGGAATATGAACCGGAGAACCTGCTTTATCGCCAGGCATTCCGTGAGACTTTTGAGCACCAGTTGGAAGAAGGGCGTTTGCGACTGGCGCTGGAGCGTATTCAGACCCAGGAAGTGGTATGGAAGGCTTGCAAATATCCGACGCCTTTCTCCTTCCCTATCATCACAGACCGTTTGAGGGAAAAGTTGTCCAGCGAAAAACTGGCGGATCGCATTGCCCGTATGAGTGCCAGACTTAACCGGCGTTAAGAGTTGCAACTCCCTTTGAAATCCTGTGCTTTGCCCCTACCTTTGCGGAATGACCCAAACCCTGAAGATCCGTGATCTGCACTTAATACTTCATCCCTCTGGCGGACTTTACCTCGAAGAGCAGGCACTTTTGATTATAAGTGATGCCCACCTTGGAAAAATTTCACATTTCAGAAAGGCCGGTTCCGCGGTGCCGGTCAGGGCGATTCATAGAAATTATGAGGCACTTGAAGCGACCGTCAACTTTTTCAGTCCTCAGAAGATCTGCTTTTTGGGCGATTTGTTTCATTCGTATATAAACAAAGAATGGCTTTATTTTGAAGCCTGGATGGAAAGGTCAGTGCCCCAGGTAATCCTCGTTTCCGGCAACCACGATATTATATCTCCCATACGTTATGAATCCCTTGGTATCAATGTCGTCCCTCGCCTGGTACAAGATGGCTTTCTCATGACCCATTATCCCGAAGAACCCTCAGGCTTCTTCAATATTTCAGGCCATGTGCATCCTGCAGTAAGACTGAGGGGGAATGGAAGACAATCGTTGCGGTTGCCATGCTTTTTCAAAAGGGGAAACCAAATCATTCTTCCTGCCTTTGGCGCATTTACAGGTACCCACCTGATGGAAGTGGCAGCAGACGATGAAGTTTTTGCTATAGCAGATGCCTCCGTAATAAAAATTTAGTTCATCGCTTGGGCATGCTGGGTGGAGAAAGTATATTTGCACAAATTTTATGTCGCAGGCAACATTACTACAGCTTTTCGAACAGTCTCCCCAAATCAGGAAACTGCAGGATTTCATTGCCTCCGCGGAAAAAAAAATCTCCCTCAGCGGTCTTAGCGGTTCTGCAATTTCCTTCGTGGTTACCTCGGCTTTCAGCAAGGCGGAAGCGCCTTTTCTTTTGATTCTGGAGGACAAGGAAGAAGCGGCATATTACTTAAATGACCTTGAACTTCTGGCAGGGGAAGGCGATGTGCTTTTTTATCCGGGGAGTTACCGCAGACCTTACCAGCTCGAGGAAACGGACAATGCCAATGTATTGCTCAGGGCGGAAGTCCTTAACAGGATCAATTCCAGAAAACGACCGGTACTTATTGTAACCTATCCGGAGGCCCTCTTCGAAATGGTGGTAACAAGAAAAGAACTTGACAGGAATACGCTGAAGCTCCGTATAGGAGATACCATTTCTCTCGATTTCCTTAATGAAGTGCTTTTTGAATACCGCTTTCACAGAGTGGATTTCGTCACAGAGCCAGGAGAATTCTCCGTCAGGGGCGGAATTCTGGATGTATTTTCATTCGCAAATAACGAACCATACAGGATAGAATTTTTCGGAGATGAAGTCGAAAGTATCCGGACATTTGATGTGGCATCCCAGTTATCTGTCACGAGGGTGAAAAAGATCAGGATCATCCCCAACGTGGAAGATAAATCCGTTCAGGAACAAAGGGAAAGTTTTCTGGAATACATTTCTGCGGAATCAATTGTTATAAGCAGGGATGGCACAGGATTGTTCTCAAAAATCAATAACTTCTTTGAAAAGGCGACGGAAGCCTACAAAGCCCTTCCTAAAGAGGTACAACATGCCCCGCCTGAGGCACTTTTTCTCACTTCCGATACCCTGGAAGTACAACTTTCAAAATTTAAAAGAATCGGCCTCGATGCTCGTTCTAATCAGGCCGAATCACCTGGCCATGTACCTTTTCATACGCTTCCCCAACCTTCTTTCAACAAAAAATTTGACCTGCTGATTGATAACCTCAACAGTTACCGCGCCCGGGGATTTGTCAATTACATTTGCTGTGCCACAGATCAGCAGGCGAAACGTTTTCACGACATATTTGAGCAGGTCGAGCATGAGGTTCATTACCATACTGTCGTGTTTCCCCTATATCAGGGATTTATAGATACAGATCTGAAACTGGTCTGTTATACGGATCATCAGATCTTCGAACGCTATCACAAATTCCATTTGAAGAATGGCTATTCCAAGAAACAGGCCATTACCCTTAAGGAACTCAATCAACTGGAAATCGGGGATTATGTAACACACATTGACCATGGTATCGGTAAATTTGGCGGACTACAAAAAATTGATGTAGAAGGCAAACAACAGGAGGCCATCAAACTGTTCTACGGAGACAGGGATATTCTGTATGTAAGTATCCATTCCCTTCATAAAATCTCGAAATTTAACGGCAAGGACGGTGCGGTCCCAAAGATTTATAAGCTGGGATCTGCTGCCTGGAAAAAACTGAAACAAAAAACCAAATCCAGGGTAAAACAGATCGCCTTCGATCTTATTGGACTCTATGCCAAAAGGAGGTTGGAAAAAGGATTCCAATACGGCCCCGACAGTTATTTGCAGCTTGAATTGGAAGCCTCATTTATTTATGAAGACACTCCGGATCAGAGCACGGCCACAGATGATATCAAAAAAGATATGGAGAGTGAGCGGCCTATGGACAGGCTGGTATGCGGGGACGTGGGCTTTGGAAAGACAGAAGTGGCCATACGAGCGGCCTTTAAGGCCGTTGACAATGGAAAACAGGTTGCGGTCCTTGTGCCAACGACCATTCTGGCTTTCCAGCACCAGCGCACCTTCCGCGATCGCCTGAAGGATATGCCTGTCACAGTGGAGTACCTCAACCGATTCAGGACACCTGCCGAGAAAAAGGAAACGCTCGAAGGGTTGGCATCCGGGCGCGTGGACATCATTATCGGAACCCACCAACTGGTCAACAAAAATGTACGTTTTAAAGATCTCGGGCTCCTTATTGTGGACGAGGAACAGAAGTTCGGTGTCTCCGTGAAGGATAAACTCAAGGCCATTAAGGAAAACGTGGATGTTCTTACGCTCACGGCCACGCCGATTCCCAGGACCCTTCAGTTCAGCCTCATGGCGGCCAGAGACCTGTCCGTTATCAATACGCCGCCCCCCAACCGGTATCCGATTGAAAGTCGGGTGATTCGTTTGAATGAAGAGGTTATCAGGGATGCTGTCATTTACGAAATACAACGCGGAGGCCAGGTATTTTTTATCCATAATCGTATAGAAAATATCCGGGAGGTGGGTGGTATGATACAGCGGCTGGTGCCAGATGCCAAAGTGGGCATCGGTCACGGGCAAATGGAAGGAAAGCGTCTCGAGACACTAATGCTGGCCTTTATGAACGGGGAATTCGATGTGCTTGTTTCCACCACCATTGTCGAGAGCGGACTGGATGTGGCCAATGCCAACACCATCTTTATCAACAATGCCAATAACTTTGGCCTGAGCGACCTGCATCAGATGAGAGGCCGGGTGGGCAGAAGTAATAAGAAGGCTTTCTGTTACTTTATTACCCCTCCTTATGACGTCATGACTGCCGATGCCAGAAAGAGGATTGAGGCTTTGGAACAATTCACGGAGCTTGGAAGTGGATTCAATATTGCCATGAAGGATTTGGAGATTAGGGGAGCCGGGGATTTATTGGGAGGCGAACAAAGCGGCTTTATCAATGAAATTGGTTTTGAGGCATACCAAAAAATACTTTCCGAAGCCATAGAAGAGCTCAAGGAAAATGAATACAAGGAGGTCTATGGGGAAATCCTCGGGGGGCATCCAAAACAATATGTGAAAGAGACCCAGATAGATGCGGATTTTGAATTGCTCTTTCCGGATGATTATATCAATAATATTACGGAACGTCTGAATCTGTATACCGAATTGAATGAGATCCTCACCGAAAAGGAACTGTCCGCTTATGAAGAACGGCTTGCGGACAGGTTCGGGGAACTTCCGGTCCAGGTGGTGGACTTATTGAATTCCGTGAGGATCAAATGGATCGCCAGTGCTATGGGCCTTGAAAAAGTTGTGATGAAAAAAGGTAAATTTTTAGGGTATTTTGTTGCGGATCAGCAATCCGCTTTCTATCAAAGCCCTCTGTTTACCAGGGTGATGCACTTTGTTCAGGCACATGCCCATCAATGCAAATTAAAGGAAAAACAAACGAGAAACGGGCTCAGGCTGTTACTGATTGTAGATGGAATCCATTCAGTAGAGAAAGCCCTCCAGGCTTTAAAACCCTTCGAGTCGCAACTGGAACCCGCGACCTGATACTTATTTTGGCAACAAGGATATATTTCCTGGCTGGAGCAGATGTATACAGCCCCAGGTACGGGCCGGAAGGTTTGCGGCAGCAACTGTTAATCCCTATCTTTGAGATGAGGACCTCCTATTCCCGGAGAATCCACCGCAATTAAACAGGAACATATGAAAAGAATGGCCATCGTATGGATACATGCCATAGTGCTGATATTGGCAGCTTGCAAACCATCCCCTGATACGGAAAAAAAAGCCAGCGCCCATGACGACAGTAAAATCATCGGGGAAGCCGCCATTACGAGGCTGGACTCTACTCTGAAAGCGTATGTCGCATCAGGTAAGGTGGCGGGGATCTCGGCGCTGATCTTTGAAAAAGGTTCTGAAGTTTACTTTAAGGCCGAAGGTTATGCAGACAGGGAGGAAAAAGAACCCATGGCAAGGAATACCATTGTCCAGATCTTTTCTATGACCAAACCGATTACAGGTACGGCCCTGATGACCTTATATGATGCCGGTAAATTTGAACTTGACGATCCCGTGGCGAAATATGCCCCGGAATTCGGGAATGCCAAGGTGTATACCGGGGCAGGTTCCTCAGGAAATGCGATCCTCGATACTCCTGGGCGCCAGATGACCATCCGGGATCTCACCCGCCATACCGCCGGATTCGGTCGCAATTCAAGCATTCCGGGGCTCGGAAAATATATTGAAAAAGCAGATGCAATGAACCGGGAAAATACACTGGAACAGATGGCGGCAAAATTAGCAGAAACACCTCTTTATTTTCATCCCGGGGCCCAATGGGAATACGGACCAAGTGTTGATGTTCAGGCCTATATGGTTGAAAAGATATCCGGACAACCCTACGGGGAATACCTTCGGACTCATGTGCTGGATCCATTAAAAATGACGGACACCAGGTACTTCGTCCCTCAGGAAGACAGAGAACGGTTCTCTGCCATGTACCGTTTAAAGGACAATGATACCCTGGAACAACTTCCGGACTCCCTTGCAAAATCAGACTATACAGAGCGATGGCCCTTGACGAGGGGAGGATCAGGACTGACCTCCACCCTGGACAATTATATGCGTTTTGCAAGGATGCTCCTGAACAAAGGCACACTCGATTCTGTGACCATCCTGCGCCCGGAAACCGTAAAGTTAATGGCGACCAATCAACTGGAAGACAGTGTCACGGAACGGTCCTTCCTGCCGTCAAAAGGTCAGGTTGGATTTGGGATTGATTTTGCTGTGCGACTGAAACCGCCGGCGGATCAGGAAGAGAACAACGGCGTTGTAGGGGAATTTTTCTGGGATGGCGCGGCCAGTACGCTGTTTTGGATCGACCCGGAAAATGAGCTCGTTGCAGTGATGTTTGTTCAGTTATTCCCCTATGATCCGATTCAACTTCATAAGAATTTCCGCGATGCGGTATACGGACCATGGAAGGATTAGTATTTTACAAAAGGCGTAACCGGAAAGCCCCAACCCGAAATCCAGCGTGGAAATTGCATACCGTTTTCCCATGAAAAAAGCACTTTTTTTACTATTGCTTTGCAGTGCCGCAGAAATGTGGTCGCAGCACACTATTTCCGGAACCCTTCCGGCAGAATACACCTGGATCATCGCCTACCGGCTTCTGCCAGGAAGTGAGGATTTTACCGGTGAGACAGAAATACGTGAAGGACGTTTTGTTTTAAATATTCCCAAAAACAGCGCGACCGGCATGTACCGGCTGGTTTATGGCATACCTCAGGAAGACCATTATACAGATGTTCTGTACAATGGAAATGAAGACATTGAACTCGTCCTTGACACCAAGGAGAAGTTGACTTTTCTTAATTCTGTTGAGAATACTGCCCTTACTACCTACCTCAGAGAAATAGCAGCAGCCGAGCAGGATATTTTGATCTACTACGCTTCCGCAAAGAACAGCCCTGCCGAATTCAGCAGGTTAACTGAAAATTTAGAGCGATTGCAAAGGACTTATGAAAAAAGTACTGAAGAGCTATTGGCCAGTCATTTTATTGCCGCAAACAGCCCTTATATACCCACTACGGGAGAATCTGCTGCTGAGTATATGATCAAAAGGCAGGCTCATAGCGTGTCCCATCCTGATTTTTCAGATTCACTTTTACAAGCTTCGGATTTTCTCAAAGATAAATTTATTGACTATGTGATGCCTGCCATCCAGCCAGATTTGATCAAAACAAATCGAGCAGACGTCAGTGTACCACTTGGCAAAGCAGCGGCGCAGATCGAGGCAGAAAACGGGGAGTTCCGTTTGAAACTTTTTCATGGCCTGTGGGACCGCTTGTCTGGGTCCGGATTTCATGATGCAGCCCAGGAGGTATATTCCGGATATCTTAAGAGTCTGGCAGAACGCTACGGTACTAAGGCGTTAGAAGAGGAACTGTCAGCGCTGAACAGGTTACAGCCGGGAGCCAAGGCGCCGGAAATCCTCTGGGAAGAAGGGAATCAGAACAGGACGCTGAGCAGCCTGCAGGGCGCGCATTATTATGTGCTGATCTTCTGGAGCAGTGGTTGTTCCCATTGTTTGCATCAACTGCCCAAAGTGCAAAGTGCACTAAAGGAAATACCGGGTATTAAGGTGGTGGCAGTCGGTTTGGAGGATGATAAGGCATCCTGGGTGAAGGAATCCGCTAAATTCCCGCTATTTGAACACGTCATCTCCCTTGGGAAATGGGATAGTGAGTATTCCAGACTATATGCCATAAAAAAGACCCCTACCTACTTTGTACTCGACGCGGAAAAAAGAATTCTAACCCAACCGGAGGAGTACGAGGACCTGCTCACTTATCTCAAAGATCCGCCTCAATAAAAATGCCCCGGATATCTGCCTTGTGCGTATGATCCTTTGGCTTTTGAACAGGGAGTTATAAGGTTTTGAGATCTTTAATTGTCTTAAAAGCACTATCCACCTGTTCATCATTTACCAGGATGGTAAATTCATTGGTCGTAGAAATGACCTCATAAAGCACAATCCCTTCCCAGGCGAGTCGCTGAAAAATAAAATAATAGATCCCCGGCACAGAAACATTCTCAGCGGGCAATTTTACGGTAATAGATGAAAGGAAGGAGGCTTTTTGGGTACATTTCTCCGCTTTAAAGAGTTGTTCCACCACATGATCCAGGCTATTGCTGACAACGATATTCAATTCATTGACACCCCTTGACGAAGTATAGAACACTTCCTTATTCTTATTTACCTCTTCCATCAACTGGGTTTGGTTTTCAAGGATCGATTCTGAGACGAGAAATGTAAAATCTGTCAAGGAGGAACGAACCGTGATCTCCCCGATATTCTTAAGGACTTTAATAATCCTGTGCGTGGCACGAAACTCCATATCATCGGATAACCGCTTCAGAGCCATCACAATGGCGCCATTCCGGATATCCTTTCCCAGGGCTGTTTCAATTTCCGGCTTGACGATCCGGGAAAGGGAAGTTAAGTTGATAATACCCTGAGACAAAGCACTCTGTAAAAAGGGTTTTCCTTTTATATAATGCTCGACCACGGCAGAAATCGTTTTCATTACCCTCTTTATTTATACAATAATAACAAAATGTTATAAATAAAACAAAGAGTAGCGAGTAATTCTGTCTTAAAAATAATAGTAGGCATCTTTAAGGTGTCTGATTCTAAATTTTTCAGCATTTTTAAGGACGGTAATAATGTCAAATCGCACCTCTGTTTCAAGACCTTTTTCATGGACATAGTGATCTGCGGCAAGAACAAGACGTTTTATTTTCTTCCTGCTCACGGCATCCTCTATATGGTCCAGGACCGGATTCGTACGGGCTTTAACTTCTATAATGGCCAGTATATTTCCTTTTTGAGCGATGATATCTATTTCCGAATTCAGGTAACGGTAGTTCAGATGGCATATGCTGTAGCCTCTGTCTTTGAGATAGGCGACGGCCGCCTGTTCCCCGGCCCTTCCGAAGTCATTGTGATTAGCCATTCGATCTTGTTTGCCTGTCTATGGACGCTGCCGGCTTTGCCTGGATCCTTATTTGGCCATTTTATTGAATTGCCCTTGCAGTATAACGATTATCCCTGCAATTCCATAATAAGCATTTTGAATTTGCGTTAAGATTCGGCCCCCCTGAACACATGGACGTTCTTAACCTCAAAAGATTATGGAATACTTCGTTAATTGTAACACCTCTACATTAGCGCCGTACACTACTCCCTTGGACAAACTCAGGGCGGCGCATCTGTACAGAAGACTTGGCTTCAGCGCCTCGGTTCAGACCATCGATCAGACGGTAGGACAGTCTGCGGGTGCTGTGGTGGACAGTCTTATCAATCAGGCACTGAATATGCCGGTCCTGCCCGCACCGGCCTGGGCCAACTGGAATAACAGCAATTACCCGGCCGACGATGACCTCGCCAACCAGGTGAGGAATGCACAACGGGGGGAATGGAGGCTCGGATATACCAACAGCCTAATAACCAGTAACCTCAATGGCAGACTAAGCTTCTTCTGGAGCAACCATTTCGTAACAGAAGTCGAAGTATACGAATGCAATGCATTTTTATACGAATACACCGTTTGCCTGCAGCGCAATGCCATAGGGAATTTTCGGGATTTTCTAAGTGAAATCGGCCTGACCAATGCCATGTTATATTATCTCGATGGGGCCTATAATAACGGCGACAATCCCAATGAGAATTATGCGCGCGAATTTTATGAACTGTTCTCTCTGGGAGAAGGTAACGCTTATACGGAGCAGGACATCATTGAAACGGCCAGGGCATTTTCCGGATATGTGGAAAGGGGGGAAATCGGGTGTGAATCCGTTGCCTTTGATGCAACCTATCACGATTCGGGCAACAAGACCATCTTAGGTCAGACTGGGAACTGGGACTACAATGATGTCATCAATATCCTTTTTCAACAACGAGCTGATCAGGTGGCAAGGACTATCTGTAAAAAATTGTACGAATTCTTTGTTCACCCTGATTCCGAAGATGATGCCGGCAATGCTGAGGCGATCATTTCCGGAATGGCCAACACTTTTGATGCCGCAGATTTTGAGATTGCCCCGGTCCTGTCCCAACTTTTTAAAAGCCAGCATTTCTTTGACGATGAAGCCATCGGAGTCATCATAAAAAGCCCGTTCGATCTCTATCTTAATCTAATAAATGAAACCGGGTTCGCCTATGACAATGATACCGTCAGCTTTTCAATAAGTTCAGGGGATATGTTAGGGCAGACCCTTTTTAATCCGGTGGATGTTGCCGGATGGCAACGTAACAGGACATGGATCAATACCAACTTCATGATCGGAAGATGGCTGACATCCGAAGTATTCCTGCAGGCATTTTTTCAAAACAACCAGGAACAGTTCCGTTCGCTGGCGGTAAGTGCTGTGGATGTTGCGGACAGCAATACAAGCAATCCTGAAAAAGTAGTAACGGCTATTGTAGATAAGTTCACGCCAAAGGGACTGCTGACCCTCCAGGATTTTGATAATGCGATGTCTGTATTTAAAATTGAGGATGTCCCGGAAAATTACTATGGCGCGGACTATATCCCCGGAGGACTCGGATTATGGATGTTGTCTGTAAGCCCGGAAGTACCTCAGCAGGTATTCCTTTTATTAATGCATCTATCCCGTCAACCCGAATTTCAACTTAAATAACCTACTGCTATGTGCAATACCCATATCCCAATAAATATCAGGAAAAATAACGGGCACGATGAAGAGCATAAACTCTGGAGCAGAAGATCTTTTCTTCAGGCCTTAGGAATTGCCGGTTCTGGTTCCATGATGCTCGGAAGCAACGTTCTTACTGCTTCTGCACCCTCACCATTGACCGCGGCAATTGCCGCTGCCGATACAGATGCCATTTTAATCCTCATCCGTTTATCCGGTGGAAATGACGGGCTGAGCACGGTCATCCCCATCAATCAATATGATACCTATGCCAATGCCAGGCCCAATATTTATATTCCGGAAAGTAAGATTCTGAAACTGACTGACGAATTTGGTGTTCCATCCTACATGAACGCACTGGAACCACTTTGGGGAAACGGCTCATTCAAAGCCGTGCATGGTGTCGGATATGAGAACCAAAGTCTTTCACATTTCACTGGCTCGGATATCTTCGCCAATACAGACCTGACTACAACGGGATTCCGTGGCCTGAATACCGGATGGCTTGGACGGCATTTTGAGAATATCTACCCGGATTATCTTGTGAATCCGCCCCCTGCCCCGGCCGCCATCCAGATAGGAAATTTTGGCAGCCTTATATTTCAGGGGGAAGAGACCAATTACGCCTTTGTAACCTCAAATATTGATCAATTAGAGGAAATCGCTGAGTCGGGTGTGCAGTACAGCCTGGAGGACAGTCTTTTCAATCAGTGTATGTACGGCGACCAGTTAAAATTCCTCAGAGGCGTAGCCAATACCACCTATGAGTATTCCGGACTGATCCATGAAGCTTATGAACGCGGACAAAATCAGGTACAGTACCAGGATAACTATTTTGCAAGGCAGATGGCCCTTCTTGCGAGGCTTATCAAAGGTAATCTGGGCACAAAGGTCTATATGATCTCAATGGGAGGGTTCGATACCCACGGTAATCAACCCCTGGCCCATGAACAACTCATGACCTCATTATCCGTAGCGATCAATAATTTTTATGAAGATGTAGCCTTTACACAACAGGATGAAAAAGTGCTGAGTATGACTTTTTCGGAATTCGGAAGACGTATCTTCGAGAATGGTTCCAACGGGACCGATCACGGCAAGGCGGCTCCAACGCTTTTCTTCGGTGCAGGGCTAAATGGCAGTGCCTTTGTAGGAGAACATCCTTCGCTCGACAACCCCAACAACAGGGGAAATCTGGAATACACGATGGATTTCAGGGATTTGTATGCCACGGTCCTTGCAGAATGGCTGTGCGTTCCGATTCCGCTTGTTGAACAACATTTGCTAAACCACCCTTATGCTCCGGTCAACCTAGGTTTTAACTGCAGTGGTGTTGTTTTCCCGGATATTACCTATGACAATGACCCGCCTACGCCGCCTACGCCTGACAATCCGGTAGCGGAGAATCCAACTCCTGAGTTGCTCAATGCGATCATTCACAAACCATTTTATCCTGTAAAGGAGCTGCCCTGTATTTATCTCGAAATGCCATTTACAGCGCACGTGGACATACAACTGTATAACATTCTGGGCCAAAACATAGGTACCGTTTATAATGAGATCATGCCGGAAGGTTCTTTGGAGATCAACCTCAGGGAACGCCTTTCTATGCAACTATCCACAGGCAAGTATATATACAGGATTCAGGTCTCGGACAAAAAAATGTCCAAATCCATCATGGTAGCCTAACCGCTGATCATTGAGATCGGTATTGCCCCCGGTCCCCGGAAACCCTTATTACTTGTGGTATTCCGGAGGACAGGGGCTTTCTTTTGGTTGGATACTTCCCGGGGCCTTAAAATTGGCTATTTTTGTGCCCTAATCTTTTTTTGATGTCTCAGCCTCCGCCTTCTGCGAATCAGCCGGAACCTGCACATTCCAGATATACTATTACGGCCGCCTTGCCCTATACCAACGGGCCTATACACATAGGCCATCTTGCGGGGGTCTATGTTCCGGCAGATATATATGCGCGATACCTCCGGCTAACCGGCCATGATGTGGCCTTTATATGTGGTAGTGATGAGCATGGGGTGGCCATCCCGATGAAGGCAAAAAAAGAAGGGATCTCCCCCAGACAGCTTATCGACAAATATCATACGCTGATTAAAAAGTCGTTTACTGAGTTTGGAATTTCTTTTGATAATTATTCGAGGACTTCGGCACCGGTCCATCATCAAACCGCCTCCGCGTTTTTTAAAAAATTATATGAACAGGGCGATTTTCTGGAAGAAGTCACCGCGCAACTCTATGACGAAGAAGCGGGGCAGTTCCTTGCCGACCGCTATGTTACAGGAATCTGTCCGAAATGCGGGTTTGAAGAGGCCTACGGGGATCAGTGCGAGAATTGCGGATCTTCGCTGAATGCTACGGATCTCATCCAACCAAAATCGACCCTTACCGGAGCCGTACCCGTTTTAAAGGAAACAAGGCATTGGTTTTTACCCCTGGACCGGTATGAGGATTTTCTTAAAAAATGGATCCTGGAAGATCATAAGACAGATTGGAAACCCAATGTATATGGGCAATGCAAGTCATGGATCGATGATGGCCTGAAACCCCGGGCGGTGACCCGCGACCTGGATTGGGGGATCCCTGTACCGGTGGAAGGTGCGGAAGGAAAGGTCTTGTATGTTTGGTTTGACGCTCCAATAGGCTATATCTCTTCAACGATCGAGTGGGCGGAAAGGGAAGGAAAAAACTGGGAGGACTATTGGAAATCTCCTGATACGCGCCTTGTACATTTTATCGGAAAGGATAACATTGTATTTCACTGTATCATTTTTCCCAGTATGCTCAAGGCACATGGAGCGTATATACTTCCTGAGAATGTCCCTGCCAATGAATTCCTAAATCTGGAAGGTAACAAGCTTTCCACCTCAAAGAACTGGGCAGTATGGCTGCATGAATATTTACAGGAGTTCCCTGAGATGCAGGATGTGTTGCGATACACCCTGACCGCAAACGCTCCTGAAACAAAGGACAATGATTTTACCTGGAAAGACTTTCAGGCCAGGAATAATAATGAGCTCCTTGCGATCTTCGGGAATTTTATAAATCGGGTGCTGGTGCTGACACACAAATACTATGACGGGATCATCCCCGAGCCTGCCGGATACCTTAGTGAGGATGTAGCAGCATTGTCAGCTTTAAAGGAATTCCCGCAACGCATTTCAGAATCCATAGAACGATACCGATTCAGGGAGGCAGGGCAGGAGATGATGCACCTTGCAAGACTGGGAAATAAATACCTGGCGGACGCTGAGCCATGGAAACTCGTACGACAGGACGAAGAGCGGGTAAGGACCATCATGTACGTAGCCCTGCAGATGACCGCGGCCCTTGCCGTATTGTCAGAACCGTTTCTGCCTTTTACTTCGGCAAAACTCACCGCGATGCTTGGCTTTTCTGTAGGAGAAAAACAGGGCGGCCAGCTTATTGCTGCCTGGAGAGAGGTCGCTTCACGCGACGCGCTTCTTCCTTCAGGTCATCGCATCGGCGAGACCATGCTTTTGTTTCGAAAGATAGAGGACGAGGAAATACAGGTACAATTTGACAAATTGCTGGCAACCAAAAAATCGAATGCCACGGTAAACAGATCAATTATGGCACAAAAAGAAACCATAGATTTTGACGACTTCTCAAAAATGGATTTGCGGGTAGGCACCATCGTCGGAGCAGAAAAAATGCCGAAGGCTAAGAAGTTGCTAGTCCTGCAAATTGACACCGGCCTCGATGTACGTACCATCGTGTCCGGGATCGCGGAAAGTTATGCTCCTGAAGAAATTATAGGCAGAAAGGTCACAGTGCTGGTCAATCTTGCCCCCCGTGAATTACGAGGGGTGACAAGCCAGGGAATGATTCTAATGACTACAGATTCCGGCGGCGGACTCACCTTTCTGAACCCGGACAGTGAAAAGCCGGCCAATGGCGATATTATCAGCTGAGTGGTAATTATCAATCCCGCGGAAACAGTCTCCGGGTATTTATTGAAGTGGTCTATTTCTTCTGGATCACGCCGGCTATTTTGTCATCAGTGGCGGGAACCTCTGAAGACAATGCCTGAACTTTTCCGCGGTAGAGCGCATAAAAAGCAGCTTGCCGTACAAAATGACTGCCATGTGCACAGCGGTCGGAACATTGGGCTTCATGGGCGGCATAGGCCTCACATTTGGCATAAAGATATACCTGGTAATCCTTATAATTATTCTTTTTTAATGCCATTTCAAAATTCTTCTGATCCTCCCAGAAATCATCCTGATCCTCCTCCTCCGATATCCTGAGCTGTTGTTCAACGGTAGCGTCTTCCCAGGCCTGCTGTTCAAAAAATGACACATCTGCAGGCAGCACGTAACCCTCCTGGCCCAGGACAGTGATTGCGGGAGCCAGAATCAGCAGGAAAGCGATGCAAAGTTGTGTTGAGACCTTCATAATCAATTGCTCTGACAAAAAACAAAGGGGGAAGCAAATTAGGTACGAAAAAGGTAGCCATAAGTTCAGGTCTGTCAAAAGAAAATAGGCGAACAGCGTGCTTCATCGATGAGGTGCGGAGCACGGGGTTGGAACCGGATAGCCCGGAATGACCTCAACTGCAGGAATCAAAAAATCTTTGGTTCTGAGCGCTTTATTCCGGCAAGATAATAGTATCTTTTGGCCTTGACCAGCAGTCTATGATCCCGGAAAATGCGATTTTTACGAGTGCTTCCCTGCTCCTCCTGAGATGGATCATCGCAGTCATTTTTTTCTCCAGCGGCCAAGGCCACCTGCAGGACCCGGTGGGTCGAGGCAAGAGTATAGGGATGAGTCCTGCGTTTACCAGGATTCTGGGAATCCTCGAATTGGTGGCAGCGGTTTCTATTGCTCTTGGAATTTTTCTGCAGTGGGGTGCGGCAATCATTATCCTGACAATGCTAGGAGCTATATACAAGAAAATCTTTGTCTGGCATACCGGGTTTTATGCCAAGGAAGGCTACGGATGGCACTATGATCTGCTGCTGCTTGCAGGGGCCCTTGTAGTGCTTGCTACTTCCGGGGGCGCTTATGTGCTCTTTTAGCAGTGGTAATTTTTACTTCTGCGATTGCGCGAGTACGGCAGGAAGTATCTCTTTCGCGAACAAAGCATACGCGGCGCCTGAAGGATGCAAACCATCATTGGCCACCAGTTCCGGTTGTTCCAACCCCCTGCGGGTGATCTCCGTCACTGAAATAAATTTGACCCCCTTCTTTTCTGCGGTTTGCTTTGCGAATTCATTATACCGGTCTATCTCCCTGGAGATGCGGGAACGTAAGGCGGCTTTTGCGAATGGCGTGTAGGCATAGTCCGGGATCGAAATAACAAATACCCTTGCCTTGTCGGCTTCGGCAAGAGCAATGGCCCTGTTGAGCAATACATGGAATTCTTTTTTGTATTGTTTAAAGGGTTTATGCTGATACTGATTGTTAACCCCGATCAGCAGGGTTACCAGATCATAGGACGCCTTTTCGGGAAAGCGTTCCAGCGCTCCGATGAGCTCATCTGTTCTCCATCCCGTGGTGGCCACGATCTCGAGTTCTATTTCCTGGTGGTTATTTTTCTGCAGGCCCTCCTTTAGCTGTGATGGAAAATTCAGGGCATACGGAACACTTTCCCCGATCGTATAACTGTCGCCGAGGGCCAGATAAGAAAATGTGCTGTCCCGGGGAGGGTCCTCCTGCAGGTTCTGTATCATAGACGCTGGTGACAAAGAAGTATCAGGCATTAAAGATAGCCATATTAAAGAGGGAAGGATCGCTTTCAGGAACATATGTATCAATGTTTAGGGAACGCAGGGGTGTTTAAGGACCCGCATGATGTAAGGTAGCCCAAACTTTTTTTCCGGCAAAAAAATGAGGCAGCTGCCAAAGGATCATGAAGGCATGGCGGTGAGGTCAAGTGGGCGTCCTTCACAGAAAAGCCCTCTCATGGAGGGCTTTAAGCAAGGCTATTTCAAAGTTATGGGACTCTTATTTCCCCAACATGAGCAACTCATTACATTTGATTTCCGAAATATATCGTTTTTCACCTTCCTTCGTTTCATACGTCCTGTGAATAAGCTTGCCTTCCACTGCAACTTCTTTGCCCTTGGTCAGGTAGCTCTCCACGATTTCCGCAGTTTTTCCCCATGCGACAACATTGTGCCACTGGGTATCTTCCACCTTTTCACCTTTGGCATTTCGATAGCTCTCATTTGTTGCGATCGAGAATTTTGCAAGTTTGCTTCCGCTTTCCAGCGTTACAACTTCGGGATCCTGCCCCAGATGGCCAATCAACTGTACTTTGTTTCTAAGTGCGTTCATAATTACTGATTTAATGGTTTACAGTTCATACTATCGGAACTCGGTGTCCGACAATGCAAACTTAGATTCGCCTCCCGGCTGTATCCGGTTAAAAAATAATTATTTTCGTTTGTTATCGTTTGTAGTCGTTTGAAATCTTTTATTTATTGAATAACTGGGGAACTATATACA
>JBGTKP010000020.1:0-72823 GCA_041744575.1 Muriicola sp.
TTGTGCCACTTTGGTTCGGGAGCGAACCTATAACGTTTCGATTTGTGCCACTTTGAAAGATCAGGTAGATACCTTGTCGGTTAAAAACGACATGGCCAACACACTTGATCCGATGGACTTAAAACAAATCATTTCATTACACCTGGATGGGTTTAGCAACCGTAAAATTGGCACCACCCTGGGAATCTCACGCAATACGGTCAATACCTATATCCGGTCTTTTAAGGCCAGTGAATACTCTTTCAAAGAACTATTAGCCTTTGACAATGCTGGTTTAGAAGCACTCTTTCCTTCCCATACCACCGTGGACAACGAGCGCTATAACGAGCTGATGTTGTACTTCGAGGGGGTCAACAAGGCCCGGAATCATCCCGGATTTACCTTCCTGTACCATTACCAGGAGTATGTGCAAGCGGCTAAGCACCCTTATGGCTATACGCAGTTCCTGGAACACTACAGGCGCAAGTATGCAAAGGTCAAGGGCTCCATGAAACTCGAACACGACCCCGGCAAGGAACTGTTCATAGACTTCTGCGGCAAGTGACCTCCTCCCTGTAAACCGAACTGATTAAAACTAGAGAATTCCGGGCGAATAAATGTTTAATTTTAAACAAGTATTTGCTTATGAAACGTTCAAAATTTACTGAATCGCAGATTGTATTTGCGATCAAACAGTCTGAGACCGGGGTTCGGGTCTCTGAGGTCTGCCGCAAAATGGGCATTAGTGAGGCCACCTTCTACAATTGGAAAAAGAAATACGGGGGCCTTGGGGTCTCAGAGCTTCGCAGGCTCAAGAACCTGGAAGAGGAGAATTCGCAGCTCAAGAAACTGGTAGCGGATTTGTCCCTGGACAAACAGATCTTGCAGGATGTTCTGAAAAACCTGCCTGCCGGCAGGCAGGAAAGTTCTAAGGCCAGCTCGAAAACGGGAGATGGTCGGTAACATACGCATGGAATACAATATTTCCATAAACCGTTGCATAAGCTTGGTTCTTTTGCACAAAAGTGTGTTGTACTATAAGGCGATGCATCGAAGTGACCAGTTGCTTAGGATGCGCATTAAAGAAATTGCCGCTACAAGGGTCCGCTATGGATTCTGGAGGATTTATATTCTGCTTCGCAGGGAAGGGTTTATGGACAACCATAAGCGGGTTTACAGGGTTTATCTGGAGGAAGGACTGTACCTTTGCAATAAACGGCCCAGGCGTAACCGGTCTGCTGCGCACAGGCATCCAGGAGATGGAAATGCCTCCAGTTTACACGAGTGCTGGAGCATGGATTTTGTCTCTGATCAGCTCTATGATGGCAGCCGATTCAGAGCGTTAACTTTAGTGGATAATTATAGCCGCAAGTGCCTGGCCATCCATGCCGGAAAGTCCTTAAAAGGGAGTGATGTGGTGCAGGTTATGGAAAACGTCACCCACCAGGCTGGAGAGCTTCCCCGGAGAATAAAGGTTGATAATGGGAGTGAGTTTATAAGCAAGGTGTTGGACAAATGGGCGTATGAGAATAAGGTAGAACTGGATTTTTCAAGGCCTGGAAAACCCACTGACAATCTGTAAATAGAGAGTTTCAATGGATCTTTCAGGAATGAATGCCTGAATGGGAATTGGTTCTTTTCATTGGAAGACGCACAGGAGAAACTTGATATATGGAAAGAAGATTATAATGGCTTTAGACCTCATGGTTCTTTGGGAGATTTAACACCTATTCAGTTCATAGAATCCGATGAAAATAGCCCGAATCCTCTACTTTTGACAGGTACATAAAATGGGAGGAGGTCAGGAGGAGGTCAAGAAAAAAGAAAAGTCGCCTAATCTATAGTCCGATAAATGGGAGGGTTACATACCTATCTTGGCAAAAAGCTCATTCTGATTCGCTTCGGAATCAGCTTCTTTCTTGCCTTCATAGGCCTTGGAAGAGTTTTTCAGAAATTCGCTCTTCCACTAGGCAATCTGATTGGGATGGATCTCGAACCGTTTGGCCATTTCGGCCAAGGTCTCCCATTCCTTTAAACCTTCTACCGCCCCCTGGGCCTTGAAAACTGCTGAAAATTTACGTCTGGATTGTTTCATAGTCATCGATTAAAATTAATAAAATTTAAACTTAACCGATGGTCCAATTTTTAGGGAGTATTAAAATCAGCTTAACTTCAGCAATAATCATCGAAGTATAAAATGATAACAACGACGTGCCAATGAGGTATATTGCGCATTACAACGCACCATATACTAACCGTCAGCAACCATGAAGGCCTGCTCAGGCGTCCATGAAAAGAATCTGTTTGGATGCTCAATAGTGAGGAACGAAAAATACCTATGAAACGAAGAGATTTTCTGGTCAATACCGCAGTGGCTTCTGCCGCTACCTTATCCTACTCACAATTGTATGCAAATATTTCCAAAGAAATTGAGCGTCTGCAAGTACATACCAATTATGATGTCATCGTTCTTGGAGTGGGTAGTATGGGCTCGTCAACTTGTTATCACCTGGCTAAGAAGGGGTACAAAGTTCTTGGACTGGAGCAGTTTGATATTCCTCATGAACTTGGTTCACATTCGGGGCAAAGCCGCATCATCAGAAAAGCCTATGGTGAAGCTTCTGACTATGTGCCATTATTGGAAAGAGCCTACGAAAATTGGCGGACATTGGAATCTGAAACCGGCAATCAGGTTTACTACCAGACAGGCGTAGTTTATTTTGGAAAAAAAAATGACGCCTTTTTAGAAACAGTAAAACAATCTTCTTCCCAATATAACATAACCGTTAATAATCTTACAGAAAAGGAATGTAAACAAAAATATCCGCAATTTGAACTTCCATCCAATTTTGAAAGATTGGAAGAGCCTGATGCCGGTTTGCTCACGCCAGAACGGAGTATTCTTTTATTTGTCCAGCAGGCTTTATTTAATGGTGCAGTTATCCGGACAAGGGAAAAGGTTTTGGAATGGAAACGTCATAGCGGAACGATTACCCTAAAAACAATTAAAGGCACCTATCAGACCAGGAAATTGGTTATAACGGCAGGCCCTTGGTCAGGAAAAATGGTAGCCGATATCGGCTCAAAATTGAAAGTGACAAGACAGTCCGTAGCCTGGGTACAGCCCAAAAAATGGGACAATTTTGCTCTTGAAAAATTCCCATGCTGGAATGTAATAAATGACGGCTACGATTTTTATGGATTTCCGATTCTTCCTGTTGGTAAGTTTGGCGGACCCTTAGGGCTAAAACTTGCACTGCATTTTCCGGGAGGAGATGTCACAGACCCAGACATGGTGAATAGGGACATCAAGGAATCTGATGAAAAAGTTTTAATTCAGTTTTTAAACAGGTTTTTGCCAGATGGATATAAAAATACCCTTGAGATGAAGACTTGTTTATATACCAATACACCTGATGAGAATTTCATTGTGGACTACTTACCAGGCTTTGATAAGGATGTTGCTATTGCTGCCGGGTTCAGTGGGCACGGATTTAAGTTTGCCAGTGTGATTGGAGAGATTATGGCAGATCTTGCAAGTAAAGGTTCAACAGAATTACCGATAAAGTTTCTAAATGCACAAAGATTTGAAAAATAGTTTTTTTTGAAAGCAGTCAGGATTGCAGTAATTAATATAAGGAGTTCTATTTTTTATATTTCAGACTGCATATTAACTCAAATTTAAACCAGCAGTTGTTCCTGAGAAGATTCGGGAGGCGCCTTAACCGCGGACATATCATATTTCTTCAACAATTGGCAATTTAAGGGCTTCAAAATCCCCCTCAACGGGTGATGCAAACTCAAGCCTTAATTCTTAATTTGGCTACCTATGGCCCTCGGCTGGCTGGGTCACACCATGGACAATGAAAAGTGACGCTCACCAGGGTTGATTATTGAAATTTTCAAAATGAACTATGAATTGACGAATAAGGGTATTTTAATGAGAAAGTTCCTTCATTATCCCGATCCAGATAAATTGTATGATATGCCATTTTCAAAGATTGCCTTCGTGTTATTTCTTCTGCTGTCAATTTCCCTGAATGGCCAGAACAATAGTCAGTGGGGGAACTTAAAGAAAGGTCCTTATCAGGTAGGATATAAGACCCTTTTAACCCATGACCTGTCCAGGAATTATTTGGATGAACACAAGCCCATACAAATTTATGTATGGTACCCTACCAAGGATTCCACCTCCCCGGGGATGGTATTTGGGGATTATTTTGAAGATGCCGTTAAAGATTTCGGTAACGACTCCGTTTATTCTAAGCTGGTATTAAATGATATTATTGAGGAATTCAAAAGCGGGGCACTCAACCCTTCTTTCAATAGTCAAATTTCAGACGCGGAGTTCGAAATAATCTCAAATACCAAGATTCCTTGTATCAGGGAGGCAAAACCAGCCGAAGGCAAATTTCCCCTTGTGCTCCACACCCATGTCAGTGGCGTTCTGCATCAATCGATTATGCTTGAATATCTTGCCAGCCATGGTTTTGTGGTGATGTCCATTTCAATGTACAATACAGCCCCGGTCTATTATGGCAGGGGAGAGGATGGCAGTTATGCCCTTCTCTCCTCTTCAGACGATCTTGGATTTGTTTTAGCCCAGGCAAGGCAATTCGATTTTGTTGATCCTGCAAAAGCGGCCGTGGTAGGAATGTTGGCTGCAAACGGCCTTGCCTTTCAATTTAAGGAATCACTGGTTGATGCCATAGCTTGCCTGGATTGTTCCAGTGACTGGAGTGAGGAATATCAACGGGAATTACCTTTTTTTGATCCCAGAAAAATACGAATTCCGATCCTGGAAATTATTAATTCTGATATTCCTGACCAAAACACTACTTTCCTGGACAGTCTGCCTTTCAGTGACCGGTATGTATTGAGATTGAAGGACTTTCTACATAGCGACTTTTATCCTTTTCCGAAGATTGCACATCCAGATGCTTCAAAAGATCATCGGAAGTACGAGTTTGTTTCGGAATTGACACGACAATTTTTATCAAAGGTTTTGAATTTGGGCGAAGGTTCTTCGATTGAATTTGTGGAACTGGCAAAACAGATTCCCGGGGCAGATCTTATTTCCTCTATTAAAAAGTTGAGCGCGAGAGATCTGGTTTATACAGAAAATGAATTTCTTTCCTACCTGAGATTTGGCCAGTTGTATAAAATTCAGGGCGAGTATCTCAGTAAAAGCTATCTAAGCTCGCTTAATCAATCAAATTTATTCAGTGTGGTAGTGTTTTTATGCCGAGATAAAAAGCCCCATGCAAAAGATGCATTAGCCATCTATAACTCCGTCTATCCGGCTGATCCCCGCAGAAAATTTCTTCAAGATCTGCTGCAGGAATGAAAAATCATTCCTTGCGATTAACAATATTCTCACCTCATATAATCGACTCATCCCCTCTGCCACCCTTACTCTGAGTTGAAGGTTTGAATTGCTGGAAGAGAATCAATTTCCTAGCTGAAAAAGATGTTGAATGTCTATATTTATGGCACTCATTGTATTGTGGATAGATAGCCGGCAGTTGTTGCCGATAGATATCGGGACTGACAGTACTTTGGGAGGTAATTGACGATAAAACATTCAGTATTGACTCAGATTGAACGCAGGGATTTTATTAAAAAAACACTTGTCGCAGGCGTTGGAACCCTTTTGTCAAACGTTACTATGGGGCACTCCGGATCAGATCGGATGACCAGGAGTCAGGAGAATAACCATGCAAAAAAAGGGTTAAAGAAAAAGGTCATTATAGGCGGGGCGGGAATAAGCGGCCTTTGCTGTGCCTATGAACTGATGAAAATGGGACACGAGGTAGTGGTCCTCGAAGCCTCCGGACGCTATGGAGGGGCGGTTCTTTCGGTGCACGATGGTCTTTCCGACGGCCTGTATGCGGACTTTGGCGCGGAAAACTTTACCAAACCGGGTTATGCAAATTACTGGAAATATATTGACGAATTTAAACTCACGGCCCTCCCATACTTTCACCGTGTCGACAACTTGACAAGAGTTGATGGGAAATGGCTTACCGGGGAGATGCAAAAGCAAGCAAACGATCAGAGCGTGAAGGCCTTGGGGGGTTATAACAAAAGGGAATCAGAATTTCTTGGTTCAAATCCCTCAGCCGGATTGGAGCTGCTTTATCTCGAACCCTATTTTGATAAATTCAAAAATGAGTACCAGCCCTTTGGGATCGGTTATGACGACCTGGAAAATATCCCGGTCTCTGAAATTTACAAAAGAGGAAGGGCATCAGTGGCAGCGATAGCCATGTTGGGTGGAGACCGGACTTCCGCGCTCTATAGCATGTGGCAGGCGTATATCATGCGCAAACGTGGTTATGACGGGACGTTGGATCTTTTTCGTCTCAAGGGTGGAAATCAGATGTTAACCAATGAATTAGGCCATCGTTTGGGATCAAGGGTAAGAATGGACTGTCAGATCCTGGAAATTGACCATACAAATTCAGGAGTAGAGGTAGCATACAGGGAGTTCGGAGAAGAAAAGGTGATGACCGCCGATTATTTTGCATGTTGCCTTCGGACCACCGCGCTTAAGAAGATCATTTTCACCCCTCAATTGCCGGCTGAAAAGCAATTTGTAATTGATAACCTCACTTATGACCAGACAACAAGAGTTATTTTTCAGGCACGATCCCAATTCTGGCAGGAAGATAATGTAAGCATCAATTTGACTTTTAATCATCCTGCCCTTGCCCATATATGGCAGGTTGCAGGAGAGGTGGAAACAGATCGGGTGGCGTTAATGGCAAAAGCGCCCGGCGGAACAAACCCCTTGCGGTCCTTAGCGGCTTTCAAAGAATTCTATCCGGGAAATAAGTCCAATATCAACATAGAGCAGGTCCTGGTGAAGGACTGGGCGGCCGACCCATTTGTGCATGGTTGTGAGCGGCGGGGTTTTTCCGGTCTCGGAGAATTATCACAATATTGGCCACATCTTATGACTGCCCATGGGAGGATCCATTTTGGAGGAGCACACACTGATAACAGGAGTTGGGGGATGGAAGCCGCTACTAATTCTGCCAACAGAGTTGCGGCGGAGATAGATGAGGCCTGATGAAAATAATACTGATCACTCTATGTTAAAGTACCTGTTATTTAGTATGCTACTCATTTTCAATGGGGCACTATATATATGGAGTCCACCTCAAGAAAACAAATTCAATTCGAGTATTGTTCCCCGAAATTCTTTTTTGGATAGTCATTCCATGTTCTTGGGACACATCACCCTCTTCTCCCGAACAGTTCAAAACGACTCTGCCCCAAAGGTAAATTTGCGTTTACTTCAGGAAGAAGATTACACCCAATGGAATGCTTACGTCCGCTATTCCATAGAAGTATCGGACATCAATGACGGAGAATCCGAATATGGCGAAATCGATGCCAATAAAGTCCTGTTGGAAATAGCGTATATGCCTGACACTGATGAAAAAGTGGTAAAGGATAAAATGGAAGCCTCCAAAACCGACTCAGGTTATAAAGGGCTCGAATTAATGAGAAACGCTACCTGCTTCAGCTGCCATGCCGACAAATCAAAACATACCGGCCCCTCATTTTCAGAGCTGGCAGGGCGGTATGATAATGACAGTATCGATGTCAAAACGCTTGCGGGAAACATTATGGCAGGTTCGCAGGAGAAATGGGGCAGTATGATGATGCCTGCTCATCCTGATTTTACGCTGGAAGAAACGGAACAAATGGCAATATTTATGCTGATACAGGGTGGGAAGAAAAATAGCCGGATCGTTCCTGGCCTGGAAGGAACTTTCAGAACAATGGAAAATCCGGCAAATGGACAAAGCGGTTTCTATATTTTAACCGCGACCTATATGTCTTCATCCGGGTTGAAAGGCCAGGATACGACGATACTGGCTATCAAATGAAACTAAAGCGTGTTGCCCTTTGGAAGTATCAAAATTAGATTCCCGAAACTTCCGCCACACGCTACCGATGATGGTATCAGAATAATGATTCCGGTTTAAAATTTATACGGGGCGTGAAGAATTATGTTATCTGGCAGGAGTTTGCTACTCATACCCAAAAGTAAGTGATCCCCAGTAGCTCTGCCAGTCGGTCTTGCCATCTTTTGAAGGGATCATATGGACCGCGCTGACCATCCATTGTCCTGAGGCAACTACCTGTGCCATGATCGTCCCTTCTCCGGAGGTTGTAAACTCCTTCATCGTGCTTTTTCCATGGCTCTTGTGCCAGACTTTCACCAGGGCGCCTTTTAAAGGCTTCCCCTCGAACAACACTTTAAAGGGAATGGTTCCGTCTTTGACTTCATAGGGATTTTTAACGGGTATGATTTCAATTGGCATGCCGGTGTTTACTTTGTAAATGGTATCATTTACATTACCTACCTGCAGGAGCGTCTTTGCATTTCGCGCGTAGTGTTCTGTCGCCTTGGCTCCGAGCAGATCCTTTTTTTTACGTTCTTCCAGGATATTCAGGAGGCCATCTTCCTTTAAATAATCATTGAACTTATCTCCTTCCAGTTCTATGAACGCGTTATTGGTCTCCAGGGCCAGCAACTGCAATCCGTCTTTATTAAATTGTAATTTCAGGTTGTTGCCTTCCCCGGCAATGGCCTTTGTGGTAAGGTCCTTTTTGCCTTCCACATTATACTGATGAAAGCCCAGGACACGGGATTCCCTATAGTTCCAGAATTCTCCTTCAAAAGATTCCCCCACGCGGACATCCATAGAAAAGGTGTCCCCTGCCTTCAGTCTGAACTTGTTGGGTGCCAGCCAGAATTCGTGGGATTGAAATATAAAGGTGATGAAAAGCAGGCCGATGAGCTGAATACACTTTTTTATCATGTCTGTAATCGATTTTAGCGAATAAAAGTACTGAAAATGATCTGTTAATTTCTGCATCAGGAGGAAGTATTGACGCATGCACAAATTAAAAACCCTCCATTTTTCAGACGGAGGGTTTTCAACACTATATTGATATATGAAAATTAAATGGGGGATTCTTAGGTTACGATAAACAAACTGGCAATCGCAACAGCATCATCTCCGGAAATCGGCTCGTCATAGGCTTCAGTGGAAGCTTCCATACTGAATGGAGAGCCACTGCCCAGACTGGTCACGTCAAGACCTCCCTGATTCACGTTTTCCTCTCCGTTATATACAGCCTGCGTGGCTTCCGGCATTCCTTCACCACGCTCATTGTTGGTGATCCACCCTTTCAATCCGCGTAATCTTCGGATTTCGGAAGCATGTCTTGCTTCAACAGAATGAATCTGCAACGCTGCTGTCAGGAAGGGAGAACCCTGAAGATTTCCGGCCTGGCCTTTGTAAGCGCGTACACCGGTATCTTCAAATGCCTGGGCCAAAGCAAGCGCCTGGGCATAAGCCATTTCCTTCCCTATTCCAGTTGTGTTAAACGGGTCGAACATCCCGCCAACTGTGAAATCGAAAGTAGGTTTTGCAACTGGTTCAACACCGGCGGCAGTCAGTCCTGCGATCAGGAATTCTACGTGGGCCCTTTCGTGCTGAGCGATCTGGCGATAGACAGTTTCCGGTCTTCCTGTAGGCAATACATCACAGTCTATAACTGTGGCATAGAACTCATCTTCCAGATATTCCAGGGTCAAAGCCAATTGTAATGCTGCAACGGGATCGCCAGTACTGTCCTGAGCATAGGTTCTGGACGGCATGGAAGCCAGTCCGAACGGAACAGCTGCCATTGCGGCCTTTTTCCCCAGAGAGCCAAGTGTGCTGAAAATTTGCCTCCGGGAAGACTTGGCTTCCAGAAGATTTTCAGTTGTAAAGTCGTTTAAGAATTTTATAATACTCATGATCTATATTTTTATGGTGTTAACGTTATCTGATTAAGGCAAAAATTTTGCGGTAAACTGAGTCTTGATGTACCCCAGGGCAGTAACTGCCGCAAGGACTTCAGAAGGAGCAAGTGCACCATCCAGGCCTTCGCCGACACTTACGACATCATCACCGGCAAAGTCTGCCGAATTCGGATTAAGTAAAGATCGGATAGCCGAAGCGTGACGCGCCTCAACAGAAACAATTTTGCCTGCCAGAAGGAGATACGTCGGATTGGTGAGCAGATAGCCCGCACCATTGTACGCAACCACACCAGTATCCTCCAGGGCTTTTGCGGTATTGAGGATCATGTCCCTGCTACCAAAATCGAGATCACCGTAGTCAAATTCCAATGTGGGAAGTACCAGGTCGGTATCGCCACTCACGGCAGCCGTGATCGCCGCTTTAAAGAATTCCCTGTGATTTACTTCGTGATTGTACAAGTCAGTCAATACGGTTCTTTCCACATCGGAAATGCCGCTATAGAATGAATTAACCACTTTGGTATAGAAATCGGCTTCCAATTGCTCCAGAGCATAGGCATAGTTCAGTACGCCGAGGTCGCCCTCTCCTAAATCAAATATCCCATCAGGATCTTCACCTGGCATTTCACTACGCATTGCTCCGTCATCCGAATCACATGCCAAAATCAATCCGGAACCTACTATTGCAAGTCCGCCCATCTTGATAAACTGCCTTCTCTGGTTGGACCGGATTTCCTTAGGCTGTATTACCTTGACAACATTTTTTTTCATAATAAATATAGTTTAATTAATATTCCTTATTCAGCAATACCTACGAGAAAAAACGATGAAGGTTTTAATTTTACTGTTAAAAAGTAGCAAGCATCACAAATTCCGGTAATAATCAGGAATGAAATCCGTAATCACAACCAATCACCCCTAGATGTTAAAAGGTTGTGGGGCAGGGGGTTTGGATTCGGCGAAGACGGAGGGGAATTCAAAATGTTCCTTTTGTCTTTATATAATTTTGCACAGAAACTTTGGAAGTAGAATTAACGTTTCTAACCAGAATGACGATTTCGTGTTTTCATTTCTTTTTGCTGTTCCAAAAAGGAACACAACCCGCCCCATTGTACCGTTTCATTACACTTTATTGTTTCGGATCATTCAAGTATAACCGTACCTTGAAATGTGGATCGGAAGGATTTCCAGAAATTGCAGGGCCGCAAAAGAAAGTGCGTTTCGCGCCAGCGAAAAAGAGCATGGAGCGATATCGGTTTTGGCTCCGGGGGAGTCAAAAATTTCCTTAAATCCTTCTTGATCTCCTGCCTACGCTGCCTAAAAGCAGCTTCGGCAGGCAGGTTTGGTGCAAATTGCTCTAAGGCAAAATGAACATGAAATAATTTTCCGGTGTTTTGACGTATTTCCTGTCCTATTCTGAATTGGATGATAAACTTGTTTAAAACTAAGTATCAATAACAATTTGTATTGGCATTAAGGCCATCAGAAGAGACTTACCCTTATCTGTAAGTCTTTTTCCGCAGGCGAAAAACCGGCTCGGAACTTCTACGCCCCGCTTCTGCGGGGCTGGTCAAATAGAAGCTTTCTTCGCCGAGACCGAAGATTAGGGTTTTCCCGGCAGAAGTTTCCGAATACATTAGAGGGCAACAAATTGAATGGATGTTTTTAGACAAGACCGGAAAGATTCCTGTACTAATAATTACGAATTTCACAACAGCGTGATCCAAAGTGGCCGCTAACCCTGTATGCTTTTTTTCAATTAAAGGAAACGCAGTTCCGCTTGCGGCCCTGCCATTTTTTAGAAATCCTTTGGACACCTTAAAGTGTTCTACCTATTTCAGGGAAGTCCGCACTTCCTTCCTCAAACTGAGTACTTCGAACTTTTACCCATCAGTTACCCGCTATGGCAAGGAGGATTTTGTCAGCATTTACTTTGGAAAGGGGTTTATCAAAATACCCTTGGATGAGCGGATGCTCCTTGGCCTTTAACCGGTCCTTGGAACTTTGAAAAGCAGAGAGAATAAAAATATTTGGCTTTTTCCTGTTCTGAAGCAGTTTTTCAAATTGTTCAAGAAATTCCCACCCGCTCATACCAGGCATTGTCAGATCCAGTAGGATCACCTGAGGAAATGGCTCCCTGTTCTCCATGTGCTTCAGCAACAATTCCAGGACAGCTTCCATATTATCAAAGGTCACAAATTTACATTGGGGAGAAGCCTGCTCAAGTGTGTATCTGGTCGCGAACTGCGAGACCATATCATCATCCACGATATAAACTTCACATTTCAATTGGTCTGATTTAAAGTTCGGTGGTATTGTTATAAATCTTTTGGCAAAACTAAGTAAATCCACATAACCTCACCCTTTTTTTAATGCAATTTATAGCTCCCTTCAAATTGAATGGCGATCTTCAGCCGGCCTTGCACCTTAAATAGCGTCTATTCCGTCTCACTACCTCCTGCCTCGACACACTTAAAATCCGAAGCCTCCGGCCCCTTCCGGAATCAGCAAGTCGTTGATGCAGGTTTTGGAGCTATGGTGCTTCAGTTCCTCATAATCAGGGCAGGAATCGCCCCATCACAGGTTAATATCCAATACCAGGGGACAATGATCTGAACCGTGTACATCATTCCAGATAATAACATCCTGGACCTTATCAATGAGGGACGGACTGACCAAAAAATAATCAATACGCCACCCCACATTGCGCTCACGCGCCTTAAAGCGGTAGCTCCAATACGTATATGCCTCCTTTTCCGGATAGAGGTGCCGGAAGCTGTCACTGAATCCCGAGCTCAGGAACCGGTCCATACCATCTATCTCCTTCTGGGTATAACCGGCCGTTTTATTGTAATTGGATTTGTCGTTTTTAAGGTCGATAGGACGGTGGGCAACATTAAAATCCCCACAGGCGATCACGGGTTTGCTCTTTTCCTTCTGAATGAGATAGGCCAGAAAATCTGTATCCCATTTTCCCCGGTATCCCAGCCGGTCCAACTGTTGTCCGGAATTGGGTACATACACATTCACCAGATAGAAGTCAGGATATTCAGCGCAGATGACCCTGCCTTCATTGTCGTGTTCTGGTATGTTCATGTCAAAACTAACAGCCACCGGCTCTGCTTTGCTGATAATTGATGTTCCCGAGTAGCCTTTTTTTTCCGCTGCATTATAGTACCCGTAAAGTTTTTTATACGGTTCCAAAGATTCCATAACCTCGGCATTCTGGGCTTTTGTTTCCTGCAGACACAGGATGTCCCAGCGGGATACCTCCATGGCCTTGAAGAATTCCTTTTTGACAATGGCCCTGATACCATTGACATTCCATGATACTATTTTCATATCCGTCGGTTTTAATTTTATCGGATACTAAGATACATTGCCGTCAGTTGAGTTGCGCACCAAATTCTTTACTTCTCTGAATTCCTTGCCTGCCATTTCAATCCGATTGTCATTCTTCCTAAAAAGATCCCGATAAATTTCCGATATTGCAATCCTTTTCGGAGAAATCCTCCCCGCAGGATCCCGGATACCATCAGCACAAAAGGGGATATTAGCTCAGTTGGTTTAGAGCGCTGCCTTGACAGGGCAGAGGTCACTGGTTCGAATCCAGTATGTCCCACATAAGTCAGCAAATCCATACGCCTGAAGCGGATGGATTTTTTATTTAGAGGAATTGGGAAACGGCGCCTTAGTCTGGGGCCGCTATATGAATATATAAATGATAGAAGGCATTAGGCTGCAGCTTTGCTGCACCGGCACGGCTTACAGCAAGTCGAGAATTCGCTCCATGGCCATCCCGCGGGAACCTTTGATCAGTATCGTATTGTCCTTTAAGGGATGGCGCTTTATATACCCTGCCAGCGCCTCCATGGTAGCGAACGCCGGAAGGCCGGAGGCCGATTTGACGAAATGATCCCCGATGAGAAATACTTTTTGCAATCCCATCGATGCGGCAAGGGCGGAAATGTCCTTGTGCTCTTCGGCAGCGGTAACCCCAAGTTCAAGCATGTCTCCTAGGAAAACTACCTTGTTCGGCGCCTCCATGCTTTCAAAATTTTCAAGGGCTGCTTTCATACTTGTCGGGTTGGCATTGTAGGCATCCAGAATGATCTCATGCCCGTTTTTTCTTAGGCGCTGGGAACGGTTATTTTCTGGCCGGTAGTTTTCCAGAGCTTGCTTTATCCCGGGTATCGGGATATTGAAATACTTTCCTATCAGCACCGCCGCGGCACAGTTGCTAAAATTGTACTGGCCCAGCAGTTGCGTATGGATTTCGATACCTTCCATTTCCAGCGAAACATAAGGCTGAGCTGCCCTGAATTTTATGGTAAAGAATAGAGGATTGTCCGTACTGAACCCTATTTTTTTAGGATAGCCCTTAAGCTGTTCCACCTGAACGGGGTCATCCGCATTGAGGAAAACAGATTTACCTCCGGAAATAAGGTGCCGGTACAATTCGGTTTTGGCTTTGATAACGCCCTCAATACTTCCGAAGCCTTCCAAATGCGCCTTCCCGAAATTGGAGATATACCCGAAATCGGGCTGAGCCAGCTCTGACAGGAATGCAATTTCCCCGGGATGATTGGCCCCCATTTCTACTACCGCCATTTCCGTGTCTTTGCGAATAGACAACAATGTTAGTGGTACGCCGATATGATTGTTCAGGTTGCCTTTGGTCGCGATGGTGCGATATTTTTCTGACAGCACCGCATGGATGAGTTCCTTGGTCGTCGTTTTGCCATTGCTCCCTGTAATGCAGATAATTCGGGCCCGGGCATGCTGGCGGTGAAAACGGGCCAGTTGCTGAAGTGTTTCCAGAACGTCCGGAAAGCGGAGGATCCGTTCATCCGGCCCTTCAACCGCCTCATCTACCACCGCATAAGCCGCCCCTTTTTCAAGAGCGGATGCGGCAAAGGTATTTCCGTTGAAATTATCCCCTTTCAGGGCGAAAAAAATACTGTCGGGACGAATGCTTCTGGTATCCGTGCTGATCCCCGGATACTCCAGGAACAGCTTGTGAAGAGAATCGATATTCATAGGCAGGCGGCTTATACCGGTCGGGTTGGATAGTGGCAGATCGACTCCTATGCAACTCCCGGCATTTCACTGCAGTAAAGATAGAGGTTTTTGAAATCCACCTCCAAGAGAAAACGGTAGTTCCGGAATTACCTGAACCATTCCGGGTTCACACCTTAAAATAAAAAAACCCCGATATTACCTATCAGGGTTTTCTGTTTGATGGCGCGTTGGCCTAGTTTACTTTTTTACCTCTTATGGTCTTATTTTTCGTTTTGGATTTGGAACCTACCCTTGACATGGCACATCGGAATCCAATATAGTCAGTCGCCATGTATTGAGGGAGGTATCTCCGCTGGGCAGGATCGAGCCAGTAGGCCCTGTCCCTCCATGATCCGCCTTTGAACACCCTTACTTCATCATTGATAAGTGTGGTCCGGTTATTTGAGGTGTCGTACTCGCGAACAAGATTCCCTGTGGAATCCACCTCAACTTTGTGACTGGGGGAGTTGTACATTTTTGGAGTATCTTCCTCCTCATCACTGAACTTGTCAAAAAATCTTGAAGATCCCGGATCTCCGTCCCTGTAGCCTCTGTTGTCAGAGTTGGAAAAGTTGGTTCTGAGGTAAGTTTCCTTTTCATCAACAGGAACCATTTTTATTTCCCCGGGCAGATTGACGGCCACAATTTTTCCATTAGGCAGGGTATCATAGGAGATACTGTCTCTGAGGATGGTCACTTTTCCATCTTCACCAATGGCTGTCTTCATGTAAATATTGCCCCTGTAATAATTGAAATCACTTATTTCGTCATCCACTATGGGTCTGTAAACGTCCGCAACCCATTCGGCTACGTTGCCGGCCATGTCATATAAACCAAGGTCATTGGATTTATAGGATTTTACCTCAGCAGTAATATCGGCACCATCATCAGACCAACCGGCTATGCCGCCGTAGTCTCCTTTGCCCTGCTTGAAATTGGCCAATTGATCGCCCCGGCCAACGCGTTGGCCGCTTCGGGTGTACTCCCCTTCCCAGGGATATTTTTTCCTGCCCCGGTAATTGTTGTATTCCCTGGAACCCTGTAGCGCTGCCGCTGCATATTCCCATTCTGTCTCTGTAGGCAGTCGGTACTCAGGCATAATGACGCCACTGCTTCTCTTGGCAAAAGCAGAAACGGAATCTTTTTTCATTTTACCCTGCAGGGAATCAATCTGACCCCCGTATACCGATTCCGGACGATTCAGGTAGGCTTCCGTGCTGAAAGTTCCCTCAATCTCCCCATTGGCCGCCTGGTATTTTGCATCTTTAGCAAGATAGCCTTCCCTTTCGAGCATGGCCTCGTTCACCCGGTCCGTACGCCATTCGGCAAACTGAACGGCCTGAACCCAGTTGACTCCTACGACCGGATATTCTGCATAGGCCGGATGGCGCAGGTAATTGTTGGTCATCGTTTCATTATATCCCAGCCTGTTTCGCCATACCAGGGTATCCGGCAATGCACCGGTATAAATATTTACGTATTTTGGATTTTCCGGAGGATAGACGCCTTTAAGGTAGTCAAGGTACTCCAGGTACATCACATTGGTAACCTCCGTCTCATCCATGTAAAAGGACTGGACGTGCTGAGAGGTAGGGGTATTGTTCCATTCGTGCATTACGTCATCCTGGACCTTTCCTTTTGTGAAGGTCCCCCCTTCGATAAATACAAGCCCCGGAGCGGTTTCCTGCTCCTTGAAGTCTGAATTGTACTGAAAGCCACCTTCTTTGGCATTTATCTTCCAGCCGGTAGCCCTCGAAACATCTTTGGATGTAGAGGATTTTTTACAGTTCGATACTGTAAAAGTTCCTGTAACCACCGCACAAGAGAGGACAACTTTGATCAATTGTTTTTTCATCTGTATTTAGGACTTAAGTTCAAAAACACTTCCCGGTTTCAATGGACGTGTCTTTGTATTTCAATTAGTATATACGTCGCTTTCGGCTTATAAAACGGTCTTTTGCCTTTTATATTTCATTGCCATAAAAAAAATTCAGCCGGCTTTGACCGGTTGTGAATTATCGGAACTTACTATATTTCATAACGGCTCCCACGCCAATATAGTATGAAGCGAGGGGAATCTTTTACCCCTGTATCAAAACAGGTCCTGAGACCGCCTTGTAAATGTCTGCTTTATAAAGGGATTTTAGACAGGATAATGCCTGAAATACGGACTTTAAGGTTCCACATAATCCAAAATAATCCGTTAAAGCGTATAAGATTCATCCAAATTGGCCGTTTACATGTAATACGACTAATTTAATTTGAGTAATTGATTATAAATTTGGATTTTTGCGCCAATTGAATGTCATATGAAAAAAATGAAAAACTTAGCCCTCATTGTAATACTTGTAATAGGAGCCAAGGCAATTGCTCAGGAGGACAGGGTCATCACTACGGCCGTCCCTTTCCTTACCATAGCGGCGGATGCCAGAGCTGCAGGGATGGGGGATATGGGGGTCGCCACTTCTGTTGACGCCTTTTCTCAACAGTGGAACCCTGCGAAATTCGCTTTTGCGGAGCGCAAAATGGGGATCAGTCTCAGCTATACCCCTTACCTTGAAAGTATCATAACGGATATTGCCTTGCTAAACGGTAATTTTTACAACAAGATCAATGACCGAAGCGCCTTCGCGTTTAGTTTGCGGTATTTTACCCTTGGCGAAATAGAGTTGCGACAATTTGCCAATGATCCTGGTACCATTGCCAAGCCTAATGAACTTGCGGTGGACGGATCCTATTCGCTGAAACTCAGCGATCAGTTTTCCATGGCGGTCGCCGGGCGTTTTATCAGTTCAAACCTTAGATTACCTCAGGATGAAAATGTGGACTCCCAGGCTGCCAACTCATTTGCGGTGGATGTAGCCGGATTTTACCGTTCGCGGGAAATTGCCTATCAAAATTTTGACGGCCGCTGGAGGGCCGGATTCAACCTGTCAAATCTTGGGGGGAAAATCAAATACGATGAAGGAGGACAGGAAAATTTTATCCCTACCAACCTGAAGCTGGGAGGAGGATTCGATTTTATCCTGGATCAGGACAATGTGATCGGTGTGACCACCGAAGTGAACAAACTTCTCGTTCCTACGCCTAAGGACTTTGATGGTGACGGGGACGTAGACGCTGCCGACAACACGGAATATCAGAAAATCACCTTTTTCAATGGGCTTTTTAATTCCTTTGGTGATGCGCCTGATGGCTTTAGTGAGGAACTTAAGGAATTTACATGGTCCCTCGGGGCAGAATATGTATATCAGGACGCTTTTATGATCCGCACCGGATATTTCAACGAAAGCGAGGATAAAGGTTCCAGGAAGTTCTTTACGCTTGGGGCAGGCTTTAAATTCAGATCCGCCCAGGTCGATCTTTCCTACCTTTTCTCAACCTCCCAGGTGAGGAATCCGCTTGAAAACACCCTGCGGTTCTCCCTCACATTTAATCTGGGACAGGAATATTTTAACGACTGATCATTTACCGGTATATTTTGAACTGAAAACCTGCTGCATCGCAGGTTTTCTTATTTTTGGACAATGTCCCATGTTCAGTTCATATGAAGCAGCGTAATATTTCCTTCAGCCTCATGATATATGACTCCTCCGAAGAACTTCCGGAGTCTGACTTTATCCTTCTGACAAGGGCCGTCCAGGCAAGGGAACAGGCCTATGCCCCCTATTCCGGCTTTAAGGTCGGAGCGGCGGTACTGTTGGAGAATAACGACATCGTAATCGGAAATAATCAGGAAAACGCCAGTTATCCCTCAGGCCTTTGTGCGGAAAGGGTGGCTGTATTCCAGGCGGGGGCACTCTATCCCGGAATCCCAATAAAGGCGGTGGCGATTAGCGCGTCTTCCCTAACACACGAAGTGCGACGGCCGGCAGCCCCATGTGGCAACTGCCGTCAGGCGATGTATGAATATGAGCAACGCTACCAATTACCTGTCAGGGTCATAATGTCGGGCGCTACGGGGGAGGTTTATATCTGTACCTCTATCGCTGATATGCTTCCCCTGGGCTTTGATAAATCCTTCCTTTAGAACCCGCTCTTTCCCCGATATCAGGGACTTCCGTGCCCTCGATAAGGAATTAAATCAAATCTTTTTCACTATTGATTTAATGTGTATTTTTGTTTTTCTTCCTTACCGCAAGCGCCTGTGGCGTCAGAAGGTCGGCAGGGGAGAGATCTAAAATTGATCGTTTTCATGGAAAAGATTACCAAGGAAGTCTACCTTAAGTGGTATGAGGATATGTTGTTCTGGAGGAAGTTCGAAGACAAACTTGCTGCAGTTTATATTCAACAGAAAGTGCGCGGATTCTTACATCTATACAACGGGCAGGAAGCCGTATTGGCCGGTGCCCTCCATGCGATGGACCTGACCAAGGACAGGATGATCACGGCCTATAGGAATCATGTGCAGCCCATCGGTATGGGTGTTGATCCTAAAAAAGTAATGGCGGAACTCTATGGTAAAGTTACCGGAACCTCCAAGGGAATGGGCGGCTCCATGCATATTTTTTCGAAGGAACACCGGTTTTACGGAGGCCACGGTATTGTCGGGGGGCAGATCCCCCTGGGTGCCGGACTCGCATTTGCCGACAAATACTTCAAACGGGATTCGGTGACCTTATGTTATATGGGCGATGGGGCAGTTCGCCAGGGATCCCTTCATGAAAGCTTTAATCTGGCCATGTTGTGGCAATTACCTGTGGTTTTCGTGTGCGAGAATAATGGTTATGCCATGGGCACTTCGGTGGCACGCACCTCAAGATCCACAGAAATATGGAAACTTGGACTGGGATATGAGATGCCCTGCGGCCCTGTTGATGGGATGGATCCGGTTACTGTAGCTGAGGAAATGTACAAGGCTATTGAGCGGGCACGAAGCGGTGGAGGCCCCTCCTTTCTTGAAATGAAAACGTACCGCTACCGCGGCCACTCGATGTCGGACGCCCAGCATTACAGGACAAAAGAGGAAGTGGAAGAGTATAAGAAAATTGATCCTATCAGCCAGGTGCTGGAAATTATTCGGGAAAAGAAATATGCTACGGATGATGAGATCAAAGCAATTGATAAAATGGTGAAGGATAAAGTGAGCGAATGTGAAAAATTTGCTGAGGAGTCCGATTACCCACCAAAGGAACAATTGTACGATATGGTTTACGAACAGGAAGATTATCCTTTTTTACAACATAAATTATAGGCAAATGGCAGAAGTGATCAACATGCCCAGGCTAAGTGATACCATGGAGGAAGGTACCGTGGCAAAATGGCTGAAGAAAGTAGGGGATAAAATCGTAGAGGGAGATATCCTGGCAGAAATTGAAACGGATAAGGCCACCATGGAATTCGAATCCTTCCATGAGGGTACTCTGTTGCATATTGGTATCGAAGAAGGCGATGGAGCACCTGTGGATAGCCTGCTGGCCATCATCGGGGAAGAAGGGGAGGATATATCCGAGCTCGTAAATGGCAGCGCCAAAGGTCCGGATCCCAAGGAACCGGCTGACAAAGATAAGAATGATGATGGGGAGGCGTCAGAGAAGGAGGAAGCAAAAGAAGAGGTAAAGGAAAAAGCTGAGTCGGGAAAAAATAATAGTGCAGAAGAAAAGCCTGAACAGGATGATAAGAAAGAAAAGCCGGACGGGGATGCGAAATCGGCGGGCCAAGTGCCCGAAGGGGTAGAAATTATCAAAATGCCGCGATTGAGCGATACTATGGAAGAGGGAACCGTGGCCGCCTGGCTGAAGAAAGTCGGGGATAAGGTGGAAGAGGGAGACATCCTTGCCGAAATCGAAACCGATAAGGCGACCATGGAATTTGAATCTTTCTATGCCGGGACGCTGCTGCATATTGGTATAAAGGAAGGGGAATCCGCTCCCGTGGATGAAATTCTGGCGGTAATCGGACCTGAAGGCACGGACGTGAAAACGGTCCTGAATTCCAAAGCTTCTGGGCCTGAGAAGGCTCCATCCAAAAAAGAAACTGCCTCCCAGGAAAAGGAAAAAGAAAGCTCCGAATCGGAAAGTGCTTCAGGCGCCGGGAAGCCGGCCAGCAATGGACAACGGGTTTTTGCTTCGCCACTTGCGAAGAAAATGGCTGAGGATAAAGGTATCGAAATCGCAGACCTGAAAGGCTCGGGGGATAATGGACGGATCGTCAAGCGCGATGTTGAGAATTATAAACCCACCGAAAAACCCAGTGCAGCAGAGAGTACCGCTCAGCAGAAAACGGCACCGGCGGGTGCGGTAGCAATGCCGGAAGTGGTAGGCGAAGAAAGCAGCGAAGAGGTTAAAAATTCGCAAATGCGCAAGGTTATCGCCAAACGCCTTGCCGAGTCCAAGTTCAGTGCACCTCATTACTATCTTACCATAGAAGTGAGTATGGATACTGCCCAGGCATCCCGGGAAAGTATTAATCAGATGCCCGATACCAAAGTTTCCTTCAATGATATGGTGGTCAAGGCGTGTGCCCTGGCGCTAAAAAAACATCCGCAGGTGAATACCACCTGGAATGGGGATACAACCCGCTATAATCATCATGTACATATCGGGGTAGCTGTAGCCGTTGAAGAGGGGCTGGTGGTTCCCGTGTTGAAATTTACGGATCAGATGTCTCTTACAAGGATTGGAGCAGCGGTTAAGGACCTTGCAGGCCGGGCGCGGAATAAAAAATTGACCCCGGCAGAAATGGAAGGAAGCACTTTTACAGTATCCAATCTGGGAATGTTTGGCATTCTCGAGTTTACCTCGATAATTAATCAGCCAAATTCAGCGATTTTATCAGTAGGCGCCATTGTCGAGAAACCGGTGGTTAAGAACGGAGAGATTGTCATCGGAAATACCATGAAACTGACACTTGCCTGCGATCACAGGACCGTAGATGGTGCTACCGGAGCGCAATTTCTGCAAACTCTGAGAACCTACCTGGAACAACCAGTAACCATGCTTGCCTGAAGGAACTGAGCTGCGTTCAGAGATGGTATGCGTGACCTGGTGAATAAGGTATCCCAACATAAAAGGATACCTTCTATTTTTTTAAGAAGCAATTGAAATGAAAAGTGCACTTTATATCCTCCTATCGGTAATGGTTCTCGGATGTGGAGCTTCCGCCGGGACAATCACACAAAGGTCTGACAATGTTTCAGGACCTGAAGGGGTGAAGGGGAGGATGATAATTCCTTCGGACAGTACCCTTGGGGAAGGCAAAATGCTGATGCCTCCGCCGGTACCGCTTTTCTCTGATGAGGTACGAATGAAAGGCATTGTAAATTTTCTAGCCTCCGATCAACTAAAAGGCAGGGATCCGGGAACGCCCGAAATGGAAAAAGCGATGGTCTTTCTGGAGAATATCTTCAGACAAAACCGGGTTAAGCCCTATTTTGAAACCTACCTGGATACGGTTCTCAACGTAGCCAAACCCGCTTATAATATTGTGGGGTTTATCGAAGGTACCGATAGACAGCTTAAGGACGAATACATCGTTATAGGAGCCCACTATGATCATATAGGTGTGCTGCTGGCTGTCAATGGAGATTCTATCGCCAATGGTGCCAATGACAATGCCTCAGGAACAGCCATAGTTTTGGAATTGCTTCGTTATTTCGGCAGTTCCCGTACAAATAAAAGGAGTTTGATATTTGCACTATTCAGTGCGGAGGAACAAGGTCTGCTGGGTTCCCGTCATCTGGCCACCAGATTAAAGGCCGATGGAATAGACCTCTATACCATGCTTAACTTTGAGATGACCGGCGTGCCGATGACCGGAAAAGATTATCTGCTTTTTGTAACCGGATATGAAATGTCAAATCTGGCCCAGGTTTGTAATTCCTACGCGGGCAAAAACCTGATCGGGTTTTTACCATCCGCCCGTGAATTCAATTTGTTTCAGAGATCAGACAACTTTCCGTTCCATGAAGTTTTTAGGGTTCCTTCTCAGACCTTCTGCACCTTTGATTTTACCAATTACAAATATTACCATCAAGCTGCGGATGAAGCTTCAGAAATGGATTTCGATCACATGGCGAACGTGGTGAACAACATCATCCCGGTGATTGAAGGAATTTCAAATTCTCCGAGCAGGGTAATAAGATACAACTAATGGCCCATATAATCATCACAGGCGCGAGCAGGGGTATTGGATTTGAATTGGTGAAGTTATTTGTCCTGGCAGGACATAAGGTGCTGGCCATCTCCAGGAATACGGAACCGCTTGACCATTTAAAAGATCCGCTCATCACCACTTTTGGCCTGGACCTGGCAGCAATGGAGGCTGAATCGGAATTGAGGGAATACCTGAAACGAAACAACAGAAAAATTGACATCCTCATAAATAATGCAGGCCATTTGTTGCGCAAGTCTTTTTTGGAGACAAGTGCCGAAGAATTCGAACGAACTTACAGAGTAAACGTCTTTGGTCTTGCCGGGGTAACGAGGGCCGTTATTCCTTTCATGCCTGCAGAAGGGCATGTGTTGAGTATCAGCTCCATGGGCGGGGTACAGGGGAGTGTCAAATTTCCCGGACTCAGTGCCTATAGTTCCAGCAAAGCTGCTGTGATCAACCTTACGGAGCTCTGGGCCGAAGAGTTTAAGGATACAGGCCCTGTTTTTAATGTTCTGGCGCTTGGTGCGGTCGAAACGGAAATGCTTACTGCGGCTTTCCCGGGGTTCAGGGCACCCGTAACGGCAGGTAAAATGGCTGCTTATATTATGGATTTTGCTCTTAATGGCAACGCCTACTACAATGGCAAATTGCTTCAGGTATCCAACAGCACCCCTTAGCTGAGACCTCCCGGGGCGGACGTTAGAAAGTTTAAGGATTACAAGTGGCTTGATTGTTAGGGAAATATGTCTGTGTAATGGTAGCTCAAATGGAAACCCTATTTTTGTGTCAATGAATACGATTCTTCAAAAATATGTTCCTGAAAGAGCGGTGACACCTTGTTATAACCTTATTGAAAAGTATGAGGTTCATCTTAAAGTTGTGAATGAGCGGGTTTCACGACACGGAGACTACCGGCAAATGCATGACGGAGGGCATCAGATCACCGTCAATGCTTCTGGCAACAAATACCAGTTCCTGATTACACTGATCCATGAAATTGCCCATCTGGTTGCCTTTGAAACCTATGGAAAACGAATCAAGCCTCACGGCAGGGAATGGAAGCATATGTTTCAGCATATGATGCTGCCCTACCTGCGTCCTGATATTTTCCCGGCCGATTTGCTCCGCCCCCTGGCCAGTCATTTCAAGAATCCCCGTGCCAGCAGTTGTACGGATGCCCATTTGTCCATGGCGTTGAAAAGATATGATCCGTCGGACGATAAAACCTATATTTTCGAATTGCCTGCAGGAACTATTTTCCGGATATATAACGGTAAGGTATTCAGGCGGGGAAAAAAGAAGGTGAAGCGATATGAATGTGTCGAGGTAAAGACCGGCAGGATGTACCTCTTTCAACCGAATGCAGAAGTAGAATTACTAAGTAATACAATACAATGAAGACTAATTATTACGCACTTATAATGGCAGGAGGTGTGGGCTCTAGGTTCTGGCCCCTAAGCACGGAGGCTAACCCCAAGCAATTCCACGATATGCTCGGTACCGGAAACAGCTTACTTCAGCAAACCTTTAAACGCCTTTCGGGCTTCATTCCCGCTCAGAATATCATGATCCTAACCAATGAACGCTATGCGGACCTTGTGATGGAGCAGCTTCCTTCCATTTCACCGGAACAGGTAATCCCGGAACCGGCTATGAGAAATACGGCCCCATGCATTCTCTATGCCTCACTAAAAATCCAAAAGAAAGACCCGGAGGCTATGATGATCGTAGCACCGAGTGATCATTGGATAGAGGATGAGTCGGCATTCGCCGAAGACGTTCTTAAATGTTTCGCTATGTGCGAAAAGCAAAACGCGCTCTGTACTTTGGGTATTACCCCCACATTTCCGAATACCGGATTTGGGTACATTGAATATTTGAATCAGGGGGACGCACCCCTCAAAAAGGTGAAGCAATTCAGGGAAAAACCGGATTATGAGACCGCCAGAAACTTTCTGGAACAAGGCAATTTCCTTTGGAATGCCGGAATATTTATCTGGGGGGTTCACACCATTGTAGCTGCTTTTCAGGAATTCCAGCAGGACCAGTATGAGCTGTTTGATCAGGGCAGCGCGCTGTTCAACACTTCGGAAGAGCATGAATTCATAAGGCAAACCTACCCGAAGGCAGCCAACCTTTCAATAGATTATGCCATTCTCGAAAGATCGGAGTCGATTTATGTGCTCCCTGCCTCTTTTGACTGGAATGACTTAGGCACCTGGGGATCCCTTTATGACAAACTTGAGAAAGACCCAGCCAACAATGCTGTAGTAAACGCTTCGGTTCTGAACTATGATGCCTCGGGAAATATGATCAGATCCCCCAAAGGCAAACTGGTAGTTGTTGACGGGATCAGTGACTACATTATTGTAGACAAGCCGGATGTATTAATGATCATACCAAAATCCAAGGAACAGGACATCAAAAGGGTCCTTGGGGATGTAAATAAAAAATTTGGACCGCCCTATATTTAGCGTATGAGTGATGACTTAGGAAAGGAGAACAATTCCTCTCAGGAGATGGAGGAAAGCAGGGAGGAAGTAAAAAAGGACTTGAAAGGGCTTTTTGAAAGCAGCAGAAAATTCCTTTCAGAATTACTGGACATTCGCCAGAACACGGACCAGGATGCAACCAGGGAAGCCATTGTCGCAGACATTCCTTTTAAAGGCCACACTTCCTGGATCCTTATTTGCTCTATCTTTATTGCATCGGTGGGCCTGAACGCCAACGCGACCGCCGTGGTCATTGGTGCCATGCTAATCTCTCCTCTGATGGGCCCCATCCTGGGCATTGGTCTGTCACTCGCTATTAACGATATTGACACTTTGCGGAGGTCATTGAAGAATTTTGCGGTGATGGTCATTCTCAGTGTCCTGACTGCCTATCTGTTTTTTGCTGTTTTCCCTCTCCGGGATGAATCTTCAGAACTTTTGGCCAGAACGGCCCCGGATATACGGGATGTTCTGATTGCTTTTTTTGGAGGCCTGGCACTGGTCATTGCCCGTGCAAAGAAAGGCACCATTGCCAGTGTCATCTTCGGGGTGGCAATCGCAACTGCCCTTATGCCCCCTCTTTGTACGGTTGGTTTCGGACTTGCCATAGGCAACCTCAGTTACGCAGGAGGAGCCCTGTATCTCTTCACCATCAACACCATCTTTATCGCGCTGGCCACATTTCTTGTCCTGAAATTATTGCGGTTTCCTATGGTGCGCTACGCAAATTCCAAAAGGAGACGACTCATTGCCAGGGTGGCTTCACTGGTGGCTATTGCTGTGATGATCCCGGCCGGATATACTTTTTACCTCGTATTCGAAGAATCCCTGTTTAAAAAACAAGCGGGCCGGTTTCTGGAAGAAACTATTGGAAACTATAAATTCGCCGGTTCCGGCCGTTACCTGGAAGATTTTACCAATGTGGAATACAATCAGGGAACCAACCAGCTGATTGAGGTGGTAGTCATGGGTAATGAAATTATCCCCGAGAATGTCATTGCCACATGGATTGGCGACAAAAATAAATTCACCCGGCTTAAATCTGCCGATCTCAAAATCATTCAGGGAGCAAGAAATGAAAGTGAAGATGAACTGAAGTATGTGCGGGAACTCTATGAATCCAACAAGGCCGAGCTGAGCAACAAGGATGACCGGATTGAGTTATTGGAAGCCGAACTGGCCAATTTAAGCAAATTGACCTTTACCCAAATTCCGTTCATGGACATCGCCCGCGAAGCCAGGGCGAGTTATGACAATTTATCTGCCATGGGTTTTTCATATGTGGTTTCCACCGATTTCAACAAGACGGATACGATCCCGGTATTTGAAATAACATGGAAAGACAGAACCAATCCTGAAACGGTAGAAAATGATTCTCAGCGATTACAACAATGGCTGAAACTCCGTATAAAGAACGAGAAGGTAAGACTGAAATCCCCGGCAGACTAATCCCGTTCCTCCAGGTACATCTGCCGCACTTTTTTAAACAACTCGGAAGAATAGACAAAATTAGTAACTGCGGCGTTGTCTGTTTTAAAAATTTCTTTGTTGGACCCCTCCCACTCCTTAATGCCGTCCTTAAGAAATATGATCTTCTCCCCAATTTCCATGACGGAGTTCATGTCATGCGTATTGATAATGGTTGTTATATCATACTCCTGGGTAATTTCCTGGATGAGGTTGTCAATGAGAATGGCCGTCTTTGGATCGAGGCCTGAATTCGGTTCATCGCAAAAGAGATATTTGGGGTTCATGACAATGGAGCGGGCAATGGCGACCCTCTTCTGCATCCCCCCGGAGATCTCTGCAGGATACTTGTCATGGGCATCCACCAGGTTGACGCGTTTCAAAACAAAATCTACCCGGTCTTTCATTTCGGAATTCGACTTTTTTGTAAACATGTCCAACGGGAACATGACATTTCCTTTAACGGTCATTGAATCAAACAGGGCACTTCCCTGGAAGACCATGCCCATTTCCTGCCGGAGATCACGTTTTTGGTCTCCGGTCAGTTCCGAATAGGGTGTGCCCTCGTACGAAATGGTTCCTTCATCAGGGAAAATCAGGCCGAGAAGACATTTCATAAAAACAGTTTTCCCAGACCCGCTCTGACCAATGATAAGATTCGTTTTCCCTTTTTCGAATTTGGCGGTAATACCCTTAAGGACATGGGCATTCCCGAATGATTTTTGAAGGTTTTCAACTGCGATCATCAACCAAGGAGTAATTGCGTCAGTATTCCGTTCAATATGATGATCACCACGCTCGTCCATACAAAGGCGGTAGTACTGGCCTTACCCACTTCCAAAGCGCCACCTTTCATGTAATAGCCATGAAAGGAGGGCACAGTGGCGATGACCAGTGCAAACACCAGCGATTTGATAAGGGAATAAGTCACATGAAATGGTATAAATTCGAGTTGCAGGCCTTCCACAAAATCCGCACTGGAGGTATGGCCTCCAAATACTGCGGCCATCCAGCCTCCGAAAACACCTACATACATGGCAATGGATACTGCAAAGGGATAGAGGAGCATGGCAATGATCTTGGGAAAAACGAGATAGTTGAGGGAATTGACACCCATGATCTCCAGAGCGTCTATCTGCTCAGTGACCCTCATTGTTCCAATGCTGGAGGTAATATAGGAACCAACCTTCCCCGCCATAATGATGGAGGTAAAAGTAGGGGCAAATTCCAGGATGACGGATTGTCTCGTTGCAAACCCAATCAGATTTTTTGGAATCAACGGATTGGTCAGATTGAGCGCTGTCTGAATGGCAACCACCCCACCAATAAAGAAGGAAATAAAGATGACAATCCCCATCGATCCAAAGATCAATTCATCAATTTCCTTTAGAATCAAAGTTTTCATTATTGGCCATTTGGTGGGCTTTTTAAAAACCTCGCGGATCATTATCGCGTAACTACCAATAGATGCAACGTAATTCATGTATCAGTCCAATTCTTGAAAGTGTAAAAATAGGAATATTAACCTTCATATGTTATCAAACGACGTTTTCAGTTTTTATTTAATTATTTTTGGCCGGTTAAGCACAGTACGATGAAAAGGAAAAAAATCATTTCTTTTTTACTAATTCTCAGTTCCATGTTTTTATGCCTGCCCGCAGGGGCTCAGAAGAAAACAGACGCTGAACAGCATCAGCCCTATACCTCTCCAAAGCTGGTCGTGGGTATTATTGTTGATCAGATGCGCTATGATTACATCACCAGATTTTGGAACAGATATGGGGAGGCAGGGTTTAAACGACTTGTAAACCAGGGTTTCAACTGCAAAAATAATCAATACAACTATACCCCTACTTCAACTGGTCCGGGCCACGCTTCTGTCTATGCCGGAACCACCCCTGCATCCCATGGCATTATTGGAAATAGCTGGTATGATAAGGATCTTGACCGGGAGGTCTACTGTGTAGCCGATGATACGGTTACCACCGTAGGGTCGGCTACCGACGCCGGCAAAATGTCCCCCCGGAGGATGGAAGTGACCACGATCACAGATCAGCTTCGGCTGCATACCCAGCTTCAGGGGAAAGTGATTGCGGTAGCGCTTAAAGACAGGGGCGCGGTTTTATCGGGAGGTCATATGGCCAACGCGGCCTATTGGTTCGAGGGAGGAAGTGATGGTAAATGGATCAGCAGCTCTTATTACATGGACGAGCTCCCGAAATGGGTAAGGAATTATAATGCTAAAAAAGACGTCGCCCGGTATAAAAAGTCCTGGACCCCGCTGGAGGATATCTCTTCCTATAGAGAAAGTGGTCCGGATATGAACGCTTATGAAGGACTTTTTGAAGGTGAAAAAACCCCCGTATTCCCACATGATCTTGCCGCTTTATGGCAAGGCAACGGCGGGTATGAAATTCTTCGTGCCTCTCCATATGGCAATAACCTTACGACAGATTTTGCCCTTGCAGCAATGGATGAGGAAGAACTGGGCCGGGATGGGGTCACCGACTTCCTTGCTATCAGTTATTCAAGCCCGGATTATATAGGTCATAAATACGGAGTAGATTCTAAGGAAGTGCAGGATGTGTACATGAGGCTTGATAAGGATCTGGAACGCTTGCTGACCACGCTGGATGAGAAAGTTGGACGGAATGAATACACGGTTTTCCTCACCGCGGATCACGCGGCCGTTCAGGTTCCGGCTTACCTCAGGGATCAGAAGGTCCCGGCAGGCTATTACCAGTCGCAGGGCCTGATGTCCGGACTTAGAACGTTTGCGGCCGATCGTTTTGGATCGACAGAACTGATAAAAACCTATTCTAACAATCAGGTGTATCTGGATCAGGAAGTCATCCGAAACCTGAAACTCACAAAGCGGGAGGTGGAAGAAATTCTGGCCGGGGAACTATTGGGGTATGAACCAGTAGCCAGGGTGTACATTTCATCTCAGATGGTTGGATCCCAATACGTAAGCGGCATTGCTTATATCATCCAAAATGGATACCATCAAAAGAGGTCAGGCGATATCTTTGTGGTAATGAAGCCGGGTTATCTGAGCTATATGCAGACAGGTACGAGTCATGGAACCGCTCATATTTATGATACTCATGTGCCGCTTCTTTTTTATGGTAAGGGTATCAGGCCTGGCAGCACCGTGGACTTAACGGAAATCCCTGATGTGGCCCCCACTATTGCAGCATTGTTGGGAATTGCCTTTCCAAATGGTACTTCCGGAAAACCTGTATCAGCGGCTTTAAAATAATCGGGAAGTCATTTTTTTCCATCGAAGACTGCGGATAAAATGGCCTTCTTTTTCTGAGACCAGATAGGGCGCTTTTTGTTTTTTTGCCTGGAAATAGCCACTTAGGTTATCGCTTAAAGCCCTTGGCTTTTTTTGCATCCAGGCCATCTTTAATGATGCGATACATGTAATCAGAAAACCATATCGCATGGTGAACATTGCCTCCCCCTGCATCCTTTTTGCTTTTTTGTTATATGCCTTGCCCAGAGGCCTGAGATGCCTCACCTTTAGACTTTGATCGGTGACCACCTCGAAGCCATGATAAACCGCCAGAAGTTCATCTGCGGTATCCCAGCCCATGGCGGCTTTCAGACCTCCGATCGCCATAAAACAGTCCTTCGAGTAAGATTTAAATGCACCTCGAACATGATCGGTATACATGGGGTGATTTAATTTCCATTCTCCAACCGAATTCGCTTCATAGGCAAAGCCCCCCACAATACCTGCATTTTTATTGTTCGTGAAAATTGAAGCAATTTTTTCAAAATATTTATCCGGGAGGACAATATCCGCATCAAGCTTCACCAGAAAATCATAATCACCATCCAGTAGTTCCAAGCCCCTATTAAATGCATTCACCACTTTTGAACCAGGCAGATGGACAGAGGAGGATGCAATGGTCAGGGTAGTTAACAAGGGATAACTTGCGGTTAGCTCCCGGAGTATGGTCTGGGTTTCGTCTGTAGAATGATCATTTACCACAACGACCCGAACAGGCTTTAATGTCTGCTGCATGACCGCCTCCAAAGCCAGTCTTATAAATCCTGCTTCATTGTGCGCGGGGATGATGATATAATACCTCATACGGTGAAGGATGACCCCGACAAATCCTCTTCAAAAGAGCATGGGTACGAGACCTGAATTATCCCATAAATGAACCCCGGGGTTGTTTTTGCAGATGGCAAAGTACCATTTACCGGGTACCTATACAAATTCCCGGGCTTCAAACCACTGCGAAAATCCATCGCGGAAAAATCCTCAGCACCTGTAAATAAAACTATTGATATTCATTCCGGCGCCAACACTGGCAAAGAGGACAATATCTCCTTTTTTAATTTCCTGATCCTCGATAAAACCTTTCCTTACCATATGGAAAAGCGTAGGGATTGTTGCTACGGAACTATTCCCCATCTTCCTGATGTTCATTGGCATAACTCCGGCAGGCATCGGAAGGCCATGTAGGGCGTAGAAGCGCTTTACAATGGCTTCGTCCATTTTTTCGTTGGCCTGATGAATAAATATTTTTTTGATTTCCCCAATCGGGATGCCGCTCTGGTCGAGGCAATCTTTCATGGCATCCGGAACATGCGTGATGGCAAATTCGTAGATTTTCCGCCCATTCATCTTGATATACCGGTTCTGTCCTTTGTCCGTCTTGTCATTGGAAGCGCCAAAGAAAAGATAGTAGCCTTCGATGCTGGCATGAGTTGCGGTGGAATGGGAAAGGATGTCACCGCCAAGATCGCTGGCCTCTATGACGGCGGCACCTGCCCCGTCGGAATAAATCATTGAGTCCCGGTCGCAGGGGTCCGTCACCCTTGATAACGTTTCTGCACCTATGACCAGACATTTCCTGGCCATCCCGCTTTTAATATAGGCTCTGGCCTGTATAACACCTTCGATCCATCCGGGACAACCGAACAGGAGATCGTACGCGACACACTTGGGATTCCTTATCTGAAGATTGTATTTCACACGGGTAGCCAGGCTGGGGACTGTATCCCCCTGGGAAGTCCCATATGGGATATCGCCAAAGTTATGTGCGAAGATGATATAATCAAGGGTCTCCGGATCGAGGGCGGCATCTTCAATGGCCATTTGTGCGGCCAGAGTTCCCAGATCTGAGGTATTGATTTCCCTGGAAGCATACCGTCTTTCGGCTATACCTGTAATGGCCTGGAATTTCTCAATGATCACATTGTTGGATTGTCCAAATCCCGTTCCGTCAGTATCCAGGAAGTGCGTATCCTTAAAATCACTGTTCATTGTGATAACAGAAGGAACGTCACATCCGGTCCCGGCGATGCCTATATTCATAAATTAAAATTAGCAATTAGGAAAAATACATCAAACAAAGGCAGAAGTCAACATGGGAAGATAGGATAATACGATGTTCATACTGACTCACTTTCCAGGCTCCTGTCCTTGTTTATATATGGAGCATTCATCCCCGAAAGCGGCCAAAAGCGAGTATTATTCCATCTCGGCATAGGCCTCTGTCGGGGGGCAGGTGCAAATCGAATTACGATCTCCATAGGCATCATCCACACGTCTGACACTAGGCCAGAATTTATTATCAGAAACGAAAGGCAGCGGAAACGCGGCCTTTTCCCGGCTATATGGAAAATCCCACTGATCACTGGTCACCATGGCCAGGGTATGGGGTGCATTCTTCAAAACGTTATCTCCCGAAGGGTCGGCCTGATCTATTTCTTCCCGGATTGAAATGAGGGCATCACAAAAACGATCCAGTTCCGGAAGGCTTTCACTTTCGGTGGGTTCAATCATCATGGTACCCGCAACCGGGAAGGAAACTGTTGGTGCGTGAAAACCGTAATCCATCAATCGTTTGGCAATATCAGTCACTTCAATCCCCTTCTGCTTAAAAGGCCTGCAGTCTATGATCATTTCGTGGGCGGCGCGTCCCCTTTCACCAGAATAGAGCGCATTGAATTTTCCTTTCAGCCGGTGTTTGATATAATTGGCATTGAGGATGGCAATTTCTGTGGCGTGCCTAAGACCTTCCGCTCCAAGCATTTTGATATACCCGTAGGAGATCAGACAGACCAGGGCACTCCCCCAGGGTGCGGCAGAGATGGCCGTTATGGCTTTGGCTCCCCCGGTTTCAATAAGGGGATTGCCGGGTAGAAAAGGCACCAATTGGCTGGCAACACAGATAGGCCCTACTCCGGGTCCGCCACCCCCGTGAGGAATGGCAAAGGTTTTATGCAGGTTCAGGTGGCATACATCAGCTCCTATGGTTGCCGGGTTGGTCAGGCCCACCTGGGCATTCATATTGGCACCGTCCATATACACCTGCCCCCCGTGATCATGGATCAACCGTGTGATTTTCCTGATCGACGACTCGTAGACCCCGTGGGTAGAGGGATAGGTGATCATCAGGGCAGCCAGATGGTCAGCATGTAATAGTACCTTCTGAGTCAGGTCATCCACATCAATATTTCCCTTTTCATCTGTCCTGGAGACCACCACCTTCATCCCGGCCATCACAGCGGAGGCCGGATTGGTGCCATGGGCCGAGGCGGGAATAATACAAATGTTTCTGTGGCCTTCATTCCTGCTCTCGTGATAGGCCCGGATAGTCATGAGACCTGCGTATTCCCCCTGGGCACCGGAATTTGGTTGCAGAGATGTGCCTTTAAAGCCTGTGATGATAGACAGGTCTTTCTCAAGTTCCGATAAAATATGCTGGTAGCCGGCGGCCTGCTCCACCGGAACAAAAGGATGAATATTACCCCATTCCGGCGTGCTGAGCGGCAACATCTCTGTAGCGGCATTTAACTTCATGGTACAGGAACCCAGAGAAATCATCGAGTGGTTCAGTGCCAGATCCTTCCGCTCTAACTTCTTGAGGTAGCGCATAAGCTCTGTCTCAGAATGGCAGGAATTAAAGATCTCATGTTCCAGAAATGAAGTCGTGCGTTTCAATCCTTCCGGGATACCGCTATCAAGGGTGTCAGAACTGAGTGTTTCGTTTGAGCCCTTATATTCATTGAAACATGCAATCAACTCGTCTAAATCTGCCTCCGTAGTGGCCTCATTTAGTGCGATGGCAACCTTTCCTTCGTCTCCATAACAAAAATTGATCCCTCTTTTTTCGGCAAGCCTTCTGAGGGCAGCGGCATCATCTACTTTTAAGCAGAGGGTGTCAAAATACGCTGGATTAAGTTGTGTGAGGCCTAGCCTGGAAAAGATGCTATTCAGCCTGTTCGCCTTGGAATGCACCTGTTCCGCAATATATCGCAAGCCTTCAGGACCGTGATATATGGCATAGGCTCCTGCCATCACAGCCAGTAAAACCTGGGCCGTGCAAATGTTGCTGGTCGCCTTGTCCCGTTTGATATGTTGTTCCCTTGTTTGCAAGGCCATCCGCAAGGCGGGTTTCCCATCCGTATCTCTTGTCAATCCGATAATCCTTCCGGGAATACTTCGTTTATAGGCATCGCGGGTGGCAAAATATGCTGCGTGGGGACCGCCATATCCCAGTGGGATTCCGAATCTTTGGGTGGTACCTACCACCACATCCGCACCGAATTCACCCGGAGGTGTCAGGAGAACCAGACTGAGAATATCAGCCGCCACGGCAATCTTAATATTGGCGTCTATGGCTTTCCTTGCAAAATCGGAATAGTCAAATAATTCGCCATATTTTCCGGGATATTGTAATAACACCCCGTAATATTCTTGTCCGAAGCTGAATTCCCTGTGATTGCCGATTACGAGTTCTATGCCAAGGGGCGCCGACCTGGTTTTTAACAAGGAGATGGTCTGAGGAAGGACTTCTTCGGAAACAAAAAACCTGACAGTCTCCTTCTTTATCTGTTCCCGGGTCCTTAGTTCGAGCAGCATCGTCATGGCTTCGGCGGCTGCAGTACTTTCGTCCAGGAGGGAAGCATTGGCCAATTCCATCCCGCTAAGCTCACAGACCATGGTCTGAAAATTCAGCAAAGCTTCGAGCCGACCTTGCGCAATTTCTGCCTGATAAGGGGTGTAGGCAGTATACCATCCCGGGTTTTCCAGGATATTCCGCTTAATTACCGAGGGGGTAAGGCTTTCGTGATATCCAAGACCGATATACGTCTTATTTACCTTATTCTTTTTTGCCAGCTGCCCCAGATGATTCAGAAACTCATGCTCACTTAAAGCCTTCCCCAATGCAAGGGGTTCAGGCAGGCGTATGTCATCCGGGATGGTCTCGTAGATAAGTTGCTCCAGGTTCTTCGCTTCGATTGTCTTCATCATCTGGGGAAAGTCCGTCTCCCGGATGCCGATATGGCGTGATGCAAACACGTCTGTCCTCATAGTATGCGTGGCTTCTTAAATTATGGTGCACAAAATTAGGCATTAATTCTTGTAAATTGGGTAATTTAAAAGCCATGGAAAATAAAGTTTTACACGTTTATGGGAGATAAAGTATAATGGAAAAATCTTCAGGCATGAAATATCCGGGCCTCATCTTTGATTTTTATCTGGATGCCAGTATCCACGTAGCTCTGGCGGTTTTGTGCCTGATGAAACTCACAGCCATATTTGAAGATATTCCCGCGTTTGATCACCTTGCTTTATTTGTTTTCTTCGGGACTATAAGCTGCTATAATTTCATTAAATACGGGGTGGAAGCGGAGAAGTACCTGGTCGTAAAGAACATATACCACCGGTACATACAGGTCTTTAGTATTTTGTCATTGGCCATTGCCATGTATCATGCTTATTTTCTATTGCCGACCTCCTGGCCCTGGGTGGCCGTTCTGGTCCTGTTGGCAGGATGGTATTCCCTCCCGATTTTTCCGCCTGGCACAAAGCTGAGAAACAGCGGGCTCTTGAAAATAATACTTGTTGCGCTTGTATGGGCGGGGACTACGGTAATCCTGCCTGTAGTGGAAACCAAAACGAACTATACCCTGAACATAAGTATTGAGTTCATTCAGCGTTTCCTCCTGATTCTCCTCCTGTTGATCCCCTTCGAGATAAGAGATCTTAAGTTCGACAGCATCACCATCCGAACCCTACCTCAACGCCTCGGGATAGAAAAAACAAAAAGGGTGGGTATTCTGGGATGCCTGGTTTTCTTTGGCCTTAGCTTCCTGAAAAACGCTCTTCATTGGCCTGAGATAACCAGTAAGGGGATTCTATGTATTTTATTATTGATAGTGATGGGAAGGGTTAAAAACGGACAATCCAAATATTTTGCATCCTTTTGGGTGGAAGCCTTACCGGTATTTTGGTGGTTGATCGCCCTGATGTTGGTGGATCTGGATTAGATACTCTTTTTCAACTGTTGCTTCAACTCTTGTTTTTCCAGTCTTGAGAATCCATTCAATTTGGCCAGTTGACACAAAGTTGTTAATTTTTCATTTTTTATGGAATACTGGGAACAATTCCGGCATCCAATGAGATGGTACCACAATTGAACCCTTTCCCATAAGGAAGCTTCCCCGTATTGTACCTTGTCGCAGATAATGGAGGCTTGTTCGCAAGTAATCATTTGTTAAACCAGTTTTCGTTAAGACATTGCATTAGGGCCGTGCGTGCACGGTGAATCAATACCCAGAGATTAGACGCATTTATTCCCAATTCTTTACAAATCTCTTCAGTGCTTATCCCCTTAATCGTTTTCATGGTAAATACAACAGATTGCTTTTCAGGCAATTTGGAGATACAATCCTGTATAGCCATCCCCAGTTCTTCATTTTCCACTTCAGAATTTTCACGCAAACTTTCCGGATCAGCCACCTGTTCTTCGAGCCAGTCCCCTTCAAAATCAGTAGAATCCTGATAGGTCATGCGTACTTCGGCGCTACCCTTCCGGGAATTGATCTTACGATAATAGTCGACCACTTTTCTTTTGAGGATGGCGATGAGCCAGGTTCTTTCGGATGCTGTCCCCTTGTAATTTTTCGCGGATTTTAACCCGGCCAGGAAAGTCTCCTGTACGAGGTCTTTGGCAATAGTATCATCGTTGACCCTCCCTGCCGCATAATGATACAGGTAGTCAGCATACTCATCTACCCATTTGTCAGGATCCAGTTGATGCACATCCATACTGTGATTTATCAACATCAAAGTTTTATCAGCACCAAAAGTATATTAAATTTAGCGAATATCATTAAATTGGAAACAGAACGCCTCACCATGAAAAACGAACTTTTACTGTTCTTCCTGACCATCTTTCAATTGGGTTTCGCCCAGATAATTTCCGAACCTATCACGTCCATCTCCCGTCATCCTGCGGATAGTCTTGTCATATTGGATGTTAGGACGCCTGCCGAATATGCAGCCGGACATTTGGATGATGCCATTAATATCAGTTGGTCAGACCCCGATTTTCAATTGAAGCTACTGCCTCTTGACAAGTCAAAGACGGTCTATGTATATTGTCAGAAAGGAGGTAGAAGTAAGAAAGCCGCGATCTTGCTTGATTCTCTTGGATATAGGGTAACTGATCTTTCAGGTGGCTTTGGCGCCTGGAAACCCGGGAGAAAATAGTCTCTAACATGGAATATAAGGAGGCTCCTGGCTGCCCGGTACCTTTATCTTATCTGATAGGTGAGCGTAGTTTGTAGCACATGATTGCGGCTAAAGTTGGAAGCGCCCCTTGGGGAATAACTGTCATCATAGCCCATTTCCAAAAGCAATTTATGCAGTATCTGGTATATGAGACCCAGGTGAATCCGGTTAAAATTGAGGTATTTTGGGACGATGCCTGTGAATATATTCATCCCTAACTCCTCAGAAACATTGATCACCATCTTTTTGTTGTCGGAAATTTTAATGACCGGAACAAACCATGAGAATTTGTATCGGACCCGTCCCTGGTAATCCGTACCGTCAGTTGCAAAGATCCCATCTTCCATGAACACGGTTTGGTGGATCAGGCGCTGTTCCAGTCTGAACCTGTGCCTGAATGCAGAAATACCCCATCTCTGATGGAAAGTCAGTTGCTCCCAAAGGTTGTCCTCGTTAAAATTTAAAACCGGATTGAAGTTTTTTGAATGCGTCAACCCAAATGTTACCTCGACAACGTTATTGGGTTGATAGTTTAGTGAGGGCCGCAGGGTGAGTTGTTGCCAGTCTTCATGAAAATTGGTTCTGCGGATATGCACCTCATTTTTCAGGTTGAATTTATCATTAATTCTGTAATTCAGAATGAGGGCATACCAGGCACTGTAATTTTCCTCGGTTTGAGTAAATCCGTTGATAGGGAGCAGCAACAGCAGGAAGAGGGCCTACATTTTCATGAGGCGTCCCTGTCTGACAGAAGGTCTCAAAAAGTAGTTTATCTAATCGTGGCAGTCTGCGTAATTTTATCTGAAATACGCCTCTCATTTCTAATCAGAACTACTCAGGCCGATGTTCCCCTTCGGCCGATGAGCCCGGCGCGTTCAAGAAGTGGTTCCATTTTGGGTTCACGTCCGCGAAATTTTTTATACAGTTTCATAGGGTTGTCAGTACCTCCCCTGGAAAGAATATACTTGCTGAACTTTCGTGCAACCTCCGTATTGAAGATTCCTTTCTCCTTGAAATATGAAAAGGCATCAGCATCCAGGACTTCGGCCCATTTATAGCTGTAATAGCCGGAAGAATAACCTCCCTGAAAGATATGGGAAAACGAGGTACTCATGCAGGTCTCAGGAGTTTCGGGGTACAACTGTGTATCCTTAAAAGCGGATTGTTCCCAACTTTTAACATCTGTAACCTGCGTCGGATCTGCGCCGTGCCATGCCATGTCAAGCATCGAAAAGCTCAATTGCCTGAGAATGGCCAGTCCTTCCTGAAAAGTCGCCGCATCCTTGATTTTCTGCACCAGTTCCATTGGAATGACTTCGCCTGTCTTATAATGAAAGGCAAATAATTCCAGTGCCTCTTTTTCGTAGCACCAGTTTTCCATAATCTGACTCGGCAATTCTACGAAGTCCCAATATACTGATGTTCCGGAGAGACTTGGATACCTGGTATCTGCCAGCATCCCGTGAAGGGCGTGTCCGAATTCATGAAACAAGGTGGTAACTTCATTAAATGTCAGCAATGATGGCTTTTTTTCTGTAGGGCGCGTAAAATTGCAGACATTGGAGATATGAGGCCGGATGTTTTCGTTGCCTTTTTTGAACTGGGGCTTAAAAGAAGTCATCCATGCCCCCCCGCGTTTTCCCTTACGCGGGTGAAAATCAGCATAAAACAGGGCAATGAAATTCCCCTCTCCATCATGCACCCTAAACGTTCTGACTTCCTCGTGGTACTTATCTATATCTGTAACTTCTTCAAAACGAAGTGAAAAAAGCTTTTCTGCCACCTTAAAAACGCCCCGGATGACATTCTCAAGCCGGAAGTATGGTTTTAAAAGTTCATCATTCAGGTCAAATAATTTTTGCTTTAACTTTTCAGCATAATAGCTGCCATCCCACTTTTCGAGTTTGTCTATATTGTCAAGTTCCTTTGCAAAAGCTTCCAATTCCTGAAACTCCTTTTCCGCTGCGGGTTTCGCCTTCTTCATAAGGTCGTTTAAAAATTCCTGAACCTTTTCCGGAGTTTCGGCCATTCGTTCTTCAAGTACAAAATGCGCATGAGAGGCATAGCCCAGTAATTGGGCACGTTCATACCTGAGTCCTGCCAGTTGCAAGACATTTCCGGTATTATCAAGCGCGTTGCCATGAAAGCCCTTACTCCCGTACGCCAAAGCAAGTTCTTTCCGCAGTTCCCTGTTCCGCGCATATTTCATAAAAGGGATATAACTCGGAAAATCAAGGGTGATCAACCAACCCTTCTTTCCTCTTGCATCCGCAAGCTGAACCGCGGCTTCCTTTTCGCCTTCCGGTAACCCATCTACATCTTTTTCATTTTCCAAAAGCATCTCATATTTATTGGTCTCAGCCAACACATTTTCTCCAAAGCTGAGCTTTAAACTTGCAAGCCGTGCATCTATCTCCCGTAACCTGAGTTTCCCTGTTTCTGAAAGGCCGGCCCCATTCCTGCTAAAGGATTTGTACTTCTTATCAAGGAGGGTCCGTTGTTCTATGGTCAGATCCAACGTTTTACGGCTCGCGTATACTTCCTTTACCCGGGAAAAAAGGGATTCATTCAACATGATATCATTGCTGAATCCTGAGAGCAGGGGCGAAACTTCCTGTGCAATTTTCTGAATTCCTTCGCTTGTTTCGGCGGAATTCAGATTGAAAAAAACGCTGGAAATCCGGTCGAGTTGCAAGCCGGAATATTCGAGGGCTTCAATGGTGTTTTCAAATGTTGGTGCTTCCGGGTTGTCGGTGATCGCATCAATTTCTTTTCTGGCTTCCGCCATGGCATCGATAAAGGCAGGTTTAAAATGTGCTTCCCTGATGAGGGAAAATGGCGCAGTATCAAAAGGGGTTAAAAGGGGATTCATAAGTAATTCCGTTTCTTTTTTTTGATGTCTCCGATGGATGGCCTGCCGAAGGTAGTTCTTACCTTTTTCTGAGGTCTTCAGATCCTTTGATCACTTTTTGTTTTAAAGATGATTTGTATTCTATTATTTTTTCACGGATATCCATTTCTGCGCTTCCGATGATCTGGGCAGCCAGTAAACCTGCGTTCCATGCCCCGTTAAGGGCTACAGTGGCCACCGGCACTCCCTGGGGCATTTGCAGGATAGAGAGGACGGAATCCCAGCCGTCGATAGAATTGCTGCTCTTAATAGGTACGCCAATGACCGGGAGTGGCGACAAGGATGCGATCATTCCGGGTAAGTGAGCCGCACCCCCGGCGCCTGCTATAATTACACTGTATCCGCTGGTATGGGCCTGCCGGGCAAAGTCGAAAAGTTTTTCGGGGGTCCGATGGGCCGAAACGATATCCATGTCGGCTTCAATTCCGAATCCCTGCAGGGCTTCAAGTGCCTCCTGCATGACTTTGAGGTCGCTGGTGCTTCCCATGACTATTGCTACTTTGCTCATCGCGGATTATTTGCTTATTACACTAATAGTTTCCTTCACCTGCTGCGCGATTTTCCTCGCATCCGAAAGATTTTCATGTACAACGGTTACGTGGCCCATTTTACGGAAAGGACGGGTGACCTTTTTGCCGTAGATATGCGGGGTCACTCCGCCTATTTTCATGATTTCCTCCATGTGTTCATATAAGACGGGCCCCTCATGACCTTCTGCTCCGACAAGGTTGACCATGATCCCCGCAAGCTTACTTTCAGTACTGCCAAGGGGGAGGTCCAGGATGGCACGCAAATGTTGTTCAAATTGATTGGTATAACTGGCTTCTATGCTGAAGTGACCACTGTTATGGGGTCTTGGCGCAACTTCATTTACCAAAATATCGTTTTCATGCGTCTGAAATAACTCCACAGCCAGAATTCCGACATGCTGAAGTTTATCGGACACCTGCAGAGCGATTCGCCTTGCTTTTTCGGCGACGTCAGGCGCTATCCTTGCCGGACAGATGACGTATTCCACCAAATTGGCTTCCTGATGAAACTCCATTTCCACTACAGGATACGTAATTACATCCCCACTGACTGAACGGGCCACGATCACCGCCAGTTCCGTCTTAAACCCAATAAGTTCTTCGGCAAGACATTCCACATTGGGAAGCCCTTGCAGATCCTCAATTGCTCGTATAATTTTTACTCCCTGTCCGTCGTATCCGAATTGCGCTTTTTTCCAGACGAAGGGGTAGTGTAGCCCGCCGTTGTCAACACTGTCTTCAATTTCACTGGTATAGGCAAAGCGTGTAAATTCAGCAGTAGGCAAGTTATTGTCAGTATAAAAAAGTTTTTGAGTAACCTTGTTCTGAATGGTTTCCAGGGTGCGGGTGGGAGGATAGACACGGACTCCTTTGGCCTCAAGTTCCTTCAGGGCGGTTAAGTTGACATTTTCAATCTCAATGGTAAGCACATCCACTTTGCGGCCAAAGTTCAAAACGGTGTCAAAGTCCATCAGATCCCCCTTTACGAATTTGTTGCATGCAATTCGGCATGGGGATTCGTTTGAAGGATCCAGTACATGGGTGGTTATGTCCCACTTCCTCGTTTCGTAGAGCAACATTTTCCCCAATTGGCCACCACCCAGAATTCCCAGTTTAAAATTGGATGAAAAATAGTTCATTATCTGTACTTAAGACCGTTGTCACGGAGGTCCCACAAAAATACACCTAAATCTTATAAACGGCCGGGTTACCCCTAAAAAAGAGAAATCAAAATAGTATCTTCGCTGTTCTATAAAAATTGCACCTTGGTAAAATTGCACGACAAACAATTTGTGCCTTTTCTCAGTGAACAGGATGTTCTCGCAGCCGTAAGGAAGATCGCGGAAGATATTGCCGTCGATTACAAAGACCAGGTTCCCGTATTTGTAGGGGTCCTAAACGGATCATTTATGTTTATAGCGGATTTCCTGAAATGCTATCCTCACCCCTGCGAAGTTTCATTTGTAAAGCTGAGTTCTTACAGAGGACTTACTTCTACCGGGATTGTTGAGACCCTGCTTGATGTTCCCGGAAATATTGGTGGCAGGAGTGTGATTATCCTTGAGGATATTATCGATTCGGGACGTACGCTTCAGGAGCTGGTTCATCTCTTTTCAGGGACCAATGTAAAGGATTTTAAGATTGCCAGTCTGTTTTACAAACCTGATAAATATAACGGGGAGTACGTGATAGATTACGTGGGTATGGAAATTCCCAATAAGTTCATCGTGGGATACGGCCTTGATTACCGGGAACTCGGCAGGAATCTGAATGGAATATACCAACTAAACCAAAACCAAATGATCAATCTTGTGTTATTCGGCAAGCCAGGTGCCGGTAAGGGCACGCAGGCCACCTTTTTAAAGGAGAAGTATAATTTGAGACATATTTCCACCGGTGATGTCTTCAGGAACCATATTAAGAACGAGACCAGGCTTGGGAAATTGGCCAAATCCTATATGGATAGAGGCGATTTGGTACCTGACGAAGTGACTATCAAGATGCTGCAGGATGAGGTAGACAACAATCCGGAGGCGAGTGGCTTTATCTTTGATGGCTTCCCCAGGACTGCGGCGCAGGCTGAGGCCCTTGATAATTTTTTAGAATCCAAGAACATGGCGATAGATGCGACCATTGCCCTGGAGGCGGCAGATGAAGTTTTAATCACAAGACTTTTATCCAGGGGACAGAAGAGCGGTCGACCTGATGACCAGGATGAAGGAAAGATCCGGAACCGCTTTGAGGAATACAATCAAAAAACCGCCCCGTTAAAAGCCTACTATGAGGCTCAGGGAAAGTTCCACAGTGTAAACGGTATTGGTTCCATCAATGAGATTACACTAAGGTTGAGCCAGGTGATCAATTCTGTTCAGGAAGCCTGACATCGCAGACTTGATGTGGACATTGGCCGCATTGTTCACAAAGTATTCACGTGGCAATGAAGGCCGGAAGGAAAGGCCGCAATCCCTGAAAATTCAGATGGCACAGATGCAATAGCTTAAAATGTCTTAAAATGACCGAGGGCAATTTTGTAGATTATGTAAAAATCGCGCTGGCTTCCGGGAATGGGGGCAAGGGTTCTACCCATTTGCACCGGGAGAAATTCGTTACCAAGGGAGGCCCTGACGGAGGCGACGGGGGTAGGGGTGGCCACATTATTATTCGTGGAAATAAACAACTCTGGACCTTAATGAGCTTTAAATTCCAGCGTCATTTTAAGGCAGGACACGGGGCGCATGGCAGTAAGAATAAAAGTACCGGAGCCGATGGGGAGGATGTCTATGTGGAAGTCCCTTTGGGAACTATTATCAGGGATGCGGAATCGAATGAACATTTAACCGAAATCACCTCTGAAGGAGAGGAAAAAGTCCTTTTGGTAGGAGGCAAAGGAGGGCTTGGAAACTGGCATTTCAGAAGCGCTACCAATCAAACTCCGCGCTATGCCCAACCGGGAATTTCAGGTCAGGAAAAGGAGGTCATACTCGAATTAAAAGTTTTGGCTGATGTGGGACTTGTCGGTTTTCCCAATGCAGGCAAGTCTACCTTACTTTCTGTTGTAACCTCTGCGAAGCCAAAAATTGCCGACTATGAATTCACTACCCTGAAACCAAACCTTGGCATTGTTCAATACAGGGATTTCAAGAGTTTTGTAATGGCCGACATTCCTGGAATTATTGAAGGAGCTGCAGAAGGTAAAGGGCTGGGTCATTATTTTCTAAGGCATATAGAACGCAATGCCACGCTACTGTTCCTTATTCCTGCTGATAGCAATGATATAGGCCGCGAGTTTCACATCTTACTGGACGAACTTCGCAGGTACAATCCTGAACTTCTGGATAAGAACCGGCTGGTGGCCATTTCCAAATCGGACATGCTGGACGGGGAATTAATAGGAGAACTGCACGCCGAGCTTCCGGAAGTCTTTCAGGATACTCCTTACCTGTTCATCTCTTCCCTGACACAAATGGGGATAACGGAACTGAAGGACCAACTTTGGAGGATGCTCAACGAATAAAGAACTTCCACCTCCGAAAACGCCACAATTTTACCTACATTTATATAAATCCCGGGTATGAATCGCATTTGCCTTTGTGTGATACTGTTGTGTTGTCTGAGTTGTAGTACCATCCGTGTGGCCTATGATTATGATAAGAAAACGGATTTCTCAAACTACCAGACCTATACTTATCTACCGGAAATGGAAACCGGACTAAGTGAGTTGGATGCCAAACGTCTCCTGCAGGCCATAGATTCAACCATGCAACTGAAAGGGATCATGTATTCTGAAGAGCCGGATTTTTTTATCAATATACAGTCGAGGGAAATCAGAAGTGACGCCGGGAATTCCGTAGGGGTCGGAGTTGGGGGTGGAGGAGGAAATGTAGGAGGCGGGGTTTCTATTGGATTGCCCATAGGTTCTCCAAAAATGGACCGGGAAATCATCTTTGACCTTGTTGACAGCAGGAAGGATGAACTTTTCTGGCAGGCTGTCAGCGGGACGGCTTTCAAAGATTCCGGCACTCCGGACCAACGGGAAGCCAGGCTCCGTGAAATTGTTACCAAGGTTTTCTCCGCCTACCCCCCCAAAAAATCAAAAAAGTAGCATTCACTTCACATCAATCACCCTCTTCCGGGAATACCCCGGTTTTATTTTCCTGATTTTGAACTGAGTCTTATACCTGTGCTGTGGCTGCTGAATTCAGGAGCGTACATGCTTTGAATGGTCCCGATTCCATTGCTGAATTCGCCGGCATTGTTCACCCGAAGATAGTATTCCAAAATGGTTATCCCTTTGGGCAGGACATCAAAGAAAAAATGAGTGCTGGCATCCCGGGTGCTTTCATAAAATCCAACCCCATCCTGCCAGTGATATCCGGAAATTACATCGATGGGTTCCAAACCTGATGCTCTCATGTCCTTCATGTGCACGTATTCCACAGCCCTGTCTGATCTGATCTCAAGCCTCACCCTCAGCAGGTCACCTACCGAGATATTGCTGCCTTCCTTAATTTCCGTGAGCAGCTCTCCGGCATCCGTATCCTTCTTCAGAAAAACCTTTTTGTTCAATGTCATCGGACCCCCCGCGGCAGTTATATTTTCAAGGGACTCAAAATATTGCCAGTACAATGCTCCCCAGGCTATCCCTTCACCTGTTTTTTGTAAACTTACCTTACTTTGGTCCGGGGATATTTGAGGCCCGGCCCAGGAGGTTTTGAAGTACCCGGTGCCCGCTTCAGGTTTTGCGCCATCCTGCGCATTCATATTCAGTTTTTCGCCACCCAAAGTCACCCCGACCGTCTCTTTTTCTGAAAGCCATGAACTACCTTCCGTTAAAAGGGCGTATACGGCATCCGCTGTTGCCTTGGTAGTTTTCCATTGAGAGGTTTGCTTATTTTTAAGCAGCCAGATTTTTAATTCGTCCACAGTCTTTGTATCCCTGCTGATCTCTGAAAAGGCTGTTATCATAAGCGCCTGAGTCTCAATTGGTGCCTGATACCACCACCAGGATGGGGTGTTTTCCTTCCAGTACCTGCCCAGTTCATTACTGTTGATGCTGTTTTCCCTGAGCGACCTTAGGATTTTCACTGCTGTTTCTCTGTCACCGGACCTGTGAAGTACGAGTGCTATCATTCCCTTGCAATATAATGACTGACCTGTCCAGGACTTTGCCACAAGGTCTTCGTAAAATCGCAGGGCCTTTTGTGTGGCTGCGTTTGCCGGAAAATCGGGAAAAAAACTGCGCATATAGAGGTAATGAATCTGAATAGGGCTGAGATCATTTCTTTCAGTTTTATTTTCCTTTTTTTGAAGTAGCTCATATTCCCTGACAAACTCAGAATCGACATATTTCATCGCGCTGCCTACGACCTCCTGGGTCAGCATACCATCCTTGTCGACCCCTAGTTGGTTTAATTTTCCCATACCGGTTACGATGTGTTGGGTGATAAATCTGTCCGGCTGCCCGCCCTTAAACCAGGCCCAGGCCCCTGATGCCATCTGATTGCCTTTTAACTGGTTGAGAGCGGCTGTCTGACTGTTATTCATCGTATTGAGGTCAAAGAGCAAACCGATCCGTTTCTTTTGTTCCTCTTCCGACATGGCATCCCTTACCCATGGAGTTTCCTGAATAAGCAACGACTTGAGTTCTTTATTTTTTTCCAGTTGGCTCTCCAGGGCATCTGAAGAAGCCCATTGCCTGAAAACATCGTGCATCCCGGGGGATTGATGTACGATATGACCGGCCAGACTGTTGGCGTACCACCTGGAAAAGATCTGTTCGTTACAGTCGTACGGATATTCCATCAGGTAGGGCAGGGCCTGAACTGCATACCATGCCGGATTGGAAGTTATTTCGAGCGTGAGGAGATGATTTTTCAGCGTTGGGGAATTTTGGATGCTTAGTTTATCGAGGACAAAAGTTTTTTTCTGCCCGCTTCCCACCCACATAGGCAGGGTTTCCGTAAGCAGGACACGATTGGTGAGCACCGGAAGCATGCTTTGTTCACCATCGCTGTAGTCCCCGGAAGTGGCCGTTATCCTTAATTGTATGGCCTGCAGGCCTTCAGGAAGTTCCAGATTCCATGAAACACTTGTATTGGACATGGAATCCACTTCAAATTCCCCCATATTTTGGGGGGATGCTTCTCCTTTTTTCCCTGGTCTTTCAGGATTTAGTAATTGGTCCGTGATGTCCTTCCCGCTGAGGGCATCCTTCACCTCCAAGCGGGCTTTTCCCAAAAGCCTTTCCTTAGTGAGGTTGGCAATTTTCGTATCCAGGGTTATTCTGTCGCCCTCCCTTAAAAACCTTGGAACATTCGGTATGACCATCAGCTTTTTTTGAGTAACTGTTTCTAGAGTACGCATCCCAATCTCCAGGTTGGGAGAATGGGCAAGCAGCATTAATTTCCATCTGGTAAGGGCATCCGGAGTTGTAAAACTAAAAGTTATGGTGCCATCCGGATCTGTTCGCAATTGCGGGTAGAAAAAGGCAGTTTCAGAAAAACTCTGCCGGACAAGCATTTCCCCTGGGCCTCGTCTTTCCTGTTTCGAAGAATCAGCAGTTTCGTTCAGACCTTCAGAAGTGCCTTTACTTTCCAGGTTTTTTTGCTGTGGAGCATCATATTCGATAACCTCATTCAGGGCTTCTGATTCATCCATAGCATTCATAACATTCCGTTTTACCCCCACCTGGTTTCTCATAAGAGCAAGCGGACCAAATGTTCCCCTTCCCTCCGGATAGCCCAGATTTAATCCAAAAAAGTTCAATGTTTCGGAATATTCCACTGGAAATTCAATCAGTTCATTGTCGATATGCGAATCAAAATAATGAGTGCCATAGCTTTCATTACCATTGAACCCGGAATAGGAATGATAGGGAAGTCGCTGATACGGATCAAAATTCCAGGCATGAGGTTTGAAGGCATCCAGGGAAGCATCGTACATCCCTGCGAGGACTTCAGCCGCCAGCTTATCACCCTCCGGCCCTGTGATTTTAAAAGACCAGGTTTCCTTTGCCCCGGGTTCCATTAGATCACGAAAAGTTGCTGTTTCGATTTTAATCCCGGTGTCAGGATAGGGCACATCAATCGTAATCGTTTCGGAGGTTAAAGCATTGAATGCGGAAAAATTATAGTTGACTGAAAATCCCCCTATATCATCCCGCATGACCGGAATCCGAACGATTTTACTATTGCCGTTAAGCTCAATCAGCTCCCGTCTGATAACCTTGCGGTTTTTTTCGACCATTACGGTTACAGACAGTTTCTCCATGGCCGAGGAAAGTTTTACCTCCACGGTATCTCCCACTGCGTATTTCTCCTGATTTGTCTTATAGGTAAAAATTTGATTATCAGGTGTTATTATGTCTTTGAGGCCAAAGACCGCAGTTCGTGCCTCAGCGCGTACCTCCACTCCGAATCGGTCTCTGGTGAGCATCTCGATCAGGTACCTGCCGGAGGGCCAATTCTTAATATTTCCCAAGGGCAATTCCGCTTCACCTGAGATGTCAAAGGCTTGCTCCCATACAAGTTTACCCCGATCCCAATGGAGAGGATCTGCCTCGTTTACAAATGCTTCGTGCGGAAATAGTTCTTTGAATTTTTCACGCGTAAAAGTCTTGTAGTCCGGGGCTGGCCAGGGTCGCTTTCTCAGGATATTTTCAGGAGCCACAAGTTTAAAGATTCGGACAGACCCTTTAGCCGCAACCGGCTGATCATTCAGGTTGGTGGTCCTAAGTTTCAGCTGGTGTCCGGACAGGTTCTTCTCCAGTGTGGCGGGCACCAGGATCGATCCAACAAGGGAGTGATAGCCGATTCGTACAGAAACTGAGGCGCTTCTGGTTTCCCCATTGATGTCAGTAACATCAGCGGTCACTTCATAATTAAAGACCGGCAAATCCTTGGGATCCATGCTTAAATCAGGGATGGCCCTGAAACCGATCGTATAATTACCGGATGCATCGGTACTGGTTTCGCCATGGGCTATTTCCTGCGAATTTCCCTCAAACGACGGGCGAATCCAATAATACCAGGGGGGAAAATAGACCACGCGGCGCACGCGATAGGCCACTTTGCCATTGCTGACCGGGGCACCTGCATATGCCTGAGCAGTGGCAGAAATAGAGATGGAATCCCCTACCTTATGCTCCTTCAGTATGGGGTTAAAGGAGGTCTGAAATCCAGGCCTTTTATATTCCTCGACCGATATATCGGTGCTCCCTGAAAGAGAGACGACTGAAGAAGAAGCACTTAGCATATACATCCCTGTTATCCCGCCTTCGGGCACTGTAAACTGCCCGTTGAAAGAGCCATATTCATTGGTTTCAAACAGCTGATCCATTACTTTTTGACCATTGGCATCGTTAAGGGTGATCAGCACAGGGGTCTTCACTGAAGTCGCAGGTCCTTCCTTCTCCGAAACCACTACAATTCCTTTAAAATAAAGCGGCTGGCCGGGTCTGTAAATACTGCGGTCCGTAAACAACCATGCTGTACGGGGTGACGCTGATTCTGTCGTTATTTTGTTTTTCGCATTTATATAGTACATTCCAAAGTGCGCGGTCTGCGCCCCATGCTTCAACCTGGCCCGGACGTTGGTCAGGCCGGCCCCGGACAAGGGAACCTCCACCATCCCGTTGTTGTCAGTGGCAAAGGTTTTCTGATTACTCACCCCATTGTAATCCAGTTCGTAATTCAGTACAAGTTGCGCGTTGGTAATGGGCCGGCCGTCATTTCTGTCAATTGCCTGAAAAATATATTCCTCCTCCGAACGCGACTCCAGCAAGGCCATATCTGTCACCTGCGTAAAACCAGTTGCGAATGACCCTGATTGGCTTTTGGTTTCCGCCAGGATCACATAAAGGCCGTTTTCCAGCTCAGGCATTAGTATTTCAGTCGTATGAGTCTGGTAATCTTTTTCACTCTTCAGAGGAGCCTCCCAGGATTTCGAAATTTTCAGGCCCTTAATAAATGAATGTTGTCTTGACAAGGGATACAAGTCCTCTATTTTCGAACGCTGTTCCGGCGAAATGCGATAGGCAAAGAGATGAAGCTGTTCCAGGTTCCTGTATGCCACTAATAATTTGGAGGGTTTGTTCAGAGAAAGATATGATTCCACAGTTAGTTGCAGATCCTCAGCAAGTATCCGTGATTTGAGGGCTTTGCATTTCTTCTCTGCCCGGCTTTTGGGGAAGGTGTCTATTACGTCATCGCAAAGTGCCAGGGCTTCCTTTCGCTTTGTCTGATGAGCGACATTTGTAACAGGCTGATAGTCCTCTGCCAGACGGTCATAGTGTTGTGCAAGCTCAAATTTATAAAGAGCGGATACCTCATGATCAGCAAACTGGTTGGAGGAAATTTTGAGGATTTCCGAAAAACGATCTTCTTTGCCTGTAAAAACAGCGTTGTTATAGATAAAGTGAAGTCTTTTAATATCGTTATCCACAAAGGCTTCCGGGGACTTGTCCTGCTCATGGAATCCCAGCAGTTCCTGGTATAATTGAAGCGCTCTGAACTGAAGGGAAGTTGTGTCAGTGGTAGTTAATTTATACTTAATAAAGGCGTCCGCTTCACAAAGGATCTCGGGGTCCGAAATTTCAAATACCGATGCCGGTCTCGTAATACTGTTTTCACCTGAGGTATAAAACTCCAGCGCCGTGTGAGTGAGAAGGTCAAACAAAGTGGCCTCGAACTGCTTGTCCTCGGTGTTCCTCTGTAGGAGAGGTTCAAAATCTGAAACAGGTACTTTCTGCAGATCTTCCGGTACGTGAAGCGAGTTTTCAAAATGCTGGCCGATCTTACTGAATAGTGTCCGGACATCCCAGGTTCTGAAATCCGTGCTGTCTGCTGAGGTAGTGCTTTTAGCCCTGCTATAAATGAGATGCCGGTTGCCCTGATAGTATTGCCAGTAAAGGTGGGCCAGATATCCTTCGAGGACATTTATTTCCGGAAATGCTGCCCCGGCTATCTCCTTCCTGAAATCATTGACCACCCTCAATTGGGCCTCCTCTTCCAGGATCAGGTCATACATGGAGGCATACAGCAACGCTTTGATCAGCTGAGGAGAATTGTTTTCTGCCCTTGCCTTGTCCGAGATTTTTTGTACCACCGCGGTTGCGGAAGTGGTTAACTCCTCCTTTTCCAGTTGATCCACTTCCTTCCAGAGTGAGTTATAGGCTTTGTCCTGCTGAGAGAACATCCATTGACTGAAAAGTAGAATAACAAACATCAGGGTAAGTTGCTTCATAATTGTAAAATTAATAACAAAATTCAACCCTCCTTATATCATGCGCAAGTATAAATGAGGGAATGGCTAGTCTGGATGAGGCACTCTGTGTAGTATAAGTCAAATAGGATGCCAGAAAATGTACCTCGAAAGTCTTGGTGCTGCCGGAAGCCTTCAGAGGGAGCGAAGCAGACCCCCGTCCAGGGGGATGGCCGTACCGGTGATATAACCGGCTTGTTGAGAAGCCAGAAACGCAACGAGATATCCGTATTCTTCAGGCCGTCCGATTCGTTTTACAGGCACCGCGAAAGCCATGTTTTTTTGTACATCAGAGAGAGGAATCTGTTGTTGTCTGGCTTTCTTTTCGTTCAGATCATGGATTCGTTCTGTATCAAAATATCCTGTTAATATGCTGTTGACAGTGATCTGATCCGCTGCCAGATCTGTTGCAAGTGTTTTGGCCCAGATAACCACCGCGGCGCGAATGCTATTGGAAAGGGCAAGATAGGAGAGGGGTTCACGTACGGATATGGAGGCGACATTCACAATCCTGCCCCAATTCTTTTTGCGCATGTGTTCGATGGCCAGATGTGTAGTGTGGACTACAGATTTAAAAAGCAGGTCAAAGGCGTCCTGATAATCATCTACTTGAAGTTCCAGGCTGCTTCCAGCCTTAGGACCCTGGGTGTTATTCACCAGGATATCCACGTCCTTATCCCTGAAATAATTCTCAATTATTTTTTTATAGCTCTGAAAGTCATTAAAATCGACCACGAGATAATCGTGTTCCTGGCTGGCACCTTTGTCCATTTCCGCTATGGCCTGTTCCAATTTATCACGGTTTCTGGCCATCAGTGTAACACTGGCACCACTGGCGGCCAATTGTATGGCAATTGCTTTGCCAATTCCTCCGCTGGCACCGCCTACTAGGGCCTTTTTTCCTGCAAGGTTAATATGCATGAGTTTCGTATTTTTAAAATGTATTTACCTGTAGGCCTCGCGTACCGGGCTAAAGACATCCAGGATCCTGCAGGAAGTGATAGCCCTTCCGCCATGTCTTACCATGGAAGGAATCACAACAAGATCTCCTGGCTCGTATACCTGGGAAATTCCGTCAAGGGTCAGTTCGAAACGACCCTCCAGAACCTGCATAATCTGTTCATTGTCGTGTTCATGTTCCGGCACCACAGCATCTTGTTCCACTTCCCAGTATGCCATGGTCATCCTATCAGTATGGATCATCCGGCCGTGATATCCGGGTATATATTCTTTCACAGGTAAATCTGATAGCTTTATATCCATAACATCTCCATTGACGGATTCTACCAACCTTTCATCACATCTCAGATTTCCCAGTTTAAACACTAGGTTGGTTATCTCTTCTTCCTGTTTTTTACAATCGCCTGCAACATTCAGGAATACAAGGATACCTGCAAAGATAAAAAGAATCCGCAGTCATGCGCGGGGTTGGGGATGCCCATGGCAATTACTATCTTTGTTTTATAATTAGCATTGCATGCATATACATTTTATTGCCATCGGCGGAAGCGCCATGCATAATCTTGCCCTCGCCCTGCATCACAAGGGTTACGAAATCACCGGAAGTGATGATGTCATTTTTGAGCCCTCAAAAAGCCGGTTGGCCGAAAAAGGGCTGTTACCGGAAGCATCAGGATGGTTTCCTGAAAAGATCAACCCGCGTCTCGATGCCATCATTCTGGGCATGCACGCCAAACCGGATAATCCTGAATTGATCCGGGCACAGCAATCGGCGATCCCGATATATTCATATCCCGAATTTCTATATGAACAATCCAAAAATAAAACAAGGGTAGTGATTGGCGGAAGTCACGGGAAAACGACCATTACCTCAATGATCCTGCACGTACTGAAGTATCATGGGAAGGAAGTGGACTATATGGTCGGGGCACAGGTAGAAGGATTTGACAGGATGGTACATTTGACAGAGGAAAATGATTTCATGGTGCTCGAAGGGGACGAATACCTTTCTTCTCCGGTGGACAGGAGGCCTAAGTTTCATCTATACCAACCAAATATTGCCCTTTTAAGCGGGATTGCGTGGGATCATATAAACGTCTTCACAACGTATGACATGTATGTGGAGCAGTTCCGGATATTCATTGAGAGTATCGTCAAGGGAGGAAGCATTACTTATAATGCGGAAGACCCGGAAGTAGCTGCCCTTGTTGAAAATTCCGGGAACACGGTTCGTAAAATACCTTACAGCACACCGGATTATTCCGTCTCGGACGGGCGCACCCTGCTCAGTACTCCGGAGGGCCCCATGCCGGTAGGGATATTTGGAAAACATAATCTCAGCAATCTTGCAGGAGCTAAATGGATTTGCCAGCATATGGGCATTGATCAGGACGATTTTTATGAGGCGATCCCGAGTTTTAAAGGGGCTTCTAAAAGACTTGAGAAGATCGCCGGCAGTGACCTGGGGATCGCGTATAAGGATTTCGCCCATTCCCCAAGCAAGGTTGCCGCCGCCACCATGGCTGCACGGGAACAATATCCCAATAAAAGATTGATCGCGTGCCTGGAATTGCATACCTATAGCAGCCTTAGTTCGGAATTTTTAAAGGAATACGAGGGAACTCTGGATCCGGCCGATCTGGCTATTGTTTTTTATTCCCCTGAAGCCGTAAAGATCAAACGCCTGGAACAGATCACTGCAGTGCAAATTGAGGCTGCGTTTAAAAGGAAGGATCTGGTCATATTCACCAATGCCGACTCCTTTCGTGAGTTCCTCTTTCAACAGGATCTTCTGCATTCAGTGCTTTTGCTTATGAGTTCCGGCGACTATGGCGGACTTGATTTTAAGGCCCTCAGAGAAGTATACACCCCCTAAATTACGTATCCGGTTTTATCCCAAAAGTATCAGCATCCGAACTGGGAAAGATGATGGTCCAGATGCTTATACTGCAGCTGCCCCCATTGTTCAAGTGTAAAGTGCCCGAAGGCCGGATGGGCTGCCAGTTGACCGAAATTTTGCGTGTTATGAAAATCGTTCACTAACTCGAGTAACGCCTTTTTCTCCTCATAAAAATCCTTTTCAGAAGTTACCTTGTACTGGCGGACTGTAGGTAAATTACGTTTCCAGGGGGTATCATTGTACAGGGATTTTTTAAAATTACGCAGCAGGATACGCATGATCAGGTTGGGCTTTTTCAGTACTTCCCGCCCCAACCCGACGGCAAGGGGATGGGTACAATGATTGAGCATCTGTGCAGGTAGCATCACCCCCCATTTTCTTTCCGATGTCGGTTGCAGATTGTCAATGCGGCTGAGAAGTTCCCCGTAGACAGCTTTGTCAAAAATGGATTTCATATCGAAAAATAGTCACTGATAATTTACGAAATCAACTACATATAAGTCAATTCATATTGTAAATCCATAAAAGCATTTGAAATAATTCCTTCGATGAAACAAAAATCTCCCCACTTTTCCATAAAGGATTGGGCTCAGGATGACAAACCACGTGAAAAGTTGCTTGATAAAGGCAGATTGACTTTGTCTGATGCCGAACTCATCGCCATTCTGATCGGGTCGGGGAGTGCCAATGAAAGTGCTCTTGCATTGGCCAAAAGACTCCTGAGTTCTGTCGACCACAATCTTAATGAGATGGGCAAGCTTTCGATCTCCCAGCTCTGCCAGTTCAGGGGGATTGGCGCGGCAAAGGCGGCCTCCATCGCGGCGGCTATGGAAATTGGCCGGAGAAGAAGAGAAGAGCGGGGAATCAAACAACAGTTTATTCAAGGCAGTCAGGGAGCTTATGAATTATTGGAACCGTTGATTGGAGATCTGCCACACGAAGAATTCTGGATCGTATATCTGAATAATAATAACAGAGTGATAAAAACTGCGCAACTTAGTAAGGGCGGCATCACAGGGACATTGGTAGACGTGCGCCTTGTTATGAAACAGGCACTTGAGACAGGTGCGGTTGGACTCATCCTCGCTCATAATCATCCTTCAGGAACACTCAAGCCAAGTGCTGCGGATTCAGGGATCACTCAAAAACTGAAAAAGGCCGCAGAAGCCATGGATATTAAAGTACTCGACCATTTGATTATCGCCACCGAAGGCTATTACAGCTTTGCGGATGAACACAACCTTCACTGAATCATCCTGATTCGGCCAACATGGTTCCCGGGACTTCAACTGAAATGGTCTGCAGGTCCCGTAGGCTTTGCTTTCTTAAGGATTTGCAATCACCTCATGTAAAACTGACAACATAGCTTGTTATCAGGGTAACCCGGTACCCGGAATTTGTACCTTTGCACTTTTAAGATAGTATGTTATTAGTTTTTACACATAAGATCACGCCCCGCTTTTCATATACTATGAAGCACATTTTTACGAGGATGCTTGGGATAGATGTGAAGTATACTACCAAGGTAGAAGATTTTATAAAACATAAAGGACCCAAAATCACTTATACCAAACAACCGCTTCAAAATGAATTCTTCGTTCGGAGCAACGACCTTCTTTTTGAAAATGGGGTAAATAAATTACAACTGACCGTTGCTGATTGGGAAGGCGTCCCCTGTTTCTTCAGGACAGGCGAACGCAGCAGCCTGCCTTTTGACATTTTTTCCGCCAGTTTTTATTTATTGAGCAGGTATGAAGAATACCTGCCCCACGTGAAAGATATACATGGCCGGTTTCCACCTGCGGACAGCACCGCTTCGAAAAACCAATTCCTCCACATCCCTGTAGTCGATATATGGGTAAAAAAAATGGTGGGTCTGTTAAAGCAGCGGTTTCCGGAATTGACTTACCGGGAAAGCAATTATGAATTCACTCCCATTATAGACGTCACTTCTTCCCACTGTTATGCACACCGAGGTTTTATCAGAAGTATTGCGGGGCTGACGCTCGATCTGGGAAGATTGAAATTTAAGCGGGTTGCGGAGCGGATCGGTGTGTGGTTCCATCCATCAAAGGACCCGTACAATAATTACGATTGGCTTGTCAGATTACATAAGCAGTACAAAGTGAAGAGCATGTTCTTCTTTCAGTTTGCGGAATATTCCACCTATGATAAGAATGTATCGCCAAACAACAACAGGTTCAGGCACCTTATAAAATCCGTATCAGACTACAGTACGGTTGCACTCTCGGCTTCCTATAGTTCCTTTCGCAATATCGAACTCCTGATGGCGGAAAAGAAAAAACTCGCGGATGTTATAAACAAACCGATCACCAGCACCAGATTGCGGTATAACCGCGTAGATATTCCTCAAACCTACCGCTGCCTTGTCGAAGCAGAATTCGGTAATGATTATACGATGGGATACACCCATGAAACCGGGTTCAGGGCAGGAACCTGCAGTCCCTACTATTTCTATGACATCCCTTTGGAATTGCAGCAACCCATCAAAATTCATCCTTTTGCAATTCATGATTATGCCTTGATCAATGGCAGGTCCGAACAACAGATTCTTGAGCGGCTCGATCAACTTTATGAAAAGGTGAAAGGCGTGAATGGCCATATGATCCTGATATTCTCCAATGAACTGTTAGGGGGTCATCACCGGGTAAATTGGAAGGATTTATACGCCAAAGTGATTCAAAAGTACCATGTTTAAAGGCGTCGTAACTGATATTTTTTTCGACCTGGATCACACATTATGGGATTTTGACCGGAATTCTGCCCTCACCTTCGAACGCATTCTGAAAGACCACGACATTACAATCGATATTACACATTTTCTAAAAGTGTATGTTCCTGTAAATCTGGCCTATTGGAAATTGTACAGGGAAGATAAAATTGACCAGGACACCTTGCGCTTCAGCAGGCTGCATGATTCCTTTACCAGTTTGGGACATACACTTCCAAAAGAAATGATCAGTTCACTGGCGAAGGACTATATTGCGCACCTGACAGGATTTAATCATCTGTTTCCCTTCGCCATCGACATCCTTGAATACCTCAAACCCGATTACAGGCTTCATATAATTACCAACGGTTTCAAAGAAACACAGGAAAAGAAATTGCGCAATTCCGGCATCCTCACTTATTTTGACAAAGTGGTCAATTCTGAGATGGCCGGGGTAAAAAAACCCAATCCTTTGATTTTTGAATTGGCACTGGAGCTGGCAGGAACTACCCCAGCCAGAGCACTTATGATCGGAGACAGCCTGGAAGCAGACATCCTTGGCGCACGGGCGGTGGGACTGCATACACTGCATTTTAATGCGCACGGGGAAAGTACAAACGACCATGGCCAAATGATTACCGATTTAAGTGAAATAAAAACTTATTTATAGAGTTATATAGAACATACACCTTATGTTTTATACCGGGAATCGTGGTTTCCAGCCTTTCATAGCCATAAACAGGTATTTAAAATGAAAAATAGTACTAGAAGCTTTTTTAAGGCACTTCTGCCCTTTTGCCTTCTTGCATCCTGTGCGGAACCACAGGATTTCTCGCAATTTGACGATCTCGAAATTACGCCAGTCGTAGAAGGAAGCATCCTTTATGTGGAATCTCCTGAAAGTGTTATCAATCAGATCGAGGGTATCAACTTTATTACACAGGACTTTAATTTTGACGCCTTCAGCGAGGATTTTGTAGCCGAAAGGACTATAGACGGGGTAGTGATATACGAGGTGGAGAATACAACCAGTAAACGTCTCAACATCATGGTCGAATTTCTGGATGAAGCGGAGACTGTATTGGACACAGAAATATTTGCCGTAGATCCGGCACCAACTTCCATTTTAAGAAGAGAGATTTCTTATGGAGGCGCCTCTGGTCGCAGTATTGATATTATCAGAAATACCTCAAGCCTCAGGGTAGGTGCAGAAAATCTTGGAGACAATTCCACTACCTCTATCCTTCCGGATCCAAAAATTATTCTTCGCACCAGTGCAAAATTAAGGATCCGTCTGAAATGACTTATGTGCGTGGCCTGCTAATGACTCTACTCCTGGGCTGCATCACCATGCATGCCCAGAACAAGGAACTGCTCTATGATTTCACAGATATTCCTCAGGCCCTGCTGATCAATCCTGGGATGAAAACCAGTTCAGAATGGTATGCAGGCATCCCATTGCTTTCCGGAATCTCCTTTCAGGTCGGGACGAGCGGTTTTACCGTAGATGATATTTTTGCCGATGACGGCCTGGATATCAACGATAAAATAAGGGACCGGGTCATCTACAGTGCAGATATTACGGATGAACTCAGCGGTACCTATCAGGTCGAACTCCTGAGCGGGGGGTTCAGGCGTCAGAACCGGCCTTCCGATTTTTATTCCTTTGGGATTTACAATGAAGGAGATGCTATTGGCTATTGGATGAGGGATCTGGCCATTCTGGCGTACGAAGGAAATGCGGATCAGTTGGGAAGAAGATTCAATCTGGGCCACCTTAAAACCAGGGGTGAAGTACTCAATGTTTTTCATTTTGGTCTCAACAGACGGATGAGCGATAAATTAACCGTGGGAGCCCGTGCCAAAGTATATTCCGGCATTATTGCCTACAAATCAACGCATAACAGGGGTTACTTCTTAACTACCGCAGGGCAGCAGAATTTGCTGGCAAATACCATAGAGGCAGATCTTGAATTAAGAACCTCAGGCCTTGAAAAATTACGGGAAATATTGACTGACGATACAAGTGATCATGCTGCGGAAATAAGAAAACTGGCATTGAAAAGAGGGTTCCTGGGTGGAGATCTCGGACTGGGGGTCGATCTTGGCCTATCCTACAATCTGAATGAAAAAACGGTCTTTACCGCCAGTCTTCTCGATCTGGGTTTTATGTACCATACCTCGGATGTGCGGAGTTTTACATTGAGGGGTAATGCCACCGTCGAAGGGGTGCAGGTGATCCTTCCTGATGCGTTTTCAGATCCCGACAGGGATTTCTGGCAAAGCCTTATCGATGACGTTCAGGATCTCGTGCCATTTGAAGAAGACAACAATGCCTATATCTCATTCCGACCTACAAAGTTGTATTCCTCGATCCGGTACAATTTTGGTGAGCCAGTTGCTTCCATGGCAGATTGCGACTGCAGCTACAAAGTCTCCGGGCGAAGGAATCTTGACATGGGCTATACCAACGGCCTGGGCTTGCAGCTTTACGCCATCAATCGACCGCGTGGCCCTCAAACGGCACTCAGTGCCTTCTATATGCGAAAGCTGGGGCGGGTCCTTGCCCTCAAGACCACTTACACCATTGATAAATTCTCCACAACCAATATCGGACTTGGTTTGAATCTACAGGCCGGACCTGTCAATTTTTATGTGATGGCAGACAACTTGCTGGCTTATCGAAACATCGCGGACAGTCATTATGCATCTTTACAATTCGGATTAAATATCATATCTTGGGGAAAGAATTGATCCTGAAATGACAATGAAATATGTACTCCTCATCAGCCTTTTCATGGGGGCTTCCATCCTCCACGCTCAGGAAGTCATGAATGCCTACAAATATATCATCGTCCCTAAAAAATTTGAGGGATTCAGATCGGAAAATCAATACCAGACCAGCACTCTCGTTAAATACCTGCTGACAAATCATGGTTTTAATGCTGTATACGAGGACGAATTACCCGAAGATCTTAATAAAAACCGTTGTCTGGGACTTTTGGCCCAACTGCTTGACAGTTCTTCTATGTTTTCTACCAAAGCAGCCCTGTTATTCAAGGATTGCCAATCCGGGGAAATATTTAGAACACCGGAGGGCGTGAGTAAGGTAAAGGACTTTAAAGGCGCTTATCAGGAGGTTTTGAGGGATGCTTTTAACGTCTTCAATGAATATAGTTATGCCTATGACCCTGCAGATGATGCATCGCAGAGCGCAACCGTGAATTTTGACAATGATGTCAGAACGGTGGAGGAGAACTTACCATTTACCTCCGCGCCACCTGATAATACAACTGTTATCAGTGTTACAACCCCTCAGGACCAACGATACGAAAACAGGAAACCCACTCCTTCTGCCATGCGGAAAGCCGCTGAAATTCCTTCCGAGTCCGATCAGGTAAATGCTGCCGGAGAAATATGGTATGCCCAGCCCATTCCCAATGGCTACCAGTTGGTCGACAACACGCCAAGTGTTCGCATGAAGATTTATACCAGCTCGCTGCCAGATGTATTTATTGCAACCGGAGATGCAACCAGCGGACTTATTTATAAAAAGGATGCCATGTGGATCTATGAATTCCTGGAAGATGGCCGACTGCAGACCAGGAACCTGACCCTCAAGTTTTAGAAAGTATATTTATCTTTCCAGCGATTTTTGAGAAATGACTTAATATCATTCTCCCGCGTGTTTTGTCCGGGGAGGTAAAAAGAGGCTCCTGAAAGTGCCTCAGGTAAAAATTCCTGATCCACAAAATTGGACTGATAATTATGGGCATATTTGTAATCGCTCCCGTATCCCAAGTCCTTCATCAATCGTGTGGGAGCGTTCCGGATCCCAAGTGGAACGGGGAGATCACCGTGCTTGGATACAGCTTCCTGTGCTTTTATCAGCGCGGAATAACTCGTATTGCTTTTAGGTGAGGTCGCCAGGTATACGGCGCATTGGCTCAGGAGGATCCCCGCTTCAGGATAACCGATGACCGTTACTGCCTGGAAGGTGCTGTTGGCAAATACCAGTGCGGTTGGATTGGCCATGCCTATATCTTCGGATGCGGAAATAACAAGGCGCCTCGCAATAAATTTAACGTCTTCCCCCCCGGCGATCATTCTGGCCAACCAGTAAACAGCACCATTGGGATCACTGCCGCGGATCGATTTTATAAAGGCAGATATGATATCATAATGCTGTTCCCCTGTTTTATCATAGAGCACTGTGTTCTTCTGAACTTTCTCCATCACGAGGTCATCAGTAAGGGTAATATCCTCCCCTTCTTCCGAGGCGACCACAAGCTCGAAAATATTAAGCAGTTTTCTGCCATCCCCCCCGGAAAGCCTCATCAGCGCCTCAGTTTCCTTCAGGATGATATTTTTGGACTGCAGCCAGGAATCCTGTGCCATCGCCCTCTGTAAAAGCTTCTCCAGGTCCTCTCTTCCAAAGGGATGTAACACATACACCTGACAGCGTGAAAGGAGTGCTGGAATCACCTCAAAACTGGGATTTTCCGTCGTGGCCCCGATCAGGGTTACCCATCCTTTCTCCACTGCTCCGAGAAGCGAGTCCTGTTGGGATTTACTGAACCTGTGAATTTCGTCAATAAACAGGATAGGATTGCTGGTAGTAAATAATCCTCCTTTTTGTTTGGCTTTTTCAATGATCTCACGCACCTCCTTTACGCCACTGTTAATCGCACTTAAATTGTAAAAAGGGCGTTTGCTTTCAAGGGCGATTATATGGGCCAGTGTCGTCTTGCCTGTCCCCGGCGGCCCCCAGAGAATCAGTGAAGGAACCTGACCTTTTTTGATCTGTGTCGTTAAGGAGCCGGAAGTACCAACCAGATGGTGCTGACTTATATAGTCCTCCAGGCTCACGGGCCTGACCCGTTCTGCCAGCGGTTCATTCATAACATAAAAGTAGTGAATTAATTAGATGACAATTTATCAGGTTTCCGGATTGTGGCCGTTTTCTTGATACCTTAGAATTAAAAGATTCCATGTCCGGTACAGAAACATTCCGGTATACGCACAGTGTGCTTTTGGCCCCTTTCCTGGCAGTGCTGGCTATTTGGGCCATCTTCTGGGCTGAGATTCGTTTTGGGTTGAATCTCAATCATTTTGGCGTCTATCCCCGTACGTTGAAAGGACTGGGAGGAATTATCTGCAGTCCGTTTATACATGACTCCCTGGAGCACCTCTATAATAACACCATTCCGGTCGCCATACTCCTGGCGGCCTTATTTTATTTTTACAGGACGGTTTCTATGAAGGTGTTGCTGCTAGGTTTAGTACTTACAGGTGGTATCACCTGGATCATCGCCAGACCGTCTTATCACATTGGTGCCAGTGGAATTATCTATTTGCTTGCAAGTTTTATCTTTTTTAAAGGAGTTTTTACAAAGCATTACCGGTTGGTTGCACTTTCCCTGGGGGTTGTTTTTATCTACGGAAGCCTCTTGTGGTATATTTTTCCTGTGGAAGATGGAATTTCCTGGGAAGGACACCTGGGCGGTTTTATTTCAGGCCTTATCCTGGCATTTTTGATCAGGGCCGAGGTCCCTGAATTGCGCAAATATGCCTGGGAAAAGTCAGATTTCAGGGAGGAAGATGATCCTTTTTTAAGGCATTTTGACAAAGATGGCAATTTCATTGAGCAGCCTGATGCGGAGTACATTGAAGGGAAGTACTTCCGCAAGCCTGAGATTTCCAGCCGGCGTTCGGAAGAAGACAAGCAGCAAGGGCGTGAAGAGATAGGTTAGGGCAATAGAGGTGTGTTTGGTGTAATTGTTAAGGTGAATAACGGTTAAGCTTTTTGCGTCGAAAATTCTCTTTCCATGACCCTAAAGGGCAATAATTTTCTCTATCAATGCTCTTTTATAGGATTTTTCCTCCCTTTTGGAGTTGGGGAACAGAAAAATCCAGTTTCATTGGCCTATACATTATTCACATTTATAAATATCTGGTTCAGGGAACGCTGCCGTATCACTTCATAAAGAAAGACCCCACAAGCCACAGAAACATTGAGAGAAGCTATTTCACCCAGGATTGGAAGCTTGCCCGCATGGTCCGCCATCTTTAGAATGGAAGGGGAGATTCCCTTGTCTTCAGAACCCATGATGAGAGCCAGAGGTACATTGAGCGGCAAATCGTGAACCAGAGTATTACTTTTCTCCGAAGCTGCTACCACACGGATCCCGGAGGCCTGCAAATAGAAAATGGCATCCTTCAGATGATCCACTTTGCTGATGGGAACCTTAAAAGCAGCTCCGGCGGAAGTTTTAATGGTATCCGCTGTGACCGGTGCCCCTCCTTTTTTTGGAATGACAATCCCATCAACTCCTGTACATTCGGCAGTTCGGATAATGGCCCCAAAATTACGGACATCGGAAAGTTGGTCCAACAACAGGAAAAATGGTTTTTCCTTAGTAGCAATGACCTGTTCAACAAGGCTTTCAAAGGGATGAAAGGCAATGGGGGACATACTGGCAATGACTCCCTGGTGGTTTTTAGGGCTTAACTTGTTGAGCTTCTCGACAGGGACGTAGGAACTGCTGATCCCTTGTTTGCGAACCAGTGATTCCAGGGTTCGGGACAGCTCCCCTTTGAGACCTTTCTGAATGAATATCTTATCAATGGGCTCATTGGCCTGAATGGCTTCAATAACGGCTCGAAGGCCATAGATGCGGGTAGCATTTTCCATGCATCAAAGATATGTAAAAACAGACGCGAAGAGTTCCGTGGAAAGGATATTCGGACCTGACCCTTATATCTTTGTACCCATCAAATTTCTTAAAGCGTATTAAGATAGTCGATCACAAGCAGCAGATCGGTTTCCTTTTTTATATTGATCTTGTTTTCCTTAATAAAGGATTTTAATTTGGGAGCCACATCCGAGTCGAAAGAACTGATGAATTTGTTTTTCCTGTCAGGCAGGAAATAAGCTACGTCTTCCTCTTTTGCGGCGGACGAATAATAATAGTCAGTGTAGTTACTAAACTTATCAGGCGTAGGTCGGACCAGGGAGTTTACAGGCTGGGTTCCTTCAATAAACTTTACTTTTGTCCGTGAATAAAGGGAGAATCTTTCCCCTTTGCCGATGAGTGTCAGGTATCCGTTCCTGTATATCTCATCTTCCGTATACAAGGTTTTTAAACTGATCTCCTTGCTGCCATCAATAAGACGGAATCTTTTATCAGTATGCAGGGATTGTTTTACCGAATCCTGAAAATAGTCCTTTATTTCAATCTCGTCATTATAGGCATTGTGCCGGTAAAAAAAGTCCCCTGCAAATTCATCCCCCACATACAGTTTACAAGGGAGGAATCCCTCACTCAGATAAGGTGAACCTACCGCATTGATCCAGTCCACCCTGCCCTCATGATTCCGGACATTAGAAAAAAGCTGATCCATTGCCGGATTTCGGGACATGGCATAATTAGGGAGGGCAAACTGCCCGTCATTGGAAATAGGTATTGGTTGTGAATTGTAATTGATGGTGTTTTGCGCCATTGTGGCATACAGGGGGCACAAAATAATAACAACCATGATTATGAAATTGGGCTGTCTGAAAAATCTGTTATTCATTGAATTAGCTTTGTGCTTCCAAGATACTGAATTCACTAGGAAATCGCAAACTGCTTCAGACATGCCGTTTGGGAGAAAAAAATTGATAGATTGAATATTAAAGGTGAAATTTATAATAGTTACTAATGTGGTCATTTAGAAAATAGATTCCCTCCATATGCAAATTTTCCGGGATATTAGAGGGCTGATTGTGGTTGTCCAATATTTGGCCTATCTAAAATATTAATAGGTTAATTGTCGAAGGATATTGGGACTTTCCTATGTATCCTTGACTAACCGACCTTTGTAATATACCGAAAATGGGACCAAATCTTTACCCAGACAAAAAGGAACTTCTGGAGTTACTTATAACACTTAAGATAATGATTGATACTCACAATTATCATAAAACGTTCTAATATGAACCTCTGGGCCTCTGAAATAGGCCGTAAAACAGGGGACAAAATGAAGAAGATGTTTTAGGAAAATACAGACTGTTTTTTAATTCCTCCGACTACGGATATATTGCGGGAAGTTCCCGTAAAATCTGATAATTCAGTTTTCGTGATTTATAAGTCCAACGTAAGAATTTCCGGAGCATCCTTTGCGTAATGATACCCTCTCCAAAAGAAACCGTCCGCATGAAATTTCCAAACAACCTCGCCTGCATCTGTGACCTCCCAATAGCCGTAATCGCCCTCTGTAATAAGACGATTGCCGCTTGGAAGTTTTACGACCCCGGATACTTTCGGAGAATACAGATCGGGATGGGAGAAGCTCCATGTTACCACCGGCTCGTTATCGGTATTGGGGAGGAGGGTCAGAACTTCCGGTAATTGAAATTCATATGCAGTAGACCGTTCCGTGTCCCCTCCGTTGGTAAAGATGTGGATTTTCCCGGCATCAACTCCGGTACCCAGATTTGGGTAGTGGTTATTGATGAACCGTCTTTCACCCATGGGATTATCATATGCTTCCGGATTGCCAAAGCGGTAGATCAGATCTCCCCCCTGTGAATAATTTCCGCCCACCTGACCTGCGGCCTGGATGGTAGTGGTACTGTGGTCTATAACCCACACTTCTGAAAAGAAATTAACACTTATATAGATAAGGTCGTTAACCGCATCATAGCCAATGCCATTGGCATGCATGATATCACCGTTCTCCTCGGGAAAATAATTGATATCAATACGGTTGGGATTTTCTGCAATGACCCCATAGTTGTTGGCAGTCTCATCAAAGTCCTGAATAAGATGATCCCAGGCGTGCCATTCCCATACAATTTCATCATTATCTGGATTGATCTCTATGAGGGCTTCAGGATAAAGTGCAATGTCCTGGCTGGATCCAGCCTCCTGAGCTTCCTCTACACTCCTTTTTTCCCATACCATGGCAAGGATATTTCCGTTGGGTAAGAGTTCAACATCGTGATGTGTCTCGGCTTCCTCCGATGAGTATACATAATTCCAATCAATGGTACCGTCTTTGGCTAAGATTTGGATTTCACCTGCCTGACCGCCAAATGTCAAAAAGGGCGCATCTACCTGGGCCGATACCAGTAATTTTCCATTGGAAAGCAAAAAGGCATCATTCCCCAGTTTCGTATCCAGCGGCCATTCATATATTATCTGGCCATTTTTATCCATTAGAAAAGCCCGGTGACTCTGGACATCGTTGACGAGGATATAATCATCTTCTACCTTTACAGGAGCGAAAAAAGACACGGTTCCTCCAAGCGCTGTATCCGGATCTTCATCGTCCGGGTCCGGTTCCTCATTGTCAGAATCAGGGGGCAATTCCATGTCGATTTCTTCATCTGGAATGGAATCGTCACTGGAGCAGGAAAATGCAAGTAACAATAATAACAGCATGAGGCTGTTTCTGAAAAATATCCGGAATCTCATCATCAAAAAGTTAGGGGTATTTAAACAAATAAGAGGCCATCATAATCGACAGCCTCTTAGCAGTATTTCTATTGTGGATAATAATCGTTACAGAGTAACGAAATCAGACACAAATATTTAAGACAATCTCCCCGCTAACACCAGGAGATGAAGCTGCCACATCTCCGTTAGGAGCGAGAATCTCAAATACGTGTTCCTCCTCAAAGTTTCCGGAGGTATAAGTAAATATCAGCTCTGTGGTTCCGTCAGGAACTGTGACTACATACAGGTTATCGGTGGTATCCACGGTATAATCTGTGCTGACACCATCAATTGTTACTGTTATAAAAGCGCCATCCCAACCATCTCCGTAGGTATCCACGAGATCCAGGGTATAGTCACCCGGGATCGGAGTGATAGGAATACAGGCCACCCCGGCACTATAGGCATAGGGAGAGGAATAGTACCCGCCCAGTGCCGCAATGTTGCCATTGGCATCCGTATCTGTGAAAGTTCTGCCATCTGTTAGGTTCAACTCCAAACGGATATTGAAACTATCACCTCCGGTATAATCTCCGTCAGCCAGACCAAGGGTTGTGGCCGCTTCTCCTAAAGATACGGAGATCGATGTTTCCGGCAGTCCGTACTGACCCACACCAAAATCTGAAGCGGGAATAGAAGTTACCAGGACTTCAGATTTGGAATTGTCATCCGGATCCCCCTGATTGTCATCAAAGCTAAAGTACACACCCACACTTTCAAGTAAATCCCCACCCTGTTCATCCTGCTCCTCCACGGTAATATCAAAGGTGGAAGCCGGGTCAAAGGCGTTGAAGTTCAGGCTGGTGGTAGCCGTTGTTCTCAGGAAGGCCCCTTTTTGTCTCTTTTCAAAGACGTCATCAATAACATTGTTGTCAGTTGAACAACCTAAAAGCAATGCTATCGCGGCCAGACCTGTAGTTATTTTAATTATTATTTTTTTCATTGTACTTTTTTTTAGTTAGATGAAGGAAATCCAGGTGAGGCCGGGTTGTTGTCCCAGAAGACTTGCACATTTACCTCTGCTTTCTGCTGAACAGCGGAGTTGTTGTTCACAAAATTTGCAGGATAGAACAAAGACCTTGCGAAAGAGCCGGGATTGGGTTCAATTTCAGGCTGTAAATTGGTTGGATAGCCTGTTCTCCTGTAAAAGTTATAAGCATCGATGCCGTTTCCGTAAAGCGAAGTAAAAAACTCCCTGCCCAGGACATTCCATCCGCCTTCGGAATCCGCGGCAAAAGCAGTTCCTATAGAAGCGCTGTGCGTTGTGATATCACCATCGGTAGGGGCAAGCGACTGATCTGTTCCGGAATCGACGGCTCCAAAAGCAACTACCTTACCTACCGATTTCGCAACTCCTGACAATAAGGCCGTCAGGGCTGTTGCACTCTGACCAGTGGCCAGGGCAGCCTCAGCGATGAAAAAATCTGAGGAGGAAGCCAGCATGATCGGGGTGATCCCTGCTCCAGCGCCACCTGCACCATTGACTTGTCCTTCAAAGGAACTGTCATCAAATTTTCCACCGGCCGGGTATACCCCTGTCAGCGTCCTCAGGAAGCCATCCGGTGGCGTTCCTTCATTATTTCCATGGTCCCTTCCCCAATAGCCATTAGGCAGGTAGCAAAATGGGAAGCCTGCATAGTGGGCGGGAGGATTCTGCAGAGAACATTGTAATGTTTCAAGTGCAGGAGGAGCTTCAGCGCCGGGGGTCAGTTCATTCTGCCTGTAGTAATAATACCTTATCCTAGGATCATTATTCTCCAGCATATAGTTCATCAGATCATCAGACATGTATTCATTACCTCCGGTAGAGGAATAGCTTCCTGCCGCTCCCTGAGTATCAGGGTCAACACTATTATACCGAGGGTGACGGGTATCGGGCTGTACCTCATTGGTGCCCCATGCGAATTGCATATCGTCTGCCGTATCTGAAATATAGTTGCCGGAGGCCACAATGGCGTTGAAACTAGCCAGTGCCCCGCTGTCTACCAGCCGGGTCTGGATGTACAATTTCATTTTCAGTGTATTACAGGCCTTTATCCACTGTGTGGCATCGCCGTCATAAAAGAAGTCGTTCTGAGGAAGGGCGGCGCTGGTTGCATTAAAGTTCGCAATGGCCTGATCCAATAGTCCAAGTGCCGCATCATAGATACTGGCTCCGGTATCCAGGGACGGATTGAAGTTTTCAGAACCCAGATTCGCCTCACTATATGGGATATCCCCAAAGAAATCTACCAACATGGTGACAGTGTAGGCCTCAATAAACTGAGCCATCCCTAGATGATAATTTAAACCGGCATCCTGAGCCAGTGGGGTCATTGCCTTGATATCCGTTCTGATTTCCGTAAAGGCCCGCCTCCATTCCGAATCAAACCCGGAGGGAGTATAGGCATTACGGTACGTCCTTCCGAACATATAATCAATCCGGGTCAGCTCGGCTCCGACGGCGCCAAAACTCTCAACCGTTGAGGCAAAGTCCAATTGAATATTGCTTAGAAGGAAATCAGGACTACTCTGGTCTGCTGAAAGGGCATTTGGATTGGTCCTGAGATCCAGTTCTGTCGTTTCACAGGCCTGGAAGACAAAAGCTCCCAGAACCGCCGTGAAACATGCTATTTTGAATATATTTTTCATAATACAATTATTTTTTTTAATTAAAAGGTAGCCTTAACGCTGAATCCATATCTCTTGGAGCTGGGTCCGTTAAGGAAGTCGAAACCCTGACCGTTGCCGATTCCCAGACCTGCTACGTTCGGATCGAAATTGATGCTTTCAGGAACATTGAATGCTTCGTACCACAGGTTAAATCCTGATATGGTAAAACTCAGCGATCCGAGGGGTGTTTTATCCAGGAATTTGCTGGGTAAGCTGTAGCCCAGGGAAACTTCCTGTAACCTCAGTGCGGTCGCATCATATACTTGCAATTCGGAAGGTCCGAAAGCGACGTTGTCAAAATAAAAGTTGGAGTTGTTTATTTGGATGGTATTGGTATTTCCATCAGAGGTAACTCCGGGTAAAACAAAGGAGGTCTCCCTGTCAACAGTATCCTCAACCAGACCACGTCCTATAAGTGTAGCAATGGTGCTGGAATAGATATCTCCGCCCTGTACGTGGTTAATAAGGAAACTCAAACTGAAACCTTTATAACCAAACGTGTTGGAAACGTTTAGGGTCCAGTCCGCGTTGGGATCCCCTATGATAGGCAATCTTCCGTTTTCGTCCACTTCCTCAGAGAGATAATTTCCATCCGCCCCAACGGTTAAATTACCGTCAGTACGCGCGACACGGCTACCTACCAAAACCCCTAAAGGTTCGCCGACAATCGCGGCGTTACCCAGATTTGAAAAGCCTTCATATACAATAATGTCCGTATCCTGACCCAGGTCGGTCACCTCCGATTCGTTGGCATTGAAATTGGTATTGATTGACCAGTTGAACCCTTCACCCTGTAACAAGTTTAGTCCGAGGTCTACTTCGATCCCCTTACCTTCAATCTCCCCTACGTTCGTTTGAACAAGCGTACCACCGGTACTCGGATCGAGCGGACGGTTCACAATAAGGTCCTTTGTAAGACGGCTGTAAAGCGAGACATCCAGGCTGACAATATTATTAAGGAATCTGGATTCCAGACCTACTTCAAATTCAGTGTACCTCTCAGGCAGGATATCCGGGTTGGCAACAGTGTTCGATACCGAGTTGGTAACGACTGTCTGTCCGTCCCCGTTGATAAACGCCTGGGTATCGATTACTGCATCCACCGAGGTTGGAAATCCACTTGCAAAACCTGCAGATTCCCCATAACCCCCGCGTAACTTCAGGTAATTTAATCCGTAACCCTCACTTCTCAACCCCTCAAAAAGCGAAGTTGGGATAAAGGAGAAACTGGCACCTTTATAAAGCAGGGACCGGTTTTCTTTTGACTGGTTGGAAACCCAGTCATTCCTTGCGTTCAGCGTCAGGTAGAACAATCTGTCGAAACCAAAGTCCACCTGGCCGTAAAGCCCTGCGATATTCTGGAAGGTAGTGAACTGAATCTCATCCTGGAGGTTATAGTTAAAGTGCCTTCTTACGCCAAATACATTCTGGCCGCTACTTGCAACCCCCTGACGATCATAGTTCGTACTTCTTGTAGTACCGCCTAAGTTGAAACTCATATCCAGTTTCTCACTTATGTCATAATTCCCGTTCAGGATCACACTATGATCCCAGATGGTGTTGTTGTTATCCCAGGTCTGAAAGATACCGCTGATCACTGCAACACTTCCACTGGAACCACCTTTGTCCTGGTAATACGTGTTGCGCTCGTTGTATACGTCATATCCAAACCGGTACAATAAGTTCAAATTATCCGTGAAGTCATATTGCAGGGACATGTTACCAAATGCCCTGTTTGTCAGCTGCTCATTTCCGGCATGTGCAACCGTCCACAAAGGGTTCTGAATATCATTTCCCTGACGATAATAAACACTTCCACCGGTGATCGGATTCTCAAAGGGCAGATTTATTAGATCTACCGACCGAGGGGTAAAAAATAAGTGTCCGTACACTGAGGATCCGGTTCCAAAAGAACCGTTCCCCTGGCTGGCTGCAACCGGGGGGGATGCAAAATCGGTACGGGAATAATTCATGGTACCGTTTACCGTAAATTTATTGCTCAGCTGTGCACGACCTCCGATCCCGATGTTATTCCTTGTCAATTTGTTACCGGGGGTAAAACCGTTGTCTTCCAGGTGGCCAAAACTCGCGTTATAGGAAACTTTTCCATCTTCTGTCGCCCCGTTGGCGTTTACAGAAACATTAGACACCGCGCCGGTCCTGAAAAAAGCGTTTACGTTGTCATAGGGCTGAAAAGTGTACCGGGCATTCGCCAGTTCAGGAAATGCCTGTGGGATCCCTGTAGCACTTGAAGCCGTTGAGTAAGGGTGCCGGATCGTGGCATTGCTTGTGTCGAGCTCATAGATGGCCGGGAAATTGGCCGCATTGCCGTAACCGGTTCTGCCATCCCTGCTGAATGCTGGTCCGAAATTACTAAAGAACCATCCGAAGGCCTGGTCAAAGCCACCTCCGTAGACGTTCTGGTAATCTGGAAGAGAAGCGATCTCGTTAAAAAAGAAGGAAGTTGATACTGTGATCTCAGATTTTTTCGGACCTGAAGCAGTAGCGCCGTTCTTAGTAGTGATCAGGATCACCCCGTTCTTTCCGGCTTCCCCGTAAAGGGTTGCTGCGGAAAGACCCTTAAGTACGCTCACACTGGAGATCGAGTTAGGGTCGAGATCGAGGAAGCGGCTGGATCCGCTGTTACCGTCAATAAAATCTCCTGAAGCATTCGTATCACTGCTGAACGGGACCCCGTCAACAATAAAGAGCGGCTGGTTGTTCTGGCTGAAGGACTGGTATCCTCTGATAACAATATTTGTACCGGAACCTGAGACCCCGCTCTGAGAGGTGATGTTTACCCCGGAAGCCTTTCCGCGCAATACCCGCCCGATATCTCCTTCGGTTTTCTGCTCAAGGTCTTCCGAACCTACGGTGGCGACTGCATAACCCAGTGCCTGTTTTTCCCTTTTAATACCTTGTGCCGTAACCACTACTTCTTCCAATGCCTGAGCATCTTCTGTCATCTGCACATTTATGGTAGTTTCGGCCCCAATGGTTTGTCGGACCTCTCTCTGACCAATGTAGGTAAACAAAAGCACCTGGCCTGCGCTGCCACTGATAGAGTAGTTCCCGTCAAAATCGGTTTGAGTCCCGTTGGTTGTACCCTCCACCAGGATGTTGACTCCGGGTAATGGCAGACCATCCTGATCCGTCACCGTCCCTGAAATCGTTTGATCCTGTGCAAAGGCGAAATGCACAAAAAACGCTAAAAATAGCGTTAAGATTCCACTTAAATTTGTTCTCATTTTTTAATTATTTGAATTAGCTACCTGCGAAAATCTTAATTTCACGTTAATAATCCAAACTTATTTTAATAAAACTTTAAGAATGAAAAGTCAAAAAAAACATTTGGCCCGCAATTTGTTAGGAATAATTCAAGGCTTTCTGTTAAAAAACTTGAGATACGATTATTATTACCGAACATAATTACAGATTGTGCCAATTTGATGTATACTAATTAGGAACTGCGTAAATAGCACGAATCCGGAAATTTGGTCAGTCTGCGCCTGAATTAAGTCCTATAATTCCTACAATTTCATCCTTTCATCTTCAATTTCTTCCCCGGTTTCTTCTTTATTTATTTCGTCTGCGGGCACCCTCCTGCAATACCGGCTATTTTTGTTCACCTGAGATTTAATATTTTGTTGTGATGGGGGATTTTCGGCGTGGAAATGGCTGCCACGCAGTATAAATAAATGGGTGTTAGAAAAAATACTCAAATTTAATTCGTATCGATTTGAATTATTATGAATAATTACTACATTTGCCAGCCCTTAAACAAGGGTAGATTTTATACATATATAGTAGTATGCCAACAATTTCACAGTTAGTACGAAAAGGAAGAGTCACGATTACCAAGAAGAGTAAATCGGCTGCTTTGGATTCGTGCCCCCAGCGGAGAGGGGTTTGTACCCGTGTTT
>JBGTKP010000021.1:0-109800 GCA_041744575.1 Muriicola sp.
ACCATAAATATCGGCATGATCAAAAGTGGTAATTTTAAGTTCCAGGCATTGATGCATCAGGCTGTCCATTTCCATTTTTGAAAGTTGTTTTCCCCAACTTCCCCAGGTCATGGTTCCTGCTATAATTTTAGAATACATAAAGTCTTTTTTCATAAGGTTGTGAATTTAGAAATAAATCCCTTAAAAACTTCATAAAACTTGGGCTCCGGGAGGTTTTTTAACCAATCATTAACAGCCATTAAATAAATAAATTTTCAATTTGCGCCCATCTATTAAACCAACCCTTGCGACCCAATTACTAAAAAATTCAAATGGAAGAAAATGCTACTGTGGATATCGGTGCTGTGAATGAGAAAATTGCACAGGAAAGCGCTTTTATCGACCTCCTTATGCTTGAGATGAACAAAGCCATTATCGGTCAGAAGCATATGGTAGAAAGATTATTAATAGGCCTGCTCGGACAAGGCCATATTTTGTTGGAAGGTGTTCCTGGTCTTGCCAAAACCCTGGCGATCAACAGCCTTGCAAATGCCTTGGATGGTTCTTTCAGCAGGATTCAGTTTACTCCGGACCTGTTGCCTGCAGACGTGGTCGGAACGATGATTTACAATATCAGGGTCAATGAATTTTCAATAAAAAAAGGTCCTGTTTTCGCTAATTTCGTCCTTGCGGACGAGATCAACCGCGCGCCGGCCAAAGTGCAGTCCGCACTTCTTGAGGCGATGCAGGAAAGACAGGTAACTATAGGCGATGAAACATTTCCTTTGCAACCGCCTTTCCTTGTTATGGCCACACAAAATCCGATAGAACAGGAGGGAACTTATCCTTTACCGGAAGCCCAGGTTGACCGTTTCATGCTTAAAACCGTGATAGATTACCCGAAGATGAATGAGGAGCAACTCATCATTCGTCAGAATCTGAAGGGTGGTCCGGACCGGATTCAACCTGTGGTTAGTTTGGATCAGATCCTGAATGCGCAAAAGGCGGTCAGAGGAGTGTATATGGATGAAAAAATTGAAAAATACATTCTTGATCTGGTTTTTGCGACCAGGTTCCCGGAAAAATATGAACTGGCGGAACTTAAATCCCTTATAAGTTTCGGAGCATCCCCAAGGGGGAGTATCAACCTGGCCAGTGCAGCCAAGTGCTATGCATTTATCAAACGCAGGGGTTATGTGGTCCCTGAAGACGTTCGGGCTGTGATCCATGACGTTCTGAGGCACAGGGTGGGCATTACCTATGAAGCGGAAGCGGAAAACATTACTTCAGTTGAAATCATCAACCGCATCGTCAACGAAATTGAGGTACCATAATAGTTCAATGTTAGTTGTTCCGGTATCCTACGGGAAAGCGAGAACCCTACACCTGAAACTTTGAACACCAATGGACACTAAAGAATTACTTAAAAAGGTTCGAAAGATCGAGATAAAGACCCGTCGTCTTTCCGATCATATCTTTGGTGGGGAATATCATTCTACCTTCAAGGGCAGGGGGATGACATTTAGTGAGGTAAGACAATATCAATACGGCGATGAGGTAAGGACGATAGACTGGAATGTAACGGCCCGCTATAACGAACCTTTTGTCAAGGTTTTTGAAGAGGAAAGAGAGCTGACGATGATGCTGCTCGTGGATATCAGCGGTTCAGAATTGTTCGGTACGGCAAACCAGTTCAAAAAGGACATCATCACAGAAATTTCTGCCACGCTGGCATTTTCCGCCATGCAAAACAATGATAAAGTCGGGTTGATCCTCTTTTCGGATGAAGTGGAATTGTTTATCCCTCCGAAAAAGGGGAAAAGCCATGTCCTCCGGATCATTAGAGAACTTCTTGAATTTAAACCGGTAAGCCGCAATACCAATCTGGGCGAAGCCCTGAAGTATCTTTTTAATGTCATGAAGAAAAAGGCGATAGTCTTTGTTCTTTCCGATTTTATGGCAGATGACTATGAACGAACCCTGAAGATCACCGGCAATAAGCATGATGTTACCGGCATCCGGATATATGATCCCAGGGAAGAAGCGATCCCCAATCTTGGCATGGTACAGATGGAAGATGTAGAGTCGGGACAACTGCTACTGGTCAATACCCAGTCAAAAAAACTACGCCGGGCCTACGAAGAATATCACAGGGAGAGGGTGATTTACTTCAGGGATTCCTTTACCAAATCAGGTTGCGGCATCCTTGATTGCAGGGTGGATGAAAGCTATGTTAAAAAACTATTGAGTTATTTTAAGCGAAGAGGTTAATTTGTCATGTTGATCCTGGAATCCAGAAATAATACCCGGGCGTGGCCTGTAAGCAAATTCATGCTTACAGGGCTGTTCATTTTTTGTTGTCTTAAGGGAATGGCACAGGCGCCTGTCATCCAATCCTATGTAGATACAGCAAGCATAAGGATCGGGCAACAGATCCGCTTTAGCGTATTAGTGGAAGTTGATTCCTCATCCAGTGTGATTTTTCCGGATGGCCAGACTTTTTCACCATTGGAAACTGTTGAGGCCTTTCAAACAGATACCACCAGGAAAAAGGACCGTATGACCCTGGAAAAAATGTATGCTCTTACACAGTTCGATTCCGGAACTTACGTGCTGCCGACCCAGCGGATTGAGATAGACGGAAAGGGATATTTCACAGATTCTGTAGAAATTGCCGTTGCCAATGTCCCCGTGGATACCCTTACCCAAAATCTTTATGATATCAAACCGCTGATCCAAGTAGAAAAGGACGATGCCCGGCTATGGATGATTTTAGGATTTGTCCTGTTGGCACTTTTGGTGGCCGGAGGCGGGATCTACTATTTTTTCTTTAGGAAAAAAACGATGACTGAGGAAGAAAAAGAGGCGCTGCTTCCTCCTTATGACCGTGCTTTACTGGAACTGCGTCGTCTTGAAAATTCCAGGTATCTCATTCAGGATGAATATAAAAAATATTATTCTGAACTCACCGCAATTGTCCGGTCGTATCTGGAAGAGGAAGTGCATGTATTTGCCCTTGAAAGCACGACGGATCAACTTATTGACAAACTGGAATTGATGAAAGATTCCGGAGAACTCAATCTGACCGAGGATACCATCATCCAATTTAAAAAAATACTTCAGACGGCAGATTTGGTGAAATTCGCAAGATCCAAACCGGTGGCCTCCGTCGCTGAGGATGACCGGAAGTCTGTAGAGCAGATCGTAATTAAAACTAAAGAAGCGTTGCCGGAACCCACAGAGGAGGAACTCATGCAACAAGGCGCATATCAGGAAGTATTGGCGCGTAACAATCAACGTCGGAAGTTATATATCGTGGCAGGCTCAGCACTGTCCGTGATTGTGCTGGCGTTCGTAATTTCCATATCCTATTTCGGTTTCAGGTATGTAAAGGATAGTCTTCTTGGCAATCCGACCAAAACGCTGCTTGAGGGAGAATGGGTAAATAGCAGCTATGGTTTTCCCCCGATCCATCTGGAAACCCCGGAAGTGCTCACAAGACAGGAAGACAGTTTGAATTCCGTGGTAAGGAATGGTGGAGGCGATGTTCAGGCTTTTGCCTTCAACAGCCAGGAAGGGGTTTTTTCTATAGGTGCGTCGTCCACCACTTTTTCGAAACCTGAGGAACCGAAATTTGATGAAACCATTGAGGGACAATTAAAAAAACTTGAAGAAGCAGGAGCCAGGAACATCATTACAAAAAAGGAAGAATTTATTACCACCGGAGGGGTTAAGGGTCTTAAAGTGTATGGCAGTTGTAATTTTGCCATGCCGGACTCCAATGGTTTTGCAAAAGGGTCTTATTTGATTTTATTGTTCGGAGGGAACGGATTTCAGCAACAAATAACCATTTCCTGGCTGGATGACGATCCCTATGCCGAGGAAATGGCCGAGAGGATTCAACGTTCAGTTGATGTTAAAGCGCAAGTATGATGTTTGAGAATATCGAATTCGCAAGTCCACAGTTCTTCTGGCTGCTATTATTGCTGCCGGTGGCATTGCTCTGGTATTTTTTTAAGCGCAAGGATGAAACGCCGGCCCTAAAAATTTCAAGCATCAGGGGATTTCTGCCCAATCAATTACTCCCCCGGCTGAAACCGATGCTCTTTATCCTTAGAATTCTCGCCCTGGCGGCCATCATTGTAGCCATGGCCAGGCCACAGACGGAAGACATCTCCACGAGGACCAAGACAACAAAGGGAATAGATATTGTAATGGCCATTGATGTTTCTTCAAGTATGCTCGCGCGCGATCTGAAACCAAACAGACTGGTCGCCCTGAAGGAAGTGGCAGCGGATTTTATTGAGGAACGACCCAATGACAGGATTGGTCTGGTGGCTTATGCAGGAGAAAGCTTTACAAAAACACCCATTACAAGCGATAAATCGATTGTACTTAATGCCCTGAGGGAGATTACCTATGGACAATTAAATGATGGCACGGCCATTGGCATGGGACTTGCAACAGCAGTAAACCGACTGAAAGAAAGTAAAGCCGTTAGTAAGGTGATCATTCTGCTGACAGACGGCGTAAACAACTCCGGATTTATTGAACCTCAAACCGCTGCGGATCTGGCAGTAGAATTCGGGATAAAAACGTATACCATCGGAATCGGGACCAACGGGAATGCCCTTACGCCAATTAACTACAACGCAGATGGTTCCTTCCGTTATGGTATGAGGCAGGTAGAGATTGACGAAGACTTGCTCAAATCCATCGCCGAGGTAACGGAAGGAAAGTATTTCAGGGCCACCGACAACGAGAAACTAGAGGCTATTTATGATGAAATAAATAAACTTGAAAAAACAGAAATAGAAGAATTCAAATATTATAAATACGAAGAAAAATTCAGACCCTGGGTACTTTTGGCAGGCAGTTTGCTGTTGCTGGAGTGGGTTTTCAGAAATACTGTTTTCAGGAGTTTCATATAAGCCTGGATGAATCCTTTGCTGTCCTGAATGACCACAGAAAAAAAAGAATACCACCTATGATTCAGTTAGACGAACGAACCTATTTCTATTTACTATTTATTATTCCGGTAGTGGTGGTGCTCTTTGCCGGCCTTCAAATCTGGAAGAAAAGAACGCGAAGAAAATTTGCCGATCTCACCTTACTCAAACGCCTGTCCCCGGATATCTCAAATTTTAAGTCGACCCTGAAACTCATCTTTTTCCTGTTTGGACTTTCCTTCCTTGTGCTTGGCCTCGTAAATCCTAAAATTGGCACCAAACTTGAAACGGTTAAAAGGGAAGGGGTAGATATTGTTTTCGCAATAGATGTCTCCAAGAGTATGCTGGCAGAGGATATTGCGCCGAACAGACTCGAAAAGTCGAAAAGGTTGGTTTCGGAAATTATCAACCAATTGGCAAGCGATCGTATCGGGATCATTGCCTATGCCGGCCAGGCGTATCCTCAATTGCCTATTACAACGGATTACGGCGCAGCCAAGATGTTCCTGCAGAGCATGAATACTGATATGTTATCTTCCCAGGGAACTGCCATTAACGAAGCGATAAAATTGGCTTCAACCTATTACGACGATGAAGATCAGACCAACCGGGTCCTTTTTGTGGTATCAGACGGCGAAGACCATTCAGGAAATTCCGCTATGGATGCTGTGGAGCTTGCTGTTGAGCAGGGGATACGGATATTTACCATCGGTGTCGGAAATAGTAAGGGAGCGCCTATTCCCATTAAGAGAAACGGCGTAGTGGACCGGCTTAAAAAGGACGTTGACGGGGAAGTGGTTATTACAAGATTGAATGAAGTCATCTTAGAAGAAATTGCGGAGAACGGCAATGGAGAATATATCAATGGAAGTAATACCGAAGAGGTGGTGGATCATATAAAGGAAGAATTGAACAGGATGGACAAAAAAGAATTTGAGGCCAAACAGTTTGCAGAATATAAAGATCAGTTCCAATGGTTTCTCGGAATCGGATTGTTATTTCTTTTTATTGACATCTTCCTGTTAGACAGGAAAACCCAGTGGCTGAAAAAATTAAACCTCTTTAATGAAAAGCAAATACCGTAAAATGAAAAAGATGCTATTAATGATTTTTCTTACCCCTCTGAGCCTGATCGCACAGGATGAGGTAAAGGAAAAGGAACAATCGCTTAAGGCATCAAGAAATAAGACGTGGGAAGCAAACAAAAAACTTTCCGAAAATGACTTTGTTGAGGCCGAAGCCGATTATCGGCGTGCCATCTCGAAAAGCAGCGAAAATAGTGTGGCTCCCTATAATTTGGGAACGGCTTATTATGAAAAGGAAAGTTATGGGGAAGCCTTCGGACGTTTCAAGGAAGCCGGAGAACTGGCAGCCGCAAAAACCGAAAAACATAAGGCATTTCACAATATGGGCAATGTCTACATGAAACGCAAGGAATATGAAAAAGCGGTTGACGCTTATAAAGAAGCCTTGCGCAATGATCCTGAAGATGAGGAGACCAGATATAACCTCGCGCTTGCCAAGGAAATGCTGAAGAAACAGCAGGACGAGCAAAAGAATGAAGACAACAAGGACAATAAGGATCAGGATCAGGAAGATAAAAAGGACAAGAATCAGGAAGATAAGGAGGAAGGAGATCAGCAGGATGATAATAAGGGAGAAAAGGAGCAGGAGGAAAATAAGGATCAGGGGAATGAAGGTGATCAGAAAGAAGAGAACAAAGAGGGAGAGGGCGATGATAAGAAGGAGGAAAAGAAGCAGCCTCAACCCGGGGACCAGCCGGAAGACAAAAAACCACCCAGACCCAATCAGCTTTCGCCTCAGCAGATAAGAAACCTGCTCGAGGCCATGCAGAATGAAGAGAAAAAAGTTCAGGAGAAAATAGACGCTCAGAAGGTCCGAGGTCAGAAGGTTAAAAATGAAAAGGATTGGTGAAACGAGGAATTGCCATATATGTGTTGCTTCTTATACCGATGCTGCTGCCTTATAACAGGCTGGCGGCACAGGACGATGTTGCCGTCACTTTCGAAATGAAGCTCAGCAAGGACAAACTTGGTCTCAATGAACGCTTGCGGGTAGATTTCGAAATGAACAAGGATGGCGATAATTTTGTTCCTCCTTCCTTTGAAGGATTTCAGGTCATCATGGGACCCTCTCAGTCCATTAGTTCTTCATGGATCAATGGCATCCGGAGTTTTTCCAAAACGTATTCCTACACGCTGTCGCCTACGGCCAGGGGTAAATACCGAATATCTCAGGCAACAATTGTCATCGGAGGTCAGACCTACAAGACACTTCCATTGGACGTTGAGGTTACAGCTGCGGTCGACAAGCCAAGTGATCAGTTGACTGTGGATGATATCGCAGATGACAATCTCCATCTTGTAGCGGAAGTATCCAAGTCGACCCCTTACCTCAATGAGGCCATCAGTGTCGTGTATAAGCTCTATGTCAGCCCGGCTATCAATGTTTCCAATTTCCGCCCGCTTGATAATCCCACTTATAATAATTTCTGGAGTCAGGATATGCCTTTTAGCAAGTACAATATCCAAAACGGTACCTACGATGGAAAGTCCTACAGGTATGTGGTACTAAAGAGGGTAGTCCTTTATCCCCAGAAAAGTGGTCAGCTCGAAATAGAGCCCTTATCGCTGGATGTTACCTTGGATGTACCTACAAGCAGGAGGGATTTTTTCGGGGGCAGGGTATATAGTCAAACGAACAAGACCGTTTCTGCCGGCCGCAGAACGATCAACGTAAAACCATTGCCTTCGGAAGGTAAACCGGTCGACTTTAGCGGAGCGGTGGGCGATTTCAATTTTAGTGTAACTACCACCAAAACACAATTGAAGGCTTCAGAATCGCTGCAGGCAAAAGTTGAGGTAAAAGGCAAAGGCAATCTAAAGCTTTTTCAGCTGCCCAATCTCATCCTCCCCGCCTCCCTGGAAGTTTACGAACCGGAATTTGAAGAGCATGTAAACACCACGCTCTCAGGAATGCAGGGATCTGTCAGCAACACTTATACCATCATACCATCTTCCAAAGGGAAATATCCTATGGCAGGGGTTTCCTTTAGTTACTTTAATCCGGATACGGGCAAATATTCAACTTTGGGTTCCAGGGAAGTCCTGCTTGATGTAACTGAAGGGCCGGCTGGGGTGACAAGCAACCCGGTGTCCTCAGCAAGTTCCAAGCAGCCGGTTTTAGGGGCAAGCAATCAGTTTAACTTTATAAAGCTGGACCCTGCCCTGAAACCTACGGGTAGTTCTTACTTTTTCGGATCAACCAAATTTATCCTGTGGATGCTGCTTCCTGTCCTCTTTATCCCTCTTGCCATTTTGTTCAGGAAAAGACGGGAAACCATTGCCGGAGATGTGGCAGGTAATAAAATAAAGAGAGCGAATAAACTTGCCAGGCGGTATCTTTCCAAAGCCCAAAAAGAATTGGGAAACAAGGAGGCCTTTTACATTGCCCTCGAAAAAGCGCTTCATAATTACCTAAAGGCCAAATTAAAAATTGAAACCACGGAATTCACCAAGGATAAAATAGCAGCAATTCTAATGGAGAAGGACGTAGATGTACCGACATCGGAAGGTTTTATCAGTTTGCTCAAAAATTGTGAAATGGCCAGATACAGCCCATTCTCGGAGGTTCAGATGCAGGAGGATTACAGCAGGGCAAGTGAAGTGATTTCCTCCCTCGACAAACAATTGTAAACGCTGCTTTAAAAAAATGGTATCAGGAAGTTCACCCATGATAAAAAAGTTAACCGTAATTTTGACTTTCATCGCGGCCTTTGTTGGACACGCCCAGGATGAATCGTTATTTCGCAGTGCTTCCAGAGATTACAATGATGGTAATTATGAAGAGGCGGTGAAAAATTATCTCGCCATTCTCGAAGAGGGCCAGCACTCCGCAGCTTTGTATTACAACCTTGGAAACGCCTATTACAAGTTGAATGAAATTGGGCCGAGCATCTATTTCTACGAAAAGGCCCTGCTTCTGGCACCCAATGATCAGGAAATCAGGAATAACTTAAGGTTTGCACAGCATATGACTCTGGATGCTATAGATAAATTGCCCGAAACGGGGTTATCCAAAATATACAATACAGTAAAGGAATGGTTGTCCTTTGATGAATGGGCTTATATCGCTGTGGCCTTCATGATATTGTTTGTGCTCACCTACATCACTTTTCATTCTCTGCGATACACCGCCCAGAAACGAATTGCCTTTATCACCAGCCTGATGGCGCTTCTTTTTGCCATTGGATCAGTTGCAATGGCCTTCACCCTCTATACGGATTTCAACATGGAGGATCCGGCTATTATCTTTTCCGAACAAATTGCGGTACGGTCTGAACCTAACCCGAGGGGCCAGGAAGTATTTGTTCTGCATGAGGGAACCAAAGTGGAAGTACTGGATGAACTGAACGACTATCTCAAAATCAGGCTGGCAGACGGAAAAACGGGCTGGCTTCCATCCGCGGATATCCGCAGGCTCAAGGATTTTTAATATTTATTTAACAGCGGATCCAGCCAGGTCTGTTATTTTTGCGTAAATCGCTTTCTTTTCATGTATAAAAACACATGCCTTCTCATTCTTCTTGTCCTGTGGACCGGGTCTATTTTTACTCCTGCGATTACGAGTATGGTACAGGAAGGTGAAAAAACCGGAATGGTAATGAGTGCTGCTGAGGAGGAACACAAGGAACAGGCAAAGGATGCAACGGATGACAAAAAATTTTCAGAAAACAGCAATCTCTATTCACTCCTATCCAGGATGCCTGGCGACTCTGAGAATTACTTCTATTTTCAACCCTTAAGCAACAAGAGTTCCATTAAGATCATATTGCCTCCTCCGGAACAAAAATTGACCGCCTCCATTTAATTTTCCTTATTACTTTAGTAACATCCTGCAACCTATTTCCGGGCCTTTGGGTAATCTTTTTTTTATTGCGCCCGATCCGGTGCCAGCATGGATGAAAAATAATAACAATTCCCCTAAAAAAACACTTCAATGAATCTGGATAACGTATTTAAAAACAACCAGGAATGGATCACCAATAAATTAGATTCTGATACCAATTTCTTTAACAACCTGGGTAAGGGCCAGAATCCCGAACTACTTTACATAGGATGTTCCGACAGCCGAGTGACCGCCGAAGACATGATGGGATTGGGTCCTGGCGAAGTATTTGTACATCGCAACATTGCCAACATGGTGATCAGTATCGACCTGAATGTGATGTCGGTGGTCAACTACGCCGTAGACCATCTTAAGGTAAATCAAATTGTAGTCTGCGGGCATTTTGCCTGCGGCGGGGTCAAGGCAGCCATGCAATCGGCAGACCTTGGAATCCTGAATCCCTGGCTGAGGAATATCAGGGACGTATACAGGATCCACCGCAAGGAGCTCAATGCCATCCAGGATGAAGAAGCCAAATATGACCGGCTCGTAGAGCTGAATGTGCAGGAGCAATGTATCAATCTCATTAAGACTTCGGCTGTTCAGAAAGCGTATAGAGACCGCGGTTTGCGGGTGCACGGCTGGGTGTTTGATGTTCATACCGGAAAGCTCATCGACCTCAATATCGATTTTGAAGGGATATTGAGAGACATCATGGAAATTTATCATTTAGATTAATGGCTGATCTCTTTTTATATATAAAGGACGGCCGAGAATTCCTGGCATTTTTTTGAGAAGATTTATTAAATCCTTCCGAGAATTCGGTTTGTAAGCTAAAGATTCACTATAACTATCACATTTATGAAAAAATATTTCGCGCATCTGAGGGGAGACCTCTTCGGAGGTATCACGGCAGGTATTGTTGCCTTGCCCCTGGCACTTGCTTTTGGTGTAAGTTCCGGTCTGGGACCAAGTGCCGGGCTTTATGGTGCCATTTTCATTGGATTTTTTGCAGCACTCTTTGGAGGAACACCCACCCAGATATCCGGGCCGACCGCGCCGATGACTGCAGTAAGTATCATTGTCATTGCCAGTATAGTAGCTGCCAATGACGGGGATGTAGCGCTCGCATTGCCTGCTATCCTAGGGGTCTTTTTACTCGCCGGAATCATGCAGTTGGGGCTGGGTGTCATGGGGTTGGGAAAGTATATAAAATATATTCCCTATCCGGTAGTATCAGGCTTCATGACCGCCATAGGAATTATCATACTTGTAACACAAATACTGCCTGCCCTCGGTTATTATCCGAAGGAAGATAAAGACCTGGTGAACAGTTATGTTCCCATAGCCGAGGAACGAATGCTTGAAAAAATCCTCAACGAGGAAGCCGGGGAGGGCATTTTGGTTCTTGAGCATTTTGAAGAAACCATTGAACGGGCGGAACTAATAAAAGAAGAAGACATCGATAAGGAAGCGAAAACGCTGGCCGGATCGGAGGCAGCAGGGGTGCTTGGGGCGCTTAAGGTCATCCCCCGGGCCATTAAAAATATCAATTGGCTGGAATTTATTCTGGCTTTGGCGACCATTCTGATCATTTATGGAACTAAAAGAATCACCTCAGTCATTCCCGGAACCCTGGCAGCCTTGCTGATTGTTTCGGGTGTCGCTTTTGGGTTCGGGCTTGACTACAGGGCGATAGAAGAAATTCCACAAGGATTGCCCCTCCCGCATCTGGAGATATTCACCGAATTTGACCTTGGACTTTTTACTCCCCATATTTTTGCAGCTATGACCCTTGCGCTTCTCGGTGCCATAGATTCCCTTCTGACTTCAGTAGTTGCAGATAACATGACCAAAACAAAGCACAATCCCAACAAGGAATTGCTCGGGCAGGGGATCGGAAATAGCATTGGTGCGATTTTCGGAGGTATTCCTGGAGCCGGGGCTACCATCAGAACGGTGGTCAACATTAATTCCGGAGGTAAAACGAAATTGTCCGGAATGATCGCCGGTTTGCTTTTACTGGTAATACTCCTCGCCCTTGGACCCGTAGCATCTCAGATACCTGCGGCTGTTCTTGCAGGTATTTTAATTACCGTCGGTATCGGTGTGATGGATTATAAGGGCCTGAAAGCCATTCCTAATTTGCCAAAGGATATGAACCTGGGGCCTCTTAAATTCAGTTCTGAAGTAGTGGTAATGCTCGTAGTGCTGGTACTTTCCGCTCTCTGGAATCTGGTGTACGCCGTGGGGGTCGGTTTAATACTCGCTTCTTTGATGTTTATGAAGAAAATCGGTGACCTGACGGCAGAACGTTCTGATGTAAAGCCCCTGAAAAAAGAAAAAGCCTGGGCAGATGAAAGTGATTTTCCCAAACACCTTAAAGAAGAGGTGTTTATAAAACATATAAAAGGCCCGCTGTTCTTTGGTACCACCAGTGACTTCCAGTTACTTGCCGAACAGATTCCCGCCTCTGCGAGCATCGTGATCATTAGGCTTGGCATGATGCCATATCTGGATCAGTCCGGCCTGTACGCTATGGAAGATGTATTGCAGGACCTGGAAAAGAAAAACATTACTGTACTTTTAACACGGGTAATGGACCAACCGATGTACATGATGGAAAGAATAGGTATCATCCCGGATATGGTTCCGAAATCGCACATATTCGAAAGTTTTGAGGAATGCCTTAATTGGATTAAAAACCAGCCCATCATAGCCGGAGACAATGCCGCAATTACTAAAATCCTAAAAAATACCTGATTCCGGGCTTTTGGCGTTTATTTTGATATTTATAAAGCTCACGGAAATACGTACATTTGGTGAACCTGCACATCCCTCATTTTTAAAATAAAACCAAACCGGAATGATCGAACAGCTCGAGCAGCACATGTTGGAAGTGGCGCAATTTCAAGCGAATAATCCCCAGGACATAGAGGATTTTCGCATAAAATACCTTGGTAAAAAAGGTTTGCTCAACCAATTCTTCGCCGCTTTTAAATCTGTTGAAGAGGACGAGAAAAAGATCACTGGCCTGGCCATCAACCGGCTTAAAAATGCCGCACTTGAAAAGGTTAATTCAATGCAGGCAGCTGCCAGGGATCTGCCGGCAGATATTTCTGTTTATGGCGATCTTACCAGACCGGGGGAGCCTGTTGAACTGGGGAGTCGGCATCCTGTATCCCTTGTGAAAAACCAGATCATTGATATTTTTTCAAGAATAGGTTTTAATGTTTCACAAGGTCCTGAAATTGAAGACGACTGGCACAACTTTACCGCCCTGAATCTTCCGGAGCACCATCCGGCCAGGGATATGCAGGATACTTTCTTTATACAGACTGATCCCGATATTTTACTCCGCACCCACACTTCTTCCGTTCAGGTTCGATATATGGAGAGCCATACTCCGCCCATCCGCACCATATCTCCCGGCAGGGTCTACAGGAATGAAGCCATATCCGCAAGGTCCCATTGCTTTTTTCATCAGGTAGAAGGTTTGTATATAGACAAGGATGTTTCCTTTGCAGATCTGAAGCAAACCCTGCAGTTTTTTACGCAAGAATTGTTTGGTAAATCAAAGATCCGCCTGAGACCTTCTTATTTCCCGTTTACCGAACCCAGCGCGGAAGTGGATGTCTATTGGGGCCTGGAAACGGAAACGGATTACAGGATGACTAAAGGAACGGGGTGGCTTGAAATTATGGGTTGCGGGATGGTCGATCCAAATGTGCTCCAGAACTGTGGGATCAATTCAAAGGAATATTCCGGTTTTGCCTTTGGAATGGGGATTGACCGGATTGCACTCCTGTTGCATCAGATCCCGGATATCCGCTTGCTCAGTGAAAATGATATACGTTTCTTGGAACAATTCCGAAGCGTCCTTTAGTTTAACGCAAAGGAAATCCTTTGCCGGCCCACCACGGATGGACTTCAATGACAAGACGTCCCGCTTTTACCATAGGATCTGAATTGGCAAGGCTGTCTGCCATTTTCAAGGTAGGAGTGTTGTAGATTGTGATCCCCCGGATCTCGCCATCATCTCCAAAAGGGCCGGAAATATCTGCATAACCTTTTTTATACATATTTCCCAAATGTTCAAGGTGCAAAGACATAAGACTATCCCCTTCCTTTTTATTTCGGCCAACTACCGGTCCGCGCTTTAAAAAGGCGATAAAATATTGCTGCATCAAAAGGGTGTCTCCGGTTTCCTCGTCAAGATAATCAAAGGTTTGATAGCCTTTGGCTGCCAGATCTTTCTTTACCTGTGTTATGGACACTTCCGGTATTGCCTCGGCATTCTGAGATATATTCGGATCAGCCGGAGGAGGTTTTTGATCGCGGCAGGACACAAGGACCGCCGCGAAAGCTATAATAAAATAAGTATTTTTCATGATGACCAGGTATTAAACGGTTGTCTTGTTAATTGCGAATTATAATATCTGATATCTCCGGTCACTTCATTTGCAAGCCAATCAGGCTTTTCAAAAGTTTCATCCTCCGAAGTTAATTCGATCTCTGCTATGATCAGTCCCAGATTGGCACCCTGAAACTCATCAACTTCATAAATATGCTTGCCAAAAGGTACGTTATATCTCTTCTTCTCTACAATGGTTGGTTCGCATAATTGAAGCAATTTCCTCGCCTCATCAAAGGGTATTGGCCTTTCCCATTCGAACCGCCGCAGACCCGACTTATCTGTAATTCCCTTGACGGTAATATACCCATCACTGCCGGTAATACGGATACGAACCGTACGATGCGGATCCGTATTCAAAAAACCCTGTCTGATATGGTCTATGGCTGTAGCCTGCATTTTGTATGCATCCGACCGGACCAGGAATTTGCGTTCAATTTCAATCATCCCCCCTGTGTTTATCCGCAATTTCGGTAATCTCATCAGACCTTATTCTAATGCGCTCAAACGGATTGTTCGCCAGCCAGATCATGCAGATCGCAATGTCATTTGCCGCCACAGAACGATATTTTTTAAGGGACCCCGCAAGAACGAGATTCAGGACGTTCATAGCCTGTGCTGCTACCCATTCCATAAAACGCTTCTCCCTGCGTTTCCCTGAGATAAGCGCTGGACGTAGGATATGAGTTTTAGGAACTGCCGTCCTGATAACTTCTTCCTCCATCTCCCCTTTGATTCGGCTGTAAAAGATTCGGCTCTTAGGATTGGACCCCATGGCGGAGATGACGACCAGAGTTGGAATCTGATTTTCCCGGCACAATCGGGCTGCGGCGACGGGAATACCATAATCTATTCTGCTGTACATTTTCCTGTCCGAGGTCTGAGCCTTAGTGGTTCCGATGCAGCAGTAAACCTCGTCGGCAAAAAATTCATTTTTATGCGCACTCAGGTCCAGGAGATCTATATTCCTGACCCTTAATTTACCATTTCTTATTCCTGGATCGGAACGCGAAAAAACGAGCACCAAGGCATACCGGGGATCATTTAATAGTCTGCCTAACAGCAAATTGCCGGTAAGACCCGTTGCCCCCAAAACAATGGCTGTTTTCAAAGCAGTATTCATATAACTAAGATAAGACTTAAATTTGTTTATGACCTTTCCATTTCCCATCCGGAAGATCATCCATATTGATATGGATGCCTTTTATGCTTCGGTTGAACAACTGGATCATCCTGAGCTAAGAGGCAGAGCTGTTGCCGTGGGAGGCGCTTCCAGAAGAGGGGTCGTTGCAGCCGCCAGTTATGAGGCACGGGCATTTGGAGTCCGGAGCGCCATGAGCGGATTCCAGGCAAAAAAAAATTGCCCTGAGTTGATTTTTGTCAAGCCCAGATTTGAAAGGTACCGCGAAATATCTGAGGGCATCCGCTATGTATTTTACGAATACACGGATCTGGTTGAACCCCTTTCACTGGATGAGGCCTATCTGGATGTTACAGAAAACAAGAAGGGAAATCCCTCCGCCACACTGATCGCAATGGAGATTCGGAAACGTATTTTCACCAAATTCGGTCTCACCGCTTCGGCCGGCATATCGGTAAATAAATTCCTGGCGAAGGTAGCGAGTGATTATAATAAGCCCAATGGGCAGAAGACGGTTAATCCTGAAGAAGTGCTGGCTTTTATGGAAGCCCTGGACATCAGGAAATTTTATGGGGTCGGAAAGGTAACAGCGGAGAAAATGTACAGGCTCGGTATATTTACTGGTAAGGATCTGAAGAAAAAGTCTGTGGACTTCCTGAATGAGACTTTTGGCAAAAACGGACGCTATTATTACCAGGTCGTCCGGGGTATTCATCATAGTGAGGTGAAAGCCCATCGCAAGGTAAAATCTGTAGGGGCAGAACGAACCTTTAATGACAATCTCAGCAGTGAAGTATTTATGCTGGAGAGATTGACCCAGATTGCAGGGGAACTTGAAAAACGACTGGAAAAGAATAAAATCTCAGGCAGGACGATCACTCTTAAGATCAGATACAGTGATTTTACCCTGCATACCCGTAGCAAAACCCTTCAAGAATACGTCACCGGTCGCATAAAGCTCCTGCAGATCGCTGAAGATCTGCTGTATCAGGAACCGCTTGAGAATTCCGTGCGTCTTCTTGGAATTGCCCTTAGCAATCTGAAAACATTTGATAACGATCAGCATGACCCACCGGAGTTATCGGAGGAAAAAGTCTCGGTTCAACTGAAATTTGACTTGTAGGGTGTTGGCGTCAGGCATTCATATTTCGGTTACCCTAAGGGTATTTACCATCCCTTTGTCCTTGATAGGCATGGCCGCCAGACTAATCAGCATGTCACCTGTCCTCAGGAACCCTTTATCACACGCAATCTTGTTCACATCCTCGATGGTCTCGTCAGTAGATACAAATTTGTCGTAATAAAAAGCCTTTACCCCCCACAGCAGGTTCAGTTGGGTAAGTATCCGCCTGTTGGACGTAAATACCAGGATATGGGCACTTGGTCTCCATGCTGAAATCTGAAATGCGGTGTAACCGCTGTTCGTAAGTGTGGAAATGGCTTTGGCCTTAATTTCATTGGCCATGCTGGCCGCATGATAACATACGGACTTGGTGATATATCGTTTGGTCCGAATATGCGGCGGATCATGCGGAACCTGAATGAGTTCAGAGTTCTCGACACTTTGGAGGATCCCGGCCATTCTTTCGATCACCTGTACGGGATAATTCCCCACCGAGGTCTCCCCGGAAAGCATCACCGCATCCGCGCCATCCATGACAGAATTCGCAACATCATTGACCTCCGCCCTTGTGGGTGTCAGACTTGTGATCATCGTTTCCATCATTTGTGTTGCAATGATCACAGGGATCCTGGCCTTCTTTGCCCTCAGAACCAATTTTTTCTGGATCAGCGGAACTTCCTGGGCAGGCACTTCGACCCCAAGGTCACCCCGTGCCACCATGAGGCCGTCGCAATACGCCACAATTTTATCAATGTTCTGAACTGCTTCCGGTTTTTCAATTTTGGCGATAATAGGGATCTTGTGTTCTGAATGCTCTTTGATAACGTTTTGAAGGTCAATCAGGTCCTGGCTGAATCGCACAAAAGAAAGTGCCATCCAGTCTACCTCCTGCGAAATCGCAAAAATAGCATCCTTTATATCTTTGGAAGTAAGCGCCGGCAGCGAAATATTGGTATTCGGCAGGTTGACACCTTTCTTTGATTTCAGAGGCCCGCCCTGAATCACCCTTGCCCTGACTTCATCCTTCAGGTTCGTCGAAAGGACTTCAAAAATGAGTTTGCCATCATCCAGAAGGATGCGTTCGCCGGGCTTAACATCCTTAGGAAAATTGGCATAATTCATATATACCCGCTCCGAATTTCCTTCAAAAGATTTGCCTGTTACAAAAGTGAGCTCGTCACCTGGGGATACCACCACTTCCCCGGCCATTACACCTACCCGTAATTTAGGGCCCTGAAGATCGGCAAGAATAGAGGTATTGGATCCGAGTTCCTCGTTAAGTTCACGAATCATTTTAATGCGACTGGAAACGTCTTCATAATCCGCATGAGAAAAATTAATTCTAAACACGTCTACTCCAGCCTGAATCATGGCCTTCAAAACCTCTTTTGTACTTGTTGCAGGACCCAGGGTGGCTACAATTTTCGTTTTCTTTTTACTCGGCATACTGCTAAAATATTAGGTTGTGTCTGGATTTCAATCTGGATATGTCAACGGGGTAAGCTGTTATTATTTCGGGGATGGTAAGTATCGCCTTGATAACCGAAGGGTCAGCTGACATCTCGTCTTCTTCAATTTTCAAAAAATAATCCACCTCCCTGTATTCCGGTATCAAATGATACCTTACGAAGGCAGATTCATTTTGGAACAATCCCCGGCTTTCGGGAAATTCCTCCATGTTGTATGTATTGGTGATCAACGTCCAGTAGCGGTGATTCATATCATCCTTCCATTCAAAATAGGGAAAAGAGATCATATCTGATATGTCCAGGTCTTCTTTGACCCTTCTGAGCCTTAATTTTAAAATGGCATTGAAAGCATAGGCCAGCGCATAATCCTCCAAACTGGAATGCACAGCCAACAATGTAAAATTTTCTTCATAAAAATCTTCAGAAATTTTATGTGTTGTCTGCATGATCACACTTCCCATAAAGATATAATTATAAAAGTATACAGCCTAGCGCACGGAAGAATGAAGCTCCAAAGGAATTAGCGAAATCGTTGCAGAGGGGGGTGTTTAAGTCCATGTCAGCGGCTTATTTTATCCTGAAGCGCAAAAAAGGCTCTTTTGGAAGCCTTCTCCTCCGCTTTTTTCTTGGAGGTAGCCCGGGCCTTGGCAACTATTTTATCATCTATGGTCAGCTTTACCGCAAAATGTTTTAGGGCGTCTTTTCCCGTATCCTCATAAACCATAAATCGAAATTCCTTCTTTTTTTTCTGACACCACTCAATGACCAGGCTTTTATAGCTGATAACCGTTCCCTCTAACTGTTCGATATCCACATAGGGCTCTATTACCCGTTCCTGAATGAATTTCTCACAGTAGGTATAGCCCCTGTCCAGGTAAATAGCTCCTATCAGCGCCTCAAATACATTTCCGTGGATATTATCCCCAAAGTGCGACTTCGGGATCCTGCTTTCTACATATCTGATAAGATTCAGATCTTTGCCAAGTTCATTTAAATGCTTTCTGCTTACGATTTTGGAACGCATCTTGGTGAGATACCCTTCATCACCGCCGGGAACCTCATTATAAAGGTGCTTGGAGATAATGGTTCCCAGCATGGCATCACCAAGAAATTCCAGTCTCTCGTAATTCATCGGATGCCCGCTGACATCACGGACATTGGATGAACGATGCAGGAAGGCCTTCTTATAAACCTCAAGATGCTTTGGCTTGAATCTCAAAATTTTTGATATCCCCAATAAAAAATCCCCATCCTCTTTAGGATGGGAATTAAATAAATTGGACGGGAAGTTCATTTAATCTTTAACTGTTTTCCTGAAAAGTACGCATGCATTATGGCCGCCAAATCCAAAGGTATTGCTCATTGCAACATTTACCTCCCTTTGCTGGGCTCTATTCAGCGTAAGGTTAAGGCTTGGATCAATTTTTTCATCCACCACACTGTGATTGATGGTAGGTGGTACCAAACTGTGTTTCATGGCCAGAATGGAAGCAATAGCCTCAATGGCTCCCGCAGCTCCCAGCAGATGTCCGGTCATGGATTTTGTGGAATTAATATTGATTTTGGGTGCGTGTTCGCCAAAGACCTGCGAAATGGCCTTGAGTTCTGCGACATCCCCCAGGGGTGTTGACGTTCCGTGCGTGTTGATGGTATCCACTTCTTGGGGCAACATATCAGCATCTTTCAGGCAATTTTCCATGACACGAACCACTCCAATCCCTTCAGGATGAGGCGCAGTCATGTGGTATGCATCACTGGACATACCTCCGCCCACAACTTCGGCATAAATTTTAGCTCCCCGGGCCTTGGCGTGATCATAATCCTCTAGGATAAGTGCTCCGGCTCCTTCCCCAAGCACAAACCCGTCCCGGGTTGCATCAAATGGTCTTGAAGCTGTTTCAGGGCTTTCATTTCTGGTTGAGAGGGCATGCATAGCGTTAAAACCGCCCATCCCTGCAATGGTTACTGCCGCTTCACTTCCTCCTGTCACAATGACATCACAATAGCCAAGGCGGATGTAATTGAGGGCGTCAATCATGGCATTGGCAGATGACGCACATGCAGAAACGGTTGTGTAATTGGGGCCCATGAATCCATGTTTTATGGAGATGTTACCCGGAGCGATATCCGCAATCATTTTTGGGATAAAAAAAGGATTGAATCGCGGAGTTCCGTCCCCTTCCGCAAAATTAAGGACCTCTGTCTGAAAAGTCTCTAGGCCCCCTATTCCCGCTCCCCAGATAACCCCAACACGGAACTTATCAACTTTGTTGAGATCTATTCCGGAATCGAGGATGGCCTCATCAGAGGAGATAAGGGCATATTGGGCAAAACGATCCAGTTTGCGGACCTCCTTTCGATCGAAATAATCTTCCGGATTGTAGTTCTTTATTTCGCAGGCAAATTTCGTTTTAAACTTTTCTGTATCATAATAGGTTATTGGTGCGCAACCACTGCGTCCATTCTTCAGGCCTTCCCAATATTCATCAATGTTATTGCCGATGGGAGTGAGTGCACCCAGACCGGTAACGACAACTCGTTTTAATTGCATTGAACCAAATTTTCGTTTGAAGTATAACCTGCGCGTAAATTAAAAAAAATTATCCATGAAGCATGGTTACCACATGGATAATTTTAAATCTGTTCAGGATATCATTGAATTACTTGGCCTCCTCTATATAACTTATAGCCTGGCCAACCGTAGCAATATTTTCTGCCTGGTCATCAGGGATCTGGATGTCAAATTCTTTTTCAAATTCCATAATCAACTCCACAGTATCCAGTGAGTCTGCCCCTAGGTCGTTGGTAAAGCTAGCTTCTGCAACTACTTCATTTTCATCAACCCCCAACTTATCAACGATGATAGCTTTTACTCTTGATGCAATGTCTGACATAATTATTTAGGTTTTAAAATTTTAAATCGATGGCAAAAATAAAAAACTTTGCTGTAATAATACTATCCGGCTTTAAAATGTATGGAAATTTAAGAAATTTAATGGCAAGAGAACGAATTTAGTTCGGAATTTTTTAACAAACTTCCCTTGATGGCTGAGGGCTTTCAGAAGAGCCGTAAATGCACAGCTGCCGCTGTGGTCGCGGGAAAATGCCAAGGGAATTATTCCTTACCTTTGAACCTGTTGGCGCAAATGTGAAAAAAGGGACGGGATCTGCCAGTTAATTACTGTGAAAAATGGAAATGAATGCCAAACGTATTGTCCTTTTTGCCTCAGGTTCAGGTTCTAATGCAGAGTGCATTATCAGGCATTTCTCAAAGCACCCAATGGTGGAGGTTGTATGTGTCCTCACCAACAGGCTGGATGCACCTGTTCTGGAGCGCTGCAACCGGTTGAATATGAGTGCCTTTTACTTTAATCGTCATGCCTTTTTTCACTCCGATGCAGTCCTGAGGCAATTAGATGGTCTGTCACCGGATTTAATAGTACTCGCCGGGTTTCTCTGGAAAATCCCGGAAATGATCATCCACCGATTTTCCGGTAAGATTATCAATATTCACCCCGCCCTGTTGCCTAAGTACGGAGGGAAAGGCATGTACGGGAATCATGTTCATGAAGCGGTAAAGCAGAGCGGAGATCCAGAAACCGGTATAACGATCCATTTTGTAGACGCTTTCTATGACCAGGGCGCCATCATAGAGCAAATCAAAACAGACGTAACACCAGGCGAGTCTGTCGCCGCAATTGCAGAGCGGGTTCACGCTCTTGAATATGACCACTTTCCAAGGGTAATCGAAAAAGTACTATTCGGGGAAAAATGAAAAAACGATTTTATGTCGTCTGGAATGGACACCATCCCGGAATATATCACAGCTGGAAAGAATGTCAGGCTCAGACCAACGGTTTTAAAGGCGCGCAGTACATGTCATTTTCCAGTCTCGGGGAAGCAACGGAAGCCTTTGCCGGAAAGTATCATATCTATAAGGGCAAAAAGAAAGCCATCCCTGCCCTGTCGCCCTCAGAACTTCGGAAAACCGGTGTCCCGAATCATAATTCCATCTCGGTAGATGCGGCATCAAGCGGTAATCCTGGAATTATGGAATATCAGGGTGTGGACACCAAAACGGGTAAACGTCTATTCAGAAAGGGGCCTTTTCCCGAAGGCACTAACAATATCGGAGAGTTTTTAGCTATTGTCCATGGTCTGGCTTACTTACATCAACATAACAGTGACCGGATCGTATACACGGATTCGAGAACGGCCATAAGTTGGGTGCGAAAGAAAAAATGCAATTCCAATTTGAAGCGAACACCTGAAAACAAACCGTTATTTGACCTTATTTTGAGGGCAGAAGAATGGCTGAACAACACCGTATATGGCAACAGGATTGTGAAATGGGAAACCAAGGCATGGGGAGAAATCCCCGCCGACTTTGGCAGAAAGTAGACTCGCTTATTTTAAGTTTTAATTCGGGAGAATGGACAATCTAAAACCGTATATTTGCACCAAAATTTAAGGCTCCCATGGGGAAACTCCTGATAGTTGGCTCCGTTGCTTTTGATGCTATTGAAACCCCTTTTGGTAAAACGGACAAAATTCTGGGTGGTGCCGCCACATTCATAGGCCTTGCAGCGTCCCAGTTTCAAGTGGAGTCTGCCATTGTTTCTGTCGTTGGCGGGGATTTCCCACAAGCATATCTCGATTTGTTTACGGAACGCAACATCGATATTTCCGGGATTAAAATAATCCCTGAAGGCAAAACTTTTTTCTGGAGCGGAAAATACCATACCGATCTCAATACCAGGGATACATTGATAACCGAACTCAACGTCCTTGCTGATTTCGAACCTGTAGTTCCTGTCGCCTTTAGGAAGGCAGAAATCGTCATGCTTGGGAACCTCCATCCCGACATTCAGATGAGTGTCATCAATCAGATGGAAGAGAAACCGGAACTGATCATCCTGGACACTATGAATTTCTGGATGAACAACACGCCCGAAGCTCTGGCATCTGTAATAAAAAAGATTGATGTCCTTGCTATTAATGATGAGGAAGCGCGTCAACTAACCCATGAATACTCACTTGTCAGGGCTGCGGCCAAAATACAGGAGATGGGCCCAAAATATGTGGTAATTAAAAAAGGAGAACACGGAGCGCTGCTATTTCACAAGAAGCAAGTCTTTTATGCTCCGGCCATGCCTCTGGAGGAAATATTTGATCCAACCGGGGCCGGTGATACATTCGCAGGAGGTTTTGCTGGTTTTCTGGCGGAATCTCAAAACAATAGCTTTAACAATCTCAAGAATGCCGTCATCCACGGTTCAAATCTCGCGTCATTTTGCGTGGAGCGTTTTGGAACGGAGCGATTGATTGATCTTAACAGGGTGGAAGTTGAAAAAAGACTGCTGCAGTTTAAGATGCTGACCCAATTTGATATAGAAATTCAAACCTGATAACACGCCCCAAATTACCGGGGCTTTTTTAATTGACTAAGTTATGAGTGATGCCCTGAAACACGAGTGTGGAATATCGCTGATACGCCTTCTAAAACCCTTGGAATATTACCGTGAGAAGTATGGATCCGCATTCTATGGGGTAAACAAGATGTATCTGATGATGGAGAAACAGCATAACAGGGGCCAGGACGGGGCTGGTTTTGCCAGCATTAAACTCAACATGAACCCCGGAGAAAGATACATGAGCAGGGTAAGGTCTGTGGCCACTCAGCCCATTCAGGATATTTTTGACCAGATCAACGATCGGGTAAACACGGCACTAAAGGAAAACCCACAATTTATTGACCGTGTAGACCTTCAGAAAAAACATATTCCCTATATAGGAGAATTACTCCTTGGTCATGTCCGCTACGGTACCTATGGCAAGAACAGTATCGAGAGCGTCCACCCATTCCTCAGACAGAATAACTGGATGCATAGAAACCTTATCGTAGCCGGAAATTTTAATATGACCAATGTGGGGCTGCTTTTTGACAATCTGATTCAACTGGGGCAACATCCGAAGGAAATGACGGATACGATCACTGTGATGGAAAAAATAGGGCATTTTCTAGACGATGCGGTCGCCAAACTATATAAGCAGATCAAAAAGGAAGGTTTTAATAAAATGGAAGCCTCACCTCTCATTGCAGAACGCCTTAAGGTAGGCAAGTTCCTGAGGAAAGCTGCCAAAAACTGGGATGGAGGTTACGCCATGGCCGGTTTGCTCGGCCACGGAGACGCATTTGTGCTCCGCGATCCTGCCGGAATCCGGCCAACCTATTATTATGAGGACGAAGAAGTGGTGGTGGTCGCATCGGAACGCCCCGCTATTCAAACCGTTTTTAATGTGCCTTTCGAAGAAGTGAAGGAGCTCGATCCCGGCAACGCAATCATCATTAAGCAGAATGGCAGCGTTACCTTTGAAGAAATCCTGGTGCCGACAGAACGAAAAGCCTGCTCTTTTGAACGTATTTATTTTTCAAGGGGCAGCGATAAGGAAATTTACCAGGAGCGAAAGGAATTGGGGAAATTGCTCTTTCCTCAGATCCTCACCGCTATAGATCACGATCTGAAAAACACCGTATTTTCCTATATTCCCAATACCGCTGAAACTTCGTTCTTCGGAATGGTGAAAGAAGCTCAGAACTACCTCAACAATAAAAAAGAAGAACAAATCCTTTCCAAAGGATCTCAGATAACGCGGGAAGAACTTCATCAAATCCTGGATGTCCGCCCGCGGATTGAAAAGGTGGCCATTAAAGATGCGAAACTGAGGACCTTCATTACCCAGGATAGTAGCCGTGATGACCTGGTGGCACACATTTACGACATCAGTTATGGCTCTGTCAACAAAGATGATAATTTGGTGATTATTGATGACAGCATTGTGAGAGGAACTACTTTAAGAAAAAGCATTCTGAGGATACTTGACCGGTTGCACCCTAAAAAAATAATTGTGGCATCATCAGCGCCTCAGATCAGGTACCCTGATTGTTATGGAATCGATATGGCCAAACTGGAGGATTTTATCGCGTTTCGTGCCACCCTTAAATTACATGAGGAACGAGGCAGCAGCCATCTGGTGGAACACATTTATAGCAAATGTCTCAAGCAGGTCAGCTCTAGCGATAAGGACGTAATTAATTATGTAAAAGAATTTTACGCCCCTTTCACGGCGATGGAGATCTCAGAAAAAATAGGGGAATTGCTCAGCCCTGATGACATTCGCGCAGAGGTCCAGATCATCTACCAGACCATTGAAAGTCTTCACCAGGCGTGTCCAAAAAATCTGGGTGACTGGTATTTTACAGGCAACTATCCCACTCCTGGTGGAAATAAAGTGGTTAACCGGGCCTTTATTAACTTTTATGAGGGAAAAAATGAAAGGGCCTATTAACACTTTTCTCGATGAAATACCACTTATTATGCATTTCATCGATAATATACGCTCGTTATCGGCTTTTTAGCCCCTAAGGAAGGAAGCAAGTTTAATTTAGTCCCGCCATAGCATAAGTAGGTTAAGTTCATGGTAAGATTTGGGGCATAAAAGGCCGTCTAAATTCATTTAGACGGTCTTTTTGATTTAAATAGCCTCTCTTTTCAAACCCTCCGACCCGGTTGGTAAAAATTCTAAATATTTCATACATAGACCGGTTCCAACCACCTTTTCCCTGTCACTTTATCAGCTGGGGGAATATCCCATTCCGTTGTCAATAGGAGTTATCCCCTGCATTCATCGAATGAATTTCACTTATCCGAAGTCAGCCTTTTAAAAAAACAGTTACTGCAGCTTGTCCATCTGGATCTCCTGCCTTCAGACATGCGACTTTATAGAAGCAAACCATCTCTGCCGGGTGCTATTTAGTGCCAGCATCAGGGATTTTTGACCCATTTTTAACCGTTCAACCAATTATTAGGACGTTGGGCCAAAAGCTAAGGAGGGCTCAAATCATTTGGGTTACTTTTGGAGGACCATAGCATAAGTAGGTTAAGTTCATGGTAAGATTTGGGGAAAAAAGGCAGGATCAGATCCTGCCTTTTTTATTGCTGACAATCAGATACTTAATTTTTCCTAAAAACAAATTTTTGTCTTATATCAGGGAAATATTTAATTCAAATCCTAAAATTTTATAAAATTCCTTTTTTATTTCTCACAATACCAGTATTTTAGTACCGCCATAGCATAAGTAGGTTAAGTTTATGGTAAGATTTGGGACGAAAAGGGTGGAGACTTCTCCGCCCTTTTCTATTTTATCCCATAAAAAAAATCCCGTCATTGCTGACAGGATTTTTTTTTGGATGATCTACCGGTTTATTTATTCCCGGCATATCTTTTATTTACCTCCGTCCAGTTGATTACATTAAAAAAAGCTTTTATATAATCAGGCCTCTTATTTTGGTAATTAAGATAATAGGCGTGCTCCCACACATCCAGTCCTAATATCGGAGTTCCTCCGCAACCTGTGCCCGGCATCACCGGATTATCCTGGTTGGGTGTTGAACAAATTTCAACCTTTCCTCCTTTGTGAACACAGAGCCAGGCCCACCCGGATCCGAACCTGGAACCCGCAGCCTCACTGAATTTCGATTTAAATTCATCATAGGATCCAAATGCCTTGTTGATCGCTTCGGAGACTTCACCCGATGGATTTCCTCCACCCTCCGGTGACATCACCTTCCAAAAGAGGGAATGGTTGTAAAATCCGCCTCCGTTGTTGCGAACTGCATTATTCGTCATATCCAGGTTTTTAAGAAGTTCTGTGATAGACATATCTGCATGCTTTGATCCTTCCAAAGCTTTATTCAGATTTGTGGTATATCCCTGATGGTGTTTTGTGTGATGTATTTCCATCGTGCGGGCATCGATATGTGGTTCCAATGCATTATATGCATAGGGCAATTCTGGTAATTCAAAAGCCATATTCTGTGTTTTTAAGTTATTATTCTCGTTTCCCAAATTTACGGTTTTTAACATTTAAAATCCCCTAATTATTTGTTAACAACCGCGGTAGTTTCCGTATTTTGCAATTAAAAGAAACTCCTGTCCACACCCTATAAGATCTTCTCTGCTTCGGCCGGTTCGGGTAAAACCTTTACCCTGGTAAAGGAATATCTGAAACTTCTACTGGCCCCTGATTCATCCGCGAATTTTCGTGAGCTGCTCGCCATTACTTTTACCAACAAAGCAGTAAATGAAATGAAAGACCGGATACTGAAAAGTCTGGACGATTTCAGGAGGTCATCCGGATCTGCCATGTTCAACGCAATCCGTTCTGAATTGGATATGGATCCGGTGGCACTTCAGGAGATGGCCCGGATTCGGTTAAAGCAAATCCTGCACAATTATGCTTTTTTCGACATCTCTACCATTGATAAGTTCAACCACCGCCTCATCCGCACCTTTGCGCGAGATCTCAAACTCCCTCAGAATTTTGAAGTGGTACTGGAGACCGACTTACTTCTGGAGGAAGCCGTAGAAAGACTGTTGTCCAGGGCGGGACATGACCAAAAACTCACCCGGGTACTCATCGATTTTGCACTTGAAAAGATTGGGGAGGACAAAAGCTGGGACATCACCTATGATCTGATGAAAATTGGAAAACTGATCTTTGAGGAAAACCATCAGGAACCCTTAAAAGACCTCGAAGGTAAGTCTATGGATGATTTCCTGGCATTGAAGAAATCTCTTTTGAAAAGCATGAATAGCTTAAGGGAAGGGATAGTTGCCACCTCCCGGGAGATTCTGACAGTCATAGAACAACACGGCCTGGATGATTCCGATTTTATCAGGGGTTCTTTTCCAGGGTTTATCCGAAAAATAGCATCCGGAGATCTTCAGTTTGATTTCCAAGCATCCTGGAAAGATCAATTCGAGCTCTTTCCGCTCTATGCAAAAAGTTGTCCGTTCGATATAAAGCAAACCCTCGATATTCTGCACCCTGAATTTAACCGGCTCTTCCAATTGATTAAATCCGGTTCCATGCGCTATGCTTTTTTAAAGAACATCTATGGCAACCTTGTACCTCTGACGGTCCTGAGTGCTATTCAACTGGAAATCCAATTCCTTCGCGACGAACGGGATCTGTTACCTATTTCAGCTTTCAATCAGATCATCTCCAAAGAAATCAAAAATCAACCTGCTCCTTTTATCTATGAGCGACTTGGGGAAAAATACCGCCATTATTTTGTGGACGAATTCCAGGATACTTCCGAACTTCAGTGGAACAATTTAATTCCATTATTCAGCAACGCCCTGGAAGGTGAGGACTCCCGTGGCAGGCGGGGTTCGGTAGTGCTTGTTGGTGATGCAAAGCAGGCAATTTATCGCTGGAGGGGTGGGAGGGCCGAACAATTTTTGGACCTTAGCAATCACCAAAGCCAGCCTTTTGTCGTAAAACCGGAGGTAAAGAACCTGGAGGTGAATCGTCGCAGTCATGAGGAAATCATTGCCTTTAATAATGATTTCTTCACAGTGACGAACACCTTACTCGAAAATCCATCATATGCACGGATGTTCGAGGAAGGTAACAGGCAGAAAAGTAATTTTAGAAAAGGAGGGTTCGTGCAAATGGATTTTCTTGACAAAGATAGCACCTCCCTCCCCGAGGCTTATGGAATTAAAGTCATACAGGCCATTCATTCAGCCATAGATAAAAAATATGCTTTCAGGGATATCTGTATCCTCACCAGAAAAAGATCGCATGGGATCTTTATATCAGGTATTCTGATAGAGAAAGGCATTCCGATCATATCTTCAGAAACCCTCCTGCTACAATCTGATAATAAAATCAGGTTTCTGATTTCTTTACTTACCTATTCCGTACTTCCGGAAGATGCGGAGAATCGATACCAACTCCTCTACTTCCTTGCAGAAAAAATGGCGGATAAACATCAATTTATACACCATAGGCTTAAAGATGTATCCCGGGCACTATTGGAAGAATACGCTTTTAGCATCGAACTTTTTACGCGCTCCACAGTCTATGACGGTCTGGAATACGCCATAAAACAATTTGGCCTTGCGGGGCCTTCGGATGCCTACCTGACTTTTTTACTGGATGAAGTTTTTGAGGTGGAGAAAAAGGCCGGATCCGGGGTTTTTACCTTCCTGGATTATTGGGAGAAGAAAAAGGAAAAATTAAGCATTGTCGCACCTGAAGGATTAAATGCCGTTCAGATAATGACCATCCATAAGGCCAAAGGCCTTGAATTTCCTATCGTAATATTCCCCTTTGCCAATACCCCGGTCAGGGAATCTAAAAATCCCAAGCTCTGGGTCCCCATGGATATAGAGAATGCGGAAGGATTTAAGAAAGTACTCATCAATAAGAAGAAAGAGGTTTCCGGGTATAACGAAGTCGTTGCCAGGATATATGAGGAAGAAGAGCAGAAATTGGAACTTGATGCCTTCAACGTATTGTATGTGGCACTCACACGGGCCATAAGCGGCCTGTTTGTCATTACAGAGAAGGACGTGAAAAAAAATGGATCCCCCGTACAGAACTATGCACGCCTGTTTATCCATTACCTTCAGCAGAAAGGACTTTGGTCAGATTCGGAACTGACATATACGTGGGGTGTACTGGATGCGGCAGTGTCTGTGACCCAAATGCAAAATAAAGAAGAAGTGCTTCCCTTTGTCTACAGTCATCGGGACAGTCCTCTTTTCAGGATAATAACCGTCTCCGGAATGCTTTGGGACAGCAGCAGGTCTGAGGCCATCAGTAAAGGGAATCTCCTGCATCACCTGATGGGTCTGATCTATACAAAAGAAGACCTGCCGGCAGCTTTGGAAGAGATGCGTCTTGAGGGATCCGTAGTTCTCGGGGAGTTGATCCAACTTGAGGACATGGCGCTTCGCATTATGAAACATCCTTTGTTGGAGGCCTTTTACCAAAAAGGTCCCGTCATCAGGAATGAATCGGAGATCATTACACAAAATGGGCTACTTTTACGCCCGGACAGGATCGTCATACGGAATGGCCGCGTTACTGTAATTGATTACAAAACAGGCAGCAGAAATTCTTTGTATCACCGCCAACTGGAGGCGTACGGAACCGCGCTGAGTGAGATGGGCTTTGAAATCGAAGATAAATTCATTGTCTATATTGGCAGAGAGGAGATAGATCTTGAATTAATAGCGTAAGACATGTACGGAAAAATCAAGCAACATCTGGAACGGGAATTGGAAAATATCCGTGAGGCAGGATTATTTAAGGAAGAACGCATCATCACCTCCGCACAGGGTGCTGAGATTACCGTCTCTTCAGGAAAAAAGGTGATTAATTTTTGCGCTAATAATTATCTTGGCCTTTCCTCACATCCGGAGGTGGTCAAAGCGGCAAAGAATGCATTGGACAGTCATGGATTTGGTATGTCTTCGGTACGGTTCATCTGTGGCACTCAGGACATTCATAAGGAACTCGAACAGAAAATAGCGGCCTTCTACGGTACAGAAGATACTATTTTATACGCAGCGGCTTTTGATGCCAACGGTGGGGTTTTTGAGCCCCTGTTATCAGGGGAGGATGCGATCATTTCAGACAGCCTGAATCACGCTTCGATCATTGACGGTGTGCGATTGTGCAAAGCAAAAAGATACCGGTATGACAACAGTGACATGAAGGATCTGGAATCCCAGTTGCAACAGGCAGATGCTGATCATTGCAGACATAAGATCATTGTGACAGATGGTGTTTTTTCTATGGATGGTCTCCTGGCCCCACTGGATGAGATTTGCCGTCTGGCGGAAAGTTATGATGCCCTTGTCATGGTTGATGAATGTCATGCGGCAGGTTTTATAGGGAATTCCGGCCGAGGAACGCTGGAGGAAAAAGGAGTCCTTGGACGGGTAGATATCATAACCGGTACGCTTGGGAAAGCCCTGGGAGGCGCCATGGGCGGTTATACAACAGGAAAGAAAGAAATTATTGAAATATTAAGACAGCGATCCAGACCTTACTTATTCTCCAATTCTCTGGCACCGGCTATAGTAGGAGCATCTATCAAGGTTTTTGATATGCTCGAAAATGACACTAGTCTCCGTGATATACTGGACGAAAACACCCGTTATTTTAAGAAGGGGATCAAGGCAGCCGGATTTGAGATCATTGACGGGGATTCTGCCATCGTTCCGGTAATGCTCTATGATGCCAAACTTGCACAGAAAATGGCCGCTATGCTGCTTGAGAAAGGGATCTATGTCATTGGCTTCTTTTACCCGGTTGTTCCTAATGGGAAAGCACGGATCAGGGTACAGTTGTCAGCAGCACATAAAAGAGAACATTTGGACCGGGCGATCCTCGCATTCACTGAGGTAGGCAAGGCATTAAATATCATTTAAATGCCCTTTTTACCCTGTAAAATGCAACAAAAAAAATGAGAATTTGATTTTGTTAATAATTTTTAACAACTTACATTTGCAGCAAATAAACACTTAAACTTAAAAATTTGAACATGAAACAGCTTAGCAGATTATTTGTTGTTGGCCTACTTATACTAGGGTTTAACAACGTACAAGCGCAGGATGAAAATAATCCCTGGCAGGTTAGCTTTGGTGCCAACGCCATAGACGTTTACCCAACTAACGACAAGGATGCTTCCTATCCCACTGGTACACTATTTAGTGAGTATTTCAACGCTTCGGATCACTGGAATATCCTGCCATCTATCTCCTATGTAGCAGTGAGCAAGTCTGTTGGTGATGGATTTGCACTGGGTGTCAGAGGATCATTGAATCGTATTGACAAGCTAGGCGATGTCAGTGCTGATGATCTATCTCACTATGCTGTTGATGGTACCATCAAATATCAAATTTTAAGAAATACGGTTATTGATCCATTTGTTGAAATCGGTGGTGGTTACACCTGGGTGGACGAGATCGGTGCAGGAACAGTAAACGGGGGTATCGGAATTAACTTCTGGTTCTCTGAAAATATAGGCCTTACCCTGCAGACCCAGTATAAGCATGCTTTTGAGGATTATGGTGTTAAACATTTCCAGCACCTTGGCGGTATCTCCATTAAATTCGGAGGAACTGATACAGACGGGGATGGAATTTATGATAAAGACGATGCATGTCCGGAAGTTGCAGGTCTCGAGGCCTTCAACGGATGTCCTGATACCGATGGTGATGGCATAGAAGATGGAAAAGATAGTTGTCCAAATGAAGCCGGGTCAAAAGAAATGAATGGTTGTCCTGACACAGATGGAGACGGTATCGCTGATAAAGACGATGCATGTCCGAATGAAGCCGGCCTTGCTGCCCTCGCAGGATGCCCTGACGGAGATGGTGATGGTGTTGCCGATAAAGATGACGAGTGTCCTACTGAAGCGGGTCCTGCCGAAAACAAAGGATGCCCATGGCCAGATCAGGATGGTGACGGTGTATTGGATAAAGATGATCAGTGTCCAGATGTTGCCGGTACTGTTGCCAACAAAGGATGCCCTGAAGTGACTGAGGAAGTTCAGAAGCAATTGAATGAATATGCCAGAACGATCTTGTTCGATACAGGTAAAGCTACCTTGAATCCTTCATCCACTGCAGTATTTGTGGATATCATCAGAATTCTTAACGAGTATCCTAACGCTAAGTTTACTGTGGAAGGACACACTGACAGTGTGGGCAGTGAGTCACTGAACCAATCATTGTCTGAGAAGAGAGCCAATTCTGTTAGGGACTTCCTTATTGCGGAAGGCGTGGCTTCGGATAGATTGACCGCCATTGGTTTTGGTGAATCAAAACCGATCGCTACCAATGACAATAAAGCTGGAAGACAGCAAAACAGAAGGACTGAGATCAACTTAGTGAAATAAGGAGTTCCCTTCCAAATAAATATGAAAAGCCCTGGCGGATTCGCCGGGGCTTTTTTTATTTTTGATCGATATGCAAAGTTTCCTGGAAGAAGTAGTGGAAGACATCTGGCAAAAGTATGGCTCCACAGATGACCTCATCTTTATCCTGCCAAGTAAACGTGCCGGGAATTATTTAAAAAAGTGCCTCGCTAAGACAGCAGCGGTCTCCGTATTTTCTCCGGATATCTTTAGTACAGAATCATTTGTTGAATCCATTTCAGGCCTGAAACCCGCCTCAGCTATCCTGCAGCAATTTGAGTTGTACATGGCCTACCTGGAGCATCTTCCGGGCAACAAAGAATCCTTTTTGTCCTTCTCGAAATGGGGCCGGATCCTGCTCCAGGATTTCAGTGAGGTGGATCGGTATCTTGTTCCCCCTGCAGAAATATTCAATTATCTGTCAGCGATTCAGGAGGTGAATCACTGGTATCTACAGGCGGAGAAAACAGAAATGATGAATGAGTATATAAAGTTCTGGAACAATCTGGAATCCCTCTATCGTCATTTCAATGGTCGACTCTTATCAAAGGGCCTTGGTCATCAGGGTCTGATTTACAGGACGGCCTGTGATAACATTACCTCCTATTTGTCTTCAGTATCGCAGAAAAAGCACATCTTCGTTGGTTTTAACGCCCTGAATAAGTCAGAATCCCTGATAATTGAGAAAATTCTTCAGTCCCCCGGCTCAGATATTTATTGGGATGTTGATACCTATTTCATCGAGGATCCAATCCACGATGCAGGGTTCTTTATAAGGCAACATCAACGGGAATGGTCCTATTTTAGAAATACCCCCTTAAAAGGACTTAGCTCTTTTTTTCTGAATAAAAAAAATATACGTGTTGTGGGCGTGCCCCGGCAGATTTCTCAGGTAAAATATGTCGGATCACTACTGAATGAGCTTGAGCATAACGGACTTGGAGACCTCCGCAATACCGCCATAGTTCTGGGCGACGAAAGTCTGCTCAATCCTTTGTTGAACGGCATTCCCGATTCGATCAGCAAGGTCAATATTACTATGGGCTATCCTTTGGCCAAAACGCCAATCGCCGGGATGTTTGAGCAGTTTTTTGAGCTTTACCTCCATCCGGATAAAGAAGGTTGGTCTTCTAACGAGGTATTTGCTTTCCTAACCCACAATTTAATACAGCAGTCCATTCCCGATAAAGATGTGTCAAAATTATTGAAGGTGCGACAAGCGGCCAAAACAAGTCAGTTGAGATGGATTGACCTGGGCCAGATGAAAGCATTTCAGACCCGCTTCGAAATCAATTTGTCGCACTTGTTTTTTGAGACCCCGGTTCGGCCGGCGACCTTTATTACAAGATGTCTGGAACTCATAGGCCATATCCGCGCCAATGCCGGGGAGCAAAAGAACCATTTAATTCTGGAATACCTTTATCGCTTCTATACACTTCTGAACCAACTACAGGAAATGCTTCTGACATTTCCCTATATCAATGACCTGCGAACGCTTTACAGCCTTTTTAAGGAATTGGCAGATGTGGAAACAGTAGACTTTAGGGGCGAGCCATTTGAAGGTATTCAGATCATGGGAATGCTGGAAAGCAGGAACTTAGATTTTGAAACCGTGATCATTACATCGGTGAACGAAGGAATACTCCCCTCGGGTAAATCGAATAATTCGTTTATTCCGTTTGATGTCAAAAAACAATACGGTCTACCCACCTACAAAGAGAAAGATGCCGTATACACCTATCATTTTTATCGATTGCTTCAACGGGCTGCCAATATATTTATCGTATACAATACACAGCCTGATGTCTTGGAAGGAGGCGAAAGGAGCAGGTTCATTTCTCAATTATTGCTTGATGAAAACCGCCCCGGAGATGTAACTCATATTCTTGCCACTCCTGAATTACAAACGGCTGTGAATCCTTTGCAAAGGATTGTAAAAGATCAGGAATTAATGCAGCGCCTGAAACTGATTGCCTCGTCTGGTATCTCGCCAAGTGCCCTATCCAGCTATATCAGGAATCCAATCGGCTTTTATAAGCAAAGCATTCTGGGCGTAAGGGAAGATCCCGGTATCGAAGGGTCTATGGGGGCCAATACGTTTGGCACTCTGATCCATCATTCCATGGAGGAATTATACAGGCCTTCTGTGGGCCGATTCCTGACTGCTGATGGCTTAAAAAAGCTGTTTCCGCTGATTGAGACAGTGGTAACGGCTAATTTCGCGGCGATGTACCCCGAAGAAAAAAGCCGCAAGGGGAAATATCTTATCGCCTTCCACGTGATTGTCCGTTATTTAAGCAATTTTATACAAATGGAAATCGAATCTGTGGAACACCACCAGATTAAAATCCTGGCACTCGAAGAAAAATGCACCCTGTCTCTGAATATTTCAGGAATTTCATTTCCTGTCCTGTTAAAAGGAAACATTGACAGAATCGAAGAAAGAGATGGCATTCTACGTATTGTGGATTACAAAACGGGTAGTGTCCAGGTCTCGCAGCTAGCAATTATCGACTGGGAAGAAATTATCAGGGATCCCAATCTCGACAAAGCCTTTCAACTTCTCTGTTATGCCCTTCTATACGGAGAAAATGGACCTTCTATGGAGGCAGGGATCATTCCGTTTAAAAATCTGAGCCTTGGATGGATACCGCTCAGCGGTAAGGAAAAAAAGGGGGGTATTGCCACCTCAATGCTGATTGATGGTGCCATCCTTGGATTATTCCGGGAGCAACTTGCAAAACTGCTCGTGGAGATATTCAATCCTCTCATAGATTTTATCGAATCGGAAGGGTGACTACTTGGTATCCGGTCGGCTTGGCCGCACTTCTATTTTGCTGGGCAACGTCCTGGGGTGCATTCGCAACAGATCCACAACCAGTTCCCCGATATCTTCGGGCTGAATCTTCCAGTCATCCTCCTCTGAAGGGGTGTGTCCGGAAAAATGGGTAGCCACTGAACCGGGCATAATTGTCGTGACCTTTATGTCATATTTTCTGAGATCAAGCATGGCGGCCTGGGTGAATCCTACCACACCAAATTTGGAGGCATTATATCCTGCTCCCCCAGCAAAAAAATTGGTCCCCGCCAGGCTGGCCAGAGTGATGTAATAGCCTTTGGATAACTTTAAGGATGCTACAGCAGCCTTCAAGGTGTGAAACACCCCAGTTAAATTCGTATGTATCATGGCGTTCCAATCCTCCAGCTCCAGGGAATCCACCGGCGCAAAATATCCCAGCCCGGCATTGGCAAGAACCACATCAAGTTGGCCCCATTTATCAAGAATTTGACGGACCGCCCTTTGCTCATCCTCATATCGGGTTACATCAGATTTAATTGCAAGTACTTCCCCGGCCGTTGCGAGGCTGGCCGCAGCCTCCTCTACCGTCTTCTGATCCCTCCCGCTAATGGCAACATGCATGCCAGCATTTAAAAGAGTCCGGGCAATTCCAAATCCGATCCCCCGGGTCCCTCCTGTAATATAAACTACCTTGTTCTTTAAATCTTTCATAGTTGTAAATTTTCACTAAATTATAATCAAGAAATTGACCTATAAAAAGCTATGTAAACTACAATGCTCATTTCATTTCTCATAAATTATGAATAATACAAATTTCCTAAATTTACATTAACTACATGTAATATGGATAACAACAGTAAGCACGAATTAGAAAAAAATTCCTTGAAGAAGAAGATTTCTCTCTTAAAGAAGAAACGTAGAATGCTTTTAGATGAGAATGGTTCCTTGAAAAATCAGGTGTCGTATAATAATACTTTAATTAGCAATCGTATAAATAATCTTGAAACAAAAATCGACAATAATAAAAATAAAAATTTCGGTAGAAAATTTATTAAACTCGGCACATTTATTACCGCAGTCCTTGCCGCATGTATTATTCTTTTTCAAACTATCATCATGCATAATCAAAGTAATATTTTTAAAAAACAAACAGATTTGATTAGTAGACAAAACGACTTATTCTCAAATCAGAATGATAAATTCGATAGTCAGAATGAATTATTTGAAAGTCAAAACATTCTTGTTGAAATTCAAAATCAATTGGTTGAGCTACAAAATGAGAAAACCGATTTACAAAACCTATTAATCGAAGCACAAAATGGTCTTTTTAATTATCAAAATAAAAGAATTGATCAGCAAACCAACTTACTAGAAGCCGATAGAAGAGGTTCTCTAGTCTTCCTTTTCAATAATGTTTTAGACAGAATTGATGACGAATTAAAAGATTCGTTGAATAATTCTAGAATCCTAAGCCCCCAATTAATAGGGAGAATAATCTCCCTTAGCCAAGCTTTAAAACCTTACAAATATCTTCAAAATGATACAATAATTAAAAAAGCAGTAAGTCCAGAAAGGGGCCAGCTCTTTTTATCCTTAGTTAATAGTCATTTGAATGATGAAACCCTTTTGTCTATTTTTCAGAAAGCCAATTTCAAAAGTTCTGAAATTATTGGAGGCTATTTTGAAGGCGCATATTTAATAGGCCTTGATCTGTCAAATTCTGTTCTGGATTCATCCAACTTCAATCAAGTACAATTTAAAGAGGTTAAGCTAAATGGAGCAAGTCTAAGAAATGTAAAATTGAATAATGCAAAATTTACAAAAACTTATTTGGTAAATACAAATATGACGGGTATTCAAGGGACTTCTTTAACATTTCATGGTTCTATTCTACGCAATACTAATTTTACAAATGCCAATTTGTCGAGAAGTAATTTTACCAACGGTCATTATACAAAGGTTTTTTTTGGTGAAGAAAATGAATATCCGGATGGGATACCGACAATAGAAGAGCAGCAAATCATACTGAACAAAGAGAAAGATTTTAACCTAATAATCGGACAGCACAGAACATATAAAGGCAAAGCTGAATATGAAGGAAGGGAATTTCTGCACATTGTTTCCAATAAAATTACTGAAAGCATCATAGCTGGAAGTAATGTAATAGAACAGGGAAATTTTACTGACGCTATTTTAGAAGGTTCTAACTTTGATAGTTTCGTTTTTGAGAATTGTGAATTTCTCAACTCCCGGCTTGGAGGTATTAAATTTAAGGGATGTGTAATACAAAACACTTACTTCAATAAATCAAGAATTGATAAATCTAGTTTTGAAGAAAATTTCTTTAGCAAAGCGGTGCCAATGGCAATCGGATCTTATTATCGATTAATATATGACCCTTCTTTTGAGAAGTATATTGATCGTGACAATTTCCGATCAAATAAAGATTACATGAAAAGTCTGGAATGGAATAAGGAAAAATCAAATTATTTAGAAGTTATAAATACTTACGATTAATACGGAAAATGGGTGAAAAAATATTTAAAAATTTAGAATTAATACTATATGAAAAACCCTTCTAATTAATTAGAAGGGCTAGTGTGGAGAATACCGGAGTCGAACCGGTGACCTCTTGCATGCCATGCAAGCGCTCTAGCCAGCTGAGCTAATCCCCCATAGTTGTTTTTCTGGCCCTGGAATAACTAAATCAATACTTCAGCTTAAAGGAGGGGTCAAAGAAACTAATTTTTGCAAACGTATCAAAATCGATCCCTATATATTTTCAGGTGCCTCAGAACTTCTTCACACTCAAAACAAGCACGGGAATTCTGGCATAAAACTCTGATTTCGGAATAGTGCTTTTTTCCCACAGATTACTGAAAAAGCCTCTTTTTCTTCGAAACACACATAACAAATCCGGATGCTGTGACTGCAGGTGCTCCAGTACCCCGAGGTAGGTAGTGGCATGTTCTGTAATCGTCAATTGAGAGCTTATGTCCATTAAGGCGACATTTATTTTCAGGTCATCTTCCGTATAACCGGGATTCTTTACCAGCAACAGATTGACTTTCGACTGGAACCGGTCTTTGATAGTTTTGAGCGGATCAAGCACTTTTTTGCCTTTCAGTACACCGGAGCTAAATGCTGTCAGAATGGTGCCAAATTTCTGAAAGACCGTTCCCTTCGGAACAATAAGGGTGGGAATGTTGGTGCGTTTAACTATTCTGCCTGTGGTATACCCCAGGTAGAGTTCTTCACGGATTTCGTTGCTGCGTGGGGCAACAATGATCAGATCAATCCCGGTCGTATCATTAATCTCCTTTAGTCCGTCCACCAGGTCGCCATTGTAGGTGGTGGTTTTTATGACTACTTCCTTTGGATCTACCTTCTCAATAACTTCCCGAAGATAATCTTCACTGCTCTTAGCCACTTTTTTACCGATATTCGTAAGATCACCAGCGCCACTGGTAACTGTGAATACCCCCATGACATAGAGCTGCGAAGAAAATTCAGTCGCAAAATCCACTGCATACTGCAAGGTTTCGTGAGAATCCGGAGAGGTGCCAATGGGTACCAGAATGTTCTTCATAGGGATTACAATTTTATACTATAAATGTAGGGTTTTAATTATCATTTCGTATATGATGAGACGTGCAAAGATACCGGAAATCCCTGAAATTCTGGCAATAGCGCAAGCTTGTGCAGCATTTATGGCCGAACAGGGAATATACCAGTGGAATGCCTATTATCCCTCCCTGAAAATTTTTGAAGAGGATCTCTTTCGCAATGAACTTTATGTATTTGAAGAAAAAGATATCGTTCTGGGTACGGTTACCATGTCAGCTAAGATGGATATCGAGTATGGTAATGTAGACTGGTTGACACCTACCTCCCGGCACATATATATCCATAGATTGGCAGTACATCCGCGGAAACAGGGCAATGGTTACGCAAGACAAATAATGGATTTTGCAGAAGCTTATGCGAGAGACCAGGGCGTTGTTTCAATACGTCTGGATACCTTTAGCCAGAATAAAAGAAATCAGAAGTTTTATGAACAGCGCGGGTATTCAAAATTAGGTGATGTATATTTCCCGCAACAGAGTGAATTTCCTTTTTACTGTTATGAACTTGTATTATAACGCTGCTTCTTGAAAGGTCCCGTTTCGCTAAAAGCAATTAATAATCTCGCGATTCCGGCAACCATAGCCGGAATTGCTGAACCTGTCCTTTCCATCACCGACACGGCCATTGTCGGTAATATTCCCTATGACGGGCTGGAATCACTGGCCGCAGCCGGTATTGTAGGTTCGTTCTTGTCCATGCTCGTCTGGATTCTCGGACAGACCCGCAGTGCCATTTCTGCCATCCTGTCACAAAATCTGGGAGCAGGCAGATTAGATGAGGTGAGGAGTCTGCCGGGACAGGCTATTTGCTTCAACCTCGGCTTAAGCATGATTGTGCTCTTGTCCACCATTTTTATTGTGGATGATATTTTTAGATTGTTAAATGCTTCCGGGAAAATATTGACGTATTGTATTTCTTATTATTCCATCCGCGTCTGGGGCTTTCCCCTCACCCTCTTCGTCTTTGCAGTCATGGGCATCTTTACGGGGTTGCAAAACACCTTCTTTCCTATGATCATTGCGCTTACAGGTGCGCTGCTGAATGTGGGTCTGGACTTTTTGCTGGTATACGGAATTGACGGATACATAGACCCCATGTACCTGGAAGGTGCCGCCTGGGCCAGTCTGATATCCCAGGGAGTCATGGCTGTAATGGCCTATATATTACTGCGATGGAAAACAACAATCCGTTTGATACCCGCGTTGCCTATACATCCGGAACTGAATCGACTTGTACTTATGAGTCTGAACCTGTTCATCCGTTCCCTGGCTTTGAATACAGCGTTGATTCTTGCCGTGAGGGAGGCCACGGCCCTTGGCGACCGGTATATTGCCGCACATACCATTGCCATTAATTTGTGGCTGTTCGCTGCTTTCTTCGTGGATGGATACGGAGCGGCAGGCAATATCATGGGCGGTAGGATGCTGGGTGCCAGAGACTACGGCGGTCTCTGGCGCCTTGCCGCAAAAATTACTTGGTGCGGCGTAGCTGTAAGCCTGCTGATGATGCTTTTGGGCTTCCTGTTCTATGAACAGGTGGGACTTATGTTTTCTAATGAAACCATTGTCCTGGAAACGTTTTATTCTATATTTTTCATTGTCATTCTTGCCCTGCCTATGAACAGCGTAGCATTTGTCCTTGACGGACTCTTCAAAGGTCTGGGAGAGATGCGGTATCTCAGGAATGTTCTTTTGAGTGCCACGCTGGGAGGCTTTGTACCCGTACTGTTCGCGGGCCGAATCTTCAACCTGGGACTGCATGGGATCTGGATCGCCTTTGTGGTATGGATGCTCATAAGGAGCATTGCCCTGGTCCTTAAGTTCAGACAAAAATTTCGGCCGCTTTTGCAAAAGGCTTAATTTAGCAGGTTGAATGCCATTGATCCCACTAATTCCCTGCAGAATGACTACAGATCGAATTAACGGAAGTCTCTACCTCAAAATCAGCGGGCGCGTTGCTATTTTGGAATTCGGACATCCCGCGGGGAATTCCTTTGTCCGGGGGCTTCTGAATCGTTTGACTGAGGCCATAGAGAACTTGTCTGAAGATGAGGAAGTCCTGGTTATTATCCTTCAGTCCGAAGGGGATCGTGCCTTTTGTTCCGGGGCTTCCCTGGATGAAATGTCCGCTATTTCAAATTCAGAGGAAGGCACTCATTTTTTCAGGGGGTTCGCAGACCTGATCAATGTAATGAGGTTGTGTAAAAAGCCCATCATAGGTAGGGTTCAGGGCAAGGTGGTTGGTGGCGGTGTGGGCCTGACCGCAGCATGTGATTATGTTTATGCTACGGTATCGGCCTCGATCCGGCTCTCGGAAATAAGTATAGGTATTGCCCCACTGGTCATTGCCCCTGCCGTGGAACGAAAAGTGGGCATCTCAGGCCTGGCCGAGCTGTCCCTGGCTCCGAAGGAATGGAAAAACGCCTATTGGGGAAAAGAAAAGGGGCTATACTCAGAAGTGTTTGAAGATATCAAGGACTTGGACCAGGAGCTGTACTTCTTCGCTAAATCACTGTCCGAATATAGTCCACAAGCAGTGGCCGCCTTAAAAAACACCCTCTGGGAGGGCACTTCCCACTGGGAGTCGCTTTTACCGGAAAGGGCCGAACAATCAGGCAGGCTGGCCTTGTCTGAATTTGCAAAAATGGCCTTGCAGAAAATTAAAAATAAGGAATAGCAATAATTAAATATATGGATGGGAATTTCATATTTCTGATTGTCGCACTATTTGTAGTGGTCGTATATGTGATCAACCGGATGCGTGGCAATAGTAGACACAGAAAAAAGTAATCCAGCCTCAGGCAGTCCTAGGCAACCCATATCCCATTTATCCATGAGGTCATGAACAAAATAAGAATCACAAAACAGTTCACCTTTGAAACAGGCCATGCCTTATACGGATATGACGGGAAATGCCGTAACGTACATGGTCATAGTTATAAATTGTCAGTTACCGTTATTGGCACACCGATTACGGATACCAAAAACGTAAAACTTGGGATGGTAATTGATTTTGGCGATCTGAAACGGATCATCAGGGAAGAGGTCGTAGATCCTTTTGACCATGCCACTGTATTTAATGCAAATACCCCTCATCTGACACTTGCCAGAGAACTGGAAACCAGAGGGCACAAGGTAATTTTCGCCAATTATCAGCCGACAAGCGAAAATATGGTGGCGGATTTTGCAGAAAAAATCAAGGCGCGGTTGCCGGAACAGATTGCCTTACATTCCCTGCAATTGCGAGAGACAGAAACTGCCTTCGCCGAATGGCATGCAGAGGACAACTGAAAAAATACTGAACTATCCGGACAGAAACCGGAAACACCTCCTGAGCGAATGATTTGTTTTTGTAGGGGACTGATTGTCAATAAAATCCTCAATGTGTAACTTTACCCCTTAATGGAACCACTCGACCTCCCTGAAGATAAAAAAATCTACTTTGCCAGCGATAATCACCTCGGTGCCCCTTCAAGGGCCATCAGTCTGACACGGGAAAAAATATTTGTTGCATGGCTCGACACGATCAAATCTGATGCAGCGGTTCTTTTCCTGCTGGGAGATCTTTTTGATTTCTGGTTCGAATATAAGACCGTTGTTCCCAAAGGGTTTACACGTACGCTGGGTAAACTTGCCGAACTTTCTGATTCCGGGATACGGATTTTTTATTTTGTTGGAAACCATGACCTGTGGATGGACGGATACTTCGAAGAGGAATTGAATATTCCTGTATTTCATAGCCCCATGGAATTTATGGTGAATGACCGCTGTTTTTATATAGGGCACGGGGACGGGCTGGGTCCAGGGGATAAAGGCTACAAGCGAATGAAAAAATTGTTCACTCACCCCTTGGCCAAATGGAGTTACCGATGGTTACACCCTGACTGGGGGGTACGACTTGCGCAGTTCTTTTCCGTGAAAAATAAACTAATATCAGGGGATGAAGACATCAAGTTTCTGGGCGAAGACCGGGAATGGCTCGTGCAATATGCCCGCAAAAAACTGAAAACCCGACACTATGACTATTTTGTTTTCGGACATCGGCATCTGCCCCTTGAAATAACGCTTTCCCCCAGCTCTACCTATATCAACCTCGGGGATTGGATTACCTTTTTTACCTATGCCGTTTTTGATCATACCGGACTCCGTCTTGAAAAGTTTTCAGATCCTTCGGCTGAGAACCGTTAGTGGGGTGCAATATCTTTCAATTTAAGCTGGAGGCTTCTCCTGCCCTGCCACTCATTTTCTTCTAGTGAAAAAACGGCGGAAAATTTTTTTCTATCCGCGGCTACCTCAAGTTTATGACCCAAATTAAAACCAATGGCCCCAACCGGCACTGACCCGGGTTGTACAACACTCATTTTCAAATGCAGACTCCCGGATCCCACCGTTTTTGCGAACCCTGTATCCGAAAGGGAACCGGCCATAAAAACCGGTGGCAAATTGCCGGGTCCAAAAGGGGCAAACTGATCAAGGATCCTGAGGAGCTTCGGCTTAAGATCCTTCATTTCTACCCTCGCATCAATTGTCAATTCCTGGGTACGCAAAACAGGATCCATCCTCAGCGCGACCACTTCTTCAAACCGCTTCTTGAATTTTATGAACTGTGTCTCACTAAGGGTAAGTCCCGCAGCATATTTATGTCCTCCAAATTGCTCTATCGTTTCTGAACATTCCTCAAGGGCTTCATAGATATCAAACCCATTTACAGATCTTGCGGATGCCGCCAGTTTGTCCCCGCTTTTTGTGAAAACGAGGGTGGGGCGGTAATACGTTTCGATAAGCCTGGAGGCAACTATTCCGATAACCCCTTTGTGCCAGGATTCTTTGTACACCACCGTCGTATAATCATCCTCTTCCTTGTTTGATCGGATCTGTTCCAGGGCCTCCAGTGTGATTTCCTGGTCCAGGCCTTTCCTTTCCGTATTGAACTGTTCAATGGCTGCAGCGAACTCAGACGCTTTGTCAACGTCCTGCACAGTAAGCAGATCCACGGCGTGTTGTCCGTGCTTCATCCTGCCCGCGGCGTTGATCCTTGGGGCAATCAAAAACACCACATCGATGATTGTCAGTACTTTTTTGTTGATCTGGTTCAGAATAGCACCGAACCCAACCCTCGGACATTCATTGATCACCTTAAGGCCGAAATAGGCGAGGACCCGGTTCTCGCCGGTCATTGGAACAATGTCAGCACCGATGGCCGCAGCCACAAGATCGAGATATGGCCATAATTCTTCTACCTTTACATTCCTTCGGCCGGCCAGGGCCTGAATAAGTTTAAATCCAATCCCACAGCCGCATAGTTCCTCGTAGGGATATCCGCAATCTGCCCTCTTCGGATCGAGAACGGCGATGGCTTCAGGGAGCTGAGGTCCGGGGCGGTGATGGTCACAAATAATAAAATCGATTCCCAGCTTTCGGGCATATGCCACCTTGTCAATGGCCTTTATTCCACAATCCAGCGCAATGATCAGGGTAATATCGTTATCAGAGGCATAATCGATTCCCTGGTACGAAATGCCATATCCCTCAGAATAACGGTCCGGAATATACGTGGCCACACTGGAAGTGAGTTTCAGCAAATAAGAAGAAACCAGTGCCACTGCAGTAGTACCGTCCACATCATAGTCCCCGTAAATGAGGATATGCTCATTCCTGGAAATTGCCAGCTCAATCCTTGTTACCGCTGCATCCATATCCTTCATTAGAAATGGATCGTGAAGGTGGGCCAGTTCCGGTCGAAAGAATCTTTTTGCCTCTTCGTAATTCCTGATCCCGCGTTGAAAGAGAAGTTGGGCGACCAGGGGTGTTACATTCAAAGAGTGAATCAATGGGGCAAGTGCCTCTTCTTCGATTTTTGGTTTCAAGGTCCAGCGCATTCGACAGATTCTGTAACTTTTCTAATATACCTGCAGGTCCCGCAATATCCATGCAATCGTTCGCGGAATATCCGGAGTACGCCTGCCTTGCAATCTTTCATTGTTAAAGGCGCTATGCCGTCTTGTGGAACAACGTCCTGATCTGGAGTTTGGCAAAGCTGCGGAACATTTCCATTACTCCGCAGTATTTCTCTACGGATAGATTTACGGCCTTCTTAAGGCTTTTCTCATTCAGGTCCGGGCCGTGGAAATGAAAATCTATGCTTACTTCATTATAATATCGGGGATGCGATTCTGTAAGCCGGGCATCGACTTCTATATTAAATTCTTCCACCTCCAGTTTCATTTTCCGGATCAGCGCAGCGACATCGAGCCCGGAACAACCTGCCAGACTGGAAAGCATCAGGGCCTTTGGTCTGTATCCCTGCCCTTCACCTCCGTCTTCGGGGCTGGCATCAATTTTTAGCGTGATCCCGGAGGGATTGGTGCCTTCAAAAGCCATCTGTCCCAACCATTTCAAGCTAATTTGATTTGTCGTGCTCATATTTTTTGTTTCTTGCAGAGGACAAAAATACGATAAAATAAAGGACTATGCCCCTCGTTACTCCCCTTGACCCGGATCAGGATCCTGAAACAAAACGCCTCGCGTCCTTCTTTAATGAAACCCTGGGTTTTTGTCCGAATTCGGTACTTACAATGCAGCACAGGCCCGCCATCTCAAAAGCATTTATAGAATTAAACAAGGCGGTAATGGCCAATGAAGGCAACGTTACTTCCGCTCTGAAAAGAATGATTGCCTGGGTGAGCAGTGACGCTGCGGGCTGCAGGTACTGTCAGGCGCATGCAATCAGAGCGGCAGAGCGTTATGGGGCCGAATCATCCAGGCTGGAACACCTTTGGGAATACAGGAAACATGAAGCGTTTACAGAGGCGGAACGAGCCGCCCTCGATTTTGCACTCGCGGCATCCAGGGTGCCCAATGGCGTTGATTCCAGGCTCAGGGAAAGATTATATCTTCATTGGAATGAAGGGGAGATTGTCGAGATGCTGGGGGTAATTTCCCTCTTTGGATACCTGAACCGATGGAATGATTCCATGGCCACCACTTTAGAAGAAGGAGCCATTGAAAGCGGGCTGAAATATTTGGGGCAGCGGGGCTGGGAAAAGGGTAAACATCAGTAATTGCACTGGTTTACTGCTGCAATAATATTTAGACCGTTTTAACGAATGAAGAAGGTTACTGGGCAGGTAATAGATATTCAAAATCATCGGATTTACCCCGGGGAAATTACCATGGCTCACGGTAAAATAATCTCTATTCGCGAAAAAAAGCATAAGGAGAACACCTACCTGCTTCCGGGCTTTATAGATGCCCATATCCATATAGAAAGCTCCATGCTGATCCCATCTGAATTTGCCAGAATGGCAGTCCTTCACGGTACCGTCGCAACGGTTTCAGATCCTCATGAAATCGCAAATGTCCTCGGAATCCCTGGGGTAGAATTTATGATAAACAATGGACGGAAGACGCCGTTTAAATTTCATTTTGGCGCTCCTTCCTGTGTGCCGGCCACCTCGTTTGAAACAGCCGGAGCATGCATTGATGCGGAAGACATACGAAAACTGATGGCTTTACCCGATATCCATTACCTGGCTGAGGTTATGGACTATCCGGCGGTTCTTTCAGGACAAGACGAAATTCTTAAGAAAATCGCGTGTGCAAAGGCTTTGGGAAAGCCGGTGGATGGCCATGCTCCGGGACTAAGAGGAAAAGATTGCCAAAAATACATAGGCGTAGGCATCAGTACGGACCACGAATGTACAACTATGGAAGAAGCCCTGGAAAAGCTTCAATATGGGATGAAAATCCTTATCAGGGAAGGTAGTGCAGCTAAAAATTTTGAGAGCCTGATTGGCCTGCTTCCGCAACATTATGAGAACCTCATGTTCTGTTCCGACGACAAGCATCCAAATGAGCTCGTATCCGGTCATATCAATCAACTTTGTGCGCGGGCGACTGCCATGGGAATGGACTTGTTCAAGGTGCTGCAGGTGGCCTGCGTGAATCCGGTCTCACATTATGGAATGAATGTCGGTCAACTTCGGGAAGGGGACCCGGCCGATTTTATCCGCGTTGAGGATCTGAATGATTTCCGGGTCATGCAAACCTATATTGACGGAGAAATGGTAATGGACAGGGGAAGATCCATCATTGCCAGCGTTCCTGAGGAACATTTGAATAATTTCGGCATCAAGCCCAAAAAACCAACTGATTTTTATGTACCAGACAGACAGGGGAAGATCAGAGTGATCGTAGCTACAGATGGAGCGCTCTCAACTCAGGAAATTTTTGCAAAAACAGGCACGATAGATGGTGGACTCTGTTCGGACCCCGATCGCGATTTGTTGAAGATAACTGTGGTCAATCGTTACCGGGAGGCCCCCCCGGCCATCGGATTTGTAAAAAACTTCGGATTGCGTTATGGCGCTATTGCCAGCTGTGTGTCGCATGACTCCCACAATATTATTTCTGTGGGCACCTCAGATGAGATGCTTTGTAAGGCAGTGAACCTGATCATTCAAAATAAGGGAGGTATCTGCGCGGTGGATGAGGACAACCAAAATGAACTTAAATTGGAGGTGGGGGGGTTAATGAGCGGGGCAGACGCCTGGCAAACCGCAAGGTCCTATGAGTCTCTGGATGCCATTGCAAAAAAAATGGGAGCTACCCTGAGTGCGCCATTCATGACCTTGTCCTTTATGGCCCTTTTGGTGATTCCAGATCTGAAGCTCTCAGACATGGGGCTTTTCAGCAGCAAACTATTTAATTTCGTGCCACTTCAAGATCCTGACTATGTATAGGAACAGGATCAAATGAAATGCTATCGCCCACCCTTATTTCTTACCGGCAACCACGATAACAATTTCACCCTTTGCAGGATGATTGGAATAATAACCTAAAACTTCTGAAATGCTTCCCCTTCGTGTCTCTTCATATAGTTTAGTGAGTTCTCTGCAAACAGCCATAGGTCGGTCCGCCCCGAACACTGACAAAAACTGATCCAGCGTTTTCAATAATTTATGTGGAGATTCATAGAAAATCATCGTTCTGCTTTCTTCTGACAGTTGTTCGAGTCTTGTTTTTCTCCCTTTCTTAAGGGGTAAAAATCCTTCAAATACAAATCGATCACTGGGTAATCCGCTTACGACAAGTGCCGGGGTAAACGCCGTAGCCCCCGGAAGGCATTCTACCCCAATACCGTTGGCGATACATTCCCTGGTAAGTAAGTACCCGGGGTCAGATATCCCGGGCGTTCCTGCATCCGAAATCAAGGCCAGGCTGGCCCCCTCCTTTAATTTTCGGACCAATCCTTCAACCGCCCTGTGTTCATTATGCATATGATGACTTTGCATGGGCGTTTTTATATCATAGTGGTGGAGTAGCTTTCCACTTGTCCGTGTATCCTCACAAAGGACAAGATCTGCTTCTTTCAAAATACGCACCGCACGGAAAGTGATGTCCTCAAGGTTTCCGACAGGCGTGGGTACCAAAAATAACTTACCCATTCCCCGGATTATTAAATAGAGGAGCAGCATATATTGGGTGATGCTGTCTGTGCTCTTGTCTGATCATTGCACGGAAAAAATAGGAGGAGCCGATGACAGGAACCGGGAAGGTCGCGGGGTTGACGGCTAGGCCAAAGGAAATGTTTAAGGAATCCAAAATAAGCACTCCATTGAAATTCAGGAAAATCTTCTGGAAATCAATACCAGAAACCGGGTTGCATACTCTTCCTTACCAACCCAGTGATTATAATCCGGCTTGACGAGATTCTCAATAAAAGCGATGGATCGTTCCTCTGTATCAATGGTCCCCAGTTGTGAAATGACCCTGTTGAAATCTTCAGTGCTGTTATTAAAGAGATGCTTTACAAAGGCCAGTCGGTCGTTAAGCCCTATTGACAGTTCTTTTTTTACCAACTGGTCATTTAAGGATCTGGTTTTTATGTCTTCCCGTTGTCTTTTTTTGACTTCCTGGCCTATATGTTCGTTATCGTTTTTCATATAGTCCTTCTTTGCCACAAATTCTGCAAATAGCTGATCCACTTCGCCGCTGACGGGCATCTCAGATACCATATCCTTGATCGTATCTATTCCGGGGATGATAATGTCCTCCTCGTGGGGATTGCTTTCAGGCACCTGTTTATTCTCGTTCATGACGGCGTTCGCCATTTTCTCAAACTTGGAAGCCAGGGTATTCTTTGATACATCTATTTCCACGTCGTTCAACTTCTCATCAATAAATTTCAGGACCACCAGCTTTTCATAAAGATTTTTTGCAGCCTCGTATAACTCCGGAATTTCTTTCATTCCCCTTGAGGTAATGATGTCCGTAGACAACTTAATCAATTCCTCCTTCAATTTTCGCTTCATCTCTTTTTATTTAACCTCAACCACAATGGTGCTTCTTTTTTAATACTTTTATAGACAAGTATATTTCAAATTTATAACGCCGAAGCCAGCCAGTTTCGTCTAAAATTACAAAATGTTTCTCGAAAACACTGTTAATCATAAAGAACAATTCGGATGGATAGAAGTCATCTGCGGTTCCATGTTTTCAGGAAAAACGGAAGAGCTTATCCGCAGGTTGAAGCGGGCAAAATTCGCCAGGCAGAAGGTGGAAATCTTTAAGCCCATCGTAGATACAAGGTATCATGAAGCAATGGTGGTATCTCACGACGAGAATGAGATCCGATCCACCCCAGTTCCGGCAGCCGCCAATATACGCCTGCTTGCGGATGACTGTGATGTGGTTGGAATTGACGAAGCCCAGTTTTTTGATGATGAGATCGTTTCCGTTTGCAATGACCTGGCCAACCAGGGGGTTCGTGTGGTGATCGCAGGTCTTGATATGGACTTCAAGGGTCATCCTTTTGGTCCCATGCCGGCGCTGATGGCAACTGCGGAGTACGTGACCAAAGTACATGCCATTTGCACCAGGACAGGAAATCTCGCGAATTATAGCTTTCGCAAGTCGAGCAGTGAAAAATTGGTCGTCCTTGGTGAAACCGGCGAATATGAACCATTAAGCAGGGCAGCATTTTATAAAGCGATGCTCACAGAAAAAATAAATCAGATGGAAGTGCAGATGGAAGAGGTGGTGCAGGTACCCGGATTGCGGAAAGGCGTAAAAAATTAAATAACTCCTCCTTCCGACCTTAAATCATTTCAATGCCAAAAACTACGGAAACTGTCCTGGAGATCGATCTGAAAGCGCTGGAAGACAATTATAATTACCTAAGGTCAAAATTATATTCCACAACCCGGTTCCTTGCGGTAGTTAAGGCTTTTGGATATGGCAGCGGCGCACAGGAGGTCTCTAAAAAACTGGCATCGCTTGGGGTAGATTATTTTGCTGTCGCCTACGGGAAGGAGGGGGTGTCTCTTCGGGATGCCGGCATTAATACCCCTGTCCTGGTCCTGCACCCCTTGCCGGTGAGTTTCGAAACCCTCATAGATCGCTGCCTTGAACCAAGTATCTATAGTATTCAGGTGCTTCGGGAATTTGAGAGACTGGTATCGGCCAGGGGATTGCTTGATTATCCAATTCACCTGAAGTTGAATACAGGCCTTAACAGACTTGGATTCAACGAAGGGTTTTTGGAAGAAGTCGGAACGTTTTTAAGAGAAAGTAAGGCTTTAAAGGTTATTTCCGTTTTCTCACATCTGGCAGCCTCGGAAGATGAGGAGGAAGCCATTTTCACCCACTCGCAGCTCGAAAGATATATAAGCATGGCTTCCCTGACGGATAGCTTACTCGGGTACCGGCCATTCCGTCATGTATTAAACACTTCGGGGATTTTGAACTATCCGGAAGCTCAGTTTGATATGGTCAGAAGTGGCATTGGACTTTACGGATATGGTAATGATGTCAGGTGGGATGCGGAATTAAAACCCATTGCCACCCTGAAAACCATAATTTCACAAATTCACGACATTCGTCCCGGGGAGACGGTAGGATATAACCGGGCTTATAAAACTGTGATGCCCAGAAAAACCGCAACGCTGCCTGTTGGACACGCTGACGGGATCGGGCGTCATTACGGGAAGGGGACTTCCTTTGTATTTGTCCATGGCGTACCGGCACGTATTATTGGAAATGTCTGTATGGATATGATCATGATCGATGTGACGGAAATTAGTTGTGAAGAAGGAGACGAAGTGATTATATTCGGTTCCGGACATTCTGCAGAAGAACTGGCTGCCTCCGGGGGTACCATATCTTATGAATTGCTGACAGGGATTTCTCCCAGGGTCCGTCGAATTTATAAATCGAACACTTCTTAAATTTTACTATGAAATACATGCTATATTTAATTACTTTGTAATCGTACTCAACTGAATTTTCATTGTAAACACTTTAACCATGTGGAAGGAATTTAAAGCCTTTATTTTGACCGGTAATGTGATCGATCTCGCAGTTGCCGTTTTACTTGCAGGAGCCGTAGGTCTTGTTGTAAATGGATTTGTAAATGATATCATGATGCCTATAGTTGGTTATTTTACCGGGGGCGTCGATTTTTCAGATATGCAGATCGTCTTATCCGAGGCCACAGTGGCTGCTGACGGAACCATAACAAAACCTTCCAGTGCGATCCGTTACGGTGCCTGGATCAATACCCTGATCAATCTGATCATTGTAGGATTTGTATTATTTGTCATTGTCAAATCCTACAACAAATTCAGGGCTCCGGCTCCGACACCTGCCCCGAAAGGACCCACTCAGGAACAGCTTTTAACTGAGATCAGGGATCTGTTAAAAACCAAAGTATAACTTTATTCCTTCGAACTGTATTTTAGGGGCTGCTTCACCGCCGCACACCATTAATTTCAAAACCGCTGCCAGGGGTAGGCTCCCTACTGGCAGCGGTGTTCTTGGGGATTCGAGCCAAAATGTATTATTTATAACATTTTGTTATATTAATAATAATATTGCTGGAATGCTTGCCGGACATCATCAGGCATACTACTTTTGAGCTCAAACAAAATAAAATATGAAAGTAGCTATCGTCGGTGCAACGGGCATGGTTGGAGAAGTGATGCTGAAAGTCCTCGCAGAAAGAAAATTCCCTGTGTCCGAATTACTTCTTGTTGCCTCTGAACGTTCTGTAGGCAAAAAGCGGAACTATATGGGGAAGGAATATGTGGTTATGGGCCTTGAGGAAGCACTGGCAGCGAAACCGGAGCTGGCAATTTTTTCCGCTGGTGGTTCCACCTCTTTGGAATGGGCACCAAGATTTGCGGAACAGGGGACAACTGTAATTGACAATTCTTCAGCCTGGCGGATGGACCCGTCCAAAAAACTAATTGTACCTGAGATCAATGCCAGGGAGCTTACTAAAACAGATAAGATCATCGCTAACCCAAATTGCTCGACCATCCAATTGGTGATGGTGCTTGCGCCGTTGCACAGGAAATACCGGATGAAGCGGGTTGTGGTAAGCACCTATCAATCTGTTTCGGGAACCGGACTTAAAGCGGTGCAACAATTGGAAGATGAAATTGCCGGTGTTGAAGGTGAAAAGGCTTACCCACACCCCATCAACCGGAATGCCCTGCCACAATGTGATGTTTTTACAGACAATGGATACACCAAAGAAGAGATGAAGCTTGCGCGGGAACCACAGAAAATCCTGGATGACAGGACATTTTCTGTAACAGCCACCGCCGTGCGTATCCCAACTGCGGGCGGGCATTCGGAGGCAGTAAATGTCGAGTTTTACGAAGATTATCAGCTCGGAGATATCAGGGCGCTGTTGCAGGAAACTCCCGGAGTTGTGGTACAGGACCAACCGGAAAAAAATATCTATCCTATGCCCGTACTTGCCCATGATAAGGATGACGTTTTTGTCGGGCGTATACGCCGCGACGAATCCCAGGCCAATACCCTGAATCTATGGATTGTCGCGGATAATCTCCGAAAAGGGGCAGCCACCAATGCAGTTCAGATCGCAGAATATCTCCTGGCCGCAGAATTACTCTGAAATATGAAACTAAAAATCTGTTAAAACCTTTGGACTGAGATCACTCCAAAGGTTTTTTTATGGTATTTTTAGCGCCTGTCAAATCTGAGCGGATGAAAAAAAAGATGCCCTTGTTTATAATGGTTGTTACCATCATATCCTGCGAAACGACCGTTAATAAAAAACAAATAGAAGTGAATTATCCCATCACGGCAAAAGTTGATAGTACTGATACCTACTTTGGCACCAAGGTGCCTGATCCATACCGCTGGCTGGAAGACGATATGAGTCCGCAAACTGCAAGCTGGGTGAAGGAAGAAAACAAAGTCACCTTTGATTATCTGGAAGAAATCCCTTTTCGTAAATCGCTCAAGCAACGGTTGGAAAAACTCTGGAATTATGAGAAAATCAGTGCCCCATCCAGGGAAGGGAATTATACTTACTTCTACAAAAATGACGGTCTGCAAAATCAGAGTGTACTATACCGTCAGGAAAATGGCTCAGATACTCCCGAGATATTTTTGGATCCCAATTCTTTTTCAGAAGACGGAACAACCTCGCTGCAGCAGCTGAACTTTACCCGGGATGGATCAAAAGTGGCCTATTTAATCTCAGAGGGTGGCAGCGACTGGCGTAAGGCTGTTATATGTGAAGCAGATAGCAGGGAAATTTTAGGCGACACCCTGGTTGACATCAAATTTAGCCAGATAGCATGGCAGGGGAATTCCGGCTTTTACTATAGCAGCTATGACAAACCCAAGGGCAGTGAATTAAGTGCCATGACCGAAAGTCATAAGGTATATTACCATAAACTCGGAACCCCGCAATCCGAGGATCAGATTATTTTTGGTGGAACTGCTGCACAGAAACACCGGTATGTCTTTGCCGGGCTTACAGAAGATGAGCGATTTCTCTGGATCACCGCTTCAAATTCCACATCCGGTAACAAACTATTCCTGAAAGATCTCAGTCAGGCCGACAGTCCTATCATAACCATCCTGGACCATTCAAATACGGACAGTAACATTCTTGATAACGAGGGTTCCCTTTTGTATATAGAAACCAACAAAGATGCCCCAAACAAAAAAGTAGTCACCGTTGATGCCTCCGACCCCGCTCCTGAAAACTGGGTGGATTTTATACCTGAGACAGACCAGGTATTGAGTCCAACCATTGGTGGTGGCTTTATATTCGCAGAATATATGGTTGATGCAATCTCTAAGATCAAGCAATATGACTACAAGGGGAAATTCATCCGGGAATTAATGCTGCCGGGTGCTGGAACGGCAGACGACATTGGCGGTAAAAAAAAGGATAAGGAATTCTATTTCACCTTTACGAATTACTGTACCCCTACCTCGATTTTTAAATATGATGTGAACACAGGTGAATACAGCCAGTACTGGAAGCCGGACATCGACTTTGATCCGAAGGCCTATGAATCAAATCAGGTCTTTTATACCTCCAAAGACGGCACCCAAATTCCCATGATCATTACTCATAAAAAAGGATTGGAGCTCAATGGAAAGAATCCCGCCATTTTATATGGTTATGGCGGATTTAACATCAGTGTAACCCCAACCTTTAGCATTGTCAATGCCGTTTGGATGGAACAGGGCGGTATCTATGCTGTACCTAATATAAGAGGCGGCGGGGAATACGGCAAGGACTGGCACAACGCCGGAACAAAATTCAACAAACAGAATGTTTTCGATGATTTCATTGCTGCGGCCGAATATCTGATTGAAAAAAAATATACTACTTCCGAATACCTCGCCATCAGCGGCGGTTCCAATGGTGGACTGCTTGTAGGGGCAACCATGACCCAGCGTCCGGAACTTATGAAGGTTGCTTTACCTGCCGTCGGTGTATTGGATATGCTTCGGTATCATACTTTTACCGCAGGTGCAGGCTGGGGCTACGACTATGGGATGTCAAAGGACAGTGTGGAAATGTTCAACTATCTGAGAAGCTACTCTCCCCTCCACAATATAAAGGATGGGGTGCATTATCCGGCCACCCTGATCACAACCGGGGATCATGATGATCGTGTGGTTCCGGCGCACAGTTTCAAATTTGCGGCTGAACTTCAGGCCAAACAATCGGGCAAGAACCCCGCCCTGATACGGATAGAAACCAATGCCGGCCACGGCGCCGGAACCCCTGTCAGCAAGGCCATCGACTTGTATTCAGACAGGCTTGGTTTTACCTTGTACAATATGGGTTTTGAAAAACTTCCCAATGAAGCCGTCGTTAAAGATTTTAAGGAGTAAGGACACGCTCTTATAACTAACAGAACTTTCTGTCAACCGGGCAATAGCTGTCTAATTAAAACCTGTTACAATGCTTCAAGTGGCCCATGTATCTTTCGCTTATGACAAAGAACTGGTTCTGGAGGATATTTCCTTCGAACTCAGGAAGGGCGAACACGTCTCCGTGATAGGTGAGAGCGGATGTGGTAAGAGTACCCTGCTAAAGATCATTTACGGGCTGCTCGACCTGATTTCAGGTGAAGTCTATTGGGATACATTTCGTATCCTGGGTCCCAGTCACAACCTTGTTCCGGGACAGCCATTCATGAAATATCTCTCTCAGGATTTTGATCTGATGCCCTTCACCTCCGTTCGTGATAATATCAGTCAGTTCCTTTCTGTATTTCAACCTGAGAAAATGGAAAGGAGAACCCTTGAACTCCTCGAAATGATCGAATTAAAGGATTATGCCGAGGTAAAGGTAGGCAACCTCAGTGGGGGGCAGCAGCAAAGAGTAGCTCTGGCCCGGGTGCTGGCACAGGAACCGAAGCTTATACTGCTGGATGAACCCTTCAGTCATATCGACAACTTTAACAAGAATAGCCTTAGAAGGAACCTGTTTGAATACCTGAAACAAAAAGGCATCACCTGCCTGACCGCCACCCATGACACAAATGATGTCCTGCCATTTGCAGACAGGATCCTTGTTTTAAGAGATACCCGTATCATCGCTGATGAATTAACACAGACTCTTTACGAAAAGCCGCAGGATCTTTACATCGCCTCTTTGTTCGGAGAGGCCAACAGGATTCCAATCCATATCGTAAAATCTTATGCGGATACCAAAAGGAGGATCATTGTATATGCTCATGAGTTTAAGATTTCCCAGAATTCGGGCCTGGAAGTGGAAGCCATAAAATCGTATTTGATGGGAGGCTATTATCTGATAGAGGGCATGACGGAAGACCAACGAATCTATTTTAATTCCGATAAGGACCTGGCTGCCGGAACAAAGGTGTTTTTAAATGTTTCGATTGAAACCTTGAACAAAAGGCTCAACTCCTAAGCTTTGTGACTTGAATAAAGATAGTTTACTTTCAGAATTACACTTTAAAGGTCTCAGAAGTGGGGGGGCAGGCGGCCAGAACGTGAATAAGGTGGCTTCAAAAGTTGAACTCAGTTTCAATGTCAGTAAATCACTTGGTCTTTCAGATGATGAAAAAAATCGAATCCTTGAAAAACTTTCGTCCCGACTCACCCGGGATGATGTCCTCATCCTGCAGTCAGACACCACCAGAAGTCAGCATAAGAATAAGAAATTGGCTGTCGAACGATTCCTCAAACTTTTGGAGAATGCATTAAAAGTGCCAAAAAAAAGGAAGAAAACAAAGCCCGGACCTGGTGCCGTAAAAAGAAGACTGAAAGAAAAGAAATTAAGTGCCGAAAAAAAAATTCATCGTCAAAAACCCGGGCTGCCGCCGGAATAAGTGGTTTTAAGCCACCGTATTGACCAATTCGCCAATCCCGTCTATGACTATATGAATCTTATCCCTGCTTTGAAGATTAAACCCGGAGGCTGGGACAATGCCTGTCCCCGTAAGCAATAAACTTCCATTCGGGAAAGCAGTTTCCATATAGAGATAACGAACCAGATCGGTAAATTTTCTTTTGATCTGGTCTATGCTTATTTTTCCACTGAAGACTTCATCCCCGGATCGCCGGATGGAAAGAGAGATATAGGTACTCAATGGCAATGGTTCCTCACTGAGGAGTACACAGGGGCCCAGGGCGGTAGACCCGTCATAACTTTTAGCCTGAGGCAGGTACAGGGGGTTTTCGCCTTCAATACTTCTGGAACTCATATCATTCCCAATTGTATATCCTATGATTTTACCGCTGGAAGTGATCACCAGGGTGAGTTCCGGTTCCGGAACGTCCCAGGAGGAATCCCTGCGTTTCCTGACCACCCCCAGATGAGGGATGGCCCGGTAGCCCATAGCTTTGAAAAATAGTTCAGGCCTATCTGCCTCATACACCCTTGCATAGAAGTTATTTCCCCCGGCTTCTCTGGATTCTTCTTCCCTCCCCAATTTACTATTGTAATAGGTTACCCCGCTTGCCCAGATTTCCTGGCTCTTCACCGGCGCCTCAAGCTCAGATTCAAGGTAATGAACAGGGTTTTCTATCCTATTGGCCTCTTTCAGCTTTCCCCGGGAATGTTCGAGTACGCGGTCATCATTTATAAATTGATCCCAATCCAGCCCTTTCAAAAGGTAATGAGCGCCTGATTCTTCGATGAGCACCCCACTTTTTATTTTAAATACCTTCATGACTTCCGGATTTAATTGGTGAGTAAGTCGGCCCTAATATAATATTTTGATACAATACCGGGTGTATATTTTAAAACTGCTTGCCGGCATTTTCTTTAATGGACCTCAAGCACGGTGATGGTTCGCTGGTCAAATACCACCGTATCCCCTTCCGATTTTCCAAGAAGAAGAATCCCAATCGGGGATTGCACAGAGATGCAAAAGACAGACAAGTCGCTGATAACACACTTGCCGGCCGGAACGGCCAGGTAATAATGATTCCAGTCTGTTTTGACAACACTTCCGGGTCCTGCAATTGTGGTGGCCTTGTTCGCGGCTATCTTTTGCAAAACCAGGCCGTTCCTTTCCGCTTCCCTGAGCATTTCCCCTAATTTCTCCTGCTCAAGCTGGATCATGGCCCTGCCTGTTTCGTGCTTATCCCCGGCACTGTTTTTGGTTTCCGATTCCAATGAATCCCTGAGATCGGCAAGCTGGGCTCGAAGCTTCCCCGTTTTATTATCAACACAATGAAGGCAATAAGCGTAGAGCTGTTCCTTTAAATTTCTAATACTCATGAGGTTTACATTTCAGGAGCCGGATTTGACGGTCTTAACGAGTTCGGCCAGCTCCCTTCCTATTGAGCTGCCAATGGCTATGCCCATACCTCCTAACCTGACTCCGCAATAGACATGATCCGAGATTTGTTCCACTATTGGCTTTTTATTTTCTCCGACACCCATTATTCCGCTCCAATATCGCTCTGTTTTAACCTGTATTCCTGGCAGAATCACTTCATGGAGCAGTCTTTCCAAAGCCGATTTGATAAGCGTTGTCTCCCCGAATTCCATCGTTTCTTCAGTCTTAAAATCGAGGTTCCTGCCACCGCCTACAAGAATGCGGTTATCAATATTTCTAAAATAATAATACCCTTCCTCTATATGGAAAGTTCCCCGTATTTGAAGGTCCTGTACAGGCATGGTAATGAGCACCTGGGCCCGGGCCGGGACGACAGGCCGGTTCACAAGCGCCGCTGAAAATCCGTTGGTTGCAAGAAGGAGGTGTCTGGAAAAAAAATCGAAGTGTTCCGTATTAACCGATACTCCTTGTACACTTTCCGTATACGTGATAACCGGGACCGCATTTAAAATGATTATTCCTTTTTTTTGGGTCAGGGCCAGCAGGTGGGACATCATCAGGCCTGTATCAATCTGACTTTCAAATTTATTTGAGATATATTGTTCCTGCACATGATGAAATCCGAAACTGTTTGGGTGAACTTGGAAGGCAGAAGTCCCATATACAGGAAAAAGCAACTCATTGACTCCCTCCAGTTTCTCAATGCATTTTTCAAAAATTGGTTGCTGCTCCTTCAAAAAAACTTCATGTCCTCCATGGTTTTCCAGGCCAATATTTTCATCGCCCAGAAGGGTTCGCAATGCCTGGATTCCCTTCCAGCGCTTAGTGACCAATGCGAGTACCTCTTCCTCCGAATGATGCTCAAGGTCTGAGAGGATTTCCGAAATACTGCCAAAACAGGCGAATCCGGCATTTTTGGTGCTCGCTCCCTGTGGTAGACTACCCCTTTCAAGAACAAGGATCCTGGCATCCGGAAAAAGTTCTCTGAGCCTGAGGGCACAACTCAACCCAACGATGCCGCTTCCAACTACCGTAAAGTCGATATTGGCCAGCCATGTCTTATATTCCCAATAGCTTAGATTCTTCAGCATCTTGCGAGGTGTTGGTAATGAACCATCGGGAAAGTGGGGGGATGGCTCCGGGACATTCAGAATGTTATAAACAGCAGTTCTATCCAGACAAGTTCATTCCTGCAATGGCGGCTCCATAACAAAATCATTCATAAAGGCTGTGGTATAATTTCCCGCCAGATAATCCGGATGATGCATTAACTGCCTGTGAAAAGGAATGGTGGTTTTTACACCTTCTATGACAAATTCATCCAGGGCCCTTTTCATTTTATTGATCGCCTCCTCCCTCGTCTGAGCGGTAGTGATTAGTTTTGCAATCATGGAGTCATAATTTGGGGGAATGGTATAGCCGCTATATACATGGGTGTCCAGTCGAATCCCGTGCCCGCCAGGGATATGAAGGGTAGTTATTTTGCCGGGAGATGGCCTGAAGCCATTGTAGGGGTCTTCCGCATTGATACGGCATTCGATAGAATGCAATTTGGGATAATAATTCTTACCCGAGATAGGTACGCCGCCTGCCACTAATATCTGTTCCCTGATAAGATCATAATCTATTACCTGCTCGGTAATGGGATGTTCTACCTGGATTCTGGTATTCATCTCCATAAAATAAAAATTCCTGTGCTTGTCTACAAGGAATTCCACGGTTCCCGCACCTTCATATTTTATAAATTCTGCAGCTTTCACTGCGGCAAGCCCCATACTATCCCGGAGTTTATCGGTCATAAAGGGAGAGGGCGTTTCTTCGGTCAGTTTCTGGTGTCGTCTCTGGATGGAGCAATCCCTTTCTGAGAGGTGGCAGGCTTTTCCATACTGATCACCCACAACCTGTATCTCTATGTGTCGGGGTTCTTCAATCAATTTTTCCATATACATCCCCCCGTTCCCAAAGGCAGCCTGAGCTTCCTTCACCGCGCTTTCAAAAAGATCTTCCATTTCCTCTTCCTTCCGAACCGCACGCATCCCCTTTCCGCCGCCTCCCGCGGTGGCTTTGATCATTACCGGGTAGCCCATTTTCTTAGCTACTTTTTTAGCATCGCTTACATCTTTCAGTAAGCCATCGGACCCCGGGATGGTAGGAACTCCTGCCTTTTTCATGGTTTCCTTTGCCGTGGCTTTATCGCCCATCTTGTCAATCTGATCTCCGGAGGCCCCGATAAATTTGATCTCATGTTCAGCGCAGATTCTGGAAAATTTGGAATTTTCAGATAGAAAGCCATAACCGGGATGTATAGCATCTGCATTGGTAATTTCTGCGGCAGCAATGATGTTTGGAATTTTGAGATAGGATTCACTACTTGGAGGCGGTCCTATGCAGACGGCTTCGTCCGCAAAGCGAACATGAAGACTTTCCTCATCAGCTTTCGAGTAGACCGCTACCGTCTTAATGCCCATTTCCTTACAGGTACGGATAATGCGAAGCGCTATCTCCCCTCTGTTTGCGATTAGTATTTTTTTAAACATAACTATCGATTTCTAACGGTGTATCCCTTTTAAGGAAAGATCATGGATCGCGGAAGGATGATTGTCTCCCGATTTGCCTGCCGGAATTTTTACTAGGACGGATCTATCAAAAACAAAGGTTGGTCAAACTCTACGGGGGAGGAATCTTCTACAAGTACTTTTACGACCTTCCCGGAAACTTCGGATTCAATGTCGTTAAATAATTTCATTGCTTCAATGACACAAAGCACTTCGCCTTTCGAAATAGTATCCCCGACCTCCACAAATGGAGGTTTATCAGGGGAAGATTTCCTGTAAAAAGTTCCAATAATAGGAGACTTAATAGTGATAAATTTAGGATCGTCAGTCGTTTTTGCAGGAGCGCTGTCCGGAGCTCCCTGAACATTTCCAGGTGGGGGCGTATAGGCGGAAGGGTTTGGAGGATAGACAGACATTGGAGGAGTATATGGGCCTTGCTCCGGGGCATAGCCTGCAGGTCCTGTCCGGATTGTAATCTTAATCTCATCTGTTTCCAGTTTCACTTCACTTGCCCCTGATTTGGCCACAAACTTTATTAAGCCCTGAATCTCTTTAATATCCATGATCCTTTGTTTTGATACGTTGAAATGTTTCTATTAAACAGTGTATGCCCATTTTAAATAAATGGCACCCCATGTAAAGCCGCCACCAAAGGCGGCAAACACAAGATTGTCCCCTTTTTTAAGTTGATTCTCATAGTCAGCCAGCAACAATGGCAGCGTGGCCGAGGTTGTATTGCCGTAATTCTGTATGTTGATCATCACCTTGTCCTCAGCAACACCCATTCTCTGGGCGGTCGCGTCAATGATCCGCTTATTTGCCTGATGAGGTACCAGCCAGTCAACGTCATCATGGGTTAAATTGTTCTTCTCCATAATGAGAGCTGCCACTTCTGCCATATTGGAGACGGCAAATTTAAAAACGGACTTGCCGTCCTGATAGACATAATGTTGCTTATTTCGCACTGTTTCCTCTGAGGCCGGTAAGAGGGAACCCCCTGCCTCAATCCTTAAAAAGGGTCTTCCGGTACCATCTGATCTCAGATATTCATCCTGTAATCCCAGGCCTTCCGTGTTGGGTTCAAAGAGAACCGCCCCGGCTCCATCGCCAAAGATGATACAAGTAGTCCGGTCGGTGTAATCCAGGATCGAAGACATTTTATCCGCTCCTATCAGAAGGATCTTCTTATAGCGTCCGGAGGCTATATATGCCGCAGCAGTTGACATTCCATATAAAAAATTTGAACAGGCCGCCTGCATGTCAAAGGCAAAGGCATTGGTCGCCCCGATTTCCGTAGCAACAAAAACTGCCGTTGCTGCGACCGGTAAATCAGGAGTGGCTGACCCGACAATGACGAGGTCAATTTCAGCGGGGTCCAGTTTTTTCTTTTTTAGCAGGTCTTCAGCGGCTTTAATGGCAAGGAAGGAAGTGCCTTTGTCTTTATCCTTTAGAATTCTTCTTTCCTTGATTCCGGTTCTGCTTGTAATCCACTCATCATTGGTATCTACCATGGATTCCAACATCTGGTTGGTAAGTATGTAATCAGGAACATAAGCCCCCACAGCAGTAATAGCTGCCAAAAGTTTGCTCATCCTAAATTGGGTTTTTATCAGAAAAACTGAAGAAATGTACCAAAACTGGTGAAAAGTAGTGATTTTTTGCGACTTTTTGCCTCAAAAAAGAGTTTTTAGGAACTAAAATTAAAAAAGTAAAATAAAATAATCAGATGAAAAATATCCAGTGACTGGCAACTCATCCTTTTTCATTGTAACCGCAGCTTGAGGGTCATCAGCGTCGATTGGATAAAAAAAACCCTGTCTTTCGAACAGGGAGTTATTTTAACCGCGGCCCGGACAATCAAGCGGTTGTTTCTTCCGCTTTATCAATAAGTACCTGGCCACGATAATACAATTTACCTTCATACCAATGTGCCCTGTGATATAAATGCATCTCTCCGGTTGTAGGATCTTTAGCCAGTGTTGGAGTTACTGCCTTGTAGTGTGTCCTTCTCTTATCCCTTCTTGTTTTGGATACTTTTCTCTTTGGATGTGCCATTTTGCAACTTATTTATCCGTTAATAAATCTTTTAATGCGTCCCATCTGGGATCTGTTTTCTCTTTATTTATGTCAGATTCTCCTGGTTTTAGTTCTTCCAGTTTGTCTAATATTTCTGATTTAAGCGTGCCATCTAAAACGCCGGGATGGATGTGCTTTTGGGGCACTGACAGAACCAGCATTTCATAGATGTACTGCGCTATGTTGATTTGATGTTCCCCGTGTGGAATGATCAGGATCTCATCATCTTCATTATTGTAGGAATCCCCAAATTTTACAAGGATCTCCAGCATCGCCTTAATGGGTTGATCATATGGTTCCCCTGTTAGGTCGCAATCCACATTCACCACTCCTTTCGCCTTCAGCTTCAGTTCCATCATGGTCGATAATTTGGTCAACAAAAGCTGTATATGAATACTTGCTCCGTTAAATTCCTGATAATCAAATGATTCAAAGAACTTGTTTTCAATCAAAAACTTAAATTCGTGCTTCCCTTCCTTTAGTCCGGAAAAAGGAATGGCATATTCCTTATGCATCGTCATCTGGTACACTTGTTTAAGGGGTGCAAAGATAATTTTTTTTCACACAATCCCAATCAAATCGGCAACATATTTAGGGGTTTTACCTATAAAAAATAAAACCATTTAACGTGCGATTTTATGTTTCTTAAGAACATTTTCGGTGAGCCGCTTATATTCTCTTCTGTTTTTAAGAATTTTAAGTGCCATATAAACCGCCTCCTTAAATGATCCTGAATCGGCAATTCCCTTTCCGGCAATTTCGTAAGCGGTACCGTGATCCGGAGAGGTACGCACTGCGGAAAGGCCGGCGGTAAAATTCACCCCACTCCCGAAGGAAAGTGTTTTGAATGGGATTAAACCCTGGTCGTGGTAAGCCGCAAGTACGGCATCAAAACGTTTATAGGTGTCAGACCCAAAAAAACTATCCGCAGCATAAGGCCCGAAGACGAGCAACCCGGTTGTTGCCAATTCCCTGATGGCAGGCGCCAGCACTTCATCATCTTCTTTTCCGATTACTCCATTATCGCCGCTATGCGGATTAATCCCCAACAAGGCAATCCTCGGCTTTTGAATCCCGAAATCCATTTTGAGGCACTTTTCAATGATCTGCACCTTTTTTCGAATGAGTTGAGGGGTAATGGCAGCAGCGACATCCTTCACCGCCAAATGATCTGTCAGTAGCCCTATTTTGAGTCCGTCTGAAACCATGAACATAAGACTCTCTCCTCCAAATGCCTGTGCCAGATAATCCGTATGGCCCGGAAAATTGAAGGTATCACTCTGGATATTCTTTTTGTTGACTGGCGCCGTTACCAGGGCGTCCACTTCCTTATTATTCAAAGCAGTGACAGCCGCTTTCAGGGATTGAATGGCAAGGCTTCCGGCCTCCGTGGTCGCTTCTCCAAAAGCTAATTCCGGAGTGTCCTTCCAGACATTTACCACATTGATCTTCCCTTCAAGGCTCCCGGAAGCCTGCTGAATCCCGTGATAGGTGATGTCAATTCCAAGGGCGGTCTTTTGCTGTGAAATCGTTTTGTTGGAGGCAAAGATAACCGGAGTACAAAATTCCAACATTCGCGGATCCTCGAAGGTCTTCAATACTACTTCACATCCTATTCCATTTACATCTCCTATGGAAATTCCCAATTTAATAATTTCCTCTTCCTGCATTATATCTGTTACCTTTGTGATCTCTTTTAATTCACAAAACTACTTAAATTTACTGATACATGTTCACGGGGGTTATCGAATCTTTGGGGGAAGTAAAAGAGGTAAGAGCAGAAGGTGGAAATCGTCACCTGACCCTGATTTCATCCTTTACACCAGAGCTCAAAATAGATCAGAGCATCAGCCATAATGGGGTCTGTCTCACCGTGATCAGCAAAGGATCAGACGCATATACAGTAACTGCCGTAGATGAGACCTTGAAACGCTCCAATCTGGATAGGCTGGTTCCGGGTTCCCGGGTTAATCTAGAAAGGGCGATGGTACTCGGCTCCCGGCTTGATGGTCATCTTGTTCAGGGACACGTGGATCAGGTGGCCCAATGCACAGATATCAGTGAAATAAATGGAAGCTACAGTTTCGGCTTCACCTACGATCCGTCCCCGGAACATATCACGGTACACAAGGGGTCGATTACCATTGATGGGGTGAGTCTGACCATTACCCGTTCTCTTAAAAATGAGTTCAGTGTCGCAATCATTCCCTACACCTTTGCGCATACCTTATTTCAGGAATACAAAGTGGGTTCTGTGGTAAACCTTGAATTTGACATCATAGGGAAATATGTGGCCCGATTACTTAACAGAGATAACCCTTAGGAAGCGTAGTGATTTTAATCCTCAAAAAAACTTATTGAGGAACCTATCCAGGTATCCGTAGTTTGATGCGAAACATTAATAAGTCCACCCTTTCCCATGCGTGTAAGGTTGATGACCGGTTTCATCCGGTTGCTCTCCACATCTTTCACATAGAGGATCCGCAACTCCACTTTCGAGTTTGTACCGGTGGCTGTGCGGATAAGAGGGGCATATGACACCTTGCGCTGAAGCAGGTAATCTTCCGGATGTTCAATTGCTGCAATTGCCTCCGGGGTCGGATCCAGATTGATACCTGTACCGGCAAAGGAAAACAAAGGTTTCAGCACAAAATCACTTAGTGTCAGTCCCGGTGGAAGTTCATTAAGGTAATAGGATTTGGGAATGTACTTATGGTCCAGAAGGGGCATTATACATTTGGAGATGATGTAGAACCAATCCGGGTGTGTTATCCATTCCACATCCAGATCATCCTGCAGGGTAAACGCCGTTTCCAATCCGGGATATCGTTCACGTTCATCCTGAATCACCCTGTTATAGATTCGATGTATGGGAATTTTCCGGTCTTGCTTCAGGTAGTACAGCTTTCTGCCTTCTCGTAATACTTCGGTCATGCATACAACTTTGATCCCCAGTTTTTGCTCCGTCGCCCGGAAATCGATCCTGGTTTTCTGTTGCTCTGGAAAAAGTTCCATCAGGATGACATTTTCTGCATCTTCCCCGCCAAGGATGAGCTCCCCGAGCATCTTGTAATAGCCAGTTTCGTCAAGATCATCAAAAAAATAGTGAAAGCCCTCATTGGGAAGGTTGGGATAGTGCATCCTGAAGGTTTTCCCTAAAAAGGGTTGGTAGTACATCAGGGAGGGAAAAGCCTGTAATTCTATCAATTGTGGTACGACGGCGCCAGTGTCATCGTAACAGAGTCCAAAATCGATTGCCAGAAAGTGTGGCTTATCCGGGAGTGGAGCTGACTCGCTCCTTCCGGGAACAAATCTCCGGCGGATATCATTTAGATCTAGTCCTGAAAGCTGATCAAGAATGGCATCGCAGGTCTCAAATACCTTGTCCCTTACCGCCTTGCTAATAAACACCGGTGTTTCGGAAATCCTGAAACCACAAGGTTCTCCAAAAGTGTTAAGAACCTCCTTTTGCAGATCTTCATAAAATTCCTCCTTGTATCCCGCATTAAATGCCTCTCTGACTGATGGAATCATACCGATGTCACTTTTGTTTGATCAATGGCGTCCGCAGCCTGTTGCAAAAACCGTGGGATAATAATACTGTTGGTCCTTGGGATTTTATCTTCATCATAAAGGTGGGTCAGCATGTCCAGGTATTTTTCCTTTCCGAATACAGAAGTGATCACTTTTCGTTTGTCCTCCCGCTGAAAATATCGCAGCATCCCTTCGGAATCTGCCTCCGGGTGAAACTGAACCCCGAAGATCTCGTTTGAAAAGCGGATGGCCATCACAGCTCTTTCCAGAGGTACATGAGGGCGGATTTTTTCGCGGCACAGTACTTTACCATCGAGTGTCTCCAGCTTCCATTCCCTCGGACCGACCACCTGATAATCCCTGGAGTCAACTGCATAGAAGGGATTATTCAACCCATGAAGCAATACTTCCATTTCTCCGCTCTGTGTCTTATAGATCGGGAAGATTCCAAACGAGGTAGACTTTCTCCTGGTGACTTTCGCAAGGTCCCAGTGCAGGCAGGCAAGCTGGAACGAATGGCAGATCAATAAAAGATGTTTTTTAGGCCCGTTCAGGAGATTGTGTTCCAGTATCCCATCCAAAAGCGCAAAATATTTAGTTTCCCATGCATCGCCGCTCAGCAAGGGAGATCCCGGGCCGCCGGAAGAAATGAAAATGTCAAAAGCATCCAGTTCCGGGACTTCAGAAGCACTACGTACTTCAAAAGTTTCAAACGTGCCTCCAAGGTGCTCCTGTGATAAAAATCCCCCGACCAGAAGTTTAATGCAACGCATTCCTTCATTTGGCTGGCCATCATTCATGTCCAGGATGGCAATCTTATAGTTCTTTTTCATTTTATACCGTAGTCAATTGACCTATGTTGGAAATCATGACTTGCTCTCAGCAACAAGATTCCATCCCTAATGCCTCCGGGAACGCCCGGAAGATTCAAGATGCTTCCTCAGCCTGATTTGAATAGGTATCAAATCCCTTTGGCGGTTTCGGAGACGATATACTCCACTACTTTACGGAGGTCCCCTGTTTCATTGAAAACCTTAAGTTGCCTGTCCGCCCCCGATCCATTTTCCAACATCTGATATACGTAGTTGACTTCCGTCCTGCACCCCAGTTCATCCACCACGTCTTCAATAAATTCGAGCAGCTCGTTCATCAAAGTTCTGAAAGGTACCTCTTCCTCCTTGCCGAAATCTATGAGCTGCGCTTCGGTACCCCATCGGGCAGCACGCCATTTATTCTCATTGATAAGTACGCGCCTGTACGACCTGAAGCTTTGGTTCTTTTGATGAAGTAAATGCAATTTTGCAATAATGCACTGCATAAGCGCAGCGATACATATTACCTCATCGACTGTCATTACCATATCGCAGACTCTGAATTCCACTGTCGGATAAAAAGGGTGTAACCGAATGTCCCACCAGATCTTCTTGCCATTGTCAATACACCTGGTCTTCACCAGAATTTCGATAAATTTGTCATACTCAGACACACTTGCGAAATAGGGGGGTATCCCTGTTCTGGGAAATTTGTCGAATATTTTGGAACGGAACGATTTGAATCCGGTTTCTCTGCCTTCCCAGAAAGGGGAATTGGTGGAAAGCGCATACAAGTGTGGCAGAAAATATCGGGCAATATTCATGATCTGAAGTCCTTCTTCCCGATTAGGAATTCCTACGTGAACATGCATGCCAAAAATGAGATTTGACCGTGCTACATCTTTCATTTCCGCAATAAGGGCATCATAACGGGGGTTCGGGGTGATCAGTTGATCGCTCCAGAAAGAAAAGGGATGGGTTCCTGCCGCCGCCACTTTCAGCCCTTCTTTGTCAGCCAACGCAATGACCTGCTGTCTCAGATAGGAAACTTCATCCCTTGCCTGCTGCACATTTTCACAGATATTGGTCCCCATTTCTACCACCGACTGGTGCATTTCCTCCTTGATGCGTTCCTTCAAAAGCACCTTACCCCCATCAATAATTTTAGACATGTGGGATCGAAGTTTCAGGGTATCGTTGTCCAGTATCTGAAACTCTTCCTCTATCCCAAGTGTAAAATTTTTCATATCCCTATGCCGCTTTGAATGGTTGCCTATTATTTTGATTTTTTCGCAGGGCTGACCTTCGGTTTCACCTTGGTCGCATCACTTTTCCTGGCCGGCACGTTTGCTTTCTTTTTTTCTGTTTTCGCTTTTGATGATACGGAGGGCGTAACAGCCAAAGATTTTGCAGTCTTCTTAATCACTGTTTTGCGAACCTGCTCCGCTGTTTTTAGCTTATTTGTTCTGGAAGGCGCCGGAGCCGGGGCAACGGCGGTCTTTACAAAACTTCCCCAGGAACTGTTATTCTCTTTCCCTTTGTGGTCAAGGGCTTTTTCGATGGCGTATTTCGCCGCGTGTTCTACGATCCAGTCAAAATTTACCTGACCAACCGAATGTACATCCGCATCAGGAGCGGGATTGCAAAAATCGATAGCATAAGGAATGCCATTGCGAATGGCGAATTCCACTGTATTGAAGTCGTATCCCAAGGCCTTATTCAGCCTGATCGTATAGTCCCGAATTGTTTCCATTAGCTTAACATGTTCCTTGCCGCTGGTTTTAGGTTCCGTAACGTAGCGCTCATGAAATGCATTTCTGGGTTCATAAGGCATGATATGAACATATTTCTGTCCCAGACAATATACGCGGTAGTAATCCTCAAAAATGATTTCTTCCTGAAGCATCATTACCAGCTGGCCGGTCTCGGCATGTCTGGCGAAAAGATCATCCTGATTTTCTACTTTATAAACACTTTTCCAACCGCCGCCGGAATGCGGCTTCATATAGGCGGGAAATCCGATATAATTGGACATATAATCCCAGTCAAGCGGGGCTTTCAGGTTTCGGAAGGATCGGTCAGTAGTATCGACCGGCCTTTCATGGGAGGGCAGAAGCACCGTTTTGGGAACAGGGACCCCGATTTGCAGGGCGAGACAATTATTAAAGAACTTTTCATCGGCACTCCACCAGAAAGGGTTGTTGATCACTGCAGTGCCCATTAGAGAAGCATTCTTCAGATAGGCCCTGTAAAATGGAACCTCCTGTGATATGCGATCTATGATTACATGGTATCCGTAATCAATTCCCTGCTGAACCTTATCAATAATTACAGGCTCTGCTACTGCCTTCCCTTTTCCCAGTTCATTTACTCTGTCTATGAATGCCCAGGGAAAGGTATCCTCCATCCCGAACAATATTCCGATTCTTTTAACCATGTTTTCTGTTTTTTATGTCGACAATAATTTGTTTCATTATAAATAGTTGCTGATATATTGTGGGAAGACCATTCGCCATAGGGGCCAGTCATGATCTATCCATTGTTTCTCATCATACCAGTGCGGAATTCCTTTCGCGCTGAGTATATCGGCCATTTTCAGATTCTTGGGTTTGCAACTGTCCCAGTCAGAGGTGCTAAGTACAATTTGCAAATGATTATACTTCCAGGATTCTTCGTGGCGCATAAACTCATCCGGGCAATTATAATAGATCCGCATATCATCTGAAAGAGGCACAAAATTACGGATATTAAATACCCCGGACATAGAGAACAAGTGGGATATCAAATCTGGAAACCGGAAAGCCGTATTCGCCGCATGATAACCTCCGAAACTAACCCCTGCAACGGCCACCCTGTGGGTTTTACATTCCCGTTGGATATAGGGGATCAATTCATGTTGCAAAAATTGCATGTATAGCTCGTAATTGTGGATTTTGACTTCCGAGGACAAGGAATGCTCGTAAAAGGACAACATGTCAATGGTTTCCACATTGTAAAGTTTGATCCGTCCCTCATCTACAAATTGCATAACCGAACCATTAAGTCCAAAATCGGTGTTTTGCGTGTAGTATCCTCCAGAGGATGGGAACATTAAAACAGGATGGCCCCAATGTCCGGTAATCTCCAGATTGATATCCCTGCTCAGGGTATTGGAATAATATTTTAGATGTTGAACCTGGGCCATATTACTAAATGTACCCTAAATATGTTAATCTTACAACATATTAGGACGGGCTAAATTAGTTTAATTTAGGTTGCGCACCATATCCTTCTCGGATTCCTTATTATTGCAACTTCTACGGAAAATCATGCATTCGGACCTTAAATCTTTAAGCCATAGGCAAACCTTTTATTCCAGAATTCTGGACAGAAAGCTGACCTTTATATGGTCTGCCCCGGAGCATTATAAAGACATGGCACTCCCGGTACTTCTTATGAATGACGCACAGGATTTTTTAGCAATGCGTCTTTCTCACACGCTTTATAATGCGTTCAATGATCCCGGCATTAAGCCATTTTTTTATGTAGGCATAGAAACCAACCGGCACCGTTTGCAGGATTACGGGGTTGCTTCCGGACCAGACTTTAAGGGACGGGGTGCCAATGCACGAAGTTATACACAATTTATGCTCAGGGAATTCATTCCCTTCCTGAAAAAAGAATTCAACCTGTCCTCGGAGACCGGGGATTGGGTGTATTGCGGGATGTCATTGGGAGGGTTATCCGCATTTGACATTGTCTATGGTCATCCGGATCACTTTGGGAAAGCCGCGGTATTTAGCGGCTCGTTCTGGTGGCGTAATAAAGCCTATCAGAAAAATGACAGGGAGGACAGGAGCCGGATGATCCTCAATATTATCAAGAATGGAACCTACCACCCGCATCTGGCATTCTGGTTCCAGTGCGGAACCCGGGATGAAACTGCGGACCGGAATAAGAATGGGATCATTGATTCCATAGAGGATACCCAGGACGTAATCAGGGAATTGCAGGAGAAGGGGTACTCGTACCCGGGCGATATCATCTATGTGGAAATTGAAGGTGGAAAGCACGATCTGTCTACCTGGGCATCTGTTTTTCCGGCAATGATCAGGTGGGCCTTTGGAAAAACGCATAATGAATCCCAGGACGACCGTTTGCCGGACGATATTCCAATTAAGGGTGGTCAAAAATAAACTTATGATCCCTGAGAACATAGTTTGACCGGGCAGTGAGATAACTGACGCTTTGTCTACCACTTGACGTTAAACAATTTTTTGTCTAAAAATTAATGCAAGCGGGCCAATGTATTGGGTGAAGATAATTTGGTGCTAATAATCCCACTTCCATTTGATAAAGTAGGTGCGAGATATTGAAAGGATCCTACAAGATATGCCCTTTCATTCTGTTCCATGCCCTGGCTAGCAGGAACCCTGATACAATAGCAATGCCAGTCAGGACAAGGGCGGTGTTATAATTACCGTAGATCCAGTATCCTGTGGCGAACATGCACGAGTATATAAGAACACACCCGAGCAACATGGCTGAGATGCCGGAGGGAACGCTCCACTTTTCTCTGGCATCCACTATTAATTCATCCGATGCCCTTGCCTCATCAACCACCTTTTTCCATCCGGGACCTCCTGGTTGGATTTTTCGATAAAAATTCTGGAGGACAATTTTGGATTCCGGTTGGGTCATAAAGGTCGCTGACAACCAGATCAGGGTCGTGACCAAAACTACAAAGGGATATTCCCACCAGTCCGGAAGCAGCCCGTCATCAGTCGAAAAAAGAAAGGGTCCCAAAGGAGTTAGCTTCAGCAGGATGGAAATGATCCCTGAGGCGAACATGGCAGTTATCTCACTCCAGGCATTGATGCGCCACCAGAACCATCTGAGTATGAAGATGAGGCCCGTTCCCGCACCGAAAACCAACAGGACATCAAAAAGTTGGAGGGCGTTCTGCAATAAAAGCGCAAGCACAGCACTTAAGACCATCAGGCCAACAGTGGACCATCGGCCAACAGCCACCAGTTTTTTCTCTGAAGCATGGGGATTGATCTGTTGTTTGTAGAAATCATAAACGATATAAGAAGAACCCCAATTCAGCTGGGTGGAGATGGTTGACATATAGGCGGCGATCAGGGAGGCAAGTACCAGTCCCAGCAATCCGCTGGGTAATTTGGTGAGCATGGCCGAATACGCCAGGTCATGTCCCAGCTTATCATTGGCCACATTGGGAAAGGCCTCGTGGATACTTGGAATATCCGGATAAACAACCAGAGACGCCAGGGCAACAAGGATCCATGGCCATGGACGGAGCGCATAATGCATGATATTAAAAAAGAAAGTGGCGCCTATGGCATGATTTTCATTTTTAGCAGCCAACATCCGCTGGGCAATATACCCGCCACCACCTGGCTCGGCCCCGGGATACCAGGAACTCCACCACTGTACTGCTAAAGGAATAATAAATAAGGTAATGACCGCTTTCCTGTTGCTCCAATCAGGAAGAATGGATAGTTTTTCAGCGACATTCTCGTTGGCCATCAGGGCTTCGATACCCCCAACTTCGGGGATGTTGACTAAATAGTAAGCGGCCCCGATCGCCCCGGTCATCGCGACAAAGAACAGCAGGAAATCGGTATACACCACCCCCTTAAAGCCTCCGAGAGCACTAAACGTAACTGTAATCAGCCCTGCACTTACCACGGTCACCCAGGGATCAAGGCCCAGCATAATACTTCCTATCTTTATGGCAGCCAGGGTAACCGCTGACATCGTGATCACATTAAATATCACCCCGAGATAAATGGCCCTGAACTTTCTCAGAAAACTCGCAGGAGCCCCCCCGTATCGCAATTCGTAGAATTCAAGATCCGTATTTACGTTAGATTTCCTCCAAAGTTTTGCATAAACGAAGACAGTAAGGAGACCGGTAATGAGAAATGCCCACCATACCCAGTTTCCGGACACTCCGTTGGTTCTGACGATATCGGTGACAAGATTAGGAGTATCAGTAGAAAATGTCGTGGCAACCATAGAAAGGCCAAGCAGCCACCAGGGCATGGTCCTGCCTGATAAAAAAAATTCGGTGGTATCCTTTCCTGATTTTTTTGAAACTATGATCCCGATCGCCAGTACGATGGAGAAAAATACGATGATGAACGTAAAATCTAAAGTAGATAATTCCATAGCCTGGTTGAGGTTGGGCCATAAAGATATTATTTTTTAAGATACATTTGTTTTGAAAAGATAAATCCAAGCAAGCTGCCGGCCTTCATCAGTGACATCTCCCTTACTACCTGGACTACTGCCTTCATTGCCGCGATCATCCTGGGGATATCAAAAGCCGGGATAAAGGGTATGGAGATTGTCGTTGTTACCTTGATGGCGCTCATTTTTGGAGCCCGGGAATCTACCGGTTTAATGGTTCCCCTACTTATTGTCGGAGATATTTTCGCCGTCATTTACTATAACCGGTATGCCCGCTGGGGGTATGTCATCCGGTTCCTGCCCTGGATGCTCACCGGACTGCTGATCGGGGTGTTGTTGGGCAGAGACCTTCCGGATACCACCTTTAAAATTTATATGGTGTCTATCATCTTGGGCAGTGTGGTGATGATGTACTGGTGGGACCGGAAGAAATCACGATCCATCCCTACCCATTGGGCATTTGCAGGATTTATGGGGGTAATGGCAGGAATTACTACAATGATCGGCAATCTCGCGGGGGCATTTTCAAATATATATTTTCTGGCCATGCGCCTTCCAAAGAATCAATTCATCGGTACCGCAGCATGGCTCTTTTTAATTATCAATATTTGCAAACTACCTTTTCACCTCTTCGTCTGGCATACGATATCAGTTTCCACCCTTCAGGTCAATCTGATACTTATACCCGGCGTATTCCTTGGACTGATCATTGGGATATATCTTGTAAAGATCATCAAGGAGGTATTATACCGGAGGATGATCCTGCTCCTTACAGCCATCGGGGCACTACTAATACTCTTGCGATAAATAAGTGGAATTTAAAATTATTTCAACTTGAGCCGGACATATACAGGCAGGTGGTCCGACGGATATCTGCAATCTTTGGAATCGCTGAGAACCGCATATTTCTCAAGTTCAAAGTCCCCTTGTGATAAAAAAATATAATCGATACGGCGTGTTACAGGGGTAGTAAATTCAAAACCGTTGAAGGTTCCCTCCGGCCCGAAAGCTTTATCTCCTGCAAGGCTTTTGGAGTCAGCCATTTCGGAAGCCAGGGCAACGATCGCGGGATGATCCGGCTCCAGATTTAAATCCCCCATTAGAATCACCGGTATTTTTTCCGCATTTAGCTGCCCGATCATTTTCCTGATGAGTAGAGCGCTTTGTTTCCGTGCTTCCTCCCCTATATGATCAAAATGGGTATTGAACACCCAGAAAAGCCGGTCATCTGCCTTATTTCGGAACTTGCCGTAAGTGCATACCCTTTTGATCGCCGCGTCCCAACCTTTGGATGGTGTCTTTGGGCTTTCAGAAAGCCAGAAAGTCTGATTTTCCAGAAGTTCCACTTTGTCAGTGTTATAAAATATGGCAGAAAATTCGCCCGCCTCCCGTCCGTCATCCCGGCCTTTTCCGATAAAGTCATAGCCATTCAGTCCTTTTTTTATAGATTTCAACTGATGAACAAGGCCTTCCTGGGTCCCAAAAATATCAGGTCCGACAAACCGCAACTGGGAGATAAGGAACTCCCTCCGGTTATCCCAGTTATTCAGGCTGTCCCCCGGATTGTCATATCTTATATTATAGGTAAGGATGTCAAGCGTTTGACCGTCAACCGGCATGATGGTGCCGGCCGACAGCCATAAAAATATTGCTGTACTTTTTAAAATAAATTTCATATTCCCCGTAATTTTTTAAAATTGGCATACGCCTCTTCCATTCGGCTTTTGAATGCTTTTTTGAACTCCTTCTCGGATACCTTATACACTTTTGCAAGTTGTCCGGCTATTTACGAAGGCCCGAAATGGCAGCTGATTATTGCGCGTCTTCTATTGCGTTATGGCCTTCAGCCGGATTTCCCATCAGGTTATAAAATTTCATGTCATCATAAAAATAAATGTGTTTAAATCTTATGTTCCTGCGCCGCTAGTGGTTCTTCATCATATGAAATGCAGGTTCTCCCCATACAACCGTTTCGGAAAATAGCGTGTACTGCCGCAATTCGGATGGTATGGTCTATACGATGTGCTGACTTCATCTAATGCATTTTTTAGTATCAGATCTTGCAGAGGCAACCCTTCGGGGCCCTACTCCGAAATGACCACGGGGCTTTTCGCAGATATCCCGTTACTATTAAACGCTTCTATCTGAAGATAGTAGGCGTCGGTCCTGTCCATCGCGGTAAAGAAATAGTCATTCTTTCCATATACCATGATGCTGTTATACATTTTGTCCGGTGACTTACCAAAATAGATCATATACCCATCCGCAGCTTCATTCATTCGCCATTTCAACCAGGCGCTCCGCCGTTCTCCGTGTTTATCCTTGCCTGCGCGCAATACTATAAAATCCTCCACCTTTCCAGGCGCTTTTCCGGATCCCGTTCCAAAGACCCTGAATCCGCTTATGGCGAATTTTCCTGTTGGCATCTTCAGGTTCTCAAGCCTGAGGTATCTTGCTTTCCCCGGCTTTTTCAATTCAATGTAATCATGGGGGACATCGGTTGTGTTCTTGCTTTTGTCAACCAGCAACTGCCATTTTTTACCATCTTGGGAAGAGAAAATTTTATACTGGTGGTATACCCCTGTGCTTTTTCCCATCAGGGTGGCGTCCTGATCGGCATAGTTGATCTGAATAGCATTGATTGTAGCGACCTCTCCCAGATCGGTCTGAAACCATTCCCCTGCATCAGCTGTTTCAGCCGACCAATAGGTTCGCATATCCTCATCAACTGCAAAATTGGCCTGTAAACCCCCGAGTGTGGAAGAAACCTGAACGGGCTTATTGTAGTTCAACAACATCCAACCTGTAAATAATCCGGTAATATGATCCGCGCCCTGCTTTGGCAGGTAGGTGGGATAGTCCCCGTAGGCAGTATTACAGTAGAGGACATCATCCTTATCAAAACCAGCCGGCCAAATCCCTATCCTGCGCTCAAAATTATTCTTTTGTCCCAGTACCACCGTGGAAACATGCCACCAACTTCCGAAATTGTCCTGGTAGGTGGCTCCATGACCCGCACCCCGGGCGAAGCCTCCGGGTTTATAGGCAAAAGGATTGTGATTCTGATAAACGAAGAGATCCAGGGGATCCTTACTCACATAAACGCCATCAGCATATCCACTGAATTCAGTAGCCGGCGCGCCGTATTGCAAATAGTAGGAATCCTTGTACTTTGTCACCCATGCTCCTTCCATAAACGGTTGCAGAAAAGTATTGTCATTATATTCGCCGAATCTTTCCCATCCATGATCCTCCGGTTTAAGGGTTAACAGGGGTTTTACATAACCTTCGGACTGAAGCGTACGGGTATTTATTTCTGTTCCCAGGAGGGGAAATTCATTGCTTGAGCCCCAGTACAGAAATAATTTGTCTTTTTCCTCATCATAGAGAAATCCGGGATCCCAGGCCCCGACTTTCAGCGAGTCCACGGCAATTTCCCAATCATCCTCCGTGGGATTGTCACTTTTCCAGAGCGGGAAAGTCGGGCCATGGGTTGAGCCAATCACATAGAGCTCGTCTTTCATTACAAATGCGGCCGGGGCACATAATTCGTCATAGGTGTCATGGTAGGGCATGAGGAATTTTCTGGGCACAAAATGCCAGTGGTACATATCATCACTCCACCAGTACCCCCATTGGTTGGTGGAAAAGAGGAAGTATTTTTCCCTGAAATTGACGATAACAGGATCGGCGGTGGCCCGGTGTTTGCCCTGCGCGACCAGATTTGGAATTGTGGTATAGCCGTAATCAATATTTATCGGGTTGCAATAGGTCATCTGATTATCCTGGGCTCCCAGAAATGAAGTGGAAAGGAAAAGTAAAATAAGGAGCTTGTAGAACGTATTTCTCAACGGATAGGTTTTAGAGGTGATTTAAGGACATAAGGTAGTGAATTATGTATTTTAGTTTTTAATACGTGAATCCCAGTTTATCCAGCCCGTTTCTGACTTCCTCATTGCCCATAAAAAGGTCCCATAACAATCCGGACCTGTAATTTTCGATCATTACCAGCGATGGTCCCTGATCAATTGCCAAATAAGCCTCTGCCACCCAAAAATCCTGGTCCGGACTGAAGGCGTCATAAAAACCGGCAGGGCCCAGTAAGTCTTCCTTATGGTTATAAAAGTAATGCAGGGCTTTCAGGGAGGCTTCCGGAGTATATGGGATAGAACTGATGGCCGCGGTGGGTGAGATCACTCCGCGGTCATCCCCGGGTCTGTGAGCTGCATATCCCAGGCTGCCATCATTATTTCTTGTATAGCTGGCTGTGAGTCCCCAGCAATTTTCCCCGTAATCCGTATATCCTTTAGGATTCTCAATGCAATACTGATTGTTGATCATGGTATGATTCACATTGACCTCCCAGTAATTCACATAGGAATCCGCAAGGCTTCTCGGATCAAGACCCAGGTAAGAATAATGGGCCCAGAACAAGGGACCTCCATATTCATTGGCTCCCGAATGATTTACAAGTAGTGGTATGCTGTATTTTGTGTTGGTGGAAGCAATGGTGCCATCTGAAGCCCATCCCTGGTCATAAACTTCCCGTTCAATGCTGAAATCAGGAGAAGATGCCGCAAGGACATAGGCGATCAACACCTCATTGTACCCCTTTAACTGCAGGTTGATATCAAATCCGTAGGTGGGACTCCAATGCCAGTAGAGTGACTGTTGATTTTGGGTATACCAGTTCCATTCGACTCCTTTCCACAATGCATCTGCCCTCGAAGCCAGCATTTGTTCAATTTCCTCCCCTTCCGAAAGATATTCTTTCAGGCAGATAAGGCCCTGAACAAGAAAGGCCGTTTCTACCAGATCTCCGCCATTGTCAAGCTCGCTGAATGGAATGACCCTCCCGTTTCGGCCATCCATCCAATGTGGCCACGCTCCGTGGTAGCGATCTGCGGTTTCCAAAAAAGTGATGATCAGGCCGATACGCTGCAGGCCCTCGTCTCTGGTTATATAGCCCCTCTCCATGCCGATGATGATTGCCATCAGTCCGAAACCGGTGCCTCCGCTGGTGACTACATGAGCATCCAGCGATGCATTTTCTGGATGGTATCGCTCCCTTGCGGCGGCGGAAGTTTCCTCGGCAAAATCCCAAAAATACCGGAATGTTTCGCGTTGAGTAAGATCGAGCAGTGCCTCATCTGTGATCGATGGAATTTCTTCAGGTTCCGGTTCCGGATCTGGATTTTCCGATACTTGATATATCGAGCTTTTAGAACAGGAAAGGACTATTACAAAAAGTGTTGGCAAAATTATTTTTACTTTATTCATTATTTTCAATAGGAGGACGGATTATCAAAACCAAACTTCTTTCACTTTTTGTATGCAAATAATGTCGGATTGTCGTTGTTGTTGGTGATCAATATATAATTTTTGGCTATTCCCTTTACCCTTGCAACATTCCTGCTATCATAAGGTACATGCAAGCCGCTTTTGGTAGGTGCAATCGCCTCAAAATTATTTTTGCCATCCCCTATGAGCATGGTTCCAATTCCGGAATCATAGCGAATAGTTTCAACTTCTGTTGAATAATGATTACCAACTACCAAAATATCTTTATTACCGTCATTATTGAAATCCTCAACTATGGAGGATTTAATTGGGGAAACCTGGGCCTGAACAGCTAAAGGCTTACGGACCAACCGCTTACCATTATTAATCAAAATAACACTTTCAAAATTGCTGACCTCATAGGTTACGGCGTTCATTAAACCTTGTTCAGGTAAAATATCTACAAGGTTTGCTGAAGCGAAACTATTATAATCCTTAAATTTTTCCGAAATAAAAGGCATTTGCTGACTTGTACATTCTCGGCCTCTAACCGGCACATAAGTAGTCTTGTAAAAATTTGCCAAAACAATATCATTAGTACCATTATTGTCAAAATCGTTTGCATAAATTTTAAAAGGGTGTTCTTCGGAAGCCTTAAATTTATTATTTCTGCCAAGGTTGCCCACAATATAATCATCATCTCCGTCCTTATCCAAATCGCTTACCGTAATTGACCACCACAATCCTCTGGTATCCTCTAATCCCCATTTATCTGAACTGTTTGTAAATACGCCATTTTGATTTTCCAGAAGAATTATTTGCATCCATTCGCCAACCACCATTAAGTCATCATCGCCATCTTTATCAATATCGGTAAAAACAGCATCGGTAACCATACCTATGTTCTGCAGGTCTGGAGCGGTACTGGAAGTTGAATTTGTAAATTTTCCTTTTTCATTGGATAATATATAACTACTCGCAGGATAGAGGTATCTGCCACCAATGAGACGAGTGCCTATGAATATATCTAAGTCACCATCTGAATCAATATCAGATGCTTTTACACATTGTGAACTGGAGTAAATATCAGGCAGTGCGTCTGCATCTTTTTCAAACACGCCCTTTCCATTGTTTAGGTATATTCTATCTTTTAAAAGTTGCGACGCGTTTTCAAATTCACTTCCTCCACTCGTGACAAATAAATCTTTGTCATTATCTCCATCAACATCCAGAAACAGGCATCCCAGGTCTTCAGAATCTTTATCCTGTTCCCAGGGTTGCGAAGAACTTCCGGTAAACAGGTCATTTTCACTTTGGATATAGAGAATTCCACTCTGCCCGCTTGCCCCTCCAATAAAAACATCGTCCAATCCGTCATTATTAACATCAGCGACAGCAGAAAAAGGGCCGTTTTGGGATAATTTATGAGGCAGAAGTATTTCTCTCGAGAAGTCATCAAAGTCGTTTTCCTTATGCACAAATGTGATCCCCAATTCTGATGCCGTGATTTGCGTAAAAAGTGGTTTTGGCTTCTCTGATTTTTTTTCTACCTCTTTTGAATTGGAATATTTGGCTACTAAAGTTGTATTAGCATTTATGTTATGAAAATCAGTCACTTTCCCATCTGCCCAAATCACTTCTACTTTATCAATTTTTGGGTCTTTCCCAAGACCAAAAAACACGCCGGGTTCAACCGATGAAAAATAACCTCTGGTTACGGTATTTTCTGCAATTTGAGTTTTTCCATTGTGATGTATTTTCACTCTTGCCCCATACCCAAATGTATTTTTATCAGATCCTTTAAAATTTATTTTTAAATAATTGCCTGTTGCTTTATTTTCATAAACAAATGCGGGAGCATCCATATTATTTGTAATGATGTCCAGATCACCATCGTTATCCAGATCGCCGTAAACTACACCGCTGGAAAATCCGGCTGTATCGAAACCCCATTCCCTGGTTATTTTTTCAAATTCCAGATCCCCTTTATTTCTAAAAACATAATTAGAAAGCGGGGAGGAAGGAGCCTGCTTGCTCAGGTTAAAAATATCCGTAGCACCGTCAGCAAGTTTCTGGTATGCCTCGGTTAAAAAGTCGTTGTTGCGAAAATCCTTTTTTATCCCGTTTGTCACTAGAATATCTTTCCAGCCATCATTATCCAAATCAACAAAAAGCGCACCCCAGCTCCAATCGGTTTTTGCAATTCCCGCCATATTTCCCACATCGTAAAAACTACCCATACCGGAGTTTATTTGCAACGTATTGAACATATATTGGTGGTGTTTCCCCCATTTAATCAAGAGATCAAAATTCTCTGAGCTCATGGACCCCATATTGGTTTTAGACCGATAGTGATCTTCCGCGGCCATATCAAGGGTCATTAAGTCAATAAAACCGTCATTGTTAATATCTCCGGCATCACTCCCCATACTGAACTTAGAAATGTGCCTGAATTTCTCATCTATTACATTTTTAAAGGTACCATCGCCATTATTATAATACATAAAGTCCGGCTCATCATAATCATTTGACACGTACAAGTCCATCCATCCGTCATTATTAAAATCTGCTGAACTAACATTTAATCCATGTGCGAGGGTGTTCTGAATACCGGCGCTTTTTGATACGTCACTATATTTGCCATTTTCGTTTATATAGAGTTTATCGGTATGGAATTTCTGCCGGCTTCTGGGTATTTTATAGCGGCTGAACAACTTTGGGTCCGGAGGCTGGTTAACCTGGTACATGTCCAGATCCCCATCGTTATCCATATCAAAAAACACGGCTTGTGAAGAAAACCCCGCATCAGCGAGTCCGTAGGACATCGCAGATTCCGTAAATGTCAGGTCTTTATTGTTTATATATAATTGGTTTATCCGATCATTGAGATCCAAAGACGCCCCATTCCTGCTAATATAGATATCCAAATACCCATCGGCATTCACGTCTGCCATGGTTACACCCCAGGACCAGCCGGAATTTTTCGCTATTCTTGAGTTCCTGGTTATGTCTTCAAATTTAAAATCGCCTTTATTTAAGTACAAACGGTCACTGACCATATTACCGCAAAAGAATACATCCGGCAAGCCATCGTTATTTATATCTCCAATAGCTACGCCCGCACCATTATATATCTGGCTATAAATAAAATGATTTAGTTCTTCTGATTCGCGGATGGCATTGTTAAAGTCGATTCCCGTTTTTTCACTATCCAGTAATTGTAAATAGCCGGTTAAATCATCAGACAATACATCGCGTTGTTTTTCACATGACAATAAGACCACGGCAACCGCAAAACAGGTGAATTTTAAATATCTTAAATTATACGGCATTTGTCTATTTGAACGTACTGTATTGATTCAATTTAATTTCTAAGGCTGTTCTGTTCTATTTTATAACCTTCCGTAGGTTCCCCGCTCTACCTGTGGAGTTTTATACAGATTAAAGTTCATCCTTATTTAATCAAAAATTATACTATTGGCTAGTATTCGTAAATCCCAGCTTTTCCAATCCCTCCAGCACATCTTTATTTTTCATAAACAACTTCCATAATAAACCCGTACGATAGTTTTCAATCATAACGGGAATGGGTCCCTGATCTATGGCCAGATACCTTGGTAAATACCAATTATCCTCAAAACTGAAGGCATCATAGGGACCGTATTCGCCAATTAGGGAATCGTGGTTTTTGTAGAGGTTCTTAAGCATTTTCATACTTTCTTCCGGCGTATAGGGAAATGACGATAATGCGGCTGTGGGAGAAATGACCCCGATATCATCAGCAGGCCTGTGCCCGTGATATCCATTTATAGAGTAGCTTGAGGTTAAACCCCACAGACTGTCACCGTAGCCTTTATGTTCTTCAGGATTATCAACAGCGTATTTGTAATGTATTTCAGCCTGGTTTTGCGTAAGCTTCCAATAATCGGCATATTGATCTGAAAGGCCTTTCGGATTTAATCCTAAATATGAATAATGTGCCCAAAACAAAGGGCCAACGGGGGCATCATCATGTTCATAATAGTTAAGTACCAGGTCTTCACCATAGAACTTTTCTTTCGATATAATTGCTCCGTTAAGCGCCCACCCTTTATGGTAGACGGATTCTTTAATCGGATGTGTTGGCGATGAGGCAGCCAGGACGTACATAATTAAGCACTCATTATAGCCGCCGACGGGAAAATTCATCTCCCACTTATAATTCGGGGACCAATGCCAGTACAAAACGTCTTCCCCGCCTTTTGTATACCAATTCCAGTCCACTTCCTCCCATAGTTTTTGAATTCTATTGCATAGGGCGGTTTCCTGTTCATTTCCACCTTCAAAGTATTGCTGGACCGTTAACAACCCCTGGATTAAAAAAGCGGTCTCAACCAAATCTCCCCCGTTATCATTCTTGCTGAACGGATATACTTTTCCCGTCTCCCCATCTATCCAATGGGGCCAGGCGCCATGAAAGCGATCTGCCTTTTCAAGAAAATCCACAATTTTAAGATATCTGTTCAAAGCATCTTCTCTTGAAATAAAACCTCTTTCGATCCCAACTAAAATAGCCATAAGGCCAAATCCGCTTCCCCCGGTGGTTACCGTGTTTTTTGGAGAGGAAGGATAAATGTCGTCCATGTGCAGGCGTTCACGCGCAAGTCCGGAATTTGGCTCCGCCCCGTCCCAGAAATAATTGATTGTTTGCTTTTGTATTGAATCTAAAATTTCATCATCGGAAAAGGGGCTTTGAACGTGTGAGTCCTCTCTCTTTGGAACGTCTTTTTTGCGTGTATTGCAATTAAGAAAAAGCGAGATGGAAACCAACAAAGCCAATCTTGAATTATACAGGAACTTCAGCATACTATAAAATTAATTGAGAAAATTTAGCTGCATTCCAACTAAGGAATGCAGCTAAACAGGACTAACTAAAAAAAATTAAAACTAACTCACAAAAGGTATAAGGCCACCAAAGCTTTAAGGTTTGCTTCCGAAGCCTCTAAAATTATTTACTCCGCTGCCATAATGGTTTGGATCTCTTCCTGAGTAAGAGCGACGTCGAAAAAGTACAGTTCATCAAGATAACTTAAATCAGATAAATGACCCCATTCTGTAAATCGCGGTGCGCCTGACATAATGGAAATAAGGTCACAACCGGTCCAATCGAGCCCTGGAAATTCCCCGCTGCTTACCACTTCGCCATTTATATATACCGCTGCCTCATCCGCGCCAATACTTATCGCTACATGCGCCCATTCATCCGGGGGCAGGGCAGCAGCCGCGCCGCCATCGAACCAATTGTCGGTACCAGTACCAATATTCAGTTTAAGCACCTGATCTCCGCCAACATCTTCCCTGAACAATCTGATGCCCGATGCCCTGTTATTTTGAATTTCAGGATAGCCGGCATTGGCAGCATCTTCGGGACTGATTGCCAGGATACCTCCGCGGTCCGGAGCGTTATTTAATTTAAACCACATGACCGCGCTGAATTCAGGGGTGGTTAATCCATTAGACGGAAAAGTTAAATAAGAGTCCGCAGCACCTTCAAAAGAATCCGACCCTACTTTCCCCTCACCTGAAAAACCTGTAGTTCCTACCACTGTTGCCGGAACATTGCTGGCTTTATCGATGTTATCTCCATTGAATGGCATATATAAAGTGGCGCCAAAGTAGGGAGGTGTAACCTCCCCGCCAAATACGGCAGCAACTTCTTCCGCTGACAACGCCTTATTAAAGAAGCGCAATTCGTCCAAATTACTAAGATCGGACAGATGACCCCATTCTGTAAACCTCGGAGCACCAGACATAATGGAAATCACATCACAGCCTGTCCAGTCGAGCCCCGGAAATGTTCCGGTGCTAACCACCACGCCATTGATGTATACCGTGGCCTCGGTTGCTCCAATACTAATTGCGAGATGCGCCCATTCCCCTGCAGGCAATGCTGCGGCAGCACCGCCGTCGAACCAATTATCACCGCCACTTCCGATATTCAATTTAAGCACCTGGTCGCCGCCAACATCTTCCCTGAACAACCGGATACCCGATGCCCTGTTATTTTGAATATCAGGATAAGAGGCATTGGCAAGGTCTTCAGGACTGATTGCCAAAATGCCTGCGCGGTCAGGATCATTATTCAACCTGTACCACATGCTGGCACTGAACTCAGGGGTGGTTAATCCTTCCGCGGGATAGGTTACATAGGAATCGGTAGCCCCTGCATAGCTGCCTGATCCCTCATAGGAGTCGGCATCTATCAGAGGAGATCCAGCCTGGGTAGCGGGTATATTGTTAACTACGTTAACAAAACCGTTATCAAAAGGCATGTAGAACGATTCGCCGGGATACTGGGGGGTGTACGGATTGGCCGAATTGATCATAGCCTGAATATCCGCCTGTGTCAGCGCTTTATTGAAGATACGGAGTTCATCAATAGGACTTTCTTCCGAGAGATGACCCCATTCTACAAACCTTGGGGCGCCAGAGGCGATAGACAGCAGGTCACAACCCGTCCAGTCGAGTCCGGGAAATCCTCCCTGGCTAACAACCTGTCCGTTAATAAATACGGTTGCCTCTGCTGCGCCAATACTTATTGTGACATGGGCCCATTCACCTAGTGGCAAAGCTGCAGCCGCACCCCCGTCAAACCAATTATCACCGCCGTTGCCAATATTCAGTTTAAGCACCTGGTTTCCACCAACGTCTTCCCTGAACAATCTAATGCCACTTGATCTGTTATTCGGCATCCCAGGATTTGCGGTATCTTCCGGACTAATTGTCAATATCCCGGCCCTATCGGGGCTTGCATTTGTGTTTATCCAGAAGGTCGCGCTGAATTCCGAATTTAAAAGCCCGTCTGTAGGTCTTGTCAGATAAGAGCCGGCTGCACCTTTATAAGCATTTGAACCAGCAAGGCCCGAACCTGCAAAACCTGGCGATCCTACCTGGTCTGCCAGATTACCGCCGACCAGATCTCTATAATCATCATCAAAGGGCATGTACAAAATTTCCCCGTCGAAGGTTGGCGTATATGGCGGTTCCTTGCTAAAATTAACCTCAGCAGATGTCGATTTACCATTAACATCGGTGGATGTTACCGTTAACGTATGGTCTCCATTCGTTAAGCCATCATAAGTGTATATTTCAGAGATGTGACGAGGATTACTGAAGCCGCTTAATTTGGTAATCTCAGAACCATCTATAGCAATTGAGATTTCACTTACCACATTATCATCATCAACTTCTATTTCTATGTCCAAGGAGGCAACCTCCTCAAAAACCTTGATGGAGGCCCCTTCTGCAGGAGAGATAATGGTTACCACACCGGCATCCAATTCATAATCTCCGAAGGGAGGGGTGTCCAAATTTTGACAACCAGCCATTAACAATACGGCTACGGTTAAATAGGCAGCTTTTCTAAGTAACTGAATTCGCTTTTTCATAACAAATTTTATTTTTTTCCGGTATCAATAATTTGGATTTTGCACCAATACCCCATTAGATTGATCTATCGCCGTTTGAGGGATGGGATACCATTCATTTCTGGCTTCAAAGCCTAAACCGCCTAATATAGCCGGAGCGTCGCCCCAGCGAACCAAATCATAAAAACGCTCCCCTTCCATAGCCAATTCTATTCTTCTTTCGTGCTTGATGGCGTCTAATGTTGCCGTTACATCCGGAAGCACGTTTGCACCATCTCTTGCCCTTGATCTGACCTGGTTCAAATATCCTGTTGCAAGACCGGTATTTCCTGTTTGAACTGCGGCTTCTGCTGCCATTAGAAGAACATCGGCATACCGAAGTATTTTTATGTTTTCCCATAGATTAAATCTCAGGCTGAATCTTGCCCTGTCAGCGGCTTCCGTATAGGCCTTTTTATTCCAATACAATTGATCCAACGGGGGAGTTCCGGGCAGGACTCCGCCGCCATAACCACCATCATCTTCACCCGAAACCAGGATGGTATGGTCTTTTCTGGGGTCATCTGGTTCATAAGCATCGACTAAATTTTGAGTAGGCACGTTGAACCCCCAGCCCAGGTCCCAGGTACCTGTGCCCCTTACCCCCTGTGATTGGTAATATGAATTGCCAAATTCCTGGCCGGATGCTGTTACTAATTGTTGTACTTCAAAGATTGATTCAACCGTATTATTGCCATCAATACCGAATAACACTTTGTAAGAAGGTTCTAATGAATAAACCCCTGAATTGATAACTTCCTCACTTTTGGCCAACGAAGCAGCATAATTTTCCTGATATAAATAGAGTTTGGCCATTAAACCATCGGCAAATCCTTTCGTCGCTCTTCCCACATGATTAGACGGCCAGTTCAGGGGCAAATTCGAGCTTGCAAACTCCAGGTCAGATTCAATAAAGGCATCTACCTCTGCGACACTGGATTTTGGATTATTCCCGTCAGTTACAGTTGTAATTTTTTCATCAACTATAGGAACCTCCCCGTAATCCCTTCTCAGGTCAAAATAAAGAAATGCCCTTATCATCCGCGCCTCCGCCATATTTATAGTAGTTCCGGGATCCGTTAACCCGGAAACTTCTATGGCATCGATCAGGTCATTACAGGCATTAATTATCAGGTAATGATCATTCCAGTTCGCATTGTTAAAGTCACTGTCAATGGTATAATTAAATTCATTGAAATCACTACCTCCCTGCGCCTGATCGCCAGCCGAGCTCCCTTTTGCGGCGTCATCCGAACGAATACTTTGGAACCAATATCTTGTCCAGTCTGAAACGCCTGAATTTCTTAGTTGTCCGTACAATCCGAACGCATCCGCTTCAAAGCCGCCCGTTGAAAGATCTCCCACCGTGGCAACTCCCAGTGGCTTGGTATCGAGGAGGTCACTGGTACACGAATTACCAGCTGATAATATAAGTAGTGCACCTAACCCATATTTAATAATGACGAATGCATCTTTTTTCATAGTACAATACTTTTATTCTTAAATAATATTAAAATGTTACGTTAAACCCTAAACTTGTTATTACAGGTAGAGGATATCCGCCGTTATCAATACTAAATTCAATTGGAGTTCCACCTGCTTCCGGAGTAAATCCGGAATTGTGTTTCCAGGTATACAAGTTCTGTGCATTGAGATATAACCTCATGTTTTTTATCTCAAAGCCCTTTATTGCCATTGGCACAAAATTGTAGGCCAATTGAACATTCCGAATTCTTACATAACTTCCATCTTCTATATTATAGGTCGAATTTAGCTTGTTATACCCCGCTGCTTCAGTTAACCTGGGCTCCCAGTTTGAAGTCCCCCCACCTATCCATCTGTCTGCCCTTGCAGTCCTGTAATTAAATTGAGCGAAAGTACTTCCGTTACCCCAATTCCGCCATACCTCATTTCCATAAACCCCTTGTACATCAATGTCTAAGGAGAGGTTTTTATAAGCAAGATTCAAACTCCCGCCATATGTAAAATCAGGCGTTGGGTTTCCTATTACGGTTCTGTCATCTTCCGTAATTTCACCATCACCATTCACGTCTCTGTATTTAAAATCTCCGGGGGCATAACTTCCTAAAGTGCTCGGCGGGGAATTCTGGATATCCAGGTTCGACTGATAGAGCCCTTCGACCTCATACCCAAAAAACGAACCAATAGGAAAACCCTCGCTTGTTCGAGTCGGGCCGGCAAAAAGCTCAAACCCGGGTTCAACCACAGAATTTACAGTATTGGCTACTGTCGCTAAGTTTCCGCTTAATGAATATCGGAAATCCGATCCTACTTCATCGCTCCAGGTGGTTGAAAATTCAAACCCTTTATTTTCAATTTCCCCTGCATTGGTATAAAATTGTTCACTACCTCTTTCAACGAACACCAGTAAATCTTTCGTTATTTTATTATAGTAGGCCGCTTCAAACCTTAGTCTGCTCTCAAAAGTTGCCAGCTCAAAACCCCCTTCATAAGAGGTAATGGTTTCCCATTTTAAGTCGTTCGTATTCCTATAGGCTAAAACATAGGCAGGGATCACACCTTGAGGATTGCCCAACACGGCTGATGCTCCTAATTGATAATTGGGCAGATAAGGGTAATTTACCGCATTATATTGATTTCCCAACTCTCCATAAGAACCCTTGATCTTTAAATAGTTTATAGCACTGTTCTCCATAAATTTTTCCCTGCTCAGTTCCCAGGCCGCACCCAACGACCAAAAATTCTGGGCTCTGGTCTCTTTAGGTAATTCCGAAGACGAATCTCTTCTGAAGGATCCGTTTAGGATATATTTCCCCTGGTAATTATATAAGACGCGAAATAACCCGGACGAGGTGGCCCTGTCCCATTGTGCGGAATTTGAAACCCTAGTATCCTGATCCCCGAAGGGAAATACATTTAAATACCACCATCTCGGATCATTTGGAATTGGCTCCCCGCCGGCCAGTTGTCTTACCGACCCATTGATATTTTCCAAATATTCCTGAAACGCGGTATAACCTAATAATGCTGTAACACTGTGATCTCCAATCTCTTTGGCATAAGTTAATAAGTAATCCTGTTGAAAATCCTGCTTGGTATTGTTGTATTGGGTTACACTTGTTAATATTTGTCCTGAAAAATTGGCAATTTCATCGCTCTCAGCAACATACACGGGTGTAAGAGGAGAATATCCTCTTCCTTTTTCAATGCCATAATTACCCATAAAGGCCGTCCTGAAGGTAAAGTCCTTTAAGAATTTTAATTCCGCAAAAATATTACCTACAAGGCGGTAGGTGTCATTTATAGAGGCCGGTAGCCTCTCATTTACTACGAGCAAAGGGTTTCCTACCTGCGCGCCGCCAATGGCAATGGGCATTTGATTGTATACACCATCCGCATTAAAAGGACTCACTACAGGCGTTGCTATCAGGGCAGCACCGAAATTATATGGACTATCGGGGGGTGGTCCGGGCAAATCTGATTTTACGCCATTTAACCCAATACCCACTTTTAAGTTATTGGAAAGGTTGATTTCGTTATTTACATTAAAGGTAATCCTTTGTAGCTCTTCATTTCTTATAACGCCTTGTTCATTTAAATACCCCAAACCAATACTTAGTCTATTTTTTTCAGTGCCGCTTTGAATACTTAAATTAGCCATTTGAACAATGGCCCCATCATTTTTTACCTGGTCAATCCAATCGGTATTGCCATTGAAGAGATTATATGAGTCATAGGGCTCTAAGCCATCATTAACCAGGCGTTCATCAAATAGTGTTTTAAATAAGTCGGCATCGGCCAGATCAGGTTTTCCGGTTATATATTTGACCCCGGTTGAGGATGAAAAAGTGATATTTAAACTTCCTTCCTTCGCTTTCTTTGTCGTAACAAGTATTACTCCATTTGCCCCTCTTACCCCGAATATCGCCAGTGAAGACGGGTCTTTTAATAATTCAATGGACTCTATGTCATTTGGATTGATATAATTTATGTTTTCACTAAAAATTCCATCAACCACATATAATGGCTTGGTTTGATTTCTACTGACGGTACCCCTGATACGAATGTCCGGTTCTTGTCCGGGCTGTCCCGAATTAACCACGGATAAACCTGCAACCTTCCCTTGCAGGGAAGCAACCGGGTTGGCATTGGGTTTGTCTGCAACTTCATCGCCCTCAATCCTAACAATTGAACCGGCAAGATCTCTTTTTTTTGCAGTACCATAGCCCACCACAACCACTTCATCCAGGGCCTGCGCATCTTCGGCCAGGCTGACATTAATCGTAGTCTGTGCATCAATTGGGATTTCCTGGGTGGTATATCCAATGTAACTAACTGTGAGAACACCATCCTGGGGTACCCCGGAAAGTGTAAAATTTCCGTCAAAATCCGTTTGGGTCCCGGTAGTAGTTCCCTGAACCACAATACTGGCCCCGGGCAATGGCTCCCCATTAACATCGGTAACCAGACCGGAAACCGTGATGTCCTGTTGTGCCAAGGCAACAACCCCCGTCACTAAAAAGCAGATTAATAAAAAAATGTTCCGAATTCTCATAATAGTGCAATGAAGAAGTTAGTTTTTTACTAAGTTACTAATTGCTGAGTTGTTAACAACCCGAGGCACTACATAAAATGTACGTCAGTCTATAAGGACCTCAAAGTGGGCATTTTCTCTACAATTGCAGTAGTTTCCTGAAAATTGAAGTAAGACAATTTAGCATTTTGATGTAATAATGATGTGGTAATTTTAACAATATCGGCTATGGAAATGAGGCGGGTGCTAACGAAGCATGATAAGAAAATTGCTGATGTTCTGCCCGGCACTTATGCCAAGCTTTCTGCGCAATCTGTAGCGGTGGATCTCCACCCCGCGAATAGTGATACCCATCAATGGAGCTATTTCCTTTGAGGATAAATTCATTTTAAGGTAGGCGCTGAGTTTTAAATCCTTGGAGCTAAGATTGGGGTACCGGTTTAAAAGCGTATCGAAAAAATCCTCATGCAACTCTTTGAAATTGACCTCAAACCGATTCCAATCCTCGGCATCGTCAATGGAATTGTTCAGCTTTCTCATAAAAAGCCTGTAACGCTGCTGATTTGGAAAGCGTTCTTTATTGAGGGTAAGCAGGTTTTTCAATTCTAGGATGAGTTCATTTTTACGTGCAACATCCATCGTGCTACGGGCAAGTTCATTTTGTTTATGTTTGATCTCCCTGGCCAGTTTATCTCTTTCAATCTGTGCCAGGTGTTCCTCCTGTTCATTTTGCAACCTGACAATAAGCAATTCATGTTTCTTTTTCAGTTTTTGGCGATTGTACCAGCGGATAATCAAAATTAATCCGACGACCATCAAGGCATAAATGCCAATCATTAAATGCGAAAAATACCATGGGGCAGCAATCTTAAAGGTAATGATCAGTGGAGACGATTTTTCATCCTGCATATTAACCGTGACCACCTCCAGCCGGTAGGACCCAAATGGCAGATTCTGAAATTGCAGGTTGCCCTGATTTCTGTATTCCTTCTGGTCTCGTGCCCCCTCCAGGGTATATAAGTAGCGCGGACTGACCTGTCTGGCTGATGATACTTCGACGTGTATGGCCCTGGAATGATTATTGGGAATGCGATAAGAAGCATCCTTTATGTAATAGAACTCTTTCTCATCCCGGAAGGCGCTTAGTTCCGGGGTGTGTAATTGTTGTAGCTCAAGCTGCTTCCGTAACCTGGTACCATTCAGCTTTGCAAAGCCATCGATCAGTGTGAAATAATAGATGGAGTCATTTATTTTTATAATGTTCTCAGAATCCGGCGCCAGTCGCTTTTGAAGCAGTTTGTCATCCAGCATAAAATGCCTCAGTTTCAGATCGCTCTGAATGACTTCCTTTGAGCCCTCATTATCAATAAACCAAAAATATTCCTCATCAAAGTAGAGCAATTCTTTGTGATTGTATTCCTGAAATTCATCGAACCTTGTTATTTTTCCCGGTATGGGATCGTATTTATACCAGATCCCTGCACTGAGAAATACAATCTGGTTCTTTATTTTAAAAAGTTTGATGTTGTAAGGATCAGGGATCGCGTCCTTCTCTATTTCGTCTATTCGAATTACCGAATCCCTCAGCTCATTTAAATGAACTTTGTAAATCCCTTTATAAGGATGGGCGACCCACATGGTTCGCATATCCTCGAAACAAAGATATTTAACAGGAAATGTAATACCACCAACGGCCTTTGCCTCCCAATCCCCGCGCTCATTCTTTCCGTACCTCGCCAGGCCTGTATAAGTGCCCTGAAGAAATGATGAAGGATCTTCAGGGATATGCACGATCTTATAACCTCCCGAAATATTGGTTACCGGAGATAATTTGCCTTCCTTTATTGTAAAGGTACCCGTATTGTGGCCACAAAAAAGTTCTCCGTCTACCACCTCCAGATCCCAGACATGTCCCTGGGATCCTTCCACAAAATTCAGCTGATCCCCCTGAAAATAATATACGCCTGTATTGCTTCCCAGATACAATGTAGCCTCATGTACTGCAAGATCATAGACCGTGCCCAGTACGCCTGAATTATCCGTATATGACGTAAGAGGACTGTTAAGCTGTACCCGGTCTATTCCATTATCAAGTCCCAGCCAGAGTTGGTCCCCCTTTTGAAGCATTGAGAGTACGGTGTTGTTTTGGAGGCCTGATTGGCGGTTGAGCACCTGAAAAGTATCCTCGATAGGATCATAGAGATACATACCGTTCTTTATGGTCCCAAAAGCAATCCTGCCATCCGATAAGGGAAGTACCTGGTTGAGCTGATGTTGTTTAAGTTCCTCATTGACAGAGGCCTCATAGGGCTTCAGAATTCCGTTCCTGAGAAGGAAGCATCCATTCAGTTTTGTCCCAATCAGAAGCCCGTCCGGAATACCGTCCATATCAATGACGATCTTATCATCCAACAGCTCATCATTTCTGAGTCGGATACAATCTGTTCCTGAAATGCGGAAAAGCATTTCGTAGCCACCCGCTACGAGCACATCCTCATTGTATGTTGTGAGATAGCTGACGACAAAAGGGGTGTTTATCATACGAATGGCATCATCCTTATACTCATAAACCCCGGAAAATGACCTGAACAGAATGGCGTCGTTATGTGGAACAATCTGCCAAAACTCTTCATTGGTGAAAACGCGATTATGGATGAGGTGGGTCAATGAAGTGTATTCCAGCTTTCCAAACGCATTTTTAACCCAATAGCCAAACTCCTCATAAGACCCTGTGTAAATGCGGCCTTCCACTTGTAGAACCGAACGAATGGTAGTACTGTGGGGAAGCCTGTAGAGGGTCCATTTCTCACCATTAAAATGTAACAATCCCTTGTTATTGGCCACATACAGATCGCCGTTTTCATCACAGCTCAGGCCCCAGTTCTTGCTCGCCGCCTGATACTCGAAAATAGGATAATTCTGGATCGGGGGCATGAGCACCTGTCCCCATATTGCGAGTGGCACGCAAAGCAGAATACAAAAATATTTAATACAATTCATACTATATTGAGAGCAATGCTCCCTGTAATATACGAAAAAGTAATGCCGGGTTGAACCACCCCATATTGTCCGGGAAAGTTGTCCGGAGTCATTTGCACGTAAAATGATTTAACCAATAAATCTTCTTAACTTCCGGGTCGTAACAGTCTTGTTTTTGCCTCAACCGCCGTAAGCCTGTGCATGAATCACAATTCATAATACGCCAGCGGCCGGAAACGAGGAAAGGCTTTTAGGGTTGCAAAGATATAATACTTCAATGTTCTCGGAAAAACCATTCATACACGACCATTTTTTACTTGAAAACAAATTCGCAGAGGCACTATACCATGATTATGCCAAGGGGATGCCCATTTTGGACTACCATTGTCATTTGAGTCCGGCAGACATTGCAGTCAATCGGACTTTCAACAACATTACCGAGGCCTGGATCCATGGAGACCATTACAAGTGGCGCGCCATGAGGGCGTTGGGGATTGATGAGGATTACATTACGGGAAATGCAGCCGATCGGGACAAGTTTCAGAAGTGGGCGGAAGCCGTTCCGTTTACCATTAGAAATCCACTTTATCATTGGACACATCTGGAGCTTGCCAGGTATTTTGATCGTTATGAACTGCTCAACGGGGAGTCCGCAGAAATGATTTATCACGATACAACCGAGCGATTGAACTCAGATAATAATGGTTGCCTGGACCTCCTTGAAAGAATGAATGTCGAAGTGGTCTGTACCACAGATGACCCTGTTGATTCTTTGGAAAACCATAAAAATTTAGCGCAAAGTAATTCTGCCTTAAAGATGAGCATGTCATTCCGTCCCGACCGGGCACTTCAAATTGACCAACCACACTTTGCAGACTATATTGAGACTCTTGAAACAGCATCAAAGATTACTGTGAATTCCTTTGATTCCTTATGTGAGGCCTTAAAAGCACGAATGAGATATTTTGACAGCAATGGATGCAAGTTAGCTGACCATGGATTAAACGCCATTTATTGTTTGCCATATTCGGCCGCCGAGGTCGAGGCGGCCTTTGAGCTGGGAAGGAACCGGAAGTCTGTTTCCTCCACGGCATCCATGAAATTTAAAAGTGCCCTTTTACAATTTCTTGCAGAAGCCTATAATGAACTTGGGTGGGTGCAGCAATTCCATTTAGGAGCCCTCCGAAATAATAACAGCCGCATGAATGCCTTACTTGGCGCGGATACAGGCTGGGATTCCATAGGGGATTTTCCGCAGGCCGAAAGTCTGTCCCGGTTCCTGAACCTGCTGGACCAAAAAAATCAATTGACCAAGACCATCCTTTACAATTCCAACCCCGGGGATAATGCCATCCTGGCGACCATGACCGGTAATTTCAATGACGGAAGTGTCCGCGGAAAGATACAGTTTGGTTCCGGCTGGTGGTTCCTTGACCAGAAAGATGGAATGACGCAGCAATTGAACACCCTGTCCAATATGGCGCTCCTGAGTTGCTTTATAGGCATGATAACGGATTCGAGAAGTTTCCTTTCTTTTCCCAGACACGAGTATTTCCGGCGGGTCCTATGTAATATCCTGGGGGGTGAAATCAGTCGGGGGGAACTGCCTCAGGAAATTCCATGGATTGGAAAAATAGTACAGGATATCTGTTATCACAATGCAAAGGAGTACTTTAATTTTTAAAATTTGGAGCTCTATTCTGCGTGGATAGTAGCTGGTCCGTAAAAAAAGGTTTATAGAAGTGAATAAAACTGCATCCGGAACCATCCCTGTCACCAGGCAACTGTTGTCGCTGAGCATCGGCCTGCTCTGCCTGTTGCTGTCAGGTTGCGCCACAGATGGCCGGACAAGGATCCTCCGGCTGGCTCATGGTCTGGATGTCAACCATTCGGTTCACAAAGCCATGGTACGTATGGGCGAAGACCTTTACAAGAGGTCCGGAGGAGAACTCCGGCTGGAAATATATCCTAATCAGCAATTGGGCACTGAAAGGGAATGCCTCGAATTACTGCAGATTGGCAGTCTTGATATGACCAAAGTATCTGTCGGGGTACTTGAAAATTTTGCTCCTAAAATGAAAGTCCTGGGCCTGCCCTTCCTGTTCAGGGACAGGGAACATTCTTTCCAGGTACTTGATGGCCCTATCGGTCAGGAACTCCTGGACGATGGTTCGAAATACTGGCTCAAAGGACTTGGATATTACGATGCCGGAAGCCGGAGTTTCTATACCCTAAAAACTCCGGTACATGCTCCGGAAGATCTCAAAGGACTAAAGATCAGGGTGCAGGAAAGTGTTACTGCTGTGGAAATGGTCCAGGAACTGGGGGGTTCACCCACCCCGATTTCCTGGGGGGAACTGTACACTGCCCTTCAACAGGGCGTGGTTGACGGGGCGGAAAATAATCCCCCCAGCTTTTACCTGTCACGACATTACGAAGTATGCAAATACTATTCCCTCGACGAACATACGGTACTGCCGGATGTGCTCATTATCGGCAGCCATCTTTGGGATCTTTTAACCGGACAGCAGCAGGAATGGCTGGATGATGCCGTAAAGCAGTCAGTGAAATACCAGAGAAAACTTTGGGCAATTTCTGAAAAGGAAGCCCTGGAGGCCGTTCAAAAAGCAGGCGTTGAGATCCTGTATCCGGAAAAGGCGCTTTTTTCTGAAAAAGTTGAAGGGATCTATAAACGATACGCAAATAATCCCGAAATGCAAACACTTATCCGGGAAATCCGGGAAACCCGATAATATGGGCATACGCGCCTTCATAGATCATCTCATTTCCAAAGCGCTCGTCATTATCATGGCGGTAATGGTCATCAATGTTTTATGGCAGGTCTTTACACGCTTTGTGCTGGACGTCCCAAGTTCCTTTACTGATGAACTCGCACGCTATCTGATGATCTGGCTCGGCGTCCTGGGTGCGGCCTATGTTTCAGGCAGGAACGGTCATGTGGCCATTGATGTCCTGGCCAGGCGAACTTCACCACGGGTTCAAAAAGGTCTTTCACATCTTGTCAGTTTCCTGATCATTGCCTTTGTCCTGACCGCCTTTATAATTGGAGGCGCCCGGCTTGTGTACATTTCATATATCCTGGGGCAACATTCCCCGGCCCTGCGTATTCCACTGGCTATGGTCTACCTGATCATCCCGATAAGCGGCATCTTCATCATTTATTATAAAATAGCTGACATACTAAAGAACTGAGGCCTTGGAAAATATTCCCGTACTTATTCTCATCCTTACTTTCATCAGCCTGCTGGCGATAGGTACGCCGGTGGCATGGAGCATTGCGATCTCCGCAGTGCTCACCATGCTGTCCAGTATCCCCGCTCTGCCGGCTTTTACAACGGTTTCACAAAGAATGGCAACGGGTCTCGATAGTTTTGCCCTGTTGGCGATTCCTTTCTTTATACTCTCCGGGGAACTGATGAACAAAGGAGGTATTGCGCAACGGCTGATCGCTTTCGCCAAGACCCTGGTAGGTGCACTTCCAGGTGGGCTCGCCCTTATTAATATTATGGCGGCCATGCTGATGGGTGCCATTGCCGGTTCGGCTATGGCTTCCGCGTCGGCCATGGGGAGCATTTTGGGACCCGAAATGGAAAAGGAGGGTTACTCCCGGGAATTCGGGGCCGCAGTGAATATTACCTCTGCCACCACCGGCCTGGTCATACCTCCCAGCAATGTACTTATCGTTTATTCCCTTGCAAGTGGTGGCGCATCCATCGCGGCACTATTTCTGGCCGGTTACATTCCGGGCATACTTACCGGGTTGCTGTTGATGACGGTAGCTTCGCTGTGGGCGAGGAAGAAGGGATACAGCAAGGGAAAACCAAGCAGTTTCAAACAGATCCGTAGTACATTTCTGGTGGCATTCCCCAGTCTTTTAATGCTTGTTGTGGTCATTGGAGGTATTGTCGCAGGGGTATTTACAGCGACGGAAGCCTCAGCAATCGCCGTCCTGTATAGTCTTCTCCTCGGCTTTCTTTACAAGGAGATCTCCGTAAAGAAATTACCCGCGATCTTACTCGATTCTTCGGCTACCACGGCTGTTGTGATGCTCCTGATCGGGGCATCTATGAGCATGTCATGGGTGTTGTCCTATGAGAATATTCCGCAGGATATCAGCACAGCCTTATTGAGTGTCAGTGAGAATAAAATTATCATTCTTTTGATTATCAACCTGATACTTTTATTGGTGGGGATATTTATGGACATGACTCCGGCCGTATTGATCTTTACACCCATTTTTTTGCCGGTTGTTACCCGGTTAGGGTTGGATCCTGTACATTTTGGCATCATCATGGTCCTCAATTTATGTATCGGGCTGTGTACCCCTCCCGTGGGATCCGTCCTTTTTGTAGGTGTCGGAATCGCGAAAACGACGATTGAAAAGGTTTTCCGGCCTTTGCTGCCCCTGTTTGCAGCGATGATAGTTGCGCTATTCCTGGTGACCTATTTTCCCCAGCTGAGTCTTTGGTTACCCGGACTATTCGGACTATGAGCAGCTCACCTCAACTCCCTTCCCATCCCCCGCTGAACCGAAAAACAAGCGGCAGGCCAAAGCGATACCCGCTGAGGATCCTTCAGTTTGGCGGAGGGAATTTCCTAAGGGCCTTTGTGGATTGGATGGTGGATATTTTGAATGAAAAAACAAGTTTTGGCGGGGGTGTGGTCATTGTCAAACCTACGGCGGCAGGAAACTACCAAAAACTAATCGCTCAGGACGGACTCTTCACTGTGCTCCTGGAAGGGATCAAAAATGGAGAACCTTTAAGTGAAACACGCATGATTTCATGTGTACAGGAAATCGTTGAACCCGCAAACGACTGGCGGGGGTTTCTGTCCCTCGCAGAAAATGAGACGCTGCGCATTGTGATATCCAATACTACGGAATCAGGCATTGCTTTTATACCGGAAAAACTCCCGGAAAACCAATCTCCGGTCCATTTCCCGGCCAAATTGACCAGTTGGCTGTATCACCGGTTTCTCTATTTTAAAGGGGACCCGGAGAAGGGTTGCGTCCACCTGCCATGTGAACTTATTGAAAATAACGGGGCAGCCCTCAGGGACGCCATCCTTCAATACGCCGCCCTATGGGAGCTGGAAACCGCCTTCCTAAAATGGATCAGAACGGCAAATTACTTCTGCTCCACCCTCGTTGACCGGATCGTTTCGGGCTATCCTGATAAAAAAGCCGTTGACATAGAACGAGAACTGGGCTATAAGGATCTCCTCCTGGTGGCCGGTGAATATTATCACCTTTGGGTCATCCAGGGGGACGATCGCATTCTGGCACTGCTGCCCTTCCACAAAACCGGACTGAATGTAACCTACGCTGACGATCTTGGGCCGTCAAGAAAGTTAAAAGTGCGTATCCTGAATGGCGCTCATACCCTGATGGTACCTTTGGGCATGATTGTCGGGGTAGATACGGTAGGAGAAGCCATGGAACATCCCTTTATAGGACCCTTTGTCCGGGAAGCGCTTTACACAGAGATCATGCCTGCCCTGGGAATTGACAAAAAAACTGCCGGGAATTATGCAACCGATGTAATTGAAAGGTTTAGAAATCCATATTTACAACACCATCTGGGCGATATCGCCCTGAACTGCGTTAAGAAGTTCCATGTGAGGTTGCTTCCCAGTATCATCGACTATTATACGCTGCATCATGCCAGCCCCAAACACCTGGTATTCTGTCTGGCCTGCCTTCTCAGGCTTTATAAAGGAACATGGGGTGATCGTGTTATTCCCTTAAGAGACCATCCTGATATCCTGGAGGAAATGGCAGGGCTTTGGAAAGATGGAGAGGCTGAAAGTGTGGTCCGTCATGTTTTTCAAAACTCCGATCATTGGCAAATGCCAGCTTTAAAAACCCCCTGGCTGGAAGATGAAACAATGAAAGCCCTTGAATGCCTGGAACAATATGGGATTAGGGACGGCTTTGTCAAATTTTCCACGGGGCGGGATGAATGACTACGCTCCTCACGATGAGCTTTCACCCCGGACGGTTACCGGCCATTGGAAATTTGATGCCAACTTGAAATATCAACATAAAAAAACCGGCGAATCGAAGCTATTTAAATGGCGACTTCCTGCTGGTCAAATCGCAGGGGGATCACTGTTTTTACAACCACATTTCCGGTTTCGGTCTCATTGTATATAAGGAAAGAATGCGTCTGCGGGTAGAGGATGGTGAGACGTTCCTTTAAATTCCGTAACCCACGGCTTTCTTCCGGTATGGTTTTATTCTGGTCGAACGGTTCCCCATTATTCCTAACCAATAAGGCAAGTTGGTCGCCCGTAGTCAGGATCTCTATCCGTATGGTAATGTGCTTATGAATCTTTGAAAGCCCGTGTTTAATTGAATTTTCTATGAGAGGCTGCACAAAGAGACTCGGGACGAGCGCATTCAGCAGACCTGGTTCTATGGTAAACTCCACTCTTAGTTTATTCTGATATTTGAGTTTCATCAGATTCGTATACTTCCGGGAAATGTCTACTTCCCTTTCAAGAGGAATGACCTTTTCTTCGGTAAAGTTGAGAAGCTCCCTGATAAGATCACTTAAATCGACCAGTGCCGTTTGCGCTTTGTCTGGTTCCTCTTTAATAATGGCCGAAATATTGTTGAGGGCATTGAAGAAGAAATGCGGATGCAATTGACTGGTAAGCAGTTTGAGCCGGGAATTTAATAGCTCATTTTTGAGCAAGGCCTGTTGATTCTTGGCATCTTTATCCTTATAAAAGTAATAATAGGTATAGATAATGCCTGTAAGTCCGAGGTAGATTAGAAGGTTGGCATCCGAAGAGCTGATCATGGCCGTCATGATCTTGCCGTAATCTATTTCTTCAGGTTTCATATACCCCAGGACCACATCCAGTCCATATCCGATCCCGTAAATAAAGAACATAAGAATGATAGAGGATATCAAATGAATCAGGATGACTTTCCACCATGCCACGCGTTTTTCAAAAAAATGCTTGGTGGTGACAGCGATAAATGACATGAAAATCGTCACCAGTAACCAGTCTACAATGCTAAGACGAAGAGAATCTGCAACCGAACTCTTCATATCCCACTGTACATAAAGTTTAAAGTAGAGAAATTTTAGAAACAACACTATTTCAATAAAGAAGTAGGCTATTGCAAGGATGGCCAAAAGTTTATAATCAAATTTATTTTTAAGTGACCGGATCATATCCCAATATATTCCATAAATTTTTTCTTGTATGATTTGCTGAGTCTGAACATCTTATTGTCGCTCATCTTTACATCGATCTCGCTGTAATCCGAATGGATGATTTCCAGAATCTCTTCCGCATTCACAATGGTCGACCGGTGTATCCTGATAAATTGGGGACTGCTGAGGCTTAAAAGTATTTCCTGCAATGAAATTCTCAGTACATACATTTTACCGGTAGTATATATCTCGGCATAGTAGCCGGAGGCAGTGACATATTTTATGTCGCTCTTCTCAATAAAGCTTGTTTTGTTACCCGTGCGAATGGGCAATTTATTGGTGTAATTTTTATCTGCCTCTCCATTGGTCTCCAGGTATTTCAGAATGGAATGTACTTTCTTTTCATACTCCAGATGATCCATTAACTGAATTTGATTCAAGGCTTTTTTAAGAGAATCATGGAAGCGCTGATCGGAAAACGGTTTTAAAAGGTAATCAAAAGCGGAGTAATCGAATGCTTTCAGGGCAAACTCATCATATGCAGTTACGAAAATTACAAGCGGGGCTTTATTTACCCGGATCTTCTGAAGTACATCGAAACCTGTGGCATCTTCGAGTTGAATATCGAGAAAGACAAGTTCCGGACTCTTGGCCTGAATATTCAGAATGGCCGATTCGGCGCTGTCACATTCACCGATAATCTTTATTCCTGAATGGGTCGCCAATAAGTCTATAATCCTTTTTCTTCCGAGTTTTTCATCATCCACAACGAGTGCCGTAACCTCAGACATACACTATTTTATTTAGGACCATTTTTAAAAAGGGAACCATAAAAGTAAATGATTCAAGGGATCATCCGATGAATTATTTAAAGAATTCAGAACACGAATTTCCCCTGATAATCAGCTGTAGTAGACTCTAAATCAATATTAAAAACATTCACATCACAATACAGGTCGTTCACATCTTGATCCAAATTTCATCCAAAGGGAGATAATACTTTTAGATCATATTAGCTAACTCAAAATTGATATTATGAAGCAAACTATTAGGTTTTCTATCCTGTTGGGACTTTTCCTATGGGGTAATTTTCTCTTTTCGCAAGAAAGAACGATATCCGGCGTAGTAGTTGACCAGGACGGACTGCCTTTGGTCGGAGCCAATATCCTGGTAAAGGGAACCATCACCGGTGCACAAACTGATTTTGACGGGGCGTACACCATTCAGGCTACCCAGGGACAGACGCTGGTGTTCAGCTATATAGGCCTTGCGACACAACAGGTTAACGTCGGCGCTTCTGATACCATCAATTTACAGATGGAAGAAGATGCCGAGACGCTACAGGAAGTAGTGGTGACCGCACTGGGAATTAAGAAGGAAAAGCAGGCTTTGGGGTATGCCGTGTCCGAAGTGAATTCGGATGAGGTAGAACAGCAGTCACAGGGAGATATTGCCCGCATCCTGACCGGTAAAGCCTCCGGGGTGCAGATAAATCAGCAAAGCGGTCTGTCAGGCTCAGGCACCAATATTGTCATCCGTGGTTTAAACTCGTTCAGCACTAGCAACCAGGCCCTGTTTATTGTAGATGGGGTACCATTCAGCGGAGATACCAACTCCCAGGGCCGTCAGGGAGACAGGAATGATTTTGTCAACGGAAATAATGGTTCCAGCCGATTCCTGGATCTGGACCCCAACAGCATTGAGAGTGTCAGTGTGTTAAAAGGTCTTGCCGCGGCTACCTTATATGGTTCCCAGGGTAAGAACGGAGTGGTGCTGATCACTACAAAAGGCGGGGCTGCCGCCGGTGCAGTGCTGAAATCAGAGATCTCAGTGGCTACCTCGATCTTTTTTAATGAAGTGGCTTCCCTGCCGGATTATCAAAATGAATTCGGAGGTGGATTTGATCAGGCTTTCGGTTGGTTCTTCAGCAACTGGGGGCCCAGATTTCAGAGGGAAGGCGTGGATGGCTGGGGAAATGACCCCGCTTTTGATAATAACGGAACCCTTCCGCATCCTTATTCAACAGCCAATCCGGCAACCGGGGTTCCACAGGCATTCCCTGAATTCCAGAATGCAAGGTATGACTGGAGGCCCTATAACAGCGTTGAAAAATTCTTCAGGACGGGAACTGTGGTAAATACGTCAATAAACGCAAAGGGAAGCTCAGAAGACAACCGGATCAGCTATAACATGAACTACGGGCATTTAAAAGATGAAGGTTTCACGCCGGGGAATTCGGTGTTAAGAAACAACCTCAGCGTCGGTGGTAGTGCGGCCTTGACCAACAAGTTTACCGTAGCCGGTACGCTTAACTATTCCAGGACGGATTTTAAATCGCCGCCAGTAGCGCTTAGTCAGGGGAACGGAGCCACCGGCACCGGGTCTTCTACCTTTGGGGACCTTTGGTTTACCCCAAGAAATGTCGATATACAAAGTCTGCCGTTTCAAAACCCGCTTACCGGGGCCAGCGTGTATTACAGGCAAACCAATGATATTCAAAACCCGTTATGGACCCTCGCCAATGCCGGATCCCGGCAGTTAACCAACCGGCTTTTTGGCAATGCCAGTGTTAGTTTCGATGCCTCTGAGAACCTGAATTTAACATACCGGGCGGGCGTTGATAACTACAATGAGTTAAATATAAACTTTCAGAATAAGGGAGGGATCAATAGCAATAGTGGTGATGCCAGACTGCTCAGCGGGTTCTATGAAACCTGGAACAACGTGAATACGATCTGGGACCATAACCTGGTATTAACAGGGGACTATCCGATCACTGACAAACTAGGCCTTACTTTTAATATTGGAGCCACTTCCCGAAGCGAGATCTATGACAGGTATGGGGTTGCCAGCGACGGCCAGCAGGTATTTAACGTGCTGAAACATTTTAACTTCCTGAACAATCAGGAAATTGAAATTAGCTCAAAACGCAATCTTGTCGGTGCTTACGGACAATTCGATCTCGACTATGACCGGTTTCTGTATCTGAGCCTTTCGGGAAGGAATGACTGGGCGTCCAATTTCGACAAGGACAATAGAACCCTTTTCTATCCAAGTGCCAGTCTCTCATTTATCCCTACCCAGCTATTTGACGGGATTAAGAGTGAAAATGGTCTCAACTATTTAAAGTTACGTGCAGGTTATGGTACTTCGGCCGGGTTCAATACGCTGAACCCATATCCTATTGCCTCTACCCTGACCCTGGTTACAAATGATACCCAAACCGAGGGCGGCGCAAACCTCGTAACCAATACGAGCGGGCAGAGGCTCGGGAATCCCGATCTGGAACCTGAGACGATTTCAGAAATAGAGGTAGGGGTTGAATCCGCATTCTTTACCAACCGGATCACCCTGGACCTGTCCCTGTTCAAAAGGATCACCAAAAATCTGATCGTCAACCGGCCACTCGACCCGGCGACCGGATTTATCACAACAGATACGAATGTCGGGGATATTGAAGGAAAAGGTATTGAAGTGGATCTCGGTGTTTTTTGGTTGAGAAATGCTGATGGCGGGTTTGTGTGGAATTCGAATTTAAATTTTACCGCCAATGAAACTACTGTAACGGATCTTGGTCTTGATACCGATCGGGTTGTTTATTCGGGATTCAGCAATCTGGGTAATGCAGCTATCCCCGGAGAACCCCTGGGTGTTTTTTACGGCAGCCGTATTGCAAGGGATCCGGATACCGGAGAATATCTTGTAGATGCCATTGGCAACTACCAGCAGGACCCCGTAGATGGCATTATCGGAGATCCTAACCCCGATTGGGTTGCCAACCTGAGTAACAATTTTTCCTATCGCGGGTTCAACCTGGGGTTTCAGTTAAATTACATTCAGGGAGGAGATGTATATTCAAGCACCATCTCCACCTTGCTTGGAAGGGGACTGATCACGGAGACCAGCAACAGAAGGGAAACCTTTATTCTGAAAGGAATTGGGCCTGACGGACAACCCAACAACCTACAGATCAATAACTCAGATTTTTACTTTACAAATGTGCTTTTCGGACCCAGTGAATTGCAAGTCTATGACGCCACCACGATCCGTTTACAGGAAGTTTCCCTTGGCTACACCCTGCCCGCAAAGTTCCTGGACAGGACGCCCCTTGGCTCCCTGTCTTTTACCCTATCAGGATTCAACCTGTGGTATGACGCCATCAATATGCCGGACGGGGCAAATCTGGACCCGAATACCTCCGGCACAGGAGTAGGAAACGGAGTAGGCTTTGATTTTCTGAACGGCCCAAGTTCAAGGAGATATGGCCTAAGCGTAAAAGCCACATTTTAATTAAAATAAAAAATTAATATGAAAAATATATATATAAAAAGCTGTCTGGCCATTTTAACGGTAATATTCGCCGGCTGCGAAACCACCGAACTGGACATTACAAAGGATCCCAATGCCTTATCCGCGGATCAGGCCAATGTCGATTTTTTCCTGAACTCCATTCAGGAGGATTTTGTCCGTCAGCTGGAAGGCGATGCGGATTTTGATGCTAACGACAACTGGACCGGGGGTGGATCGACCCTGGGCGACGGTTTTTCCATCCATGGGTCAGAGCTAACACGTTTAACAGCGCTGATCAATGGGAATTCGCAGAATTATGCGGCAGCGTATCAGGACAGTGATTTTGATGATGAATGGACCAATGCCTATACCGGGCTGCTCAAAGATGTCAGACTGATGACTCCCCTGGCCGAAGAAGCCGGACTGACCAGACATATCGGAATAACCCAGTTTATAGAAGCCTATGTGATGGTTTCCCTGGTGGATTTCTTCGGAGATGTACCGTACACAGAAGCATTTAAGGGAGAAGCAGGAGAACTTAATCCCGCCACTGACAGCGGAGCATCCATCTACGAGGCCGCCCTTGGTTTGCTGGATCAGGCCATCGTTAATTTTACCAACCAAACTTCCTCAAATCCGGCTTCCGATATTTTTTACAGTAATGATTATACGAAATGGGTCAAGGCGGCAAATACCTTAAAAATGAGAATTTACGTGCAGAGAAGACTTGTGGATTCAAATGCGCAGGCAAGTTTTGACGCCATCGTCAACTCAGGAAATTACATTACCGATCCTTCCGAAGATTTACAGTATCAATGGCCGGGAACCAGTGCCTCTAATCCCGATACCCGTCATCCCAGATACGGGTTGAATTACGGGGCAGCCGGGGTGGGAGACTTTCAATCCAACTGGTTTATGGGGCATTTGCAAACAATAGGTGATCCCAGGATCCGGTATTATTTTTACCGACAGACCAATGCGGTTCCCGGACAGGAACTGCCCCCTAACCAGCAAACGATACGCTGCTCCACCCAGACACCCCCGCAACATTACGTGGATGGAGGATTCACTTTCTGTAGCCTTCCCAATGGGTACTGGGGTCGCGACCATGGTCAAAATGACGGAAGGGACCCTGACAATTTCTTTGTCACTGCCTGGGGAGTTTACCCCGCAGGAGGCAGGTTTGACGACGACAGATTCATTGGAGTTGCACTGGTTACCGGAGCCCAGGGAGGGGGTATAACTCCCATTCTCACTGATGCCTGGGTAGAATTTATGAAAGCGGAAATGGCAATGGCCGGTGGAAGTGCCGCAGACGCACGGACGTTTCTTCTGGCCGGGGTTACTAAATCTATAGCCAAAGTCCAGACATTCGGTGTATTGGATCCGGATGCTGATCTCTCATTTGAGCCAACTGCGGAGGAGGTTAGTGCCTTTATAGATGACATAGGCTCCGGTTGGGATGCCGCAAATACGGATGGTCAGTGGAATCTCCTGGGAGAACAATTTTTTACCGCTGTTTATGGCAACGGTCTGGAATCCTATAACTTCTACCGAAGGACCGGCTATCCAACCTCTTTACAGGCGAACAGATCTCCTTCACCGGGAGTATTCCCCCGATCCATGTATTATCCTGCCACTGTGGTAACCACAAATTCGAGTATTAGTCAGAAATCGAATCAGACGCAGCCCGTTTTCTGGGATACCAATGCTGCTGCGCCATTAGCTAATTAGAGATAAACAAAAAAAGAGATTCATGAAAAAAATATTTGCGTATTATCCGATATTATTGGTGTTGCTGTTAGGTGCATGCAGCACCGATGAGAAAACCGCGGTAGATGTAGTTGAAGATGTCGGAAGAGGTGCCATTCTCAGAACTCTGGCCATTCCCAGTCCCACCTTCGACTTTAACGATGCTTCGTCTCAATGGACCGTTACCGTGGAGGAGCAGGACAGCCAGAACGGCGACCTGCTTTCCGAAGTGGAAGTATATGCCCAATTGTTGAGTGCCAATGGGAACAGTGATGAATTTCTGGTCGGGACGGTTCCGGCTTCCGGCTTTACTGAAGGACCATTTGGCCTGCCCAGGGCTGACATCTCTTTGGTCTTATCCGATGTCCTGGCGGCTCTTGGCCTTCAACCGGGAGAATTTGGCAGTGATGATCAGTTCAATATCCGCCTTAACCTGAAGCTGACCACCGGGCAATCCTTCACAAACACAGATCAGACAGCCAATATCGCGGGCGGTCAATTCTTCCAGTCCCCTCTGAACTACCGGGCACAGTTTTTCTGCGCTCTCACAGATGCCTCGGCTTTTTCAGGAACTTATACGGTAGTGGTTGATGCCTGGGCGGACTATGTCGCCGGAGAGACAGTTCCGGTGGTGCCCGGGGATGATCCCTTTACTTTCCGTATCTTATCGACCAACAACCCCTTTATCGTGAACACGGCCACATCCTACATCGAAGTGACCATCAATCCGGCAGACGGAACCGTCACGGCAGCCTCCAATGAATCTTTTGACTACGGAGTGCCTATTGATGTGGTGGGAAGAGGTAGTGTGGGTACCTGTACAGGCGATATCAATCTTATCCTGGACTTTGTCGGTTTTGCTGCCGATCAGCAATTTAGTCTGGTCAAGGGATGATAAAAAGAAGTTGAATGGGATCTAATATCGTGTCACATGAAAATTTATGTACAGATCTGCCCGTGGATGCTGCTTATGCTTCCATTGGCCGCGTTGGGACAGGTAGGGAAGGACTTTGGTCAACGGGCAGACTTTACCCGGTACGCCACATCAGGTGCCGAGGGCCTTATGTCTGAAATGTTAATGAAAAGCCTCGGGAAACCGGTGAATACCTATGCCAATACCAGAATAAAAGGGTCCAGATATTTTGATGAATTCTTTAACAGTGGTACTGTGTACTATCGTGAAAAGCCTGTTGACACACTTTACATGAGATATGATGCCTATCAGGATGAAATTCAGATCCGAAGATCGGCATATAATGAAGAGCCCGTACAGGCACTTCTCAGGAACAGTGATATCCGGGCGGTCATAGAGCAACAAGCAGTGCAATACCTCGGCTACTATACAGAAGATGCTGAACGCGTTCAAGGTTACCTGTTTCAATTGGTAAGCCCTGGACCCTACGGTCTGTACGTGCGCAAATCAAAGACCCTGAGGGAGGGAAAAGTCTCAGGCAATTCGCTTGCCCGAAGTGTCGCTCCACGCTATACCGAGGAGATCGACTATTACCTTAGCCAGGGAGATAATATGCCCCTCAAACCGATACCCGAACGAAAAAAGAAATTTTTAAAACTACTTCCTGACGCGGTACGCCTGAAAATGCAAAGCCGGATGGAAGCTATGGACTATAAACTGGAAAACGAATCAGACCTGACACAACTCGTGCACATGATGAATGAAATCTCAGGAACAAAGCACTAAGGTTTTTGTTGCATCCAACATTTCACCTCTCATGAATGGATATTCACATCAAGATGCGTGCAATTGAAATCATTTCCGGCAATCCTGTGCCATCCATTAGTATATTAGTCATTCAAATACTTCTAAAATCTGTCTCATTTTTTAGTTATTTGAATTAGCTAACACGAGGCCGCCTGAATAGCGGCCTCTTTTTTAATTAAGGTGTTGATTATTGTCAGGTTGATCGTCCGCTTTAATTGCTTGCATTAAACATTTTTGATGTTTCCGACCCAATTTGGAATGAGAAAAACGGAGTAGTTATGTGTACAAGGTTTTATTCGTTGGTAAGACACTGTAATCTGCTTCCTGCCGGGTATTTTTTGCGAGGTTATTCTTTAAGAAGTCCTGATCTATTTGTTGAGATTCGGCAGTTAGGCGCCAATGAAGATCAAACTAAAAATTCAATTCTATATTGATCCTTTTATTGAATCGGAAGACCCCGGCAGGAATGATAGAGGAGACTTATAATTTTGTAACTTTCTTATAAATTTACGGGTAGTATGACCAAAGTATTTTGCCTCACCCTATTTCTGAACGCAGTTTGCACCACAGCGTTAACACAACCGCCCGGTAAGCATTGGGAAGGAGTCGCCTATAATGAAACAAACAGTGAATTGGCAGTATTCAGCGGCACTGAGTATATCAACAATAAATGGAAGGTTACCGATTCGCTGTGGTTGTACAACGGAAAATGGCGCGTAGTTGATGATAATAGCATAACTGGCCGTTGGGCTCACGGGTTGTCCTATCACGATAATGCAATTTATACTTATGGTGGATTGCGATAGAATGCACAACAGGAGGAAATTGCACTTAACGATTTAAACCGTTTCACAGGTACCTGGGAAAAACTTACCGAGGGGCCCATTTTTTCCCTGCCTGAAATGTTCTCAATGAACGGGGAATTGATCGTAGCAGGATTTCTGCAGGAGGATAGTAATAGGTTTGAGGTTTGGATATTAAAAGGCAACACCTTTCAAAGGCGTTCTTCTACCACCCTAAGTTTGGGGGAAGACAGGCCCAGGGTACTGCTGGTAAAAGGTGATTTTATAATTGTTTATTTGGACTCCGAAGGCCTGGTCTTTAAAAATATCACCTCCGGTAAAACGAATACAGTGAAAGATTTGCAGAAGCGAACAA
>JBGTKP010000022.1:0-50217 GCA_041744575.1 Muriicola sp.
GCCGCTACCTGAAGAAACTGATCAAAAGATAGGTAAAGACATAGGCAAAGACGGGAGCAACAGCCCAGACCAGGAAAAATCGCCTCACTGTTTTGTTTCTGAAAGTGATTTTTGTCCCATTCTTACTGATACTTAATGCGATAAAAGCGGCCCCGTTGAGCTGTACAAGCGAGGTGGGAATTCCGTTGACCACGGATGCCAGCATCAGCAGGCTGGCCACCAGCAAGGCAATAATGGTGGCATAAAAGGGACTAACCGAAATAATTCCTTTCCCGGTAGTTTCTGTGACCTGATGACCAAGCAATGAGCTGCCAATGGCAAAACAGGGAGCTACGATCAGAACAGAAAGGATGATGACCGGAAGGAAATTGATACTCGCATCTCCACCGATTTCGTTCGCGGTAAGCGAAGCAATCGGCGCTGCTGCATTGGCTACATTGTTCGAGCCTATGGAAAAAGCCACATAGAGGGATGAAATGATCAATAAGGCCCTGAGGCCGCGGTGTTGTGATAAATGCCGGAAATCGGCATTAATGATTTTATTTTTGATCAACGGAAAGACCCATTTTGAAAGAACAAGCATGATACCAAAAGCGATGAGAGGGAGGATGATCCAGGTCGGAATGATCTCTACAAACAATTTTTTGGTATTGAGGCCGTCAAGGGCCGAGGCTGCGCCGGCAATGGAGAGAACGGTGGACTGACTGGTGGATTGCGGAACCCCTAATAAATTTGCGACAAGCAGTGACAGGCCGACGGACAGCAGGATGACTGAGGTGGTAAAGGTGGTGAAGAATGTCTGGTCCAGAAGTCCCTTCCCAAGCGTAAGGGATACCTTTTCGCCGGCGATGAGCGCCCCGGCCAGAACCATTACTCCAAACAGTCCGGGAATCATACTCCTTTTAATGACATTTGCCCCATAGGCAGCAGAAAAGGAGGGAGCAGTGCCGCTGCCACCCATGGTAATCGCGAGAAACATGGCGAGCAGAAAAGGAATGGTCAAAGAATTCATCAATTCCGACATGATCAGGATTTTCGGGGTTTGATAATTATTGAATGGTGGAGGGTGAAGCGGATGATATTGCGATTATAGAAATCGATGCCTGTTGGGCGCTGCTGAAACCAGTTAAAATAACCCAGTTCAAAACCAAAACGCGGTCCTGGCATGTATAGAATACTTGCGCCATACCGATTTTGGTCAAACACATTTCCAACTATGTTACTGCCTATATTCAGAAATACTTCATCAAATGCGGTGAGCGCCACTGTTGGTGATGCCTGATATCGAATCTCCGCCCTGTACCTTGTTCGGTTATTCGTGTATTCGAAACCGCCATCTGATTCCTCGATGAATCTGAATTCGGTCAGGTACCGGTGTTGAAGACTGAATTTTTCGGACAGCCCATGCCTGTAACTAAGCTCTATAATGGGCCGCAACTCTGCCTGGATCGTATAATCCCGAACTTTCGGATCCTGTGGCAAGGACTGTAGAAAACCTGCAAAACCTGCTGAAACGCTCCATCCTTCACCAATTTTGCGTTCTGCCATGGTTCGGGCAAGGATATGATGCTGCCTCCACGGGAACCAATAGGTACGCTCCTCAAGTTCCTGGCGGACTTGCCAGGTTTCATTTAGCCTCACCCTCAGGAAATATCTCATCCAAAGAAGGTTTTGATGAGAGACATTTTTCTGCGCGTAAGCGGGCAAATATGAAGCCAGGACAAATAATACGGTAAAATAAAAGGCGCCTTTGTACATCTATATTATGTAAGTACGGGATAAAATTAGTAAAACATACTAAACATACCAAAATAGTATGAATTAATTTTATGAATGTTTATAATCTTTTCAATTCCGATAGGGTAGTGTCCAGAACAGGGAGCATTTCATTCCTAAGCTGGCCGAACAACTTGCGGATCTGACAGGTATTCTCATCCGTACATTCAGCACACTTTTCATAAAAATTCTCCGATACGCAGGGAATCAGCGCGATGGGCCCGTCGACAATACGGATAATTTCGGCGACAGTGATCTCTGAAGGCTTTTTCAGAAAACGGTAGCCGCCTTCGGCTCCGCGTTCGCTTTTAATGATCCTGTTTTGGCGCAACTCCCTCAAAATATTCTCCAGAAACTTAAAGGGGATTCGTTCCTTTTCGGCTATCACTTTTGCTGAGACGGATGGTCCCTGTGTATAATCACTAAGGAATAACAGCGCCTTGATGGCGTACTTGGCTCTTTTGGAAAGCATGCTGGCAGAAGTTTACAACAAAAGGTTAATTTAATCATTAAATAGTATCCCCTGATGCGCTGTCCAAGGTCACAAGTAGCAGAGATGGCTTCATAAGTAATTGACGCCTTGAGCCGACTGAACGAGTCACGACCGTTCAGGTTCCTATACTAATCCTCCCATTCCGTATGGAAAGTTCCTTCCTGGTCCATACGCTCGTAGGTGTGGGAACCAAAATGGTCGCGTTGTGCCTGAATTAAGTTGAGAGGAAGACGGGCCGAGGTATAGGCCTCGAAGTAGCCAAGGGAATTGGCGATTCCTGGGATGGGAATGCCATTGGCGGCACAATAGGCGACAACCTCCCTTGCTGCTGATACCGAATCCTGGATCTTGGTCACAAAAGCAGGAGCCTGTAAAAGGTTAACAGGAGCTTCGTGAGATGTATAGGCTGCGGCGATGTCTTCCAGCAGAGCCGCGCGGATAATACAGCCTGCGCGCCAAATCTTCGCTATCGTTCCCAGGTTGAGCCCATAACCATATTCCTTTGAGGCATCTGCCAATTGATGCAGCCCCTGGGCATAGGTCATTATAAACGAAAAATACAGGGCTTTTTCTGTCATATCACTCAAATGTTTCTCTTCCAGTTTTCTGGGTTGAGGTCGGGTATAGAGCGCATCCGCTTTGACCCGTTCCTCCTTTAAGGCGGAGATCTCTCTCATACTCACGGCTACATCGATGGTTGGAACCGGAATACCAAGATCCATCGCGTTCTGTGAAGTCCATTTCCCGGTACCCTTCTGCCTGGCCTTATCCAGGATGTTATCGATCAATCTACCCTTGCCCAGTGGGTCTTTCTCTAAAAATATCCTCGAAGTGATCTCCACCAGAAAAGATTGCAACCGCCCTTTATTCCAGCGGTCAAAAATCGCATGCAGGGCATCATTATTCAGATTCCCTGCCTTGGTAAGCAGATCGTAACACTCGGAAATCAGCTGCATCAAGCCATATTCGATCCCGTTGTGAACCATCTTTACATAATTTCCGGCCGATTTAGGACCAAGATAGGCAACGCAGGGCTCCCCATTAAATTTCGCCGCAACAGCTTCAAAAATGGGTTTTACTTCTTTGTACGCTTCTTTTGAGCCGCCCGGCATTATACTTGGGCCATTGCGCGCTCCCTTGGCACCGCCTGAGACCCCCGCTCCGAAAAAGTGAATATCCTTTTCCTGAAGATACGCCTCGCGCCTGTCCGTATCCGTAAAGAATGAATTTCCTCCGTCAATGATCAGATCCCCTTTCTCCAGATGAGGCAACAGACTTTCTATTACTGAATCGACGATTTTTCCAGCCGGCACGAGTAACATAATTTTACGGGGCATGGACAGCGCCTGTGTAAACTTGATAATATCCGAGGTTGCATCCACCACTGAGGTATTCCCCCCCTCTTCTTTCAATGCGTTTACCTTTTCGGGGTCAAGGTCGTGACCAAAGGCTGTAAAACCGTTATCCGCAACATTCAGAATAAAATTACGGCCCATTACTCCAAGGCCTACCAATCCAAAATCGTATAAATTCCCTTGCATATCCTGTTTTAATCCGGGTTTTGAAAAGAGGTGGTAAAAGAAGTGCCACATCAATGATTATAAGACGGAATTTAAGGTTAATTTAGCTTCCGTCGTTCTCAAAATTAATCTAAAATATCGACTTTCGTCATATGGATGGTATGTAAAGGCGGTCCTTACCGGTCTTCTTAATCTTTATAAAAGTCAATAGCTAGCAGCTTTAAAATGAATAAAACAGCCAATCAGATGCTGATCATCTTCGGAGCCTCCGGAGATCTTACGGAAAGAAAGTTAATGCCCGCTCTGTTCAGTCTCCACAAGGAAGGTCATGCCCCTGAAAATTTTGTCATCCTGGGTGCCAGCCGAAGTGAAATGTCAGATGAGGCTTTTCGAAAAAAGGTGGTACTGGAAAGCAGTTATCTCAACGAAGATTCAGAGAAAAATGACAAAAAAGCAATGGATGCCTTTGCGGAAAGGATCTTTTATGAGGATCTGGGAAAAGAATATGACAGTGACTATTCCGGCTTAAAAGAACGGATAGAAGCTTTGAATTCCCGTTTCGGAACTGATAATAACTTCATTTTTTATCTTTCCACCCCACCCAATCTCTATGAAGCCATTGCTAAAAACCTGAATGATCAGGGACTCACGGATGAGAAAAATGGCTGGAAACGTCTCATTGTGGAAAAGCCCTTTGGCTATAGTCTGGAGACCGCCAAGGAATTGAACCGGGCCTTGCATGAATATTTTAGAGAAAAGCAGATTTACAGGATTGATCATTATTTGGGGAAGGAAACGGTCCAGAACCTTTTAGTCACGCGATTTGCCAACAGCATTTTTGAACCACTCTGGAATCGGAATTATATAGATCATGTTGAGATTACGAATGCAGAGAGCGTTGGCGTAGAAAAACGTGGTGGCTACTATGATACGTCGGGTGCACTGCGTGACATGTTTCAGAACCACTTATTGCAGATTGTTTCCCTGATCGTAATGGAACCACCCATCGGCGCCGATGCCGAAGAGATCCGAAATGAAAAAGTCAAGGCGCTTAAGTCGTTAAGGATCATGCGGGACGCCAGAACACTTTATGACCATACGATCCGGGGACAATACCTTGCGGCTACAGTTGACGGGAAGCAATTGAAAGGGTACCGTGAGGAAGAAGGGGTAGATCCGGAGTCTACCACAGAAACCTATGCAGCGATCAAGTTCTATGTGGATAACTGGCGTTGGGCGGAAATTCCATTTTACGTCCGGACCGCCAAGAGGATGCCCACCAAAGTGACGGAAGTGGTCATTCATTTTAAGTCCCCCCACCATCAGATTTTTAAGGACGCAGGCATGGATAGTAAGGACAACCGGCTGATCATCCGAATTCAACCAGACGAAGGTATTCTTATAAAATTTGGTGTTAAAGTTCCCGGACAGGGATTTAAGGTGGAAAGAGCCAACCTGGATTTCTATTATTCAAGTCTCTCAGATACCAACGTAATGACCGCTTATGAAAGACTTTTGCTGGATGCGATGCAGGGCGATGCCACCTTATATGCCCGTGCTGATGAGGTGGAGGCTGCCTGGGAGTTTGTCGACCCGATCCTTGAATACTGGAAAAAAGGAAAAGACAAAATTTATGGATATTCCTCCGGAGTTTGGGGTCCGCTCAATGCTGACGATCTTCTGGATGGAGACCAGGGATGGAGAAACCCGGGAGAACACCTGGCTGACGACCCCGGATTCTGTGTAATTAACTGAAAAGTTGCCTTACCGGCAAATCACGATATTCATGAAACTTCATATATATAAAACAAAGCAAGAAATTGCGGACCATGTGGCAAAGTATCTTCAGAAACTGGCGGCTGACAGGAAACTGTTACATATTGCCTTATCGGGGGGCAGTACGCCTAAAATACTTTTTCAGGAACTTGCACACCATTATGTAGATAAAATTGATTGGGCAGGGATCCATATTTATTGGGTAGACGAACGCTGTGTCCCACCCTCTGATAATGAAAGCAACTATAAAATGACGGCCGATTTCCTGCTAAGTCATGTCAAAATTCCGGGTGGAAACATTTTTCGTATGCATGGCGAGGCACCTCCTGCGAAAGAGGCGAAAAGATATGGAGCCCTCCTCAGACAGAAGCTCCCGCAAGTTGATGGTAATCCTCAATTTGACCTGGTGCTGTTGGGACTGGGTGATGACGGACATACAGCCTCCATTTTTCCGGAGTCAAAAACACTTTGGAATGCTCCTGAAAATTGTGTGGTTGCTGTACATCCCATCAGCGGGCAGGAAAGAATTAGCCTTACCGGCAGGGTGATTAACAATGCCAGGGAAGTTGCTTTTCTTGTGACCGGAGCCGTAAAGGCAGAGATAGTAAGAGAGGTGGTGCGCAGGGAGGATAACTTCGCTAGTTATCCCGCGTCGCTGGTTGCGCCAATTTCAGGAGTATTACATTGGTTTTTGGACAAGGAGGCTGCTTCCGGACTTACCTGAGATTGAACTGTACATTTTCGCCTTCCAGCAGTTTTAAATGGTCTCCCATTTTAAAGTGGGCCGCATCATATACCGTACTTCTCTGAAATGCCTGTTCTTTCCGGGCTATGCTTCTTGCAAAGCGCCTAAGCCCCTGCAAATCTTCTACGAGCAATCCGGGTATTGGTCTTTTTTTGCCGTCAGGATCCTGGGTAACCATGGTGAAATAGGAGGAATTGCAATGCTTTCGCACCCCGGTGGTTATATTTTCAGACTCCACCCGAACCCCAACCACCATGGAGGTCCTGCCCGTATAATTAATGGAAGCTTTCAGGGTGACCAGTTCCCCGACTTCAATCGGGTGGATGAAATCCACGCGATTTACGGACGCAGTGACGCAGTAGCTTTTGGAATGACGGGAGGCACAGGCAAAAGCAATCTGGTCCATCAGGTTGAGAATATGGCCTCCGTGAACTTTCCCTCCGAAATTGGAGTGGGAGGGAAGCATCAGCTCGGTAATGGAAACCCTGGATTCCCGTGCAGTCTTAAACTCCTTCATAGGTCAGTTTCTGAAATGAGGAGATCGGGCTTCCTCCACCCCGGTTACAAAGTATTTGGTGTCACCCAGCCAGAAAAAGGTGGTAAACCGTTCAAGGTAGCTCAGCTTAACATACTCGCCCTGATATTCCTGTAACTTCCGAATTACCTCCTGATCCTTGTCGAGAACGGAAAAAGAAAAAATCTGAGCGCCGGAAATTCCCTGACTGATCTCTCCCTCCCATGTTTTCACGATCACACCTTTGTTACTTATCTTAATAAGTTCCCCGGACCGCACCCCTTCGCTGTAAGGCACGAAATAGATAACGGCATATACCAGAAGAAAGATTGCACAGATAATTCCCAGGGCAAGGAAGAGAATTTTTTTTTTCATAATTTTATTAGAATAATCCCGGTGAATGCGGTTTTTTTAATTGGTGGTTTTAATGTGCTTTTAGCTCAAAGGTGCCAGCCTACATATCGTCTTGCTCGATGGTGTCCTCCTCCTCCTCCCGGGCCCGCTTCAGGACCGCCTCCGGAATCGATTTCTTTGTCCTGGCGCCCATCTTTTTTAATTTTTCGATGCTTGAGACGATATTTCCCCTGCCTTCCACCAGTTTGTTCATCGCCCCTTTATATTCGGATTTGGCTTCATCCATGCGCTTTCCCACTTTTGTAAGGTCGGTGACAAATCCTTCAAATTTGTCATAAAGCGCCCCGGCCTGCCTGGCAATTTCAATGGCATTTCGCTGTTGCTTTTCATTGTTCCACATAGAGTCGATCGTCCGGAGCGTAGCGAGTAACGTGGATGGTGTCACGATGACAATGTTCTTTTCGAATGCCATATTGTACAGTTGGCTGTCACTATTCAGAGCCACCGAAAATGCCGTTTCTATAGGAATGAACATCAAGACGAAATCCGGGCTCTCCATAGAGTACAGGTCTTCATATTTCTTGGAAGACAGCTGGTCAATATGTCTCTTCAGCGAATTAATGTGTTCCTTTAAATGTCGCTCCCGTAGCTCCTCTTCCCCATTAACAAACCTTTCGTAAAAGGTAAGGGAAACCTTGGAATCTACCACCATCTTCTTCCCGTCGGGTAAATGAATGATCACATCGGGGAGGACCCTGTTGCCATCTTCTCTGGTAAAACTCTGTTGCACAGTATATTCGCGGTCTTTTTCCAGGCCCGATTTTTCAAGGACCCGCTCCAGTACCAATTCTCCCCAGTTGCCCTGCATCTTGCTGTCGCCTTTCAGGGCTTTGGTAAGGTTTTCGGCCTCCTGGGTGATCTTGAGGTTCTGGTGTTGCAGCTGACCCAACTGTTCTTTTAATGCCTGGTGAATACCATAGTTCTCTTTGCGGCTTTCATCTACTTTTTTCTCGAACTGCAGGATTTTATCCTGAAGCGGATTTAATATATTACGAATGTTCACCTGGTTTTGTTCTGTAAATTTCGTGCTTTTCTCATCGAGGATCTTATTCGCCAGATTTTCAAATTCGCGTGTAAACTTTTCCTGAACCTTTTCAACTTCTTCCTTTTGTTCGCGGTTCTTCGACTCGAGATTCTTCATTTCCGTCTCATAACGAATGAGTTGATTCCCCAACTGCTCTTTTTCCAGACGTAAGGAATTTTTGTCCTCAAGATGATCAGATAGTTGCCCATTCAGGGCATTCAACTGCTGCTTCAATAGTTGTTCCCTTTCGAGGATGGCACTATGAACGGAGGTGGTTTTTAGCTTTTGCAAATAGATTCCGGCAAAATATCCGGCAGCCAGGAAAATCAGGGCAATAAGGATATAGATCAGGTATTCATTCATCGCGAAAAAATTCGTATTGGTAAAGATAGGAGTTTGGGCTTAAATTTTCTTTCGTTTCGATCAGTTCCGTACCCTGAAGGATGCCGATACCGGATCAAAGGCAATGGAGTCTGAAGGGAAAAGCGCCTCAAAACTGTGATTGGCAATAAGCTCGGACGGAGTACCATAAAAGCTTCTGCCCGTATCCAGGATGAGTATTTTATCACAGAGCTGTATGGCCAGATCTATTTCGTGGGTGGTGAAAACAATGGATTTTGAATTTGTGTGAGCTATGTGCTGTAACAGCTGAAGTACCTGCACCTTATGATACAGATCCAGGTGTGTGGTGGGTTCGTCCAAGAGCATCAGGACGGTATCCTGTGCAAGTGCCCTGGCGATCAATACCTTTTGTAACTGTCCGTCACTGAGTTCTGAGCATTTTTTATATCGGAGCGTGTCGAGGCCGGCCTTTACAATCACATGGTTTACTTGTTCCAAATCTTCCGGGGTCATTGTTCCCAGCCAATTGGTATAAGGATGACGACCGAGGCTGACCAGGTCCCCTACCGTCAGATTGCCTGAAGTTACGGACTCTGTCAGCACTACACTCAATTCTTTGGCAAGCAGTTCCCTTGGTATGCTTTCCAGGGACGCCCCATTGATTTTAATTGTACCATTATGTTTGGGCTGCATCCCGGCAAGGGTTCTGAGCAAGGTGCTTTTTCCAATACCATTGATCCCTATTACGGCTACAAGCTCTCCTCTGCCTACCGAAAATGAGATATCACGGGCGATGACGGCAGGTTTTTTACGTGAGGTGTAGCCGATTGCCAGAGAAGCCACCGTTAATCCATCTGTTAGTTTCTCCTTTCCCATTTGTTCCGATTATTTATGTCCTGAGACCAGTCAATTTCCACAACGGTATTCTTTACCTGCATTTTGCAAAGTTAGGCACCCAATGATCAAATCGGCTGGATGAATAGGACCTATTTCATATGATTTTACTTTCCAATCATTTTTGCCAAATTTAATTTTTCGCTTCAGGGCATGAGGCCCGACGCTGATCTATTTTGAAAGTGGCACGGAACACGCTAATTAAAAAACCATGCTGCGCCTCCTCATGAGCAGCCAAATTACCACCGGTGCACCTATGATGGAGGTAATGGCATTTATGGGTAATACATGTGCTGAAGTAGGAAGTTGTGCCAAGGTGTCGCATAAAAGTAAAAGAATGGCCCCGTAGATCAGAACCGCGGGAAGAAGTATTTTGTGACTGGTGGTATCAAAGATCTGACGCGTCAGATGGGGAACAGCCAGGCCGATAAACGCAATGGGTCCTGCAAAAGCAGTAACCCCACCTGCCAGAATTCCGGTCGCAAGTATGATCCGGTATCGTGCCGGCCTTATCCGCACCCCAAGGCTTTGGGCATAATGCTCTCCCAAGAGCAGAGCATCAAGGGATTTAATGCTGTAAATGCTTATAACGATGCCTGCAAGGATGATGACAAGAAGCACAGGAAGCTGATACCATGACAGATTCCCGACACTCCCGAAGGACCAGTAGATATATCGCTGTAGCTTTTCAGCATTTGTGAAATAGGATAAAAGGGTGACGATGGCCGCAGTGATACTGCCAAACATGAGCCCTATTATAAGTAAGGCCATGGTATCCCGGATTTTGGTTGCCACAAGCATCACGGCCAGCAGCACTACAAAACTGCCAAGACTCGCCGCTATAGTCAGGGTTACACTGTTGATGGGGTCAAAAGGAAGCCATCCCAAAAAAAATACAGATCCCATAATTAGAAAAGCAACACCCAGACTCGCTCCGGAGCTTATTCCCAAAACAAAGGGACCGGCAAGCGGATTCCTGAAAAGTGTCTGCATCAGAAGACCACTGAGTGCAAGACCCATGCCCACGAGAATAGCGGTAATTGCTTTAGGAATCCGGTAATTCCATAGAATATACTTCCAGGATTCCTTGGGAACCTCCCCTCCAAAAATGGCATTTAAGGTGGCCTTAAAAGGAATGTTTACAGATCCAAGGCTGATATTGAGAACAATGGATAAAAGCAATAACAAAACCAAAAGAGCGAAGGACCGTGAATAGTTCTTGATATCAGGCACTAGAGAAGGGGTTTAAAGAAGAATGGCTTGTGGTCCGGCAGCATTCCGGGATGGAAAATGTGGATCAGGTCCCTGAGAATGACATCCGGCCGTCCCGGGCCCATTTCATAGTACAACAATCCGCCTGTCTCCCCGGCAGACCTCGCATAAGTGAAAATTCTTCCGGATTTGAAGGCTTCGAATCGCTCATAATGCCGGTTGGCCTCCTTCATTTGGTCATAGGCCGTAAATTGGGATGGCGAAATCCAGAAATCGGCCTTTTCCGCTTTTTCCAAAACACTTTCCACGCTGAGTGAAAGACTGCCTGTTTCGGGACTTTCTCCCCACAGGTAACTGGCATTGGCGTCCTGCACAAACTGTGCCGCCCAACTATTGCCGCCCGGAAGGTACCAGACATCCTCATAGAGGGAGCCGCTGAGAACGCTGGGCCGATCCTTCGCTGTCCTGGCGAGCTGTTTTGCCTCCTGGTAGGAGGTTGCAATGGATTCGAACAGGCTGTCTGCCTTTTTTTCCAGGCCAAAAAAAGGAGCAAAAAATTTGATCCATTCCGCCTTTCCCAATGGAGATTGCTCTGTCCAGTCCCCGTTGTAGACGACAGGGATATGGGACTGGCCAATTGCGTCATATGCCTTGTTCCGATTGTCAATGCTGAAACCGATGACTACATCTGGCTGCAGTTCGATGAGCCGTTCCGTATTCAGAGATTCATTATTCCCGAGTTCTGTAACCAGCCCTGCCTTTATCCGGCTCCTCGTCTTTTCAGAAGAGATATAGTTGCAATTGGGAAATCCGACCAGGCTTGCTTCCACTCCGAGGGCCTCCAAAGCCGGGATGTGGGTAGTAGAAGTCACCACTATTTTTTCTACCGGAATTGTGATAATCGCATCATAGGCATCCTTATCCAGGGTCACCATTGCCAATTTTTCACGGGGAACCAGTGCATAGGTAAATCCTGATTCTGCACCTGGCCATGGGTTAGTGACCCTTATCACCGTTATGCCCGACGGTTCTTTCAACAGCTTAAAACCCTGGGCATAAGAAACGCTTTCCGCGCTGGAAAGTGTAACTTTTGACTTCTCGTTTTTTTTATCCTGCCGGCAAGCCAGAAATAAGAATAAGAGGAAATAAAGAACGATTCGTTTCAAGGGTAATTTTGCTTTGGTTTCAAAAATAGTGTTAATTCATGGTCCGATATAAACCTGAACAAAAATGTTTACCTTTATCCTGAATTTGGGTTCCCGGCTGTGAAAAATACAGCCAGGATTAAAAGGGAATCCGGTGATTTGGGGTCAGGCAGACGACTGCTTCCTTAAAAAATCCGGAACTGTTCCCGCAACTGTAAGCTTAGCTTCCGTGTTTGTGTCCTTCGGTCCAGGCAAAGAAGTGGCGGCCTTTTCTTCTATACCACTGTCCTCTCTCCGTGAGATTTTAAACGGGGAATCGGAGGATGGGAAGGTGAGATACCGTACGCAAGTCAGGAGACCTGCCTGATTCAAAAAAACACTGTGAAACTTTCGGGATAAAAGTTTGCGTATGGATACCATCGTGTCCCGCTCCCGTTTATTGACCTTAACCAAATGACAAAAACCTTATTGGTCTTTTGTGCTGCCTTATTGGTAAGCACAATCCTCCCGGCACAAGTCGTTGCCGATTCCCTCCGTCTTCAGAATCTGGATGAAGTGGTGGTAAGTGATTCAAGATTTCCCCTTAAAAGGCAGTATTCGGGAAAAACGGTAATTCTCATTGACTCTATTGAACTGGAAAAGAACCAGGGCCGGTCGCTGGCCGAATTATTAACTACACAAGGCGGTATAGAAATTTCCGGAGCCCGGGGTCGGGCGGGAGAAGTTCTTGGGGTCTATGCGCGGGGAGGCCGGGGAAGACAGGTTCTTGTGCTGGTAGATGGCGTTCGCATCTCTGACCCTTCCTCTTCTTCCCAGGAATACGACCTTCGATTGGTCGACTTATCAGCCATTGCATCCATAGAGATTATAAAAGGGGCCACCAGCACCCTCTATGGCACCAATGCCGCTACCGCTGTGATCAGTATCACAACCAAGAAGGCACCTTCATCCAAAATTGGCGGGCAATTCCATACCTCCCTTGGAACCCACCAAACTTCTACTGATCAGAAATATGCCATAGGAAGTTTTGTTAATAACGCCCGGATCGCGGGAACTTTGGGGCACTTTACCTATGCATTGGCTCTGGGCCATAGTTTTTCCAACGGGTTGTCATCCATAATCACACCTGTTGATGAAATTGACCCTTTTTCAAGGCTCCATACCGAATTACGCCTTGGTTACCGATTTTCGGAGCAATTCCATGTAGATTTCTACGGTAATCAGGTCCGGATGAAAACAGAATATGATGAATCCTTCGGGTTATTTGATGCGCCTTACCGTTATACCAGCATGCAGGAACGCACAGGAATTTCAGGCAGCTTTTCGTACGCTCCTGGAGAAGTTTGGTTTAATATGGCCTATACGCAATTTGATTCTGAAAATTTCAGCGCTTTTCCGGGCACCTTTACAGGGAATAATTATGTTCTTGATGTTCATAACAGCTATGTCTTCGCTGAAAAAATTTATACCATTCTTGGATTGAACCATATCAGGGACGAAGCGCAACTTTCGACGGACTCAGATTTTCAGATTACAGACCCTTATATCAACGTTGTATATATTTCTCCTTTTGGTTTCAATCTGAATACCGGCGCAAGGCTCAACCTGCATTCCGAGTACGGGAATCACGTGGTCTACAGCGTCAATCCTTCTTACACCCTAATGAAGGAGCGGGGCTACATGAAGCTGATATCTTCGTATGCAACCGCTTACATCACACCATCCCTGGTGCAATTGTTCGGAGATTTCGGGGCAAATGCTACCCTGGAACCGGAGGATAACAGGACCATTGAAGCGGGATTGGAAATTGCGGAAAGCAATCAATTCAGAGCCAGTCTTCTGTATTTTAACAGAAAGGAATCCGACTTCGTTTACTTTGATAATGCAAGCAGCCAATACCAGAATGCGGCAAATACCATCGAAGCACAGGGGATTGAGGGGGAGCTCAGCTGGTGGATAACGGGCAAATTACGGCTTGAGGCGAATTATACCTTTACGGAGCGCAAAGGAGACAATGCCATCCGAATTCCAAAACACAAAGTGAATTCTGAACTGGCCTATACTTTCTCAGACAGGACATATGCCTCTGTTACCTACGCTCTGATTGGCGAACGATGGGATACTGATTTTAACACTTTTACAGATGTTACTCTGGAATCTTATTCCCTGCTGGGAGTCTATATATCACAGGAAATACTTCCCAAGCGCCTTAAGGTCTATCTGGACGGTTTTAATCTGCTGAACACCACCTACACAGAGGTACTGGGCTTTTCCAGCCGTGGCAGGAATATTTCTCTGGGCATGAGACTGACATTCTGATAAAAAAAGGCCCTGACCGTAAGATCAGGGCCGGTGTGACACCATCGGATGCCATTGCTATTTTATATTCAGCTTGATTTCTTTATCGAGAAACATGTTGTCTTTGATGGAGCGGAACATTTTAGAACTTGTATATAATTGTATAGGATACTTCACCTCAAAGCTGCGTTTTGCCATCGTGCCTGTTATTTCCTGAATGGCCCTGGCGAGCAAAGGCTCTGTTACCTCCCCAAGGACCCCGAGGTTTTCAAGATCCTCTTCAAGAGCGATATCGGGCTCAAAACCTGCTGTGTAATCGGAGAAGCCATCCGCGTTCTCATTCCGGCCAACCAATGGTTGTATGGCCCAGGAATTTTCCGGATTGATCTGATTTTCACGGGAAGGGGTATAAATAAATGGCGCTCCATCTCGGTCAGCATCATCAACCATAGTGAGGGAAAATTCGTTCTTGCCTGTTGTTTTTGTACCTATAGTTATTACGTCAATATAGGGGTCCAGTCCGTTGATCACCAATTCGCTGGCTGAGGCTGTACTGCCGGTGGTAATGACATAGACCCTGCTGAGGCTTAAGGTATTAATAGCCGTACCATCGCCGGTCTGGTCCGCAAAATAGTCTTCAAGGGCTTGTGGATCATCGGCTGTAAATGCCTCCTGAATTTTCGGGTTCCACCTCTGACGGACATATAATTGGTCCGTATTGGTGCCGTAGACCATACTTGATAAAAGACGGGAAGAATTCACTGATCCCCCGGAATTATAGCGCAGGTCCAGAACAAGATCTGTTACCCCTTCGGCTTTTAACTGCCCTACCGCGTCGTTCAAATCTTCATCAAATTCATTGGTAAAACCGTTGTACATCAGATAACCAATCTTGTTTCCTCCGATTTCCAGCGATTCTACAATATAAATTGGATTTTCGACCAATGCCTCCTCTTTTGTCAGCGTGACCTCCTTTCCATTCGGGGCAATGACGTCCTCTTCGATATCGGCCATGGTAAGCGTATAAGTCGCATTATCACCAAATAAAAGTTCTTCGTAATTATTGAGGTTCAGGGTTTCTCCATCAACCCCGACGAACAACTCCCCTCTGGAGATATCCTGGGAGTCAGCATCCGACCCTGTAACTATATAACGTACATAGCCAAAAATATCATCGCTGTCATCAAAAAGGAACAATCCAAATTCTAAACCATTACTTCTAGAAATACCTGACAAGTTATTTGTAAGCTCCTCATAATCATCATTGTAAAAGCTGAAACGATCTTCGGTGTACCGCAATGCGTTGTCAAAAAAATCTGCGGGGTCACTTTCAGTCTGAAGAAAGGTGGTATAGTCCTCTTCACCGGTAAAGCGATCGTCCGCCAGATCCGGAACATCGGCCTGCCAGAAATACCAGATATTCATGGCCTTCCACATAAAATCCTGTACCACCACATCCGCTGTGGGATCGGGATCTGGTCCCGGAGGGCCATCAACCCCGTCATCATCATTCTTTGAGCAACCAGTCACAAGTAGGAATGTACCCAGAAAAAGGGCAATATATTTTTTCATCTTTTTCACTTTAAGGTAGGTCTGTCAAATACTGTTCCAAAAAACCACGCCACAGCATCCGGAAACCCGGTTTCAATTTTTTTTTACATTCCCAGGGAAGTACCTTAGTATGTAATTGCCTAAAATACTTACATATCCATGAAAAAAAAACTTTTTGTAACAATATTCGTTATACTTCGTCTTCCTTGTGTAAAGGCTCCTGGATGGTTACTCTTGCAATAGAACAAAGGCAAATGACACAATCGGAATTTATACGTGTGGTAATGCCTTTTAAGGACAAGCTCTACCGGCTTGCGAAGCGATTATTGGTTTCTTCAGCAGAAGCGGAAGATGCCACTCAGGAAATTTTGATGAAATTATGGGCCAGAAAGAGCATGATGGAAAGTTATAAGAATGTAGAGGCCTTTGCGATGACAATGACGAAGAATTATTGTCTGGACCGGCTGAAGTCCAAGCAATCCGGAAACCTCAAATTGGTTCATACCAATTACGATAGCGGTACATCGCTGCAAAAGCAGATGGAAGCCATTGACAGTGTCAGCTGGATTGAAAAGATTATGCTGGAATTGCCGGAACAGCAAAAAATGGTATTGCAGCTTAGGGATATAGAGGCATATGAATATGAGGAAATTGCCGAACATCTTGAAATGAGCCCAACAGCGGTTCGTGTGGCCCTGTCCAGGGCACGGAAGGCTGTTCGTGATAAATTAGTTCAAAAACACAATTATGGAATTGGATAATATAAGTGGATTGTTGGAAAAGTACTTCGAAGCCACTGCTACGGCAGCCGAGGAAAGGGAATTGCGGGATTATTTTTCAGGAGAGCGGGTAGCTCCTCAATTCGAGATCTATCGGCCCATGTTTAAGTATTTCTCTGAGGCAAAGGACGAACGTTCTTCCAGAAAGTTGTTGCTGAAGAAGCATCCCGGCTATGTCAGGTGGCTATCTGTAGCTGCGGCAGCGGTGGTCATAGTTATGATTTATTTAGGGAACAGTTACCAGGAAAACAGGGAAATGGAACAACAGAAAGCAGAATACGCCTATCAAGAGACAAGGAAAGCGCTTAGACTGTTGGCTCAAAATCTGGACCGTGGAGCCGATAAAATGGCATATCTGAATGAGTTTGAAGCTACAAAAGAAAAGATTTATAAAAGCAATTAAATATAAAAAAATATGAAAAAGTATATAATCATCCTCGCTTTGCTGGCAATACCCCTGGCGGGTTATTCCCAGTCTGTTTTTGACAGATTTGAAGATATGGACAAGGTCAGTTCCGTTATAGTGAACAAGAATATGTTCAACCTGCTGGCTAAAATGGAAGTGGAAGTAGATGAACCGGAAGCACAGGAATTTATGGATGTCGCTAAAAGTTTGAATGGCCTGAAGGTATTCATTACAGAAGATAAGGCCATTTCCGCCGACATGAAATCGACCGTGGACAAGTATTTGAAATCCGCATCACTGGAAGAATTGATGAGGGTCAAGGACAAAGATGCCAACGTCAAATTCTATGTCAAGAATGGCAAGGACAGCGACCATGTCAGTGAGTTGTTAATGCTGGTTTCCGGAATACAAAATGCCAATATACAGATCAATGACCGTAAAATCGAAACGGTACTTCTTTCGCTCACTGGGGACATTGATCTTACAAAAATCGGTTCTCTTACCAAAAAGATGGATCTGCCCGAGGAATTGAACAAGGCCGGGAAAAAAGGAAATAAATAAGTAATTCATCAATCATCAACAAGTCCTGTTTTTACAGGCACTAAAAACGAACAATCATGAAAAAATTAAGTTTATTGGCGGCATTTCTTTGGGTGCCACTTGCAGGTTTTGCACAGAATTCATTTGCTCAATTTGAGGACATGGACAATGTAGCCACGGTGATTATCAATAAAAGCATGATCAACCTCCTCACCAGCATTGGTAATGCCTCGGATGATCCGGAAGCTCGTGAATTCATGGACCTGGCTAAGGGTCTTGAGGGATTAAAGGTGTTCGTCACAGAAGACAAATCAGTTTCAGATAAAATGAAGACATCAGTGGATGCTTATCTCAAATCGTCATCACTGGAAGAACTCATGCGGGTTAAAGATGATGAAACCAATGTAAAATTCTATGTGAAAAATGGAAAGGATGAGGACCATGTTGTGGAATTACTCATGTTCGTCACCGGAATAGATAAGGTGAAGGTGGGGCATAACGGTCGCAATGTTGAAAGTGTGCTGCTTACCCTGACAGGGGATATTGACCTTCGCAAAATAGGAACCCTGACACAACATCTGGACCTCCCGAACGATCTTAATAAAGCGGAAAAAAAACAGTGATCACAGTCATACGCAGGTGGGCATTCGTGGTTTGGCAGCCACCCGCAATTATTGACCTATGATTCTCCTGAATAAATCTGTATGAAAAAAGCAACTTATATTCGATCCGTCCTGTATCTCATGACACTGGCCCTGGGCGCCTGCACCTCTTCGGAAAGCCTTCAGGAATATTATGTGAGTAATTCCGATAACCCCAATTTTATCTCTCTTGACGTCCCGGCCAGCATCCTCAATCTTGATAGCGTAAATCTCTCGAACCAACAAAGGGAGGCCCTTCAGTCACTTAAGAAGCTAAATATCCTAGCCTTCAGAAAAACTGCGGGAAATGAGGAGGCTTTCGAAAAGGAAAAAACCAGGGTACAATCCATCCTGAAGGACGAGGACTTTATGGAACTGATGAAACTGAATTCCTCTTACGGAAAGGGAGTGGTCAAATATCTGGGAAATGAAAGTGCCGTCGATGAAGTGATCATCTACGGAAGCAGTGATGATAAAGGATTCGCTTTGATCCGCGTTCTGGGAGACGAAATGAACCCTGCACACATGATCCAGCTGCTTCAGGAAATACAGCGATCAGACCGTAACGGGAAGGAACTCCGGCAAATCGGAGATTTTCTGAAGGGGTGATACTTCGGGGAATTCTAAAAAAAAAAGACCTGTGGCAGTCAAAATTGTCACAGGCTTTTTTTTGACGCCATTATTACACTATTCCTCCGGCTCCTTACTGATTTTCATCCGTAGTTCATTTTTGCCAAAATCCAGTGTACGGATGGGGAAGGGGATATTGATGTTATTTTCGTCAAAATTGCTCTTGATGAGTTTCACAGCCTTGTGTCTGGCAGAATGTTCCTGTTTGGAATTGATCATATCTACCCAGAAACGCACCATAAAGTTGATAGAGCTGTCGCCGAATTCCGTAAAGAAAAATTCGACCTCCTCACTTCCCTTCTGCTCAAAATTTTCGCCGATAATCCGGGTCGTCAGGTCTTCCACTTCCTGTAGGTTGCTTCCATAGCCTACTCCGCAGGTAAGGACAATCCTGGTCCGGGAACTAATGGAATAATTTGTAAAAGAATTTTCAATAAACTTGGTATTGGGGATAATCACATAATTATTGTCAGGACGGCGGAGCACTATGTTTCTAAGACTGATTTCGTCTACAAATCCGGCTGTTCCATCCGCCTCAACGTAGTCATTGATTTTTATATTTGGCATGAAGGACAGGATAAGCCCGCCGAAAGTATTGCTCAGTGTGCCCTGCAAAGCAAGGCCAATGGCCAAACCGATTACCCCGGCACCGGCAAGGATACTGGTAAGCACCGTATCCAGCTCCAGGACCCCCAGGGCCACGAAGAATCCGACCAGAATAACGGTCAGAAAAACAACCTTACTGATGATGTTCTGTATAGAAACCTGTGCAATGCGCTTTAGCAGAAAATTTTTGAAAAGCTTTCTGAGGCCCCTCGCGAGAAAATAAAACAACACCATGATGAGAATTGCCATAACGATGTTCGGAAGTTTGAGGATAACCGCATCCAGCCAATCCCCTAATTTATCCCACAATTTTTGCAGGGAATCATGAAGTGAGAATTCGAATTTCATAGTATCAATTTTTAATTATACTAATATGCCAGGCAATGGCCGTAATATACATTCATTGTATTTTCATTTCGTTGATGCCTTTATCATCAGCCAATTTTCCGATTCCGGAGCCCCTTCGAAGGGATGGAATTATATTCCCGTATAATTCCCGGGGTGGATCGACTTTAATTCGGAACTGAGACTCTCGGAAAGTGCCAGGGAGTCAATAAATCGGTGGATAGCAGCTTCGTCTATTTTTTCATTGGTCCTTGTGAGCCCTTTTAAAGCTTCATAAGGGTTTGGATAGCCCTCTCGCCTAAGAATCGTCTGAAGTGCCTCTGCTACCACTGCCCAATTGGCCGAAAGATCCTCTGCGATCCTCACTTTATTGATCAAGAGCTTTTCGAGGCCCTTGAGGGTGGATTTGAAACCAATGACCGTGTGAGCCAAGGGAACACCAATATTTCTCAAAACAGTACTGTCCGTTAAGTCGCGCTGCAATCTGGACACAGGTAATTTGGCAGAAAGATGTTCAAAGAGGGCATTCGCCATCCCGAGATTGCCCTCAGAATTCTCAAAATCAATAGGGTTTATTTTGTGAGGCATGGCTGAAGAACCTACTTCCCCTTCCTTGATTTTCTGCTTAAAATAATCCATGGAGACATAGGTCCAGAAATCCCTGTCCAGATCTATGAGAATCGTATTGATACGTTTTAGCGCATCGAACAAGGCAGCCATATGATCGTAGTGCTCAATCTGCGTGGTTGGAAACGAATGTTGGAGGCCCAGTTCTTCAGAAACGAATTTTGTAGCAAAATGCTTCCAGTCCACGGATGGGAAGGCTACTTTATGCGCATTGAAATTGCCCGTGGCGCCCCCAAATTTAGCGGCGTGGGGAATTTGCTTAAGCAAGTGGAATTGTTGTTCCAGCCGCTCTGCAAAAACGGCAATTTCCTTTCCAAGGCGGGTTGGGGAAGCCGGTTGACCATGGGTACGTGCCAGCATGGAGACATCTGCCCATTTCGTGGCAAGTTTTTGCAGTTGTGAAAGGACCTGTTCAAATAGTGGGATATAAATCTCGGACAGGGCCTCTTTGAGTGCCAGCGGTATGGCCGTGTTATTAATATCCTGGGAGGTGAGTCCGAAATGTATAAATTCTTTGTAATCCCCAAGGCCCATGGTATCAAGTTTTTGCTTGATAAAATATTCCACCGCCTTAACATCGTGGTTCGTTTTTTCTTCAATTGCCTTCACGGCCAGTGCATCTTCATGCTGAAAATTCCGGTAGATTGCCCTTAATTCCTCAAACCGGTGAGCATCGACCTGATGGAGCTGAGGCAGTGGCATTTCACAGAGGGCGATAAAATATTCTATCTCCACATGGATACGGTAACGGATCAGGGCTTCCTCAGAAAAATAGGGGGCAAGGGAGGCAACCTCTGATCTGTACCGGCCGTCTACCGGAGATATCGCACTAAGTTGGTTCACAGACATGAAATTATAATATGTTTTCCACGGAAAGTGGCAAAGATAACCATAAGAAGGCAAGTTTTCCCGCGAATAAAGGGATTTTCTAACGGGGATCCCTGATGGTCCCGAGCCATAGATCATGGTGTTTTATTTTAAGCCTGGAATATCGCTGAACCAGATCCGGTTTTATCGAGATATTCCGGAAGCCTTATCGCTGGTACATCCTAAGTGGGAATCACTTATAGCCTGCACCAGCCGATAGCCTTTGTACGCAATCAGACTGTTAACCCTCCGGAACGCGTTGCTTAAGAGCGGCAACCAGTTCCGGAACCCCTTTAACCGCCCTTTCCGGGATGATGGTCAGATTCCCCAGGACTGAATGTTCCACGGAAGGTTTGGGGTCAATAAAATAAATCGGCGTGCCAGGGCACGCGTAGTGCACCAGGCCGGCTGCCGGATATACCTGCATTGAAGTACCAATAATGATCACCACATCGGCCTTCGCTGTAAGACGCGCGGCCTCAGGTAACAGGGGCACTTCCTCCCCAAACCAAACAATGTCGGGCCGCAACTGGAATCCGGCTGTGCACAGGTCTCCGGGATTCAGATCCTTACGCCAGTCCATAATGTCATTTTCATTGCCCGTACTTCGCACCTTTAACAGCTCTCCATGAAGGTGAAGGATTTGCGTACTGCCAGCCCTTTCGTGGAGATCATCAACATTCTGTGTTATTATACACACGTCATAGAGTTCTTCAAGGGAAGCCAGAGCCAGGTGGGCACTGTTAGGCTTTACACTGAGCAATTGCCGCCGGCGTTGGTTATAAAAATCCAGAACCATGGCAGGGTTCCGGGCAAATCCACTGGGTGATGCCACGTCCATTACTTCATGACCTTCCCAAAGGCCGTTTGCATCCCTGAAGGTCTTCAATCCACTTTCTGCGCTTATGCCTGCGCCAGTAAGGACGACTATTTTCCGACGTATTTGTCCCATGCTTCCGACATAAATATAAGCTTTTCCTATCTTAGTTCTATGGTTGATATGGCGTTGCTTAGTTACCTGGAAACCTTTCTTTCCGATGAGCGCAAAGCGCGTTTTACAGAGGTATTGTCGCAACGTACCACTTTTCTAACAGTTGTGCTGGAAGACATTTTTCAAATGCACAATGCGAGTGCCGTCCTCAGAAGTTGTGAAATATTTGGCCTTCAGGAAGTACATTTTGTAGAAGGTCGTTTTGGCAAAAAGATGGATCGAAATATTGCCATGGGCGCCCAAAAATGGGTTGATGTTTGCCGATATGGCACAATTGAGCAATGTATTGAGCGGTTGCGCCAAAAAGGATATTGCATTGTAGCCGCAACTCCGGGTACCGGTGGCTGTGCCCTGGATCAGTTTGTTCCGCAAGCCAAAACCGCCATCCTTTTCGGTACTGAAAAAGAGGGGCTCAGCAGGGAGGCAATTCTGGGTACCGACAGTTTAATCACGATCCCGATGACCGGATTCACCGAAAGCCTGAATGTATCGGTAAGCGTGGGGATATGCCTTTACGCCCTTTCGGCCGGTCTCCGGTCATCTGATCTGGATTGGCGACTAACGGAAGAGGAGGTGCTCGTAAAACGAATGGATTGGGCCAAAAAATCCATAAAAAGCCATCAAAAAATTGTCGAAAGATTTTATGGTAAAAAATGAAAATTGATTACCTTGTTCCAACTAAACAACTAACTGATAAACACATGACTATACTACTTTACATTCTGGCTGGCATCGTGGTGTTGGTACTTGTTCTAGCGTTGATAGCCCCGAAAACATACGATGTATTCCGCACTGTGGATATAGATAAACCGAAGCATCAGGTCTTTGAATATTTACGGTTTCTTAAGAATCAGGACGAATGGTCCCCCTGGGCACGAAAGGATCCGAATATGGTAAAGAAGTTTACTGGCAGCGATGGGGAGGTTGGCTGTGTAAGTTACTGGAAGGGTAATAAAGAGGTAGGAGAAGGGGAGCAGGAAATCACAAAAGTTATCCCGGCCAAAAGAGTTGACTCGGAGCTTCGATTCCTCAAGCCTTGGAAATCGACTTCTGACTGCTATTTGTTTGTTGATGACGCAGCTCATGGTAAAACCAAGGTGACCTGGGGATTTTCAGGCAAGAATAAATTCCCTATGAGCCTGATGATGCTTTTTATGAGCATGGATAAAATGGTGGGAAAAGATTTTGAAGATGGCCTGGCAAGCCTTAAAACCCGATTGGAAAGTAAAAGTGTATGAAATATAATCAGGTAGGTTGGTTTGAGATTCCTGTAAGGGATATGGACAGGGCCAGCAAGTTTTATGAGGCTGTATTCGGAAGAACGATTTCTCTCCATGAAATATCCGGATTTCAAATGGGCTGGTTTCCCGGGGATCACTCATCTCCCGGTGCGACTGGTTCGCTGGTCAAACATGATATGTATACGCCGAGTGACACTGCCGGTGTCCTGATCTATTTTTCCTGCGAGGACCTCTCTCAGGAACTAAATAAGGTTGATGCTGCAGGAGGACAAATCATGCAGGGCAAAACCGAAATTGGAGGCGGACATGGCTTTATGGCCATTGTCAGGGATTCTGAAGGTAACCGACTGGGATTGCACAGCACGATTTAGATATTATATATAAAAGATGCCTGCCTCTGCTCTGGCTCCGAAGCGAACAGGAATTGCCCTTGTTCCGATCCCTTTTGAAACATACATCCTGGAATCCTGGTTGGAATACCATCCTCTCTCATACCGACCGCTGCCATTGGGCGTATAAAAAGCTTTCCCTAAAAACGCAATCTGACCTCCGTGCGTATGACCTGAAAGGATCATTTTCAAAGGTAATTTTAACTCCCTGTTAATCAACTCAATTGATTCCCTGTAGGCCGGGCAGTGATTCAAAACCAGGGTATCCGCCTTCGTCTCTGCATTAACGGCGGCAATCCGGAAATCCGGCGTCCCGCCCTGAAGATCGTCGAGTCCCATCACATTGATGTTCCTGCCACCTTTGGAGTGCACCAGTGTCTCATTTACGAGCAGCCGGATTCCAAATTCATTATATAGTTCTCTGAGGGCCGTAAGATCGATTTCACCCTCATATTCACGGTTACCCAATATCGCGAACTTTGTGCAATCTTTGTCAAGAAGTTCCAAAAATTCCCTTAATACGGGCAAATGGCGGTTGCGGTCTATGGCATCCCCGGTCAGGACCAGAAGATCAGGTTTTTCAGAAGCGATACGACTGCTAAGCTGCCTGTGCATCCATTTGATCTCAGTCAGGTGCAGGTCGGACAACTGAATAATTTTTAACCGCTCTGAGTGCCCGTCAGAAAGGTCAAATTCATTCCAAACAACAATTGATTTCTCAAACCAGAAAATATCTGCAGCCAGGAGGCCGATACTTCCCAAAATAAACCGGATGAGAAAATTTCTACGCTTCATCTTCATCTTTCTTTTGATCTTTTACAAATAGTCATTGCTCACTGTTTACCAGAGGGCGGTTCCATTAAAACAATGGTTATAGGAGGTCAGTCAGGTAAAAAGTTTCCGGAAGCCAACTGGTCACTGTACAAGTTCCAGCAGGGCAATATCGTAATTGTTATCGAGGACGACATTCCCGTTTTTAACAACGACCTCAGTTCCGGAATAAGTATCAAATAGTTTGGTGTCATCGCCGAAAAATCCCTTGACCAGGAGCGACTTTTTACCTTTTGGCAAATCCAGGCCAACGACCACTTTGTCTTTGTAATCTCCGTTGGTATAGGTTCTGCTAAAGACATAGGGCGCTTTTTTCAGGCGTTTGTGTTTTCCTGCACCTACAGCGGGATGGTTTCTTCTGAATCTTCCCAGCTTCTGCCAATGCTCCAGGATGCCGGTCGTTTCCGGAATGCTGTCCAAATCCTCCCAATTCATAAAGGATCTTAGGGTAGCATCACCAAACGTGCCCTCAATGGTAAGACTCCGCGCTGTTTCATCTCCGTAATATATCTGGGATGCTCCGGGAGTCAGCATCAGAACGTTGGCAGATCTTATAGAATTCTTACGCTCTTTGTCGTAGGGGCTAGCGTCATCGTGGGAGGTGAGATAATTCAGGACCGTCTTTTCCTGTAGATCTGTGTGCAACAATTTGCTGTACTTACTAAAAATGGTCTCATAGTCATTCAGGGCGTCATGTTTCAGCTCAAAATTGATCAAACCCTTAAATCCATGTGCGAAATAATCCACCTTTCTGTCCCCAAAATCATAAGTCCGACCACTTGATATGCCGTATCCATACACTTCACCTACCATAAAAAAAGGCTGACTGTCCAGCACATGGTCAGGATGTTTCTTCTTCCATGTTTCAAAAGCCTTGGATGCCTCCTTGTAGAGTTCAGACCAGGCATTTTCATTCACATGTTTTGCGGTATCGACACGGAAACCATCGATTCCCAGATCATTTACATAATCGGTCAGCCATTTTATCAGATAGAACCTGGGAGCCCTGGGATATCCGGTCCTTTCAAAAAACAGGTGCAATTCATCCAGTTCCTTACTCAGCCGTCCTTCTGCCTTCCATTTGGCAAGCAGGGCGTCGGGAAGTTCCACAGGGGTATCGGATTCTGTAAGTATATCTGGAAGATTGGCAAGGCGGCAGGCGGTACTGTTCTGGTAGTCTGAAAAATCGCATACCGGATCCATCCGCACCCATTCTTCCGGCCAAACGGGATCCACAGGTGTGATCGGTCCGGTATGGTTCAGTACCACGTCCATCAGGATTCGAATCCCCTTTTTATGCGCTGTTTTAACCAGTTTGTCCAGGTCTTTTTTGGTCCCGAAATTGGGATCAAGAACCGTCCAGTCCTTTGCCCAATATCCATGATAGCCGTAGGTATTCCCGTTCCCTTCATCAGTATCGCCGTGAATTTGCTCGACCACAGGGGTGAACCAGATGGCATTCACCCCCAGATCGGTAAAATAGCCTTCTTCGATTTTGGCGGTGATTCCCTCAAGGTCGCCACCCATAAAACCTCTAAGAGGACCTGTGGGATTTGTTCTGTCAAAATTAATATCTGTCTCTGTATTGCCGTTGTAAAAACGATCTGTCAGCAGGAAGTAAACATTTGCACCTTCCCATACAAATGGGATCTGATTTTCCATTTTCGGAGGTTCATTGGCCATTACGGTAGTCTCTATAACAGGTCCTTTTTTTTCTTCTTTACAGCCTAAAAGTAGTACCGGGATTGCCAATGCAATCAGCCATTTAGTCATTGTAGCGGATTTTGGCTAAAGCTATAAAATGCTCAGTGAAATAGAAAATTTATTTTTCCCTGTTCAATACCTTATATTCTTCATAACAGCTGCTGATGGCGTCCAGGATTTGCAGGTCGTTGGCGGTTGTTATAAAGGAATTGGAATAGTTGCAGTTGGACAGAATATCGTCAATATCCATCTTATCGATCTGTAACAATTCTGTAAGTGTTTCCCTGTCGAACTTGGATGCCAGCAGGTCCCGTATTTTGTCGTCGTCTTTCATTTGTCGAAGCTTGCGCATCTGATTTGGTTTTTTTCCGAAAAGATTGCGCAGTAAGTCCGCAGGATTTAAAATGGCACCGAGAACCTTGGTTACGGCACTCGGGTTCTTATTTCCGGCTTCGTAGCTTTTGGAGAGTCCCGAAATACTGTATTGATAAGCCGTATTAACCGGGAGATTTTTAACATCTATTTCCAGATATCCCGTGAGCTGATAAGGCCGAACGATGACCTCCTCCAGGGCATACGCCAACTCGGTAAGGGCAATCTGGGTATTTTTGAATTTAAGCATATCATTGGTTACGCGGATCTTTTGCGATTTAAACCCCAGATAGGAAAAATAAAGTGTATCATTTGCGACTGCAGAAATAGTAAATTTCCCTTCATTATTCGTAATGGTACCCACTACCTTGTTCAGATTCACAACATGGACGCTTTCCATTGGCTGGTCGGTCTGGGCGTTTACAATAACCGCTTCAAATTTCTCATCCCCGCTGTTGTCATCTGTTTCCTGCGCAATGGCCAGGATGCCCGTGAGCAGGAAAAAAATGAGCCAAGTTTGTTTCATAAACCGAACAAGAATTTAAATTGCGAATAAAACTAAAAAATACGCCTCAGCGTATTTTTTAGTAAGGAATTAACTAATAAAACCCGTCTCTTTTTTTGCTCTTTTTCTTCCCTGACCTTCTGGGCTTGCCCTGAAAAGAAACCTTTTCGCGTCGTTTGCCTCCTGTTTTTTCATTACTTCGCCGCCGGCCTTTATCCTTGGGTCTTCGTGCTCCGCTTCCTTCCGGATGCTGGGAAAGCTCTACATTTACAAACCTTCCCTCCACCTTAAAATCCTTAAAGGTCGCCAGGATAAGATCTCCCAGGGCAGCATCGGTATTAAAAAAGGAAAAACTCTCCTTGACATCGACTTTGTAAATGTCGTCCTTCCCGACATCGAGAGTATCTTTTAAGAAATCCTTCAGGGACATCCAGTCATAGCCATCCTTTTCGCCTACATTGATAAAGTAGCGCAGGGAACCATTGCTTTGAAAATCGTCCCCGGAATTCCTGTTTTTCTCTTTGGTGCCAGGCACACCTGCATTCTGTATATCCTTGCTCCGATTGTAATAATCAAAAAAACGCGAAAACTCAACGGAAACAATTTTTCTAATCAGTTCCTCCCTGTCAATACCTTCAAAGACATCCCTGATGGCAGGTAAAAATGGAGTTACCGCCTCGTCGACCTCAGTATTCCGGATATTGCTTGCCAGGTGATATAACTGAATTTCACAAATTTCCATGCCGGTCGGCATCTTTTTCTCGATGAATTTCTGGCGGATCATCTTCTCAATCGCATGGATCTTCCGAAGTTCACTTCGGGTAATGATCACCATTGAAATCCCTGATTTCCCTGCCCGGCCAGTTCGCCCGCTACGGTGTGTATAGGTTTCTATCTCATCCGGCAACTGGTAGTTGATAACATGAGTAATATCATCTACATCGATCCCACGGGCGGCCACGTCAGTGGCTACCAGAAGCTGGATCTGCTTCTTCCGAAACGAGCCCATGACCAGATCGCGCTGATTCTGACTAAGGTCCCCGTGCAGTGCGCCTGCGTTGTAACCATCTTCTATTAATTTTTCAGCTACTTTTTGAGTATCTCTTTTTGTGCGGCAGAAAACAAGAGAAAAAATACCAGGATTTGTGTCTGCCAGGCGTTTCAACGCCGGGTACCTGTCCCTACCGCCCACAACATAGTATTCATGCTGCACAGTATCCACTCCCGAATTTTTAGTACCTACCGTAATCTCTTTAGGTTGGTGCATGAATTTTTTGGCGATCTCGGCAACTTCTTTGGGCATGGTTGCTGAAAACAGCCAGGTAGATTTTTCTTTTGGGGTATTCGATAGAATGTCCTGAATATCCTCGTAAAAACCCATGTTCAGCATTTCATCGGCTTCATCGAGAATACAGTAGTCGATCCTGGAAATATCCACAATTCCCCTGCCGATCATGTCCTTCATCCTTCCCGGGGTAGCCACTACGATTTGGGCGCCTTTTTTAACTTGCCTGGCCTGTTCGGTAATGCTTGCCCCTCCGTAAATAGCTACTACATTGATCCCCTTTATATATTTTGAATACAACTGGAGTTCATTGGTAATCTGAAGGCAGAGCTCCCTCGTAGGGGAAAGGATCAATCCCTGAGTGGTTCTGCTTTCACTCTGAATTTTCTGGATGAGCGGAAAACCAAAAGCAGCGGTTTTACCGGTACCGGTCTGGGCCAGGGCAACCAGATCAGTTTCACTTTGAAGTAAAATGGGAATCGATTTTTCCTGGACTTCGGATGGGGTTTCAAAACCAAGATCGGCAATAGCGTCTAATAAGGGCTTGTTCAGCCCCAGCGCTTCAAATTTTGTCATAAGGTGTTATAAATTTCTAATCGCAAATAAGTATGTTGCAGAGAGCGATTTTCATTATAACCCATGAGACCCAGCGCAACACATGCTATACCAGCGGCATTATTTCGGCTGCAAAGATACTCTTATTTACCGACATGGCACTATTTCGCGGTCTATTGGTCAGTTACCTGCACTCAGATGAGACTCTGGTTGGCATCTCAGGGTAGGGGATGGGCAAGATATCGCAGTAACTGTTTCATGGCCTTTCCTCTGTGACTGATCTCGTTTTTGACGGGCATGGGTAGTTCTGCAAAAGTCTGGGAATATCCCCTGGGCTGAAAAACTGCGTCATATCCGAAGCCTCCCTCCCCACGCTTTTCCAGCGTGATCTCCCCGTCGGCCACTCCTTCGAAAAGTATCGGCTCTTCTGTAATTAAAAGGGCAATGACCGTTTTAAATTGGGCCATTCTGTTGTCTTTGTTTTTCAGCATTTTCAACAATTTATCCATATTTGCCGCAGCATCTTTCCCGGGGCCTGCAAAGCGTGCTGAATAGACACCGGGAGCCCCATTGAGCGCTTGTGTCAAAAGTCCTGAGTCGTCTGAAAAGGCTGGGTACCCATAGGTATTTTTAATGTGTAGCGCCTTGGCGATCGCATTGCCCTCGAGTGTGGCTGAGGTCTCTGGGATCTCAGAATCACAACCTATATCGTGCAGGGATAGCAATCGGAGATGCGCCGGGATCATGGCTTTTATTTCCTGAAATTTATGAGAATTATGTGTCGCAAATACGAGGTCCATCGCTGGGCTTTTTTGGGAAAAGATGTTCTGAAGTTTTCAAAAATAGTACTTTTAAGTTTCCGATCACTGAAATATGAAACTGAAGATCCCCCCTGTACTGGTCATGTTCGTTTTTGCCGCTCTGATGCTCCTTCTTGACAGGTTCCTCCCGGTAGGCGAATATCATTTTCTCGGAAGAATATATCTTGCCACCGCTTGTGCTGTGGGGGGCTTGGCCATATGTACCATTGCCATTTTCCAGTTTCTTAAAGCCGGAACTACCTCAGATCCTACAGCCCCCTCCGCTGCCACGCGGCTCGTTACACATGGTATTTATAAATATTCACGGAATCCCATGTATTTGTCGATGCTGCTGCTGCTGCTGGCACTAGGTCTGAAACTTGGAAATGCATTTAATACGGTTACAGCGGCTTTTTATGTGGCGTACATGAATAAGTTCCAGATCTTTCCTGAAGAAACAGCGCTTACCATCTTATTTGGAAAGGAATATCAACAGTATTTGTTGCGGGTAAGAAGGTGGTTTTAGGATAGCAGCTTGAAGACTGATTTCGTCCAAATATTAGCATTTTAAATTATATTTATATATTATTATTATATTTGCTTATAATTTTATATATTAGCTTAAAAGCTTATAGATGTGATTGCTATCATAACAGGTGACCTTGTCAATTCCGCAGAACGCAAAGCATCCGAATGGATGCCGGTACTCAAAGGATATTTTTCTACCCTGGGGGATACTCCAGGTTGCTGGGATATTTACCGTGGGGATGAATTTCAGCTCAAAATACCCGTGGATAAAGCCTTGCGAACTGCCATTCATATCAAAGCTCTCATTAAGTCGATGAAAGACCTGGATGTTCGCCTTGCGATCGGCACAGGAGAGGAGACCTATTCCGGTACAGGAATCACCGACTCAAATGGTCCGGCATACCAGCGTTCCGGTCAACTCTTTGAAACTTTGAAAGCTCGCAGACTGAACCTGGCCATGGCCACGGGTAATACTGAATATGACGACACCATCAACCTGATGCTCCATCTGGCTTTACACATTATGGATGGCTGGAGTACGGTATCGGCTGAAGCGATTGCTTATGCACTGCATTATCCGGAGGCCTCGCAAGCCGAAATTGCAAAACTTCTGGATATACAGCAATCCGCGGTCAGTCAGCGGCAGAAAAGGGCAAGGCTCGACCTGGTCGTCGAAGTGATCCGATACAGCAACAAAACCCTCAAAGAAAATACCCTATGATGCTTCTTACAAAACTCCTGCTTGCCCATCTGCTGGGCGACTTCGTTTTTCAACCCCTGCGCTGGGTACTGCACAAGGAATCAAATAAAATTAAATCTGTTTACCTATATGTGCATGTTCTGGTTCATTTTGTGCTTATCATGCTGTTACTTTGGGACCTGCAGGCCTGGAAACTGGCCCTTATCATCGCAATTGCACATTATCTGACAGACCTTGGTAAGTTGTATGCCAATCCCTATTTCAAAAAAAAAAGCATCCCGTTTTTTGCAGACCAGGGGCTCCATCTTGCAGTGCTTATATGCGTGGCTTACTATGGCCACCTCGGCCAACAAGTGGAGCAGTTCATCCAACACCTCAACTGGCAGCTGATAACTTCCGTGGTATTTGTCAGCTTTCCGTCAGCCATTATTATGAGCAAGCTGCTCGAGGGGATGTCGGATCAAATAGAACTCGACCATAAATCGTTACCCAACGCTGGAAAATACATTGGGATCATAGAGCGACTTTTTGTCCTGCTATTTATAATTTTAGGAAGGTGGGAGGCCATTGGCCTGCTGATAACGGCAAAATCTGTTTTTCGTTTCAACGATCTGAAGGAAAGCAACAGCAGAAAACTTACAGAGTATATCCTGATAGGCACCCTCATGAGTTTCGGGATCGCTATTTTAACCGGCGTGCTGTACCTGCATTATCGGTGAACCGGTCATTATTAAGATGCTGCCACTAGCTGATACCGTGGCTTTCAACGCCATCAACTTTACCTTCTGTCATAGTCCGTTTATATTTAGATGTAATTGCGGATAATCCACTAGTGCCTTTAGTTTCTGAAGTCTTAATAACGTCAAAGGCGAGACGAGGTATCCATTTCCCGAACAGAAGGCTCTATGACACGGGAAAGTCCGATGAAAAGTCTGCCGGCCTTAAATTTAAATGGAATGGAAGGGGGAGACCAATTTAATTTTTACTTTTGCATCTTAATTTTTTAATGGTTGGTTGTTGTGGGCAGAAAGTATGTATTTGATTTTGACAGCACCCTGACCAGGGTGGAAGCGTTGGACGTACTTGCTGAAATGACATTAAGCGGCAGGTCGGATAAGGATCGGGTAATTAATGAGATCCGGCAAATCACCAACCTCGGCATCGATGGGGACATCTCTTTTACCGAATCTCTGGAACGCAGAATAAAATTATTGGGGGCGCACAAAGATGATCTGGAGAAACTTGTCATGGAACTTCGTCAGAAGATTTCAAAATCCATCGCATCCAACAAGGAATTCTTTCAAAAATATTCAGAAGACATCTATGTCATTTCCTGTGGTTTCAAGGAATTTATTGATCCCATCGTCAGCGAATATAATATCCCGACTGAAAGAGTCTTTGCAAATTCCTTCGTATTTGACGAAAAGGGAAATATCGTCGGCTTTGACGAACATAATGTGCTGGCTTCCCACAACGGAAAAATAGAATGCCTTAAAATGCTGAACTTGCAGGGAGAAGTACAGGTAATTGGCGACGGCTATAGTGACTATGTTATGCGACAGGCCGGAATCGCCGATAAGTTTTTTGCCTATACAGAAAATGTACACCGCGAAAAAGCTGCGAGTAACGCTGACCATATTATACCGAACATGGATGAATTTTTATTTGTGAACGACCTGCCCAGAAATATTTCATATCCTAAAAACAGGATTAAAATTTTACTGCTCGAGAATGTGCATCCGGCGGCGTTTGAGAATCTGTCAGGGGACGGATTTTCGGTAGAACTCGTTAAAAACAGCCTTTCGGAGGAAGAACTCATTTCACGGATCAACGGGGTGCATGTTTTGGGTATCCGTTCCAAGACCCAGGTAACGGCCAAAGTCCTGGCTGCTGCCAACAAACTGCTTGTAGTGGGTGCTTTCTGCATTGGCACCACTCAGATCGACCTGGAGGAATGTAAGAGAAAAGGGGTAGTGGTGTTTAATGCGCCGTACAGTAATACCCGATCTGTAGTAGAACTGGCGGTAGGAGAAATTATCATGCTGATGCGGTCCATTTTTCCCAGAAGTACAGAGCTTCACAACGGACAATGGAATAAAACAGCCATCAATTCCAGGGAAATCCGTGGGAAGAACCTGGGAATTGTCGGATACGGGAATATAGGAAAGCAGCTTTCCGTGCTTGCCGAATCGTTGGGAATGCGGGTCTATTATTATGACATCAATGACCAGCTTGCACTTGGCAATGCAATCAAATGTACTACGCTTGAAGATTTGCTTAATGTTTCGGATGTGGTTTCGTTGCATGTCGATGACAATAAAGCCAACCACAACCTGATTGGGGAAAGAGAAATCCGACAAATGAGGGACAGTGCCATGCTTATTAACTTATCAAGGGGTTTTGTCGTGGATATCGGAGCCCTGGTTGCCGCCTTAAAGAATGGAAAACTTGCTGGTGCTGCAGTAGACGTCTATCCCGAAGAACCGGGCGGCAACGGGGACTATCATACGGAACTTAGCGGAATGAACAATGTCATTCTCACTCCGCATATCGGAGGGAGTACCGAAGAAGCCCAGCGTGACATTGCCGATTTCGTTCCCAATAAGATCATGGACTATATGAATTCGGGAAGTACGGTTGACGCGGTTAATTTTCCGAATATCAGGCTGCCCAAACAAAACAAGGCGCACCGGTTTCTGCATATACACAGAAACGTACCGGGAATCATGGCACGAATCAACGAAGTTCTGGCCAGGTTCGACATGAATATCACCGGCCAATATCTGTCGACAGATAACGAAGTGGGTTATGTGATCACTGACCTCGATAAGGAGTACAACAAGGAAGTCATCAAGGCGCTGAAGAAAGTTGAAAATACAATCAAGTTCAGGGTGCTGTATTAGGCTCTAACGGCAACGCGTTGTCCCGGCCTTATTTATAGATGTGCCCCGCCTTTATAAAGATTGGGAACTTCACGGTGACCCCCGAATTGATATCCACTTTTTTTTGAAATTCCGGGAGTAATTTATCCAAAGGGTTTCCAAATCCTTTCCGAATGCTCTTTTGTACAGCAGACCATGAATTCAAATAGCCTACAAGTCCCTCCAGGGACATGTGTTGTTCCATTAATATATTTTGTGAAATTCCGGCATCAGGAAACGGAAAGTCGATATGTGCATATTCCTGCTCGATATGAGATCTTTGCGGGTCCCAAAATGGGGCCAGTTCCTTATACAACCGCGAGATGAGGACATCGATTTCCGGGCGTATCCTCAGAAGTCCGTAACCCCAGACTGCCAGTGTGGCATCAGATTTTGCCACCCTGAACACTTCCTCGTAAAATAGTGGGATATCAAACCAGTGGATGGCTTGTGCGACGGTAATAAGGTCGAAGAAGTTATCCGGAAAAAGGCTATTTTCGGCCCTTCCCACCGAATATATCACTCTTGGAGATGTCGGCGCCTCCTGTAGTTGCTCGCAGCTGATATCCGTGGCTTTTACTTCCGAAAAATCTCTTGCCAGCGCCATGGCGACCTGCCCATTCCCTGTTCCACAGTCCCAACACAGATTCCTGCCTGCAGTGATGCGAAGTATTTCCTCATATAGGAACCTGGGATAGACCGGACGGAATTGGTGGTATGCCCGGGCATGTCCTGAAAATCTGTCAAGCGGGTCTTTCATATTCACTGATGATGATAGGGCTCATTTTTAAGGATGGTAAAGGCCCTGTATAACTGTTCCAGAACAATCACCCGCACGAGCTGATGCGGGAAGGTCATTTCTGACAAACTCATACGCTCCCGTACAACGGATTGCAAAGACTTTCCGAATCCATAGGGTCCCCCGATCACCAGAACCAGTTGTTTTGCGCCGGAGTTCATGTATTTCTGAAGCTGTGAGGCAAAAGCCGCCGAGGTATATCTTTTACCCTTTTCATCCAGTAACACCACCACATCACCCCTTTTGATTTTGTTCAAAACCGCATGGGCTTCCATTTCCATCTGAATGGCTTCAGGAATGTTTTTGGTATTTTTTATGTCAGGAATGATTTCCAATTGAAAATTGACATAGTGCGACAACCGGGCCACATAATCAGAGATGAGATTCTGGATCATCTTTTGATCTGTTTTGCCAATAGCCAGTAGTTTGATGGTCATTTGACAAAGGTAGTTCCGCAAACAACAAATTCCAAGTTCATCCCCATAGAAACAAGGCAATCTCAAGGTGCTAAGTAAAGAGTTTAGAATGCTTACCTCAGGCAATCGGCCCTATTTCAACCAAAACTATTTAGTACTTTAGCGGATTACTAAAAGCTGCCATGATATCAGAGGAGCAATTTCAAAAAGAGATTTCGCTGATCATTCAGAATGGGATCAGGGAGGATGTGGGAGAAGGCGATCACAGCTCACTGGCCTGTATACCTCAGGCTGCAAGGGGCAGTGCCAGGCTTCTGGTGAAAGAAGGTTGCATACTTGCCGGGATTCGCTTTGCACAGGCGGTTTTTGACTATGTAGATCCAAAACTTGAGGTCCGTACCGTATTAAATGACGGAGACTGGGGACAACCCGGAGATATTGCGTTTTATGTACAGGGTTCATCGAGGAGTATTTTAAAGGCTGAAAGACTGGTATTGAATGCCATGCAGCGGATGAGTGCGATCGCTACCAAAACACAGCAATATGTAGCACTTCTCAAAGGTACCTCTTCAAAAATACTCGATACCCGTAAAACCACCCCGGGAATAAGAGCCTTGGAAAAGTGGGCAGTACGCATCGGTGGGGGTGAAAACCATCGGTTTGCCTTATATGACATGATTATGCTGAAAGATAATCATCTGGACTTTGCCGGGGGCATCACTGCAGCTATTGCCAAAACACGGGAATACCTTTCAAGAACGGGAAAAGATCTCAGGATTATCGTAGAAGCCAGGAATATGGAGGAAGTGGCTGAGATTTTGGAATCGGAAGGGGTATACCGGATCCTATTGGATAATTTCAACTTTGAGGAAACCAGAGAAGCGGTCCGCCTTATCGGCCATCGATCCCTTACAGAATCTTCGGGGAACATCAACGAAACCACCATCAGAAAATATGCGGAATGCGGCGTTGATTATATTTCTTCAGGCGCGCTTACGCATTCAGTGATTAATAAGGACCTGAGTCTTAAAGCAATATAAATGGCGCTACCTATCCTAGAAAAATTGAAGCAAGTTCTGAGGATCAACAGGCTCATTCAATTTACCAAGGATATTAAATTACCTGCCTTCGAAGGAATGTCCTTGCATGGGTTGTTACAGTTATACTTTAAGGGGATCGTGCAGGGCACACTTTCTATAAGGGCCAGCGCTATTTCATTTAACCTCTTTATGGCGTTGTTCCCGCTCATGATCTTTCTGTTAACCCTTGCTCCATTTCTGATTCAATACGTCAGCGTAGGCAATGAAAATTTTGACGCTCAGTTTCTGGCGTTTCTCGAGTCTTTTCTTCCAAGAGCCACAGGAGAGTACTTTGGAGAAATCTACCATCAGATCAAGGATCAGAAGAGCGGGGGTATGCTTTCCTCTGCCTTTCTTTTTTCTATTTTTCTCATGGCCAATGGGGTAAGCGCCATTTTTGGGGGATTTGAGAGTTCTTATCACAATATGCTGAACCGTAATTTTTTAAAGCAATACGCATATGCCCTGATGGTGGGACTTATTCTTTCCGTGCTTATCATTGTTGGGGCGGTCTTTTATCTTTATTTTGAGGTGTATGTGTTGAAATATTTAAGCGATTTTGCGGCCAGGACCGGAGGATACGTACTCGAAAAAGGCGAAATCCGGGGGGTACAGATCGGCAAGTTCATTTTCTTTATCATCCTTACGTACTTTACAACAGCCATTCTTTATTATTTTGGAACCGCAGAAGGAAAACAGGCAAAATTTTTCTCATATGGGGCCTTGCAGACCACCGTGCTATTCCTTTTAACTTCGTATCTTTTCGGGGTGTATGTTGAGAAGATTGCCAACTACAACGAATTGTACGGGGCCCTTGGCGGATTGTTAATTCTGATGGTCTATATCTGGCTCAATGCCAATATTCTTTTGCTTGGTTTTGAACTGAATGCCACCCTGAATGTCTTAAGGAATAAACAATTAAAAAATGGTAACCCCCAATAAAAATCTGGTAGCTGCAGCCTTTTTGTTTTGCAGCTGCCTGATACATTCACAAAGTGTCTTTGGTAAGTGGAAGACAATAGATGACCGGACAGGCAAACCCAAAGCGGTTATTCATGTATATGAAGAAGATGGTCTGATGCACGGGAGGGTGTCCAGGATCCTCGAAAAAGGACGGGAGGATGCCTTATGTGTGAAATGTGACGGAGATCGTAAAAATAAGCCTATCCTAGGCATGAAAATTATTGACGGCCTGGAGGAAGATGAGGGTGAATGGAAAGGAAAAACGCTCTTTGATCCTGAACAGGCCATGACATTCCGATGTAGGATCTGGTTAAATCCTGAAAATGAGGATGAACTAAAAGTCAGAGGGTACTTGTCCCTGCTTTACAGAACACAGACCTGGCTAAGGGTAGAAGAATAGAAACAGTCCCATGGCCTACTTCGCGAATGTGATCCTGCCCATTCCTTTAGAAAATCCCTACACCTACCTCCTTACCGATGAGGAAGGAGCAGTGCTGCAACCGGGAATGCGGGTCGCGGTTCCCTTTGGAAAATCAAGGATCTTCACCGCCCTGATATACGAGATTCATCAATCGCCGCCGGAGGCGTATGAGCCGAAGGAAATTTACCAGATACTCGATCAGCATCCGATCGTGAATCAGTATCAGCTGAGTCATTGGAAGTGGATTGCCGATTATTACATGTGCACCCTTGGAGAAGTGTTCAGAAGTGCCGTTCCCAGTGCCCTTTTGCTCGAAAGCGAGACCACCATCCTGAAGGATAGTTCCTATGAAAGCGATGATGAAGTACTGAATGATGAGGAATTTCTGATAATGGAAGCGTTGCGCCATCAACCAACCCTCAAGGTAACGGACGTGAGCGCTATTCTGGAAAAGAAAAAGGTATTGCCCGTTCTTAATGGGCTCATTGCCAAAAAAGCCATCCGGTTGAGGGAAGATCTGGTGGAGCTATACAAGCCTAAGCTGGTCACCTATTTGAGAACCGGAGCGGCATGTGGCTCAGGCGATGGCCTGCAAGCCATTCTCGAATCCCTTGTAAGGGCCCCGAAACAGGAGCAGGCGCTCCTGGGATTTTTTCAACTTCAGGCACAAACCAAAAAACAGGTAAAGCTGGTGGATCTGGAGCAGTATGCGAAAGTTTCCAGGGCAGTGGTCCGATCTTTAGTGGATAAGGACATTCTGGAGGAATATCTTATTCGCACTGACCGGTTGCATTATAGCGGGGGGGATGATCCCGCTGCGATAAAAGAACTGAGCCAGGTTCAATCCGGGGCATTGAAACAGATCCGTGAAGCTTTCAAGGCAGAAAAGACCACCCTGTTGCATGGAGTCACTTCCTCGGGGAAAACAGAAGTTTATGCAGAGTTGCTTAGGGAATGCCTGGATCGGGGCAGACAGGCGCTCTACCTCCTTCCGGAAATTGCACTAACAACACAGCTGATAGGAAGGTTACAGGCCTATTTCGGGGAATTTATTTCTGTGTATCATTCGCGGTACAACCTTCAGGAAAGGGTAGAAGTATGGAACAATGTCGCCGCTAAAAAATCGAAAGCGCAACTGATCATCGGTGCCCGGTCTGCGCTCCTGCTTCCGTACTCGGATCTGGGTCTGATCATCATTGATGAAGAACATGACGCCTCCTATAAGCAATTTGATCCTGCTCCGCGATATCATGCCAGGGATGCAGCGATTGTCCTGGCTCGCTACCATCAGTCGGCCGTCCTTCTTGGTTCTGCAACTCCAAGTCTCGAATCCTATTACAATGTGAGGACCGGAAAATATGCCTACGCCCGGATAGACCAGCGATACGGAGCGGTAAAGATGCCGGAAATTTCCCTGATTGATATCCGGGAACAATCCAGAAAAAAACGCATGACCGGGCATTTTTCATCGGAACTCACAGAAGCTATTGGGCATACCACAGGCGGCGGAGAACAGGTGATCCTTTTTCAGAACAGAAGAGGTTATGCCCCGATCGTAGAATGCATAACCTGTGGCCATTCCCCGCAATGTCCGAATTGTGATGTCAGTCTTACGTTTCATCAGTACCTGGAACAACTGCGCTGTCACTATTGCGGATTTCATGAGGTTCTTGACCAGGCTTGCCGGGCCTGTGGCAGTTTTACCCTGGATACCAAGGGTTTTGGCACAGAACAGGTGGAGGAAGAGCTGAAAGCGCTTTTCCCGTCAATAAAAACCGGACGTATGGACTTTGACAGTACGCGTGGAAAATATGCCTATGAGAAAATTATAACCTCTTTTGAGCAACAGGAGGTCGACATTTTGGTAGGTACCCAAATGCTTACCAAAGGATTGGATTTTAGGAATGTAGGTCTTGTGGGGATCATGAATGCCGATTCTCTATTTAATTTTCCGGACTTTCGGGCACATGAAAGAAGTTTTCAGTTGTTGACCCAGGTCGCCGGAAGAGCCGGACGCACAAAGAAACAGGGCAGGGTGATCATCCAGACCTATAATCCATACCATCAGATTTTGCAGCAGGTGATTACGGCAGATTACGAGGCGATGTTTCGGGATCAGCTGTTTGAGAGGGAACAATACGGATATCCACCTTCAAAACGATTGATCCGCATCACATTTAAACACAAGGAATACAACAGGTTGAATGAGGCCTCATCCTGGTTTGCAAAGGCTTTGAGGAATGTTTTCAGTTCAGGCATCCTGGGACCGGAATTTCCGGTGATCGCCAGGATACGCAATCAGTATATAAAACATATCCTCGTAAAAATATCCGCTGACGGATCCCGTGTGAAAACGAAAAATAGCATTAAAAGAATAGAAAAATCTTTTAATGCCATTTCTCAATATCGGGCGGTAAGGGTGATCTACGATGTGGACCACCTGTGATCAGACATTGCTGAGCGCCTCAGCCAGTTCCGATTTTTTATTTCTACTCAGAGGGATGGACCTCCCGCTGACCTCTACATTTTTACTGTTGAATTTTTCGATTTTTTCAAGGTTCACGATGTATGATTTATGAATCCTTAAAAATTTCTCTTCAGGTAACTGCTGTTCAAACGCCTTCATCGTAGAAAGGATAACGATGTTAGCTTCGTCTGTAACCAATTTGATATAATCACCTAAAGCTTCAATCCATTTGATATCATTAAGGATGACCTTGCGCTTTTTTAGGTTGCTCTTAACGAAGATATGCTCTTCATCCTCATTCACCTTGTGGATTTGTTCAAATTTGGAAACGGCACGTTTCACAGAGGCATCAAAGCGCGCCATGGTGATGGGCTTGTGCAGGTAATCAGTCACATCGTAATCGAAAGCTTTCAGGGCGTAATCCGGCTTCCCGGTAATCAAAATAACCTGCGGCCGAATCTCCAGCGATTCCAATAGGTCAAAACCGCTTATAATGGGCATTTCTACGTCAAGAAAAATTAAATCAATCTCGTTGTTCTTAATGCCATTTTTAGCTTCAATAGCATTACTGTACTCGGCTACAAGAGCCAGGTTAGGGTGATTATTCACCAACTTTGCAACTGCCATACGTTGCATAGAGGAATCATCAACAACAATACTTCTTAATTTCATAAATGGGTCGATTTGTGGGGTTAAATCATTGACAATGTACAGAAAAAAGATTTTTAGGTACAACAAAAGTTGTAAACATTGCACCGAAAACTGTGTAATTGGCAATGAACATAAGTTTTAATGTTTGGTTAAGTTCAATGAATTTGGTAAAGCTTAATATTGTAATTGTTTTAGGTATAACGAAGATTTTTTCGATTTCTTGTAAATCGACTGATAATTTCTTACTTTTGCACTCCTAAAAATAGATATTAATATGAACCATTACGAAACTGTTTTCATCTTGAATCCCGTTCTATCTGACACCCAGATAGAGGAAACAGTAAAGAAATTTGAGGATTTCTTAAAAAAAAATGGAGCCAAAATGGTCTCCAAAGAGAACTGGGGGCTGAAAAAACTGGCCTATCCCATCCAGCACAAAAAGAGCGGTTTTTATCACTTGTTTGAATTTTCTGCACCAGGTGAAGCCATTGGACCTTACGAGCTGGAATTTAAAAGAGATGAACGCATCATGCGCTTTCTGACTGTCAGGCTCGACAAACATGCCATCCTATGGGCGGAGAAAAGAAGAACGAAATTAACAGCTAAAGCTTAAGATATGGCAACATTGCAGCAACAGGCAAAAGGAAAGAAGGACGGGGAAATCAGGTATCTGACCCCTTTAAATATAGAAACCAATACTCAGAAAAAGTATTGCCGGTTTAAGAAGTCGGGGATCAAGTATATAGACTACAAGGATCCTGACTTTTTGATGAAGTTGGTCAACGAACAGGGTAAACTGCTTCCAAGGCGTCTTACCGGGACCTCCATGAAATATCAGAGAAAGGTGGCGCAGGCGGTTAAAAGAGCCCGTCATATAGCCTTAATGCCGTATGTAGGCGATTTATTAAAATAATTTAAGCAGGATCATGGAAATCATATTGAAAGAAGACGTTCAGAATCTTGGATTTAAGGATGATCTGGTGCGTGTGAAAAACGGGTACGGGAGAAATTTTCTCATTCCCCGGGGCTTGGCGGCCCTTGCCACACCGTCTGCCAAAAAAGTCCTTGCGGAAAATTTGAAACAAAAGGCGCATAAGGAGAAGAAAATTATCGATGGCGCCAACAAAACTGTGGAAGCACTTAAGGAACTTGAAATAAAGATTCCGGCAAAGGTGGGTGCCGGCGACAAATTGTTTGGATCAATTACCAATATTGACCTTGCTGCAGCTCTCGAGAAAGAAGGTCAGAGCATAGACAAGAAATATATCAATATTAAAGGAGGTGCGGTAAAACGTACCGGACCTTACGAGGCGCAGATCAGACTGCATCGGGATGTGCTTTTCCTGCTTAACTTTGAGGTCACGGCAGAAAGGGCTTAAAGAAACCCTGGTTTTGGTTAATAACTTCGAATAGCTATGCGCGCATAGCTATTTTTTTTTGTTTTAAGTTTGCTTGTATCTCCTTAAAACCACACCAGATGAAAACCGCCTTATTAATCGCCTCCCTGTTCCTTTTTATAATTCCCACAGCCTATGCCCAGGTGACCACATCTGCCATCAGGGGAATCGTTTCTGATGATGAGGGCGAGTTGCTCCTGGGAGCCAACGTTGTTGCTATTCATATGCCTACAGGCACCAGATACGGGGCGATTAGCAATGAGGATGGTCGCTTCAATCTTTTGAACCTCCGGGTAGGCGGACCCTATCAAGTGTCTATCAGTTACGTCGGCTTTAAGGCCCAGCTGACAGGAGACATTAACCTGATCCTGGGGAAGACCTTTAACCTCGATATTGTTATGGTCCCTGAAAGTCAGGCCCTCGAGGAAGTGGTGCTCAGTTCTGACCGAAGTGGAACTTTCGGCAGTGGAAGAACTGGCTCAGAAACAAGTGTTGGGCGCCGGGAACTGACAAGACTGCCCACCATTTCAAGATCTGCTGAGGATTTTACCAGACTTGAACCAACTGCCTCCTCGGGGGGTTCAGGAATTTCATTCGGAGGTCGCAATGATCAGTATAATAATTTTTCACTGGACGGTGCTATTTTCAATAATCCTTTTGGACTGGATGCCGCGACCCCCGGAGGCCAGACAAGTGCCCAACCGATATCGCTTGATGCCATTGATCAAATCCAGATATCCCTGGCCCCATATGACGTTACACAGTCAGGATTTACAGGGGCGAGCGTCAACGCTGTTACCAAAAGCGGGACCAACGAATTTTATGGTACCGCCTATGGTTTTTTCAGGAATGACGACCTTACAGGAGGCAAGATTAATGGCGAAGAGGTATTTAAAACCGGGCTGGAGCAATTACAATACGGCCTCAGTGTCGGAGGCCCCATAATTAAGAATAAATTATTCTTCTTCCTGAATTTTGAAAAGGATGACCTGACCGAATTGGGAACCGCCGGATTTACACCCAACACCGGAACCGGCGGCCTTAATGAATCCCGTGTTACGGCTTCGGATTTTCAATTGGTAAATACCTTGTTACGACAAGTAGTTATTGGAAGAGATGCGCAAGGGAATGAGGTTTTTTATAACCCGGGCAGGTTCCAGGATTTCAATTTTGATCAGGAGTCTACCAAAGGCATTTTCAAACTGGATTGGAACATCAATGACAACAACCGGCTGGCCATCATCTACAATTTCCTCAACGCAAGCAAAGAGAAGCCCGCACATCCTTCGGCATTAGGTTTCCGGGGTCCCAACGCTTCTACCCTCCAGTTTGAAAACTCAGGATATGAGATCAATAATAACATACGTTCCTTTCAATTGGAGTTGAACAGTACGCTTTCGGAGGAGGCATCCAACAAATTACAAATGGGTTATACCCACTTTGATGATTTCCGGGATCCGCTCTCCTCACCGGCACCTACCATTACCATCCTGGATGCCAGCGGGAGTTCCAATTACATCATTGCCGGACATGAACCTTTCTCCATTCATAATACCTTGGACCAGAAGGTGTTTCAGGTTACAGATAACCTCAATTTTTTCAAGGGGGATCATACTTTTACGGTCGGATTTTCCTTTGAAAAGTTTCAATTTGACAACTCTTTCAACCTTGGGACCTATGGCGCCCAGGGCGTTTTTTTTCCAACTACGACCATCACCGACTTCCCCACCTTTGCAAGCTCAGGCCAGTTGCAGGCGGCTTTCAATGATGCGATAAATACTGACAATTCCCTGGAAATGAACGGCACTGGCAATCCCGGAGGTTGGGCTTTGGCCGAAACCAATGTCGGACAGCTGGCATTTTACCTGCAGGATGAATGGGACCTCACCGAAAATTTCAAACTTACCTATGGGGTACGATTTGATAAACCACTTTATTTTGACACCTCCGAAAAGGTCCGCGAGAATATTGCCAGGAAAGGTGGGGCTGCAGGCACTTATATTCCTTCCATTACTTATTTCGATCCCGAAACAGGAAATTCTGTGCTTCTGGATTCGGAGGAAATGCCGGATAACAGTTTCCTGATATCACCAAGACTAGGGTTTAACTGGGATGTCAATGGAGATAATACATTACAATTACGCGGAGGTTCCGGGTTATTCACAGGGCGTTTCCCGTTCGTATGGCTGGGCAACCAGGTGCAGGGGGTCGACTTTTTCTTCTACCAGGTCGTAGACCCGGATTTTCAGTTTCCACAGGTTTGGCGTACAAATATAGGTGTGGACAAGCAATTTGAAAATGCAGTCGTCCTGACAGCAGATTTCAGTTATACAAAGGAAATTAATGCCGCTCACGTGCAAAATTGGGGACTGGATGCACCTTCCGGGAACTTAACCGGCCCGGACAGCAGGCCGGTCTATCTGAATAGTGATAAATCCCAGATTTTTGGCGGACCTACCAACGCCTATGTTTTTACCAATTCAGATCAGGGCCGTATTATCAATGCTTCTGTAAAAGCGCAGAAAACGTGGGATGATGGTTTATATGCCTTGCTCGCTTACAGTTATCTGAACGCGAAGGAGGTCAACTCAATTGAGGCTGAGATCACGGGCGATGCTTTTGCCGCCAATGCGATTTCAGGGAATTCAAATGACGATGTACTGGCTTTTTCCCGATATGGAGATACACACCGGTTTATCGGAGTGGCATCTAAGGCATTTTCGTTCGGAACTACCATTTCAACTTTTTTTGAATACGCCAGCGGGGGCCGGTACAATTATATTTACGGAGGGGATATAAATAATGATGGGTCCAGTATCAATGACCTGCTCTATATCCCAACTGCCGCGGAGGTATCCCAGATGACCTTTAGCGGAGGAGGGCAGGCCGAAGCCTTCGAAGCCTTCATACAACAGGACGACTATTTAAGCGACAACCGTGGTAGTTATGCAGAACGATACGGGGCACTGGCGCCCTGGAAGGGCAGATGGGATGTAAAATTACTACAGGATATCCGGCTGGCCCCAAAGAATGTATTACAGTTAAGCATAGATGTATTGAATATCGGGAATCTGGTCAACTCAGATTGGGGTGTAGTTGAAGAACCTGGTTTTAATCAGCTCATTGGCGTGAGTGTAGATGCCGACAGCAATCCCACGTATACTTTTGATCCGGGAAGAACATCAACTTATACGCCTGCCACCGATGCCCGTTCCAGGTGGCGGGCCCAGGTTGGGGTCCGATATATCTTTAACTGATCTGCAATTTTATAGTTTGACTAACAACGGATTAAAATCCTGCGTGTTATTTTTGCAGGATGAAATACAGACGACTCACCAGGGAACAGTTTCAGGAACTTGAACAGGAGTTCATCAATTTCCTGGCCACCCAATCGATCACCGCCGACGAATGGAGCCGAATAAAAGCGGATAAGCCTGCCGTAGCAGAAGAGGAACTTGATGTTTTCAGTGACCTTATCTGGGAAGGTGTATTGAAAAATGTGTCCTATCTGGAGCAGATTTCAGAGCATCATATGCATCTTTTCCATCTGACTGAAGGGGCCATTCAACTTATCTCGATCAAGATCCTCAACCCTGACCTCAGCCTGCTGACTTCTGAAGGTTTTACATGGTTCCGAAAGCACTGGCAATCGGAGGCCGTAGAATATCTCACAGCCTCCAAACTCTATTCGGACGAACGGAACCTGGATGTTTTCCGACTCATAGAGCAAGGAGCCGTCATTACAAAAGGTGACCTATACCGATGGTTTGACAGCGTAATTGCAACCGCCTGATAATGCCGCCTACCTGATGCCATTGACATCAATAGGTCATTCCTTATTTTCCCGGCAGGATTTGTTTTCGGGCGCAGCTTGAATAAATGGGCGTAGAAACCGATATTTGCTCCACTTAGTTTGCTGACAGAACCAATTTATTTTAGCAGCAGACAGGCACAGATAAATTGATATGGCACAGAAACCATCCATTCCAAAGGGGACGCGGGATTTTACTCCTGAAGAAATAGCCAAACGCTCCTATATTACCGAAGTCATAAAAAAGCACTTTACACTTTTTGGCTTTCTGCCTATCGAGACCCCTTCATTTGAAAATTCTGAAACCCTTTTGGGGAAGTACGGGGAAGATGGAGACCGCCTCATCTTTAAAATCCTGAATTCAGGAGATTTCTTAAACAAATTGAAAGAAGAGATTTATCAGTCCCGCCGTTCAGAAAGTTTTGCCACCTTCATATCGGAAAAAGCCCTGCGTTATGACCTGACGGTCCCATTTGCCCGATATGTGGTCATGCACCAGCATGAGATCAATTTTCCGTTCAAGCGATACCAGATGCAGCCCGTCTGGCGGGCAGACCGGCCTCAGATGGGTCGATACCGGGAATTTTACCAGTGTGATGCGGACGTGGTCGGAGCCTATTCCCTTCTCCAGGAGGTCGAGTTTATTCAGCTGTATGATGCTGTCTTTGATGAGCTAAAGTTAAAGGGGGTGACGATCAAATTGAACAATCGTAAGGTGCTGAGCGGAATTGCCGGAATGATCGGGGCACAAGAGCATTTAATTGCGTTCACAGTGGCCCTGGATAAGCTGGATAAAATAGGCGTTGAGGGAGTAAAAGATGAAATGCGGAACAAAGGTATATCTCAGGAAGCTATAGATCGGTCAGCACCCCTGTTTGATCTGAATGGAAGTAATCAGGAACAATTAAAGCATTTGGCGGAACTATTAAAAGGATCCCCCATTGGCAGCGAGGGAGTAGCCGAACTGGCTTATGTTTGTGATGTTCTGGAAGATGTCGGACTAAAGTCGGCAGACTGTAAAATAGACGTCACTCTGGCAAGAGGCCTGAATTACTACACCGGGAGTATTTTTGAAGTATCTGCTCCACAAGCTGTGACTATGGGTTCGATTGGCGGTGGTGGACGCTACGACGACCTTACCGGGAATTTTGGCCTGAAAGGAGTCAGTGGTGTAGGTATTTCCTTTGGATTGGACAGGATGTATCTGGTGCTGGAGGAACTGGGCCTATTTCCAGAGAGGTTGCAGCAAACCCTTAAAGTTCTCTGTGTCAATTTCGGGGGAAAGGCGGCGATTGCTTCCCTTAAAATGGTTACAACTTTGAGGAATGCAGGAATTCCGGCCGATCTATATCCCGGAGATGTGAAACTGCAGAAGCAATTCAAATACGCGGACCAACGCAACATACCTTATGTCATTTCAATTGGGGACAAAGAACTAACAGAAGGAAATTTTTTGGTGAAGAACATGAAAAACGGGGAAGAGTCTGTGTATAAAATAAAAATGCCGGAAGCCTTTCTTTCACAGTTATAACTTTTTTTGGATGGCACTGATGACCGAAGCATAGTAATTGGTCCCGTGCGGCACATATTTGGAAGGAAGGGCCAAACCCCAGACCTCTTCTGAAAACCTGAGTAAAGGCACCAAAGCCAGGTCGTCTACTTCACTCTCCTGCTTCAAAAGGCCCGACACAGGAACCTTGAGTTCGCTGATAAAGGTATGGTGGTACTCACTGTCCACCAGGGTGTCCGTGTGCCGATGCACGGATCGGAAAACACCTATCTTTTCCAGATCGGAGGCCTGAAGTTCCAGACCGATTTCTTCCTTAACCTCCCGGAGGGCAGCAGTAATTATTTCCTCTCCGGCAGCTATATGACCGGCTACGGAAACATCCCAAAGAAGCGGATGTGTTTCTTTGACCGCCGCACGTTTCTGGAGTAATAAGAGGCCGTTGGCTGTATATAACCAGACATGAACGGTTGGGTGGAAAAGGCCTTTCCTGTGGGCCATGGATTTAAGCATCGTTTCCCCTGTCCTATTTCCTTCCTCGTCCAGTATGTCTACCAGTTCATCCACAGGCCATAAATTCTTTCAGTCGAAATAACTAAAGGTCTCCCCGTCCCTGATAGTCAAAAGCGTTTCATAAATCAGACGTATGACGTTTTCCACATCATCTCTGTGCACTGTTTCCACAGTGGTGTGCATATAACGCAGTGGCAATGAAATGAGTGCGGAGGCCACCCCACCATTGCTGTAGGCAAAGGCGTCGGTGTCTGTGCCGGTGGCCCTGGATGCTGCCAGGCGCTGAAAAGGGATCTTTTTCTTTTCCGCAGTTTGAAGAATGCGCTCGCGCAATTTGTTCTGTACAGCGGGAGCGTAACTTATTACCGGGCCCGCTCCAATTTCCGTATGACCTTCTTTTTTTTTGTCGATCATGGGTGTTGTGGTGTCATGGCACACATCTGTGATGATGGCGGCATTTGGTCTGATTCGCTGGGTAATCATTTCGGCACCCCTTAGCCCTATTTCTTCCTGAACGGAATTCGTGATATAGAGGCCAAACGGGAGTTTCTTTTTATTTTCAGAGAGCAATCTTCCCACTTCTGCGATCATAAAACCCCCGACCCGGTTATCTATGGCCCTGCAGACAAATTTGTTTTTATTGAGAAGCTGGAATTCATCCGGGTAGGTAATGACACATCCCACGTGAACCCCCATTTTCAAGACCTCTTTTTTATCCCTGGCCCCTATGTCTATGAAGATATTTTCGATTTTCGGCGGTTCTTCCTTGCTCTTATCTCTCGTATGAATGGCCGGCCAGCCGAATATACCTTTTACGATGCCACCCGAGGTGTGAATATTCACCCATTTGGAAGGCGCGATCTGATGGTCGCTTCCACCGTTGCGGATGACGTAGATCAGGCCATCATCCGTTATATAATTCACATACCAGGAAATCTCATCAGAGTGCCCTTCGATAACCACCCTGTATTTTGCATCCGGGTTGATGATGCCTACAGCAGTTCCGTAGGTATCTGTGATAAAAGAATCTGTGTAGGGTTTAAGGTAGTTCATCCATAACTTCTGCCCTTCCCACTCATAGCCTGTGGGGGAGGCATTGTTCAGATATTTTTCAAAAAAATCAATTGATTTTTTAGTGAGGATTTTCTTTTCGGCCATAGAGATGCATTTTAAGTGCAAACTTAGCGATATTCACTTTTATTTAATAATAGGCGGGCAGGTTTATCGTTAATTTTGGCAGGACTTTTGTTTAAGACGGCGTATGAGGCTAAAATCACTGAGGCATCTGATTTACCTGCTTCCTTTTCTGGGACTGGGTCAGGTTGAGGAAACTCCTTTGGATTCGATCTCCGAGCAGATGATCATTATTGAGGGAGATTCTATTTTTCAAAAGTATATCCCTTTGGATGAAGTGTATATATTTGGCAAACTTGATTTTTCAAGTTATGATGAAAAATTGCGCTATTATATCCTGCGCAGGAAGACTATTAAAGTCTATCCGTACGCCAAGCTTGCCTCTGAGCGTCTTGTAGAGCTCAATGACAGTCTGGAAAAGATTAAATCGAACCGCAAACGGAAAAAGTATACCAAGCATATTCAAAAATATATTGAGGAGGAGTTTTCTGAGGAATTGAAAAAACTGACCCGCACTGAGGGTCAGATTCTGGTAAAACTTATTTACCGGCAGACGGGAAGCACCGCTTTTAATCTGGTCAGGGAGTTGCGCAGCGGCTGGAGGGCTTTCTGGTACAATACGACCGCCAAATTATTTAAAATAAGCATTAAGGAAGAGTACCATCCGGAGTCGGTCCATGAGGACTATCTCATCGAAGATATCCTTCAAAGGGCGTTTGCCGCGAATGTCCTGGTGCGTCAGAAGTCAGTACTCGAGTTTGACTATAATTCCCTGACGAATAAATGGAGCAAGAAGGAGAAGTCTAAAAATTAATTGCATTGCTTCAGAAAATAGCTTATCTTACTTATCCTTTTTTGATCAGCTCCTACGAGCATAAGGCTCGTTTTTAGCGGGTTAAAAAAGCAGTCAGAAAAAATTATTAAAATAACCTCAAAATTTAGTGACTTATAAAAAAAGTCTTTTATATTTGCACCCGCTTTAAAGGGGATAATAATTCTTTTTAGGGTTTTGAAATAGTTCATTGACATATTGACAGACAGCGTTATTTTTTTTACTTCGCGAGAGGTTGGAAGGGTAATGCTCCAAGAATA
>JBGTKP010000023.1:0-18787 GCA_041744575.1 Muriicola sp.
TAAAGATACACGAATCTTTCACATTCTGGGCACGCATTAATGTTCCTCCGGTAAATTGTTAGTTTCCGGACACCGTTTATCCGACCCCGGGGGTAGAGCCTATTTAGAGAATTCAGTTAGTATCGTGGCTCCTGCAAAATCCCCTTTTTTATTATAGGTTTCCTGTTTCACCATCCCCACCCCTTCGGAGAGCCAGAGTTTCCCGCTGCTACTCATCTTCACGCCCATTTTTGTCTCACTGTCATAGGTGATGACATAGCAGTCAAAGGTTCCTGCCGGAGTGGTAAGCGACTCCCGGGAAACTACCTTCCTGTTAAACATTTTGCTGGTCATCTTCATATTGATGGGCGTCATTTTAATATTCATAAGAACATCAGCGTCCGGCAGGGTCTGACCCTCACTCAGTTTATTGGGGAGGACGAGTTCAGTGCCGGTCATATCCACCTCCACATCCTTGTATTGTTCCATCAGAGCCGGTGACATCAGAGAGCTAAAGTCGATCGACACCCCATCTTCCCTGCATACAATATTGTACTCGGAACTGGTGAGGAGCTTCCCCTTTTCGTCATGCATTTCAAAGGCCATCGTTGCCGTATCGTCGCCAGCCTCCTTTACAATGTAATCAATCACCCCGGATGGATTGTTCTTTTTATCATAAAGGGTCATCTGCATGGTCGTACCCTCTTCCATGGGATAATATTTACTGCAATTATCCTGGGCTATCCCGATGAGGTTGAAGGAAAGAAATGTGACAATCATTAGCGCTTTTTTCATAGTCTGGTAATTTAAATGGATTTCAGTTAAATCAGAACCAGGTTGATTGGTTCCTTCATAATTGCGGCACTTTAATGTAATTTGAATAAGGTCGTCAAAGTAAGGAAAAGGATTTAGTGGTTGGGCAGCGCGTTACCTGTCAGAGCAGTGGGCTGTTCGGCCCGGTATCCCCTTCGTCAATTCTTCACAAATTCGACCCTCCGATTCTCCGCTTTTCCCGCAGTGGTTGTATTGTCTGCGACCGGAGCCGTTTCTCCCTTCCCGTCGGATTCAAGACGGTCTGCGGCGATGCCAAACTCCTGCACAAGACTGTTTTTGACAGAATTTGCCCGTCTTTTTGACAGCTCAAGGTTGCTCTCATCGGAACCATCCGCATCCGTATGGCCAACAATCTGTATCTGCATACCGCTTTCTGAAACAAGGGCTTCGGAGATCAGTTTTAAGGTACCATAGGATTCGGGTTTTATTTTATCGGAAGCCGGATCAAACAGAATCCCTGTCGTGGAAAATTTTCCTTCTTTTACCAGCAGACTGCGAACGTCCTCTCCACCTTCGGCCAGTTTAATATTGGTCAGGAAGGCAAATTGTCCGCTGTCTTCGCCAAGCATTCCGCCAAGATCAAACTTTATATATTTGGGCAAACCGCTAACAATAAACCTCGGCAGATCGACCAGCTTTCTTTCATTCATCCACAAGCGGAATCTCGGGCCATTGACCGCTATGGCTACATGGGCACGCTCCAGTACGTCCTTCCGAATATCTTTTATAATATAGTTTCGGACAGTGGTTTCATCGTTAAAATAATTGCCAACATACACCCCGGGATCCGTAAACTGGCATAGCGGAAGACTCACTTCTGCAAAATCGCTGCCCCTTCTGAGCATATTGTTGTCATCCAGAGTGATAATGATGCGCGCTAAAGATCCGGTCTCCTTATTAAGGCCGGTCGTGATCATGTCAAACTCCAGGGTATAATCCTTGGGAAGCGTCCCAGCGAGGTCTGGGATGTAGGTTGTCTCATTGGCAAGTTGCAACCATTTTTCATCCCCCTCGTTGATTTTAACTACCTCTCCGGCGCCATTGGTATTCCATTTTGCGGGGAAATCCCCAATCTTGTCTACGGAGAAATCCTCGTAGAGCAAGAGTTTGTTACCGGCTACAAAATCATAATTGGTATAAACCTTAAAAGTCCCGGAAGTTCCTTTTGAAGTTGGTTTAGTGCTTCCTGAAGTGTTAGAACCTGTCTCTGTCTCCATTATTTCTTCCTCAGATAGCGGGAACTCCTCCTCTTCCACGTCTTCTTCCATTTCCTGCTCAGACTCCGGTTCCAGGATACTATCCAAAGCCGCATCTGTTTTTTCAGAAGCCTCCTCGTCCACCCGCCTTTCAATAGTACGTTCCGCAGCCCTTTCCGCGCTTTTCTTCAATCGTTTGAGCAGTTGACCCTGTACCTCGGGAGTCAGCACAAGCAAGGCCGCCATGGTGAGGAATAATCTTATCAACCTTGTAGGCATCTTCATAATTAAGTGATTTTAAGTTGTTTAAATATAATTAATTTGATTCCAAAATCACCAGATTTTGTATAATCGGTTTCAAATTATCTATAACCGGTAAGTAGGCAGGTGTCAGTTCAATTTATACACGACCAGGGAATTCTTTTGTTCCCGGGTGACCACCTCCGGTATCCCGTCATTGTCCATATCTTTCATATCCATGGCTGAAGCTCCAAAAACCGGGAAATTGGGGATGGGTTCGGCGTTGCTGTCAAAGAGGTAGGCCTTTTGTGCCTGAAGGTCAGTTACCGCCACATAGATCTTGTCATTGATATAAAACAGATGCGGTTTGGTATACACGCCAAGTTCCAGGCTGATTTTATTGCCCTTGATGCTGAGTTCATTGTCGTCCATGACGACCAGCGATTTGCTGCTGGCATCCGTGCCGTGATCTGCACTCAGGTTCAGTTGTGTTTGGCTAATCTTTCCATTTTCATCAATAGCAAGCAAAGTTCCCTTTGTGTCTGTCAGGGTAAACTTATTATCATATAACATGACCGGGTTATCGGAGAATTGGATCAATTGATCAATTTGAATCCTGGGTTTTCCTGCCCTGCTAAGGATTTTGAGCACGCCGTTTTCCAATTTAAAGAGCAGGTAGTCCTTTCTGCCAATCCTGAAATGTTGCGGGGGCGCGATCAGCGGATGTTCGGCCTCTGTGTAGGCAAATCCCTTTACAATGCTGCCTTTGTTGTTAAACATCTCCACTTGCGTGCCCCGGGTTACCACAAATCGGTAATTCCTGTCATGCTCATAGTCAAATACAGCCAGCGGATTCAGATTTCCCCCTGGGTAGTCTTTAGCAAAATTTGTTATTTCGTCCCCGTTCCTGTCCAGGATCAGGAATTGATTGTCAGTTGTGAATGCCAGTTGCCATCGGCCGTTTCTGAAGAGATCGACCTGGGTGATTTTACCCTGTATCCTGCCCTTCAGCTTTTTTTTCCAGTGTACTTTCCCCTCTGTGGAGATCAGATAAAGATAATTGTCCGCATCCTGAACAATGACTTCCTGATTTCGGGTCCTGTGGTTCATAACAAATTGAGGATCCGTTGTAAGTTCTCCATCAAGTACTATTGAGAATGCCCTTGAGGTGGCTTCTGAACCTGTGCCCCCATCCTTTTTTTTGATCACCAGGTTGATATGAAAAAAATCTCCTTCTGATACCACCTGGGCAGCAAACAAGAGTCCGTCCGATGACGCCTTTTTTATATCGGTTTTCAGGGAGTCAGTTATTTTTTCATGGAGTGCAGCGGACAGACCCGCTGCATTGCCTACAAATTGTAAGGTGGCAGCGGTAGACAGGTTACCTGCCACGGTGGTGTACTCCTGGCCCTTTTCAAAAACAGCGCCCCGGTTATATGAGGCGATAATTTGCTGCAGGATGGACGCCTCTGGAGCAAAAACAAAAGAATTTTCAATAAGCGTAAAGTAAGCAGCATTAAAATCTTCAATCAGAGGCTTAAAATTTTCTTCAAGAAAAGCAGTATGTGTCAATTCCACTACTTCATTTCCCTGGTAGTCGAGGGCGGCCTTCCGGTTGGATTCAAGAAAGGCGGAAATCTTTTCTGCATCGCTGGCGTGAAGGAGGACGGCCCTTTTTCCATTAATATGTATATAACCTATTTCTTCCGTGGAACTGAAGGCCGAAACTTTCCTGACGTCAGCACCCTGATAGGCTGCCCGGTGCCTTTCAAATTCGCTTCCGAGGATCATGGAATAGACAGCATCCGCTGCCGCCGGTGCGATAAGCGGTGTGCGTATGGGTCCCGGCCGGGTGTTTTTAAAAAGGCTGAGATACGTAGGGACAGAGTCGCCGGTCAGGGCAATTCCCTGCAACAGCAGATCTTCCTGACCTCCTCCCAGGTCTAAGGACATCCATTCCGCAAATAGGGTTGGTGCGGTAGAATCACCCAATGCCAGGATCTCCTGTATCCCTCCGCTTCCGGCCTTTGACCGTAGAAACAGGTTTGCCGGCCGTTTCTTGTTGGAGGCGCGATAAAGTGTAGACAGGTCCTCACCCATCCTGTATTGATCTGTGCCCTCTAATGCATTGGCGAGAAGCAGCGGGGATGAACTGATCAGGCACGTTTTTTCATGTACCGCCTTGTAAAAATGAATATCCTCTGCCTGATACTTTATAAACTGGTGCTTATTATAGGTGGTCCTGCCTGATGAATCGACTTTAGTGGAATCCCATTTCCACAATTCCGGACTTTCTGAGGTGGTGAAGAGATATTCCAGAGAGTCGGAGGCGACAGCGACAATGGAAAGCCATCCGTCATGTTCGCCCCGGATATACTTTAAAAATCGCGTCTTCTCACTTAGCGTTTTGTAGAGTTTCGATCCGTCCAAAGATGCCAGTACCCCGTTATTTTTAACTTCACTTTTAAGGAGGGACAGGTTGTTGATCCTGAGGATCACTGTCGCATCTGCAGGAATGTAGGAGAGGTGGTCCTGTGTGCCCTCAGTCTCCGGCCGGCAGGATCCGAGAAACAATAGCAAGACCAGCGCTGTCAGTCTAAAAGGCATATACCACTTTTGCGGCCTAAATTACTATATTTAATATTGTTCAGGAAAGGGATAAATGATCAAAGTCCTCTCCATATTTCCCGTGACCCGGCTGGGATGAAAGTAAACCGAAGAGCATCCAATGGCCGTTGTAAATGGCAGTACGAAAGGTTTAATCAGGGCCTGACAACCCAACCTCAGTGCGAAAGCTCAGTCGGTGGTATTTAGACAGCCCGTATTTTCTTATTGCACTCCGATGTTGCAGGGTCGGATATCCCTTATTCTGCTTCCAGTTATACATTGGAAATTCTTCATGAATCATATCCATATAAGCGTCCCGGTAGGTTTTTGCCAGGATGGAAGCAGCCGCAATACTACTGTATTTACTGTCACCTTTAATAATACAACTGTGTGGAATTTCCTTATAGAAATGAAATCTGTTGCCGTCTACGATAATGGTTGCCGGGCTTATCTTAAGCTTATCCAGAGCGCTGTGCATCGCCTGAATTGAGGCATTTAAGATATTGATACTGTCTATGGTTTCAGAAGAAATATGAGCGACGCCAAAACAAACCGCATCCCTTTCGATAAGTGGTCTCAAAAAATTGCGTGCTTTTAACGAAACCTTTTTCGAATCGTTGAGTCGCTCATGAAAAAATGTAGCCGGCAGAATGACTGCTGCGGCCGTCACGGGTCCTGCCAGACATCCCCGACCCGCTTCATCGGTACCTGCCTCAATGCCCGGATTACAAGAATTTAGCAGCATAGGTCATTATTGAAAGTAATCCATTTCCTGCAAAAGTCCGATACATTTCTGCATAATATTGTTAAAATCCTGATAGATACCCAACAAAATTCCAAACAATCTGCTGTAATGATAATTCTAGCCATTTTTTTAACGAGATCCCTGTTAATCGGGGGTTCACCTTGGTATATTAACTATTTATTGAGATTTTTACCCTTGGCTAATTTAAAATAAAATTAAATGAGATCTAAGTTACATTGGATGCTTACGCCTTTGCTGGCGCTATGCATCAGTCTGTCTTACGGACAGGAAAAATTGATTTCGGGAAATGTTACAGACCAGTCGGATCTGCCATTACCGGGCGTCAATGTGCTGGTAGTTGGCACTACCAACGGAACCCAAACCGATTTTGACGGAAATTACACCATTAGCGCAGCATTGGGGCAGGTCCTGCGGTTTACTTATTTAGGGCAACAGAGCGTTGACAGGACGGTTGGCGTCGCTAATACCATGAATATCCAGATGGAGGAAGACGCCCAGGCCCTGGAGGAAGTAGTGGTAGTGGGTTACGGCTCGAAGGCCAGGGAATTATCAACCTCTGCAGTGTCTACCGTTACCGGGGAGCAGATAGAAGATATGGTCCCTTCGACAAGTATTGACAACATTCTGCAGGGGAAGGCAGCCGGGGTGCAGGTAACTGCGGCCAACGGACGTCCCGGGCAGACCGCCTTTGTGCAAATCAGGGGAGTTGGTTCTGTCAATGCGAGCACTACGCCTTTATACGTAGTGGACGGGGTGCCGATTGATCCTGATAACATCAATGCGATCAACCCCAATGACATTGAGTCCTTTTCCATTCTCAAGGATGCCGCGACCATTTCCAAATACGGCTCCAGGGGTGCCAACGGGGTGGTTGTGATTACGACCAGGACAGGAAAACCCGGCGAGGCCCGCATCACATTCAGGTCTGCCATCGGAACAGGTGAAAGGATTCCCGATCCTTTCAACCTGATGAATGCAAGTCAGAAACTGGAACTCGAACGGCAATTCGCAGAGATTGGGGTGAATGCTGCCCAATCCCTTCCCGGAGCGATTTCCAGCCCGGAACAACTGGCGATCCTGAGATCGCTGGATACCGATTGGGAAGAAGAATTACTTCGAAAGTCCTTTATCCAGTCCAATTCCCTTACCATTTCCGGAGGAGAGGAAAAGCTTACTTATTTCCTGAGTCTTGGCTATGATAAGAATACGGGAATTATAGACAGGATCAAGGGATTTGAAAGAATATCCTCCCGTATTAATACCACCTACCAGGCCAAGGAGTGGCTAAATATAGGTGTCAATGTATCTGCAACCCGCAGTTCAACAGATCTGCCAAGAGACAGAAACAACGCCCAGAATCCGATCAGAGCACTTTACGATTACAATCCTTATGAACCATTGTACCTTCGTGATGACAACGGCGACTTTGTACTGGATGATCAGGGGAATCTCATCTTTAATCCCACTACGGCAGGATTTCCGATTGCCAGGGCGTTATCGACGGAACCTGAGAACAACAGGAATTTCCTCCTTATAGGAAACATCTTTGCCGACATTAAATTTTCGGATATGTTTTCCAACCGCTTTACGGCAGGGGCGACCAACAACCGTTTTAACCGGACCAACAGGTCCATTGTCGGTGGGGTGCTGGATGGGTTTATCGGAGACGCGAACTTTCCGGGCACTCAGACTGATGAATCCAATATCGACTTTCAGTACAATGTGAATAATATATTTTCCTATACCGACACTTTCGGGGAGCAACACCACCTGAGTGCCAACTTTCTGCTGGAATACAATGAAAACATTTTTACCGATGTATTTGCAAGCAGCCGTGGATTTCCCTCTCCGGACCTGCCCTACCAGGATGTCGCGGCAGAAGCTACCGATGTAGGTAGCAGTGAGACAAGGAGGATCCTCTTTTCGCAGGGTCTTTTTGTTGATTATGACTTTGATCAGCGATACATTATTTCCGGATCGATCCGAAGGGATGGCTCTTCACGTTTTGGGCCTGACAATAAGTATGGGTACTTCTATAGTGCCAGTGTGGCATGGAATATTGCCAATGAGGCATTTCTGGAGGGAACCGCGATCAATACGCTGAAACTCCGCGGTTCCTATGGTACATCGGGGAATGATAACATAGGCGATTATAACTTTCTGAACCTTCTTAATTTCAACACATACAACGGATTTACCACAGCCATTCCGGTAGGGGTTGGAAACGCCCAGATCCAATGGGAATCTCAGGCCATCCTGGACGTGGGGGTGGAATTCGGCCTTTTTGACAACCGTTTTAATGGGGTGGTTGACTACTTCAAGAAAAGTTCCAATGACCTGCTCCTGAACCGGCCTATATCTCAAACGGTAGGGGATGAGGATAATTCCATACTTTCAAATATCGGGAAGATTGAAAACAGCGGGATCGAAGTATCGCTCAGTGCCGATATTATCAGGAAAGAGAATCTGCGCTGGTCCCTTGGTGGCAACATTGTATTCCTGGATAATGAGGTCAAGGAACTGGTTAACGGAGAGGATATCAACAACGGCAACACCCTGCTGCGGGAAGGGGAAGAGATCAATTCTTTCTATCTTGTCCGGTATGCAGGAGTTAATCCCGCCAATGGCGAACCGCTGTATCTTGATGCTGACGGAGGCGTTACCAATGAATTCAGTACTTCTTTCCAAACCTTGCTGGAAGGCAAATCTCCTGCTGCAGATCTGGAGGGTGGATTTTTCACTTCCTTAAATTTCAAAGGATTCGGGCTTCGCGGGGATTTTGTCTATAAGGCAGGTAACTATATCACGAATTTCCAGCGTTCGTCAGGTGTCAGTATTGGAAATATTGATATCAACCAACGGGAGGAAGCTTTCAATTACTGGAAGCAGCCCGGGGATGCCAATGTCCTGCCCAGCCCGCTTTTTGCGGCCACGGCAGATCAGACGTCTACCCGTTTCCTGGAAAAGGGGGATTATCTCAGATTGCGAACCGTCACCCTGTCCTATGATCTGCCCGGACGGTTTCTGGATGGCTTTGGCATCAGCGGATTCCGGGTGTATGCGACAGGGCAGAACCTGTGGACACTCACCGAATATGAGGGAGACCCCGAGATTGGACTGGGTTCCGCGGAGACGGCCGAACCGGGGGATGCGGGTTTTGTTCCCGGCGAATTCTCGTTGTTCAGTTATCCGCAGACCCGTTCGTATACCTTTGGAGTTGAAATTGGATTTTAAAAAATTGACAGACATGAAAAAGTATATAATAATAGGAATATCCGTTCTGGGCGCTGCGACCTACCTGGGATGTGATGATGAGATCCAGGACCTGGAGCCTTTTACCCAGGGAAATCCGGAAACCTTTTTTAATTCGGTGGCCACTTTCCAGAATGGGGTGGATGGTATTTACAGCCAGTTGTGGAATTATTATTCGGATCCGACCTTCGGAATGCAGGGGGTTCCGGACATCCTCTCTGACAATGTCATCCTTGTACAGACCGGAAGGCGTTCCAATGAGACCAATTATGACTACCGATACAATCCTAATTCGGGCGGTCCGGTAGACCTCTACTGGAGCGAGTGCTACGAGGCGGTCAATGTGGCCAACCTTGTTATCGGGCAGATAGATAACCTGGCAGACGGGCCCGAGAAGGATAATATCCTCGGACAGGCGCTTGCAGCCCGGGCTTATGCGCATTTTGACTTGGCCAGGGTGTATGCCCAGATCCCAACCCAGAGTTCCGGGGCGGCCGCTTCCCCCGGCATCGTATATATCAAAGTGGAAGACGGGGATACTTCGGATCCGTTTGCCCAGCCCTCAAGGGAAACGGTAGCGGAAAATTACGCTGAGATCCTGGGAGATCTGGAAGAGGCTGCAGATCTGATCGGTGATGATAATGGTGAAGGGCGCCTCAACCGGAATGCCGTCTATGGGATCCTGTCAAGGGTCTACCTGTATAACGGAGACTATCAGGCCGCCATTGCTGCCGCCGATGAGGTTAGTACCGCACTGGCAACGCCGGATGAGCTGGAAGGTGTCTACCTTGACGCCAACAATGCCGGCATCGTATGGGAACTTGCCGTGAACACAAGTTCGGAAAGTACTTTCAATAATGTCGGGGTGATCTACAGTCAATCCAATTCCAGTGCCACCATTTCGGAGTACGCCATTGATTTTGCCTTTTGGAACAGTGTGGATCCCAATGATATCCGGCGTAATGTGATGCAATTTTTAGGGACCAACCAGGGGAATGATTACAATGCAGTTAAAAAGTTCCTGGGTGAAACCGGTCAGGTAAACGGCCGTCTCGATATCAAGGTGATCCGCGCTGCGGAAGTATTGCTGAATAAGGCGGAAGCCCAATTTGAGCTTGGTCTTGGGACCGAAGCACTCGCCTCACTGGATCAGTTGCGTGATGTACGCTACACCTCTTATACAAGCGGAGAATCAGGACAGGCGCTTGACGATGCCATTGCGTTCAACCGAAGGGTCGAATTGTCATTTGAAGGGCATCGCTTCTTTGACCTTAAGAGAAGAGGGGAGTCCGTTCAGCGATCTGATTTCGGTGATATTATTGACGGATCCGGCACCCCTGCCGAGATTGAGACCCTGGCTGCAGGGGATTTTAAATTTCAGCTTCCGATCCCGATCGGGGAAACGAACGCCAACAGTAATCTGACCCAGAATGATGGGTACTAATTGTAATCACAGACTCATGAAGACCAGAAACAGAAACAAAATAGCATTAGGGATATTGACCTTATTCCTCGCTTTCTCTTCCTGCGAAGAGAATGAAATCCCGCTTTTTGATACGGATAACGGAAGGGCCATCGCCGGTTTCAATAATCCCACATCCTCCGCAAGTATTATTTTTAACCCTGCGGCGGATACCCAAAATGTAATCACGGTAGGTGTATCTACCCTGTCTGATTCGGACAGGGCGGTACAACTGGAACTGGACGCGGCCAACACCACGCTCGATCCGATATATTACACCATAAGTGACCTGTCTCCTGTTATTCCCGCAGGCGAGTTTACCACAGACATCATAATCACTACTTTAGGTTCTACGGACCTTCCGGAATCCGGTTCTGTTATTGCCCTGAATCTCAACTCCGTTGATGGGGCTGAGATCCTGACCACAAGCCGTTCCAGCCTGACAGTAGGCCTGTCGGTAGAATGTCCTGAAGTCGACTTTGCCAGTATTCCTGGCACTTATACCATTACGGTAGATGAGTTTGAAACCTCCGTGGGCGATTCACAATTCGAAATAGTGGCAGGTCCCGGGGCGAATCAGTTTACGATGGTAAATCCTTTTGATCATCCCAATCCTGATGCAGGAGGGGCTCAGAATTATGATGTGGTGATTGATGTCAGCCCGGACACAGGAGCGGTGACGGTACCCCGGCAACCGGCCTGGCACTGTATCAGTTTCGGATGTGAATTTGGCGAGGGTCGCGTTGATGGCATCGGCCTTTCCCTGACATGTATCGGACAGATCAGTTTCACCTTGAGTCACACCGTGGATGCGGGATCTTTTGGAAGTTATGCCCTTGTGGTTCAGAAAAATTAAATCCTCCCCTAATCTCATTGAAATTCAATAGCTTTAAACATGAGGCTGCCCGTCAGGGCAGCCTTTTTATCTGAATGACCTGGTGAAAGCCGGATTTCGCATACTGGGCGGAACCTGGTTCAATCCTACCGAAAGTCAGGCTCAGGAATTTATTCTACCCTGAATTCAAAGATTTCCGATTGGGAGGAGTTACCTATGGCATCAAAGGATACCACACGCCAAAAGTAAGTGGTGGCAGAGGTGATCGGGGCCTCCAGCGTGTTCTGTTCAGTTGCACCAAGGAGAGACGTAGGATCGCTGTCGGTCCCGATAAATACTTCATACTCTGAAAGGTCATTATCAACATCACTGCCTGCCCACTCCAATACAATAGTCTCTGAAACAGGAATTGTGACACCCCGCGCAGGGAAAACCGCTGAAGCAGGAAAGGGGGCATAGTTAGCAATCCCCGGACCCTCATTGTAAAATTTCCAGGTCTCACTTTGGGCGGTGGCAGTAGTCCCGTTTGCCTTTGAAACGACAGACCATTCGTAAGGTACACCCCGCAAAAGATTTACTTCTGCGGCATCGGAGGAGGCCGTTATTTTAACGGTGGTGCCGGCATCGAGATTCTTCAGCTGAATTTCATAACTGTCGGTATTCTGGGAAGCGTTCCATCTGAATTCTACCCGGCTTTGTGTATCACTGAGTACTTCCCCCTCATTGCATTCGGTATTATTTTCAGGAAATACCAGGGTAGCGGCAAGAGGGGCAGGAACTTCCGGCGGCGGTCCGGAACCGGAATCGCCCTTGCCACATCCGCAGAGGGTTAATATCATTGCGAACACGCCTATGTATCCGGAGAGCTTCATTTTCTGATAATTTTAAAGTTTTTAAGCGAACCTGCTGTTCTTACATTCAGGAGGTATACTCCTTTGGCAAGACCTTCGACATCTACAGTGATCCGTTGGGTTGCAGGGATATATTTTTTAACAAATACCTTCTTGCCGGAGACGGCAAATAAACTGAGTTCCACCTCCTCCGGAACCGAATTTCCCAGAAATAACTGCAATTCCCCGCCGGAAACCGGGTTGGGGTAAATAAACAACTCCGGACTGATCAGAATGGATTCCTCATAGCTTCCCTGGCAGTTACTGTCGGTAGTAACACTCAATGTGTTCTCTACTTTGGATAATGGCAATGTGATCTCTGTTTCTTCTGTGTAGTAGACCTCATTATTTAATTGTACCGTATACCGGGTCCCGCCCCCCAATGTGAGCGTTACTTCCTTATCCAGCGAACTGATCTTTGACGAGACCGATAAAGGTTGGGGCTCGGAGATGATCACGCTGTAACACAGTTCGTAGCCGGGCTGGTCAGCAACTGTGAGGCAGGCTTCATAACTTCCTGCAGGCAGGTCGGCAAAGGTGGCGGAATCAGTAAAGGAAACGGAAGCGTTTGTACCAGGACCGCTTAAGACCGCGATATAGTTCAAAGGCTGCTGTGCCTGAATTTCCAATTTGCCATTGTCGGATGACATGCAGGACTCGCCCCTGGTCAATAACCTGAAGTTTGAAGCAGGTAAAGAAAAGACCTCACAACCGGTAATATCAACGACATTATCCTGTCCTGTATCCGGGCAAAGGTCAGAAACATTGAGCACGCCATCATTATCCTGATCCGTATCACAGGCATTTCCAATGCCATCCGAATCTACATCTTCCTGTCCCGGATTGGCAGTGAAAGGACAATTATCTACCCCATCAGAAATCCCGTCATTATCATCATCCGGGTCGCAGACATCCCCCATCGCATCCCCATCCATATCCAATTGATTCAGGTTACTGATAATTGGGCAGTTATCCTCTGTATCAGGAATTCCATCGTTATCATCGTCCTCATCGTCTTCCAGCCCTGTCAATACAAAGTCATCGATTACCGCCCCTTCCTGGTTGACTGCCGGATCTGCATGAAAAACGATCCGGAAAATGACATTGGTCTCCGCGGTCAGATCGGTTTCCCCGAGGGAGGCGTTCAGGGCAAAATTATAGGCATATTCAGTGAGGGTGGCGTTGGTTCCCGTCCACTGTGCCCCTGGGCAATTCTGGCAATCATCCGCATCCCCGGAATTCTGGTTGGTCCTGTCACTGGTGTACCAGTTTGGCTGGCTGTCTATATTCCCCAGCACCTCCCAGGTGGTACCGTTATTCACGGAATACTGTACATAAACTATGTCAAAATTGACTTCGAGGTCATAGGCCATTTTAAAGCGCAATTCCGGACCCAGGATGGAAGACAGATCGTAACAGTTGCTCAGCAGAATTCCTTTTATCCCGTCCGGATGGTTCCCGTCAAGCACCGTTCCATATACTTGTGTTCCAGAACCGGCGTCATTGAGGAGTGCACCCGAAGGAACCCCTTTTTCCCAGACACTGTCTTCCCTTCCTTCATTGTAGGCGATGAGCGTTTGATCCGGCGATTCAAAAGTATATACTTCATCGCCGAGACCGGGGGTGTTGACAAAGAAGCTGTTGCTCAATTCATTATTGTCTGCGTAGCTGTCTCCCGCGATGGTAACCCGCACTTTCAGGGTAGCGGCACCCGCGGTGCTTATATTCATTGAAGGGAGAGTGATTTCAGCGGTGCTGCCGGAGGTGAGATTCAATGGAGCATCAAAATTCTCCTCCGGGCCTTCATTGACGGAATAGGTCACTTCGGCCTCCGTTATGGCATTCAAACCTTTGTTTTCTACGCTGATCTCCGGGAGGATCTGCCCGCAGAGTACCGCGTCTGTGGCAGGAGAGATTGCCAGCAGGCGAATGTCATTGTCGGGCACCTGAATTGGCATGGGAGATTGAAAGATACCCCTGCCATAGGTGGATGCCGTTATAATTTCATCGTCTGTACTGATTTCAAGGTCACTGATGGCAACACTTGGCAGCCCTGTAAAATAGTCCTCCCATTCCGTCAGGGAATCATCGAGGCGGTAAACGCCAAGACTGGTTCCTACATAAATGGGATTTTGAGAATGACGTGGCTGGTGTACTATGGAGAAGTAGGCCTGATCAGTTGGAAGATTATATGTGATATCTTCTTCTGCTGCATTTGTCCCGTTGATCGTCAGTCTGAAAATGCCTCTTAATTGTTGCTGTTCGCTTTGGGGTATCCCAACCCGGTTAGACGTGGTAACATACAAAATATTTCCATTGCCGCTGTTAATGGCAATATCAGATATCTGCGATTCAAACTGGTGCAGGGGGGTGAAAGTTATTCCGCCGTTCCCGCTTCGGTAAATGAAATCGTTTTCAGCCGCATACATCACCAGGGGATTGTTGGGGTCGATTTCGAAATCCTCAAGATTACCGCCTCCGATATTGGCGGATATTTTTTCCCAGGCGCTGCCGGTAAGTTTGTAAACCGCATTATATGCGGCGTATACCTCTCCTTCGCTGCTGATGGCAAGCGGGGTGATCCAGTTGCCTTCTATGGCATTTCCACCTGCATTGGTCGGCGCATTTATCAAACCAATCGACTGCCCGGAGTCTGCTGAAAGGGCAAGAGCACCTCCGAATTGTGTAAAGCCATATACAATATTATTGTTAGATGGATCGATGGCATTGTCCATGCCATCCCCTCCGTGGTAGTTATTCCATTCTCCGTTGGCATATGCCTGACCTCCATTGTCCTGCAATCCTCCAACCATTTTTGTGGCATCGGTCGATGAAACAGACAAGCGATAAAATTGCCCAACGGAGATGCCTGCCGTTCTGTCGGTAAAAGAAACTCCGCCATTCCCCGAACTGTATATGCCGCCGTCACTTCCGCAAAAGAGCGTGTTGCCAAAAAATTTTAATGTGTGTATATCGGCGTGTGTATAGGCCTGATTGTTCTGGAACCACTGGTTCAGGCGCACAAAGGAAGCCCCTGCATTGGTGCTTTTCCAGATATTGAGGCAACCCATATAAATTTCATCGGCATTCGTGGGTGATACTTCCAGAGCAAGGTCAAACCAGGCCTGTGTCGATTCCATAATATTGACGGTATTCGGACTTTTGGTAAAAGATACCCCACTGTTAAAGGAGGTATACAGTCCCTGATAGGCGAAAGCACTGCCAGTTCCCGCACTTAAGATATAAACCCGTTGCGGATCGGCAGGGCTGACACCAAGGACGAGTCGTCCCGAAGTCGCTGGGAGAATATCGGTAATTTGTTCAAAATCGTTCCCATTGACCGATCTGTAAAAAGCAGAGGTGCCTACGGCATAAACAGTATTTCCATTGCCTGGTTTTAACTTAAAATCCTTAATGTTTCCGGCTCTTTTAAGTTCCCAGCTTCCACCGGCATCAATTGATTTATAGAGGCCTGTATTAGTGGCCACCCAAACAATATTCGAATTTAGAGGATCCACGGTGATCTCATTCATGAGGCTGTTCTCATTGGTATTCGAAGGATTGAGGCCGGTCTGCTGCCAGCTGACACCACCATTTGTCGACTTAAACACCCCGACGCTGTATGAATCGGCAGCGTCATCATCTCCTGTGGAGATGTAAATCGTATTGGGGTTCGAAGGGTCTATGGCGATTCCGGAAACCCCTATCTGTGGCAGATCATTAAACAAATTAACCCAGCTGTTACCCCCGGTGGTAGTTTTCCACAAGCCGCCGGCCGGTGCTCCGGCGTACCAGACATTTGCATTCGAAGGATCTACGGCAATGGCATTGATCCTTCCTACACCCGGCAATTGCCCGCTGAAGACTCCCGGGGTTTCAGGGCCTATAGAAGTCCAGGAACTAACAGGGTTGACCACTCCGGATACACGGTTTTGCTTCCGTTCCCAGGCTTCCCAGAGCGCTCCGGAAGATGGAAGGTATCCACGGGAATCTGTGTAGTAGCTCCAATAATTTTCCCAGCGTTTATAGGGCTTGAACCCGACACCTTTCTGACTTTGATCTTTCCCTTGCCAGTAGGTGTTAAACACTTCGGATATTTCATAAAGGGTATGTTGTCGCTGGATAGTCTTTCCTGAGGCATTTTCCTGCTTTTCCAACAATTCCATCCAGGGCGCTGCTTCATTAAATTGGGCGTGCCCGGTGGTGCCTAAGATAAGACATGCCAGAATCCATCTTCTTAACATCGCAGGTTTTTTAGTAAATATGCTGAAAAATAAAAGAATATTCAATTTTTTCTGTCAGGAACTCCGGCATGTCGGGGAATAAGTCGTGTTGGGCGGAAAAAACTTTCACATTTCATTACCAACAAAAAAAGTAACTTTGTCCCTGTAACACGGAAAAATGAGATACCTGCCCTTGATGCTATTGGTCTTTCTGACCCATGGCCTTTTTTCCCAGGAAGATAGCATTCCACCCCCCGTCAAAGAGGACTCCCTGCGCATCAAAAAGAAGAAATCTGTCCGGGCGGATGATAAAACAACCGCTGCCGAAACTATTTCCATCAGGGATTACCAAATTATCAACCACTTCCGTGACACTACCTTCCTGGACACCACCCTGACTATTGAGAAGGAATACAGATTTAATTATTTGCGGAAAGACGATTTTGAACTGATGCCTTTTTCCAACGTAGGGCAGCCTTATAATGCGCTAGGGCGCACTTTTGAAAAGGTATCTCTCTATCCTTCCATTGGGGCACAGGCCAAACATTTCAATTATCTCGAAGTGGAGGACATTCATTATTACAATGTAGCCACTCCGATGACGGATTTATTCTTTAAAACCACTTTTGAAGAGGGTCAGTTGCTGGATGCGATGCTGACCTTCAATACCTCTAAACGATTAAATTTTTCAATTGCCTATAAGGGCTTCAGATCTTTGGGAAAATACCAGTTCAGTCAGGCGGAATCCGGAAATTTCAGGAGTACCGTCAATTATCTCACCCCCGGGGGAAGATATGGTTTAAGGGCACATGTGGCAGCACAGGATATTGAATCGCAGGAAAACGGCGGCCTGACAGAACCAGAACTGCAGTTCGAGTCCGACGACCCGGAGTTCCAGGACAGGTCGCGGATCGATGTGGCTTTTGCAGACGCGACCAACAAGGTCCTTGGGAAAAGGTATTACCTGGAGCATTTTTATGAATTGATAAAAAAGCAACGGGATTCGGGGGCAGTGCGCTCATCGGCGCTTACAGTCGGCCATACTTTTGGCTATGAGACCAAATTTTATCAGTTCCTGCAAGGAGGGCAAAACGACTACTTCGGATCATCCTTTCTGACGCCGGTTGATGACAAAGCCCATCTAAAAACCATGTACAATGATGTCAGTCTGACCTTTACCAGCAAATTCCTGGGCAGCCTTAAAGGGTACGTCTCCTTATACAATTATAATTACTACTTCAACAGTATCCTGATTACCGACACAGAACAAATTCCAAACCGCTTGCAGGGAGAGGAGATTACTTTGAGGGCAGACTACAGTAAGCAAATAGGGGATTTCAGGCTCAGTGGGCGGGGAGCCGCGACGGTTTTAGGGGAGCTTACCGGCAGCATGCTCAACGCAACAGCCGGATATAGGATCAGGGATAAACACAACCTGACGGCAGAAGTGTATTCCTCTACCAGAATGCCTGATTTTAATTTTCTGTTGTACCAATCGGATTACGAGAATTACAACTGGAATAATTCCGGGGTTTTTGATGAACAGAAAGTGAATACCCTTAAACTCCGGCTGGAATCACAACTGTGGGGAGATCTTTCGGTGGGTTATACCGCCGTGGATAATTACAGTTATTTCGCATCAGATGCGACCTCGGAGCAGATAGAAACGGGACAGGAAAACGCTTTTATAAAGCCAAGACAGGAAGCGGAAGGTGTGGGGTACCTGAAATTGAAGTATGGGAAAGAATTTCGCGTAGGTCACTGGGCACTCAATAATACCATGCTCTACCAGACGGTTTCTCAATCTAATACGATCCTCAACCTGCCGCAGTTTGTCACCAGGAATACCCTTTACTACGCCAATGATATATTTAAGAAAGCGATGTACCTGCAAACCGGGGTGACCTTTAAATATTTTACTTCTTATGCAATGGACGCCTATAATCCATTGCTCGGAGAATTCTATCTTCAGAACCGTCAGGAATTCGGTGGGTTTCCTATGCTCGATTTTTTTATCAATGCCAAGGTCAGGCAAACCAGGATTTATTTAAAAGCGGAGCACTTTAATTCTTCATTTACCGGCAATACTTTTTATGCCGCACCTAATTATCCTTACCGGGACTTTGTCATTCGGTTCGGATTGGTCTGGAACTTTTTTTCTTAGCACTCTCATTGAATAGGAAGAAGAGCCCAGCAAGGGGAATCTTTCTTTTGTCTTGATGCATGGGATTTCATTTTGTCGCGGCCTTTTGGTGCGGGAGGATGCGGATTTTTTTACAGGAGGTTGATGCTTCGTTTACAAGGGGTTACAGGAAGATTTATTTTATGAAATATTTTTTTTTCATTTAGGGTTGTGCAAGCGAAAAAAGTCTTTTATATTTGCACCCGCTTTAAAGGGGATAATAATTCTTTTTAGGGTTTTGAAATAGTTCATTGACATATTGACAGACAGCGTTATTTTTTTTACTTCGCGAGAGGTTGGAAGGGTAATGCTCCAAGAATA
>JBGTKP010000024.1:0-110038 GCA_041744575.1 Muriicola sp.
TTGCCTCCTTCGTCGGCGAGTCCCTGCCCGAACATTTTGAGAATAAAACCTATTGAGAAAGATTTGTCACTTCGTACTTACTGGGTGATTGGTGGCGGGAATTGCCTCCTTCGTCGGCGAGTCCCTGCCCGAACATTTTGAGAATAAAACCTATTGAGAAAGATTTGTCACTTCGTACTTACTGGGTGATTGGTGGCGGGAATTGCCTCCTTCGTCGGCGAGTCCCCGCCCGAACATTTTGAGAATAAAAACCAACGCTTTCAGCGTTGATTTTTATGCTCATCCCCGGTTGAACTAAAGTTCACAGGTCCTTCGCAACAAAAAACCAGCATGAAAATGCTGGTTTTTATTCATCTGTACTCGAGGCGGGACTTGAACCCGCACGGCCGGTTATGGCCATTGGATTTTAAGTCCAACGTGTCTACCAGTTCCACCACTCGAGCCTTTGGGTTCTTTATTCTCCGAATGATATTCCAACACGAAAACCCTAACGTGTCTACCTCCCGATAGCTATCGGGATCGGGACGGGACCACCACCCGGGCAAGAACAAAAAAACGCTGGCAGGCAGCGTTTTGATGGAGCGAAAAACGGGATTCGAACCCGCGACCTCCACCTTGGCAAGGTGGCGCTCTACCAACTGAGCTATTTTCGCATTTTCAGCATTTCAATTATTAACTACAGTAGTCCGACGACTACCCAATCCTGCGATCATCCTTCATTTTCATCCTCATCTCGCTCCCTGCCCGAATGTAGCGAAGCTACGGGCGGGTACCAACGGAGCTATTTTCGCATTTTTCAGTATTTCAAAAAAAACTGTCTTTCGCTATTTCCCAACGATAGCGTGAAACTTCCTTATCCCGGAGACTACGGCCGGGGCGGATGCAAATTTAATACAATTCTATAAAAAGAAAAGAACTTTTTAATATTCCGGAGCTGAAAGGATAACTACCCCTGAAAGCCATTGGTTGGTAACACTTAGGAGCTAGCCTTTTTCTTCTTACTCAGCAACCTCTTGATCTCATTCAGCTTCATTAGCGCCTCCACCGGGGTGAGGGTGTCAATATCCAGATGAAGGATCTCCTCCCTGATCTGTAATAACAGCGGATCATCCAGATTGAAAAAACTAAGTTGCATTTCCTGCTGGGCCGATTGTAATCTGTCTGTCAGTTCTTCGCTGCTATGGGATTTCTCCAGTTTTTTGAGAATCTTATTGGCTTTCATCAGTACCTGTTTGGGCATCCCGGCCATCCTCGCCACATGGATGCCAAAACTGTGTTCACTTCCCCCGGGAGCCAGTTTCCTCAGAAACAAAACAGTATCCTTCAATTCCTTTACGGAAACATTATAATTTTTAATCCGATCAAAAGTCTCCGCCATCTCATTCAACTCGTGGTAATGGGTGGCAAAAAGAGTTTTGGCACGGGACGGGTGCTCATGCAAATATTCTGCAATGGCCCATGCTATGGAAATCCCGTCATAGGTGCTCGTCCCCCGGCCAATTTCGTCCAGCAGCACCAGGCTCCTTTCCGAAAGATTGTTCAAAATGGACGCGGTTTCGTTCATCTCCACCATAAAAGTAGATTCCCCCCGGGAAATATTATCACTTGCCCCCACGCGGGTAAATATTTTATCTACAATTCCCAGTTGCGCCGCTTCTGCGGGAACATAACTGCCCATCTGAGCAAGAAGTATGATCAGGGCGGTCTGCCGGAGAATGGCCGACTTGCCGCTCATGTTTGGTCCGGTGATCATGATGATCTGATGGGTGGTACGGTCCAGGGTAACATCATTGGGGATGTATGGCTCCCCTAATGGCAATTGTTTCTCAATGACAGGATGTCGCCCGTTCTTTATGATGATCTCAGTACTGTCACTCATCAGTGGCGCCACATACTGATGTTCTCTGGCCAGCTGTGTGAATCCGCAAAGGCAATCCAAAATCGCGATCTGATGGGCATTGCACTGAACCGGGGTGATATAATCCTGCATCCACATTACCAGCTGATTGAAAAGTTGCTGCTCAAGCTCCATGATCCGCTCTTCGGCCCCAAGGATCCTGGTTTCATATTCCTTTAATTCCTCCGTGATGTAACGTTCCGCATTGACCAGTGTCTGTTTGCGGACCCACTCCGGCGGGACTTTGTCTTTATGTGTATTCCTGACCTCAATATAATATCCGAAAACATTGTTGGATGCAATTTTCAGGGAGCTGATCCCGGTGCGTTCCGTTTCCCGCTGCAACATCCTGTCAAGATGATCCTTTCCGGAATAGGCGAGACCCTTTAATTCGTCAAGCTCTTCCGAATAACCCGCTGCGATAGCCGTCCCCTTCATAAGAACAGGAGCTTCTTCCCTGAGCATTTTTTTGATCCTTTCCCGAAGCAGGTCACAGTTGTGAAGCTGATCCCCGATAAGCCGCAGGGATTCATTGTCCGTACCTGAAATAAGGCTTTTAACCGGAACCACCGCCTCCAATGAATTCTTTAACTGAATCGCCTCCCTGGGATTCAGTTTTCCGGTAGCCACCTTGGAGATCAGACGTTCCAGATCTCCGATCTGCTTGATCCAGTGTATTAACTTTTGGAACAACAGGTCTTCTGCAGACAGAAAACCAATGACCTCATGCCGCCGTCTGATTTTTTCTATATTTCTCAGGGGAAGTGCCAGCCATCGTTTAAGCAGCCTGCCCCCCATAGGGCTGTTGGTCTTGTCTATCACCTCCAGCAAGGTGACTGCATCCGGGTCCGGAGAATGGTAGAGTTCCAGGTTCCGGACGGTAAATCTGTCCATCCAGATGTACTCCTCATCCGTTACGCGTTGCAACGAATTGATATGCTGCAGCTGGCGGTGCTGGGTTTCAGAAAGATAATGCAGGATGGCTCCCGAGGCAATAATGCCGTCATGCAGATGGTTGATCCCAAAACCCTTTAGGGTCGATGTTTTAAAATGGGTCGTCAGGGTTTCCATCGCATAATCCTCCTGGAAGATCCAGTCTTCAAGGAAAAAAGTATGATAACGATTGCCGAAACTTTCCATACATTCGGTCTTATGACTTTTGGACACCAGCACTTCGGTGGGGGAAAAATTCTGCAATAATTTATCCGCGTGCTCGACCGTTCCTTCCGAAGTCAGAAATTCCCCTGTAGAGATATCCAGAAAAGCGATGCCTATCAAAGATCTTCCAAAATGCAGGGCGCAAAGGAAATTGTTTGAGGTGGCGGAAAGCAGATCGTCGCTGAAAGTCACCCCCGGGGTTACGAGTTCCGTAACGCCTCTTTTGACAATCGTTTTGGTGAGTTTCGGATCTTCAAGCTGGTCACAAATGGCCACCCTTTGTCCCGCCTTTACCAGTTTGGGAAGGTAAGAATTCAATGAATGGTGCGGGAAACCGGCCAGTTCTGTCCTGTCTCCCCCATTATTGCGGTGGGTAAGTACGATTCCCAGTATTTTGGATGTCAGGACCGCATCTGCGCCAAAGGTCTCATAAAAGTCCCCTACACGGAACAGTAACAGGGCATCAGGATATTTTGCCTTGATGGCTGAAAACTGTTTCATGAGAGGAGTTACCTTCTTCGTGTTTGTGGATTTGGCCAAAGTGAAAGTTTGCTTATTTTTATACGCCCGTCCTGGCTAAATTACTGTTTTCCCCCTGCAAGCCCCACCTTTGTTGATATTTTCGGATAAGTTCTTCACCCTTTCCGCCTAGATCATTACAGAGTGGCGGTAAAAGAACGGATGCTACGCGTCTGCCGACATATGCAATTAAATAATCCTAATGCGCAAATTGAAAAACAAGGAATTGGGTCGCCTGGATGTTCCTCAATTCAGGGCCAAAGAAAAAACACCGCTCGTCATTATACTTGACAATGTTCGCAGTCTTCACAATGTAGGCTCTGTTTTCAGGACCGCGGACGCCTTTCTCATTTCCAGGATATATCTTTGTGGCATAACAGGCACCCCCCCGAATAAAGACATCCATAAGACCGCTCTTGGAGCTACTGAAAGCGTTGCATGGGAGTACCGCAGGGATACGGCTGAACTTATCCGGGAACTGCGTTCGGAGTATTACTGTCTTGCTGTGGAACAGGCCGAATCCAGTGTTATGCTCCACAGCCTGACTGTCAGCAGTACCGAAAAATACGCTTTGGTTTTTGGGAACGAAGTGAAGGGGGTCGGGCAGGAAGTTGTCAATGCCTGCAACGGGGTCCTCGAAATTCCACAGGAAGGCACGAAACATTCTCTTAACATAGCAGTGAGTGTGGGCGTGGTGGTGTGGGATATCTGGTCCAAAATGCAGGCGGCAGGGTTCCGGTGATATGACAGGAAAAAAAGAACCCTGACGCAGCGCGTCAGGGCGGAAGTATAGTTTGAGCTAGTTAGTTTCCTGTTACGGAGGTGCAAGAACGTAATTTCATGTATCCTGTGCAAATAAAACATTAAATAAGGATTAAAAAGACAGGTTAGCGGTATAATCCTGTATTTTATCCAGAACCGTCCAGTAATCCGCCTGGTCTTCCACAAAATCGATGTTGGTGATGTCAATGATCAGGGTATTCTGTTCGGGGTGCCCCTTAATAAAATCGAGGTAGCCTCTGTTGATCTTTTCCAGGTATTCCGGGGCAATGCTCTGCTCATACACTCTTCCTCTTTTGCGAATGTTCCGGATCAGTCTTTCCGTAGTCTGATAGAGGTACACGTAAATTTTGGGCTTCTTGACCTCCCGGTACATAAAGTTGAAGACCTTTCTGTAAAGCGCAAATTCCTCCTGTTGCAGTGTGATCCTCGCAAAGATCAGCGACTTGTAAATATCATAGTCACTTACCATGAAGTGCCTGAATAGATCTAACTGGTTGGTATCCTCCGTAAATTGCTGATACCGATCCGCCAGAAACGACATTTCCAACGGAAAAGCATATCTGTTCTGGTCTTCGTAGAATTTAGGAAGAAAAGGATTATCCGCAAACCGTTCCAGAACCAGTTTCGCATTGAAATCGGTTGCAATCTTTTGGGCCAGCGTCGTTTTACCTGCCCCTATGTTTCCTTCTATAGCTATAAAATTGAGCCCCCCGAAAAGAGATTCAAAATCTTTGAAGAACCGATGTTTGGTTTTTTCCACGTTGCCCTTGTCTTTGCATTCCTGAAGCAGGTTCCGGGTATCCTTAATGAGAATGGGGTGGTAGAGCTGCGGGGCAATGTCAGCCAGGGGTTTCAGTACGAAGCGCCGTTTTTGCAATTCCGGATGTGGAAGGGTCAACCCTTCTTCCTCAAGGATTTCAAATCCGTAATACAGGATGTCGATGTCAATCAATCGCGCCTCGAAAGCCGAGTTTCCCGAACGCTCCCGACCGAGTGCTCTCTCAATTTTCAGCAGGGTGTGCAGCAATTCCACCGGACTTAATTGTGTTTTCAAAGCGATGCAGAGATTCAGAAAAGGTGCCGAGGCGAAGCCCCAGGAAGCGGTCTCATACACAGCAGAAATATGGGTGACTTCACCTGCCTTTTTATGGATCATAAAAATCGCCCTCTGCAAGGTATTTGTCCTTGCGCCTATGTTGCTGCCAAGCGAAAGATATGAGATAACCGGGTCCTGCATATTGTAAAAACAAAGTAAACAAAAGAATCGGACATTGGTTATCTTTGCGATTGAATAAATAAAACACCTGCCTGTGCATTTTTTAAGAAATCTTCTTGCGGCAATTATAGGTTGCCTGCTGGCAATGGGGATGATTTTCTTTATGTTTATCCTTTTTGTCAGCCTGCTCAATGTAGATGAAGCCCCTGTGATCGGCAGCGACAGTGTTTTGGAACTGCAGATGAATTATCCCGTGAATGATTATACCGGAAATGATGATTCGGACCCACTGGCAGTTTTATTTGCCCGTTCAGAGGGCCTGGATGAAATCTTACATGCCATTGAGGTGGCAGCCGGAGATAATAAGATCCGGGGGATCAGTATTAACAGCAACTTCATTATGGCCGGCACCGCCCAAACCCAGGCCATTCGAAAGGCCCTGCAGACTTTCAAGGACAGCGGAAAATTCATTTATGCCTATGGGGATTATTTTTTTCAGAAGGATTATTATCTCGCCTCAGTGGCCGATAGTGTCGTTCTTAATCCTCAGGGAGCCCTGGATTACAAAGGCCTTTCCGCAGAAGTACTGTATTTTAAGGAATTGCAGGAAAAGACAGGAGTAAAGGTAGAGGTCATCCGGCATGGAAAATACAAAAGTGCGGTCGAACCCTTTCTGACGGATACTATGAGTGCCTCAAACAGGACACAACTCCAGGAACTTATCGGGTCATTATGGAATTCCATGGTCGGTGAAATGGCAGACAGCCGCGAGCTCTCGGTCACCGACATGAACCAGATTGCCGATACCCTGGGCGGACGCCTGCCGGAATATGCTCAAAAGGCGGGCCTCGTTGATGCGCTGCTGTACTATGATGAATATGAAAATCTCTTGCGGCGGGCCTGTGGTACGGCGGAAGAGGAAGATGTATCCTATGTCCTCCTTGAGGATTATATCCGCAGTGTTAAAAATAAGAAACTACACACCGGTGCCGATGAGATTGCAGTCATTTTTGCTCAGGGTGAGATCCTGTATGGAGAGGGAGGACCGAATATAATCGGGCAGGGAATCATTAATGATGCCCTTAATGAAGCCAGGATGGATGAGGATGTCAAAGCTGTTGTCTTACGTGTGAATTCCCCGGGAGGAAGTGCACTTACTTCCGACATCATATGGAGGGAGGTGATGCGTACCAAAAAAAGCAAGCCGGTCATTGTATCTATGGGTGATGTGGCAGCGTCGGGAGGTTATTATATAGCCGTAGGAGCAGATAAGATTTTTGCGGAACCAACCACCATCACCGGCTCTATCGGGGTATTCGGAACCATACCCAATATAAGCGAACTTGCAGGCGATGCCGGAATTAATGCGGAACAGGTGGGAACCCATTCAAAATCGGTGGATTATTCCCTCTTTGAGCCTATGAGCGATCAGTTCAGGGAAGTCCTGACAGAGGGTGTAGAACATACGTATAATACCTTCCTTGAAAGGGTAGCGGAAGGACGCGGTATGAGTATTGCCGAGGCGGATAGCCTCGGACAAGGGAGAGTCTGGAGTGGCACTGATGCGAAGAGACTTGGCCTGGTGGATGAGCTTGGGGGTATAGATGATGCCATTGATGCCGCCGCAGAAATGGCTGGGATTTCTGAATACAGCATTAAAAAATTTCCAAAATACCGCTCCGGCGTGGAGCGCTTTATGGACAATTTCGGAGGCTCCGCGGCAGCACATAAAAATACACTCATCGCCTCGGAAATAGGGGAAGAGGCCTATCAGCTTCTTATACAGATAAAATCGATTATCGAGCAGAAAGGGATTCAGGCCAGGATGCCTTTCACCCTCACCATCAGATAAGTCAATGAGCCCTGAGGACAAAAAAAGTGCCTATACCATCTATTTATATCTCGGAGCCCTTTTTAATACTTCCCTTGTCGTATCCAATCTGATATTTCAAAAATTCTTTTACTGGAGGCCTTTCGGAGACTTCAGCCTATTCGGGGCACCATTGTTTGAATTATCGGTGGGTATTCTTCCCTATCCCGTAACTTTTCTTATCACGGATCTCATCTCTGAGATATACGGGAAGAAAATGGCCAACAGGATCGTAACTGCAGGGATATTTGCGTCTTTCTTTTCCATGGCGATCATACTTTTGGCCAACAATGTTCCTGCTATTGAAGGATCCCCGATAGACGATGAAGTTTTCAGCAGTGTGTTTGCCTTGTCACCCATTGCGGTACTCGCGTCCATGCTGGCCTATCTTTGCGCACAATATGTGGATGTAGCCCTGTACCATTTCTGGAAACGATTTACAGGAGGCAGGCATCTCTGGATTCGGAATAACTTTTCAACTTTTACCTCACAATTTATTGATACACTTACGGTGGTGAGCCTGCTCTGCCTATTTAAGGTACTTCCCTGGCAGATGTTCTATGGACTCGTCATCAGCGGTTTTATTTTTAAGATTATTATAGCACTTCTTGACACCCCCTTTCTCTATTTATTCGTATATATCTTCAGAAAACGTTTTCAACTGTCCATGGGGCAGGAAATAGTATTGGAAGCATAAAATAAATTGCTCTTTTTTAAGTTTTAAAGGAGCACTAAATTATCCATATGTTTAAGAAAGTAGCAAAGATCGTTGGTATCGTTGTTTTGGTCATAATTGCCCTGCTTATCGCCCTGCCTTTTTTCCTGGAGGCGAAAATTGGGGATATTATCCGTAGCAATGTCAATAACAATATAGAAGGAACGTTTGATTTTGCAGACGCAGATCTCAGTCTGATCAGTAGTTTTCCGAATGCCGAGGTAAGTCTGAGGGATATATCCCTGGTGAATTCGGCGCCTTTTGAAGGCGACACCCTCTTTCTTGGAAAAGAGGTGAGCCTGACCATGAGAATTTCGGAACTCTTTAATGGAGGAGATGAAGCGATCAGTGTTAAAAGACTTTTCGTAGATGGTGCTCATATCAATATCCTGGTTGATAAGGCAGAAAATGCCAATTATGACATCGCTAAGGAAACCACGGAAGCTGCTGGGTCTGCCGGCGAGGGGGAAGGGTTTAAGTTTGCCCTGGAGTCCTATGAGATCAGGAATTCGAAAATTTCCTATAACGACCTGGCAGCAGCAATGAACTTGGAGGTTTCAGAAATACAACACCAGGGTAAAGGGGATCTTTCTGCTGAAAAATCGGAACTGGACACTGAAACAAATGCGCTTGTATCCTTCCGGATGGACAGTACGGATTACCTAAGCAAAAACCCTGTGAAACTGGATGCACTCATTGGGGTAGACCTGAAGGAGAACAAATACTCTTTTCTCAGGAATGAGGCGTTCGTTAATCAATTGCCACTCATCTTTGAGGGCTTTGTAAAAGTGAATGATGACAGCCAGGAAGTAGACCTTACTTTTAAGACGCCGTCCTCTGATTTTAAGAATTTCCTGGCCGTCATCCCGGCGGAATATTCGAAGAATATAGAAAATGTTACCACCACAGGAGATTTTTCCGTACAGGGAGTCATAAAAGGCATTGTGGATGAGGAACACATTCCCACCTTTAAGATTGCCCTCCATTCCGAAGACGCTTCCTTTAAGTATCCGGACCTCCCCAAATCCGTAACCCATATAGACATAGATGCGGATATAGTCAATACCACCGGGATCTCAGAAGACACCTATGTTGACGTCAGAAAAGCTTCTTTCATGATCGATGAAGACCGCTTCTCGCTGGTTTCAAAGATCACGGAGCTTGCCGGAAATACGCGAGTCAGTGCCCAGCTCGTTGGCCGGATCAACCTTGCGAATCTATCCCAGGCCTATCCCATGGAACAGGATATGGACCTGAAAGGTATCCTCAATGCGGACATCTCCACAGAATTTGACATGGCCGCAGTGGAAAATAAACAATATGAAAAAACGAAGACTTCCGGACAGCTAGAAGTCCGCAGCTTTCAGTATAACTCCGCCGAAATGGCCCAGCCGGTCAATCTGAACGCACTTTCCATGAGCTTTAACCCACAGACCGTTACCCTTAAGGAACTACAGGGAACGACCGGTAAAACCGATTTCAGCGCCACTGGAACCCTGACCAACCTCCTTGGCTTCGTTTTCAACGATGAGGACGTCAAAGGCACCTTTGATCTGTCTTCAAATACGTTCTCACTAAATGATTTCATGGTTGCCGATAGTCCGGCTGAAAAGGAAAAGGGCAGTGGCGACAAAAAAGCCGAGGATACTGTCGTAACTGAGGAACAGCTAAAAATCCCGGCCTTTCTTGACTGTACCATCCGCGCCTCTGCTAAAGAAGTGTTGTATGATAACCTGGTGCTGACCAATGTCGGCGGTACCCTCCGCATCCGGGACCAGAAGGCCATCTTGTCTGATATGACTTCGTCTGTTTTCGGCGGCCGGCTTGCATTTAACGGCGAAGTTTCCACAAAGGAGGCCACCCCGGTGTTTGCCATGGATCTGGGGATGGAAAATCTCAGGATCGCAGAGACCTTTAAAGCCATTGAACTCTTTGACGCTATTGCACCGATCGCCAAGATCATAGAAGGCAAGCTCAACTCAAAGGTGAGCCTAAGCGGGAATTTAAAGGAAGATTTTACCCCGGTCCTTCAGAGCCTTTCCGGTAATCTGCTGGCCGAAATTCTGTCCCCGGATATCAATACTGAAAATTCAAAAATACTTTCACAACTGAGTGACAAACTTCAGTTTATCAAGCTGGATAATTTAAACCTTCAGGGTTTGAAAACGGCTTTGTCCTTTGAGGATGGGATCGTAAAGGTGAAACCATTTACCCTGAATTACCAGGATATAGCCATTGACATTGCCGGAGGGCATACTTTTGACCAGAAACTGGACTATAATGCAACCATTCAGGTGCCTGCCAAATACCTCGGAAAGGAAGTGACCAGTCTGCTGGCCAGGCTTAATGAAAACGAATTGAACGCCCTGACCATCCCTGTGACCGCTCAGATTGGCGGGAATTATACCGCGCCTGTGGTAAGCACCAACCTGACTGCGGGTGTAAAAGAACTCACTGCCAAACTTATAGATTTTGAAAAGCAGAGGCTGATCAATCAAGGGAAGGATAAAGCGAGGGACCTTATAGGTGGCATCCTTTCAGGATCCGGTAAGACCGCCGATTCCGCACGTCAGAAAGACTCGGTAAAAGTAGGCGTAAAGGATGTACTTGGAGGAGTACTTGGTTCCGCTAACAGTAAAAAGGATACCGTGTCGGCCAAACCTGTTCCAAAAGAGGTGAAGGAGGAGCAGGCAAAGGAAAAAGCCAAATCCATCCTTGGGGGCCTGCTCGGCAAAAAGAAACAGGATACGGTAAAAGCCAAAAAGGATTCTGTCAACTAAGAGATCCGGAGGGAAACGTAGTACCCTTCGCTGCCCCGGATATTAAAGACGGTTCCGTCTTCAAAAATAAGATATTGTCCCTTTATACCTATAAGCTTCCCGCTATAGCAGGGGGTTTTATTGAGACTCAGGCTTTTGACTTTTTCCGGGTAACTCAGAACCGGGAATTGTAAATGGATTTCCTGTGCCGGATCCATATAATAGGCGGAAGTCTCCCCCGGTATCAGCGGGCGAAGGATGCTTCGCCAGGCAACCAGATCCTCATCAGTTATTGTATTGGTAAGCATTCTCCGCCAATTGGTCTTGTCACTAACCCTGGCTTTTAAAGCAATTTCCGTAATTCCGGCCAGGTAACGATTCGGAACCTCAATGACTTCAATGGCTTCATGCGCACCCTGATCGATCCACCGGGTCGGAAGTTGAGATTTTCTGGTGACTCCCACTTTTATATTGCTGGAATTCGCGAGATAAACGACATGGGGTTGTAACTGTACTTTTTTTTCGTAAGAGAGATCCCGGTGCTCCTGATCCAGATGGGCAGTGCTCAGTTCCGGTCTCAGGATCCAGTCCCCCGCTTCCGGGATTTCAAAAAAACAGGTTCGGCAGAAACCCTGCCTGTAGACAGGACGGTTTTGAGAACAATTGAGACACTGGAACTTTATAAATGCGATTTCCAGTTGCTGATCTAAAACCTGATTCACATTTAAAAAATCTCCTTCAAATACAAGATAATATTGAATGGGCCGTCCAATTTCGGTCCGCATTTTTTGTAAAACGCCCTCGTAGTGCATCTGGATGAATTAGTCAGAAATGTGCTTGAATATGCTAACTTTAAAAGCTACATTTAGCATCGTAAAGATACCTAAAATGCCGATTCCGTTATTCAATTCGATCGCTTCGTGGTTGCTGAAGAAACGCTATCACCAGATAGAACTTTTCATTAAGTATCCGGATGAGGTGCAGCAGGAGGTCATGAGGCAATTGTTGGATATTGCTGAAGATACAGAAGTCGGAAGAACCTATGATTTTGATACCATAAATTCATACCAGACCTTTAGAGATCGTCTGCCAGTCCTGTCCTACGAAGAAACCGAACCCATGATAGAGAGGACAAGGCGCGGGGAGCAGAATATATTCTGGCCGACGGCCATCAAGTGGTTTGCCAAAAGCAGTGGAACCACAAATGCCAAAAGTAAGTTTATTCCTGTAAGTGCAGAAGCCCTGGAGGATTGTCACTATAAATCCGGGAAGGATCTTCTATGTCTGTATCTCAACAATAACGAAAACTCACAGTTGTTTACGGGCAAGAGCCTCAGGCTTGGGGGAAGCAAAGAACTGTATGAGGACAATGGCAGTTTTTTCGGGGATCTTTCGGCCATCCTGATTGACAATATGCCTTTTTGGGCGGAGCTCAGCAGCACCCCGAGCAACAAGGTTTCGCTGATGAGTCAGTGGGAGGCAAAAATGGGAGCCATCATAAAGGAAAGTATTCAGGAGAACGTGACGAGCCTCGCGGGTGTGCCTTCCTGGATGCTTGTACTGTTGAATAATGTTCTCGAGGAAACCGGACAGAAAAACCTGTTTCAGATATGGGAAAACCTCGAAGTTTATTTCCATGGGGGGGTCAGCTTTAATCCCTACCGCGAACAATTTTTTAAACTCCTTCCCCATAAGAATTTTAAATATTATGAGATATACAACGCCTCTGAGGGCTTTTTTGCCATACAGGACAGAAATAACGCGGAGGACCTGCTGCTGATGCTTGACTACGGTATTTTCTATGAGTTTATCCCGATGGATACGTATGGCACCACTGAACAGACCGTCCTGCCACTCTGGGAGGTTCAGAGCGGAAAGAACTATGCCATAGTAATAACCACCAACGCCGGATTGTGGCGATACAAGATAGGGGATACGGTCCGCTTTACTTCAACAAATCCGTACAGGATCAAGATCACCGGAAGGACAAAACATTTTATCAATGTTTTCGGAGAAGAACTCATCATTGAAAATACAGAAGATGCCCTTAAAAACATATCGCTCCAAACCGGAGTAGAGATTAAGGAATATACGGTCGCCCCCGTGTTTATGAGTGGTAAGGAAAAAGGGGCTCACGAATGGATCATAGAATTCAGGAAGGCTCCGGAAACTATCGATTTGTTCACCAAGGCCCTGGACGAGACCCTGAAATCACTCAATTCGGATTATGAGGCAAAACGTTATAAGGACATGACCCTGCGTATGCCCAAGATCCATATTGCAAGAGAAAACCTTTTTTACGACTGGCTCAAATCTAAGGATAAATTAGGAGGACAGCATAAAATACCGCGTCTCTCCAACGAGCGGGAATACCTGGAGGAACTATTACAAATGAATAAATAGCTTGTCCGGAGAAGGCTTTCACAAAAGAATCCCCCCGCAGGATCAGGGGGGTGGCACTACCTCGAAATAGCCTGACATTTTATCACCCCGCCCTCTGATTTCCGTTCAAATCCGGAATACATCGGAGAATTATTCCCTATGAACAAATAAATATTGAAATTGAACGTTTAATTCGCAACTTGCCAGCCATAACTTAACCATCAATTTTCAAAATTCATTCTTTATGGCAGAACGTTTGGTTGTATTATCGGATTTGTGGGGTTCTAAGAAAGGACTTTGGATTACTTCCTACCTGGGTTATTTACAACAATATTATGACATCGTTTACTATGACTGCCAGCAATTGGCAGGCATTGATGTGGTAGTGCATACAACGGAGAACCTAAAGAAGGCTTTTTCAGATGGCGGTCTTGATACGGCAGTGGCCCACATTCTTAAGAAAGAAACCACCCCCAGTCATTATCTCACCTTTTGCGCGGGAGGGACCATCGCATGGAATGCAGCGCTCAGGGGCCTGCCGGTAAAATCTCTGTATGCAGTGTCATCTCTTCAGTTACATTTGGAGAAAACCAGACCCGAGCTGCCAATAAGTTTATTGTACGGGGAAAACGATCAGAATAAACCAAGTCAGGACTGGTCGGTGTATCTGGACGTACCCATGGAGATCGTTCCAAACTTCGGACCTACTCTTTACACAGATGAGAAAATCATCAAAAAAATATGTATGGATTTACTGCAGACCCTGCTTAAAAAACAATTCCAGGATTAGATCAGGAGACAGCCTTTAGTTTTTTGATAGTTTCATAGGCCAGCTTCCCTTCTGCATAAGGCTTGGTCACCTTGAATTCCTTGTCTCCCGAACTGGGCAACTCGAACATGGCGTCTGTAAAAATCGCTTCGCACAGGGAACGGAGACCCCGGGCACCCAATTTGTATTCGATGGCCCTGTCCACCAGATAATCCAGGGCTTGTTCCGTGATCGTAAAGGTGATCCCGTCCATTGCAAATAATTTCTCATATTGCTTGATAATCGCATTCTTGGGTTCTGTCAGGATCGCGCGAAGGGTCTTCTTATCAAGGGGATTCATATGTGTAAGGACCGGTAGCCTGCCGATGATTTCAGGGATGAGGCCGAATTCCTTAAGATCTTTTGGAATGATATACTGTAATACGTTGGTATTGTCCAGTGAATCTTCAATTTTCGATGCGCTGTATCCGATGGCCTGCATGTTCAGGCGTCTGGTAATGATACGCTCAATCCCATCAAAAGCCCCTCCAGCTATAAAGAGGATATTTTCCGTATTTACTTCAATAAATTTTTGATCCGGATGCTTCCTGCCACCTTTGGGTGGCACATTCACCATCGTTCCTTCCAGCAGCTTTAAAAGGCCTTGCTGAACCCCTTCCCCTGATACATCGCGGGTAATGGACGGATTATCACTCTTCCGGGCAATCTTGTCAATTTCATCAATAAAAACAATCCCCATTTCTGCCTTTTCCAGATTATAATCAGCAGCCTGTAGTAACCGTGTCAGGATACTTTCGACATCTTCACCAACATATCCGGCTTCTGTCAGCACCGTAGCATCCACTATGGCCAGGGGCACGTTCAACATCCTTGAAATCGTTTTCGCCATGAGGGTTTTACCGGTACCGGTCTGTCCGACCATGACAATATTGCTCTTCTGGATTTCCACGTCGTCTTCCTTGGAACTGGGTTGTAAAAGCCGCTTGTAATGATTGTAAACCGCTACGGATAACACTTTTTTGGTTCGTTCCTGGCCTATGACATAAGTGTCCAGAAAGCCTTTAATTTCAAGAGGTTTTTTAATTATAAGCTCTGAAGACAGGTCATCATTCTTGGATTGCCGTGATTCCTCGGCAACAATGCCATGAGCCTGTTCAATGCATCTGTCGCATATATGGGCATCAAGCCCGGCGATCAAAAGATTGGTTTCGGGCTTTTTCCTTCCACAAAATGAACATTCCAAATTTTCCTTAGCCATAACCTCCAATACCTATCATTCAATAACGAAACAATTCGTGTTTTGGTTTATTTTCCGCATTGCAAAGGTTGGAATTTCTTACAATGGGTACGCATTAGTCCTTATCCCTTTCCAGGATCTCATCTATCATGCCATAATCCCTGGCTTCCTTGGCTTTCATCCAGTAATCCCTGTCACTGTCTTCATACACCTGATCAAATTTCTTGCCGGAATGTTTTGCAATGATATGATATAATTCATCTTTTATCTTGAGGATCTCCCGCGCCGCGATCTCTATATCACTGGCCTGACCCTGGGCACCTGACATCGGTTGATGGATCATCACCCGGCAATGGGTAAGTCCACTTCGTTTGCCTTTCTCCCCGGCACAAAGCAGAACCGCCGCCATAGATGCAGCCATCCCTGTACAGATGGTCGCCACATCGGGCTTAATGAACTGCATGGTATCGTAAATTCCCAGACCAGCGTACACACTGCCACCGGGAGAATTGATGTAAATCTGTATATCCTTGGAAGAATCTGCACTGGCAAGGAAAAGCAACTGCGCCTGTACGATATTAGCCACCTGATCACTGATTCCGGTACCTAAAAAGATAATCCTGTCCATCATCAACCTGGAAAAGACATCCATGGCAATGGCGTTTAGCTGCCTTTCCTCAATAATGTTGGGGGTCATTCCAACGGGATACATGCTGCCTAAGATCTGCTCATAATACATACTGCTGATGCCCTGATCCTTAAGCGCGAAATCTTTGAACTCTTTTGCGTAATCCATAGGCTTATTTCCTGAATTTAAGTCAAAAAAAACGTGCCGAAAAAGAAGTTTTCGGCACGGTAAAGATACTTATTTTATTTGTGAAATTATCCGTATGCCTCTTTCACGAAGTTTTCGTAGGTGACCTCTTTTGTCTGGAGGTTGGCCTTTTCTTTATAGAGGCTGATCAATTTCTGACTCATCAACTGTTCCGACAATCTTTTGACCTCATCCTTGTTGCTCATGATCCGCATGGCAATGGCGTCCAGCTCCTCTTCGGCAGGATGCAGCTGTCCGTACTGAGCCATTTGTGACCTGATAAAGTTCTTTGCAAAATCCTTCAATTCGTCAAACTGGATTTCGAGCTGGTTGTCCTTCATAATTTTGCCCTCAATCAACTGGTAACGAAGGCCTTTTTCAGACTTTTCGTATTCGTCATTCGCTTCTTCAAACGTCAGTGGGTTCTCCCCGGTCATCTGTATCCATTTCTTAAGAAAGGCCGCGGGAAGCTCAAATTTAATGCTTTCTATGAGGCTTTCCGTAACATCATTGAGCAACTGCTGATCTGCCTGTTGTTCAAACTGACGCTCTGAATCGGTCTTCATCCGCTGCTTGAGTTCCTCTTCAGAATGAATCTGATCTTTCCCAAAGAGTTTGTCAAATAACTCCTGATCCAGGGCTGCCGGTTCCCGCTGATTGATCTCTTCGATATTAAAGTTGATCGGGGTATCTAACCCGGCCGCCTTTTCCCTGGTAATCCCCAAGGCACTTGAAAGCAGATATTCTTCCGTAAACAGATCCACCGTATTTAAGGCAACGGTGTCACCGGCTTTTTTGCCTAACAAGGCTTCCAGGGCCTCTTGGTTCTTAATTTTATCGGTCTCCATCGTGGTTTTATGGTCAATACCTTCCTTTTCATTGCGGAAGACCCCGGTCAGCTCGTCCCCTTTGTCCACGGAGGCTTTGCTCAACATTTTGCCATACTGTTTCCGGATCCGCTCCACCTGCTCTTCTATCATTTTCGGGTCTGCGACTATTTTGAAGTAGGTAATGGATTTCTTTGTTTTTAAAGGGACCTCAAAATCCGGTGCAAGCCCGAGTTCGAATTCAAATGCCAGTTCTTCGGCATCCCAGTTAAAATTGTCTTGTTGTTTGGGCAAGGGATTGCCGAGCACATCCAGCTTTTCCTCTGTGAGGTATTTGTTCAGGTTATCCTGCAGTAATTTATTGACTTCATCCACCAATACAGCCTTGCCGTATTGCTTCTTTATAAGACCCAGCGGCACCTGTCCCTTCCTGAATCCGGGAATATTTGCCTGCTTTCTGTAGTCATTCAGGATTTTGGAAACTTTGTCCTCGTAATCTTCCTTGGTGATGGCCACCTTTACAACGGCGTTGAGGTTGTCAATCTGCTCTTTGGTAATATTCATCTATTCTGGTTTAAATTCAATCCACCCATAAAGGTGGAACAGCCGGGATAATATTCCTGATACCGCATCCCGCTATCTGTAATCCGGCACTGCTGAAACGGGATCAAACCCGAATCTTCCCGGGGAAGGCAAAAATAATATAATTTAAGAAGCTCGCCAACTTTTTAACCCCGGCTATACCCTTTACTTCTTTATGGCCTCCTTCTCTTTCAAAAATGAAAATAGTACGGCCTGCACCACGGAGAGCAGCAGGCTGAACAACAGGGCCCACAAGAGGCCACTCACTTCGAAACCATCTATCATACGGTCTGCCAGTAATAGGATTAAAGCGTTTATTATCAATAAGAACAAACCGAGGGTAAGGATCGTTACAGGCAGTGTCAGGAGGATCAGGATGGGCCTGACGATCAAATTCAACAAGCTGATTACAACCGCCACGATGATGGCTGTAACAAAGTCGGAAACACTGATTCCCGGAAGTATATTGGCCAGCAGGAGAACGGCCAGTGCGCTCAGAAGGGTACGTATGATGAGATTCACGAATTGAAATTTATCTCAGGAACTATTCCATGGTTACAAAATTATCAAAAAATTCCGGTCCGAAATGTGAAGAAGTGGATATTCCGGGATGCGCTCAGGTCTTTCTGATGAAATCAAGGGTTTTTTCCAAAAATACGTCCGGCTGCTCTGCGTGCAACCAATGGCCTGCATCCGCAATGGTTTGTAGAATGGCTTGTGGAAAGTGTTCTTGGATCTTTGGCAAGTCGGCTTCAAGGATATAGTCAGACTGATCCCCTCTCAGGAAAAGGCAGGGTTCTTCATAACGATCAGTTGGAGAGAGGCTTTTCCCGATCTCTTCCTCCACTCCCTGCAATACACTAAGATTTAACCGGAGGGCCAGCTTTTCCCTGGATTCCCAATAAAGATTTTTAAGCAGAAATTGACGAATGCCGGGATTCGAAAGTTGTTCCCCGAGCATTTCATCGGCTTCAGTACGGGAGGTGATGCTTTCCAGGTCCAGATCCCTGAGGGCGTTCAGAATATCGCTGTGGTGTGGCGGATAGTATTTGGGAGAAATATCGGCAACTACCAGCGTTCTGACCGCTCCCGGATAGGCACAGGCGAATTTCATTGCCGTTTTCCCTCCCATGGAATGTCCGATTAAATGGAAGGATTGCAGGTTGTGATGTTCTGCATAGGATTTAAGATCATCTGCCAGAACTTTAAAATTAAATGCTGCTGACCAAAAGCTTTTTCCATGATTCCGCTGATCAGGCAGATGTGTCTGAAAGCCATTGTCTGCATAACGGCTCCCAAGGGTTTTCCAGTTGTCAGACATACCCAGAAACCCGTGTAGGATGACCAGTGGCTCTCCCTGGCCTATGATTTTGGAGTGAAGTATTTTTTTCATCTCAGCTGGTGCAGATACATGTTCACTACATTTTCAAGCCCAAGGTAAATCGCTTCGCAGATCAGGGAATGCCCGATGGATACTTCCAGGAGATTCGGGATCTGCTCTCTGAAATAGCGGACATTTTCCAGACTGAGGTCATGTCCGGCATTGATGCCCAGTTTGTGCTCCGATGCGAGGATGGCGGCTGTTACATATGGTGCGATTGCCTGCTCCCTGTTAGTATTATATTGCTTCGCATAGTTTTCGGTGTAGAGTTCAATCCGGTCTGTACCTGTGCGGGCTGCACCGTCGATCATCTTAGGATCGGGATCAACAAAGAGGGAGGTCCGAATACCCGCTTTTTGAAATATTGCGACCATTTTGGAAAGATACGCCTCATGTGTAACGGTATCCCATCCGGCGTTCGACGTAATAGCGTCCGGGGCATCGGGTACCAGCGTAACCTGGGTCGGCCTGAGGCGCACCACCAGGTCTACAAAGTCAGGGATGGGGTTGCCTTCAATGTTGAATTCTGTGTACACCGATTGTTTTAATTCCTCGGCATCCAGATATTTTATATGCCTTTCATCCGGTCTCGGATGGATGGTAATGCCGTGGGCGCCAAATGATTGAATATCAGTCGATACTTTGAGCAGGTTGGGAATATTTCCACCGCGGGCATTCCTTAAGGTGGCTATTTTATTCACATTGACGCTCAATTTTGTCATTTCCGGATCTTTGAATTTAGAGAGCAACAAAAATACAAATTAGGCATGCCTTTTGATATTTTAAATTACTATTTTGCGTTATATATCCCGGTATGGACATTCAATCCCTCATTATTCCCAATTCCCCGGTTTTTAAACCTGGTAGCCGTCTTGAAGATGTTATAGAGTTTTTCAAGGCTTCCACTTTTTCCCATGTAGCCATTGTGGAAAAAGGAATTTTTTTAGGGGTACTTTCTGAGAATGATCTGGAGACCTTCGAATCAGGCAAGATCATTGCCGATTACCGGCATAATATCGAGTCTATTTTCGTTACCAGGAATACCGGTTGGCTTGATATCCTGGAAGCCTTTGCCAGGAATGAAGCGAATATCCTGTCCGTACTTGATTCGGACAACCGGCTCTTGGGCTATTATGATCTTTCGCAGGTGATCCGAATTTTTATTGACACTCCTTTTTTTACCGAACCAGGCGCCATCATTGTGATCGCCAAGGGGATCAAGGACTATTCCTTTAGCGAGATCGCCCAAATTGTGGAGAGCAACAATACAAAGCTACTGGGTGCCTTTATTACCGATACCAGGAATGACGTGATCCAGATTACAGTGAAGATAGGCACCTTACATGTCAATGACGTCGTGCAGACTTTCAGGAGATATAATTACAGTATTCTCTTTGGCAACAATGATGATCAGTTCCTGGAAAATCTTAAGGAGCGGTCCAATTACCTGGATAAATACCTAAACGTATAGGAGGTATGAAGGTTGCCATCTACGGTCAGCGTTACCAGGAAAGTGAAGTTGATCCGGTGGATGAACTTCTGGAGGAACTAAAGGCCGAAGGTGCGGAGATTTATCTGGAAAAAAAATTCTATCAACTCCTGAAGGATGCCCATCAAAAGGAAGCTTATCCCACCTTTACCAGGTCCAAAGGTTTGGACAATTCCTTTGACATGCTTGTTAGTTTTGGTGGGGATGGCACCATACTCAGGGCCATCACTTATATCGGGGATCTCGGAATACCCATAGTCGGAGTAAATACCGGGAGACTCGGATTTTTATCAACCTTCAAAAAGGAAGATGTCAGAAAGGTGGTCCGGGAATTCGTGGCAGGGGCCTATTCCATTGTGGAGCGAAGCCTGGTGGCTGTTCATGCGCACTATGAAATCCCGGAATTCGGGCCTTTGAACTTTGCCCTCAATGAAGTTACCGTCAGCAGGAAAGACACCACCTCCATGATTACTGTGGAAACCTATCTCAATGATGAATATCTGACCTCCTACTGGGCCGATGGCCTTATCATATCGACTCCCACGGGTTCGACGGGCTACTCGCTCAGCTGCGGGGGACCGGTTATTACCCCCACGGCCCAGTCACTTGTAATTACCCCTATTGCGCCTCATAATCTCAACGCAAGACCTCTGGTCATTTCTGATGATACGGTCATTCGGTTAAAAGTTTCCGGCCGGGAAGAAAATCACTTGGTTTCACTCGATTCCAGACTGGCCAGCCTTGAGAACGGGAAGGAAATCATTGTGCAAAAAGCGCCCTTTACCATCCGTATGATCGAATATAATTCCGAGAGCTTTCTCAAAACACTTCGCAATAAATTGCTATGGGGTCAGGACAGGCGTAATTGATGGGCCCCGCAAACAATAAAAAAACCCAAAAGCTGTTTTATCAAAGGAGAACAGGAATGGTATAGCAGGATGGTCTTGTCCTCAAATTCATATCTTTGCAACTTTTGAAATTTATGAGGATTATCATACTCGTTTTTCTGTTGGGCATGGCCGGGGTGCAGTCACAGACCTATGAAATCGGTCTGTTTGCAGGAGGCGCGAACAACATTGGGGATGTAGGCAGGACGAATTTCATAGCTCCTTCAGGTCCGGCTTTCGGGGGGGTCTTCAAATGGAACAAAAGCAAACGCTATGCCTGGCGGGCAAGCATTATATACGGGCAATTTACGGCGGATGACAACCGGTCCGACCAATTATCCAGACAACAACGGGGCTACGTCATAGAAAACAACGTACTCGAAACTTCCGCGGGCCTCGAATTCAATTTTGTAGAATACAACCTTCATAAGCTGGGTCCCGCCTTTACTCCTTATTTATATACCGGAGTTACTTACTTCAGATACGGGTATCACTATTTTGATGCAGGCCAGTTGCAGGATATTAATCAGAAAGACGGAAGTTTTTCAATCCCCATGACCGTCGGAGCCAAAACAAGGCTCAATCAGTTCCTGATCGTCGGTGCGGAGATCAGCGCCAAATATACCTTTACCGACAATCTGGATGCCAGCAATCCCGAAAAATCAAATTTCCAGCAATTCGGTTTTGGAAATATTTTTAGTGATGACTGGTATGTTTTTACGGGAATAACATTAACTTATACCTTCGGCAGAAAACCCTGCTCTGATTGTTTCGAGTAACTCCTATGACGAAAACTATCGATGATCTAAAGGAAGGGGTCCTGCCCGGACACCTGGCAATCATTATGGATGGTAACGGCAGATGGGCAAAACAGAAAGGAAAATTGCGGATTTTCGGCCATCAAAACGGGGTGACCGCTGTAAGGCAAACTGTTGAAAATTGTGCCAGGATCGGGATCGGTTACCTTACCCTCTATGCATTTTCAACAGAAAACTGGAAACGACCCAAAGCAGAGGTTGACACCCTCATGAAACTTCTTGTCACTTCCCTCAAAAAAGAATTAAAGACCCTAAACAAAAACAACATCCGACTGAATGCCATCGGGCTCATTTCATCGCTTCCGGACAAAGCGCACAGGGAACTCATGGAAGTCATTTCAAGGACGGAGAATAACTCCGGAATGACCCTCACCCTCGCCCTTAGTTATGGCTCCAGAGAGGAAATAAAAACAGCCGTTCAGCAGATCTGTACCAAAGTTAAAAATAATATAATTTCTCCCGAAAATATTGATGAAACCATTATAAATAACCATCTTTACACGCAAAATTTACCAGACGTAGACTTGCTTATCCGTACTAGTGGGGAACACCGGATCAGCAATTTTTTACTTTGGCAAATAGCCTATGCCGAACTATATTTTATTGATGTTTTTTGGCCTGATTTTGGTGAACATCATTTGGTGGAAGCCATCATAAATTACCAGCGAAGAGAACGACGATTTGGAAAAACAAGCGAACAACTCAACTAGCGATATGATCCGGTTCATATCACTTGAACCCCTACTCACCCTCCTCCTCCTACTTTTTACTCTTACCGGCCTCTCTCAGGATCCCTCGTATGAAAACGGGAAGCAATACCTGCTTGGCGGACTGGAAGTTACAGGCTTACAAAGTTATAATGAGCAAACGGTAAGAACATACACAGGCCTTAGGGAAGGACAACCTATTACGGTTCCAGGCGATCAGATCAGTGAGGTCCTGAAGAAACTTTGGAGCCTTGAATTATTCAGTGATATTTCCTTTTACATATCCAGGGTTGAGGGAGAAAACATATTTCTTGAATTAAATATCAGGGAAAGGCCAACCTTGTCCGATATCACAGTCTACGGAGTGAAAAAGCGGAAAGTGGAGGACATTGTAAAGGATACCGATCTGAAAAAGGGCAAAAAGATTACTGAAAGCCTCATTGCCAATACCAAAAATTACCTCGAGAACAAATACAAGAAACAGGGCTACCTGAACGCCCGTGTGACCATAGCCACTGCCAGGGATACAGTCGACTCCAATACGGAGAAAATGGTCATTAATGTAGACAAAGGGGAGAAGGTAAAAATAAAGCGCATTGTTTTTGAAGGAAATGAAAAGATTTCAGATAAAAGGCTGCGAAAGTCGATGAAGAATACCAAGCAAAAACGATTCGGGCGCTTCTGGAAGAAATCCAAATTTATAGAAGATGACTATGCAGAAGATCTGGCATCAGTGGTGGATAAATTCGCCGAAAACGGGTACAGGGATGCAAGGGTGATCTCTGACACTATCACGAAGATTAACGAGAATAATGTCAATATAAACATCACGGTAGAGGAAGGAAATCAGTATTATTTCGGGGAAATAGACTTTGTCGGGAATTCCGTATACTCAGATGCGGAACTGACCAGGCACTTGGGGATCAGGAAAGGATCCGTATACAACGGGGTACTACTTAGGGAGAGGATTGCTGACGAGTCCAAACCAGATGCGGAAGATCTGACCAACCTGTATCAGAATAACGGCTATCTCTTCTCGCAGATCAATCCGGTGGAAATCTCCGCCGAAAAAGATACCATCAATTTTGAGATCAGGATCATCGAAGGGAAAGAGACTTTTCTGAACCACATTAGGGTGACAGGGAATGACAAGACCAATGACCATGTGATCTTCAGGGAATTACGTACCCGCCCGGGACAACGATACAGCAAGGAGAACATCATCCGAAGCGTAAGGGAGCTTGGTCAACTGGGATTTTTTGATGCGGAACAAATCAAACCGGACATTGAGAACCCCAATCCCAACGAGGGGACCGTAGACCTTGGTTTCAGTCTGGTCGAATCCGGATCAAGCCAGGTGGAGCTGCAGGGGGGTTACGGTGGCGGTGGTTTTATCGGCACCCTGGGGCTGTCCTTCAGTAATTTTTCCATCCAGAATTTATTTAAAGGGGAAGCCTACAAACCTGTGCCAATGGGTGACGGGCAGACTTTCGCCCTTAGGCTTCAGGCCAGCCGCACCTTTAGGGTATACAGCTTGAATTTTTCCGAGCCCTGGCTGGGAGGTAAAAAGCCGGTGAGGTTCAACCTTTCTCTGTCAAGAACCCAGCAGTTCCTGGCTTCCTTCAGCAACAGCGGAAGGGTGGAAGTGAATAAAGATCAGCAATTTTCCATCACCGGAATTTCTTTGGGCCTTGCTAAAAGGGTACAATGGCCGGATGATTTCTTTACAATCTCCCATTCCCTGAGTTACCAGCTCTATAACTTTAAAAACTACAGGACCGGGCTGTTTAATTTCGGCAATGGAAAATCGAACTCTCTGGCCTATACCTTCGGAATTTCAAGAAGTTCTGCCGGACCAGGTCGGATTTTTCCGATATCAGGATCTATTTTTGAGGTTACAGCCAAGTTTACGCCGCCCTACTCACTCTTCAGTAATAAGGATTTTGCCGGCCTGAAATCCCGCAGTGAAGAACTCAACCAGTTGCAAAGAGACAGGGGTTTGAACGGGGGTACCCTTACGGTTGCAGAGCGCAATGAACTGGAAAGTGTGGATCAGGAAAGGTTTAACTGGCTGGAGTACTACAAAGTAAAATTTAACGGAGATTGGTATACCCGGATCATCGAGAAACTGGTCCTGCGTACGAACATAGAATTTGGATTTCTGGGTAATTATAACAGGGATGTTGGAAAAGTTCCTTTTGAGCGGTTTTTTCTCGGCGGGGATGGTCTGGGCAGGAACTTCACCCTTGATGGCCGGGAAACAATTCAGCTGAGGGGGTATGAAAATAATTCCCTCACCCCCGTGGACCCGCTTACAGGACAACAGGAAGGAGGAATTGTGTATAATAAGTATTCAATGGAACTCAGATATCCTCTCACCCTGAAACCATCAGCGTCCATTTACGGACTTATTTTTACCGAAGCCGGAAATTCTTTCAACAATTTTCAGGAGTTTAATCCGTTTCAGATAAAAAGATCGGCCGGTGTGGGACTGCGCATTTTTATGCCAGCTTTTGGGCTGTTGGGAATCGACTTTGGATATGGATTTGACGAAGATCTCAGACCGCAATCTGCAGGGTCCGGGGCGAGTGGGTGGCAAACCCATTTTATCATAGGACAACAATTCTGACCCCAGGTTAATTTTCAGTAAGCTTCCTTAAGGTAATATACTGATTTTAAAACTTTTAGTAACTTTGGCACGATATTTTCTATGTAAAAAACGAATAAAATGAAGACCAAAACCCTTTTGTTCATGGCAGGCCTGCTTGTTTCCGGCCTTGTCTTTTCACAGCGCGGCGTCCGAATTGGATATGTGGATATGGAATATATCCTGGAGAATGTGGACGAATACAGGGATGCCAGTGAGCAGCTGGAAAGTAAAGTGCAGAAGTGGAAACTGGAGATAGAACAGAAGCAGAGCACTGTAGATCAGATGAAGAAGACTTTGATGGCTGAGAAAGTGTTGCTTACGGATGAGCTTATAGGGGAGCGGGAGGAAGAAATAATGATTGTTGAAAAGGAGTTACTGGACTATCAGCAGGACAGGTTTGGCCCTCAGGGAGATTTGGTCTTGCAAAAGAGGTTGCTGATACAGCCTATCCAGGACCAGGTTTTTAATGAGGTACAGCAAATCGGGGCGAATAAAAAATATGATTTTATTTTTGATAAATCGGCGGATGTTGTAATGTTGTACTCCGAAAAAAGGCATGATATCAGTGAACTGGTTCTTAGGGGAATAGCCAGGACCAGAAAGGTAAGCGCTCCCGAAAAGAAACAGATCGACCAGAGTCGCCTGGATGCCTTCGAAGCAGAAAATGAACAGGACGAACAGGTGGAGCAGATCAGCGATGCACTACAGGAGCGTCAGGACCGTGCCAAAGAGGCGGAAGAAACCAGGGTAAAGACGGTCGAAGAAAGAAGAACGGAACAACTGAAACTCCGTGAAGAACGGAAAAAAGCGTACGAAGCCAGAAGGACAAAGTTACTGGAGGAAAGGGAGGCAAAGAAAAAGGAGCGGGAGACTACTGAAAAAGATTCAATCAATTAACAAGGAACAAAAAAATAAACTCAAATAGTAAATTCAGAAATCATGAAGCAAATTAAAAAGGCAGCAGTAACTATAATTTTAATTTTAGGCGCTGTAGGTTTTGTCAATGCGCAGAATAAAATAGCCCACATCAATGTTACGGACCTGTTGGCGGCCATGCCCGAAATGAAGACAGCTCAGGCTGAATTAAAGAAATTGCAGGAAACTTATAAGGCCGATATTGAAAGTTCCATGACAGAACTCAAGAATAAATATACGCTGTATTCAAGTGAAGCAACTGCCAAGACCGAAGAAGAGAATCAGAAGAGGGCACAGGAATTACAGGGATTCGAAAAGAACATAGGCGAGGCTCAGCAGGCTGCCCAGCAGGAACTGTCTAAAAAGCAGGCAGAATTATTCGAGCCTATTTCCAAGAAAGCACTGGCCGCCATCGAAAAGGTGGCAGCAGCCCAGGGCTATGATTATGTTATAGATGCCACCCAGGGCGGCGGCCTGATCGTTGCCAAAGGAAAGGATCTCCTGGCAGAGGTCAAACAGGAACTGGGCTTTTAATTTGGGCTTTTCAGAAAATGTAACCGTTTGCCAGAGGGTAAACGGTTTTTTATTGTACCTATTTAGCGAATAAATGTCACCCGGATGAACAATCTCCCGATCGGCATCTTTGATTCAGGTATAGGAGGCACCTCCGTATGGAAAGAAATTGCCGCTTTGATGCCTGGAGAAGATACGCTCTACCTTGCCGACAGCCGGAACGCTCCTTACGGGGAAAGGACAGGAGAAGAAATCATCGCTCTCAGTGTTAAAAACACGGAATGGCTGCTGGTAAAACAATGTAAAATCATTGTAGTTGCCTGCAATACAGCTACCACCAATGCGATAACGTATCTGAGAGATCAATATCCAATACCCTTCATAGGTATTGAACCTGCCATCAAACCGGCCGCCCTTCACTCGAAGACGGGCACCGTAGGAGTGCTGGCAACAAAAGGCACACTTGCAAGCAGATTGTTCTCCACAACTTCAAAAAACCACGCGTCGCACATCAGGATTGTGGAACAGGAAGGTACGGGCCTGGTATCTCTCATAGAATCAGGCCGAATGAATTCCGGGGAAGTCCGTGAATTACTGAAAAAATACCTTGTACCCATGCTGGATGCCAATATGGACCATCTTGTCCTGGGGTGCACCCATTTCCCTTATTTGATGCCCGTACTGAAGGAGTTGTTGCCGGATCATATAAAAATAATTGACTGCGGAGAGGCTGTGGCAAGGCAGACGTTAAGAATGTTACACGATTCTGAACAGCTGGCTGGGGAAGAAGACCCCGGCAGGCATCAATTTTTCACAAACGTTGATCCAGGGGTGCTTCATGATATTCTGGCCGGTCTCCCGGGTAAAAAGGAAGTGAATTACCTGGATTTTTAAAAGGGAATTCCGAAAAGGTCACGGGCAATCAATTCAAAAAGGGGGTACACCATCCTCCTGGGACGATCAATCCGCCTTTCTTCTTTTATAGGTGCGATAAGTAAAGGCATGATCATGCTTTGTATCGCTGGGGTGGTAGGTTTCCTTCACCTGTTTCCATACTGCCTCAGAGATCTCCGGAAAATAGGCGTCAGCCTTAAAAGTGCCATGGACCCTGGTTATTTCAAGACGGGTCGCCCTATCCATGGCCAGTCCGTATATCTCTCCTCCGCCAATCACGAAGGAAAGCGGTTCCTGTGCTACCTCTTTAAGGGCTTTTTCGAGATTGTGAACCACGATACATTCAGGGAAGGGAACAACATAGTCGGGGTCTTTTGTGAGAATGATGTGCTTCCTGCCCGGAAGAGGTTTGGGGAATGTTTCGAATGTTTTTCTTCCCATGATCATGGGATGCCCGAATGTCAATCGTTTGAACCGCCGGAAATCATCGGGAAGGTGCCATAATAATTTATTGTCCCGACCAATGCCATTGTCTTCTCCAATGGCGGCGATCATTACCAGCTCGCCCATTATTCCGTCTTCTTATTGATGTTTGAAATAGGGAATTCAGTTTCGATATCCTTTTGAATGGCGGCAATCTTCTCTTTTTGTTTTTGTACCAGCTTTTCACGCTGTTCTCTTTCCCAGGCGGTACCCAAAAATTTCTGGGTGACAAAAACATTTATAAAATGGATGATGAATAAAAAGGCCCAAAAGGTGATGGCCCAGATAAACCAGTCGTAAGTCTCTCCGTATTTAAGGATCTTATTGATCAGCACCAGGAACAAACTGCCGATAAGAAATATGACGAAATGAGTGTAAAGTCGCTTTTTCTGGCGGATCCTTTTGTGAGCATTTTCAAGTTGCTCATGCTGCTCGGAATCAATCAGCGGTTTTACCTTCTGCCTGGACAACATGCGAATACGTATCTTTAGCTGCAAAGATAAAAGAAATAGAAATGGGAAAGATGCGAAATCAGTTTCCTGTCCTCAACTCCGGTGTATATGCCAATACAGCTGCCTTTGGCCTGCTGAGTGAAGGTCTTCTAGAATGGCGGCAGGAACATGATCTTGAGTATCTCATCGGGGGAGGTGCTATGAAAATCGACGCCATGAATGTTCTCTCGGAAACCCGGACCTCAGTGGCCACTTTTTTCGGATGTGAACGGGAACGGGTATCACTGGTGCCCAATTTTTCCATCGGCCTGAACATGCTCACAGAGGCACTTGATAAAAACGCACATGTGTTGTTATTGCAGGGAGACTATCCCTCCCTCAACTGGCCTTTTGAACGCCGGGGATTTAAAATTACCTATACCGATGTTGGAGAACGACTCGAAGAAGATATCAGAGAACTCATTAAAACGCAGCGTATTGACATCCTTGCCCTGAGCCTGGTACAGTGGCTGAATGGGATCTTAATTGACCTGGATTTCCTTTGCGAACTTAAAAAAGAATTCCCGGGACTATTGATCATTGCGGATGGTACGCAATTTTGTGGTACACGGGAATTCCGTTTCGAATCATCGGGGATCGATGTACTTGGTGCCAGTGGCTATAAATGGCTTCTTGCCGGTTCCGGAAATGGCTTTATGCTTTTCGGAGCAGGCGTGGAGGACCGCTTTTCTATCAAGACCACCGGATTTAATTCGGCCGGGGTGAATTTAAAGGCTAAAGACAAGATCCGCTTTGCGAAATACCTGGAACCGGGTCATCTTGACAGCCTGACCTTCGGGAGTCTGAATTTTTCTATCGGAATGCTTTCTGAAATAGGAATGGAAATGATTGAAGCGCACAACAAAAAATTAACTCAAAAGGCAAAAATCGTATTTTCGGAAATGGGGCTGTTGGAGCCCGGGGTTGTCAGTAGGAAAGATCACAGCACCATCTTTAATATCCGCGGCGACGACCAAATTTTTCACCGTTTTCGAAGCAATCATATCGCCTGTTCGCAGCGCGGTGACGGAATCAGGGTAAGTTTTCACTTTTATAACACTGAAAATGACATTGATAGCATTGCGGAATTATTAAGGTCTTAACCCTAAGCTATTTTTTTCCAAAATTTTCCTAAGACAAATTCTCAATATCCTTTATAAGTAAAAACAATTTTAAGAATATCATAATTCTTGGTTAACTAGTTGTCTATTAAGAAGATTATGTGTTCTTTTGCGCCGTCAAACTGAAAAATATATAATCATGGCAATATCTAAACAGTATTTAAAAACAAAACCGGTATGTAAAGTGACTTTCACTGTTCCTGCCGAAGAAGCAAAAAAAGTAGCCGTTGTTGGTGACTTTAACAATTGGAATCCGAAAGGAAGTCTCCTTAAGAAATTAAAGAACGGAACCTTTAAAGGAACCTTTGAACTCCCAATGCAACAGGCATATGAGTTCAAATATCTTATTGACGGCGCCTATGTAACTGAGACAGCTGCCGACAGGTACCAATGGAATGAATTTGCCGGTGCTGAAAACGCAGTGCTGGAAGTATAATCCAACTTAACCATCTTAAAACCGGAGCATTTTTTTTAAATGCCCCGGTTTTTTTATTTCCTCCAGAGTCGGTTCGTTACAGGAAACCTATGACTTTAAGTCCCCCTATCCTTTGAACCCTTTTTAACAGGATTCTCCAAACGATCTTACCATAAATGTCCTCAGGAATTCTTGTGCACATGAGGCTGATCCGACTCCTTGACTGAGGGCCTTCTGCCTGGGTACCCACAGGTTCATTCAAACCGTTCGTCTTCCCTTACAAAAAGATAATTCCTGTAGTAATCCTGAGGATCGCTGAAATGTGCAACAGGCTTCAGGCCTGCATTTCTGGCGAGCCAGCCGATGGTTTCGGGATCATATTTTTGAGAAATTTCCGTATGGATAGTTTCCCAGGAATTAAAATGAACCTCCAGATCCAGTGCCTCAATTTGAACAGTCTGTTCTTTTTTGGAAATCAGATAGCTTTTTGCAGTGCCTGATTCAGGGTCATAGACTTCCCAATGCTGAAAGGTATCCGGATCAAAATCACCTTGCAATTCCCTGTTGATTCTATGAAGTACGTTTTTGTTAAAGGCTGCCGTGATACCCTGGGGGTCATTATAGGCATTGAGAATTATTTCCGGAGCTTTTTTCTGATCAAATCCAACGAAAAGCAGATCCTTATCCCGCATGATCGCCTGAATATCCCTCAGGAAATCAATCGCTTTCGCATGTAACATGTTGCCAATATTCGAACCCAGGAAGAGGATTACCTTTTTCCCCGTATGCCCGGAATTAAGCTTTTCCAGAGCAGCGGAATAGGTGCCGCGAACCGGTTCAACCTCGAGGGTGGGGATTTCCGTCAGAAGCGAAGACGTAAGCTGATTGAGCGCATTCTGACTTATATCAACCGGGATGTATTTAAAATTCATTTTCCTGTCTGTGAAATGCTCCAGAAGAATTTTGGTCTTCTTCCCGTCGCCTGCCCCAAACTCTATAAGATTCAGCTTCTCCGACTGGACTGAAAACAGTTCATACAATGCTTCCCTGAACTTTTCGAGTATTCCGTATTCGCAGTCCGTCAGATAATATTCCGGCATATGCATGATCTCCCGGAAAAGGGCGTCCCCGGATGCGTCATAGAAATATTTGGAAGCAATGTGCTTTGGGTTGTCCGTAAGCCCTTTATAAACATCCTCTTCGAAGGCCGTTCTGAGTCCGGTAGCTATTTTCTCCTGCATGATTTTTTTTGATTAACGCGCCAGTCTGAGGGAGGTGTATTGCCACCTTAGTGGCGGGTGGAAAAAGTTTCTGTACGTTGGCCTCGTATGTTTCTCCGGAGTGGCCACTGAGCCTCCGCGCAGAACCTTCTGGCTCACCATGAATTTTCCGTTGTATTCGCCCAGAGCTCCGTCACCCCTGAGATAGCCCGGATAAGGAAGGTAGGCACTTTCGGTCCACTCCCAGCGTTTGCCCCAGGGAAAGTATTGATTGGCACTCTCCCATTCAAATTCCGTCGGCAGCCGGCATCCCTTCCATTGGGCATAAGCAAAGGCCTCGAAATAAGAAATATGGGTAACCGGTGAATCCGGACTTATTTTTTCCAGACCTGCAAGGGTATAATGGACCCAAATATGTTCCTGTTTGTGCCAGTATAAGGGGCCGGAAATCCCTTTTTGACATACCCACTCCCAGCCTTCGGCATGCCAGTATTCAAAATTTTCATACCCTCCTTCATCAATAAATTTCATGAATTCGCCGTTCGTTACCAGTTTATTGGAAATTTCGAAGGGGGCAAGGTAAACTTTATGTCGTGCGAGCTCGTTATCGTAACAAAATCCATCCCCAGAATGTCCGATGTCATAAATTCCCTTGTCCATAGAGATCCATTCGTTTGGATGGTCTTCACCGGGATGTTCAGGAAATTTCGCGGAGTATACGGGCAGCAACGGATTGTTACCCAGGATGTATTTGATATCGGTCAATAGCAATTCCTGATGCTGTTTTTCGTGATGGATCCCGATTTCCAGCAACTCCATAACAGCTTCGGGCGGATTTGATCGGAATAGATTTTGAATTGCGCTGGTAACATGCGCCCTGTAATCATAGACATCCCTGACAGATGGCCGGGATAAGTTACCCCGGTCTGCCCTTACAACGCGCTTCCCCACAGTTTCATAATAGCTGTTGAAAACGAAAGAGAAATTCGGATCGAACTCTTTGTATTTCGGGACGTGTGGTTTCAGGATGAATTCTTCAAAGAACCAGGAACTGTGGCCCAGATGCCATTTTGGGGGAGATACGTCGGGAACGGGCTGTACCACGTAATCCTCCACTTCGAGTGGTGCACAAAGTTCCTCAGATGCCTTTCTGGTATCAAGGAAGAGGTCTACCAGTGACTCTGTCTTTAACATAAACTTTCTTTTCCGGCAAAGATAGGATAATCACTATCCTCTCTGGACTCAAAAGAATTCATGATGTACTCTAAACGGCAACGGATCCCTTTATGTGCGGATGCGGGTCATAATCCTTAAGGGTGAAATCATCAAAGGTAAACCGGAAGATGTCATCTATGTCAGGATTCAAAACAATCGCAGGAAGTGGCCTGGGGTCTCTGTTTAGTTGCAGGCCAATCTGATCGAGGTGGTTGTTATAAATATGTACATCTCCGAAGGTATGTATAAACTCGCCGGGCAAATACCCGCAAACCTGAGCCATCATCATGGTGAACAGGGCATAGGAAGCAATGTTAAAAGGTACACCCAGGAAAACATCAGCACTTCGTTGATAGAGTTGGCAAGATAATTTCCCTTCAGCCACATAAAACTGAAAAAAGGCATGGCATGGTGGCAGGGCGGCGTTTCCAACAGCCACGTTTTCCGAAAATGAGCTACCCGGGTCCGGAAGCACTCCGGGATTCCAGGCGGTAACCAGCATCCTTCGGCTATCGGGATCAGTTTTCAGGAGGTCGATGGTATTCCTTATCTGATCAATGCCTTCCCCATTCCAGTTGCGCCATTGATGGCCATACACTGGTCCAAGCTCCCCGGTCTCATTTGCCCATTCATTCCAGATCCTTACCCCGTTCTCCTGCAGGTATGCAATATTTGTTTCCCCTTTGAGAAACCATAATAACTCGTGGATAATGGATTTTAAATGCAGTTTTTTGGTGGTTACCATGGGAAACCCTTCCGCAAGGTCAAACCGCATCTGATATCCAAAGACACTTCTCGTTCCAGTCCCAGTCCGGTCTTCCTTCCGGTGCCCGTGTTTCAGTACGTATCGGAGGAGTTCATGGTATTGTTTCATCGGCTTTTTATCACTAAGTGTTCTGCCCCTTTGAGGAATTGTAAATACCGGGGCATTCAGAGGGTGAAAATAATAAAAGCAGGAAAGAGAGGTCCTTTTTTTTATTTTCAAATTATTAAAAATTTATCAACCGCCGGGCCCACATCTGGGGTATTGGCTCCATCCTCCCTTTTATATCAACTTCAGCCCAGGATCATTCCGGCCATGGTGGCCGATAGAAGGGAGGCCAGGGTCCCACCGAGGACTGCTCTCAATCCAAATTGGGAAAGGGTTTTGCGTTGTCCCGGTGCAAGCGAACCAATGCCGCCAATCTGTATGCCTATGGAAGCGAAATTGGCAAAGCCACATAACATATAGGTGGCCATGATAACCGATTTATTGTAAGTAAGGTGTACAAGGCTGGCTGTGTTTTTCAGCGACGCAAGTTGAATATACCCGATAAATTCGCTGGCGGCCAGTTTAATGCCAAGCAACTGACCCATGAGCATGATGTCTTTGGCATCGACCCCTATCAGCCACATCAGCGGTGAAAATAGTACGCCAAGTATGGCTTCCATCGACAATGCCTCAAAAGAGGTGTTGGCAGCTATCCATGAGTTGATTGTTGTCAGTTCGCCGACCCAGCCAAGCACCCCATTGATCATGGCAATAAAAGCTACAAACACAAGTAACATAGCCCCTACATTTACCGCCAGCTTCAGCCCTTCTGTGGTGCCGTTTGCAATGGCATCCAGAAAGTTGGATCCGATTTTTTCGCTTGACACATGAACCTCGGAATTAATGCTTTCGGTTTGGGGGTATAGAATTTTAGATACGACAACCGCACCTGGAGCCGCCATGACGGATGCCGCAAGTAGGTGCCGCGCGAATTCGAGTCGCAGGGCAGGATCATTTCCGCCAAGAAAACCAATGTAGGCAGCCAGGACACCGCCCGCAACGGTCGCCATTCCCCCAATCATCACCAACAAAATTTCAGAGCGGTTCATCTTTTCCAGATAGGCCTTGATCAGTAAAGGGGACTCCGTTTGTCCAAGGAATATATTCCCGGCCACCGACAGGCTTTCCGCCCCTGATATTCTCAGGGATTTGGTCAGGAGCCAGGCCAATGCCTTTACCACCTTTTGTATGATACCAAGATAAAAAAGTACGGAGGTAAGCGCAGAAAAGAAAATGATGGTAGGCAAAATCTGAAAGGCAAATACATAGCCTATATCAGGATTTTCTACATTAAGAAGATTCCCTAGGAGAAATTCACTGCCTGCCAGCGTGTAATCCAGAATGTTGACGAAAAATTGTCCTGCCGTTCTGAAAACTGTTTGGATGACCGGGACCTTCAGGATCCCAATCGCCAACAAAAGTTGTAGGAGCAACCCGATCCCGGCGGTCTTCCAATTAATGGCGCGGCGATTGGCGCTGAATAAATAGGAGATCATTACCAGGACACCCATTCCCAGAATCCCCCGCCAGAGGGTGTTAAAGGAAAATCCATTGTTGGCAAGGATTGTTGCAGAGCCCTGCTCTGATTCAGAAGTCTGATCCCTTATCTCTTTCAGGGATTCGACGGAATCAATAACCGTCGAATCCTGACACATCCCCGGACATGGCAGAAGTAATACGATCAGAAGTGCGAGCATCCCGTATTTCATTCCGTCATAATTGATTTTATGAGCTGGGCGCCAGACTGGCATAAATAACTTAAGATATATGAACGGAAGATGGGAGATATAGGAAAATGCGGAACGCAGGTTTCCGAATTAATTGCGCTTGGAAATTTCATCCCGTAGTTTTGCGGCTTTTTCATAATCTTCGCTGGCAACTGCCTTATCCAGCTCCTTATGAAGTTCATCCAGGCTCAGTTCTTTGTATGGGGCCGTGGCACCTGCCTCAATTTCCACTGTTTCCCCTTCCTGAAGGATCTCATCAACTACAATACTGTCGTCCCCTGCTTCCTTGTCCTTATCCTTAGAGGAAAATTTAAGAAAGATCCCTGCCTTATCCAGAATGGTTTTGTAGGTAAAAATAGGAGCATTAAAACGAAGTGCCAGTGCGATGGCATCACTGGTCCTGGCATCAATGATCTCTTCAATCTTGTCCCGCTCGCAGATGATACTGGAATAAAAAACCCCATCCACCAATTTGTGAATGATGACCTGCTTAACCACAATATCAAAGCGGTCAGCGAAATTCTTAAAAAGGTCGTGGGTAAGGGGCCGTGGAGGTTTTATTTCCTTTTCCAGCGCGATGGCTATCGATTGTGCCTCAAAAGCACCAATGACGATCGGAAGTTTCCGGTCGCCATCCACCTCATTCAATATGAGAGCATATGCCCCGTTTTGCGTTTGACTATACGAGATCCCCTTAATTTTCAATCGGACTAAACTCATTGCTGCATACTGCCTGTAAAGGCTCTTTAAAAATTGGGAAGGGCCATGAAAATTACAGCCTTAAAGGGCACAAATTAACAAAAATTAGGCGTTTTGTGCCTTAAATTCCTTTAATTTTTCGATGAGTTCCGGGACTACCTTGAATGCATCGCCAACGATTCCATAGTCCGCAGCTTTAAAAAACGGCGCTTCCGGATCGCTGTTGATAACGACTTTTACTTTGGAGGCGCTTACTCCTGCCAGGTGCTGGATCGCTCCCGAGATTCCGACAGCTACATAAAGTTTGGAGGCCACCGGTTTTCCGGTCTGCCCGACATGTTCGCTATGAGGACGCCAACCCAGGTCGGATACCGGTTTGGAACAGGCGGTGGCCGCCCCGAGCACTTCTGCAAGTTCTTCGATCATTCCCCAGTTTTCAGGCCCCTTAAGCCCCCTGCCTCCGGAGACCACAATGTCCGCATCAGCAATAGTAGTTTTGCCTTGTACTTTGTCGATCTCGACCGACCTGGTACTGAAATCCGAATCTTTCATCGCCGGCTCAAAGTCCTCCACAGCGACTTCAACTGGATTTTCCTTATGGCCGAAAGCATTACTTGACACCCCGATAATGCCAATTGCTGCATCAATTTGGGAATGAGCAAATCCTTTGTTGCTGAAAACAGTTCTTCGTACCACGATCGGGGATATGCCTTCCGGGACGGCCACTACATTCGGCACATAGCCTGCCTTAAGTTTTCCTGCAAGAATAGCTCCTAAAAAACGGGAATCCGTACTTGAACTGATGACCAGGACCGTGGCACTTTCTTTCTGAGCCGCCCGTGCAATAACCGATGCATAGGCACGGGCATTAAATGTTGCAAGTGCGTCAGAAGTTACACGCAATACCCGCGCAACCCCATAGGAGCCAAGTACCTCTGGTGCTTCTGTATGAAAAGCGATGGCCGTGACGGAGGTGCCCATTTTCCGGGCAACCTCATGGGCGTATGAGGCTACCTCATAAGCATTCTTTTTGAATTTTCCGTTCTCTGATTCCGTATAAACCAATACCGACATAACAAATTATTTGGACCCAAATCCGGCAATACCGGAATTGGAATATTGACTAAACACTAAATGACTTTGGCCTCTTTGTGAAGTAATTCTACCAATTCCCCGACATTCCCGGCATCTATCATTTTGATATTGCCCTTGGGAGCCGGTTTATCAAATGAGAGGTCCCTGGTTACCTGAGGCGCATCAATAGCCGGGGCCACCTGAAGCTTTTTCTGCCTCGCCATCATAATTCCCCGCATATTGGGGATTCTAAGATCACTTTCCTGAACCAATCCTTTCTGTCCTCCTATGATCAGGGGTAGGTTGGTAGTTATTTTTTCCTTACCCCCGTCAATTTCACGAATGGCTGTTACCTTATTTTCTTCAATTTCGAGACTGATACAAGTATTGACAAAGTTCATTCCCAGGAGTGCGGCCATTATCCCTGGGACCATCCCCCCGTTATAGTCAATTGACTCCCGGCCTGCTATGATAAGGTCGTATTCGCCGACTTTGACGATTTCGGCCAATTGCCTCGCTACGAAATACCCGTCTGAAGGTTCGGCATCAATCCTGATCGCTTCATCTGCCCCTATGGCCAGAGCTTTTCGAATGGTTGGTTCAGTGCCTGCGCCGCCGACCGTTGCAACATGCAGGGTCGCCCCCTGCTTCTCCTTAAACCACATGGCCCTTGTAAGGCCAAATTCATCATTTGGATTAATGACAAACTGTACTCCTGCCGTGTCAAATTTGCTGTCCCCGGAAGTGAAATTTATTTTAGAAGTAGTGTCGGGAACATTGCTGATACAAACTAAGATCTTCATATTGATGGGCATCTATATTAAGTGGTCCAAAGATAGGTATTAATTTTAAGAAATGTTATGCATGCATAATAAAGCGCTCATTATTTTTTACCTTTTACCGGGCTTGTATTGATAGATATTTTCCTATTTTTGTTCGCATTTTGCAAGCATTGAAGCGTAGGAATTAATACCATATTAAATGAAGACATTACAGTTCAGGGAAGCAATTGCAGAGGCCATGTCTGAAGAAATGAGAAGGGATGATACCATTTATCTCATGGGAGAGGAAGTGGCGGAATACAATGGCGCCTACAAGGCATCTAAGGGAATGCTCGCAGAATTTGGTCCGGAGCGTGTTATAGATACCCCAATTTCCGAGCTGGGTTTTGCCGGGGTTGGTGTTGGTTCTGCCATGATTGGGAACCGGCCTATCATAGAGTATATGACTTTTAATTTTTGTCTGGTAGGCATAGATCAGATCATTAACAATGCAGCCAAAATCAGACAGATGTCAGGCGGTCAGTTTAATTGTCCTATTGTATTTCGGGGCCCGACAGGATCCGCAGGACAGTTGGCTGCCACACACAGTCAGGCATTTGAGAGCTGGTTTGCCAATTGCCCGGGTTTAAAAGTCGTGGTTCCGTCCAATCCCAATGACGCCAAAGGCCTCTTAAAATCGGCCATACGTGATGATGATCCTGTGATTTTTATGGAATCAGAACAAATGTACGGTGATAAGGGAGAGGTAACTGAGGGGGAATTTACCATTCCTCTGGGAGTGGCAGAAATAAAACGGGAAGGCACTGACGTTACCATCGTGTCTTTCGGAAAAATTATCAAAGAGGCCTACAAGGCAGCAGAGGAACTGGAGAAGGAAGACATCAGCTGTGAGATCATCGATCTGCGAACCGTACGCCCCATGGATCAGGAAACCATCCTCCAGTCAGTGAAAAAAACAAACCGTCTCGTCATTCTGGAAGAAGCATGGCCCTTCGGGAATGTGTCAACCGAAATCACTTATCTGGTACAGTCAAAAGCATTTGATTTCCTGGATGCTCCGATTATCAAAATCAACACCGCCGATACCCCGGCTCCATATTCCCCTGTTTTACTGGAGCAATGGATCCCAAATTCAGGCGATGTGGTCCGCGCTGTCAAGAAAGTATTGTATAAATAATCGTTCGGAAATCCTTGTAAACAGAAGGATAAGCTTCAGACTTTCCCTAAATTTTAACTCACTTAAATGTGTTCCGGAAAATTATGACAATTCCTCGCCTTACAGCAACAGTTCACCGATAACAAGATGAAGTCGCTACTGGCATGTGCCTTTCTTTTAATTACCCTGACGACTGCTTCGCAAACCAAAGTGGGGGGATTGGTAGTGGATGAAGCGGGAATGTCGGTCGCATTTGCCAATGTCCTTTTCCCGAATACCACAGAAGGAACGATTACCAATGACGACGGCAGGTTTTACCTGGAGTCCCAGGAAACCCGGGACACTCTCAAAATTACTTTTATTGGCTATGATCCGGTAGCCATTGCCCTTACTTCAAAGGTGACGTACAATATGAGGATTGTTCTGGTAGAATCAAACCAGCAATTGGATGAGGTGGTGGTCTATGTTGGGAAACAATCCAAAAAGAATAATCCCGCAATTGATATTCTAAGGAAGATCTGGGCAAGGAAGCGGATCAACGGGCTGCGGAAATTTGATCACTATCAATATGATAAATATGAAAAGATCGAATTTGACCTCAATACCATAGACAGTTCGCTCATGAGCAGCAAATTGTTCAGGGGTCTGGAATTTATCTTCGCCGATCTCGATACGTCGAGGATCACCGGCAAAACCTACCTCCCGATCTTCCTGAATGAAACAGCCAGCAAGGTTTATGGGAATAATCTCCTTCCGGAAGAACGGGAAGATGTCATGGGGAACAAGAATTCCGGTTTTGAGAACAACCAGGCCATCCTGGCGTTCGTGAAAGATTTGTATTCCGATTATGATATCTACAACAACTATCTGAAGTTTTTCGACAAAAGCTTTACAAGTCCGCTCTCGAGAACCGGGATTGACACCTACAATTACGTGCTTTCTGACAGTGCCTTTATTGATAACAAATGGTGTTACAATATTATCTATTACCCCAGGCGAAAGAATGAACTTACCTTTAAAGGAGATTTCTGGGTTAATGACAGCACCTTTGCGATCAAGAAGATCAATCTCGAGGTCACACGAAGTGCCAATATCAACTGGGTAAAGGACATTTATATAGAGCAGGAGTTTGAAGTGCTCAGTGATTCTGTGTTCCTGCTCAAGCGCGATTATATGCTAAGCGATTTCAGTCTGAATAAAAAAGAAGCCTCCAGAGGTGTTTACGGGAAACGGACGACAGTTTATGATAATTATATATTTGACACTCCTCAGCCAGAAGGCTTTTACACCACCGAAAGTGATCCCTTTGATCCCAGAATACTGAACCGGGACAGTACCTTCTGGAAGAACAGCAGGCTGGAGTCACTGAGCAAGGACGAAGCCGGGGTGTATGCCCTGCTGGACACCCTGAAAACCGTTCCCAAATTCCGCACCTACTATGATGTGGCCAGCATCCTTGGATCCGGATATGTGGAAATTGATAAATGGAATCTGGATATCGGTTCGGTTTATGATCTTTTCGGGTATAACGAAGCCGAGGGGATCAGGGTACGGGGCGGGGCCCGGACCTATTTCGGGCAGAATGACCCATGGCGACTGGAAGGGTATATGGCCTACGGTTTTGGGGATCATAAATTCAAACACGGATTTTCCGCAAAGTGGTTGGTCAACCGAGATATAAGATTGATCGTTTCGGGAGGCAACAGACGTGATGTGGAACAACTTGGCCTGAGCCTGACATCAACCAATGACGTCCTTGGAAGGAGTATTGCTTCCTCCTCGCTGGTTTCCGTAGGATCCAATAACCGGCTGACCAACATCAACCTCAGCACCTTTAATGTAGAATTAGAGCCCTACCCTAATTTCCGGGTGAATTTCGGCGGATCCTTCCGCACCTTGCGGTCGGCCTTACCGGATCTGTTCAGTCTGGATTATCTGGATCCTGAGGCGCCGGGGGGTATCGCATCGGAGATCAAACAGTTTGATATCAACACGACCCTCATTTTCACTCCGGGCCGCAGGACAATTGGTTATGGGGTAGAACGCCGGGATATCAACGACAATTTCAGCACCCTGTTGCTTAATTATACCAAGGGAATGCAAGGTTTCCTTGAAAGTGATTTTAATTATGGAAAACTGCAGTTTTCCTACACACAACCATGGCAGATAGGGGGCATAGGAAGGTTGACAAGCACCATAGAACTGGGCAAAACCTTTGGAGAAGTCCCGCTGGGACTGCTGAATGTAATCCCCGGGAACCAGACGATCTTCTCATTATACAATACCTTTCCGAACCTTAATTTCTACGAATTTGTAACTGACACTTACGCTTCGGCCCACCTCGAGCATAATTTTAATGGCCGTCTGTTTTCCAGGATCCCGTTTCTCCGGAAACTGGATCTGAGAGAAATCGTTGGGGTCCGTGGGGCCTGGGGACAGCTCTCAGATGAGAATATTGCCCTGAGCAGTCCTACGAATATTCCACTGATAGCACCGGATGATGCCATTTACTGGGAATATTCCCTGGGAGTAGGCAATATCTTCCGGATTTTCAGAATCGATTTTAATTTCAGGGGCAATTATTTGGAGAACCCCGGTGTACGCCCTTTCAGCGTCACCGGATCATTCGGGTTTAGCTTCTGATTATCTTTTTTTATTCTAAACCATTTTACTACTTTTGCCCCCGTTTTAATATCCTAACTAACGAATCAATATGGAAATTATCGTGAACTATTTATGGGCATTTGGGATTCTGGGTCTCTTGTTTGTATTTGTAAAGAATGCATGGGTTACCAAACAGGATGTAGGCACTGAAAAAATGGCCCGCATTGCTAAAAATATTGCGGACGGGGCCATGTCGTTCCTCAAATCCGAATATAAGATACTCGCCATTTTTGTTGTTGCTGTCGCGATTCTCCTGTATTTTAAAGGCATTTCAGAAAGTGGATCCAGCGGAATGGTGGCTGTGTCCTTTATAGTGGGAGCGATTTGCTCCGGCCTGGCAGGCTTTATCGGAATGAGGGTGGCCACAAAGGCCAACGTTCGCACAACCCAGGCGGCCAGAAGTTCGTTAGGGAAGGCTTTGGAGGTTGCCTTTGCAGGAGGATCAGTAATGGGATTGGGAGTTGTTGGCCTCGGTGTACTTGGCCTCGGAGGTCTTTTTACTATTTACAGCGGACAGGGATGGGATATCAATCAAGTGCTTAACGTACTTTCCGGATTTTCTCTGGGGGCTTCATCCATTGCTTTATTTGCAAGGGTTGGGGGCGGAATCTATACCAAAGCTGCGGATGTCGGAGCCGATCTGGTAGGAAAAGTAGAAGCCGGTATCCCTGAGGATCATCCCCTGAATCCAGCTACAATTGCAGACAACGTAGGAGATAATGTCGGAGATGTTGCCGGCATGGGGGCAGATTTATTCGAATCTTATGTAGGATCGATTCTTGGGACCATGGTTCTTGGAGCGGCGTTTGTTACCCTGCCTGAGTTTACAGGTTCCTTTGATGGCCTTGGGGCGGTCTATCTGCCGCTGGCACTTGCCGCCGTGGGGATCTTAATGTCAATTATAGGCACTTTCTTCGTCCGGGTTAAGGATGGGGGTTCCCCTCATACCGCACTCAATTTAGGCGAATTCGGATCGGCATTCCTGATGTTGATCGCCTCTTTTTTTATCATCAGGGAGATGATGCCTGAATCCTGGATCGAAAATGGTAAGGAATTTACATCTATGGGTGTCTTCTGGGCAACCATTGCGGGACTTGTAGCGGGCCTGCTGGTTGGAAAGGTGACGGAATACTACACAGGGACCGGCAACGCCCCCGTAAGGTCTATTGTGAGGCAGTCTGAAACAGGCTCGGCTACCAATATCATCGCGGGTCTGGGTGTCGGAATGATGTCCACGGCCATTCCTATAATTTTGATTGCGATAGCTATTTTAATCTCTTTTCATTTTGCAGGCCTTTACGGAATTGCCATTGCAGCGGTTGGTATGCTTGCCAATACAGGGATCCAGCTTGCGGTAGATGCCTACGGGCCTATTTCTGATAATGCCGGCGGGATTGCCGAAATGGCAGAACTGCCCAAAGAAGTACGTGAAAGGACAGACAAGCTCGACGCTGTTGGGAACACCACAGCGGCCATTGGCAAAGGATTTGCCATTGCTTCAGCAGCACTCACTGCCCTTGCACTCTTCGCAGCTTTTATGAAAACGGCGAATGTCGTGGCAATTGACGTTTCCCAGCCGAATATCATGGCCGGTCTGCTTGTGGGAGGAATGTTGCCTTTCGTATTTTCGGCCCTCTCCATGAATGCCGTAGGGCGAGCAGCCATGGCGATGATCGAAGAAGTACGCCGTCAGTTCCGGGATATTCCGCAGCTGAAGGCCGCACTTGAAGTTATGAGAAAATATGATTCCGATATGTCCAAGGCCACCGAAAGTGACAGAAAAATATTTGATGCCGCCGATGGCTATGCGGAATATGATAAGTGTGTTGCGATCTCTACCAAGGCATCCATCAAGGAAATGGTGTTACCGGGGTTGATGGCCATTGCCGTTCCTGTGGCAGTGGGCTTTATCGGCGGAGCCGAAATGCTGGGGGGTCTCCTTGCAGGAGTTACCACCTGCGGGGTACTCATGGCTATCTTCCAGTCCAATGCAGGTGGCGCATGGGACAATGCTAAAAAAATGATCGAGGAGCAGGGAAGGAAAGGAACGGATGCACATAAGGCCGCTGTCGTAGGGGATACTGTAGGAGATCCCTTTAAGGACACTTCGGGACCTTCCTTAAATATCCTGCTAAAATTAATGTCTGTGGTCGCCCTAGTTATAGCTCCGAGCATTGCGCTTTCAACTGACAGCATGGACGACTATTCTGGTCGGACAGGAACCAATGAAGTACGCAAAGAGGTTCGGATTGCCATGGAAGATCTTATGGATGAACAGGTGAAAGCCGTTGTCACAACTACTATAACGGAGAATGGAAACAGCCACTCAGAAGAACAGGTATATCAGGGAACCACGGCCGAGGTCAATGCAAAGATCAAAGCCCATGAGACAAAAGACGGGTCAGTAAAAAAGGAGACGAGAGAAATACGGAAAATGCACGGGACTTCTCAACCTGCCGGAGGCAGCAAATAACACTGATCATGGATTTAGCAGAAAAACCTGTTGCCTTTGGTTCGGGTTTTTTTTGTTTGGAATTCCTATAAGACCTGAGGAGGATTGCATCCTGAGATCTGAAGCAAGTTCGAATCCGTAATTAAACATATAACACCCCCCGGAATTTTTACGGGAATATCTTATGAACTTCTTCGGCAGTAAGGACCCTTTTCAGATCATCGCCTTTCAGAGCTATGGCACTGAGCGCCATTTTTATGCCCGGGGAAGGGCCCTGGAGGATGAGAACATCGATTTATCCGAAAAAGGAATTTTGAACCTCTTATGGAACAGCTGGAAACGCTTTGATGCGGATGAGATCAGGAACACCAGACTTTCAATAAAACTTTCCGATCGAAAGGTCTTCTATGTGGAAACTGATCACGAAGGATATTACCTGTTTGAGGAGGTTATGGAGAATCTCAGTCAGCTGACCAATGAAGAAGGCTGGTTGCAATATGAAATTTCCTATGACGACCCGGGGATTCGTCGCACCATTCAAAATGATAACCGTTTTCCCGGAGAACTCCTGATTCCTTCAGAAAAGGCGGTTATGGGGATCATCAGCGATATTGATGACACCATCCTGCATACGGGGATGGTTTCGAGTCTGAAGTTTCAGGTCATTAAAAATACGCTTCTTAAAAGGGCAGAAAAAAGGATCCCACTTGAAGGTGCCGCCCAATTCTACCACCAACTGCACCGCGGCAGCACCGGAGACCAGGCCAACCCTATTTTTTACGTAAGCCACAGTCCATGGAATCTTTATCGATATCTCGAGTTCTTTCTCAAAAAGAACGAATTCCCTAAAGGGCCGATCCTTTTGCGGAGCCTGTCAAGTTTCCGAAACAGAAGATCTGCCTCTGAAAAACCACAGAAACAAAAGGAAATCATGAATATCCTGAAAACCTACCCGCATTTAAAGTTCATCCTGATAGGGGATAGTGGGGAAAGGGATGCTGACATCTACATTGAAATCGCGGAAGCGCATCCGGACCATATTCTCGCCATTTACCTGAGAAGTGTAAAGCACACCAAAAAGATGCTCCGTGTGAGGGGGTTGTTTGAGAACTACAAAACCACCCCGGTGCTGCTCGTTGAAAGCAGTGACCAGGCAGTTGCCCATGCCAGGGAAAATGGTTTTATCGCCTAAAGTAATCAGGTCAGAACAAGCCGTGAATCTCGGTGTCAATTTTATGGATCACCTGTCCGAGATGTTCAGGGTTATCAACAAAGTCGAGCTTGTCGACGTCAACGATAAGAAGGTTCCCCTTATCATATCCATGAGCCCAGGCCTCATACCTTTCATTAAGCCTGCTGAGGTATTCAATGGAGATAGAATTTTCATATTCGCGACCGCGCTTGTGGATCTGGTTAACCAGATTTGGGATCGAACTTCTGAGATAAATAAGGATATCAGGAGGTTGGACAAGGCTTTCCATTAATTCAAAGAGCCCGGAATAATTGACAAAGTCTCTGTTTGTCATCAGCCCCATGGCATGAAGATTAGGAGCAAAAATGTGAGCGTCCTCATAAATGGTACGGTCCTGAATGATGTTCTTTCCGCTCTCACGGATTTTTAGAATCTGCCGGTATCGGCTGTTCAGGAAATAGATCTGTAAATTAAAACTCCAGCGTTCCATCTGGTTGTAGAAATCATCCAGATAGGGGTTGTCTACGACATCTTCGTAATGTGCCTCCCAACTATAGTGCCTGGACAGCAGCTGGGTCAGAGTGGTTTTCCCCGCCCCAATATTTCCTGCAACGGCAACATGCATAACTATAATTTATTTACGGTTGGTTATGAAGATCTAAGAGGGACACAATATACAAAGTATAAAGAGGAAGATGAAAAATACTTATTGAAATACCACAACTAATTATGGGTGTCAAAGTTTTTATTTAATCTTTAAATATGTACTTTTGATCTTGCAAATTTAGAGGAAGGATTTGACTGATTGCAACCTCTTGACCTGGCAGACATTTCCTGTATGAACAGCAGAAATTAGGCCCGGCAAAAAATGCTAAAGCAGTTTTCTCCGCTTATTCCGGAACTGTCGGCATACTGGAAATCATCCAAAGTGACCCTTCCTCGTTAAAATATAATCTTAAATGGCATATTTATTTACGTCGGAATCGGTTAGTGAAGGCCATCCTGATAAAATTGCGGATCAGATAAGCGACGCTTTGCTCGATAACTTTCTGGCATTCGACCCGGAGAGCAAGGTAGCATGTGAAACGCTGGTCACAACAGGCCAGGTTGTCCTGGCCGGGGAAGTTAAAAGTCAGACCTACGTAGACCTGCAGCAAATTGCAAGAGAAGTGATCAATTCCATTGGCTATACCAAAGGAGAATATCAGTTCAGCGGAGATTCCTGCGGGATTATTTCACTGATTCACGAGCAGTCCAAGGATATTAACCAGGGAGTGGACAGGGGTTCCAAGGAACAGCAGGGGGCCGGAGACCAGGGGATGATGTTCGGTTATGCTACCAGGGAAACAGAAAATTATATGCCGCTGGCCCTGGATATTTCAAATAAAATACTGATACAACTGGCCTCGGAAAGACGAAAGAACGAAGCGATGAATTACCTCAGGCCCGACGCCAAAGCGCAGGTGACGATCGAGTATTCGGATGACAATACGCCTCAGCGTATAGATACCATCGTTGTTTCGACCCAGCATGATGATTTTGACAAGGACGATGAGCGGATGCTGGCCCGGATCAAAAAGGATATCATCCATATCCTGATACCACTCGTGAAAGACCAATTACCCGAAGCCATCAGGAAGCTCTTCAATGACCAGATAAAGTACTATATCAATCCTACAGGCAAATTTGTTATTGGTGGCCCTCATGGGGATACAGGCCTCACCGGAAGAAAAATTATTGTGGATACCTATGGGGGCAAGGGTGCCCATGGCGGTGGCGCATTCAGCGGGAAGGACCCAAGTAAAGTAGACAGGAGCGGGGCCTATGCGGCTAGGCATGCCGCCAAGAATCTGGTGGCAGCGGGTGTCGCAGATGAGATCCTTGTGCAGTTGAGTTATGCCATCGGCATGGTAGAACCAACTTCCATTTTCGTTGAAACCTATGGTACCTCCAAAGTGGACATTGCTGATAGTGAAATTGCCAGGAAAGTCACAGAACTATTTGATATGCGACCCTTCGCGATCGAAGAACGACTTAAACTTAGAAACCCGATTTATCTGGAATCTGCTGCCTATGGTCATATGGGGAAAGAACCAAGAATGGTTACCAAGGTATTTGAATCTCCATATAATGGCAGGATTGAACGGGAGGTGGAGTTATTCACCTGGGAAAAACTGGATATGATCGATGCTGTCAAGGCCGCATTCAATCTATAATTTTTTATAAAAGATTAGGAAATTCCATTTTTCAGTACCTATATTTGCAGAAGTCAAGTTCAAACACTTATTGTCTGGTTATCAAGAAAGGCGGAGGGAATAGACCCTGTGAAGCCTTAGCAACCCTTTGAACCAATTTTCGAAGAAGGTGCTACATTCTATCCCCCGACTGTCACCGCGGTGGACAGATAACACATTAGATTACTTTCGTAATTTACTTTCTTCATAACTTTTAAAAACAACTGAATGCGAGGCTCGCTTTCTTGTGTTTGTTCCCTGGTTTTTAGTCCAGGGAAACGAGCAATACCCTGAAAATTCTAGTCCATTCAGAGTGTCAGCTTGTAAGGACTTTGAGAAAAGAAATTAATCCGGTATTCTTAAGGAATACCCTAATATCAACCAGTATGAGTGACTTACATTTTTCTACCAACGCCCTTCACGCAGGGCATGACACACACCTGAATGCGGGAACCCGTGCCGTTCCCATCTATCAGAGCACCGCGTATGTATTCAATAATTCCGACCATGCAGCGAATCTTTTTTCCCTTGCTGAGTTCGGAAATATCTACAGCCGGATCAACAATCCCACCAATGACATTCTTGAACAGAGGCTGGCTGTCCTCGAAGGAGGAATCGCATCAGTAGTTACTGCCTCCGGTACCGCAGCCTTGAATGCCACCTTACTGGTATTGTTGAGGTCTGGTGACCACATTGTCTCGAGCAACAGTCTCTATGGCGGGACCTATAATCTGTTCAATGTAACGCTTCCCAGGCTGGGGATCACCACCACTTTTGTAGATCCTTCAGATCCTGCCAATTTTGGTAAGGCAGTTCGCGAAAATACGAGAGTCATCTTTGCGGAGTCACTCGGGAATCCCAAACTTGACGTCCTGGATCTGCAAGCGATCGCAGACGAAGCAAAGGCGGCCAAAATTCCATTCATTGTAGACAATACGGTGCCGACACCTGCGCTGCTAAGACCCATTGAATATGGTGCAAACATTGTTATCCACTCGTTAACCAAGTACATAAACGGAAATGGAACCGCACTTGGCGGGGCTATTATTGATGCCGGTACTTTTGATTGGGCCAATGGAAAATTTCCGGAGTTTACAGAACCATCACCGGGATATCACGGGCTGGTCTACCATGAAGCCCTGGGCCCCGCTGCATTTATAGCCAAGGCCCGTATTGAAGGACTCAGGGATCACGGAGGGTGTCTGAGCCCCTTTAACGCCTTCCAGATCATACAAGGACTTGAAACCCTTGAGATCCGCATGAAAAGGCACAGTGAAAGTGCCATGGCGCTCGCACTCTGGTTAAAGCAACAAAAACAGGTCAGCTGGGTCAATTATCCCGGGCTGAAGGACAGTCCTTATGCAAGCCTTGCGGCCAAATATTTACCAAAGGGTCAAAGCAGCCTGGTAACCTTTGGCGTAAAAGGCGGCTTTGAAGCAGCTAAAAAGGTCGCGGATGATACAAAACTTTTTTCCCTGCTCGCCAATATTGGCGACACAAAATCGCTGATTATCCACCCGGCAAGCACCACACACCAGCAACTGGACGATGCTTCTCAGGAAGCAACAGGGGTAACCAAAGACCTCATCAGGATTTCGGTTGGTCTGGAAGACCTGGAAGATCTGAAGGCAGATCTCGGAGGGGTGTTTGCAACGCTCGACACTTCAGTAATGGCTTAATTTATAGGACCTGGCAGGTTTTTCTTTCATCTGGATTTTAAGATAACAGGAAAATTGGTCAGGTCTTAGTATGTGATCTATGCTCTATCATCTAAAGATACCCGGTTATACCACCTTTAACGGCAGCACACAGGACATCCGGCTGTCGTACGAAGTTTTTGGAAAAGAACTTCATTCTGCGCCGGTGGTACTGGTGAACCATGCCCTTACAGGCAACTCGAAGGTTACGGGTCCGGATGGCTGGTGGTCTTCCCTTATTGGTGACGGGTTGTGTATTGATACTACCAGATACACCGTGATGGCCTTTAATATTCCGGGGAATGGTTATGACGGATTTGTCATAGAAAACTATAAGGACTTTGTGGCCGGAGACATTGCCCGTATTTTCATTCTGGGATTGCGGCAACTGGAAATTGACCGCTTATACGCCGTAATAGGTGGATCTTTGGGCGGAGGAATTGCCTGGGAAATGGCGGCCCTCAACCCCGGGCTCATTCAGCATCTGATCCCTGTAGCCTCTGACTGGAAATCGACAGATTGGCTTATAGCCAATTGTCAGATCCAGGAACAATTTCTGGTGAATTCAAGAAATCCTGTTCATGACGCACGTATGCATGCCATGCTGTGCTACCGTACTCCTGAATCTTTTAAGGAACGCTTTAAGCGCAGTACGAATGCCGAGTTACAGGTTTTTAATGTGGAGAGCTGGCTCATGCATCACGGAAAAAAATTACAGGAGCGATTTCAGCTTTCCGCCTATAAACTCACCAACCAGCTCTTAAAGACCATAGACATTACCAGAAATGGGGAAGAGGCTTTCAGTTTTCTGAGAGAAAGTGATACAAGAATCCATATCATCGGCGTGGATTCCGACCTGTTCTTTACCGCCAAAGAGAATAAGGAAACCTTTAAACAGTTAGCCCAGGTGAACAGCAATGTAACCTATGGCGAAATACATTCTATGCATGGCCATGATTCCTTCCTGATCGAGTTTGAGCAGATGCAACAATTATTGAAAGGCATATTTGATACCAACGGAGTAACAGAACGCCTGAAAATACTGAAGTTCGGCGGGCGTTCCCTGGCAAACGGCGAAGGATTGGAACGGGTGCTGAATATCATTGCTTCGAGAGCAGGAAAGACAGATAATATCGCTGTCGTGGTCTCGGCGAGAGAAGATGCGACCGATCAATTGTTAAGGATCCTGGAGGACGCAGCCAGCGGTAAGGCATACCAGAAGGAATTTGAGGCTTTTGAAAAATACCAGCGGCATACTTTTAAGAATGTCAACCTGTCTCAGGAATTCCGGGAACTGGTGCAGTTGTTCGAAGGCGTCAGTTTATTGGGAGATTACAGTGACAAGGTGAAAGACCAGGTCCTCGCATATGGGGAGCTGATTTCCGCCAAGTTGATTTCCAAACTTCTTATTGGAAAAGGGGTGAATGCGCACCTGCTTGATACCCGGAAATTGATCAAAACAGATGCCGGCTTTGGTAACGCACAGGTCCTGGAGGCCATATCAAAGGAAAACGTAATTCGCGCCTTCGGTAATTTGCCATCGGACGCCGTCCCGGTTTTCACAGGATATATTGGATCCAATATGGCCAATGAAACTACCACCCTTGGTCGCAACGGCAGCAATTATACCGCCGCCTTAATCGCCAATTTCCTCGACGCAGAGGAATTGCAGAATTTTACCCACGTGGATGGTATTTTTACGGCGAATCCGGAATTAGTGCCAGAAGCACAGCGCATTTCCAACCTCTCTTACGGCGAAGCCAATGAGCTGGCAAATTTTGGGGCCAACATCCTTCATGCCAAGACCATTATTCCTTTAATTGAGAAGAACATTCCGCTCCGGATCATGAATACTTTTAATGAAGACAATAAAGGCACGTTGATCAGCGCTCTTACCAGCGAGGAAGGTATCAAATCCTTATCTGTCATTGAAAATGAATCCCTTATAAATATTGAGGGCAGGGGCCTCCTGGGAAAAGTAGGAGTTGATGCCCGTATTTTCAGGGTCCTCGGTCAGAATGATATCAATGTAGGGATTATTTCACAGGGTTCGTCGGAACGTGGGATTGGCCTTATCGTGGAGGCCTCCAAGGCAGAAAAAGCGAAGTCGGCCCTGGAAATCGAATTTCACGAAGATTTCCGGTCTCAGGACATGACTGCTATCACCATTATACACGATGTTTCTGTCATTTCCATTGTGGGACAGGACCTAAGTACCTTTCACAAGCCTTACAACGCTTTGATCAAGAACCAGATTGTCCCGCTTCTCTTCAATAATACGATCTCGGGAAAGAATGTAAGTCTGGTTGTTAAGAAGCGAGACTTGCACAAGGCGCTCAACGTCATGCATGGGCAGATTTTTGGTATCAGCAAGAAGGTAAATCTTGCTATTTTCGGGCATGGGAACGTCGGAGGCACCTTAATTGATCAGATCCTGGGATCGTCAAAAAGCATTGAGAAACGAAAGGGGGTATTGGTGAATATTTTTGCCCTGGCCAATTCCAGGAAAGTCCTCCTAAATAAAAACGGGCTTCCAAAACACTGGAAAAAGGCTATTTCGGAACAAGGGGCTGCTTATACACTTGATGACATATTCAGGTATGCAACAACTCACCATTTGGAAAACCTGATCGCGGTTGACAATACGGCCAGCGGAGATTTTGTTTCCCATTATTCCGAATTTGTTGAGAATGGATTTGATCTGGTTTCTTCGAATAAAATTGCGAATACCCTGGGCTTTGATTTTTACCGGCAACTCCGGGAGGAATTGAATAAAAAACAAAAAACCTACCTCTATGAAACCAATGTGGGAGCAGGCCTGCCACTTATTGATACTATTAAATTGTTGCATCTGTCCGGCGAGAATATAACACGTATCAAAGGTGTTTTTTCCGGATCCCTGAGTTATATTTTCAACACCTTTTCTGAAACAGAAACCCCTTTTTCCGAAGTCCTGAGGGATGCGGTGCGCCTTGGTTTTACCGAGCCGGACCCGCGGGAGGATCTGTCGGGTAATGATGTAGGCAGGAAATTGCTGATACTGGCCAGAGAACTCGACCTGCGAAATGAGTTTTCAGATATTGTTATAGAAAATCTGATCCCGGAATCATTGCGGAAAGGCAAAGTATCGGATTTTATGGATCATCTGGATATTTTGGATGACACTTTTTACGAGATAAAGAAAAACCAGGAAGAAGGACATGTGCTCCGATATATCGGAGATCTGCATGGAGATCTTCAAAAAGAAAAGGGGATTCTCGACGTCGCACTTGTATCTGTTCCCCGTGAAAGTGCCCTCGGACAAGTGAAGGGATCCGACTCCATTATCGAAATCTATACCGAATCTTATGGCAGGCAGCCTCTGGTAATACAGGGAGCAGGTGCGGGCGCGTCTGTAACCGCAAGGGGAGTATTCGGGGATATTCTAAGAATCGCGGAAAAGGGATGAACAGCTGTGAGCATTGTTAAGACCTCACTGAAACAGAAGGACATTTTCCGGAATTATTGATTTAAAATTATGCGTGAACAAAAAAATAAAGCGACCCCTCAGTTTGAAACGATGGCGATAAGGACCCAAATGGAAAGGTCGAATTTCAGGGAACACTCCAATCCGGTCTATCTGACCTCGAGTTTTGTCTTCGAGGATGCGGAAGATATGAGGGCATCATTTGCCGAAGAGAAAGAAGGCAATATTTACTCAAGGTATTCCAATCCCAACACTTCCGAACTTATTGAAAAGGTGTGCAAGATGGAAGGGGCAGAAGATGGTTTCGCTTTCGCGTCAGGAATGGCAGCCGTTTTCTCAACTTTTGCCGCCCTTCTCGAAAGCGGAGACCATATTGTCTCCTGCCGGAGTATTTTCGGATCGACACACAGCCTGCTCAGCCAATTTTTTCCAAAATGGCAGATCGGACACAGCTATTTCAGATTCGATCAGCCTGAAGCGGCAGAACAACTTATCACCCCGCGGACGAGGATGCTGTATGTAGAATCTCCCACCAATCCGGGGGTGGATATCCTTGACCTCGAATTGTTGAGCGGGATCGCCAAAAGACACGGAATTTTGCTGGTGGTCGACAATTGCTTTGCCACCCCATATTTGCAACAACCCATAAGATTCGGCGCTGACCTCGTCATTCATTCGGCGACCAAACTGATGGACGGACAGGGTCGTGTTTTGGCCGGTTTGACTGTAGGCAACAAGGACCTGATAGACAAGATCTATCGATTTTCGAGGATTACCGGCCCATCCTTATCGCCTTTCAATGCCTGGCTGTTGTCAAAAAGTCTTGAAACCCTCGCGGTAAGAGTAGACAGGCACTGCAGCAACGCGCTTGCCCTCGCCGAATTTTTGGAAAAGGACCCGAGAGTATCCTGGGTTAAATATCCTTTTCTCAGATCCCATCCTCAATATGCGCTGGCAAGGAAGCAAATGAAATCGGGAGGTAGCGTTGTCGCCTTTGAGGTCCATGGCGGGGTTGATGCCGGCCGGAAATTCTTTGATGCCGTACAATTATTGTCACTTTCAGCCAATCTTGGGGATACCCGCAGCATTGTTACGCATCCTGCTTCCACTACGCATAGCAAACTTACCGAAAATGAGCGCCTGGAATCCGGTATTACAGACGGTATGATCCGGGTCTCTGTGGGTCTGGAACATATTTCAGATATCATAGCCGACATCCGGCAGGCCCTGGATCAATGCGGGCCGGACGAATAGGGTCCATAAAGATCCAATGACCTGGCATTTGCTATTATAGGGGAATGGAATCGGGTGTTCCAATAAGCCTTCCGGAAGGTATGGAGTTGCGTTCCAGAAAACCTCGGGCCGGAAAGGAGCGTGTTAATTTTTACTATCTTCGCCCCATGCTCTCCAAAAAGACCAAATACGGGCTGAAAGCACTGGCATATCTGGCAGTCCAGCCTAAAAACCAACCCGTCCAGATAGCGGAAATTTCAAAACACGAAAATATTTCACAGAAGTTCCTTGAAAGTATCCTGTTATCGCTGCGAAAAACCGGATTTTTAGGATCGAAAAAGGGCAAAGGCGGGGGTTATTATTTGATAAAACATCCCTCCGAAATCCCGATGACCGCCGTCATGCGCGTTTTAGAGGGACCAATCGCTATGGTTCCCTGTGTCAGTCTGAATTTTTATGAACAGTGCGCGGATTGTCCTGATGAAGCGACCTGTTCCGTCCATAGATTGATGTTACAGGTAAGGGACAGTGCCTTGGATGTCTATCGGACCACTACACTTCAGGATTTGTTGGTTTGAACGTGGAAAAACGGAAGCTTATCGACATTTTTATGCGAATCTGTTAACATTGGATTATTTTTGTTGCGTAATTCGTAATGAAATTCAGATTTAATTTTTAATCTATAAAAACCATAGAGTTAGAGTAATATTCGGGGTTTTTTAACGTATTTTATGGAGAATAAGTTTTAAATTTGAAAAGTCTACCAACTCTATAGGAGTAATAAAATTAGTGCCTATGTTACTAGCAAAGCAGCAGATAGAAAATCTGAATATCCAGTTCAAGGGTATTCCCCCCGAAGAAATTATCTCCTGGGCCATTCAGTATGCAGGTAATCCTGTGGTAACCACCAACTTCAGGCCTTATGAAGTAGCCATCCTACATGCGGTAACAGATGTGATGCGTGATATTCCGGTCATCTGGTGCGATACAGGATATAACACACCAAAGACGTACCAGCATGCGGAAGAGCTAACTTACAGGCTTGGACTCAACATCAAACTATATGTTCCTCTTCAGACTTCTGCTCACAGGGATGCCGTGCTGGGAATTCCTGATGTTGAAGATCCCCGTCACCGGGCATTTACAGAACAGGTAAAGCTCGAACCTTTTAAAAGGGCAATGCAGGAGCACCGTCCGGATGTGTGGTTTACCAACCTTAGAAAAGGCCAGACCGCTCACAGGGATACCCTTGATATCCTCAGTCTCAGTAAGGATGGAGTCTTAAAGGTGAGCCCATTTTACCATTGGAATGACGCTCAGCTTGATGTCTATCTGAAGGAACGCAACCTTCCAAACGAGCATTCCTATTTTGATCCGACCAAAGTCCTGGAAAACCGGGAATGCGGATTGCATAGTTAATCAACCAGAGACCAACCACATCAATTGTATAAAAATAATTAAAGGCTGCTTTATATATCTACAAAGTCTATAGACTAAACATTATAAAGCTCCCAAATACACACAGATGCAGAGTTTTAGAACCGAAATAGAAAATCCCATTGTTCAGAACGATATTTTAGAACTTGAAAAGAAGATCCGACTTTTTAAGGAGGGTCGTATTGACGAGGAGAAATTTCGCAGCCTTCGCCTTGCCAGAGGCGTGTACGGGCAGAGACAACCAGGGGTTCAGATGATACGCATGAAAATTCCGTATGGTAAACTGACGGTACGCCAGCTCAGGAGAATTGCGGATGTGTCGGACGAGTTTTCAACCGGAAGATTGCACATTACCACCCGGCAGGATATTCAGATCCATTATGTGGACCTGGAGAGAACGCCGGAACTGTGGGCACAACTGGAACAGGACGAAGTGACCCTCAGAGAGGCATGCGGAAACACGGTCAGGAATGTGACTGCCAGTGAAACAGCAGGCATTGATCCGGGCGAACCTTTTGATGTATCACCCTATGCCCACGGGCTATTTGAATATTTTCTGCGGAATCCGATCGGGCAGGAGATGGGGCGTAAATTTAAAGTCTCCTTCTCTTCGAGCGATGCAGACAGCGGACTTTCCTATATGCATGACCTGGGCTTTATAGCCAAATCCCAGGATGGGGATCCGGGCTTTAAGGTAATGCTGGGTGGCGGACTTGGATCGCAACCGCGCCATGCGGACGTACTTTATGAGTTTTTACCTGCGGACAGGATCATCCCCCTGATGGAAGTAGTCATTCGTGTCTTTGACCGGTACGGAGAAAGAAAGAGCAGGGCGAAAGCCCGGATGAAATTCCTATTAAAAGATCTTGGACTGGATGGATTTAAGGAATTGTTGGAAGCTGAGCAACCGGCTGTTCCTTTTCAAACCTTTCCAATAGATATAACTGCTTACCCGCCTACACGTCCCACACAAAAAGAAGCTCCCGGGATCGCCATTACCGATCCGAAGGCGTTCGAACAATGGAAAAAAACGAATCTGGTTTCTCAGAAACAAGCCGGCTTTGTGGCGGTAGGCATCAAAGTCCTGCTGGGCGACTTTTATACCAGCCAGGCACGACAATTGTCTGAACTTGTAGAAAACTTTGCCGCCGGAGAACTGAGACTGACCCTCAGGCAAAATATTTTGATCCCCTTTGTTAAGGAATCCTCCTTACCCTATATATACACCGAATTGCATAAAATGGGTCTGGCAGAAGCCGGATATAACAAAGCGCTGGACATTACAGCCTGCCCGGGTACTGATACCTGTAATCTCGGTATTGCCAGCAGTACCGGCATCGCCGAAGTACTGGAAAAGGTGATCGCATCCGAATATCCGGATTATATTAACAATCCTGATGTCGTTATCAAGATCAGCGGATGTATGAACGCATGCGGGCAGCATAATATGGCCCATATCGGTTTTCAGGGAATGTCTATCAGGACAAAGGAAAAATTGGTGGCGCCTGCCTTACAGGTGTTGTTGGGAGGAGGGAATCTTGGTAACGGAAACGGCCGTTTTGCCGATAAGGTGATAAAAATTCCCAGTAAAAGAGGTCCGGATGCCCTCCGTCTTATCCTGGATGACTACGAAAGCCACGGGGCGGGGGTTGGTTACGAAAACTATTATGAGGCGAAAGGACAGCTTTATTTTTATGATTTATTAAAACCTTTATCAGCCACCGACAATTTAATTCCTTCTGATTTTATTGATTGGGGTAATAGTGAAAAGTATGAACAGGCGATCGGAATTGGAGAATGCGCTGGAGTGGTGATCGACCTTGTTGCCACATTGTTGCTGGAAAGTGATGAGAAAATAGCCAACGCACAGCTTGCTTTGCAGGAACAAAAGTGGGCTGCGGGCATCTACCATGCCTACTCTGCCATGGTCAATGCCGCCAAGGCCCTTCTTACACTGGAAGATACCAAGACCAATACGCATGCCAGTATTATTGCGGATTTTGATAAGATCTACGTACAGTCAAACAGGCTAAATCTCGGATTTTCTTTTGAAGAAAAAGTGCTTGCGATCAATACAACAGCACCCACTGAGGAATTTGCACGGGAGTACACCTCAGAAGCCGCAGCCTTTCTGAAAAAAGTCGACACATTCCGTCAAGTGGAACTAGCTGAAGCAGGATAGCATGACGGGAAAGAATAATCATATCTTACCTTCCCCCCCAAAGGGTGGCACCCACAGGAGCCGGGCGCTTCTGACGGTTGTAGGCGCGGGTCCGGGAGATCCGGACCTTATTACCCTGAAGGCAATAAAGGTACTACAGAGTGCCGATGTGGTATTGTATGATGCTCTGGTGAATCCTGCGCTGCTTGAGTACGCGGATGGAGCGGAGTTGTTGTTTGTGGGGAAGAGAAAAGGATGTTATTCATATCGCCAGGAACAGATCAATGACCTGATCGTTCAACGGGCGCATTCAAAAGGTCATGTGGTTCGGCTTAAAGGAGGAGATCCGTTTGTTTTCGGACGAGGGGCAGAAGAAATGGAGTTCGCGGCAAAACAGGGGGTACGCGTGGCCATAGTGCCCGGCATAAGTTCGGCCCTCTCCGTACCTGCCATGCAACAAATCCCTGTAACCAAGAGAAATGCTTCGGAAAGTGTCTGGGTGATCACAGGCACCACCAAAGATCATAAGTTGTCAGAGGACGTAGCGCTGGCGGCCAAATCGAACGCCACTATTGTAGTCCTAATGGGGATGTCAAAACTGCCGGCTATTGTTGCCTTGTTTAAACAGGAAGGCAAGTCAACCTTGCCAATCGCAGTTATTCAGAACGGAACTTTGGCAGATGAAAAAGCAGGCGTTGGAACCATGGATAATATTCTGGAGATCGTTGAGAGAGAAAATTTGAGCAATCCGGCAATTATAGTGATCGGGGAGGTGGTCCATCACAGGGAACGGATGCGAATATTGTATGAGTCCGCCATCTCACAGTCTGTCATGAAGGAGGAGGTACTGCCTTATGAATGTGATAAAATAACTCCTGATGGATCGAAATAACCTTTATCCTGTTTTCCTTAAAGTCTCGCAACTTCATATCCTGATTGTTGGTGGCGGTAATGTTGCAGAAGAAAAATTGCGATTCCTGACAAAATCAAGCCCGGATGCCGTGGTTAGTATGGTTGCGCCGGAGTATTCCGAAGCGACCTTAAAACTGGCCTCGGACTACAATGTGGAAGTTATTTATGGCAGGTATGACAAGGAATATCTCAAAGGGAAGCACCTGGTGATCGCAACAACCGACAACCCCAAGGTAAACGTGACGGTCTACGAAGATTGCAGGGAACAGAATACGCTGGTGAATGTGGCCGATAATCCCCCATATTGTGATTTTTATATGGGCGGAATCGTCACCAAAGGAAATGTCAAGATCGGCATTTCAACCAACGGCAAGTCGCCCACAACTGCGAAAAGATTGCGGCAGTTTTTTGAAGAAGTTATTCCGGACGACATTAACCTGATGGTAACCAATTTACATACCTACCGACAGAAATTAAAAGGCGATTTCCAATCCAAAGTTGAAGCAATGAACAAGGTAACAAGTTCATTAATCAAATAAAAAACAAACGACCTGGAACTTTGTTAATACAGGAGGATAAGGTCAATTGACATTAAATAAGAAGTAATGATTAAAACAGATATCATCATCATTGGGGCAGGCCCGACAGGCCTTTTTACAGTTTTTGAAGCAGGATTGCTCAAAATGAAAACCCATTTGATAGATGCCCTTCCGCAACCCGGGGGTCAATGCTCCGAAATCTATCCTAAAAAGCCCATCTATGACATTCCTGCCTATCCCGAAATTCTTGCAGGGGATCTGGTTGAAAAACTCATGGAACAAATCAAACCCTTTGAGCCGGGGTTTACGCTGGGGGAGCGCGCGGAAAAACTTGACAGGCTGGATGACGGCTCCTTTGTTGTTACAACGAGCGAGGGAACGGCCCATCAGGCACCTGTGGTGGTCATTGCAGGGGGTCTTGGATCTTTTGAGCCTAGGAAACCTCCTATCGAGAACATCACAGAATTCGAGAATAAAGGTGTCTCCTATATCATTAAGGATCCTGAGGTGTATCGCGGGAAAAAAGTTGTGATTTCCGGTGGCGGAGATTCTGCATTGGATTGGGCCATACACCTCTCGGGGATTGCTTCAGAAGTAGCACTGGTGCATCGGCGAAACGAGTTCCGGGGTGCACTGGATTCCGTTGAAAAAGCCGCTATCCTGGCAAAAACCGGTAAAATAAGGCTGTATACCGAGGCGGAGGTCCGTAAACTTTATGGCGACGAGCACCTGGAGGCGGTGGTCATTCGTCACAATGACATGTCTTTGGGGGAAAGCTATGTGGAAACGGACTATTTTATCCCCCTGTTTGGACTCTCTCCAAAAATAGGACCAATCGGTGAATGGGGCCTTGAGATTGAAAAAAATGCAATAAAAGTCAATAATGCCTATGACTATCAGACCAATATTCCAGGGGTATATGCCATAGGAGATGTCAATACCTACCCGGGAAAACTGAAACTCATCCTGTCAGGATTTCATGAAGCGGCCGTTATGTGCCAGAGTGCTTACCAACGTATCAATCCAGGCAAGAAATATGTTATGAAATACACTACCGTCGGAGGTGTCGAAGGTTTTGACGGCAGTAAGAAGGAAGCCAAAAAAGAAGTGGTTCAGAGTATTGCTTAGTTCCCCACCTTTTTTGATTATTTAATTAGGTTAAAACCTTTTAATTCCTCGGAATTAAGAGGTTTTTATTTGTAGGACAATGTAAAAAAGGACAGGTTTGTTTGCATTTAATAAATCGGTAACGTTACTTTGCAGCAGTTCTTTACAAATTTGATATTGTTATCAAGAAAGGCGGAGGGAATGGACCCTGTGAAACCTTAGCAACCCTTTTCCCGTTGCGGTATGGCCGACCGGGAAAAAGAAGGTGCTACATTCTATCCTGATTTGGCATTAACCAAAGGGACAGATAACACAAAACCGGGTTTTCCTGTTTTCTTCCCTTACTTGACAGCAATTATATTTATGAATCCATAGTACAGGGTATAGGCTTATGACATTGATTGAAGAAATTTTACAGGAGAGAATCCTGGTGCTGGACGGGGCCATGGGCACCATGTTGCAGCGATATAAATTTACAGAAGCAGATTTCAGGGGAGATCGGTTTGCTGACTGGCCCATTCCGCTACAGGGAAATAATGACCTGTTATCCCTTACCCAGCCTCATGCCATCGCCGAAATCCATCGCTTGTATTTTGAAGCGGGTGCGGATATTGCAGAAACCAATACCTTTTCAGGTACGACTGTTGCAATGGCAGATTACAAGATGGAGGAACTGGTGTATGAACTGAACTACGAATCGGCGCGAATTGCAAGGGAGGTGGCATCACAGTTTACTACCGCCAACCCGGATAAACCCAGGTTTGTTGCAGGCAGCATCGGTCCCACCAATAAAACCGCGAGCATGTCGCCTCTGGTCAATGATCCGGGATTCAGAGCTATTTCCTTTGACGAATTGCGAATTGCTTACCGCCAGCAGGTGACCGCCCTCCTTGACGGAGGGGTTGACATCCTTTTGGTTGAAACCATATTTGATACCCTTAATGCCAAGGCCGCCCTGTTCGCAATAGATGAACTAAAAAACGAACGGCAACTGAGCATTCCGGTCATGGTCAGCGGAACCATAACCGACGCGTCCGGCCGCACGCTTTCTGGCCAGACGGCCGAGGCCTTCCTGATTTCCGTATCCCATACACCCATCATGTCCATAGGGTTCAACTGCGCCCTTGGAGCGAATCAGCTGGTGCCTTATCTGGAGGTGCTGGCCGCAAAATCGAAGCTTGCCATCTCGGCCCATCCCAATGCGGGTCTCCCGAACGCATTTGGGAGTTATGACCAGACCCCAAAACAAATGGCCGAACAAATCCGTGAATATATGGAGAAAGGCCTCGTGAACATCGTAGGAGGCTGCTGTGGTTCCACTCCGGAACATATCAGGGCCATTGCTGCATTAACGCCCAATTATGAACCAAGAAAACAGTTGGTCATGCGTTGACCGGTCCTGTCGTAAAACAGGGCGGGAAGTTTGTTTTTACAGGTGTTACAACTTTGTTTCAGGATATTAAGCTATACTAAGTATGAAAGGGGAGACCACGGATAATCTGCACTTACAGCCCACGAATCGGCCGGATCGCTTTTTAAAGCTATCCGGGTTAGAACCTTTGGTGATCACCCCTGAAAGTAATTTTATCAATGTAGGCGAGAGGACCAATGTGGCCGGTTCCAGAAAATTTTTGCGTCTGATTCAGGAAGATAAGTTTGAGGAAGCCATCGAAATTGCAAGACATCAGGTAGAAGGAGGGGCTCAGATTATTGATATCAATATGGATGATGGCCTTATTGACGGAAAGGAGGCTATGGTGAGATTTCTGAACCTTCTCGTCGCAGAACCCGATATCGCCCGTGTACCAATTATGATAGACAGCTCCAAATGGGAGATCATAGAGGCAGGGTTACAGGTGGTGCAGGGAAAATGTGTGGTGAATTCCATCAGCCTTAAGGAAGGCGAGGAACAGTTTATTCAACAGGCCCGACTTATCAGGAGATATGGAGCTGCCGTGATCGTGATGGCATTTGATGAAACCGGACAGGCGGACAATTATGACAGAAGAATAGAAATTGCAAAACGATCTTATGATCTTCTGGTGAACCGGCTCAGCTTCCCCCCTGAAGACATCATTTTCGATCTCAATATTTTTCCCGTCGCTACCGGGATGGATGAACACAAACGCAATGCTCTCGACTTTATTGAGGCGACTGCCTGGGTGCGTAAACACTTGCCTTATTGCAGCGTCAGTGGCGGAGTAAGTAATGTCTCCTTTAGTTTCCGGGGCAATGACCCTGTTAGGGAAGCCATGCATTCGGTTTTTTTGTATCATGCTATCCAGGCCGGAATGAATATGGGAATAGTCAATCCCGCGTTGCTGGAGGTATATGACACCATTCCGACGGAACTCCTTCAAAGGGTTGAAGACGTCATCCTGAACCGGAGAGAAGATGCCACGGAGCGCCTTCTCGAATTTGCCGAAACGGTTGTGGGCAAGGCCAGGGAAAACAAGGCGGATCTGTCGTGGAGGGATGAATCCCTGCAGGAACGGATCACCAGGGCTCTGGTTAAGGGGGTGGAACAATTCATTATAGAGGATGTGGAAGAAGCGCGTCAATCGGTTAGTGAGCCGATCGAAGTAATTGAAGGCCATCTGATGACGGGAATGAATGTTGTAGGGGATTTGTTCGGAAGCGGAAAAATGTTCCTGCCACAGGTGGTAAAATCTGCCCGGGTGATGAAAAAGGCCGTAGCGTACCTGTTACCCTACATTGAGGCCGAGAAACTTAAGAATCCAAAAAAAGATCAGAAAAAAGGCGCAGGAAAAATATTAATGGCAACCGTTAAAGGGGATGTTCATGATATCGGCAAAAATATTGTCGGAGTTGTACTTGCCTGCAATAATTATGAGATCATAGATCTTGGGGTGATGGTCCCGGCGGAGAGGATCATCCTAAAAGCAAAGGAAGAAGAGGTGGATATTATCGGGCTGAGCGGTCTGATCACCCCGTCTCTGGACGAAATGGTTTTTTTGGCAAAGGAAATGGAACGTCAGAAATTCAATGTCCCTTTGCTCATCGGGGGAGCTACAACGAGCAAGGCACATACCGCGGTAAAGATCGACCCCCAATACAGCCATTCTGTAGTTCACGTGAATGATGCTTCGAGAGCGGTTACAGTGGTCGGAGAATTGTTGCAGGAGCAATCTTCAGAGAGCTATAAAAATAGCATCAAGGCAGATTATGCGACATTCAGATTGCAGTTTGCAAAGCGCGGAAAAGAAAAGGAGTACCTCACCCTGGCAGAAGCGCGTGAGAATAAGTTTCAAATTCGATGGAAGAAGGATGGTATAAAGAAGCCCCGGCAACTGGGTATTCAGATCATAGAAAGCCTGGATCTCAAAAAATTAGTGCCCTATATTGACTGGACGCCATTTTTCAGATCCTGGGAACTTCATGGGAAATATCCTGAAATTCTGAAAGATGAAATCGTGGGTAAGGAGGCCTCTGCGCTTTTCCACGATGCAGGTCAGATGCTCGCGAAACTTACGGATGGAAAGACCCTGCAGGCCAAGGCAGTATTTGGACTTTTCGAAGCGAACACCCGTGATGATGATGATATTGCAGTCAATCATGAAGGCGAAACCTTTATTTTTCGTACCCTCAGGCAACAATTAAAAAAACGGGAGGGGGTAGCCAACTTTGCCCTCGCAGATTTTATCGCTCCAAAAGCAACGGGTATACAGGATTATATCGGTTGTTTCTGTGTCTGTGCGGGATTTGGAACGGAAGCCCTGGCCGAACAGTACCGAAAGGAATTGGACGATTATAACTCCATCCTTGTGAAAGCACTTTCCGACCGGCTTGCAGAGGCTTTTGCCGAATATTTGCATAGGGAAGTGAGAACAGAACACTGGGCCTATGCCCCGGATGAGGAGTTGAACAATGAAGCACTCATTAAAGAATCGTATCAGGGAATTCGTCCCGCACCGGGATACCCTGCGTGTCCGGACCACTTGGAAAAATACACCATTTGGGATTTATTGAAAGTCGATGAAAACATAGGAGTAGAATTAACGGAAAGTCTTGCCATGTGGCCTTCTGCCAGTGTTAGCGGGTACTATTTTGCCAGCCCTGAGGCGCGTTATTTCGGGGTTGGAAAAATCACTCAGGATCAGGTTTTTGATTTTGCAGACAGGAAGGACATCTCCAGGGAAAAAGCGGAAAAGTGGCTAGCCCCCAATATTGCCGATGGATTACCCGCCATTGTAGTACAGTAAAAGTTAACTGGCATAGCCCAGCCAACCCAGATGAACGAGGTGAAAATCAATGAACATAAAACACGCCTAAAAAAAGGTGTGATAATTGCCGATGAAAGTAACAGACCATATTGAGAATGCCCGGGGAAAGACCCTTTTCTCTTTTGAAATAATCCCACCTGTCAAAGGCAGGAGCATTCAGGAGCTCTATGATAACATAGATCCACTTATGGAATTTAATCCCCCCTTCGTAGATGTCACTACCTCCAGGGAGGAATATATTTACCTTGACCGCAATGGCCTTCTGGATAGAAAATTGACCCGGATGCGACCGGGAACTGTAGGAATCTGCGCCTCCATCATGCACAAATATCGTGTTGATGCCATTCCCCATGTGCTTTGCGGCGGATTTACCAAAGAGGAAACAGAATACCTGCTGGTTGACTGTCACTATCTCGGACTGGATAATATAATGGCGCTCAGAGGTGACGCGATGAAGGAAGAAAAGTACTTTGAAGCGACCAAAGGGGGAAACGTTTATGCGTGCGACCTTGTAAAACAGATCCACAATCTGAAAAAAGGCTGCTATTTGCATGAGGTGGTTGAAACTGCGGATTGTGCCGACTTCTGTATTGGGGTAGCAGGATACCCGGAAAAACACATGGAGGCACCTTCCCTGAAGACCGACCTGAAATGGTTGAAAAAGAAAATTGATGAAGGTGCCGACTATGTTGTGACCCAGATGTTCTTTGACAATCAGAAATATTTTGAATTTGTGAATGCCGCGCGCGCCATGAACATAACCGTTCCCATAATTCCGGGAATTAAACCTATTGCTGTCAGGAACCACCTGCAGTTGCTACCCCAGGTGTTTCGTATAGACCTGCCTCAGGACCTTATTGACAGCGTTGAGGCCTGCAGGAGCAATATTGAGATCCGGCAAGTGGGCATTGAATGGGCCATCAGCCAGTCTCGCGAACTTAAGGCGGCAGGTGTCCCGGTCCTACACTATTATTCCATGGGGAAATCCGATAATATCAGGGCGATTGCCAAAGCCGTATTTTAAGGTATACGCAAACTCCTGAATGTCACCAATCCTGTAAATACCTCCGAGTCCGGAGTGGTCCTGATCCCACCACGCAACGATTTATTTTCTATTTTTGCAGCTGATGAGTTGCAGAATCCTGATTCCTCTTTTTTTTTCCTGGATATGTGGGTTCTCCCAAGAGGATAGTATTCCTGCCGTTTACACTCTGGATGCAACCCCCTTTTACGGGTCCGTCATTCTTCATAATCCTGATATTTCGCATTTGATCCAGGCCCATCCCAGTGGTATTATCCTGTCTGTCAATAAAAAGACCTTTGGTGCTGAGCAATGGGAACAAGAATACAATTATCCGGATTTTGGTTTTTCATTTGTCTATCAGGATATGGAGAGTCCTACCCTGGGTACCAATTATTCATTGTACGCCCACTATAACTTTTATTTTTTAAAACGGAATCTCCAGTTCCGGTTGGGACAAGGGCTCGCCTACAATACCTCACCATATGACAAATCCCTCAATTTTCGAAATAACGCCTATGGTTCTCATTTCATGAGTACTACGTATGCCATGGTAAATTATTATCGCGAGACAGTCCTCCCCCAACTGGGGTTTAAGGTGGGAATTGCACTTATTCATTATTCCAATGCCAATTTCAGGGCGCCCAACACCTCAACCAACTCCTTCACGCTAAATGCAGGAGTGATTTATAACCTGGAGCAACGGGATGAACCTCCCTACATGAGTGTCAATGATACCCGGACCTATAAGGAACCCCTACATACCAATCTTGTATTCCGGACAGGTTTCAATGAAAGTGATGTGATCAACTCAGGACAGTTTCCGTTCTATATTGTATCGGCATATCTGGACAAAAGACTTGGCAGAAAAAGTGCACTTCAGTTTGGTGGCGACCTCTTTTTTTCCCGTTTCCTAAAAGAACTGATCCGCTACCAGTCGATCGCCTTTCCGGAGCTTGACGTAGACGCCGGGGACGACTACAAAAGAGCAGGTCTATTTCTTGGCCATGAATTATTTATCAATAAAATGAGTGTGATTACCCAATTGGGATACTATGTGTATTATCCTTTTGATTTTGAAGGACGTATGTATAATAGAATTGGTTTGAAAAGGTATTTTGGTGACCGTTTATTTGGGAGCATAACGCTTAAATCCCATGCGGCAAAGGCAGAAGCTGTTGAATTTGGTTTTGGGATCCGCCTTTAGGCAGACAGTTTTACAGCCCTGTTTAAATATATTTCAGGAAATTAACGAAATACAATGAGATATTACTGTTTGGACAACAAGGCGAATATGATGAACAGGATGGTCGGCCTTGTTTGGATTTTACCCGTGCTCCTCCCATTCCTCTCATGCAACGGTGAAGATCTGCCTGATTGTATCCAGTCTTCGGGGAAAGTGACAAAGGAGGAAGTGACGGTGGCAGCATTTACAGGGATTACCGCTGCGGAGAACATCACCCTGGTTCTGAAACAGGGGACCCCTCAAAAGGTAGAAGTGGAAACAGGTGAAAATTTGCGGAACGAAGTGGAAGTGGCAGTGAAGGACGGAACATTACTCTTAAGGGATACAAATGATTGCAATCTGTTCAGGGATTATGGAACCACCATTGTATACATCACCGCACCGGAAATCACAGAAATCAGGAGTAGCACCGGATTTCCGATTCGTAGCGATGGCATATTGAATTTTTCTGACCTTACCCTTTACTCAGAAAGTTTTTTGGATCCTACCGCTCAAACCACGGATGGTTCTTTTATTCTTTCCCTGTCCTCCACGCGGCTCACCGTGGTGGTGAACGGGATTGCTTACTTCAGGTTAAATGGGACGGTAGCAGATATGGACATCACAATTGCCGCCGGCGATTCCAGAATAGAGGCTGCAGAACTGTTGGCTGCCAGGGTGCAGGTAAATCACAGGGGAAGTAATGACATTCTGATACATCCGCTGGAATCTCTCAGGGGTGTTATCCGGGGTACAGGGGATGTAGTTAGTAGTATCAGACCAACGGTCGTAGAGGTGGAGGAATTGTACACCGGAAGATTGATTTATAAAGATTGAATTCCGATGTTGCATTTCATCCTTTGTAATATACCGGCTCTGTGAAACCAGTGTTAACTGAAACGCCAATTATGGCTGTCTGGTGCGGTTTGGATGACTGATTTTGGCTGCAATCATAAGAACAGCGCCCGTCTGATAAAACGTAAACCCATGTTGTGAAAAGCTTCCTTCAAATGTTGACTAAAGCTGTCCGGTCTTTAAAAAAACAGCATGGCGGTGACTTATTTCAGGCTCCCGGGCTTGCGGATGACGTGTTTTCTGCCATGACAGAGCAAGGCCGTATTCCGGGCCTTGCTGTCACCGTCTTTCGAAAAGGCGAGGTCTTCTTTGAGAAGGGATATGGCTTTTCTAGTTTGGAGCATCAACGTCCTGTAAAACCCGGGCAAACCCTTTTCAGGGCAGCAAGTGTATCCAAATGTATCTCGGCTGCCGCCCTAGCGAAGATGGTTGCACAGGGTCTTATTGATCTGGATCGTTCCTTCTATGATTATGTACCTTATTATCCGCGTAAAGGTGCCGATTTTACGATTGCCCAACTGGCGGGGCATACTGCTGGTATACGTGGGTACCAAGGAAAAGAATATGCCCTGAACAAGCCCTACAGTATCAGGGATGGGACCGCCGTATTTAAAATGGATCCCCTTATAGCCACCCCCGGCACCCATTTTTTTTACAACAGCTATAATTGGGTACTTGTGTCCCTTGCAATGGAGGAGGCCAGCGGGATATCCTTCTCAAGCTATGTACAACAACAGTTGCTGGATCCTCTTGGACTGGGTCATACCCTGGAGGAACCCGGGCGATCTGATCCTGTTTCCGTTCCTGATTCAGCTGAGATGGCTACTTTTTATACCAGCTCGCATGGCCTGTTTCATAAGGCTGTTCCTGTAGATAATCGTTACAAACTGGCTGCCGGAGGATATCTTACCACTTCAAATGACCTTTGTAAATTCGGGCAGGCTGTTCTGGAAGAACGAATTGCACCTGAAGCAATCTGGAGACGATTTCTGACACCTCACCATATCCGGGAGGTCTCTACTTTCTATGGCCTTGGATGGGAAGTGAGTGCGGACAGGCAAGGCCGTCGACGCTATGGTCACACGGGAAATAGCATAGGCGGGTATAGCAATTTTTATATTTTTCCGGAGGAGCAATTGGTGTTTGCCATCCTGATCAACTGCACCAATCCGGGAGTTCAAATGGAATTAGATAAGGCTCGGGATATTCTAATAACAGGGTGTGATTCGATCTATAGACAGCGGTAATTTTTTATTTGATCCCACTTTGTAAAGCCTTTATCAGGAATTCGTAAGTTCGGTAAAAAGGGTTTCAAGATTTTTGTTCTTCCTGTTCAGTTGCAAGGTTTTTAACTGATTGTCGTGTGCAAAATCAAAAACGGCCGAGCGCATATCAGCGGAGGTCTGAAAAGTGATCTCATAGGTGAAACCGCCGGTATTTGTTACGGCAGTAACTTTAGGTAATTTTTGAAGTAGTTGTTCCTCCACCCTATAGTCGAATTCCACCTCGATGACCTGTTGCCCTTCTTTACGAAGGTCTGAAAGTTTCTTGTCAGCAACAAGGTTTCCTTTGTTCATTATCAGCACCCGGTCGCACACGGCCTCCACCTCCTTCAGGATATGGGTTGAAAGTAAAATGGTCTTGTGCTGCCCGATCTCCCGGATCAATTTGCGGATTTCCACCAGCTGATTGGGATCCAGCCCTGTGGTAGGTTCATCAAGGATTAAGACCTCCGGGTCATGAAGTAAGGCGGCAGCCAATCCCACCCTCTGACGGTATCCCTTTGAGAGGGCTCCAATCTTTTTATAGGATTCCGGTTCCAGCCCTGTCTGATGAATGACCGTAGTAATCCTTGTTGGATCAGTTTTATAAATTCCGGCATTAAAGGCCAGGTATTCCCTGACATACATTTCAAGATACAAGGGATTATGCTCAGGTAGGTATCCAATGAGACGTCTGACCTTGCCCTGCTCCTTTTCCACATCCAGATCGCATACCAAAGCCGTGCCGCTATCAGCACGACTATAGGTGCTGAGAATTCTCATCATGGACGATTTGCCGGCACCATTGGGTCCAAGAAATCCAACGATTTCACCTTTCGGGATCTTGAAGGAGACACTATTGATTGCCGTTTGTTTTCCAAAGGTTTTGCAAATATTGGTTACCTGGATGGACATGCAGAAATTTTACGTAAAAGTAAACAATGAAATGGAAAGGGGTGGCGACCTGGTTTTGATTCTTTATCTCTGGCAGTTGCGTGCAGCTGATGGCAAGCCGAAGGTTATGCGGACTTTGGGAATCAAAAGTTAGCCCGCCCCTGCCTTACGGAAAATTGATAAAAATTCACTATTTGGACTTTAAATATGAAAATATTGAATAAATTTCCGCTATAATTTATAAAAAACATAAAAAATACCAGGCATTGATGAGGTACAGATTTAATAAGTACCTTAGCGCACTATTTAGTTAAAAATGAATTATACCTATTTCTGGAACGGATTTTATTTTTACTTCTTTTTTAAAAAGAGGTAGGGACCGTTGTAGATTGTTATATACAATATATAATAGAAAGTCCCGTAAAAACGGGACTTTTTTTTTGCATCCGGTCACAAGGGAAGTTGATGGGAAGATCAGCAACCTAAGGCAGCCGGATACACCAAAGCGAAGAAAGCATCATTTTCATGGGAGTACGAATAGCGATACAGGGAATAAAAGGATCAAACCACTATCAGGTGGCCAAAAATTTCTATGGGGAAGCAATGGAACTGGTGGAATGCCTTTCCTTTGATTCTCTGGTGGATGAGTTACTTAAAAAAAATGCCGACCTGGGCATTATGGCCATTGAAAATACCATAGCTGGTTCTATCATTCCAAACTACGCCCTTGTATATCACAATAAATTGCATATTATCGGGGAGTACTATTTAAATATTCATCACAACCTGATGGTGTTGAGAGGTCAGGGCATACACGAAGTGCGTGAGGTACATTCGCATCCGATGGCCCTCCTGCAATGCAAGGAATTTTTCCGGGATCATCCGCATATTAAATTGGTTGAAGATGTGGATACCGCTGAGACCGCCAGGCGCATCCAGAGTAACCAACTCAAAGACATTGCGGCCATCGCCCCCGTGGTAGCAGCTGAAATGTATGATCTGGAGATCATCGCGCCGGAAATTCAGACGATCAAGAATAACATGACCCGGTTTATTCTCCTAAAGACCAGGAACAAGGAGTTACCCAGAGAGGAAATCAATAAGGCCTCGGTTCGGTTTTTAACAGATCATAAAAGAGGGAGTCTGGCTACTGTACTGAACGTAATGAGCGATTGTAACCTGAACCTCACGAAGATACAATCCCTCCCCATCATAGATATCCCGTGGAAGTATGCTTTTTTCGTGGATGTCACCTTTGAAGTTTTCGATCATTTTGAGAAAGCGAAAGCGTTACTTAATATTATGACGGAGGAGTTTCAGGTGCTGGGGGAATATAAAAATGCACGGCTATGAACAGGTATGCCAGCAGGTTATCGGCTGTTGAGGAATATTATTTCTCCAGTAAACTGAGGGAGGTCAGGGCCCTGGCGGCCCAGGGGAAACCGATCATTAACATGGGGATCGGAAGTCCGGATCTTGCACCCTCCCCTGAGGTGATTTCTGCTTTATCAGCGGCCATGGAGGAGCCCGCCGCTCATCAATATCAAAGCTACCAGGGCTTGCCTGAATTGCGTGACGCTATGGCCGGGTTTTACAGGAATAAATTCGGGGTATCTTTACGTCCTGAAGATGAGATCCTTCCATTGATGGGTTCCAAAGAAGGCATTATGCACATTAGTCTCGCTTTCCTTAATGATGGCGACAAGGTGCTCATCCCAAATCCTGGATATCCGACCTATACTTCTGTCACGCGTCTCGCGGGTGGAGTGCCTGTGTTTTACGATCTGGAAGAACGCAACAATTGGTTTCCTGACCTGGAAGAACTTTCTAAAACGGATCTGTCAGGTGTGAAACTGATGTGGATAGGCTATCCGCATATGCCTACAGGAGTTACGGCGTCCATTGACCAGTTAAAAGCACTGGTGGATTTTGCCAGGGCTCATGATATTCTGCTCGTCAATGATAATCCATACAGCTTTGTTCTGGGGCAAGAACCGATTAGTTTGCTCCGGATACCGGGCGCAATGGAATTGGCTCTGGAGTTGAACTCCCTGAGCAAAACTTTCAATATGGCCGGATGGCGCGTCGGGATGTTGCTCGGAAATGCAGCGCATCTGAGTGCGGTACTTAAGGTGAAAAGCAATATGGATTCAGGGATGTTCTATGGCATTCAGAAGGGAGCCATCGCTGCGTTGAAGAGTGCCGCATCCTGGTTCAGTGATCTGAATGAGATCTATGAAAAGCGCCGGGAATTGATGTTTGAACTTGCGGATAAATTGCATTGTACCTATGACCGGAACACGGTCGGTATGTTCGTTTGGGCGAAATTGCCAAACAATGCACCTACTTCCGAGATATATATTGATGAACTATTGCTGAAGAAATCTATTTTCATCACTCCCGGAACCATATTCGGAAGCAATGGAGAGGGTTTTGTAAGGTTTTCACTTTGCGTTAAGGAAGATGCCATCAGGGAGGCCATTTCAAGATGCTGATTATGAAAGGTTAGAGGAAATGGGAAGATGGATGCATTTTTCTGAAGTAGTAATAATTCAACGAGCTGAAGTATGAAAATAGGCATCATTGGCACCGGTCTCATTGGCGGCTCGCTCGCGAAAGATATCAAAGCCCTGGATCCGGCCGGAGTGATCTTCGGGATAGACACCAGTGAAGTTCACGTTAAACAGGCCCAAAGCCTGGGAATTATTGATTTTCAGGGATCGGTAGGGGATCTGCTTTCCGCGGATATGGTTATCGTAAGCATTCCAGTGGATACTCTGGTCCTGGAACTGCCAGGTATTCTCGATGGAGTCGGGGAGGACACCGTGGTCCTGGATGCGGGATCCACTAAATCCCTTATCTGCAAGGCGGTTGAGAATCACCCAAAACGTCGAAATTTCCTGGCCTGCCATCCTATTGCGGGAACCGAATTTTCCGGACCTTCTGCGGCGGTCACTGGTTTGTTCAGTGGTAAAGCAAATATCATTTGTGAGGTCGAGAAGACGGCTTTTAAACTTCAGGAAAAAGCACTGGAATTATTCAGGCAGTTAGGGATGCGAATCCGTTATATGAACCCTGAGTCACATGACCGCCACATTGCCTATGTATCCCATTTGTCCCATATCAGTTCCTTTATGCTCGGAAAAACGGTGATTGAAAAAGAAAGGAATGAGCGCGATATCTTTGACATGGCCGGAAGTGGTTTTGAAAGTACGGTACGGCTGGCAAAAAGTTCGCCGGCGATGTGGACACCTATATTCAGGCAGAACAGGGCAAATGTGATCGACACCCTGGAAGAATATATTACCAACCTGGAAACCTTTAAAAAAATGATCCTTGACAATGATTATGAAGGTATTTACCGGGAGATGGAAGAAGTGAATAAAATTAAAGAAATATTAAAGGGAATACCACTTAATAAATAATAGTACATGGAAAATTCAAAAGAAATGAGGCACTGGCTGGATAAGATGAACTTAACACATCCTCTTGTCATTGCAGGACCCTGCAGCGCTGAGACGGAACAGCAGGTATTACAGGTTGCACATGAACTGAAGGACACAGATGTAAATTTTTACCGTGCAGGCATCTGGAAGCCACGCACAAGGCCCGGAAATTTTGAAGGGGTCGGAGCCATTGGCCTGAAATGGTTGCAAAAGGTGAAACAGGAAACCGGTCTGAAAACCGCGACCGAGGTGGCGAACCGGGCACATGTAGACCTCGCCCTGGAACATGATGTGGATCTTTTGTGGATTGGCGCAAGGTCTACCGTGAGCCCGTTCATTGTTCAGGAAATAGCAGATGCCCTGGCAGGAACAGACAAGATTGTGCTTGTTAAAAATCCCGTAAATCCGGACCTTTCTTTATGGTTGGGCGCTGTCGAACGATTGAAAACGGCCAACATCACCAAATTGGGTGTTATACACCGGGGATTTTCCACTTATGAAAAAACAAAATACCGCAATATACCTGAATGGCAGCTGGCCATTGAGCTGCAGACCAAGTTTCCCGATCTGCCGCTCATCAATGACCCCTCACATATTACAGGGAAGAGAGACATGATTTTTGATGTATCACAAACCGCACTTGACCTTAATTTTGACGGCCTTATGATAGAAACCCATTGTGATCCTGACAATGCGTGGAGTGACGCGGCACAACAGGTAACACCAAAAAGGCTCATACAAATCATGCAGGATCTTAAAATCAGGAAAGAAACCAATGAGGAGGCAGAATACACTTCGCGCTTAAATAACCTGCGGGCCCAAATAGACATAATAGATAATCAGCTGATTGAAACCCTTGGTAAAAGGATGAAAGTGGCCGATGGCATCGGGGCCCTGAAAAAGCAGAAAAATGTCGCAGTGCTACAGACCAACCGATGGAATGCTATTCTTGGAAAAATGATCCTCGAAGGCGAATCCAATGGTCTGAGCGAGGAATTTGTGCTCAAGATGTTTAAGGCCATTCATCAGGAATCGATCAACCATCAGGAGAAGGTCATCAATGACTGAGTGATAGGGGTTCCGATCCTGATTAAAATGGAGGGGATCGAATTATTTCTCATAGAACTGTAACAATTTCTGAGAGAGAAGGTCTTTTAGGAAACAGCAATCTCATTATTATGACAAAAATATTCACCCTCTGCCTGGCCCTGTGTGCCGTAAATGTATTTTCGCAACGTATAATCGACCGCGAGTTGGAATCCTTCAGCGAAATTAAAGTCTTTGACCTTATTGAAGTCAACCTGATTAAATCTGAAGAGAACAGAATCCTTATCAAGGGAAAAAGGGTGGATGATGTTCAATGGGTGAATAAGGACGGCGTACTGAAACTGCGCATGCGGCTCGAAAAGAAGTTTCAGGGCGAGGAGACACTGATCGAAGTATACTATAAAAATCTCGACATTATTGATAGTAATGAAGGGTCCAGAATCGTCTGTAATGAAACTGTCCGGAAGGACCATATTGTACTCAGGGCACAGGAGGGAGCCAGGATTAAAATAGGGATGGATGTGGGAAGTGCAGATATCCGTGCGGTGACGGGAGGAATTGTTGAAGCTTCCGGGATCGCTGCCAGCCAAATGATTGTGCTTAATACCGGGGGGATTTTTGAAGGCCGGGATCTGAAAACTGAAGTCGCAAATATCCGGGTTTCCGCGGGAGGTGAGGCGTCAATTTTTGCCTCAGAAGCGGTGGATATTTCTGTAAGGGCCGGGGGTGATGTGGTGGTTTACGGTAACCCTAAAGAAGTACATAAGTCCACACTGGCCGGAGGCCGGATTATGATCCGCGATTTTTAATCTATTAAGGAAAAGCCGGCACAATCCCGTGATCGGCTTTTCTTTTTTTTGGAGGCTATATTAATGGCGGTGCAGCGTACTTCTTAAATACATACCGTGTTATAAAGATCCCCTGCCCATCATCTTTCCCGCCGTCACTTTCCACGGCACTGGTTACAAAGGCCAGTTCCCATCCTTGTGCAGCCATTGTATTGATCATGGAGCTAAGCTAGGCGTCGTTGGCTGCAATATTCTGAAAGCGGATGTCTCCGATATTGTAAAAGTTAAGTAACTTCGTTTCCTCGAAATTTTTTACCCTTATCTCGGGCCTTTCCGATTTGTTCCTGGTATTATCTTCTTCGGTCTGGACACTGGAATATTCCTAATAGTCCTTCTCTTCCAGGACATTGATGATCCACGACCGGCCAAGGCCGCCTGGGACGATAGACTCTACGCTTGTGATGACTTTGTATTGCTGGGCGGATACATTAAAAGTTGCAGCCATCGCCAGTCCTAAAAAAATGGCCAGATTTTTTATATAGACATATTGATTGGTTGGTTCCTGCAGGGTTTTATGCAGCTCAAATATAAAAGTTAGTATGACAGGAATATTGTTACTTTGTGATGAAATATAAACATTGATGAAGGGAATTGTTTATAAGTCGACGGGTAGCTGGTATACTGTAAAAGCTGAAGATGACCGTGTCTACGAATGCCGGATCAAGGGTAAATTCCGAATGAAGGGGATCCGGAGTACGAATCCTGTGGCTGTAGGGGATGAAGTAACTTTTGAAACTGAGGTCCATGGAGACTTGACAACTGGAATTATAACCGGGATAGAGGACCGAAGGAATTATATCATCCGAAAATCGGTCAACCTGTCCAAACAGACACACATCATCGCCGCCAATATTGATCAGGTATTCCTGCTGATCACCCTGCAGGAACCAAGAACCTACACGGTATTTATTGATCGTTTCCTTGCCACCTGTGTGGCCTATGATATCCCTGCAGTTCTGTTGTTCAACAAGACCGACAACTATGGGGAAGGCGTCATGGATGAAGTTAAATACCTGGCCGCAGTCTACCGGTCCATAGGGTATATCTGCATTGGAATCTCGGCGAAAACCGGCAGGAATACAGAACAGGTCATAGAATTGATGAAAGGAAAGACCAGTATGTTCGCAGGTCATTCAGGGGTGGGGAAATCGACCCTGATCAATACCATTGCCCCTCGTTTGAAACTTAAGACCGAAGTGCTATCGGAACAACATCTGCAGGGCCAGCATACCACTACTTTTGCTGAAATGTTCGACCTGGAGTTTAACGCCAGGATTATTGATACCCCGGGGATTAAAGGGTTCGGGGTAGTAGATATGGAAAATGAAGAAATCGGGGATTATTTTCCGGAATTCTTCGAATTAAAAGGGAAATGCAGGTTCAGTAACTGCCTGCATCAGGATGAACCGGATTGCGCTGTGAAGAAGGCCCTTGCCAGAGATGAGGTTTCCTGGAGCCGCTACAAGAGTTATCTGCAAATGTTGAACGGCGAGGAAGACACTTACCGGCTGGATCAGTATGAAGGTTTATGAGAGCAGTTGTTCAGCGCACCAGTAAGGCTTCTGTGACCGTGAATCACGAAATCATCGCAACGATCGGAACAGGTCTCGTCGTATTGCTGGGTATTACAGATTCAGATGACCAGGAAGACCTTGTCTGGATTTCCAGGAAGATCGTCAACCTCAGGATTTTTAATGACACAAAAGGCATCATGAACAAATCGCTGCTAGACACAGGCGGAGATGCCATAGTGGTGAGCCAGTTTACATTGTACGCCCAGGTGAAGAAGGGAAACCGGCCATCCTACATTCAGGCTTCCTCCGCTGAAATTGCCACTCCGCTTTACAATTCCTTTATTGAGCAGATAGAATCGGATCTTGGGAAGAAGGTTGGAAAGGGTGTTTTCGGCGCTGATATGCAGATAGAACTTATAAATGACGGTCCCGTAACCATACTTTTGGATTCTAAAAAGAGAGAATAGGCCCATTCAACGAATTTATTGAAGTTGAATGTAGGAAATGGGTGATTTTTGACGTTGTATTAAACCAACCAATCCAAATCTATGTTTAAGACCATTTGTTGTATTCTTCTGATTTGTTGCGCTTCCCTCTCCTCCCAGGAATTAAATTACAACGCATTAACCATCAGCCCCGATCTTCGTGAAAATGCCAATGCCGTCGTGCGCCTTGATGAAATGACTGTTGACCTGCTTGCCGTAGATGAGATGCGCATCCGTCTGAAACGAGTCGTTACAGTGCTGAATAAAAGCGGAAACAGACATGCCGGTGCAAGGGTCGGGTATAACAACAGTTTTAAAGTAAGAAATGCTGAGGCGCTTATATATGATGCCTTTGGAAATGCGACGAATAAATTCCGGATGAAGGAATTCCAGGATGTCAGTGCCGTTGAAGGAGGAACCTTATATTCTGATTCCAGGGTACTTGTCCTTGATTATACCCCGGTTCAATATCCGTATACCCTGGAGTTTACCTATGAGGTTTCGACCAGTAATACGGCGAATATTCCATCCTGGTATTTTTTGGATGGTTTTCATGTGAGTACAGAAAAAAGCCTTTTCCAGATCAACTATAAGGAACCCGCCCTGCAACCTGTGATTCTGGAAAAAAACACCGGTCATCTGGGGCTGATGACTTCGGCTACGGCCAATAGTATGCGTTTTGAAGCGTTGAACATCCGCGCAATAAAAGACGAAAGCCAGAGTCCATCTTTTAGGACCATTGTACCTCATCTGATGGTCCGGCTTTCTAATTTTGAATATGAGGGGCACCGGGCCTTTGCCGAAAACTGGAAGGATATTGGCTCATGGGTGCAGACCACACTGTTAAAGGACAGGAACGTACTGCCCGAAGCCACGCTTTTGAAGGCAAGGTCCCTGGTGGCACAGGTCACGGATACCCTGGAGAAAGCCAGGATCATCTACAAATATGTACAGGACAATACAAGATATATCAGCGTGCAGGTGGGGATTGGCGGATTGCAGCCTATCACTGCATCCGATGTGGATCGGCTGAAGTATGGGGATTGCAAAGGACTATCCAATTACACCATGGCACTGCTGGAATCCGTAGGAGTGACCGCCTATTATTCCATAGTGCAGGCCGGAAGTGAAAAGGTGGATTTTGAAGAGGAATTTGCAGATCTCGCCCAGGGGAACCATATCATCCTGGCCATACCTTATGGCGGAGTCTACCATTGGATAGACTGCACTTCGTCCGTACTTCCATTTGGTTTTGTTGGCGACTTTACAGATGACCGGAAGGTTCTGGTAGTCAAACCTGAAGGCAGCCAACTTTTGCGCACTCCGGCCTATGTGGATAAGGACAACCACCAAAAAACAACGGCGGACTACACCCTGAACGAAAAGGGCGGAATTGAAGGTGCCATTGATATTGTTACTTCAGGAATTCAATACGACCAACGACTCTATCTCGAAAAGAACACGCCTGAGGAGGTAGACATGCATTATAAAAATTACTGGGAAAACATCAATAATTTGCAGCTGGATTCGTACCGCTTTGAAAATAAAAAGGAGGATATTCGATTTAACGAGTCCCTAAGGGTTCATGCAGACCACTATGCTTCTATCAGTGGCAACCGGATATTATTTGTACCTAATTCCTTTAATAAAAACACCTTTATCCCGACCCGGCAAAGGTCCAGGGTACTTCCCTTGTACATAAACAGAGGGTTTTGGGACGAAGATGAATTCACCATTCGACTGCCAGGAGGATATGAGATTGAGGCCATGCCGACAGAAAAAGTCATCACTTCCGAATTTGGACAATATTCAATGGGCATCACCTATAACGACGCGGATCATTCCCTGCAATTCAGGCGCAGTTTTTTTCTGAAGGAAGGAACCTACGGCAGCGACAGGTATGATGCCTACCGGGACTTCAGAAAAGAGGTTGCAGGCATGGATGGCGCACAGGTCGTCATTGTTAAGCAGGTTCAATAACAATCACCAAAACCACATAGTATGATTATTACGTTTAAGCAGCTCCCTGTCATTGTATTTGTTTTCCTCACTTCCTTTTGCCTGCCGGCCCAGCAGGTAAAGTTCGGTCAGGTGACGGAAGAAGAACTTATGGAAACGGTACATCCCACAGATGCCTCTGCTCCCGCAGCGGTTTTATACAGGGAGGTAAAAACCAGTTACAAGTACATACAGGGAGACGGATTTCATGTTTCTACCTCCATTTACGAAAAGGTAAAAATCTATAATGAAGCAGGTTTCTCCTATGCCACTATTACAGAAAAGTTGTATAAAAACGGTGCCAGTAATGAATCCGTTTCCGGCCTGAAAGCATTTACCTATAATCTGGAGAACGGACAGATCACTAAAACGAAATTGTCCAAAGAAGACACTTTTTCAAAGTCTCTGAATGATTATTATAATGAGGAAAAATTCACAATGCCACTTGTAAAAAAAGGGTGTATTCTTGAATATGAGTATAAAATAGAATCTCCTTTTCCCTATGTTCTGGACGACTTTGTTTTGCAATATGACATCCCCATAAAACAACAGGAAATTGTTTTGTCGGCCCCGGAATACTTTGCGTTTAACCCTAAGATCAATGGCTATCTCCAGGTTCGACCTACTTACGAAACCAAATCCGGGAAGATCAGCTTTATGTCCACCGAGCGTGGTAGCGGTTTGACTAATTCTGGCTCCAAGTCGACTCTCAGTTCAATTAATTATATCATCAGGGTGACACGCATCCAGATGAAAGACGTTCCGGCGCTGAATGAGGAGCCCTATGTGAATGATATGGATAACTACCGGAGTGTGGCGAAGTTTGAATTGCAGTATGTACAATTTCCCGAGAGTCCCAGGCAGGCTATAGCGGACAATTGGGAAAATGTGATTAAAAGGATATACGAAAATGACAATTTCGGGGGACAAATCGGATATGCGGGTTTCTTTAAAGAGGATGTAGCAGCTGTCATTGGAAATCTTACTTCCGAAGCGGAAAAAACAATGGCTGTTTTTAATCATGTACAGCAACGAATGTCCTGGAATAATTTCACAGGGTATCATACGGATAAAGGAGTAAAGGCTGCCTATAAGGAACGTTCCGGTAACATCGCTGACATCAATCTTATTCTGGTATCCATGCTCAGGGCGGCCGGGCTGCAGGCCTATCCGGTACTCATCAGTACCCGTGACAATGGTGTCCCCGTTTTTCCCACCAGGCAAGGGTTCAACTACGTGATAGCTGCTGTTCAACTGGGCGGTGCCAACCTCTTTCTTGATGCCTCTGATAAGTTTACCACTTCCAATCTCCTGCCTCCCATTGCCCTGAACTGGTTTGGAAAAATCATAAAGGAAGATGGCACATTTGAAACGGTTTCCGTCTTCCCGGATGAATTGTCCAATGAGATCAATATGATGAATGTGTCTGTAAACCAGGATGGAGGCATTGACGGCAGGATTCGAAAACAGTATACGGATTACAGGTCCTACATATTCAGGACGAGGTATGCGGCCCTGACCTCTGACGCATATCTTGAGCAAGTGGAAAACAACCACCCTGGTCTCGAAATCTTGGGCTATGCCGTTGATGGAAAGTTAAAGACCGGAGCACCGGTGATAGAGAATTTTGATTTTCATATGGACATGCAGTCGGAAGTAATCGGGGACAGGATCTATTTTTCTCCTTTGTTTTTTAGCGCATTGACCGAGAATCCCTTTAAGGCGGAAATCAGAAATTATCCCATTGATTTCAATTATCCCTGGCAGGACAAATTCATGGTGAATATCAGTATTCCTCAAGGCTATGAGGTGACCTCTATGCCTGAGCCCATATTACTTGCACTTGAAGATGACCTTGGAAGTTTCAGTTTTAATATCCGCCAACAGCAGAACGGACTGCAACTGGCAGTTGAAATGAAAATAAACAAGGCGGTCATTCCTGCGCACTATTATGAAAACCTCAGGGAATTGTACAAAAAAATAGTGGAGAAAGAGACAGAAAAGGTAGTTTTGACTAAAATAGCCGGCGATGGATATTCAGAACGCACAGCAGGAGGTCGATAGATGGATACAGGCCCACGGGGTCCGTTATTTTAATGAACTGACCAACATGGCCCAACTCACGGAAGAAGTCGGCGAGGTGGCTCGAATAATTGCACGCCGTTACGGGGAGCAGAGTGAAAAGGAATCTGACAGGGAAAAGGATTTGGGAGAGGAACTTTCAGATGTGCTCTTTGTCGTATTTTGTCTTGCCAACCAGACCGGTATTGACCTCGAGGAAGCATTCACAAGAAAATTAGCTCTTAAATCCAAAAGGGATCACGCGCGCCACAAGAACAACGACAAACTTAAATAGCGTTATATTTGTAGGCTGAATTAAAATCATCCACATTGAACATAGCGCTTTCCGGGCCTTCAGGACATCTCCTGAAAGGCACTATCGATATTACAGGTTCCAAGAGTGAATCTAACCGACTGCTCCTGCTCCAGGCTTTGTATCCCAACCTGAAGCTCGCCAACATGTCCATCTCCGATGATGCTGAGGCCATGCAAAAGGGGTTGCGTATTACCAGGGGCGAGGTGGACATTCATCATGCCGGGACCGCAATGCGTTTTTTGACCGCCTATCATGCCGGAAAAGAAGGTCATGATGTGGTCCTTACGGGCTCTTCCCGGATGCAGGAGCGGCCCATTAAAATTCTTGTGGACGCTTTACGTCAACTCGGGGCCGATATCTCTTATCTGAAAAGGGAAGGATTTCCTCCCATTCGAATAAAAGGCCAATCACTTTTAAAGGAAAAGGTGTCCCTTCCGGCATCGGTGAGCAGCCAGTATGTCTCCGCTTTGATTCTTATGGCCCCGCACATGCAAAAAGGCCTTGAGCTTGAACTAACCGGGCAGATTACTTCCCTGCCTTATATAAAAATGACCCTCAAGTTGCTGGAACAGATTGGGGTCACAACTTCCTTTGAGGCCAACCGTATCGGCGTGCAACCGAAAGAAACGGTTCCGGACCAGACCATTGTCATCGAATCTGACTGGAGTTCAGCCTCTTATTTTTACAGCATCGCAGCCCTTTCAGAACCGGGTACGGAACTGGTCCTTTCTTCCTTCAGGGAGAAAAGCCTGCAGGGGGACAGGATCATCTCCGATATATACCGGGATTTTGGGGTTACCACCCGGTTCGGAAAAAATACAATGGTCCTTAATAAAATGGCTCACAAAATTCCGGAGTTGATAGAAGCTGATCTCACCCATGCCCCTGACCTTGCCCAGACCCTGACCGTGACATGTTTCGGACTGGGAACGGGCTGTCATTTGACAGGCCTTCACACGCTGAAGATAAAAGAAACGGATCGCCTTGAGGCCCTTAAAATGGAATTGACCAAGTTTGGGGCAATGATACGCGTCACGGAAGCATCGCTGAACTTGCGCAAAACGGATGGCATCAATGAAGATGTGGATGTGGCCACCTACAATGACCATCGGATGGCTATGGCCTTCGCACCGCTGGCCCTGAAAACACCCCTGAAGATCAATAACGCAGAAGTAGTTTCTAAGTCATATCCGGGATTTTGGACGGATCTTGAAGTCCTGGGATTTCAAGTGAAAACCCTTTAGCCTTTAATTTACGCTGTTTTTCTTGACATCCGCTATCTGAGGATTGTATATTTGCCCCCTCTCTGGCGACAGGTAATTATTTATAGGTCGGACCCCCGGGTATTTAAAGGAATAAATGGCCATTCCCGCAAAGTAAAATCAATTTTAAGCCTGATATACACAAAAGCATTTATGAAATTATCACACTTCAGTTTTGAACTTCCCAAGGAATTATTGGCTGAGTATCCCGCAGAGAATCGTGACGAGGCTAAATTGATGGTCGTGCACCGGGCGACAGGCAAAATTGAACATAAATTATTTAAGGATCTTATCGACTATTTTCACGAAGGGGATGTAATGGTTCTCAATAATACCAAGGTTTTTCCGGCCCGCCTTTATGGCAATAAGGAAAAAACTGGGGCCCGGATAGAAGTTTTTCTGCTCCGGGAGCTAAATGAGGAGCAACGCCTTTGGGACGTGCTTGTCGATCCTGCCCGGAAGATCCGGATAGGCAACAAATTGTACTTCGGCGACGACGAAAGTTTGGTGGCAGAAGTCATAGACAATACCACTTCAAGGGGCAGGACACTTCGGTTTCTCTATGATGGATCCTATACGGATTTTAGAAGAAAACTTAGGGAATTAGGAGAGACACCCCTCCCAAAATACATCAGGAGGAATGTGGAACCCGAGGATGAGGAAAGGTACCAGACCATATATGCCAAGCACGAAGGCGCTGTGGCAGCGCCAACTGCAGGTCTGCACTTTTCAAAACATCTGCTTAAACGGATGGAAATAAAAGGTATTCAGTTCGCTGAGTTAACACTCCATGTGGGCCTGGGAACATTTAATCCCGTAGAAGTGGAAGATTTGTCCAAGCATAAAATGGACAGTGAAGAACTGGTGATTGAGGAAAAGGCCATCGAAGTGGTCAACAATGCCAAGCTCAGGAAGAAAAGGGTATGTGCTGTGGGTACTACGGCGATGAGGGGTCTTGAAAGCGCTGTGTCATCGCAGCAAACATTGAATATGTATGATGGGTGGACGAACAAATTTATTTTCCCGCCTTATGACTTCAGTATTGCCAATGCCATGGTTACAAATTTCCACCTCCCTAAGTCGACCCTGCTCATGATGGTCTCTGCTTTCCTGGGACACGATCTTATGAAGAGGTCTTACAAAGAGGCGATAATAGAAGGGTATCGATTTTATTCCTACGGGGATGCGATGCTCATCCTGTGATGCTGTTCACGGATTCTATGACCTGAAAAGTGCAACGTGAGCAGAACCGGAAAAACGCCAATGCAGGCTTTCCGACAGCCGACAGCTTCAGCTGCCGGTCTCGTTTTGCCGACCGCTAAGAATGGTATTCCTTATCCTGAAGGATGGAAACAACAAAGAAGGACATAAGGGCAATGAGCCGTGAGGAACTCCGGGATTTTTTTTTAAATCGCGGAGAAGAGGCTTTTCGCGGAAACCAGGTATATGAGTGGCTTTGGCAGAAATCTGCCCATTCTTTTGACACCATGACCAACCTCTCCCTCGAAACAAGACAACTGCTGGATGACCACTTCGTCATCAACCACATCAAGGTAGATCAGATGCAACGAAGTGTGGATGGCACGATCAAGAATGCCGTACGCCTCCATGACGGACTTGTGGTGGAATCTGTGCTTATTCCGACTGATACCCGTACCACAGCCTGCGTATCCAGTCAGGTCGGCTGTAGTCTCGATTGTCAGTTTTGTGCCACCGCCAGACTGAAAAGGATGAGAAATCTGAATCCTGATGAAATTTATGATCAGGTGGCTGCCATAGATCAGCAAAGCCGGATGTATCATAACCGTCCGCTGAGGAACATTGTTTTTATGGGAATGGGAGAACCATTGATGAATTATAACAATGTGCTTAAGGCCATTGAAAAGATTACCTCTCCGGAGGGCCTTGGAATATCTGCCAGACGCATTACGGTTTCTACCTCAGGGGTGCCTAAAATGATCCGGAAACTGGCGGATGACCGGGTGAAGTTCAAATTGGCCGTTTCTCTTCATTCTGCCAGGGATGAAGTACGGACCGCAATTATGCCTTTCAGTTCAAAATTTACCCTTAAAGATCTCAGGGAATCGCTCGAATACTGGTATGCCCAAACAAAGAGCAGGATCACCTATGAATATGTGGTCTGGAAAGGGATCAATGATACCCAGGCCGATGTGGATGCCCTTCTGGAATTCTGCAGATTTGCTCCTGCAAAAGTGAATCTCATCGAATACAACCCGATTGATGACAGCAGGTTTCAACAGGCCGATGACCGGAGCATTGCCCGCTATGTGGAAACCCTCCAAAGGCACCATATTACAGTCACCGTCAGAAGGTCGAGGGGCAAGGATATAGACGCTGCTTGTGGCCAGCTGGCCAATAAATCGATATAGACCTTGAAAAGGCAGGCTGGACTGTACCTCCTGTGGTCTGTCCCTCAGAATGTCAGGGTATTCTTAATTCTGAGCTTTTAAGCAGATTGCCCTTTATTTTCCCTATTTTTAAAGCATGGTGTCGCTGCCCGTACAATAACCAACCCATTGAAAATTGTAGCTCAAATAAAGGAACCGATCAGCAAGGAAATGGAACTTTTTGAAGAAAAGTTTCATCAATCAATGACCTCCAAAGTTCCATTGCTCAACAGGATCACTTATTATATTGTCAACAGGAAAGGGAAACAGATGCGTCCTATGTTTGTTTTCCTGACCGCCAAGCTCCTGAATAATGGTACCGTTAACGAACGTACTTATCGGGGAGCATCGGTCATAGAGCTCATTCACACGGCAAGCCTGGTCCATGATGATGTCGTGGATGACAGCCAGAAGCGGAGGGGCTTTTTTTCTGTGAATGCCCTGTGGAAAAACAAAATTGCCGTATTGGTGGGAGATTACTTCTTTTCCAAAGGTCTTTTGCTTTCAATTGATCATGGGGACGTAGACCTTCTGAAAATTATCAGCACTTCCGTACGTGAGATCAGTGAGGGCGAGTTGCTTCAAATTGAAAAGGCACGACGACTTGACATTACCGAAGAGATATATTATGACATCATCCGCCAGAAAACGGCAACCCTTATTGCAGCCTGCTGTAGCATGGGGGCCTGTTCCGTACAACCCGGGTCTTCGCATGTCGAAACGTTCAGGCAATTCGGGGAATATTGCGGGATGGCATTTCAGATCAAAGATGATTTGTTTGACTATTCCGATGAGAAAATCGGCAAGCCTACAGGGATTGATATCAAGGAAAAGAAGATGACGCTACCGCTTATTTATGCCCTGAATAACTGCTCGGGTAAGGAAAAAAGCTGGCTTATCAATTCTGTCAAGAACTACAACAGGGATAAAAAACGAGTGAAAGAAGTAATCGCCATGGTAAAGGAAATGGGGGGACTGCTTTATGCGGAATCCAAAATGCACGAATTTAAGGAGAAAGCCCTGGAACTGCTTGATCCCTATCCGGTATCCGAGTACAAGGACGCCTTGAGGCTGATGGTTAGTTATGTAGTGGATAGAAGAATATAAGCGGGATTCCAGTATCAATCAGCTGTCCCGGAAATGTCGGATTTTCTCTGCTTTTCAAGCTCTCAGAGCCTATCTGGATAAATGATGCCCACAAAAGAAAAATGCGGGGTCCGGTGTAAAAAATCTACATCGCAGCAGATCATTAAAAAGGAACTTATTGCTCAAGGGCCCGCTCCATCCCTTCGGTGAATTCCCTGGGAAAATATACCTTTTTACAATGCCGGCATTCCACTAGGTGCCGTGTGGAAATCCGAAAAACCGGAAGCCAGAACAAATGAAAATAGTTTGGTGTGGAAATGGATATCAGCGTGTTTGCCTGCTCACAGTGGGGGCAGATAACTCCAGAGAGTTCCATACTATGTGCCTTACCCGGCCGGGTACCAAAAAATAAGATCATCCAGGCTTAACTTAATCAAATCAATGACTCTAATTTAGGCATTCTTTTAAAAACAGGGAGCATACAGGATGCTTTCAGTAGGAACCTTTTTCTTATTTTTACCACTCGCGTGTTTGCTGACCATGATCTCAAAAACCACTATTGACCAGGTTTATGAAGCCTCCCGGCTGGAGGAGGTGATAGGAGAATTTGTGCAATTGAAAAAATCGGGCTCGAATTTCAAGGGATTAAGTCCATTCACTGATGAGCGGTCACCCAGTTTCATGGTCTCTCCGGTAAAGCAGATATGGAAGGATTTCAGCAGTGGAAAAGGGGGCAATGTTGTGGCATTCCTTATGGAACATGAACATTTCACCTATCCTGAGGCCATACGTTACCTGGCCCGTAAATACCAGGTCGAAATCGAGGAAACAGAGCGAACGGAAGAGGAGAAAGAATTGGTTAATGAACAGGAAAGCATGTATCTGGTCTCCGATTATGCAGCAGGGTATTTTGAAAAGACTTTATGGGATACTGCTGCAGGTAAGGCCATAGGTCTGAGTTATTTCAGGGAAAGAGGTTTTAAGGAAGAGACCATCAGAAAATTCCGACTTGGGTACAGCCTGGACCAATGGGATGCCTTTACCGAAACGGCCCTTTCGAAGGGTTATCAACTCACCTATCTACAAAAAACGGGGCTGACCATCGTGAAAGGCGAAGAAACCGTAATCGGCGAGCCCAAGAAATTTGATCGGTTTAAAGGGAGGGTCATGTTCCCGATACAGTCTATGAGCGGCCGTATTCTTGGATTTGGCGGCAGGATACTTACCGGTGATAAAAAGGCGGCCAAATATCTCAATTCCCCGGAAAGTGACATCTATCATAAAAGTAAGGTACTATACGGGATCTTTTTAGCCAAACAGGCCATTGCCAAGGAAAACAATTGCTATCTCGTAGAAGGATATACCGATGTCATTCAATTGCATCAGAAGGGGATTCACAATGTAGTCGCTTCGAGCGGGACGGCGCTGACTCCCGAACAGATCCGCCTGATTAACAGGCTAACCAGTAATATTACCGTATTATTTGATGGGGATGCTGCCGGGCTGAGGGCCTCCATCCGTGGAATCGACCTGATTTTGGAGCAGGGAATGAACGTAAAGGTGTGTTCCTTTCCGGAAGGGGAGGATCCCGACAGTTTTGCCAGAAAAAACGAATATGAGGCCATTGTGGCGTTTCTCGGCGACCATGCCAGGGATTTCATTCAGTTTAAGACTTCCCTGCTTGCCCGGGAATCAGGAAACGACCCCATTAGGAAGGCAGAAACTATCAGGGATATTGTATTTAGTATTTCAAAGATACCGGATCGGATCAAAAGGGAGGTTTACATACAGGAATGTGCCAGGATCATGAATATTTCGGAGGAAGTCCTGTTTAACACCCTGGCTCAAATGGGCAGAAAGGAGCTGACAGACGCGGCGAAGAAGGCACCTGAGCCACAGAAGGCTTTTGAAGTACTGCGCTCTGGCGGGAATCAGGAAAAAGTGGATGTACAGTACGAACTCGAACGGCGAATCATTGAGTTATTGCTGCTATATGGAAAGGAAGAGGAAGAATTTGAAGATATGATTCTCAAGGAGAATGAGGCCGGGGATCTTGTCCTGGAACCTGAAGTGATGGCGGCCAGGGTATATGAAAAAGTATACCTTGATCTTCAGGAAGATGAAATTGAGCTCACCCATGAGCACTTCAGAAAAATCTATTATCTTTTAATCGCGCGGTTGAATGAACAGGAGAAATTTTCAATCGATGGATTTCTGACCGGCCTTTCTCAGGAAATGGTAGAGATCATCTCATCCATTTTGATGGAAGAAGAGCGATATTCCCTTCACAACTGGGAACGAAAAGACATTTATCCGAAGCAAAAGGAAGCTTCGGTCGCCCAATTGGTGAGTGAAACCATCCTGACCCTCCGATGTTTCCTGATCAAGAAGCGAATTGAAGCACTTAGAAAGGATACCGAGGAATCTGTTGCCGATCACCGGGAGATCCTGGAGGAGATCATGAATTACCTTCAGTTAAACAAGTTGCTGAACACGAAACTCAACAGGGTTCTTTCCTGAAAGTTGTTATGAAGACGTCTCTATGCCGCATAAAAAAACCCCGTCCGGAAGGGCAGGGTTTGCTTTATAATTACCAGACATTTAATATAATTCAAGTGCCTTGGCCTGTTGGAGCAAGTCCACAAGATTATCCACATTTAACTTTTTCATGAGGCGTGCCTTATAGGTGCTGACCGTTTTTTCATTCAGACTGAGTCCCTGCGCCACATCCTTATTTCTCTTACCGCTTGCCAGTAATTTCAGCACTTCCACTTCTCTGGTGGAAAGTTTTCTGAAAAAACGTCTGGGCTTCTGAGTGCCTTCGTCAAATGCAAGACGTTGTGCCAGCTCATTCGTGATAAACATGGTGCCTTCACTTACCTTCTGAACCGCCGAAACAATATAATCAAGCGCTGCCGTTTTGGATAAATATCCATAGGCTCCTGCCCGAATGGTACTCAGGGCGTACACATCTTCGGATTGTCCGCTGTAAATCAATACTTTTACCTCAGGATATTCCTGTTTAATTTTTCTCAGAGTGGCAATTCCATTGATTTCCGGTATATCCATCTCAAGAATAACCACATCAGGAGTTACTTTTGATAATTTTCGAAAGAGTTCTGAGGTAGTGGCCAGGTCATCAACGATTTCAAATCCCCTGGAAGATTCCAATACTTGTCGTATTCCCATCCGTACAATCGGGTGGTTATCCGCAATTAAAACTTTGATCATTGTTGGTTGTTTTTCTAGATATTAACGAAGAGCGTGTCTAAAAATACTGACATGCAATGTAAGGTTAAAATATCTAATTTATGAAACAAAATTGTACTTTTTTTCCCGAATGTAAGGCATTTTTAATGTTTTATTCGACTTAATTACCTGATTCATAGTTAAGAGGTTATTTCAGCCGCTCCGGAATGTCACAAACAGGGATGGGGATCATCTTGTGCCTGTTGGCGGCATTGAATTTCGCGAAAATGGAAAACACTTCCTTCCTACGCCCTGTAAAGTCTTTTTCCGATTTACCCGAGTCCTTCATTTTCATGGCCCATTCAAGTTCATCATAGGAAGCACCGATCTGGTCTTCATCGGTTCGGTCATCCCCCCAAAGCCCGTCGGTCGGGGGGGCGGAAATTATCTCGGCGTTGACACCGAGATATCCTGCCAGGGTGTAGACCTCAGATTTCATTAAATCGGCAATGGGGCTGAGGTCAACCCCTCCGTCTCCGTATTTGGTATAGAATCCAACTCCGAAATCTTCCACTTTGTTTCCTGTCCCCGCGACCAGGTACTTTTTCAGCGCTGCAAAATAATAGAGGGAGGTCATTCGCAACCTGGCCCTTGTATTGGCCAGAGACATAAAGCGTTCTTCTTCATTTTTTACAGGGGGCAAGGCATGGACCAGCGAATCAAAGACAGAGGTCAGGTAAATATGGTGCATGGAAACATTCGAATACTTCCCCATGAGCCAGGAAATGTGGTCAGATGCCCGTGTCACCTGGTTTTCGGCCTGGTGGATCGGCATTTCCAGGCAAAGCACATCCAGTCCGGTCCGGGCGCACAGTGTGGAAGTGACTGCCGAATCAATCCCACCGGAAACACCGATTACAAAGCCCTTCATTCCGGCATTTAAAGCGTAGTCACGCAGCCAGCTCACAATATATTCCGCTACTTTTTCTGTTTGCATAATCCGGGTATCTTTGATGGAATTAACTAACTTTGCCCCGTAAAAATAACGCCTGGCCTGCTAATAATAAAATAGAATAATAAATACTTCAGATGTCCCGTTCCGGATGGTTTTCGATATTGATCCTCCTGACTCTTTTCAGTTGCCGCGAAGAAGCCAAGGTCGCAGATGCCATTGAGCGGACCAAAGTACAACTGGCGGTGGAGCGCTTTGACCTTGAGTTTGCAAAGGCAGACTCTTTGAATATCGGACAGCTTAAAAATAAATACCCTTACCTTTTTCCCGAACAGTATCCCGACAGTATATGGATCGCAAAAATGCGTGATACCATTCAAATCGAATTACTCGAGGAACTCAGCCGCTCCTTTGTGGAGTTTGCTCCACTGCAGGAAGAGCTTGAACAATGTTTTCAGCATATTCTGTATTATTTCCCGGACACCGGAGTGCCCAAAGTGGTGACGGTACCCACCGATGTGGATTATCACAACCGGGTCATCCTGACGGATACCCTGCTGCTCATAGGGCTGGACAATTATCTCGGGGGGGATCACCGGTTTTACGAAGGGATTGATCGCTATATTACAGAGGGAATGGACAGGAAATATATTGTTAGTGATGTGGCGGAAGCTTTTGCAAAGAAAAAAGTGGCCTATCCCCAGGATCGAACCTTTCTCGCCCGGATGGTCTATTACGGAAAAATCCTTTATCTCAAAGACCAGCTCATCCCATCCAAGTCGGCAGCCATCCGGATCGGATATACTGAAGAGGACCTGGATTGGGCCCGGGCCAACGAGGAGCCCATCTGGAGGTATATTGTAGAACGGGATTTGCTTTACAGCACTGACGCCAAGCTGGGACCCAGGTTTCTGGATCCTGCCCCTTTTTCCAAGTTTCAGCTGGAGCTGGACAATGAGTCTCCGGGCAGGATTGGAAGGTATATTGGCTGGCAGATCGTAAATGCCTACATGGATCTCGGGGAAGCCACCTTACCGCAATTGATAAATGAACCGGCTGAGTCCATTTTTAAAAAATCCAGGTACAAACCAAAAAAGTAGCCTATGTCATCGCTTCACACTTCTGAAATTGTATTGCGGGTAGTACTGGATGAAAACAGGGTCCCGGAACAACTTACCTGGTCGGCCCAGGATGGCGGCATTGATAAGGAAGAGGCAAAGGCGATGCTTTTATCTGTATGGGACAGCAAGAACCGGGAATCCCTGAAAATTGATCTTTGGACAAAGGATATGCCGGTAGAGGAGATGAAGCTATTTTTTCACCAGACCCTTGTTTCCCTTTCAGATACCTTTATGAAGGCCACCCAGGATGAGAAAATGACCGCGACCATGAAAGAGTTCTGTGATTACTTTGCTGAAAAAATGGAACTCCGCGATTCGGGATAGGGGCTGCATCCGCTACCTGGATCAGCCGGGAAGATTTTGGGTAAAATACTGACGGTTGATCTCGTCTATATAGGAAAGAACTTCCTCCCGCCCGGTATTATTGGCGGAAGAGGTAACAAAATGTTTTGGAGCTTCCTCCCAACGACCTGTGATGAGTTCCTGAAGATAAGCCGTTACTTTTTTCTCTCTGACCGCTGGCCTGAGTTTGTCGGCTTTGGTAAAGATGATAGAAAAAGCCATTTGATTTTCCCCAAGCCATTCCATGAAACGGATATCCAGAGGTTGGGGTTCATGGCGTATATCGATCAGGACAAAAGCGCTTAATAACTGACTCCGCAACAGAAAGTAGTCCATAATGTATTTCTGGAACACCTTTTTGTCCTTTTTTGCGACCCTGGCATAGCCATATCCCGGAAGATCCACGAGGAACCAGTTTCCATTGATCTTAAAGTGGTTGATCAATTGTGTTTTTCCAGGCCTACCGGAAGTTTTTGCCAGGTGCTTACGACCGGTGAGCATATTGATCAGGGACGATTTACCCACATTGGAGCGTCCGATAAAAGCATACTCCGGCAGCGGTTCCCTGGGACAGCCGGTTACACTTGAATTACTTATCAGAAAGTCTGCCGATTTGATTTTCATAGAGCCGGTATCAGGCGTTATTCCGGGTTTCAAGTTCTGCGAGTAGTCACTGTTGGCGTCCTGAAGGACAGAGATCCCTCACAGGATTACAACCCCCGTTTCTGCAGCCAGTCGTAAAGGATGGTATTGAATTGGTTGGGATGTTCCATCATGGGCGCATGTCCGCATTCATCAATCCAGAAGAGGTCCGAATCAGGCAATAAATCGTGGAATTCCGTAGCTACGTTTGGCGGAGTTACGTTATCATTCTTACCCCAGATGATACAGGTTGGCGTTCTCATTTTTGGAAGGTCTCTGGACATATTGTGGCGAATGGCACTTTTGGCAATTGCCAGCGTCTTGACCAATTTTCGTCGGTCATTGACCGTGGCAAATACTTCATCCACAATTTCCTTCGTAGCCACCTCCGGATTGTAAAATACGTCCTGGGCCTTTTTCTTTATAAATTCGTAATCACCTCTTTTGGGATAGCCATCTCCCATGGCGCTTTCATATAGTCCTGAACTGCCTGTGATCACGAGGGCCTTGACCATGGACGGATACATTTTGGTGTGTAAGAGACCGATATGGCCTCCCAGAGAATTTCCAAGGAGAATGACATCTTTCAAACCCTTGAACTCAATAAATCTCTCAAGGAATTTGGCGAAGCTTTTTACATTGGTCCGCAGCATAGGCATCCCGTAAATCGGCAGTTCCGGGACGAGCACCTGATACCCCTTTTCAGGAAAATAATCGGTTACACCCTCAAAGTTGCTCAGTCCCCCCATCAGGCCGTGAAGAATAATCATCGGACTGCCTGAGCCTGCTTCGATATACCGGTACTTTCCCTCAGTGAATAATTTTTGTTCCATTAAAGAAAGCTTCTGCTATCAGTTGGCAAATATAGACATTTAAGGCTTATACCCGTACCTTTGACCAAATTGCACTTACACCCGGAATACCTGAGAACGGGAGAAATGAAGGATTTTCCCACCCGCATTCCAAATGCTGTTTCCCTACAAATTCAGCAGCAACTCCTCCCGGCCGGCCCACATAAAATCCATTAAAGTGGTAAATTGTGGTAATTTGTGGTAATAAATTCTATATATTTGAGTTTATATACCCAAACAGATTTCTCCTAGGTGATAAGTTTTATAGGAACATACGAATGCAAGGCTGATACCAAAGGCAGGGTCATGATTCCCGTTACCTTAAAAAATCAAATGGCGCCGGTCCTGAACAAAGGATTTGTGATCAAGAGATCGGTATTCCAGCCATGTCTTGAACTGTATCCTATGGACGAGTGGAATCATCTGATGGAGAAAATGAACAGGAAGAACAGATTCAAAAAAAAGAACAACGACTTTATCCGCAGATTTTCAGCAGGAGTGAAGCCGGTGGAGATCGATGGGACAGGCAGGTTGTTGATCCCTAAAAATCTTATGGCGATCGCAGGAATAGATAAAGATGTTGTGTTGAGCTCAGCGATCAATATCATTGAGATCTGGGACAAGGACCAGTATGAGAAGGTGCTTGATGAGACTACCGTAAATTTTGCGGAACTCGCCGAAGAAGTGATGGGCGATGACGGGGATGAACTATCATAATCCGGTCTTGCTTTCGGCTGCGGTAGATGGTCTCGGTATGCATGAAAAAGGGGTGTATGTCGATGTGACTTTCGGAGGCGGAGGACACTCCAGGGAGATCCTCAGACGGCTTGGAAAACAAGGCAGGCTCGTCGCCTTTGATCAGGATGAGGATGCGCTTGAAAACGTGATCGAGGATGACCGATTCCTGCTGATTAATGAAAATTTCAGGTACATCAGTCAATTTTTAAAGTTCTATGGCATTCGGAAAGTAGACGGTATCCTTGCAGATTTTGGCGTATCATCTCATCAGTTTGACATTGCGGAGAGGGGTTTTTCGACCCGGTTTGAGGCAGGTCTGGATATGCGGATGAGCAAGAGGAACAGTAACTCGGCGAACAAGGTGGTCAATGAATACCCCTTCGAAAAGTTACAAAAAGTGCTGGCTGAATACGGTGAGTTAAGAAATGCTTCCGCCATGGCCAGAAGCATTATCACGCAACGGGAAAAAGTGCCGGTCAGAACCACCTTGCAACTCAGGGAAGCGCTTGCGCCACATTTGCCAAAGAACAGGGAACACAAAGTTTTGGCGCAGGTGTATCAGGCGATACGGATTGAAGTGAATCAGGAGATCAGTGCCATAGAGGAATTTTTAGTGCAAACCCCGGAGTTGCTGGAACAGGGAGGCAGGTTGAGTGTTATCAGTTACCATTCCCTGGAAGACAGGCTGGTCAAAAGATTTATCCGCTCCGGCGAATTTGAAGGAGAACCGCAGCGGGATTTTTACGGAAATATACTGGTGCCATTCAAAAAAATAAGTGGCCTGATCACTCCTTCTTCCGGGGAAATTGCGGCCAACAACAGGGCACGAAGTGCCAGGCTGAGAATAGCGGAACGGCTTTGAAGCGTCTCGTATGCTTGCGGTAAATACAGATTAATAACCAACTTGACCAACATGATGCGGAATGGTTTTTTGGACATTCTTAAAGGTAAATTTCTGGTGAGCGGGGATGCTCCCAAAAATTGGCTCTTTATCATTTTTATTTCCTTTCTGGCCACTGTAATGATTGCAAGTTCTCACAGTGCTGACCGCAAAGTACATGCCATTGCAGCTTTAAATGAAGAAGTAAAGGAGTTGCGAAGTGAGTTCGTCGATATGCGGTCAGATCTTCAGCGCCTCAAACTGGAATCCAAAATCACCGAAGTGTTGGAGCAGGAGGATTTATACCCTTCGGAGATTCCCCCGAAAAAGATCAAAGTAAAATCAATTCCCAGGTAAGTGGCTATCACAGAGAAAACCATATTGAAAAGACTGTACTTCGTAGCCGGATGCCTGTTCCTTTTTGCTATAGCGGTCATGGTTAAACTGGTTAGCATTCAGATGATCCACGGGGAGGAATACAGGTCACTTGCCCTGCAGCGTACCGAAAAGATGTTTACCATTGCGCCCAACCGTGGGAATCTGTATTCAGAAGATGGAAGTCTGCTGGCGACATCCGTATCCCGATACACTATTCGGTTTGATGCGGTTACGGTGAAGAACAGCGATTTTGAAAAACAGGTAAAAGACCTGTCAGCCGCGCTCGGAACCCTTCTGGACAAGCCTGCTTCCCATTATGAACAACTTCTTCGAAAGGCGAAGATCAATAAAAACCGTTACACCCTTGTTGCCAGGAATCTGGATTATTCGGATTACATGAGGCTTAGGGAATTTCCCCTTTTTAAACTGGGACCCTATAAGGGAGGAATTATTGTGGAACAAAAAACAGCGCGCGAGCATCCTTTGGGTAAAATAGCCGAGCGCAGTGTCGGGTACGAGAGATTTGATGAACACGGATATGCCACCCGTGTGGGTCTTGAAGGGGCTTTCGGCCAATATCTCCGGGGAACCGAAGGGAAACGCCTGAAACAAAAGATCGCCCAGGGCGAATGGAAACCTCTCGGCTTTGACAATATTGTCGAACCCAAAGATGGTTATGATGTTATATCAACCATAGATATTAATATACAGGATATAGCCCACCATGGGCTGCTTGCACAACTGGAAAAATACAAGGCAGACCATGGCTGCGTCATTGTCATGGAAACCAGGACAGGGGAAATAAAAGCGATTTCCAATCTGGGCAGGACAGAGAACGGAAAATACTATGAACGACTGAATTATGCCATCGGGGAATCGCATGAACCGGGTTCCACATTTAAACTTATGTCACTGATCGCCGCCCTCGAAGACAAGGTAGTTGATACCAGTACTACCATTGACACGGGCAAAGGGACCTGGCGGATCTACGACAGGATCGTGCGGGATTCCAAACATGGAGGTTATGGGAAAGTATCGGTTGCAAAGGCCTTTGAAGTATCCTCCAATACCGCTTTTGCACAAATGATCCACAACGGCTACAAGAATAAACCGGCAGCCTTTGTCAACCGGCTAATGACCATGGGGCTTCACAAAGAGCTTGGATTGCCCATTAAAGGCGAAGGAAAACCCGTCCTGAGGTACCCGGGTGATCCCGGATGGTCCGGAGTGTCACTTGCGTGGATGTCTCATGGTTACGAAGTGTCTCTGACGCCGCTGCAAACGCTTGCTTTCTATAATGCGATTGCCAATGACGGTGAAATGTTGCGACCCAGACTGATCAGGGAGGTAAGGGAATGGGATAAAACCATTCAGAAATTTGAAAAGGAGGTCATTGATCCGGCCATCTGCTCTAAAAAAACGGTGGCTAAAATGCAAAAAATGCTCGCCGATGTTATTATAAAGGAACACGGGACAGGCCACCGATTGTATTCTCCCAATTTTTCGATGGCAGGAAAAACTGGTACGGCACAAAAGAATTACGTATCCAAAGACCCGGATAAGCTCAAATACATTTCCACCTTTGCCGGTTATTTTCCGGCGGATGACCCTAAATATTCATGTATTGTGGTCATTCATGAACCTGACAAAAGCGTAGGGTATTACGGAGCTGATGTTTCCGGCCCTGTATTCAAATCCATCGCCCAGAAAATATACGCCAACAATCCACTTATTGATGAGGTGGATGCAATGGTGATGGAGAATCCCAGAACGGACAGCGACTATGAACGGTTCTATACAGAGGCGAAGAAGTCCTACAGCACGGTCCCTGATGTTAAGGGGATGAGTGGTATGGATGCGATTTCCATTCTTGAAAATTTAGGGCTTTCCGTGGAGGTAAAGGGCAACGGAAAAGTAAAAAGGCAATCTGTTGCCAAAGGCACTGGTATTACAAAAGGTAAGAAAATTGTCCTGGATCTTTCATGAAGTCACTAAAAGACATATTGTACGGGGTAGGGCTTACAGCAGTCAGCGGACCGACCGCCATTTCAGTCAACGCCATTTGCTTTGATTCCAGAAAGGTTGGCCAAGACGATGTCTTTGTTGCCATCAGGGGCACCGTGGCAGATGGCAATCAGTTTATTGAAAAAGCGATTACTGCCGGCGCCAATACTATTGTACTTGAAGCACTTCCTGAAAAAATAAAGGATAATATCACTTACGTAGAAGTGAGTGATACGCACAAGGCTCTTGCCATTATGGCTGCCAATTTTTATGACAATCCGAGCAGGAACCTCAAACTGGTCGGAGTGACCGGTACCAATGGGAAGACGACGGTTAGCAGTTTGTTGTACGATCTTTTTAAAATGGCAGGTTACAAAGTCGGGTTGCTCTCGACCATCCGGATCATGGTGGATGAAACGGCCTATCCCACAAGCCATACCACCCCTGATGCCCTTGTCATCAACCGACACCTCCAACTGATGAACCAGGAGGGGGTAGAATTTTGTTTTATGGAAGTCAGTTCACACGGCATCCATCAGAAAAGGACAGAAGGTCTTCGCTTTGAAGGAGCCATTTTCACGAATCTGACTCATGACCATCTGGACTATCATCCCTCTTTTGCGGACTATAGGGATACCAAGAAGAAATTGTTTGATGATCTTCCTAAAAATGCCTTTGCTCTGGCCAATATAGATGATAAAAATGGCTTGCTGATGCTCCAGAATACCAAGGCAAGGAAATTTACCTATGCCCTGAAATCCTATGCGGATTACAAAGCCACTATTCTGGAAAATCAATTCAACGGCCAGTTGCTCAAGATAGGGGAGAACGAATTATGGACCAGGCTTATAGGACATTTTAATGCCTACAATATCCTCGCGATTTACGCTGCTGCGGATCTGCTTGGTTTGGAACGGATAGAGATCCTGAAATTGCTGAGTGAGCTGAAAAATGTGGATGGCCGATTTCAGTATTTCATCTCGAAGGAAAAAATAACAGCTATTGTTGATTATGCCCATACGCCGGACGCTTTAAAAAATGTACTTGATACTATCAATGCATTGAGGACTGGAAATGAAAGCGTCATCACCATCGTGGGGTGTGGTGGTGATCGTGACAAGTCTAAACGTCCGGTAATGGGTCATATCGCATCGGAAATGAGTTCGAAGGTCATTTTTACCTCGGATAACCCCAGATCCGAAGTCCCTGAGGTGATAATCAGTGAGATGGAGGCAGGGGTGCAACCCCAGAATTTGACCAAGGTGATCTCTATTGAAAACAGAGAACAGGCCATAAAAACAGCCTGTCAGCTTGCCAATGCGAATGATATTATTCTCGTCGCCGGTAAAGGCCATGAAACCTATCAGGAAGCGAGGGGTAAGCGGATTGATTTTGACGATTTTAAAATTGTAAAGGAAGTATTGGAAGGCCTTAATAAATGAAATGACATGAAGTGCCATCTGAAGAACAAACATAATAGTACTATTTAGGAGCCAAGCGTATGTTGTATTACCTTTTCGACTATCTGGAAAAACAATACCAGTTCCCCGGGGCGACGCTTTTCGGATTCCTTACGTTTCGGGCGGCCATGGCCGTGTTGTTTTCCCTGATCCTGGCTACCGCTTTCGGGAAGAAGGTCATCCTGTTTCTTCGACGCAAACAGATTGGGGAGTCCATCCGTGATCTGGGACTGGAAGGACAGGAGCAGAAAAAGGGCACCCCTACCATGGGAGGTCTTATCATCATCATCTCCACCCTGATTCCGGTACTCCTATTCGCGAGGCTCGATAACATATATATCCTCCTGCTGATCGGTACTACCCTCTGGATGGGGATCATCGGCTTCTGCGATGATTACATTAAGGTTTTCAAAAAGAATAAAAAAGGACTGAAAGGCCGCTTCAAGGTCTTAGGGCAGCTTGTGCTGGGATTGATGGTTGGGGCCACTATCTATTTTCATCCGGATGTGACCATGAAGGAGAAAAACGGCACCGCCATCACCGAACAGTATACCGTAGTGGAGGTGGAGGGAAAGGAAGTCAAGGCGATAAAAACGAATGTTCCATTCTTTAAGAACAATGACCTTGATTACACCAGCCTTATCTCCTGGATGGGAGACAATGCAAATCATTATGCCTGGTTGCTATTTATACCCATCGTCATCTTTATCATCACTGCCGTATCCAACGGAGCCAACCTTACGGATGGTATTGACGGGCTCGCTGCGGGAACCTCCGCCATCATTGTGCTTACCCTCGGCATTTTTGCATGGGTATCCGGAAATGTCATTTTTTCGGATTACCTGGATATTTTCTTTATCCCCAGGGCAGAGGAGCTCATAGTTTTCACAGCGGCCTTTGTAGGAGCCCTGGTGGGTTTTCTCTGGTACAACGCCTATCCTGCCCAGGTCTTTATGGGCGATACAGGAAGTTTGACCATTGGTGGTGTCATAGCCGTGATTGCCATCATAGTCCGAAAGGAATTGCTCATTCCCCTTTTATGCGGGATCTTTTTTGCGGAGTCGATCTCGGTCATGATACAGGTGAGTTACTTTAAATATACACGAAAAAAATTCGGGGAAGGAAGAAGGATTTTTTTAATGTCTCCGCTGCATCATCACTATCAGAAGAAAGGTTACCATGAAAGCAAGATCGTCACCAGGTTCTGGATCATAGGTATTTTCCTGGCCATATTAACCATTGTAACCTTAAAAGTGCGATAGGTGGCAGCCGGTTCAGGGAAGATCTCAACAGATGGGGATATGGGTAAAGAAAGTGCAAAAAAGAGGAGCGGTGAAAAAAAGGGTGATGTGTGGGGACCGGGATCAAGACTGGTCATTCTGGGTGGCGGAGAGAGCGGGGTAGGCACTGCCATCCTGGGGAAGAATAAGGGCTATGAGGTTTTTGTTTCGGACAAGGCCCTGATAAAAGATAAATATAAAGACGTTCTGACACAGTTTGAGATTGAATGGGAGGAAGGTGTGCATACGGAGGCGATGATCATGAATGCCGGCGTGGTGATGAAAAGTCCGGGAATACCTGATAAGGCACCAATCGTGAGCCAGTTAAGGGAAGCAGGTATACCGGTGATTTCCGAGATAGAATTTGCCTCGATGTATACCAATGCCACCCTTATTGCAATCACAGGAAGCAATGGCAAAACCACGACCACCCTTCTGACCCACCATATCCTTAAAAACGGAGGCCTCAATGTGGGAATGGCGGGAAATATCGGTGACAGCTTTGCTCGGATGGTGGCCGAACAGCAATATGATTTCTATGTTTTGGAGATCAGTAGTTTTCAGCTGGATGGCATACGAAGTTTCGCCCCCCATATTGCCGTGCTAACCAATATTACTCCGGATCATCTGGACCGGTATGAATATCAGTTTGAACGCTATGTGGCGTCCAAGTTCAGGATTGCGGAGAATCAGGGTAAACGGGATTATTTTATATATGACAGAGATGATCCCGTGCTTTCAGGGTGGCTTAAAGATCATCCTGTTTCTTCCAGATTGATTCCCTTTTCCCTGGAAATGGAGGCGCAGGAAGGTGCGAGACTTACAAACAAAAGAATTGAAATTAACACAGATAATAAAATTATAAGCATGACAGCGGATCACTTGGCACTTGAAGGAAAACACAATTTGAAGAACACCATGGCAGCTTCTACGGTCGCGAAGCTTGTCGGGATCCGCAAGGAAATCATACGTGAAAGTATACAGAATTTTCAGGGGGCACCACACCGTCTTGAAAAGGTTCTGAAAATACATCATGTACAATACATTAATGACTCTAAAGCGACCAATGTCAATGCTACATATTACGCGCTTGACAGCATGCATACTCCCACGGTGTGGATCGTAGGTGGCATTGATAAAGGGAATGACTACAAGGAACTGATGCCGCTGGTCCGCGAAAAAGTAAAAGCCATCATCTGTCTTGGAATGGACAATTCAAGGATAAAGGATGCCTTTGGAAATGCAGTGGATCTTTTGGTAGAAACCTTCGCAATGAGTGAAGCGGTAAAAGTGGCTTACAAGATTGCAGAGCGGGGGGATACCGTCTTGCTTTCCCCGGCATGTGCAAGTTTCGATCTTTTCGAGAATTATGAAGATAGGGGCGATCAATTCAAGGCAGCAATAAAAAACCTTTAAAATAATGTCAGCATTCTATACCAAAATACGTGGAGATAAAGCGATCTGGGGGGTAGTGGCCCTTCTTGCTCTCTTTTCCTTTTTACCGGTATACAGTGCCAGCAGTAATCTTGTTTATGTGGTGGGGAACGGAACTACTATCGGCCACCTATTAAAGCATGGCCTTCTCCTTACCCTGGGGTTTGCCATTATTTACGGGGTGCACAAAATTCCAACCCATTTTTTTAAAGGCCTTTCGCTGATCGCAATGCCCATAGTGCTGGCTTTGCTTATCTATACACTCGCACAGGGCAACACTATTGAAGGGGCCAACGCAAGCCGGTGGATACAATTACCTCTTGTAGGGATCACCTTCCAGACCTCCAACCTGGCAGCGGTGGTTCTGATGATCTATATCGCCCGTTATCTGACAAAAATTAAGGACAAGGCCATCACCTTTAGTGAGAGCATCCTGCCACTATGGATCCCGGTATTTGTAATGGTAACCCTCATCCTTCCGGCCAATTTATCTACTGCCGTGATCATTTTCTTCATGGTGCTGGTCTTGTGTTTTCTCGGGGGATATCCTATTAAATACCTGTTAGGTGTGATGGGAACCGGACTTGTCGGACTTACACTTTTCGTCCTACTGGTCAAAGCGGCGCCCGACCTGTTTTCTAATCGTCTGGACACCTGGATCAGCCGGATAGAAAGTTTCAGGGATCCTGCAGATACGGAAGGGGATTACCAGATAGAAAAGGCGAAAATTGCCATTGCCACCGGTGGTATTGTGGGCAATGGTGCCGGCAAGAGCGTCATGAAGAACTTCCTGCCTCAGAGTTCCTCTGATTTCATTTTTGCCATCATTGTAGAAGAGTACGGGTTGATCGGCGGGATGATGCTGATGTTCTTTTATCTCCTGCTTTTATTCCGGATTGTGGTTGTGGCCAACAGCAACGCGACCATATTTGGGAAGCTGCTTGTGGTTGGCGTCGGACTGCCCATAGTGGTTCAGGCACTGATCAATATGGCAGTGGCGGTGGAGCTTTTCCCTGTTACCGGACAGACATTGCCTCTGATAAGCAATGGGGGTACGTCTATTTGGATGACCTGCCTTGCGATAGGGATTATTTTGAGTGCCAGCAATAATCATGGTATTCCGGAACAGAAAATGAAAAGGACTGAGGATATGAACCCTTTAGAAGTACTGAGTGGAACACTATAGGTTCATACTGTCTGGTGGAGGTACGGGAGGCCATATATATCCGGCCATTGCCATTGCAAATGAGCTGAAGGAGCGGTATCCGGGTTCAGAATATTTGTTCGTAGGAGCAAAGGACAAAATGGAAATGGAGAAAGTTCCGCAGGCAGGATATGATATAAGAGGATTATGGATTTCAGGGTTACAACGGAAACTGACCCTAAAGAATATGTTGTTTCCGGTTAAAGTAATAAGCAGTTTGATTAAGGCGTCGCGCATTGTTTCAGAATTCAAACCTCATTTGGCCATAGGTACCGGTGGGTTTGCCAGTGGTCCCGTCCTGCAGGTCGCTGCAGGAAAAGGCATACCGTGTATCCTGCAGGAACAGAACTCCTATGCCGGCATTACCAATAAACTGCTTGCAAAGAAAGCTTCCAGCATTTGTGTCGCCTATGATGGTATGGAACAATTTTTTCCTAAGGATAAAATTGTAAAAACAGGAAATCCAGTCCGCGGCAGCCTGACAAAGAAGTTAAAAGATACCACCGAAGCCTATAAGTATTTCGACCTGCAACCGGAACGCACAACCCTATTTGTCCTGGGGGGAAGTCTGGGAGCCGGCAGGATCAATGAACTCATAGAAAATAAGCTGAGATACTTTTCCACCTTCGGAATACAGCTCATCTGGCAGTGCGGTAAATTATACTATGAACACTGCAAAAGATTTGCCTCTGAATCAGTTAGGGTATATGCCTTTCTGGATAGGATGGATCTGGCGTACGGCATTTCGGACCTCATTATTTCGAGGGCAGGCGCAGGGGCGGTGTCTGAACTCTGTATTGTGGGGAAGCCGGTAATTTTTATCCCTTCTCCGAATGTCGCCGAGGACCATCAGACAAAAAATGCAGAATCGCTGCGGGCGAAGAATGCCGCGTTGATGCTCAGTGAAAAACAACTCGATACGGAATTCGAAGAAGTATTTTCCGAACTTTTTCTATCCATGGAAAAACGCAGGGAACTGGAGACGAATATAAAGAAGCTGGCCCTGCCGGATGCCACTTCCAGAATAGCGGATGAAATCGGGAAGGTACTTATGAACAAATATACCGGAGGATAAGGCAAAATAGAAACCATGGATCTGAAAAAGGTACACAGCGTTTATTTTATAGGGATAGGAGGCATAGGAATGTCTGCCCTGGCGCGTTATTTCCGGGTTCTGGATAAAAAGGTAGGCGGTTATGATAAAACTGCCACCCCGCTGACCGCGGAGCTGGCCACCCAGGGAATTTCAATGCATTTTGAGGATGATCCCCGGTTGATACCCCTGGCCTTTTTGCAGCCGGCTTCTACCCTGATTGTTTATACCCCGGCGGTCCCTGAGGATCATAAAGAACTGAATTATTTCCGGGATCAGGGATTTCATGTGGAGAAACGTTCTGAAGTCCTTGGGCAGGTAACGCGGGATACCTATTGTTTTGCAGTTGCCGGCACCCACGGCAAAACAACTACCTCCTGTATCCTGGCGCATTTACTGAATGAAAGCGGCACACCACTCACTGCCTTTCTCGGAGGAATTTCAGAAGATTTCAACAGCAATTTCCTGTATACCGGCTCAGAGGTAACCGTGGTGGAGGCAGACGAATTTGATCGTTCTTTCCTCCGGTTGTCACCGGATGTCGCCTGTATCACCTCTATGGATGCAGATCATCTTGATATCTACGGAGACCGGGCAGAGCTGGTCAGGTCATTCGGGGAGTTCGCAGAAAGGGTTTCCCCTAAGGGATCACTATTTGTGCGCAACGGATTATCACTCAAGGGCATCACCTATGGCATTGAAGATCACTCGGATTACTGCATTCAGAACATCAGGATAGAACAGGGTAGTTACATCTTCGATCTGATCACCCCGGACTTGAGCCTGCAAGGAGTCCGGTTTGGTAAACCGGGAAGACATAACCTTCTGAATGGGTTGGTCGCCTTTGGGATGGCAATGCAATTGGGATCTCCGCCATCCAGGATTGCGGAGGCCCTGCAAAGTTTTAAAGGCGTTGAGAGAAGGTTTTCCTATAAGATCAGGAATGAGGATTTTATTTTCATTGACGATTATGCCCACCATCCTACAGAAATTGACGCTGTTTATGAGGCAATTTCCGAAATGCATCCAAAGAAAAAAGTGCTGGCCGTGTTTCAACCCCACCTCTTTTCGCGGACAAGGGATTTTGCGAAGGAATTTGCAGAAAGTTTGTCAAAATTTGACAGTGTGCTGCTGCTTGATATCTATCCTGCAAGAGAAAAACCAATGAAAGGAATAGATTCTGAATGGTTGCTGGGTAAAATCAAAAACAAGAATAAAAAGCGAATACAAAAATCAGATTTATTAACTGAAATCAGAGCGCAGCAACCCGGGGTATTGGTGACTATGGGAGCTGGGGACATAGGACTGGAAATCACAAAACTTAAAAGAGAACTGGAGCATGCGAATTAATTGGAAATTATTAAAAATATTTGGATTAATGATCTGTATTACAGGACTTTATTCCTTTTCAAATGAGCGGAATCGGGCTAGAAATGTAGAAGGGATCTCCCTGCGTTTTACTGGTACGGATAATCTGTACGTGACAGCTGATATGGTTAATAAATTGTTAATACAAAAATATGGCCCGCTCACAAATGTGCCTAAAGAAAAATTAGTTTTGAATACGATCGAAAAGGTAATCGAAACCAATGAAATGGTGAAAAGGGCCCAGGTTTACGTAACCGTAAATGGTGAACTCACATCTGCAATTGAACAACGACAACCAATCGGGCGAATCGAAGGGAATTCAAAATTTTACCTGGATGAGGAAGGGAAAAAAATGCCACTTTCCCAAAATCACTCCGCCAGGGTTCCTATAATTACGGGTAAAATAACAGGCGAAAGCCTGGAAGACGCCTATGTTATATTAAGGTATATCAACGAGGACAGTTTCCTGCGCAAAAATGTCATTGGGATTCATATTGAAGATGTTGGGAAATACCAATTGAGATTTCGTATAGAAAACTTTGTAGTGAATTTGGGGGGTGTGGAAGATCTGGATCAGAAATTCAGCAATTTCAAGGCATTTTATGCGAAAGCAATGCGAGATAAAACCCTGGAAGACTATCAAATCGTCAGCTTGGAATTTAATAATCAGGTAGTGTGTACCAAAATTTGAATTAGAATGGAACAAGGTAATTATTCAATCGGATTAGATATCGGCACCACGAAGATTGTGGCTATCATCGGGAAGGAAAACGAATACGGTAAGATCGAAGTACTCGGGATCGGAAGATCCAAGAGTATGGGGGTCCACCGGGGTGTTGTGAATAACATCACCCAGACCATCAAGTCCATTCAGCAGGCAGTTGAGCAGGCCGAGAACAATTCAGGACTTAAGATTGGTTCGGTGGTGGTTGGAATTGCCGGACAACATATCCGGAGTTTACAGCACAGTGATTATATCACCAGGGCCAATTCAGAGGAAGTGATCAATGAGGACGATCTCGAAAAACTCTGCAACCAGGTTTATAAGCTGGTGATGCTTCCCGGGGAGGAAATCATCCACGTACTTCCGCAGGAATACAAGGTTGACGGGCAGGCCGAGATTAAACAACCCATAGGGATGTACGGGGGCAGGCTGGAAGCGAATTTCCATGTAGTGGTAGGCCAGGTCTCTTCTATAAAAAATATCGGACGATGTATAAAAAGCGCCGGCCTGGATCTAGCCAACATAACTCTGGAGCCACTGGCCTCCTCGGAAGCGGTGCTCAGCCAGGAAGAGAAGGAAGCCGGCGTGGCATTGATTGATATAGGTGGAGGGACAACAGATCTTGCCATTTTCAAGGACGGGATCATCCGGCATACTGCTGTTATTCCTTTTGGCGGCAATGTGATCACGGAAGACATAAAAGAAGGCTGTTCCATCATAGAGAAGCAAGCGGAATTATTAAAGATGAAATTCGGTTCTGCATGGCCCGGAGAGAATAAGGACAATGAGATCGTTTCCATCCCCGGTTTGCGGGGGAGGGAACCGAAGGAAATTACACTAAAAAACCTCTCCAAGATCATCCATGCGCGGGTGGTGGAAATTGTCGAACAGGTGTATGTCGAAATTAAAAATTACGGGCACGAAGAGCAAAAGAAAAAATTGATCGCAGGCATTGTGCTCACCGGCGGCGGAAGCCAGTTAAAACACCTGAAGCAACTGGTGGAATATATCACCGGGATGGATACCAGAATAGGATATCCCAATGAACACCTGGCGGGCGATTCGGATGAAGAAATTGCCAGTCCGTTATATGCCACCGCGGTGGGTCTTCTGATGAATGCCGTTCAGAATGGCACACGCGCAAAGGGCAGGCAGAAGCAGGAACCGGTATTTGAAAAGGAAATGGTACTGGACGGAGGTCCCCAGAAACCCTCTGCCCAGGCTCCGAATAAAAGGGATAGAAAGTCTGTGTTTGACAAGTGGTCCGAAAAATTAAAGGACTTTTTGGATAATGCAGAATAACAGGAAATAAAAAAGGCACTTAGAAACCAGTAATCGTACAAGAAATGAGTAAAATCAGCGAATTTGACAGTATCGACTTTGATTTGCCAAAAAATCAAAGCAACGTAATTAAAGTAATTGGAGTAGGCGGTGGCGGCAGCAATGCGATCAACCACATGTTCCAGGCGGGAATCAACGGGGTGGATTTTATTATCTGCAACACGGATGCCCAGGCACTCCAGAACAGTCCGGTTCCAAACAAGATCCAGCTGGGAGTTTCACTAACCGAAGGCCTTGGCGCAGGTGCCAATCCCGAAGTGGGGGAACAGGCCGCTCTGGAAAGTATGGAAGAGATAAAACAGGTGCTGGATACTACTACAAAGATGATCTTCATAACCGCCGGAATGGGTGGAGGAACGGGTACTGGTGCCGCTCCTGTCATTGCCAAACAGGCCAAGGGGATGGGTGTTCTTACTGTAGGTATTGTCACAATGCCTTTCCTCTTCGAAGGCAAGAACCGCTGCAAACAGGCCCAGTTGGGGATTGAGAAATTGCGGGCCAATGTGGATTCACTCATTGTGATCAATAATAACAAACTGCGTGAAGTGTATGGCAACCTTGGATTTAAAGCTGGTTTTTCCAAGGCGGATGAAGTACTTGCCACTGCAGCCAGGGGAATCGCTGAGGTGATTACCCATCATTACACTCAGAACATTGATCTTAGGGATGCCCGGACCGTACTTGCCAACAGTGGAACAGCCATCATGGGCTCTGCCATGGCATCAGGTTCGTCAAGGGCCCAGGAAGCGATTTCCAAGGCACTGGATTCGCCCCTGCTGAATGACAATAAAATAACGGGCGCCAAGAATGTCCTCCTCCTTATCGTATCTGGTTCACTGGAAATCACTATTGATGAAATCGGGGAGATCAATGATCACATTCAGATCGAGGCGGGCCACGGTGCGAATATCATAATGGGGGTAGGAGAGGATGATGAACTTGGGGAAGCCATTGCGGTGACGGTTATCGCTACGGGGTTTAATATTGACCAGCAGGATGACATTGTCAATACAGAGTCCAAAAAGATCATTCATACTTTGGAAGAGGAGCAAAGAGCAGAACATAACCTGATGGATGATCCGATTATTTATAAACTGGAGGAAGAAGAGCAGCCGAAAGTACCTGAGCGGAGACACCGGGTGGCCCCACAAGCCACTGTAGAGTTGATACCTACTACCAATTTTATCAGGAATTTTAATGTCTTCTATGAAGAGGTGATTGCCGAAGAGGTGTGGGATGAAGGATTTATTATCATAGATTCCCGGGATACCCTGGATATCATAGACGTGGTGGATCACGAAGTAGTCAGTCCGCGGAAGGAGAGGGATCAGTTTGCCTTGCGCTTTGATATGCCTTTATCCGGCGGTGGGAAGGAAGAGGAGGACGAGGAAACAGAGCATGTGATCAGTTTTGACCTGGAGGAGGATGTCAGGAAGATAGAAGTCAAAGATCACATAGAAGTCATCCCCGTGCTCGAGTATAATAAGGAAGGTGAAACCCGTTACAGTCTGGATGATTATATGGAATTGGAAAACAAGCTGACCGGGGCAAAATCCATGGCGGAGGATTATGATCCAAAGGTGATAGAAGATGAGCTGATATTTGAGAAAAAGACGATCCCGGTGACCAACACGGTAGAAAGAGAGCAACCACGCGAGGTGGATCCTGTGAACAGTCCTATTGAAGCGATGCTCAAGGAGCGTGCGGATGAGCGCAGGAAAAAATTAAAGGAATTTAACTACAAGTTTCATAACAATGCCAGCAACATTGATGAAATTGAAAAAGAACCGGCCTACAAAAGGCAGGGGGTGCGACTTGAAGCCAATCCAAGGGAAGGCAAAGTTTCCAGGACCAGTCTTGGCGAAGACAGCAATGGCGACGCGCAGTTGCGATCAAACAATTCCTTTTTACATGGGAATGTCGACTGACTGATACATCTGCCCGGGTAAGGGCAGCGTTTCTAAAACCCGAAAGCGGATGGCGTTTTCGGGTTTATTTTTTTACCTTTATACTTTTAAAAACGTAGCGGAATGAGCTTACAGGAACGGGTCATGGAAGAATTGAAAAAGGCCATGAAGGCGAAGGATCCGGTAGCGCTGGAATCGCTCCGGGCCATCAAGTCGGCCTTATTGCTGGCCCGGACAGAATCCGGTGCCGGGGAGGGAATTTCAGAAGATGCCGAAATAAAACTGGTACAGAAACTGGTAAAGCAGCGCAAAGACAGCGCGGCGATTTATCAGCAACAGGGCAGGGAGGATCTTGCCGGACCTGAGCTGGCACAGGCTGAAATAATTGAAAAGTTCCTTCCGGAACAGATGGGTTCTGAGGCGATAGAAAAGGTTGTAGCGGGGATCATTGCAAAGACCGGGGCAAGTGGTATGCAGGATATGGGAAAGGTCATGGGACTGGTTACGCTTGAACTGGCAGGAAAGGCGGATGGCAAGACCATCTCAGGCATAGTTCGGCAAAAGTTAGCCGGGAAATAAAGGGATTGTATTGCAAGGTTTGTTCGGAATATTGGATGTCTAATTCCACTTTTTTTGTACATTTGCACCCTCAAAGAATAGGCCCCGTGGCGCAACTGAATACCCGCCCGCACCGGACGCTGAGAAGCGGGAATATTGATTTGTACAGTGCGTTCGGGCGGGGCGCATGAAGATTTCGTTGGTATTGTAATTGTAGTTAGATTATTTAGCAGGGATTATCAGGCATTTAGGATTGTTGAAGTTAATTTAATAGGTTAAACGGCCCCGTGGCGCAACTGAGTACCCGCCCGCACCGGACGCTGAGAAGCGGGAATATTGATTTGTACAGTGCGTTCGGGCGGGGCGCATGAAGATTTCGGTAGTATTGTAATTAGATTATTTAGCAGGGATTATCAGGCATTTAGGATTGTTGAAGTTAATTTAATAGGTTAAACGGCCCCGTGGCGCAACTGAATAGCGCATCAGATTTCGGCTCTGAGGGTTGGGGGTTTGAATCCCTCCGGGGTCAC
>JBGTKP010000025.1:0-95770 GCA_041744575.1 Muriicola sp.
ATAATTACAATAACCATTGGATGCTCCACAGGTTTAATTGTTCTTCACCTGTAGAAGCCAGAATGAAATACCTATTAGAAACACAAAAGAAGGCAGCTTAAAATTAATCGAAATTTACTCGGTTATTTGAGGCTAATACACTATTACTAAATTCATATTTCTTTCTAAAGAGAATAAGTTTGAGTGATATAACTTTTTTTGGATTGGACAAAAGTGACGTTGAAATTGAATACTCCCCATTGATTTACCACCCAACCGATGAAGTGGAATTGATTCGGGAAAACAAACAGTTGAATCCTTTACAAAATGGTTAAGCCCTCTAACCTGTACTTACATGCATTTGTGAAGATAATAGTACGGCAGGTCACATGTCAAAAGAGAATTCACAAGGATCGCTGATCAGCAGGTAATAAAATTATAAACTCTGATCCCCCACCAACAATAGGTTTCACGGATATTCTACCATTGTGCAAGTGGATAATTTTTTTACAGTAAGCCAATCCTAATCCCATGCCACTTTGCGGGTGGAATTTTTGGAGAAGTTCAAAAGCCCTTAATCCTGACAATTCTGGGAATCCAAGGCCATTATCTTTGTACCGTATTTCAATGAAATCAGCCAATCGATGGGCATTTGACAGATGCCGGTAATAGTTTTGAGTAACCAGAGCGGACGAGATACTGATTGTTAAATCACACTTAGGATTGCGAAACTGAAAGGAGTTTTGTAACAACTCTCTAAAGAGCCGGGTGAGCATATCCGCGTCTCCACGCACTTCATCTGCCTCAAGATGACTCATATCAGGATTCAGTTCCGCGATTTTCAAGGCAGTAACCGCCTTACTCACCAGGGATGAGATTGAAGAGGTGGTGAAGTCCTTCAAACGACGATCCAGGGTATAATACTTTTCTAATTTGGTAAGCAATGCGTATGCATTTTTGGATTGGTCACCTATCTTTTTAAGGCAAATAACCGCGTTGGGATCTGAAGCCATTTGCGACTTCTTTGCTTCAAGCAGGTTGGACAAATATTGAATCTTACGCAAAGGTTCCTTCAAATCATGAGCAAAAACTTTACTGAATTCTATATGCTCCTGGTTGGCTCTTTTTAACTCCTGTAATTGCTGTTCCACCAGGAACTGATTTTGTTCTAGCTTTAATTTTAATTTTTCCAGCAGTTCATTCTCTTCCAGCGCTTTTTCTGCGACTCGCTTGGCCTCCAGGATCGCTTTTTCATATTTATTTCGTTTTTCGATATGTATTCCCGCTCCATGAATAACCGGGCGACTGTCATTATTAATTTCTATATTCATTAATACCGGAATTTCCTGATTTGATTTGGATTCAAATGACAGAAACATTTCGTCTATTTTTTTATTCATCATCAACATCGGATAAAAATGGGTCTTGTAAAAGATCTTGCTTCCCACTGTTAAAAGATTTTCAAAATGCATTACCCCAACTACTTCTGACGAGCTGTAGCCCAAATGGTTCAGCATTACCTTATTTATCTGGGTAATTGGGCCATCGATGGGCCAGGAAAAAATAAAACAAGGGACGGAAATATCCAATTCTATTAAGGGTTTAGGCACCGGTTAGAAATTCTAAGCAGGAGACAAATAGGCCTCTATACATTGTATGGTTTCTTCAGGATGACTCATGTGGGGACAATGACCGGTGGCTTTCATCATATTCATTGTACTCTTAGGCAAGTGCCTGTGTACGTACATACCTACCTTATCATTTGCAATATCATCCTGGCTGCATTGTAAAATTAAACTTGGGACTTTTATCTTGGGAAGGTCCTCACGATTATCAGAAAAAAAAGTGACCCTGGCGAAATTTTGGGTAATTTCTTTGTCCATCGAACAAAAGCTTTTTTCAAGTTCCTCGGTTAACTCCGGGACATCAGAATTTTTCATTACCACAGGGGCCAAAAGACTTGACCATCCCACATAGTTATTCTCCATAATATCCATCAAACCCTCCAAATCTTTTTTTTCAAATCCTCCAAAATAATCCGGTTGATTTATATAGCACGGTGAGGGGCAAATGAGGATGAGATTCTGAAAGAGTTCCTGATCCTGGGTCGAGGCCAAAAGCCCTATCATGGCACTTACAGAATGCCCTACAAATACAATGTTTTTAAGTTGAAGTTCCTGACATACATCAAGAATATCAAGGGCATAACCATGGAGCGTATTATACCTCTCTGTATTGTATTGTTCAATGTCAGATTTGCCACACCCCACATAGTCAAACAAGACAATTTTGTAATATTCTTCAAATGCCGGGGTAATATACCGCCACATAGTCTGATCACAACCAAAGCCATGGGCAAACATCAGTACCTCTTTCCCATTTCCGAAAACCTTTACATTATTTCTCCTGACTATGTTCATGGTCATCGTATTACTAATAAAGATATCTAAATGTGAATACTGCGTCTATTATATCCTATTTATTTTGTTGAAAATTGTAAGCCAGTCTGACACGCTGGATACATTCCTGTGGTGACCTAAAATCAGTTTCGGCCATAGATGGCATTTAAACTCAACAATTTCCAACGATACAAAATGCACCATCTTTCCGCCCGATGTCCTTAACTGATTTAAATTCTATCCTTCCTCTTCGATATATATCTCCAATCCAGATCTTTAACAAGGATGGCAATGGACTACAAACCGTTCGCATGTCACCCGGTTTTATAGAGTAAAAGAACGACGTATTCCGACTTAGATATTTTTATTTGCGGTCACGTATCCCTACCTTGGAAATTGATTCAACCTTCAAAGTATTGGCTTCAACTTCGTCTTTTGTAAACCATACATCCCGTAATTCTTTTTTAGAAAACAATTCCAACTGATCTCCATTGTTCGGTGAATCTTTTTGAGTAGCGTTTCCATAGCTTAATAACGCTTTTGCCTTGACGGTGTCACCGAATTCAATGATCGCTACCCAGGAGTCGCCCCCACCTACAAACATATGGGTTTCATCGGCATCACCGGGCCATGCTACCCTGACAACACCTTCTGTTCCATCACTTCCATTTGCTGGGAGGTCTTTGCCATTATATCTTATTCTGAAATAATCCCCCCATGGGACATCCAATCTGCCAAATTTTTTTTGCAAGTCATCGGCTGCTTCTTCAAGCAATTGGACCGCCCGGGCGGGATTTGAGATTCCATCCGGGGTAGTGAGAGGTTGGTTGATATCCCATCCTGTAGTATAATTTGTGTTCTCCCATACGTCAAACCTGCCTGCCCAGCTGGAGAATAATAACATCCCTTTACTAGCTATATTCGCTTCCCGGTCCCAATTTTGGAGGACTGTCTTTGCCTCCATTGCCTTTGCTGACCCGGATGCATCGACCGCTTCGAAAAGGTCGTCCAGGATGCGATCGGCAAGTTCAGAATGCGTGGATAATTTGTAGTCAATAAGCTCCTGATAGGTAATTGAATCATCCTCCATGAGCATTCTGGCCGACCGTTGAGGCCTGAAGGCCATATATTGAGGTGCCATGTAAGGAGGAAAATCTTTGGGACTTAAAGCGCTTGGTATCGTGCTTGTCCACGGAGGATCATTGGAATTTTGTAACCAGCCGGTGGAAGGATTTTTTAATTTCGGTAAATCCGCGTACGGATGCACCTCTGTCCAGATATCAGCCGATTTGCCTCCGGGAATAACACGATTCCAGTAGTCCCAATCCCCGGAACTTCTTTTTGGAACAAGACCATTGAACAAATAGAAAATATTTTTCTGCTTGTCTGCGTACATGACATTCCAAAAGGGTATTTGTGCCATCTTCAGGGCAGATTCAAATTCTTCAAAGGTAGCACTGTTGATCATCCGCCACCATTGCAGGAATATGTTTGGCCGGTCCATTCCAGCCATTCGCAGGGCCAGTGCCTTGTCTCCGGATGATTTGACAACAGGTCCGTGGAGGGTGCTCTTTACCGTAATAGTGGAATCAGTAAAACTGCCATCTTCCTGCCTGATTCTTATGGATTCAGAAGCTTCCTCAAATTCTTTTCGTTCCCCATCCAGTAAGTAACCCCCATCAGTCAATTCCAATTCATAGGTATCAGCATTGTCGATCGTGTTGTCCGTATGACTCCAACCCAGATGATCGTTAAAACCGATAGCTATTCCCGGAAAACCTACCAGGGTAGCACCGTACATATTATTACCGGCAAGATTCAAATGAGATTCGAAGAACAGAAACTCCCTGTACCATGGAAGATGCGGGTTCTGTACTAACATGGCATTCCCGGAGCTGGAACGTTCAGGTCCGACTGCATAGGTATTCGATCCCATTTCAGGCCATTGCTGAACCCTGCCAAGTTCGGTTCCTCCTATAAAAAGAGTAAATACAATATACATGCTATGCATGTTCAGGTCTTTTGTTGTCAAAGGCAGGACTGCCTTGTACTTTTTATCGATACTTTCAGGATGCGCATCCGCATAGGCATTCATACCCTTCACAAAACTTTTGAAAATGATTTTGGTTTCCGGCTCCTGCTTTGTTTCCCAGGCGTCAGCCAGTTTGCTAAAGCCCAGAGTATGAATAAGCAGGTCATTTTGAAGTTTGTCCTTGCCCCAATATTCAGCGCCTTTGCCCCTGGAACTGCCATAAAGATCAAGAATCAGGTTCGCATGATTATGCATTTGTGCCCACCCTTGAGCAAAGAATAATTCTTCAATAGTATTGGAAGTGATATGAGGTACGCCCCAGGTATCCCATGCAGTCTGCGTCGCTATTGCGTCTTTTTGAGCACAGGAATGAATTAAACCAAAAACAGCAAACAGCGCAGTGAGTAGAAAGGGTTTCATAATAATTGTTTGAAAGAGCGTTTTAGTTGTATGCTTTAATAAAGATCGAGCAAGTTTGTAGACAGATATTTCCATTGAAAATGGCCTGCCGAAGCCCTAAGATAATCTAAAGCAGGCTGTTAAGGAGTAAAAAATCCCACTGTAATTGTTACATTCATAGAATTGCATCATGATTTGGTTTCCTTTTAAAAGGCATCCTGCTGATTACCATTTTTGGTCAGGTCTGAGGAGTATAGGGTACAACCCATCGTTTTGATTTTCAAGGAAACCGATATTGGAAGCTATGTCAGGATAAACATTCCCGCCCGGTGGTATTCTCCTTTTAAAGGTTCCAGGCAGCAAGTTGATTTTTATTCCGTTAGCAACTCTCAGCAAAGCCATACCCCAGGTAATATCCATTGGATAGAACCACAACGATGCAAGGGAATTATCATGTTGGCAGTGAAATCGTATGAGCTAATTTCACTTCAGGTTGGTGTTTTTTATGAACAGAGACTTACAACCTGTTTCAAACATAGTAACATCAAAAACCGGCTAATTGTCCGGCTTTACGCCCAACACATTGCATAACCCGATAGGTGTCACACGGTGGTCCAAACTTTATTGGTGGATGCTGCCATTTTTTATGCGGGATCGCATTGGTATGCCATTAAGGTTTTTATCTTTGGTCAAGTTCAATTGAGACATATGCCCGCAAAAAACCTGATCCTCGACCTTGACAATACGGTCTACGACTATGATTCGCCGCACCAACTGGCCCTTTCAATGGTTGTGGCGCATTTTTCAAGTAAATTTAATTTATCCACAAAACAGACACAGCAAAGTTTTGACCGGGCACGCCAAAATACCCAACTTGAATTACCAGGAAGCGCTGCCTCGCACAACAGGTTGCTTTACTTTCAGAAGATGCTGGAATACAACGGTCTCAACAGTATGAGCCATGCACTGGAGTTATATGAATTGTACTGGAACACTTTTCTTGTCAATATGACCCTCTTCGAGGGCGTTATCGACTTCCTGGACAATTTCCGACAAAATCAGGGAAAAGTGTGTATCCTTACAGACCTTACGGCGCACATCCAACATCGTAAAATCCAGAAACTGGGTCTTGCCGTTTACACGGATTATATTGTGTCCAGTGAAGAAGTCGGAGTCGAAAAACCCCACCCGTATATGTTTGCCAGAGCACTTCAAAAATTAGAGTCTGATCCCTCTGAAGCTCTTATGATAGGGGATAACTGGGCCAAGGATATCATTGGTGCAAATGCGCTGGGCATCCATAGTATTTGGATCAATCATAAAAATGAGCGCAACTCCCTGCCAGACAATGTGCGCGAAGTCGCAGGTTTTAATGACATAATGCAACTGTCCGTATGACCCCTCTGGAAGAATTAATTGAAATGTCATCCTATGCCGGCGCGAGGTTTGATCTTGTACAGGCTGGCGGAGGCAACACCTCCGTCAAATATGATGGCAACAAGATGTACATCAAAGCTTCCGGTTGTTTACTCTCCGAGGTTTCTGTACATAAAGGGCATACCAGCGTTGACCTGGACAAAACCCTCGCAATTCTTTCAGATACTGATATCATTGGTGATCCTGATAAAAGAACAAAAAATACCCGCGCATCTCAGGAATTACAAAAAGCCATTCTCTTTAATGGCGAAAGACCATCCATCGAAACCTATTTGCATGCGTTGTTGTCTAAATATACCTGCCATGTACATGCTATATCCGTCAACATCCTGACATCGCACAAAAACTGGATAGAAAAAATGAAATCGCTGGATGAAAATGCGCTTTGCATCAGTTATGAAACTCCCGGTATTGAACTGGCCCTGGAAATGAAAACACAATTGAAGGCTTATCTTTCGACCTTCGGACACTTGCCAAAAATAATTTTTTTACAGAACCATGGATTAATCATCAGCTCTGATATTTATGAAGAAATTGAAGCTTTGATGGAAGCAATTGTTGTCAAAGCTGAAACAATATCCGGGATCGATTTTTCCCGATACAGAAATACCACTAAAATCGCAGATGTTTTTAACAGCGTCTTCGGCACCCTCGACATGGCCTATTTATCCGAAGATCAAAGCATACACGTCCTGTTAAAATCGATAGACCGGGCACAATTGAGGAAACCATTCTCACCTGACGGTTATGTTTTTTGCGGATATACCCTGCTGGAAATCGACACCATAGTACCGGCGTATTTCAAAACTTATCACGACCGGTATTCTGAGGCACCAAAACTGATTCTTTATAAGGATCTGCTGTATATTATGGCAGCCGACCTAAAGAAGGCCAAGATGATTGAAGATGTTTTTAAGAACAATCTCCTCATCATTGTTTCCCTTAATAAAGACCTGAAGTATTTGGAAGATGAAGAAATACGTTACCTGGGAAATTGGGAAGCGGAAGAGTACCGCCAAAAACGGTCTTAGAATCAGCTCCCTTTAGTCGAAACCATTAAATTGGCACATCTCATTCTTATATGCTACAGTGCCTGGCATTTCCCGGAGCACATAAAGCATCCTGTAAATGGTATTTTTATTCTGTGATATTGCAAGTTCATCCCCTGAAGGTTCCCCCCTTTATTTGACCTAGGTCGTTTTGAACTTCAATCTAAATTTCATAGGCAGCAGGGCACTTTTGCAGGTAGGGAAGTCCCGTTTATAGCATCGGGAATTCTGGATATTAAGGTTAGCTATGTATGCATTGGCACTCACTTCACAACGGTCGGGGAGTAAAAGATTGATATTACCATCCTGTTTGGCCTGGGATTTCCTGAATAATCAAAGTAATATGAATTGGATTATGTGGTTATTGAAAATAATTTTTCCGGTATTTTTGATGCAAATCAGCCTTAGCGGAAAAAAGATACAATAAGATTCAATTCGGTAAGGGATTAAAGATAATGGTCACATGCAAATTATAATACCCATGTCCGGGATGGGAAACCGGTTTGTCGATGCCGGTTACAAAACGCCTAAACCATTGATCGAAATTGACGGAATGCCCATAATCGAACATGTTGTAAAGATGTTTCCCGGGGAGGAGGATTTTATTTTTATCTGCAATAGCACACATCTGCGGGAAACCAATATAAGAGAGTTGCTGCTGAATCTTGCGCCGAAATCTCAGATTGTGGAAATTGCCCCCCACAAAAAAGGTCCGGTTTATGCGGTGCAGTGCGTGGCGTCTCTCATAGCCGATGAAGAGGAGGTTATCGTGAACTATTGTGATTTTTCCTGTTATTGGGACTATGAGGATTTTCTGCGACATACCCGGTTGAGAAGGGCAGATGGGGCAATTCCGGCCTATAAGGGGTTTCATCCGCACATGTTGGGCACAACCAATTATGCCTTCATGCGGGATCATCAGCAATGGATGACCGAGATAAAAGAAAAGGAACCCTTTACCGACGATCGAACCAGAGAATACGCTTCGACAGGCACCTATTATTTCAGAAAAGGCGCCTTTGTAAAGAAGTATTTTAAAGAACTTATCCAAAAAGGAATCGATCTCAACGGGGAGTATTATGTGAGTCTGGTCTATAACCTTTTAAAGGCCGACAATCTTACTGTTTCTATTTATGATATCCAGCACATGTTACAATGGGGCACTCCCCGGGATGTCGAGGAATATTTGATATTCTCCAATTACTTCAGGGCGATTTGTGAAAGGAAAACAAGTTTTGGACCCTATGAAGAGAATGGGCTTAATCTTATTCCCTTGGCTGGCCGTGGAAGCCGTTTTTCCGGGGAAGGGTATTCAGACCCCAAACCTTTGATAAAGGTAGGAGGAAAGCCGATGATCGTTCAGGCCGCCGATTATTTGCCCGGGGCTTCCCGTAATACCTTTGTTTGTCTTGAGGAGCATCTCCAAAAATATCCGTTGGAAAATGCCATTAAAAAGGCGTATCCTTCTGCCAGGATCGTAAGTATTGACCAAATAACGGAAGGCCAGGCATGTACGTGCGAGATAGGATTGTATGGCGAAGATCAAAACGCCCCCTTGCTGATCGCAGCATGTGATAACGGAATGCTTTGGAATAATACCAAATATGAGGCTTTGATAAGTGATGCCAAAGTCGATGCCATCGTCTGGTCATTTAGAAACCATCCCGGAAGCAAAAGAAATCCCGAGATGTACGGGTGGATCGTTGTGAATGACAGGGATGATGTAACCGGGGTAAGTGTAAAAAAAGCGATAAGTGATTCCCCGGAAAATGATCATGCCATTGTGGGTACTTTCTATTTCAGGAAAACCGCTTATTTTACAGAATCGTTGCAACGTCTTTATAAAAAGAACATCAGGGTAAACGGAGAATTTTATGTTGATAGTTGTGTTGATGAAATGGTCGCCATGGGGTTGAAGGTAAAGGTATTTGAGTTGGAGCATTATATCGGCTGGGGAACACCTGATGATTACAGATCGTTTTTGTACTGGCAAAGTTTTTTCCATAAGGCAGACTGGCATCCCTATCGGATGGAAAAAGATAGGACCATCCATCCTGCAGCTTTAGCTGCGCTCGAAAAGGAGTACAATGCTTTTGAACAGGCCTATCGTTAACGGCCTTAAATCCATAGTGCAAAAATGAAACGTCCTGGCGGCAAAGCATTTGAAGAAGTGTGGTCAGCAGGAACGATGACTTAACCAAATAGCAATAAGATATATGAAATCAAAGTTCGGCATCCTTGGAAAATTTGAATTTTTACAGAACATGTCCTCAAATGTCATAAGTTCAATTAATCCGGCCGTAATCCATAATATTGAAAAATATGTGGCTATAAAGAAAACGGTATATTTAAATTCCCTGGAACATCAATCCGGAGACTACCTGGAGTTTGGGGTTTATACCGGATCATCATTTTGTCATACCATCAAGTGCTTTAAAAAAACAGAAAGATTCAATCCCCATCAAAAGGAAACAAAATTCATCGGATTTGATTCATTCGAAGGCTTTGGAGAGTTGGAGGAAGAAGATAAACACCCCTTTTACGTCGACCAGAATTTTACGACAAGCTACGCCAGGGTAAAGAAAAGGGCAGAGAAAGCTTTAAAAAACTGGGGGGCAGGATGCCAGCTGGTGCAGGGATATTTTGAAGATACCCTGAAAGCTGAACCATCTGAGTATGGGATAGGAAATATAAGAATAGCGTTCATAGATTCTGACACCTATTCTTCTTCAAAATGCGCATTTAAATTTATTAAGAACAATGTTAAAAGTGGTACCCATATTATCCTTGATGATTTTTACAGCTACAATGGAGACCCGAATAAAGGGGTTTCTCTGGCGTTTAATGAGTTTTTGACAGAATCAGGATTTAAGTTCAGAAAAATTCTGGATTATGGCATGGGGGGTATAGTTGTGGTTCTTTACAGTTGACTGATATAATGGACGATAGGTTAAGGATTTTCGCAGTCGGGATGCTGGTATTGATCACTTGACGTCAATGATTTTAAAGAGGATCACCTGCACATAAAAAAGAAACAGGTAAATGGTCCGGGCCGAAGTGAGAACGTCTGTTTCATTATTCAATTGCAGTTACCGAAAATGAATATGTTCATTCCCGCTGTTAATCAGAGTACAAAATGATATACACATGAAACTATCGGTTGTGGTTCCTTGTTATAATGAGGTCCGGAATCTTCCCTTGATTCTTTCCGGGTTTGACAAGGTTATAAAGCGAGATGATATTGAAGTTGTTTTAGTAAATAATGGTTCAACGGATGACTCCGGAAAGGTTTTTGAAACACTATTGCCGAAATATCCTTTTGCGAGATTGGTTAATGTTGTCGAAAATAAGGGTTATGGTTTTGGTATTTTAGCAGGTTTAATGCAGGCAAGAGGAAAATATATAGGTTGGACACATGCCGACATGCAAACCGACCCCAATGACGTTGTCAGGGCGCTGGCGATTATCGAGGACGGGAATGAGATCCCATCAATATATGTAAAAGGGGTCAGAAAGGGGAGGCCGGTTTTTGATCAGTTCTTTACTTCAGGCATGAGTCTTTTCGAAACCCTGTACATGGGAGAAAAACTCCACGATATCAATGCACAACCCAATATTTTTCATCGTGATTTTTTTGCCGGTTGGGAAAATCCTCCGAATGATTTTGCCCTGGACCTCTATGCCCTTTATATGGCAAAAAAGCAGAAAATGAATGTCATCAGGTTCGAGGTGTTGTTCCCTGAAAGAATTCATGGAACATCGAGCTGGAATACCGGTTTGGCAGCAAAAAAGAAGTTCATAAAAAGAACTTTGGAATTCAGCAGGAAATTAAAGAAGCACCTTAAATAGAATGAAATTCATTGCACATCGAATAAATACACTTGCAGGACTTCAGGGGTTATCTGTGGAGTTGGGTGTCGAAGTAGACCTAAGGGACTCGATGGAGGGTGTTATCCACATGGCACATGACCCATTTGTTAAAGGGGAGAATTTTGAGGACTACCTGAAAGCATATAAGCACGGCACGATGATCTTGAATATTAAAAGTGAGCGTATTGAACTGCAAATCCTGGACTTACTGGAAAAATATGATCTAAAAGATTATTTTTTTCTTGATTCTTCGTTTCCTATGATCTACAACCTAATGAATAAAGGAGAAAGGAACATTGCTTTGCGCTATTCGGAATTTGAAGGAATCGATACACCGAAAAAGCTGAAGGGTAAAGTCGATTGGCTGTGGATAGATTGCTTTACAAAGCTACCTATCGATTTTAAGCGGTTTTCCGAATTTAAAGACATGGGTTACAAGCTATGCCTCGTCTCCCCGGAATTACAGGGCAGAAGTTATGAGATTGAGGAATATAAGGCATATCTTCAGGAAAATCTTATAGTGTTCGACGCAATTTGCACAAAAGCAGATAATATTAAAAGATGGCTTTAATGTCAGCACTGCAATTCTCTCTAAAGGATAAAAAAGGGGTATTTAAACTTATAATTTTCGGCCACAAATTATTCTGGGCAGGTCTCGTATTAAAGTTGATACTTTCCTTTCTGTTTGCAGGCAGGTTTCTTCGCGAGGCCTTCATTCCCTTTGTTACCTATTTTTGGGATTCCGGATTCAGTGATCCCTACGAGTTCTTCATGAATGCCGGCAGGTCTGATGCGTTCCCATACCCTCCATTGATGCTTTATATTTTAGGCTTTCTTGGAGGATTTCTATCAGATATTTCGCCTTTTTTTATGCGCATCCCTCTTTTGCTTGCGGATCTGGTAATACTGATGGTCCTGAGCAGATTACTTAAAGGAAATGAGACTAAAATTCTCTTGTATTACTGGCTGTCCCCGGTACTCATCTATATTAATTACATGCATGGGCAGTTCGATGTTATTCCTATATCGTTCTTATTGGTTTCACTCTACGCGATATTCAAAAGAAGACTGTTTATTTCTGCACTTATTCTTGGCTTGGGAATCGCTACCAAGACCAATCTCGTTATGGTAATACCTTTCTATTTGTTATACGTCTGGCATAACACCAATGAACATAGGATAAAAAAAATCGGAACACTGGTCCTCACTACCCTTTTTACTTTCTCCCTTATGAATCTGCCTTATCTGGACAGCAAGGCTTTCTTCACTATGGTCTATAACAACGCTGAACAAACTAAAATTTGGAATGCAGGATTGTCCATGATTGAAAAATCGAACTACTATATCATTCCCTCAGTATATTTGATTCTTTTGTCTGCGGCAGCCCGTTTTAAGAATATAGGCAAGGACCTGTTTCTTATTTTCATTGGCTTTTCGTTCTCCGTGTTGTTAATATTTATTCCGCCACAACCAGGCTGGTATTTTTGGATCTTACCTTTCTTTATTTATTTTACCATTAGGGAGAACAAACGAACGTTTTTCCCAATAATGGCCTTACAGATAGCCTTCCTTTTGTATTTTTTCCTGATAAAAGACTCTGATTTCTTATATATCTACCTTTTCGGGCAATCTACCTTTACGGCCTATGGGTTTATGGCAGACAATCAGATCGTCAACCCGGATATTATCGCCAGTCTGGCTTTTACACTACTGCAAACCTGTTTAATTTTAAATGTATTCTGGATATATAAATGGGGTATTAAAAAGAATTTAGAGAAAAAAATAAAGAACCGCCCTTTTTTGATCGGGATAGGGGGAGATTCCGGGGTAGGAAAGTCTACATTGACGCAACTTCTTACAAATTTATTGGGGAACGAAAATATTGCCAATATCCAGGGAGATGATATGCACCGCTGGGAGAGAGGTCATGATAAATGGGATGAATTAACCCATTTATCTCCAAAAGCGAATTACCTGCACGAAGAAATTCAACAATTGAAAACACTGAAAGGAGGTCATAGCATTCTGCGAAAACTATATGATCATGATACCGGTAAGTTTACAATCCCACAAAAAATATATCCCAATAAGGTGGTGATCTTTGAGGGACTTCATCCATTTTATATCTCGGCGAAGCGAAATTTGTTTGACTTAAAAGTTTTTATTGAACCTGAGGAAAGCCTGAGACTGCATTGGAAAATTAGTCGTGATATACTAACCCGGGGGTATACCAAAGAAAAAGTACTTCACCAGCTCGAATTGAGAAAGTCGGATTCGGATAAATACATTCGTTCACAGTCAGCTTTTTCTGATATCAAAATGTCTTATTATTCGGTGAAGAAAATTGAAGAGGCCGGTCAGCAGGAAAAAATTGAGCTGGCCCTGAAGATCGAACTTGAAACAAACATTGATCTTAATGACCTAATTGATAAGGTGAATTCCCATCCCACTTTAAAAGTTACACATGATTACGATGTAAATAATCAAATTTTGGATGTGATGGGTACTATCCCGAAGAAGGAAATAAAACGCCTCATTTATGCTGTCATTGGAGAATATGATGAGCTCATTGAAAACGCCACCTTCGAAAAAGACCTTAATGGCTTCCTGCAGCTATTTTTCCTTTACTGTATTTTGTATAAAGTAACTAACAAATCCTGAATGAAACGATCCTCTTTCTTTTACCCCCATTTACCTGAACCCATCTCCTGACAATCAAGTAGCCTCGGTTGGTTTTATTTTAATATGGCACCCAGGAGCCGGAATTCTATTTCATCCATTGTACCTTAATCCCACTTATTCCTTTCTTTTCCAACCGCAATTCAGGAAACATCTTAAAACCGTTTTTAAGGTAAAAACCAAGCGGGGATTTATAGTTTTCCCCATTCGGTTTGAGTTCCGTCTCGCAGGTGATGATCCATCCGTTCAATTCAGTGTTTTCTTGCTTCGCCAGATCCAAAAACCGGGACCCCAGCCCTTGGCCTTGCACCGATGAATCTAACAACATGGCGAAACATCTTTCGTTGTCCCTTATGAAGTAAGTGAGCCAGCCCTTTATTTTTTCATTTTCATCCATTAGAACGATATGGTGTTTATCATCGAGCGTTTCCAGATAATCCTCGAAATCGGATAATTTACGGAGCATCAGTTTTTTGGGATATTCAATATTCCAAAGGTTGATTATTTCTGATTTTTGTCCCTCGTCCAATATTTTGATTTCCTTGAATTGCATTTTCTTATGATGGATATTATCAAATAATCAGGCTAAAATGTACAGGTTGATCAAAGTGAAATATGTCCGATCCGGCAGGGGTGAATGCACATACATATCCTTCTTCATAGTATTCATTTCCTGTAAGATATTTTGATTGGAGGTTATAATTAATTCGCACTTATCCCGGAAGATCCGCCTAAATCGATTTCCTGAACTAAGGTGTGATGGATAAATCCTTCCATTTTATCAGGAAGTTGAGCATGGTACCAATCTACGGTTCTGCCCACCAAAGAAACTGTATCCCTATACTTTAGGGTCGTCAATATCTGAGCTTTGTTATTCGGGCCCAGTCGGACGTTCGCCCTTTGGGATGCCACAAAGCCTCTAAAGGCTGGTGCTGTCAACGCGGTTTTATTTCTATCCTTTCTACGGATAAATGGCAGCGGGTCAATGGCCCCGTTTCCGGTATAGATACCGAAATGTAAATGAGGTAAGGTGGTTCTTGCGTTTCCGGTGTAGCCAACAAAACCCAAAGTATCACCGATACTTACTTTATTAGTCGTCTTTACATTGATGCTGTCCAGATGCGCATAGTAGAATGATTTTTTAAAAACACCTTCGCGCAGCCACACCTGTTTTCCTCCTAACCCTCTTTCACCGGTAAAGCTGACGCGTCCTTCAGCGACTGCCAGTACGGGCGTCAGTCGCGGTGCGAAGATATCAATGCCTTCATGCAACCGACCTCCTGCAGAACGTCTGGCCCCCCAAAAACTTTGTACGGCCTTATCGGAAACCCCGGCCACCGGAAAAGGAAGTGTCGGAAGGGTATAAATTTCAATTTGGAAATCGGCACTTTGGCGTAGTTCGGATTGTATGAAAATCCGATACTTCCCGGTTTCTTCTATAGTAAGTGCTACTGGAAGTCTGCCAAATCTATGCTCACTCATCAGGGGTTGGACCGCCAAACTATCTGCCGTCCCGAACTTATAAATATCAATAAAAACAGGAACGGAATCCGCTTTGGTAATAAATGAAATAATTACTTTCTCGCCCCGGTTTAAATCCGTAGTATAGCCATACACGGGAAAATCCTGTGACAAAAAACTACCCGCTTCAACATAGGGCAGATCAATGTGCAAACTGTCCTTTAGTGTGGATTCAAATGACTTTCGCCATTGAGAATAGGTTAAATGGTCTGTCCCAAAATTTCTGGCGTATACCTCCCTGGGGCTGGGTTTAACAAAGGCATCGGAAACTTGTTGGACTTGCTTACAGGAGCCCAGACTTAATAGAGCGATCAAAAGAGTGATCCTAAAAATCATCCTGTCAATATATTCCGGATCAATCTTGTAACATAACCCAATAGCAATATTTTTTAATGGAAGTGGTTCCGATTCACGCCCTCTGCGACAATGTTCACCCATACGTTTTGCAGTCTTTACTCGCAATGTCCGTTTTCAAAGGATGTATTTTCAAACTTGGTCGCAGCAACTTCCCTGCTCCTTTCATTTTGAAAATTCGCTGGTTGTATGAAGATAAGTTTGTCTTGTTTATGATTCTACCGCGCTAAAATGATGCATCATAAACACCGTATTAGAATTTACCTCAGAGTTCCAGGCATAGTGTTCACCTAAGTGTTTCGTACGGCCAATGAACCTCGACTTCGCCTTGTCACCGGGGAGCATTCAATAATACTGGTTTTTGTAGGATGCCTGAGGATCAAGTGGCGTTAAAGTCCTTTTAAATAGGCAATGCTCTCCTTTAAAGTTCCTGGATTCGACTCCATCTCGACATAGGCGACCTGAAGACCTCCCTTTCCTGCTGCGGCAAAGAAATCCTTCCAATCGGCAATCCCCTGACCCAAGGCGATTTCTTTGGAGGTATCCTTTGGGTCATAGTCCTGCATGTGGGTAGAGATAAACCGGCCCGGAAATTTATTGAAATAGTCAGATCCTTTTACTCCAATGGTGATTGGCTGGGTTTGGTATTGCATTTTAACCGCTTCCGGATTTAAAAGCTCCAGAATGACATCATATTCATATTTTCCATCGAACTTGGTTTCGAATTCCGCAATATGGTTATGAAAACCGGCAATGAGACCGGCTTTTTTTATCTTTTCTCCCATCGCATTCAAGGACTCACATTTCTTTTTTAGTTCGTCGAGGGTTTCAGAGTGCAAACCTCCGGACGCTACAAAATGTTTAAGTCCCATGTCATTGGCAAATGCAATACGCTCATCAAGGTTTGTTTCCATTTCACCCCAGGTGAAATGGCTGCTGTTACATTTCATACCGGTATCGGCAATAAGTTGCATCAGTTCCTTGCCTGAATATTTTGCAAGCGGCTCAAACGGCCCCATATAACCTTTGGGTGAGCACATTTCAACATATTCGTATCCCATTCCTTTCATTTTATTTAATGTCCCGGTAATATCTTTTCCGATCTCTTCCCGGAGTACATAGGACTGGAAGCCAATGGGAATTTTTACCAGTTTGCTTTTTGCAGATGCAAACATGTTCATCGGTATATGTGCCAGTACGCCCAGCGAAGTCAAGGTATAGGTTCCTTTGGTTAAGAATTGTCTTCTTTTCATTTTTTACAGGTTTAAATTATGAGTTATGACTAGAGTGTTCAATTATTCCGGGATCTCAGGATGGCATCCATGTTTGAATAAAGCATGGTTGTCCAGGCCGGGAATTCTTTCCGGGGTATGGTTGTTTCATTTTCCTTAATATATCATGTGTGCTGCTACTCATTTCAAGAGGACTGGCACTAGCAGTCCGTTTAATGGCAATATAATAAAATTCAAAGTTGAAAACCACTGCCAGGTAATTACCTTAATCAGTAAATGACCCAAGGCTAAATTTGAAATGGCTTTTACCAAATTGAAAGATACTAAAAATACATATATCCTTCCGTGATGTAAAGCTGCATTCAGTGTGCGCTGTTTCAGGTACCCGGAATCATCATATAATATAAATGACAGAGGTTGAAAGTTCTCCCGATGGTCGATACATGTCGCCCTATTGAAAAACACCTGTTACTGGTTGTTAAAGGGAAGGTCATAGGTTGGAACCTTCCTGGATGTATATCTTCATGATCAGTGGATGAAGGATATACTTTTATTGTTTCCTGAAACCCTTCTGCAACTACTTCGCATTATTACGCTGTTGATAGATTTGCATAAATAACATAGTACTCATCTTTTGAGCCCTGTTCTTGGCGATCTGGGCCGTTTCTCCTTCAAAAAGCTTGTCTATTGTCTCAAACCACAAATTGAGCCATAATCCGAAATGAACCGGGGTAATAGTCTGGTTTAACTTGACATCCACTTCCTGATGGGTGGTAACGGGGTTGCCATGGTACTTCCTTTTCAAAAAAAGCTGGGATTCCCAGAAATCCGTTAGCAAGTTCAGATGACTTTTCCAATTGACTATAATCCCGTTGAAGATTGGTCCAAGTACGTCATTCTCCCTGATTCTGCCGTAAAAATTCTCCACCAGCAGTTGTACATCTTTCCTATTCTGAATATCCTTTTTAGCCAACGGGTCACTTATTATTGATTTTCAAATACAAATATAAAATCAAAAATGGGAAAAGAAGGTCCTCCCGTCTGTAGTCAGGTGAGTAAAGATTTAATGTGGTTTAAATTTCTGGTCATTTGCTATACCAGTTGTTTCTCCAAACAAGTCACGGTAGATGCAGCGTCCGAGGTTCACTTTAAATGGCGATCAGAGGGGCGCAGAAAGTGCGAGGTTCTCATTTTAATGGCAGGCCATTTACCAATCGGATATTTTACTTGTCGGATGAGGTGGATAAAAGCCTTCTTACTTCAAATTGATTCTCAATTGGTTCCAGAAGGATTCGCGTCCTTTGTAAGTCACCACCATTTCCCGCGAAAACTGAACTTTTCTGATCCAGTTTTCTTTGAGCATTTTTTGTAAGAGGACCGCTCCGAGATGCCCTGCCAGATGTGAACGCCTTTCTGACCAATCCAGACATTGACGGGTCAGGGGACGCCGGCTTCCGGCAAAATCCGCTCTGGTTATTTCTAATTGTGATAGCCAGCGCCAGCCCTTTCCGGTAACATGATAAAGTTTATCCGACTTTTTTAGGTAGGCATTTTGCTCCATGGACTCGGTCATCGCAACCCCTACGTACCCCGCTAAGTGATCGTAACAAGTCCTGCAATATGCAATCCCATTTTCCTTCATTGGTCCTGCGTGGTGTACATGTGGACCTTTGTTTCCAAGATTGGCCATCGCTTCGAGGACGTAAGCGACCTCGTCATTGGCAAAAGAATAATACCTGTGCCTCCCCTGAAATCCGACTTTTAAAATATGCCCTTTTAAAAGTTTTGACAGATGATTGCTAACCGAAGTAGGTGAAAGGTCGGAGAGCAAAGCCAGTTCACCCGCCGTATAAGCCCTTCCGTCAAGTAAATTCCATAAGATCCTGGTTCGGGAAGGCTCACTCAGAAGTGATGATACCGAAATAAAGTGCTCTTTGTCCATAGTTCATCCTAAAATGAAGTGTAAAAATACTATTTCAATTTATTTTGCGAAGTAGTAATCAAAATTTGAAACCATATGATGGATATAGAGGTATTATTAGAAAATAAGCCGGGTGCACTGGCTCTGATGGGTGAAACCCTGGGAAATTATGGTATCAGCCTGGAAGGTGGCGGTGTTTTTGGAAACGGGAATTTTTCAATTGCCCATTTTCTGGTCGGGGAAGGCGAACGGGCACTTGAGGTATTAAAAAAAGCGGGCATTAAGGTTAAAAAGGTGAATGATGTGATCATAATAAAATTAAGGCAGGATGTACCAGGTCAATTAGGTGCTTTTTGCAGGGAATTGGCCAACGCAGGGGTAAATATCCGGGTTCAGTACAGTGATCATTCAAATCGACTCATCATTGTCCCGGATGACTACGAAAAGGCAAAAAAAGTTTCAGAAGAGTGGATGCAAACCTGGGAGAGTTAAATTAAATTCGGGAAATGGAAAAACAACATAGCTATAGTACGACGGTACTCTGGACAGGAAATAAAGGGAACGGCACTTCAGGATATAGGGAATTTGAAAGAAACCATACCATTTCGGTTAAAAATAAACCGGATATCCTGGCGTCGTCCGACCCAGCTTTTCGCGGCGACAATACGAGGTACAATCCGGAGGAATTGTTGGTTGCCTCTTTATCATCCTGTCACATGCTGTGGTACCTTCATTTGTGTTCCGAGGCCGGGATCGTAGTTACTGATTATACAGACAGTGCAACTGGAATCATGCTGGAGGGTTCAGATGGGGGAGGACGTTTTACCGAAGTCACCTTGCATCCGAGGGTGAGGGTCAGGGATGGGTCCATGGTGGAGAAAGCAAAAAAATTGCACAAAAAGGCCAATGATCTTTGTTTTATCGCCAATTCAGTCCATTTTAAGGTTACCCATAACCCGGTGATTGACTGCGAATGAGCTTCAGTTTAGGTACGGGTCTATGCCAAAGGCTCACAGCTCATCGTGATCGTATTGATAGGTTTCTCCGGATACTTTGTCGGCATGGTCACGCATGGTGAAGATTTTTTAGCTCTTCCAATAGAGAAGCGGCAGGACAGAATCCCAGATAACCCAGGTATTTATTAAGATGTAAGTTCCGGTATTCTGGATGCTCGATGCGCCTCATGCCAAAATCCCAAAAAACAGAAAGCATAGTTAAGGATGACCAGTTTGGATGAATTGATCAAAGGCGGTGAATGAAGAAGCCCATTGATTCCTATAGATCCTTAAAAGAGTGAACTGATCAGACGATTGATGACTGTAAACGGCAATCATTACAGAACGACAACTAATTAAGGAACACGTCCTGGCAACCATCCTGTTCCTATCAAGTTTTCGGTGCAGGCAAATAGGTAGGACCCTTAAATACTTAATTAAAGCGGCATTATTCTTAAGATTTTTCTACCATCGACCCCTATATAGAGATAACCATCCGGGCCTTGCCTGACAATCCGAACACGCAGTCCGAGATCTGTGAGCAATCGCTTCTCATGAACCACTTTATTTTTTTCTATGACCAGCCGATTGAGATGTTGTAGTGCCCTGGCTCCTATGGATAGATTGTCCCGCCATTTTGGGAATTTATTTCCCGAATAGAACTCCATGCCACTGGGCGCTATTGAAGGGGTAAAATGATAGACGGGTTGTTCCAGTCCTATTTGGTGGGTAATCCCTTCGCCGATGGGGGTACCGTCATAATCAATACCATAGCATATAATGGGCCATCCATAATTTAAGCCTGCTTTTATAAGGTTCCCTTCATCATCCCCCTTGGACCATGTTCGTTTTCCCATAACTCTTTGGAATTAGGATCAATAACAAGACCCTGTGGATTTCTATGTCCATAACTTCAAATTTCTGGTTTTGCAGTTTTTGTACTGACAAATGGATTGTCACGCGGTACGCGGCCATCTTCAAATATGCGTATCATTTTACCTAAATGGTTGCTCAGAGATTGGGCCGAATCGCGCAAATCGTATCGATCACCCATTCCGAAATACAAGTAGCCTTTCTGAAAAACCATGCGGGTTCCATAGTGATTGGCTTCCTTGTAGGATGGCACTGCAGAAAAAATGGTCTTAATTTTAATTAGGGAATCCCCTTCCAACCGGGCTTTTTCAATAGACCTGGTGCTCTTTATTGTATCGTCGGTAGTGTGAGCAAAATAAACCAAACCGTTGAAACTAAAAGCGGGGTGCGAAAGTATATCCAGTGCCCAGGAATCTTGGGCAAAAGAAGCAGGAACTCCCTTAAGGACCACCTTCGTAGGTGTCCTTAAGTTTATCTTGACAATTTAACCTTTAGGTCTGTTGGTAACAAGCATGATTGAATCCGAAAGGAACGCCAATCCAGATGGGACATCTATACCATCTGTCACGATTTCAACTTTTATCTTACCTCCTTCACTATCAACAATCCATGGCTGGGCCATAAGGATGTTGCCAAAATAAAAGGGCATTACGTTGAATAGCAGAGACAATAGGCAGCAATTCGCAATTCTTTTAGAAGTTCTCATGTTTTTTAAATCACCTCTGGGGTCTTCTTTTTACCTCTATTCAATTTCATCTATCATGGCCTTTCTGATTTTTTCGTCGGGTAATTTTCCATATCCGGCCATGGCATTATCAATCATGTGGTGAGGCTTGGATGTTCCGGGTATTACACAGGCAATGCGCCTGTCGGAAAGTATAAATTTCAAAAAGTATTGCCCCCAGCTATTGATATCATATTCCATACACCAATCGGGTAAGGGCTTATTCCTGACAAGACTGAACAAGCGGCCACTATCAAAGGGCTGATTTATTATTGCGGCAGTTTTATACTTTTCAGCAGTATCCAATAAAGAATTCTCAGCATTTCTTGAAAGGATGGAATAATTAAACTGAACAAAATCAGGTCGTTCTGCCTTGATTATATTTTCTAACCTGCTATGTGCGGAATCCACATAATGTGTTATTCCCCAGTATCTTATTTGCTCACTATCTTTCCATGTTCGCAATGTTCTCAGATGAGTTTCCCAGTCCATGAGATTATGGATTTGAATAAGATCCATCTTATTTCTTTTCATGAGCTTCATGGATTTCTGCATTTGTCGAATTCCGGATTCCTTTCCGGAGGTCCACACCTTGGTTCCATATAAAAAGTCATTCTGAAATTCCAATCCACTCGTCAAATCACCTACAACTGACTCAGAGCTGCCATACATTGGGGATGAATCAATGAGCCTGCCACCATATTTATTCAATTCAATAAGCACTTGCTTTAACTTTTGCCTTTCCTCCCCGGAGTTATTCACATCAAAGGTCTGCCAGGTGCCAAGGCCAACAATGGGCAATTTCTCTCCGCTCGACGGAATTGTTCTTGATATCATTTTCGCTTCAGGCTTAAAAGTTTTAGAAACAGGCATAGTGAGAAATCCAAGTCCGGCCAAACCACCCAACTTTAGAGTTTCTCTTCTAGTGTACTTTTTTCGTTTCATAATTTGATTTTTTTAATCCCATTTTCTCTTTAGCCGAATATTGATTTGAATAGAAAGAATATGAGAGACCCCAAGACAACACATCCGATTTCGAATTTTCATGTAACCCAACCAAATTTTGGCACTATGAGAAGCATCGTTAAGGAAGTTCCGGTAAACAACCACTGCATATTTGAAGCGCCATTCAATATAGCCAATCACCTTTGTTAACAGTTAGTACAGGATTTGAAAATCTTCAAACACTGCTTCATTGTCACCGGAAACAGGATCTGTGTGTACCTGGAGTCCTGCCTTCATACCTGATGACCACCAGGCCAGATTGTCGCCTGAAACATCCCCGGAGGCCGATTCACGGTCTTTGATAGATTTCCATTCTCCGGCACCTGTCCGATATTCAAAACGGATACTTTGGGCATCTTCCACTTGGGCCCTCAGCCAGATATCCCCCGCACTTTTAATTCCAATTTTATTCAATTCTGAAAAGGCACCTTGCCGCACCTTCCAGAGGACCAGTTGATCACCTTCCACGCCAAGGCCCATACTGTTATTTTCGTTGGTATAGAGCACGAGTCCCTTTCTGGCATTGTTTCGATCCCGGAGGTGTGTGGAGAAGATAAAATCAGAAGCATCAGGCACAACGCACAAAACGGCACCGGTAACGTTCCCGCTGTCAGGAAATTTTTCTGTCATTTTGAGCTGCTTTTCCACAAACTCCAATTTCGGGGCACTGGATGTAATGTTCAGACGCCACCAGGGTTCCAGCTTACCGGTATTAAAATCGTCAGAGATGTTCTCGGTTAATCGATTGCCGTCCGTAGTTTGTTCATCCACTTTAAAGTATGGCCAGCCGGTAATTTCATCCCAATACATTTCACTTAGAATTGCCGCGCGTCCTAAATTGGGAAAACCTTTGGTATGGTAAGCGTGGTATAAATAATACCAGCCACTGCCGGTGTCAACTACCGTTCCGTGCCCCGGGCATTTCCATGATGTATTTCCTGCCATTAAGGGATTTGACCCATATTTTTCCCAGGGTCCTTCCATCTGTTTCGCCCTGGCAACTCCCACCATATAGTCACAATCTTCACCGCAGCAATTATTTCCGGAATAGAGCATGTAAAGAAAACCATCCCTTTCAACAATACACTGGCCCTCAATACCCCCTCTCTCCCAATCATCTTCATTCGCAATGAGTATCTCAAACTCGGAACCGACCAGAGAAAGTCCGTCGTCTGAGAGTTTTGAACCCAATAATTGGATGGGCTTGTCCGGAGTAAGACCATAGGCCTTCCAGGTAATATAGAGGCTGCCATTTTCATCATAGACAAAGGCGTCAATTGCTTCGTTTCCCCAGGCTATCAATGGTCCTTTATCCACAAATCCTTTCCTGATATCCCTGGTAGTGGCCACGCCGACCTTTGAGATTCCATCGGTGGCCCTTGCTGTATAATAACAATAAAAGGTACCATTCTTATAGTATAATTCCGGGGCCCAAAAACTGGACATTGTCCAGTTGGGCTTTTCTGCAAAGACATGACTGATCAAGGTCCAGTTCTTGAGATCAGTAGAGCTGTAGATTGGATAAAGCGGCGCCCAGTCCCCTGAGGTCCCGGCGGCATAATAGGTGTTATTCACCTTAATGATTGACGGGTCGGGTAATTCCCCGGGAATGACCTGCACCTGTTCCTTTTGTGCCTCCAAGGACCCTATAGATCCGAGGGTTAGCAGGAGAATAACGGGTATAACGAGAACTTGTCGGACACTGAGGAATTTACTATGGCTCACGATTTAGAAGTTTAATTTTTAAATGTACTTAAATTCTGAAATACAGCTGCTCTCCTGTTTAAATTACCTGGTCGGGAAGATTATGCACAGATTCCCAGGCGTTGTTATATTGGCCACAGTCCATAATCGCCCGATCAATGCTCCATATTTTTGATTGATTTGGAGAAAACCGCAATCAAAACCACGATCACCCTCTAGTATAATTTTAATGAATGTGCACTGATCAGGAAGGACAACCACAAAGCTTTATTTAGCAACGTATTATTTAGATTTACAGCGCTGCCGCTTTTCTTATATCCGCTGGTTCAAGAATTTGTTTAGGAAAGGTATTTTCTGCTACATGGCTGATCGAGGCTCCCACTTGTTGCATGGTCAATGTAGCTTTTGGCATGATGTATTTAAATATATTGGCCATCAATTTTAAAAAAGGGTTCACGTGTTTTTGATTTTTAAAAGGGATCATCATTGGTGGGCGAAAATTATATTGACTGAACACGAGTTTCATTAAGTGATTTTCTGTCTGGCCTTTCACCTGGGCCCACATGCACCCTATGCTCCGGACACCCTCAAGTATCACCAAACTTCACAGGGACTTGGTGTGAAGCCAGATGCCGTTTCCACAAAAGTCTACGTCGGAAGGACGCCCTGTCAGGAAATGGTGAAAATCTATAAATGGAATATTTCCCGGGATGGCTTTAAATTAAAGTGGAAGCTTACTCTTTATTTTGAATCTGATGGCTCGCGACCTGCAACCTACAAACTTGAACGCACTGGCAGCAGGGACATGGATCTTACCGGAAAATGGGAGATGAAGCGGGAGATTGCAGCTTATCCGAAAGCATTGATTTATCAATTGAATCAGGACAAACCGGCAGATATCATCCAATTGCTTGTAGGTGATGGAAACGTACTGTTCTTTTTAAATATGGAGAATGATCCTTTAGTGGGGAACGGCGACTTTAGTTACACGCTGAACAGGGCCAACTGAGATGAATTCCGCAGCCCGATTTTTTTAGTCCCGGATCCTCATGAAACGGAATCCTGAGAACCATACAGTTGGCAATATTTGATTGCAACAAAAGATTCCAAATAATAGGCAGCTTATTATTACAACAGGAATGATTACTTAAACGGGATGAAGATTTTCAGCGATATCATCTGCGGGTTCAACCGCCACCCTAAATCTCTGGCAGTATTATGGCAACTGCGCTCCCCTAATTTCCTGTGATGTGAACTTATCCGGCCTTTTGTTGATGCTGCCTTACTTGAAACCATATAGGAAAAGGATATAAAGCGGTTGAATGTCAATTTTCCAGGACAGCCAAACGGAGATTTTGTTTGGAGCAGTCAAGCAGTGAGATATTTTGACGGACAGTTCGTTTGAGACAAAAGTCCAATGGGAAAAGCGCATTTCTGGTTTACGGTGATTCCTATCGAACCGGAAGACGGAGGCTAAGACCGTTGGGCAGGAAAGCATGGCAAGAACAGCATCACCCCTAAGATTTCTGACCTTACCGGTACTGGGTATCTCAAGAAAAGAGCCACTTAGCAATACTTTACTACAACAGAGCTGAGGGATATGGTGAACCGTCTTCAATTTCTTTCATGGCCTCTGCCGTTTTATCCGGCCTTGCTTTCATAAACCTTATACTTCCCGCTCAGTTTCCGGACCCCGTGATGGTAGTCGCTAACACCGGGAAAGGAAATAAAAAGGGGTATGGAACGATGCCATTTAGGTAAATATGTTGTTTTTTTGAATGCCATAACTATAATATTCTAAAATCGTTATTGCAGCAAATAAAGCAAAATCCTTTTTATGAGGTCCCGGATCGTCCGGATGCCTTTTTAGGGGTAGTCTTACCGCTCACGCGCTGGTCTCAGGCACCTCAATTTACCTTTTAAATAATTTACGGAAATGAAAAATCGAATTGGCTCAGGAATTGTCGGTCAGGTATTTATTATGTTGCTCATTATACTGATGGGGGGACTCATTTTTTGGGAAATGACCCCTTATCTTGCGGGTGTGCTGGGCGCTGTGACCATTTACGTGCTCTTCAGGAAATGGATGCTTATCCTGGTCAGAAAAGGGTGGAACCCCAATCTGGCGGCAATCCTATTAATGCTGATATCGTTTATTGGCATCCTGATACCCCTTACCGGCATTCTTCTTATGTTGGGAAACAGGATCGGGGATACCCTCAAAAATTCTGACAATATTTTCGAAACCCTGAAAGTACAAATTTCTTCCTGGGAAGAACGGCTGGGTTATAGTTTTACCTCAGAAATGGATACCTCGGCGATCTCCTCATGGCTTGCAGAGAATCTACAGAATATCGCCGGGGGTACATTTACAATGCTCATTGCATTGGCCATTATGTATTTCCTTCTTTTTTATATGTTCACCGACAGGAATGAGCTCAGAAACTCCCTGTTCGAATATATCCCTATCAAAAGGGAGAACCTGAAAAGCATTGGTGACGAAATTCACTCCTCGGTGAGGTCCAATGCGATCGGAATTCCTCTGGTTGCCATCGTTCAGGGGATCATAGCGCTGATAGGATTCTATATTTTCGGGGTGGACAAGCCTATATTCTGGTTCGTGGTGGTCACGGTTGGCTCAGTCATCCCTTTCGTTGGCACCTTCATTGGGATTCTGCCGGTATTTATAATAGCCCTTGCTGCAGGAGATGACTTTCAGGCCTGGGGAGTATTGATTTACGGGATTGTCGTGGTAGGGAGTTCGGACAATCTTATAAGGCTGTTTGTGCTAAAAAAGCTGGATGATGTACATCCCCTCATAACATTGATAGGGGTGATTATTGGGGTACCTCTGTTCGGGTTTATTGGACTGATTTTCGGTCCGTTGTTGTTAAGTCTTTTCCTGCTTCTCATCCGCATTTATAAAAGGGAATACGGGAAATCTTTATCAGCACCACCGGCTCCTGAAAAGAGTTTACAGAATCCTTAAAACTTGACCGACATTACCCGGGATAAAGTGGTGTGCAACATCCGGATCGGCCGGTCTGAGATATTTAATACATATCCTGAAAATAGCTATAGTAGTAACAAAGGGAAAGAAGGGAGTCCATGGTTATGTCTTGAACGTGATTTATATTAGAGTTGTTCAGGTGAATGTGAAAGATTTTCGATGACGCCTCTGCGTTGATGGACCGGCCTGATTCGGGAGACCATATGTGCGAAGTAATGCGTTCAGGTGCAAGGTTGGTATCATTGATGACCCCATCAGAAATACCATGCGCCCAGCTGGCAAGAGAATTGCCATAGGTGCCTGTTGGATAACTGTATCACTAGGTGGTTAGCTGGCGCAAAAACCAGAGACTTTCTATTTGTGGTCCTGGTTTATTGGTCCTGTGGCCGATGATGCTTCCATGAATTTCGGGAGAGAAGTACGGGCATGATTCGATGTAACTCCTATGTCTCCAACTGCTCAATCAGAAGTGTTTCGTGCTCTGTTCCGAAATGAATGTTGAGATTTTCTTTTTCGGACCATTTTTCGATAAGCGGCACCTCGTTCCTTTATAATTTCCTTTCTCCGGAAAGCTGTAGGGGATGATGTACAACCCCATCCTTTAATCCATTCCTTTTGGCATCATCCCAAATTGCGGATCACCTGGTATTTGGCAAGCCCACAGAAGCAAAAACCACAGGGCGATAGGCACCTTCCCGGCATTCGCTATCAATTGGTACGTAAAGCGTGTATCAATTGTTTTTTGTTCATTTTCGAACGGTCTTCTATCCCGACATTTTTTGCTTGTGAGTAGAGTTCCTGTTTGGTCCATTCCTCATATTTTTTGGCTTTCCCTCCTTTGTGACCCGAATCGGGGGTATTGGCAATTCGGGCCGACTTTTCCTTGCTGTATCCTTTCTCAAGTAAAGCCTGATACTGTTCTTCGTTCTTAATCCTGGGATCTGGCATGATTTTTAGTATTGAGATTACTGTGAATTTTTTAAAAATCGAAATTAAATTTACAATCAAAATTTTACTTTAACTGATCCCATCACGATAATTTAGGCCTTCTCATATATGGAGTTGCCTTGATGATTTCAGGTGGACGGAAGCTTCCATGATACACATAGCCAAGATCTTATAAGCCATACTGATTGCAAGGAGGTATATTTTACAAACCCCAGGTGCGTCCTGCGGAAAAAATAATTATCCTCCTATGATTTCACCACCATTGATGTGCAGGGTCTGGCCTGTCATATAACTGCTATCCTCACTTGCCAGAAAAACATAGGCCGGTCCCACCTCTGATGGCTGCCCCATCCGGCCCATGGGTACATCCTTCCCAAAATCCGCAAGTTCCTTTCCTTTAAACGTGGCAGGTATCAGGGGCGTCCAAATGGGTCCCGGAGCTACTGAGTTGACACGGATGCCTTTTTTGGCCAGAAGGCCCGACAAGCTTCGCGAAAAGGAAACGATGGCACCTTTGGTGCTTGCATAGTCCACAAGGTGTTCACTTCCGCGGTAGGCCGTTATGGATGTCGTGTTGATAATTACATCCCCTTCATGCAGATGCCCAAGGGCCGCCTTGGTAATATAAAAGAAAGAATAGATGTTTGTTTCAAAAGTGGTATGCAGGATCGTAGCGGTAATGTCTTCCAGGCGTTCTTTTGGAAACTGCATGGCTGCATTGTTGACAACAATGTTTAACTTACCGAACGTATCTACGGTGGTTTTTACGGCATTGATACAGAATTTCTCATCTTTAACATCCCCCCTGATCAATAGGCATTTTCTGCCATTTTTCTCAATCTCCCGTTGTGTGTCCGCCGCATCCTTGTCTTCTTCCAGATAAACTATGGCAATATCAGCCCCTTCACGCGCAAAGTGTACTGCGGCACTTTTTCCGATTCCACTGTCTCCGCCTGTGATCAGTGCAATTTTACCGGCAAGTTTATCGCTTCCCCTGTAATCTTCACGGATCGTTTTTGGTTCATTATGCATTAGGTGTTGCTGCCCGGGTTGCTTATCCTGTTGATCCTTTTCGAGTGTTGTACTGTCTTTCATTATGTTAACTATTTATGAATGAATTTTAAAAGGGCTAAACCCTAATTCTGGAAATTCATACCCCTCGGTTATCGGAATGAGGGAATACGAATTTACCAGTTCTGTTCGTCGGTGGCCAGGCAATTGCCCAATAATATTACGGATACTGTATGTGCTCGCGGCAAATTGCCCGTTAAGGAGTTGAACTTTTTTATACACAGTTCCTGGCATTGGGTAAGGTGGCCGTCCCCAATTAATTTCATACCGTCGGGATTCAAGCTGCTCATATTCCTAATCCAAACTGTTGCTTCATCTGCCCTTCGATTCCTGATTCTTTTCCTTTGGAGGCAACCTGTTGCCTTTAGGCCTTCTCCTTCAGGGTGGCGTTAAATTAATATGTCAACCATTAGGAAATTGATACGTATGGTACGGAAGTTAGTCCGATCGCCCGGCAAATACTTAAAAGTGAATGGCGCGCCCACTTGTTTTTTTCCAAATAAATTTTTCGGTTCCGCCAATGGAATGGGGACCCATGTTCTATGGTATATGTTATCGCTATCTTTAATAACTCCCTGTCCGTTACCGGGCTGATCTGTTCTTCCTCTATTTTTACAAAAGCAGGAGCACTATGCTACTGAAGTGGATATCATTAGGACAATCGTAAGGGGTGGAATAGATTCAATTTATTGAGGAACCTATTTCGAGAAACGAAATAACAATCGCAATAAAAATGATAAAGAACAATACAGTGATTATAATTGCCCAGGGAAACCTGTTCTTCGGGACATTGGTGGTCTGATTTCTAAAGTTCGCACCCTTTCGGCCCTTTGTAGGCATTGGTGCACTTTCTTTGGCTTCCATTTTTTCCTTTCCCAGATCTCTGTTCATAGTTATAAAAATTTAAGGTTTATGAGCGCCCAATTTAAATTGCCTATTTAAAGTCATAACCTCAGATCCCAGTTTTTTGTGATGTTTAAACTGAGGGGAGAGTATTCAGAAGGTTCACGTATCAGAATAGAAACCAGTTTAAAAAGGTTCAGGGATGGGATTCTGAAATACAAAAAGAATAAAAAGGTGGAAATTGAGAGATCTATATCGCAAATATGATTAACCTGAAACATAGGCTGGACAGGTTTCGCTAATACCCCGTTTTAAGTTGGTCATGGAAGAACAACCCAGGTCAGCGCCTGAACTGAAAACAGCATTCTCATTTATGGTATTTATTTAAGCATATGGATTACCTGTGTCTTTTCCTTTGCGATATATTAGATCCCTAAGAAATTCAAAATCGGAGGTTATATGGTAAGATTCTTAATTGGCTGTATCTTGTTCTGCTTCGCGGAGATGAAAGGTCAGCAAAAAGAAGGCATTATAGATCAGGAAATCGTGGGCCACATTTATAAACCCAAAAATGCCAAACCGGACACTTCATTCGTGAAGAAAATAAAGGTCCCGACAGGTTTTAAGATTAGCACCTATGCTGAAAATCTGGGTAAACCCAGAATGATGGCCTTAAATTCCAGTGGAGAGGTTTACGTGACACGCCGGGAGGGTGATATTATTCGCCTCAAGGATGCGGACAATGACGGAAAAGCCGACAGTCGTGATACGGTACTCATCAAAGAAGGCATACACGGAATTGATATCTTTCAAGATACGTTATATCTTGTTACCGTCAACGAGGTTTTTAAGGCTGGACTTGAGAAAGACGGAACGTTCAGTAAGCTGGATACACTTATTGATGATCTGCCAGATGGAGGACAACATCCCAATCGTACGCTGGCGATTGGACCGGATGGCATGTTATACGTTTCTGTAGGCAGTACCTGCAACGCCTGTGATGAAACAACCATTGAAAGTGCTACACTTATTAAAGTAAATACCATGAATGGTTCCCGGGCTATTTTTGCAAAAGGTCTCCGCAACACGATTGGTTTTGACTGGCACCCGGAGACCGGGATCCTTTATGGTATGGATCACGGTATTGATTGGCTGGGGGATAACGACCAAAAGGAGGAGCTCAACCAACTTGAAGAGGGGAAGGACTATGGATGGCCTTATATATACGCGGATGGAAAATATAACCTGGCGGATGAACCAAAGCAAATGAGCTGGGATGAATATGCCCAGAAAACTACAGATCCGGTGCTTTTATTTACCGCCCACAGTTCGCCCCTTGATATGATATTTTATAGAGGAACTATGTTTCCCGAAGAGTTCCGGAATAGAGCATTGGTTACTTTTCATGGCTCATGGAATCGCTATCCTCCATCGGGTTATAAATTAATCAACATCGAATTTGATAATGGCGGCCCCAAAGAGGCCGGCGATCTTGTATCAGGATTTTTAAGCGATGATGGAAAATCACAATTCGGACGTCCGGTCGGACTCCTTGAACTGGGAGACGGTTCCGTTCTTATGTCGGATGATGAAAATGGAATTATATATAGATTATCCTATGAGCCGCTGATTAAAAATTAAATAAGTGCATACCGATCAGCGGACATTGCAATTTATCTTTTAAGCCTTCTTTCAGTGAATCATTATTACCATTAATAAGAATATATCAGGGATTTAAAGTTGATTTTGAAGGATGGAATTATTCCAATCCTTCCGATTCATGCTTGAAGTTCCCCTTCGATGAAGGCTTTTCCCCATCACAACTGGTAATTTCAATCAGAGCGGGAATTCATAATTAAATCCTTAAAAATTATCAGAGAGGGCCAAGCCGCTCCCTATGTTTCGGAAATTATTATGCAATTCTATTTCAATATGAGCCAACTCAGGACTTACTGTCTGAGCTGTCCGATTTTAGCAATTCCGGAAATTTTGCCTTGAATTTATTCATTCTGGGGATGGATACATTGCGGATATAAGGATTTTCAGGATGATGCTCCTCATAATCCTGGTGATAGTCTTCTGCCATCCAAAATTTCTTAAAAGGTGCCACTTCTGCAGCAATGGTTGCTCCCAGTGTTTCGGACATTTGTTTTTTCTTGGCATCAATAATCCCCTTTTCCTCCTGGTTGCTGTAAAAGAGTATCGAGCGGTATTGTGAGCCCATATCAGGTCCCTGTCCATTTACCTGCAGCGGATCCTGGGAACCAAAATAAACGTCTACCAGGGTACTGAAATTCACCACAGATGGATCGTAAATGACCTCAATGGCTTCAGCATGACCCGTTGTCCCGGTATTGCTGTCCTCATAGGTGGGATTTTTCGTATGGCCGCCGGAATAGCCCGAAATCACGTCTTTGACACCCTTTACACTTTCAAATATCGCTTCTGCACACCAGAAACAACCACTGGCAAAATAAGCTTTGGCATCTGCACCTTTGACAGGTAGCCGGGCATCACCCATTTGCTTTTCGGGAATAAATGTCAATGCCGCTGAGTTAATGCAATATCGCAAATGAGAAGGGGCAGGACCGTCACGAAAAACATGGCCAAGGTGCAGGCCGGTAGCTTTTTCGAGAACTTCATCGCGGATCATACCGGAACTGCTGTCCTTTACCAAAATCACCGCATCATCATTGACCGGTTTTGAAAATGCTGGCCACCCCGTACCGGAATCAAATTTCGCGTCTGAACTGAATAAGGGTTCGCCGGTTGAGGCACTTGCATATATTCCTTTTTGCTGGTGGTCATAGTAGGCATTTTTAAAGGCAGTCTCTGTGCCTTTTTTTACCATGACTTCATATTGCTCTGCATTCAGCAATTTTCTCCATTGGGAATCCGTCTTTGCCATAGGATATTGTTCATTCATGACTATATCCTGCGAGTCCGATACACCCTCCGCCACGGAATTATTTTTTCTGTCGTTACAGGAAAAAATGAGAAGGCCTGAAATCAAAATAGTGATTACTTCACTGCGGAAAACTTTATATTTCATGTTTTAATAAATTATTGTTGTATAAGAAGTGCTGATCTACTATTGGTCGCAGGTATTGGCTTTTCCTTTCTTAAAGACCTCAAATTATAAGAAATCATTTCTGTAAAGGGCCATGGCACGCATTTCAGATCCCTAAGCGTTAAAGATACCAAGTTACTGCCTAATGCGATCGATCATCCTGTTCAGGGGAAAGAATACAAATTCGCCAACGGATCTGAACTAGACAAAAAACAAATGTTTAGATGTTCGGTGGAATTTTTAAGAAGGTGAAGACGATATCCTATTGTTATTTGCCAGCAATTTTCCTATTTCAAGGGCTCCGTGCCTTTAACCCGGAAAACCATTGTCACCGGTACTTAAAGATCAGTACTAGCATAGTAGTATTCAGAATAACCGAAATACCATTGGTAATGATTATGGGAAAATCCATTTTCATAAAGCCGTACACAGCCCATAAAAAAACGCCCAGGATCATGACACAGAACATCCAGGGAGAGACACTATCAACTTTTTTGGATTTTAAGGCTTTTAGAATCTGAGGCACCGCCGCAACGGTTGTAAAGGTGCCTGCAATAATACCTATCACTTGTGTTCCATCCATTGAATGCTCTTTTAATTTTGGAATGCCGATTTTTGGAGATAGGAGTACCACGGTCTAACGCATCTAGAGGTCGTTGTTACCAGGAAATGGTCATTAAAATAATACCGGGTATGGCAATGCCGGGGATGATCAGAATTCTGGTGCATGTAATTCAGGTTATCTCCCATGTTGAAGAATTTAATTTCGACAAGTTGCAACTTACTTTAGCCTGCTATTGTCGTATTCGAAAAATTGTTTATCCCTTAAAAGTTGGATTGAAAATAGAAAAGTCCCTGAATTTAACGCAATTTTCACTAGCTGATATTGCTCTTTAAAGTCTGGATAAATTACCTTTCATTGGGTATTCTGAAATTGCTTTTAGAAAGCGGAATATAGATATCACTTACGGGGATTGCGTTATTTAACATAAATGAATGAGATGAGAGCTTTTATTATTTTCTACTTCGGACTGTTTGCTGGATGTTTATTGGCTCAAAGTCAAAATCCAAAAGGGCAATTTGCCGTCGGATTCAGACAAATCTATCTTGAAAATAGTGAAACAGAGCAGGTATCGCACCCACTTATTTTGAACCTCTGGTATCCTACCCTGGATACCCTGAACCATCAAATTCCCATATCGACCTTTGCGTACAACTACCTGCCGGGCGACATGGAAATTACAGATTCTTTAAAATGGAGCAAGTTAAATGAACTGAAGGAAACATTGATCAAATGGTATGGCGGCTTTGAAGAGGAACGATGGGAAAGTTTTATAAACGCAAACTCCAATGCCCATCAGGATGCACCATATCATCCTCATAGATTTCCGTCAATAATCGGACGGCTTCGTGCTTTTTCGACCACACTGATCAACGAGATGCTTGCTTCAAACGGTTATATGGTGTGTATGCTAACACCGGTTGAGGATTATCCGCCAAGCAACGAACTGGATTATCTGAGGCAGGTTGACAATGAAATCAGACACTTTGAATACGCGCGTAGATATCTTAATCAAGTTATTGGAATATCTTCAAAAGAGAGCGCATTAATGGGGTTTAGCGGGAATGGGGTGTCCCCCTTCCTGGGGGGAATGATCAGCGAGAACTTCGAGGCAGTAGCGCTAATTGAAAGCGGGGTCTTCTTGGACGACATTTTTGCTATTATCTCCAAAGTACCTTACTATTCTCATACTTCTTATAAAATGCCTATTTATTACAGTTATAATAAGCAGCAATATGAGCAAAATTCAATGAGCACGTTGTATGACAGTCTTGCAGGGGATCAAAAACACCAGCTATTAATTGATAATCCTGAACATCACCACTGGGATTTTGCCACGGAAGGCACGATAGCAGCGAAACTCCTTGGTAATCGGGAGCAGTCGCATATCCGTAATCAGGCGATTGAAATTGGTCTTATCCACTCTTCCCTGTTGGAGTTTTTTAATAACTATTTAAAACACACAGCGGTAACAATACCTGCAAGACGTGTGTTAAGTGGTCGTGGATAAGAAGATATATAACCCACTTTCCTGTTTGGTAGGGACGGGATTTCTAATGGGATTACCACAAAATCTCGTGCGAAATAATAACAGTGAACCCAAGCTGAATGCAAAAAAGCGGCGACTTCCTCCATATGGTTTCGCCGCTTATAATTGATCTGGTGTAACTTCGAAGCAGACTGCGCGTATTCTGAGTTCCGGATTTCCTTATAGCACCGGCGTCAGCACCACGTTCCTGTAAGCGACGCTGCCGTGGTCTCCCTGTAAATAGATGGGACCGGGGCCAAAAACGTCCGAACTAATCGCTCCGCCTGTCGGGCCATTTACCGGTTGGTTGTCCACGATCTTTTTTCCGTTAAAGGTTACTGAAATATGACGGTCTACCAGAAGGATGTCCAGGGTCTGCCATTGACCGGCAGGTTTTTCGGCAGCCGTAGTGGGTGTAATGCGGCTGTAGACCGCGCCCATATTGTGGGAATCCAAAGGGAGGCCATAGGAATCGACCACCTGAATTTCATATAGGCCGCGGAGGTAGACCCCGCTATTATTACCCTTTGGGACATTGACCTCTAATTTCAGGTTGAAATCTTCAAATTCCTTCTCCGTTCTCAGGTTGCCATAGGAAACATGTTCGCCTGTTTCAGATTGTACCGGATCATTCTGCAGGGTGCCGTCCACGACCTTGAAACCATTCGCCAGCCCGCTGTCGATTGGTTTCCACCCGTCCAGGTTTTTTCCGTTAAAGAGCTGAATGGGTTTACCGTATTTTATGGCATTCAGATCGGGAGCAGGACCTGGAGGGGGCATTCTTTTTCCTGTAAAAGCACTCTGTTGCTCCCCCATCCCTTCCCAGGACGGGCCGCTCATGGTACCCTTAATTTCGTCTCCTGTTCTTGTCACCCGCAGCGTGTAAGTCCTAATGTGTTTGCGTCCATCTTCCTTTCCCTCCTGCATTTCCTGTTCGTTGGTTCTAGTGACTACAAGGGTATTTTCATCGATGAGATAGATGTCCGAAACGGGTAGCACGCTCCCTCCAATCCATAAAAGATCTCCGTCTAAAAATCCCTCCTTTTCATGCACATTCAGCCAGCCCACACCTCCACCTTCGATATTCATTCCCCACATGCCAAGAAAGCCATTTTCAGGGGGGGTGGCAGTGAATGGTCTCTCGGCACAGAAAGCAGGCCCTGTCATTCTAAGGGCCATCAGGATCAGCATTGTATTTCTCATTTTCTTAAATATTCCGTTTAAATGTTGCATACTTTATACATCTCACTAAAATTAGGTTTTTATTTAAAAACAACAGGGATGTCCTGTGTTTTTTATTGATTTATTTAGTGGGTAACGCATGATGCGCAGTCATAAAATGATAAGTAGCCCGAGGGTTCAGAAGGAATAGTATTTACACCTGCGGCATCTGAAGCAAAGAGTCTGCTGCCCTTCCTGAAAATGAATCTTATAAATATGTAAATTGCATCAATTTTAAATATTATGAAAAACACCTTCTTTCTTATTGCCCTGCTCCTGGGGTGGGCCTACACCAGCGCCCAATGGAAGCCTGCAGGGACAAAAATAAAATCGGTCTGGGCCGAAAGGATCAACCCTGATAAAGTACTACAGGAATATCCCAGACCCATCATGGTGCGGGAAAGCTGGCAAAACCTCAATGGCCTCTGGGACTACGCCATTGTAGCGGCAGGCAGGGCTGCCCCTGCAACCTATGATGGCAAGATCCTGGTACCGTTTGCTGTAGAAAGCAGCCTTTCGGGAGTGATGAAGGAAGTGGGCGATCAACAGGAATTGTGGTATCATACGACGTTTGAGATAACTTCTGAATGGGCCGGGAAAAACATCCTACTTCATTTCGGCGCGGTAGACTGGAGGGCTGAAATCTGGATAAATGATATCAAAGTAGGTTCGCATGAGGGTGGGTATACCCCATTTTCATTTGACATTACTCCTTTTTTAGTGGACGGTTCCCAGAGCCTGAAGGTAAAAGTATGGGATCCTACCAGCAATGGTCCCCAGCCCCGTGGAAAACAGGTAAATGAGCCGGAAGGGATTTGGTATACCCCTGTCACGGGTATCTGGCAGACGGTTTGGTTAGAACCTCTGCCGGACGGGAGTATCCGCAATCTCCGGACGACTCCGGATATAGATAATGGCACCGTCACGGTTAAGGCTGAAGTGGAAGGCGCCATCCTTGGAGATATTGTTGAGGTAATGGCATTTGATGGCAGCAAGCAGATTGCAAACGCCAAATGTGCCGTTGGAGAAAGCCTGGTACTCTCACTTGATAATGCAAAACTCTGGTCTCCGGAATCTCCTTTTCTCTATACCCTCTCTGTCAAATTGCTCAAGGAGGGGCAGGCTGTCGATGAAGTGAAAAGTTATTTCGGGATGCGTAAAATTTCCCTTAAAAAAGATGGCTATGGCATTGTCCGGATGCAGCTCAATAATAAAGATTACTTTCAGTTCGGCCCCCTTGATCAGGGATGGTGGCCAGACGGACTCTATACGGCTCCATCCGACGAGGCGTTGCAATATGATATCATAAAGACCAAGGAACTCGGTTTTAATATGATCCGAAAGCATGTAAAAGTCGAACCGGCGAGGTGGTATACCCACTGTGACCGTCTCGGTATTTTGGTGTGGCAGGACATGCCGAGCGGAGAGGAGGGACCTCAGTGGCAGAACCGGAAATATTTTGACGGGTCGGAGTTCAAACGAAGCTCGGAATCTGAACGGATATTCAGGATGGAATGGAAAGACATCATGGACTATTTATATTCCCAGCCCAGTATTGTCGTCTGGGTTCCCTTTAATGAGGCCTGGGGTCAGTTCAAGACGGAGGAAATATCCGATTGGACCAAGGCCTATGATCCGGGGCGACTAGTAAATGCCGCAAGCGGAGGTAACTTTTACAGAACAGGCGACATAGTGGACCTTCACAATTACCCGCAACCGGAAATGTATCTTTACGATGCACAGAGGACAAATGTTCTGGGAGAATATGGTGGGATCGGGCTGCCGTTAAAAGGGCATTTATGGAATGCCGACAACAATTGGGGTTATGTAAAATTCAAAAATTCTGACGAGACCACCGCCGAATATGTAAAATATGCCCTGGAATTAAAGAAGCTGGTCAAAGCCGGTTTTTCTGCAGCAGTATATACCCAGACCACTGATGTGGAAGGGGAAGTCAATGGGTTTATGACCTATGACAGAAAGGTGGATAAAATGCATATCCCCGAAGTTAAAAAGGTGAATCTGGAGGTCATTCAGATGCTTCAGAACTGACGCGTTCCGGATTGGGAAATAGCTAAAGCTTAAATGCGGGTATGGTGTGCACTCTATGGGCAAAGGTCTCCGGAGCCTCCTGTAATACCTCTGACAAGAGGGGATCAATACTGTTTTTTCACAGCTTTTCAAAAAACCCCGTTCAGGTCCTGAAGTGCTGATAGTTCCGGTCAGGAAGGCCCATCCTGCGCTGAACTCATGTCCCGGAATTCCCCGGGCTTGTTTTTTATTACAACGGTACGGTGCGGAAAAGGTATTTCGATGCCTTCCCTGTCAAATCTTTTCTTGGTGCTTTCCAGGATGTCGCATTTAAGAACAAAAGAATCAGGAAAATTCTTCGCCCATGCCCAGGCCCTAATGGTCACTGAGGATTCGCCCAATTCCGTCACGGCAGTTCGAATCATTGGGACACCATTGTTCTTCTCGGCCCGGGTTCGTATATCAACAATTAAAGGATGCTTCTCGCATTCCTCGCTCATAATTTTTTTTGCGAGGTCAATGTCACTATCATACGAGATCCCAATGTCAATCCGCTCACAGCACCTTTTATCGTCCAGGTCATAATTGATAAGCTTCTCTTTATTAATAATCGAATTGGGAATGACAATCATTTTGTTCTCGAAATTCCGTATTACGGTGTGTCGCAATGTGATATCACTCACAGTTCCTTCCATCGAATCATCCAGCTTCACCGTATCCCCTATCTTGAATGGTTTAAACGAAATAATGAAAATCCCGCTTATCACATTGGCAAAAGCTTCCTGGGAGGCAAGCCCCACGATCAATGCGATCACTCCGGCACCACCCAGGGCCGTTTGAGCAACACCCCTCAGGCCAGGGAAGGCCAGTAGCATCAGGAGGGCTCCCAGAAAATAAATGCTGGCAACGGCAATGTATCTCAGAAATTTAAAATTGGTGGGATCATCCTTAGCGGATAGCTTCTTTTGAATCGTCTTTTTAAACCAGAAATCAGCCGTCGAAGCGGCTACGATGGTGACTACGGCTACAACCCCCAGGTACGCCACTAGATTGAAATTCTTACGAAGAGCGGCATAACTATTCTCGTCTATGAAAATGGCACTCAGGGCCATAACGCCCAGAACAATAATCAATGCATTGATGATATGACGCAGCAAGTGCAGGGATCTGGGTTCTTCGGTGAGGAATGTTTCGAGAGATTTTCTTACCAATCCCTTGTTGACGAACTTATTGATAAAGTACAGGGTAACCGCTGCTAATAAAACGATGGTCGCATACAATATTTTTTCCTGGTAGGCTCCAAATACTTCCATGTCAGAGATTTGAATTTAGTGAAGTGGCCGTTTCTTAATCATACCTCCCTTGGTATCCTTGATGGAGTATTGAATCACAAAGGCCTTGTCGTCAATTTTTTCCACTTCACGTAAAAGTCTTGCCACCTCCAATCGGGTGATCGCACAAAACAGGATTTTCTTATCCATAGAATCCACGCCTCTTTTGCCGAATCCTTCATCAGACATAAAGACGGTGATTCCCCGCTGCAAATCATGCGTGATCTTATTCTTAATTTCAGCGAACTTATCTGACATGATCATCACCCCGATGTATTCCTCAATTCCATTAAGGATAAAGTCGACAGTTTTGGAAGCCGTGATATAAGTAAGCATGGAATACATCGCAGTTTCAATACTGACCAGAAGCGCCGCAAAAGCAAATAAGAGGACATTGAACAAACTGATGAAATCTCCGACAGTGAGACTGGATTTCCTGCTTACCGCAATAGCCAAAACTTCCGTACCATCGATGACCCCGCCGCCGCGGATAGAGAGGCCTATTCCGGCACCCAGGAAAAAGCCGCCAAAAACAGCGATCAGGAGTTTATCCGAGGTAATGATGGGGACTTCTATGACGTGTGCCAGAAAGGCCAAAGCCAAAATGGCCAAAGCACTCTTTAAGGCAAATTCGAGGGAAACCTGCCTGATTCCTAAGAGAATGAATGGAATGTTCACAATTACAATGAGCAGTGACAGATTGACTCCCGATAAAATTTGGGTCAGCAGGGCAATTCCCATGGCGCCACCGTCGAGAAATCCGTTGGGAAGTAAAAATCCTTTAAGACCGATACTGGCCATGGTCACTCCAACTGAAATAAGTATAATATCCTTAGTATATTGACGGAAGTCTATTTTCTTTCCCTCTGACATGCGCTGGGTTTTTAGATGGCACCATTTGCTGACGTCAAATTTCGCTTAAACGCGGCTATCTTCCAAAGTATCTTTTGATCTCCGTTGGTTTCGACGACCTTTTAGTTATTATCCGGGAGGCCAAGCACAAGGTCCGGCACCTTTCCAGGGGTTTCAACAGGAAAAAGAAAATGATATGGGTTGCCGTCAGGCTCCATGACAAACGAAGGAAATCTGAAGTAAGGGCATCATGGCAATCAGGAAAACACCGGGATCACAGGAGAACGGAATTAGTTTTGAAGGAAAAGAAAATTACCTTGAGTGCCTCCTAAGAGTCTTCAAGTCTGTCTCATAAAGATCACAGGATACATTCCGGCAACTCTCCCGCATATTCAATTGACGGCAGTCAATTATCCCAGGTTCTCCTTGAAAAAATCTATCGTCCGGCCCCAAGCGAGTTCAGCCGCTTCCCGGTCATATCTTGGCGTGGTATCGTTGTGAAATCCGTGGTTGGCCTTGGGATATATATGCGCCTCGTAATCCTTTCCGTGTTTTTTTAGTGCCTCTTCATATGCGGGCCAGCCCTCGTTCACCCGGGTATCCAATTCCCCGAAATGCAGTAGTAGCGGGGCATTTATTTTTTCAATTCCTTCCGTTGGCTGACCTCCGTAAAATGGAACCGCAGCTGCCAGGTCAGATACTTCCACAGCCATCATATTGGAAATCCAGCCTCCAAAACAAAAACCTACAACTCCTACCTTTCCATTGCACTCGGGATTTGTTTTTAAATGTTCGAAGGCGGCAATAAAATCCTGAAGCATTTCATTCCGGTCCCTCTTACTCTGTAGTTCCCGTCCGTCGTCATCGTTTCCAGGATATCCGCCCAGAGGGGTCAGGGCATCCGGTGCGAGTGATATAAATCCGGCAAGGGCTGCACGACGTCCGACGTCTTCTATATGAGGATTTAACCCCCGGTTTTCGTGAACCACGATAATTCCTGGCAATCTTTCGTCGGCATCTGCCGGCCGGGAAAGCAATCCTTTGATAGAGCCGCCACCTTTTGGAGAATCATAGTTGATGTATACCGATTTTAGCTTGGGGTCATCCTGACGAATCTGTATTTTTTTCACATAATCAGGTGATATAAAGCTAAGTAACGAAGCCACAGTGATCCCGCCGACAGCGTAGGTGGAGAGTTTATCCATAAAAATCCTTCTGCTTACTCTGTTGTGCGCGTAATCGTCATAGAGGTCAAATACTTCCTGACTGATACTTTCTTTTGTGAGTTTTTTCATGAGCTCGTTAACTTATTAATGTGTACATATTTGAAGATGTCGTTTTTTCGGAAAGCGAAATGGTGTCATAATGGATGGCCTTCTGTCATTTACATGGCTCTGATCACTTTTTGTAATTCCAGTCGCAACGTAACTTTTCCAAAGTTTTGCATTGTTATAAAAATAAGGTTTATCGCGCTTAAATTATCATCTTCTCCTCCTTTCTGACATCTATTTATTTTGTGAACTTCTTCCCGGGATGCTCGAGTCTGTTAAGAACATCAGCCATATGTATCGATTCCGTCAGTACAGGAGAGAAAAGGTCCCCTATTTCCCGCACCCGTTCATGGAGATTCTTTATGGTAAAGTCCGAAATGGCCAAATCCTTTCGGACCTCTGCCCAGTCCAGAGGGGTCGATACCGTAGCCCCGGGCCTGGGCCGGACGGAGTAGGCCGAAGCTACCGTATGCCCCCTTCTGTTCTGAAGATGGTCCAGGTATAATTTTCCCTCTCTCTTACCGATTTGTCGTTCCATAGTAGTGATTTGAGGCAGCCTTTCCATAACCAGGTGGCACAGCAATTTTATAAAATTGCGAACGTCCTCATAGGGATAGACACCTGAAAATGGGAGATAGATATGCAGCCCTTTGGAGCCTGAAGTTTTGCAGTAGCCGGCGATTTCCGCGTCCTGCATTATTTCTCTGAAACTCAGGGCCACCTGTATGACCAATTTAAAAGCCATTCCTTCCGGAGGGTCAAGGTCTATGACACCATAATCAGGAAAGTCCTGTTTCGCATATCTAGAATTCCAGGGATTGATTTCTATACAGCCTAACTGGACCATATAAATAAGGGTCGCGGTATCCTGGCATAGAAGGTATTCAATTTCCTTGTTTGCGGTTTTGGAGTAAATGCTGACAGTTTTAACCCAATCTGGAAGATGTTCCACCTCTTTTTGATAGAACCCGTCGGAGTAGATGCCGTCAGGATGGCGATGGAGATTTTGGGGGCGATCCGTTAAATGCGGCAACAGAATATCGGCCATTCCCAGATAGTAATCAATAAGATCATACTTGGTATATCCGGAGCCCGGCCAGAAGATCTTTTCCAGATTGGAGACAGGCACATGGATCCCGTCAATTTCGACGGTTTCCTTCTGGTCGGACCTGGTTATTGCAGGGGTTGAAGGAGGTGCCTTTCCTGTATTGGGCAGGGGTGTTTTCATTTTTTTGAATACAGGATTGCGCAGATACCCGTTCCTGGTTTGTTCTGAATAAGCCACTTCACAACGGAAAGCCGGTTGCAGCCAGGTTGGTGATTTGCCTTTTAGTGCAACCTTTTTACCGAAAGGATTGATGTTGGTTTTAAGGGGCTGGAAAGCACAAAGCATTTGCTTGCGCTCTGTAGCCGAAAATCCCGATCCGCATTTACCGATATACTGCAATTGATTCTCAACAAATGTACCTAGGATCAAAGAGCCAAAATCCTGACCTCCGCCTGCCGCATTCGTATATCCGCATATGGTTGCATCCATATGCAGTACCGATTTAATCTTAAGCCAGTTTTCGGTCCTGACCCCAGGGGTGTACTCAGAAGTGGCGAGCTTGGCCATGATTCCTTCCAATCCTGCATTCACGGCTTTTTCATACAGGGCCGTACCCAGGACTTCAATATGGTCACAATACCTGCAACAATCAAATCCTTCGAGTAGGACAGGAATCAGGCTTTTTCTATCAAGGAGCGGAAGGTTCAACATGGAATGCCCGTTAAGGTAGAGCATATCGAAAACATAATAACACAGCGTTCCCCGGGAGTCGGGATAATTCTGCAGTTCTCCGAATTGAGGCACCCCTTCGCTATTTAACAATACAACTTCCCCGTCCAGAACCGTCTCGTTTCCCAGGCCCTCCAGTTCGCGAACCAGGATCGGGAATTTATCATTGAAATTTACGCCGTTTCTGGACTGCAAAAGGACCCTGGATTCAAGAACGTGAGCGAGAACCCTGTATCCATCCCATTTGAGTTCATAAATCCAGTCTGGATCATTAAATACAGCGTCCCCGGCAGAAGCCAGCATCGGAGAAATAACCCTGCCGGGCTGGATTTCCAAACCACCTTTCTTACAAGTCTGGGGGAGTACATCGTCCGCGTTGTAGATCATAGATGTGGCATGTACATCCTTTTTCTTAATCAGCAACCAGCTTTCCTTGCCGTTTCTTTCTCCGGTGCTTATCAAACCGAAGTGACCCCGGAGGATCTCACCATTAAAAATGAGCTTCAGATTGCCCTGGCTTAGTTGTTCGGATACATTCGCATCCGACTCACTCCTGTCAATTTCAAAAATTCCGGAATCCCACAAGGTCATCAGTCCGGCTCCGTAATTACCTTTGGGGATGGTCCCATGAAAAGTAAGGTATTTGACAGGATGGTCTTCAGTTCTGATAGCCAGTCGTTTGTCATTTGGATTCATGGACGGACCTTTTGGTATCGCCCAGCTCTTCAAAACTCCATCGATTTCCAGCCGCATGTCAAAATGGAGTTTTCGTGCATCATGCCGTTGCACTACAAAGCGGTGGCCTTCCGAGACCGTATCATGTATACCCTTTGGCTCAGGGGTCTTATCAAAATCCCGTTTTATATTGTACTCTTCTAGATCCACACTTTCAGGAAGCTTTCTTTTTGCGCTTTTCCAGACTGGCTTTAAGCTGAGCCATCAAATCCTTAGCCGGGGTGGGTCTGGCTTCAAATTTCCCTTTTTTAGCGGGCTTCCCACGGGCCTTCGCGTTTATGATTTTCATCAGTTGTTTATTGTACACGTCCTTATAAGTCTGAAAATTGAATGTTTCCGTATACTGTTTGATAAGGGACACGGCCATGTCCAATTCTTTTTTTGGGATCTTGATGGCGGGCAGGTCCAGTTCTCCGGGATCCCTTATTTCATCTTCAAACCGGATCACATGTAAGACCAGGGCGTTTTTATAAACACCTATAAGGCTAAGATGCTCTTTCTGGCGCATTACAAAAGTGGCAACCCCGAGTTTTTTGGTTTTCTTAAGGGCATCGCGTAACAAACAATAGGATTTTCCTCCTTCGTTTTGTGGCTGCAGGTAATATGGTTTTTTAAAAAGTACGTCGGCAACTTCAGAAGAATCAATAAATTGTTCTATGTCTATACTCCGGCTTTTCTTCGCATTCGCATTTTCAAAATCTTCCTGTTCCAGAATAATGTAAGTATCCTTTTTTTTAAATCCCTTTACAATATCTTTCCAATTGACTTCCTTTCCGGTTTTTTCATTGATGCGTTTGTACCGGATCCTTGAACCATCATGACTATCCAGCATGTCCAGATCGAGGGGACGTTCCACCGATCCTGAGAACAATTTGACCGGAATTGAAACGAGCCCAAAGCCGATGGAACCATTCCAGATTGATCTCATAACATTCCTGAATTAGTTAAAAATTCGATTACGCTGCGAAGTATTAGGGCGTTGAGGTCTTCCGGCATGATAAGAAAATTCAATTGTTAAAGAGCGATTTCAGATATACCATTGACAGTAAATCGGCCTCAATTTTGGTCAGGTGTGTTCGCAGAACACCTCTGAGCGATTCTGGTAATTCTACCGCCAACAGGCAATGACAAATTTCCAGTGCCTTTTCGTCGATCAGAAGGATATCCATATCTGCGATCATATTATTCAGCGAGGCCTGACCATATAAATGGGTGTGCCATTCATAAAGTTGGGCAGGCGTTTTCCCGGAATTTCCCTCTGCAACCGGGGCAAGAACTGTTTCAATTTCCTCAATAAATTGATCGCGTTCAAGGGCTCGTTCTTCAAAGAACAATTTCATGACAGCCGAATTGGCAGAGACCGAGGCTTGCAGGTATTGCTGTTCAGAATATACGTATACTTTACTTAATTGACTGAGACATTCGAATAGAACTGTTTTCTTCATTCCTAAGTTGTAAGGTTCCTGATAAATATAAAAATAATTAGAGGCGACTTGCAACGTAGATGATCTGAAATTTGACGCAATTGATCAGTGAAGGCAAATGCGCAGTGAGGCGTTTGGAGGTAATCAATGGCAGTATTTCCGGAGCATTAAAGACAATATTATGATCGATATGATTAATGATGACGGCTCATATAAAATAATTTTAATATATGGTAAAAGTATCTATCCCAATGTCAGGTGTTTTACAAAGGAGCTGGCGTACCAAAAGGTCCGGATCGAAATGGGGGAGTGAGGGACATCAGGAAAAAGATGAAGCACAGAAATAAGGCTGCCTGATGTATTTTTTGGAATCAAAACAAAGGATTCGTCCCGGCAGCGTATTTTGCCTAATATTAATAAACAACAATAAACAACGACCTATGGCAGAAATAAAAATTGAAAAGAAACGGCCTGTTTGGCCCTGGATCCTGGTAGTGCTCATTATTGTGGGTGTCATTGCTTATTACTACATCAACTCCCCACAGGCAGAAATCCTGGACGATCCTTCGAATCCTAATACCGAAACCATAGAAAATAGTGGTACCCAGAATTAAGCCGCGAGGGTAACACCGGGGCCGGAAAAGGACATACGGTGCCAGCGCACGATCCTTTGGTAGTGCGTAGTCCAGAAGTTTCCGGGAAATAATAAAATGCTGAGTGTCAACCTGGTTTTCTCCTTCTGAAAGAAGACCAAAATATTAAAATTATGAGCAAAGAAAAGAATCTATATTATCTTACTGAATTACCCGATTATAAAATTTCATCAGGCTATCCTGATGTCAGGGGTTGGGAAGTGAAAGATTTTGACAACAGGGTCATTGGGACAGTGGACAATCTGCTTGTGGATAAAGTGACAGAAAGGGTAGTATACCTGGACGTTGAAGTGGATGAGACCATAATTGACGCCAGACATGACCCTTATGGAGGTCCTGCCAATAGTGATATTAGGGAATTTGTGAACAAGGATGGTGAAAACCATGTGATAGTGCCTATCGGACTGGTAGATTTGCATAATGAGCACGACTATGTATTTACAGGGAGCATAGATCACAGGACTTTCGCAGAGACAAAGAGAATTAGAAAGGGCGTTGCTGTAGACCGTGATTATGAAGTTGTGGTCCTGGATTCTTATGGCAGAAGACGAAGGGGAAAGCGGCTGAATCCTCAGGAGGTGTCAGAATATGAAAGAGATCATTTGGACGGAATTGATGAAGATGAAAACCGCCTCGAACGCATCAAGGAAAGAGACCACATCGGGGAGTTCCGTAAATTGGATGAAAAGGAGGATGTGGATTGGTACGATGCTGAAAATGAAGATATCGAATATGGCACTGAAAATCCCAGATTTTACCATAGAAGGGAGTTCGATGATTCCCGCTTCCGACGACGGAAGGATCTTTAGTAAGATTAGAACTACTAACAATGACAGCGGAGGTTAAAATCACCCCCTTTTTATGAAAAATCAGAAGGAAGACTTTGCAGATGATCTGAAACAGGGAAGGGATGGCGATGGCCGGCAGAAATCTGAGCTCAATCAATATCGGGAACTTGCAGATAAATGGAATGCCATTCAGGAAGCTTACCTGGACAAGCATCCTGAATTGAGTATGGACGATCTTTATTATGAAGGAGGTGGTTTTGAAGGGCTGATAGAAAAAATTGCGGAAGTCAGAGGTACTTCAGTAGATGAAGTCCGGAAGGAGATCGCCGATTGGTAATTTGGATCCGGGAGTTGTAAAATTTGAAGAAGAAAGTATAAAAATTTTATTGCCTTTGCTGACAGGGGAGCGGGGATCATGAGGAGGGTACCCTTCTCAGTACATGTTAAAATGCTAATATTTCTTTGGAATAAAGCCCATTATTGTGTCTGGAAAAGGTAATTTAGAAATGCAATTTTTAAATACCAACATCATGAACAACGACAAGACATATCGCCGGCGTACGCCCTATAACCGGGATGAATTTCACCTTGAAAGACCTGAGCCCCGGCCGGAATTTGACAATCTGGAGGACAAATGGTATGATATTGAGGATGAATACAGGACAAAATATAGTATCTTGACCAATGACGATGTTTACTATGATCAGGGGCGGTTTGTTGAGATGCTGGAACGGATAGGAAAAAAACGGGGTAAAACCCGTCAGCAGATACGTCGTGAGATTGAAAATTGGTAACTGAACTTCCGGTTAACCACAAAAGTGCTGTGAAGTTATAAGAGGCACAACGGCGCTGAATGGCATTCCTTGTTCTATGCATCCTAACATCGAAGCAATTTTCGGATAGCGTACAGACAATTGGATATCATCCTAAAAATTTCGTTTTCAAATTTTTGTTCTCCTATAAACATTCGAACTTTCGGACCTATGTGATCATACACCTGATTACGAATGGTAATGCCCGCCATTACAGTAACAACCGGATCAGGTCTATCTGTCTTTGGCGGTTGGAGGAAGGAAAGACCGTGCCTATTCTTCATGCGAGATCCGGTTCCCGGGTATTTGTGCAACAGGAAGAGCATAACTGCACCGTTACTTTTTTTTCAGGCTTCGTTGAAATTGCCGGCAAGGTGGCATCCCTAACCCGAAATGCTGTCGTGGTGGCCCATCAGGCCGCCGGAGTTTATCAGATCCTGAAGGCCGAATACCGGCGGATTGGTCAGGATTTTGAGGTCCCTTTTCTTTGCACTGCACATATGTCTAAAATTCTTATTCCGCATCTGACATCCTATGAACTGGAATATATGACCCGTGTTCTGGGAATTTATCCGGCGGATGCTGGAGATGCACTTTGGGGTGTGGGGGCAGTATCGGAACTTTTCTCCAGGCTGATTCAGCTGGACGAAGGTGATTCGGTTTTGATCTCAAATATTTCCCGAAGGAGCAAGCGCCAATCCTCTCCGGGATGGATAGACCAGGCGCGATTCGAAGAACTCCCGGTAACCTCCGGAATATATACGTTTCGTGATCGAGAAGGGGAAATAATATATGTCGGGAAGGCAAAGAATATCAGAAGGCGGGCTCTGAGCCATTTTACCTCACGTTCTGAAAAGGAAATAGCTTTATGCCAAAGGACAGGGACTATTAGTTTTGAATTGTGCGGGAATGATCTCATCGCCTTGCTCCGGGAGGCTGAATTGATCCTTGACCGCAGGCCGGAGGGCAATACGCTGCAAAAGAAAGAATATCCCACTTATCACATTGTTCCTGGAAAGAACCGGGAAGGCATTCTCTGTTTCCAGGTCGAAAGAAAGCCGTTTCGACTGGATGCAACCGAAATATTTTTCCGCAAAGGGGAAGCACTGTCAAAATTAAAGGAAATAGGTGCGCACTATCGCCTGTGTCCAAAGTATTCCGGACTTGTTCCGCGTAAGAGTAAATGCATTGCCACACAGGAAATGGAATGCCCTGGTATTTGTCAAGGGCTTGAACAGGCCGGTCATTATAATGTCAGGGCGCGGAAAGCACTAAATGCCCTGGAGCAGGGTGGGGATTTCCTGATCCTTGGACAGGGAAGACATTCTGGGGAATGTAGCATGGTTTTGGTGCAGAATGGAGTTTATCAGGGCTACGGATTTGCAGACACGGCAGGACAAATTAAGTGCCTGGCGGAAATTGAGCACCTGATTACCCCCAGGAAACATACCTATCATACCTCAAGAATTATTGCAGGCCATCTTCTCAGGCATCCAGGGAGCAAAATCATTCTAAATAATGCCCATATCTACATACTCCGGCCGGATCACACAAGTTATTAAAGATTAAAATGCTTCCGTTATCTGGCAGCGATATGGATGAGCCAAGCCCCAGACTGCTTTTGCCATCTTATCCGGCTATATGGTGTGCGCTCAACATTCTCAACCCATGGGGCACTGATTGGTGCATTGTCACTGATTATGTAATAAAAATACTACAAGATTAATAGATTTCTTACTTTTACCTTTTAGTTTTCTGCGGAATTGTCAGTTAATATGGAGATCTTACCAACTATTCCCCAGGAAATCATTGATTATGAGCGACAGCCAATTCATCAAATCCGGTTGGGCGCATGATGATAATGGGTAAAATATTAATCTTCCTGGCGGGTACATTGTTTTTAATGATAACCGTGACCATTTGGATCGTCTCGCTGGAACGTATCCAATTGAACAATGAGAATATTAGCGCAGTTGAGAACAGTGTTGCCGATAGAAAACTGGCGGAAGCCGAGGCAAGGTTATACGAGTTATACACAATCAGCCGTGACAATGTGCTTTTCATAGCCGATCTGGTCGAGACGGATACGAACAAAGGGATTTCGGAAGGCAATACCTCCTCTATCCTTCAAAGCTACCTTAATTCCCATCCCACTTACTTTCAGGCCCGTTTAATCGATACCGAGGGAAGGGAGAAAATTCGACTTGAGAAATTAGGGGATCGCATTGTACAAATTGACAATGCCAACCCTAACAATAAGAAAAACCGGCACTATTTTCAGGAGGCGATCAATCTGGCATCGGATGAAGTCTATATTTCCTATTTGGATCTCAATGAGGAAAAAGGTCGGGTCGAGATCCCATTCAGACCCACCATTCGATTTTTTACGCCGGTTTTTAAAGGTAATAAGCTGGAAGGAATCATTGGCGTGAACCTCAACGCACAATCCTGGCTAAATAGCTTCAGATCTCAGGATATTTTCCTTCTGAATTCCAAAGATCAGGTCTTCTTAGGTGATGAGCAGGCGCTTTACAGAATATCTTCGGTTGATCTGGATAAGAAAGATTCTTTTGGCAATGCTTATTATTATTCCAAAAAGGTAAGCCTGGAAGGAAACCATGTTTGGCAATTGTACACCAAACGGGACGTTGGCCTTATTCAGGCTAAGAAAAGTACTTATAGTAACCGAATATACCGGACAGCTGCAGCGCTCAGCGCAGGTTCCCTGCTTTTTCTTATCATTGTATATACGTTTTACAAAAAGAATACGGAAATAGCGGAACTGAACCGGACCAGAGAGGCTAGCTTGCAGGAAAGGAACACCCTGCTTAAGGAAATCCATCACAGGGTAAAAAATAATTTACAGGTGATTACCAGCTTACTCAGCCTGCAGTCCAGTTTTGTTGAAGAGGCGGATACCAAGGGCTTGTTGCGTTACAGCCAATACAGGATTAAATCCATGGCCATGATTCATGAAATGCTCTATCAAAGCGATAATCTAAGCCGGATCAATTACGGAGACTATCTTCACAACCTCATTGCCACCCTGATCCAGTCTATGAAAGGATCCAATAGTGGTGTCCACCTGGAATTGGAAGCAGATGCTATTTTTTTAAACGTTGATACATCGATCCCACTAGGACTTATGATCAATGAAATAATTACAAATTCACTGAAATACGGATTCCGAAACAGGCGCGATGGTCTTCTCACGATTTCCCTTCGAAAATTGTCGTATCCTGGTTTTTTATTGAAAATCGGCGATAATGGGGAAGGTTTCCCGGAAGAAATCACCTTTCGCAACACCAAATCCCTGGGACTTAAATTGATTCACAAGCTCGTCCTTCAGTTAAAAGGCAACATAGAGAAAGACAGTTCGAAACCTGGCACCCATTATATTGTGACATTTCAGGAAATTGAACAAAAATCATAAGCATGGTACTTAAGGTGTTGATCGTTGAGGATAACTTCATCATTCAGATGTTTTTGGAAAGTAGCATAGAAGATATGGGGCATACCATTTCTGGTCTGGCCGCCGATAGTAATGCGACTATAAAATGTATTGAAGAAGTAAGGCCGGATATTATATTTCTGGATATTGGGCTGGCCGGTGATTTGGATGGGATAGCTACCGCAAGAGTTATAAAGTCGACCTATGATATCCCGATTGTCTTTATTACCGGCAATTCTGATGAGGATACCATCCGAAGGGCCCAGGAGACCGAGCCTGTTTATATTCTGTATAAACCCATTGATGAATTTAAGCTCGCGACTGAATTCGAAAAGATAGCTCATAAAATTCAGATTCTGAAATCAGGGCAGGGTAAGCCGTGACCTGCTCCCAACAATGTGGCAGGTTCGGGCATTGGTCCGTGCTGATATTTTGTTTCAGCCACAACCATTTCAGTGCTGGTAATGATATAGCCTCTTCCAATAGGCCTCAATTATAGCCCCTTCATTTCTATGTTCTACCTGGCTTGTTTGGCCTTATTAATTCCTTTTCATGATGGTGTCTATAAAGCGAGGTGAATACCACAGACTTGACAGGGCAGAGGTTCCTGGAGTTAGAGGTCGAAGGTCTGCGGTTTTTTTTTCTCATAGCATTCTGAATATATTTTGGTAAATGCCGCTCCGAAAAACATGATCAGACAGGAATAGAAAACCCAAAGAAGGATGAGTATAATAGATCCGGCCGCCCCGTAGGTAGAACCCGGATCGGCCTGCCCAAAATAAATCCCAAGCAAGAATTTTCCGATTACAAAAAGGATGGAGGTCACCATAGCCCCTGCCCAAACCGTTTTCCAGCGAACTTTGACATCCGGAAGGAATTTAAACATCAGCGCAAACAGTACAGTGATCGTTCCAAGGGAAATAATCGTATCAAGCAAATAAGCCACGTAGAGCACAATATCCGGGAATCTCATTTTGATGAAATCCTTAAGGGCTGAAATAGCTGCGGTGACGACAAAACTTGTCAATAACAAGAACCCGATGACCATGATGAAAGCGAAACTTCGCGCACGATCCTTCAAAAGCTGAATCCAGAAATTTTTTGTCGGATCCTGATGTACCTGCCAGATTTTATTGAAGGAGATTTGAATATGGTAGAAGACGCCTGTAGCGCCGAAGATAAGAACAATAATCCCTAGGATACTGGATATCAGACTCTTATTTCCATCAGAGGTTTCTTTAACCATCTCCCGAACTGCATCTCCGGCTCCAGGCCCGATTGCAGACGATATTTCACTGGTTACCCTTCCCTGTACCAGCTCCTCACCCCAAATGGCACCTACGATATTGACAATAATGATCAGAAGGCCGGGAAGAGAAAGAATGGCATAATATGCGACCACAGCACTTAACCGCCAGGGATCATCCGCATCCCATCGCAGATATGTTTTCTTTAAGAGGGTAGGTACATCGGCGATCTTAAATTTAGGCATGATACTCAAACTGAATTATATACAAATTTTCTTCTTTTTATTAAATCAGGGGTGTTCCCTCCAAAATGATGATCATATTGCGCATACTCCATTTTTTTTCAATGGCACGTACACTTGGATTGCATTAGAGGTGGGGGCCAAATAATAAAAGCCCTTTTAAAAAGGGCTTTTACATTTGTGACTATGAAAGATTCACCAGCAGGTCTTCTTTCAAAGGACCTTGCGTCCGGAAATAATATTGTAAAGGATGATGATCACCGCTATTACAAGTAGGACGTGAATTAAGCTGTTTGTGCCCATTCCCGGAATAACATCCAACAGGCCCAATAGCCAAACGATAATACAAATGACTGCTACTAACCACAATAGGCTTCTCATAACTTTTAGGTTTGATATTTATAACAAATTACAAAAAAAAATACAATATTTACAAAATAACAACAGTTACCGTCGTAAATGATCTCCTATAACATATATCTTATTGAAGATCAATAATATATGACATGAACCCTGTTGAACCAAGGTTTCATAGTCTACGATGGGTTTTAAAGGCATATGCTGCCATATTCTTAACAAAAGTCCTTTTCCCTAATAAAAAATGCCCCCGAACATGTTCAGGGACACTTTAATATTCATCAGAGATTCTGAAGAATTCCGGGTCATCTACCACTCCTCAATTTCCTTCCTCAACTCTTCTTTACGCCTTCCGGTTTTCGCCTGAAGACGGCCTAGCATTTCATCAAATTTTCCTTCCGTGAAAGTGAGATCATTGTCAGTGAGATCTCCGTATTTTTGTTTAAATTTCCCTTTGACCTGTTTCCACTTTCCTTCTAATTGATCTTTGTTCATTGTGATATTTTTAAATTAATAATCGCTATCTGAATTCTAAAATTAGTTACTTTACTTTTCGCATTGTGCTGTCTAACATTTATTTTTTGACCCGATAACGACTCTCTCAATAAACACTTGCGTATACTAGCTACCGCGTTTTAGCACTAATAAATTACGCAAATGAATTAATTCCTCTGCCTCCAAAAGTCGACTTTAACGAATTATTTGCGAAGGGAGAATCTATTGATTTTATTAAATCAATTTACAGCCAGTTTCATGGTGAAAAAAGAACTATAGGATCGGTTCAAAGGTGATGTAGTTAAAGAAAAGCCACAGGTTTGTTAGTCTTCCTGATGCACCTTGCCAGGAAAATGAGAAGGAAGGCATATATTACTGAGTGATTAGATATTATCTCGACGTCCGAGATATCAGTTTTGAATATAAATCTTCTCTTATCTATATAGACAGACCACAGACTGGGCTGCTTTTTGAGCCTGATAGGAATATAAAGTAGTTAACCTATAGCAGTTAACCGAAAAATAACCGTGAAATGCCCTGCACTATCAGATAACCGCCGGGCAGTAAAAAATATCTACCAATGACCAGACAGGAACAAATCCGACTTGACAATATTGCGGATACCAACCATGAAATATTCGCTCTCCTAAAACAACGATACAGCCCAAGGATCTTTAAGGAAGGGCAGATTAAAGAAACCCATATGAATCAACTGTTCGAAGCCGCGCGTTGGGCTGCCAGTTCGGCCAATGAACAGCCGTGGCGATTTATATATGCTCAACGCGGCTCGGAAGCCTATGACAAAATAATATCCTGTTTGAGTACGGAAAACAAATTGTGGGCATTCAATGCTCCCATTCTTCTTGTGAGTGGCTACAAGGAAAATACCTCTGATGGAACTGAGAATTTCCATGCCTTACATGATCTTGGCCTATGTATGGGCAATTTGACTATTCAGGCCCAATATCTTGGAATCGCGGTCCATCTCATGGCTGGTTTCGATTGGGAAAAAGCCCAAAAATTGCTTCATGTTCCCGAAGGATACCACCTTGCCTGTAGTATCGCCCTGGGCTATTACGGAGGTGACCTCGAAAAGCTGCCGGAAGAACTTCTAGAACAGGAGACGAGCGAACGAATCAGGATGCCCCTGGAGAAATTCGCTTTTCAAAATACCTGGAAAAATTAAAATCTCTATGACTAACCCGTTATAGATGAGCTTCGAGATCATCCTGGTTTTTGTGATTCTCGGATTAACGATCCTGTTTTTCGCTCTGGAAGTATTCCCGGTAGACAAAATCGCTTTTTTTATAATAGTATCTCTTGCCCTCTCAGGCCTTGTTTCCCCTGAGGAGGCTATTAGCGGGTTCTCTAATAATGCCACTATTGCGGTTCTGGCTCTCATGATGTTGGCCATTGCGATGGAGGAAAACGGCGTCATCAACTGGATGGTATCTGGGCTGGGACGCATCAAGGGCCTTCCCATGTATCTTATGGCGCCTGTTTTTATGATGGTGACTGCCGGTATATCCGCTTTTATTAGTACGACTGCGGTGGTCATTGTCTTCATTAAGATTATTAGCAGGCTTTCTGAAAAATATAACATTTCCCAATCCAAGTTGCTTCTCCCAATTTCCTTCGCAGGCATCCTCGGAGGCTCCTGCACCCTGATGGGAACCTCCACGAACCTTATTGTAAATTCCGTAGCAAGGGACCTGGGAGCTGAAAGACTGGGCTTCTTCGAATTTTCACTTCTGGGGTTGATTTTCCTGGGAGTTTCTGTTGTCTGGATTACTTTTTCCCTAAGATGGTTGCCATGGGGAAATAATCCGAATCTAAGTGACGACTACCAGATCAATAATTATATTACACAGGTAACCATTAACGACAATTCCACGCTGGTCGGGAAAACAATAGAGGAAACTTTTTTACACGACCATGCCGAAATTTCACTGCTGAAGCTTACGAGGGATAACCGTGTTCACCATGCTCCCGGAAAGTATATTACCTTGAAAGGTGGGGATTTTCTTTTATTGATGTGTGACATTGAAAATCTTTCCAGGCTTAATGAATCAAAAGAATTCACCATTCAGGAAAGCCAATATACCCAGGGTGATCTATCCGAGGACCTAACGGAGGCTAAGGATCCTGATTTTGACAAAAGGATTTTTGTAGAGTTGCTTATGTTGCCTGGAGCATTGTTATTAGGCAAAACTCTGGGAAATTTACGAAAATTCCTGTTGCAGAATGTGGTGCCTATTGCCATTAAGAAAAGGAAGACGCTGACAAATATGAGCGACCGTCTTGTGCGGAGCAGTAAGAATAAGCTGGTATTGAAGGCAGGGGACCGACTATTGGTTGAGCTGGACAAGGCCAATCTCCGTTCTCTGGAATTAATGGAAAATGTAGTCGTTTTACAGGAATTCGAACGCAGCACAGGTGTTACAAAATTCAAGAGGTACTTTTCCCTTGCCGTGCTTCTTCTGGTCATTTTACTTGCGGCCAGCGGAATCCTGACAATTTTGGTCAGTGCCCTGACGGGAGTTTGCATCCTGCTATTCACCAAAAACCTGGATCTGAACACAGTGTATAACAAAATCAACTGGCAAATCATTTTTCTTCTGGCCGGTATGATCCCTCTGGGCGTGGCCATGCATAATACAGGGGCCGATATGTGGATTTCGGAACGCCTGCTGGATCTTTTAGGGGGTCAGTCAAATGTCATCATTGTCGGTACATTGTTCTTTTTTACCATGGTGATGAGCGGCGTGGTCAGCAATAACGCTACCGCGGTAATTATGACCCCGATAGCCATCGCAGTGGCCCAAGGACTTGAACTGGACTTTAAGCCTTTTATCCTTGCCATCATGTTCGCAGCCAACTTTAGCTTCTTTACACCTGTAGGCTACCAGACCAATACGCTGATCTACGGCATCGGAAATTATAAATTCAGGCACTTTTTATTTATAGGAGGCATTCTCAGTATCATTCTTTGGATTCTGGCTACCTTCCTTCTTACAAGAATGGTGTCCTAGTTGCATCACCCTGCTAAGTAAAGTGGATTCTGAATTCCGGCTGAATCTGTTTAAGAAAAAAACGATGTTTTTAATAACCTGCCCTAAATAAAATAGCTACTTATGGACCCGTGATTTGAGTTAAGATGATCATTGATAGGGTCAAGGCAAATGTTAAAATTGACACACCTTTGATCAAGCGCCGGGATTCAAAATCTCTTGTTATATAAAATCACCTTTAAAACAATCATTATGTTACGTTGGTCCATTATATTTGTCATCCTTGCCATCATAGCGGCGATCTTCGGTTTTGGGGATTTGGCTGCCGGGGCAGCAGGAATTGCGAAAATATTATTCGTCATTTTCCTGGTCCTGTTTGTAATTTCCCTGGTCATGGGAAGAAAAAAAGTTGTATAAACCTTAAAATAAACTATATGAAACGAGTAATGTATCTTTTAATGTTGATGTTTGTGACTTCTACCTCACTGATCTCACTAAACAGTTGCAGGGAGACAAAATCGACAGGAGAGCAAGTAGAGGATGCTGTGGATGATGCAGGCGATGAAATAGAGGAGGGAGCAGAAGAAGTAGGAGATGAAATTGAAGATGCTACGGACGACGTGTAGCAGAAATAAGTAGTTTTTTAAGTATCTGGAGCGGCACGTAACTGAAGGTTACCTGCCGTTCCGTGCTTAAAATTCAGGGATGAAAACATTTCCTCCGCACTCATACTTACCATAATTCCGATACTGGCCTGGTCAGTCTTCTTTGGCCACGTTTATCTCCGTAACTATTGGAACCTAAGGTGATTCGGGGATTAAACACCAGCACTTTTTTCTTTGCGTTAACTTTGATTTCGGTCAGAAATATCGATCATAGCAGGCGTTATTTCAATAGAAAGCGGGTCATTTGTGGTCAATTTTGTGTTGATATTGTTACTTATTTAACTAAATTTAGGTCAATTTTGTTCAACCCAGCCATAAAACAGTATACTGATTAATACTCACCGCAGCTTCATGACCATCTATGTTAAGTATGATTTCAATGTTACATGCGAGATTATTATTAAAGAACAGCTGGATTTGTACGGGGTTGATTATGAACTTCACGGGATCGGCGAAATTGAGATTAAAAAGCCATTAACAGCAGACCAGCAAATGTTGGTTGTTGCTGCCCTTAATAAGTATGGAATTGAAATCCTCGATGATCAAAAACTGGCATTGGTTCATAGGATCAAGCATGCGGTTGATGATATGCTTTTGGATGAACAAAGTCAGTTGCAAAAAATTTCGGCCTATCTTTCAGAAAAGCTGAATTATTCATATGCCCATTTGTCCACTCACTTTTCTGAGGCTACGCACTCTTCCATTGAGAATTATCTTATCCTGAGAAAAGTGGATCACGTTAAGGAGTTGATCTCGAATTCTGATCTCACGCTGACCGAAATAGCCCACAGACTCAACTACAGCAGCGTGGCTCATCTGTCAGGGCAGTTTAAGAAAACCACAGGGATTACGCCAACCGCTTTTCAGACTATCCTGAAAAAAAGAAGGATACAGAAGGAACTGGTACGAAATACGCCAATATAAAGTGGACACACTCAACATTGCACTAGCAGATGACGATGAAGATGACAGACTGTTTTTTCAGGAAGCCATCGAGATGGTTCCGATCAAAACGAAATTGTCGCTTTTTAATAATGGACGGGAATTAATGGACTATCTTAACCTGCCCAATATTATCCTTCCGAATCTGGTGTTTCTTGACCTGAATATGCCAATCAAGAATGGTATGCAGTGTCTGCGGGAAATACGTGCGAATCCATCATTAAAGGAAGTGTCCATTGCTATCTACTCAACTTCGTCTTCGGAACAAGACATAGAGGACACTTTTGTGAACGGAGCCAATATATATATTAACAAGCCGAGCAGTTTTCTGAGTTTAAGGGAAGCCATAGAGAAAGTGTTACAGATTAAATGGCAGTACCATACTTCCAATCTTAACAGAGAGAATTTTCTCTTACGCATCTGACCCCTGTAAAGCGCATCAATCTGTCTCCTGATTTTCTTGGTGCTGAATCAGTCCTTATTTGACAGGATACCTGTCACTGTTCCCTGTTATATTCTTATCTTAGAGTTTTGCATCCTGCATTATGAATATCAAAAATTTATCGCGCATCGCAAACTCCCTAACCCCTTATAAAATTGCACTGGTAGTTGCCGTGGCCCTGCTCATTTTCATAGCCGCTGTTTCTTACCGCCAGATCAAGAATTTGCAACAATCTTCGGAATGGGTGGCAAGATCATTTCAGATTGACAAAGAAATCAACAACTTGTTTTCATATTACAATCTTATGGAATCGGCTCATTACAAGTCGATTATTCTCCAACAACCAACCTTTCTGGATACCTATGCGGATTATAAAGTGAAGAGTGAAGTTGCACTGAATCGATTGTATAAATTGAGTGGTAATATCCCTGAACAACGTCAAAATCTGGATGCTATCAGCCGATTGAGAACGGATTTGTTCTCTACGCTTGACACCCTGAATTTAAAATTCGATAAGGCACAAACTTCCGGAGAAGAGATCATGCCGCATGTATTGGAAGCAGCAGAATTGATTCGCGAATTAAAAGATGTCAAACTGCTAATAGTATTAAAGAAGGAAGCCCTTTTAAAGGAGCGTATGGCGGTCTATGTGACACAGACTAATCTGACGCCACTTACCTCCCTGTTTCTCGCATTATTTTCACTGATAGTGTTCGTGATAGCATTCAATAAAATATACGTCCACAAGAAACGCATACGGTCTTCCGAATCATTTTTATATAACATACTCCAGAGTACGGATAATATCATCAATTACTACGAACCCATATATAAGGAAGATGTAATTAAAGATTTTTCTGTGGTGTTTGCTAGCCAGGGTAATAAAGAATATCTGGGTTTGTCTCCTGACGAAATAGAGGGGAAACGGGTATCTGAGGTCTTTCCCTACCATCTTCTCAATGGAGAATTCCAGGAAATGGTCACTGTATATGAAGATCGGAAAGTGCGGAGTTTTGACCGGCAGATTAAAAACCTTGGGAAGAATATGTGGTTCCGGTTCATTCTTAGTCCCATGGATCAAGGGATCATCTTGACGGCAATTAATACAACCCCGGAAAGGACTGCCGAAGAAAACTTAAGGGTCGTCAATGAGGAACTTCGCAACAAGAACCTAAAACTGGAAGAAACCAGGGATTTTCTGGAGGCCATCCTGGGAAGTACGAATAATGGCATTATGTCTTTCGAACCCATATGGAATCAGTCAGATATTGTCGATTTCAAATATGTCTACGCAAATGACCATGTACAAACCATCAGCGGAATGAATCGTGATCAGCTTATAGGGGGAACGGTTTCTGGTTTAAACCCAACCATATATAAATCCGGTGTTTTCGATAAAATGGTGTCGGCCTACCAGACCGGTAAGCCTACGGAGTACGAAACATCCTATGAACGGGACGGGAACAAGATGTGGTTTTTAGGTAAAGCCATCAGGTCCGGCAAAGGGATGACTGTGACTTCCATTAATATCACCAGCCTTAAAAATGCGCTTGATGAGCTGCGTCTTGTGAATGAAGAACTGGCCATACAAAATTCCATCCTTGCAGAAGCCAAGAAAATGGCAAAGATCGGGAGCTTCACTTTTTTATTTAAATCTGAAAGATTCATTATGAGCGATAATTTGTATCGCCTCCTTGGCCACGATCCTAATGAATTTGAATCAACACAGGAGACTTATACAAAATTCATCCACCCTGAAGATCTCCGGTATTTTAATAAAAAGATGAATCAGATGCAGGAGCAGCATAAGGCCGTAGAATTTACGTATCGTATTATAAGCAAGCAGAGAAAAATTAAATTCTTGAAAAGCAACGGGAGTTTCAGCTTCAGAAATGGTCAGAAGATCCTCACTGCCGTAGTACAGGACATTACCAAGCAATACGGGACTGAGACCAAACTCCGTCATAAAAATATTGAATTGAAGCGCAGCAATACGGAACTTGATTCCTTTAACAGGGTGGCCAGTCACGACCTGCAGGAACCCCTTCGGAAAATTCAAATGTTCCTTTCAAGAATAGTTGATGAGGATAAACTAAAACTTTCAGAAAGAGGGCAGCAGAACCTGGAAAAGGTGAATCAGGCTGCACTCAGAATGCAATCGCTGATCATCAACCTATTAACTTATTCCAGAATTGACAACAAACATGAAAATTTTGAAAAAGTTGACCTAAATGTCGTTCTTGAAAAAGTGCTTGAAGACCTTGCCATTCCAATCCAGGATGCCCAGGTCTCGTTGAAATATGACAAATTACCGGTCGTCGAGGGTGTGGTCTATCAAATGGAACAATTGTTCAGCAATCTGGTATCTAATGCCATTAAATACAGGAATACGGGTAGAGTTCCGAATATTAAAATCCTTTGTGAAAGTGTACATCGCAACCAGATCCCTGAAAACTTTCATAAGACGGACCTGCATTTTCACAAGATCACGTTTGTTGACAATGGCATTGGTTTTGCCTCCGAGTATGCTGAAAAAATCTTTGAAGTATTTGAACGACTGCACCAGAAAACGGAATATTCCGGAACCGGTATCGGCCTTGCCATCTGTAAGAAAATAATTGAAAATCACAACGGGCATATCCATGCCGTCAGCAACCCCGGCATGGGTTCTGCATTTATTTGCTATCTACCGGATTGATGCTATTTCTCCGAATCGTTCCAATTCCTTTGAATTATGGAATCCCGCATGCTTTAAAGATGAGTTATATGATGGGTATGTCTGTAGCGGATCTACCAACAGGATTATTATATTTTCAGGAACTCAGTAATTCATCCTAATGCCATAAAATGCCTTGTGTAAGCATTGTTGTTGTGTGGTTTTATTAGGAATTTAACTAAAATATTAACCCAAACCGATAATTATGTAACAGAATACGGTAATTGTATAAAGCGGATGCCTGCCTTACCGACGAACTTTACTTTATTAAAATTAGCAGGTTCTTAAGTAATTAATCGATGAACTGCAAAAAATATCGTCTATGTACCGCCTGTTGCAAATTCTGACCAAACGATCTACGACAAATAACGATATCAAAAATCGACAGTTAAAACCAGAAAGAGAAGAATCTATCCTGGATAATTTTATTTTGGGAATGACAAATCAAAAGGCCACTTCGACGAGTTGACACTCCTGGAAGTTTTTTTTGATTCTGCCGCAGTTTATTTGAAACTACCCGAATTCAGGATTCTCTTAGCGTTTTAACGGAAACTCAGGCTATTTAAATATAACCAAAAGCTGCTTTGAAATAAAGCATGAATTTGTATTGCCCTAATTATTAATTCTTAATAACAACAACATGAAATCTATACAGCTGACTTCAAATCCGGTAAGTGAAATGTTACAACACCTCCACGCTCATATAGGAGGCCAAATTACCAGGGACGCCAATGAGCATATCCTGGAGATCAATAATGAAATTGGAAACGGTACCATCCGAGGCATTTCCTTTAAAGATAATATTACCTATCTCGAATTTAATATGGTGTTTACCGAGGATATCTGTATTTCCGTTGAGCCCTCAGGTCAAAGCCCTATTTATTTTGCCTTTTGCTCAAAAGGCAAACTGGCTCATAGCTTCGGTTCCGATGGTGAAAAGCGAACCCTGGAAAACTTTCAAACAGGAATTCTGACCAACAAATCCTTTGAAGGTCATACCTTGTATTTTGAAAAGGATATTTTATTACAAAGTTCTCTTATCAGTGTATACATTCCGGAAGGTCAGAAGGCCAATACAGGAAATACTTTAAAGGAAAAACTGATGGCCACCTTCTTTAGTGATATGGGATCAGGGAACTTTGTATATATCGGTTCGCATAATCTGAAAATTGCTGAATTGATACAGCAAATGAGCACCATTACCCAGACCGGTCTTGTTAGGAATTTGCTGCTGGAAGGATATGTGCATATGATTCTTGCCCTTGAAATTCAGCAACATTCCGATGATTTGGAAAAAATGACCCATACCTCAGGAACACTCTCTTCTAGGGAAATGGATTCCGTGGTGGAGGTATCTGAATTTATAAAGAATTACCCTGAAACCCAGTTATGTATTAAGCAACTCAGTCATAAATCGGGACTCTCTCCTTCAAAATTACAGGAAGGGTTTAAACTGATGCATGACCGCACGGTATCGGACTACATCAGGGATGTACGGGTACGTAAGTCGGAAGATCTGATCAAGAACACCGACCTTAATATTTCTGAGGTCGTATATAGCATCGGGCTTACCAGCAGGAGTTATTTTTCCAAAATATTCAAGAAGAAATACAATTGCAGCCCTAAGCAATACAAGAATCAACAGCAACGTTTGGCTGCCATCGCATAATTTCCAGTTCCCCCATTACTTTACATTTCAAACCGGTCCTTTCGGCCGGTTTTTTTATGACGGGAAATGGGGCAGATAGTTGTTTTACATCAAGAGTCTTGGGGCAGCACCATCTTAAATTTTGACGGTTTTTAATAATAAAGCTGCCTCCTTAACACCATTTCATAATACAGGGATATTTTTTGTGGTGATGCGGGAGGCAGCGTTTTCTACTTATTCTCTGGAATGTCAGGAGGCGTTGATGGCTTTTTTATTCAATCGATTTTCCGCAAGTTTATCGAGTGCATTGTCCGCATCATACTCCTCATTAAGGGTAGTTTGCAGTATCTCTGCAATCTCACGGTGACCCAATTCTTTGGCATAGCGTACAGCAGTACCATATCCTGATATCTCATAGTGTTCCACGCGTTGGGCTTCCGCAATTAAACCCGCATCCATAACTTCGTCATCTTCAGCCTCCGAAATAAAGCTTTTGGTTTCCTTGATCAGACCTTCCATGGCCTTGCATGTCTCACCTCCAGGTGAAATATTCAACTCCCGGCAGATGGATTCCAATCGGCTTTTCTGCTCTTGTGTTTCTTTGAGATGATTTTCGAATGCTTTTTTCAAACCACTGTCGTTGGCTTTTTCAAGCATTTTAGGCAAAGCATCCACTAACTGGCTCTCGGCGCTGTAGAGATCCTTTAATTGGTGTTCAAACAGATCTTCTAACGTTTTCATAATATGTATATTAATTCGTATTTATTTATAATTTCAAGTTACCCTGAGTCATAGAAGATCTTTGACGTGTAAAGAAAAAATTATAACGTAATAAGAAGGGCGTCTATCCTCTTTAAAGGGACTTTTTTATTGATAAGGTAAGTTTCGGAAAGATTCCGGCCGGAGGTGCAATTAAATACAGAATTTTTGTTCAAAAAAAATTTGATAAGCCAGTCCTGTCTTCAGGTTTTGACGATAAAATCCTTCAAGGTGGGTCCGCCTTTTATATAGTTGTAGATGGCATCGATACTTCTGCTGAGGGATTCTTTTAGCTGGTTATACGACTTGGGTTTTTGTAAATAAAGATTGGCGCCCTTAAGCTGGAGGACTTCCGCCATTTTCTCATCGAGGGAGGTAGAATATATGATAATCGGAATTTTAGTAAGTGCCGGTTCACTTCGAATGTCATCAAGACACTCTTCCCCATTCATCAGAGGCATATTAAGATCCAAAAAAATCATATCCGGCAACCCTTTGTCCTTATCGATCAGATTGGCCATGAGATCCACTCCGTTTTCAAAGGTATTTACGGAAGTCTCAATTCCCAATTCTTCAATGGCATCGCAGAACAGGACCCTATCATCATCATCATCATCGGCCAGGTAAATACGTAATCTCTTATTATTCATGCGATAAATATAGTGTATTAAAATACTCCTATTGGGTGGTAATTTAACACTTTTACCACTTGTTTCAACAGGTCCAACAAATTAATAATTCCCTTTGTAGTTCAGTGGGTTGGGAAGACCTTTTACCACAACTTTACCTGCCGGTTCCGGGCAGGAGGAAACAGTATCGTTTCCCGTAAGCCACTGCCTCTTTACCTAAAGACACAGGATGAACGATGGTCAGACGAAAATTTTGCGCAGCGGCTGCAGCGGGTACAAAGGAAGCGATGGTTCGAACATCTTCAAATGGCCGGGACCAATGGTTTTTTATATCTTTCATTAAGCGTACATTTATCCATAGGAATTCCACGCGCCGAAAGACTATATATGATGAAATATCTTATTTGCAGATCTCCAGGAAGACTTGAACTGCGCGAGGGTGCGCTGCCCCAAAGAAAGTCATCAGAAGCCGTTGTTAAAATCCAAAAGGTTGGGATTTGTGGAACAGACCTGCATGCCTATATGGGCAATCAAGCCTATTTTACATATCCCAGAATACTGGGTCACGAACTGGCCGGACAAGTTACAGAGATAGGGGAGGATAGCGGGGGTATAAAGGTAGGGGATAAGGTAGTGGTTATGCCTTATATTTCCTGCGGGAGTTGTGTGGCTTGTCTGGGCGGGAAAACAAATTGTTGCCGGTCATTGCAAGTCCTGGGAGTCCATTGTGACGGAGGTATGAGGGAATATATATCAGTGCCCGTTTCGCTACTGTTGCCGGCTCCGGATTTAAGTTACGAACAGATGGCCATTACGGAACCCCTCGCCATTGCCGCCCACGCGATTCGAAGGAGTGGGCTTAGCTCTGAAGAGGTGGTACTTGTTATCGGTTGCGGGCCGATCGGTATCGCCCTGATCAGACTGGCACATCTGGCCGGAGCCAGGGTGATCGCAACTGACAGGAATTTAAAAAGACTGGAATACGCCTGTTCACAGGCCGGTGCGGATCATATTATCCCCACCGAATCTGACGTGGTTGCCGAGGTCTCAAGGATCACCGGGAAGGAGATGGCCCATGTCGTTTTTGACGCGACGGGTCATAAGGAAGCGATGGAACAGGCAATATATTACATGGCACATGGAGGCACCTACGTCCTTGTCGGACTCTATAAGGGCGATCTTACTTTCAGGCATCCGGATATACATGCCAGGGAAGCTACGATCCTCTGCAGCCGGAATGCAAAGAGGACGGATTTTGATTATGTTATGAATGTCATTGATCAATTTCCTACTAATTCCTATATTACCCATCAGGTTTCCTATACTGAAATGGTCTCACAATTTGATTACTGGACCAAACCTGAAAATGGAGTCCTGAAAGCCATGATCAGCTTTTAGATTCCCGGATAATTATATGAAAATGAAAAAAGTAATCACCTTTGGGGAAATAATGATGAGGTTGTCACCTCCTGGATTTTTAAGATTTTCCCAGGCCGATTCTCTGGATGTGGTATACGGGGGAGGGGAGTCTAATGTAGCCGTGTCCCTGGCCAATTATAGCATACCTGTCGAATTTGTCAGCCGGCTTCCCAAAAATGACCTGGGCCAATGTGCATTGATGGAATTGCGAAAACGGGGTGTCGGTGTGAGTCACATGGTTTGGGGGGGAGATCGACTTGGAATTTATTTCCTTGAAACAGGTGCAGTCTCGCGGGCAAGTAAGGTAATCTATGACCGGGCGAATTCTGCCATTGCCGAGGTAAAAACCGGGATGATAGACTGGGAGCATATCTTCAGCGATGCACAATGGTTTCACTGGACCGGTATCACCCCGGCGATTTCGAAATCAGCGGCAGAGGTATGCCTCGAAGCTGTCAAGGCCGCTTCAGATTTGGGGATCACCATCTCCACTGATCTGAATTACAGAGCGAAGCTCTGGAATTACGGGGAAAAATCGGAAGGAATAATGACCATATTGGCCGCTTACTGTGATGTGATCCTTGGGAATGAGGAAGATGCTGAGAAACACTTTGGAATCCGGCCTGAAGGACTGGATATTACGACCCAGGGCAATGAAATTACAGCCGACGCTTTTTTATCTGTTTGCCGGCAAATGATGGAGAAATTTCCCAGGGCCAAAAAGGTGATCACTACACTGAGAGGCTCTATTTCGGCTTCGCACAATACATGGGCGGGGGTCTTGTACGATGGAAATAAAATGTACTCCTCTTCGCAATATCAGATTACGGATATTGTTGACCGGGTTGGGGGTGGTGATTCCTTTATGGCGGGTTTAATTTACGGGATGCTCAACTATCCCGATGATGACCAGCGTGCCTTGAATTTCGCGGTTGCCGCATCCTGTCTGAAACACACCATTAAAGGAGATGCCAACCTTGTTTCGGTAGAGGAAGTGCAAAAGCTGATGGATGGTGATGCCTCCGGACGGGTGGCACGATAAAATTGACATTTCTTATAAACTATCTTCGTTACCGATGAAAACGGAATATCTTAAAATCCATCCTGACGACAATGTACTGGTGGCCCTGGTCAATCTTAGTCCCGGATATCTGGTGTCTCTGGAAAAGCTGGAATTTCCCTTGGTAACCGCTGTCAGGGCCAAGCATAAATTTGCGCAGAGTCCGTTGGCTGTTGGTGACAAAATTATCATGTATGGAGCGTTGATAGGGAAAGCGACCATGGATATTCTTCCCGGAGAAGTTATTACTACCGAAAATATTGTCCATGCCACCTCGGAGTACAGGATTGGAGAACAGAGACTCCAATGGTCGCGGCCCGATGTTACTCCATGGAAAAAACGAACCTACAACGGTTATCACCGGTCCGATGGAAGTGTTGGAACTGCCAATTACTGGCTTGTCATTCCGTTGGTATTCTGTGAGAACAGGAATGTGAATGTTTTGAAATCAGCATTAATGGAATCCCTGGGGTATCATACGACTTCCGACTTTATTGTGGATACAGGTGCGCTGATCGAAAAGTATGCGGAGGGAGCCTCGACTGAAGACTTGTTGTCGGCATCTATCATCCGTTCAGAAGAAGAATTGAAGCGGGACAGGATTTTTCCCAATGTGGACGGAATAAAGTTTTTGAATCATGAAGGTGGATGTGGCGGCTTTCGATTGGATTCCGAAACGCTTTGCAACTTGTTCGCCGGGTATATCACCCATCCAAACGTGGCAGGTGCCACTGTACTCAGCCTCGGATGCCAGAATGCCCAGTACAAATTATTGCAAGCGGCAATATATGACCGTGATCCGGACTTTGATAAGCCGCTGCAAGTTTTGGAACAGCAGAAAAGCAAAAGCGAACGCCATTTTATTGAGGATGCAGTCAAGAGAACCTTCCTGGGTCTTATAGAGGCCAACAAAATCTCCCGTAAACCGGCCGGGCTGGATACCCTGGTCCTGGGTCTGGAATGCGGAGGTTCGGATGGTTTTTCGGGTATTTCGGCCAACCCTGTTCTTGGTTATGCTTCAGATCTTCTTGTGGCTATAGGAGGTACAACGATCCTTTCCGAGTTTCCCGAACTTAATGGGGTGGAACAGGAACTGATCAACAGGTGTGCGACGACGAAGAGTGCGGAGAAATTCTCGGATATTATGCGCGCGTATTCTGCCAGAGCCACCGCATTAGGTTCCGGATTCGAAAATAACCCCTCCCCCGGAAATATAAGTGACGGCCTTATCACAGACGCTATGAAATCTGCCGGAGCCGCCAAGAAAGGTGGAACATCCCCAGTTACAGATGTATTGGATTATACAGAGAAAGCACAAAAGAAGGGTCTGAACCTCTTGTGCACTCCTGGAAACGATGTGGAAAGTACCACTGGACTTGCGGGATCAGGTTGCAACCTGATCGCGTTTACAACCGGACTGGGCACTCCCACCGGGAATCCTGTAGCCCCCGTTGTCAAAATAGCCAGCAATAATTCGCTCGCAACGAGAATGAAGGATATCATAGATTTTAATGCAGGTGGCATTATAACAGGAGAGAGCACGATTCAGGAGCGGGGCGAGGCCCTGTTGGAATACCTGATCCAGGTGGCTGGAGGTGAAATTGTCCCTTCTGCGGTCCGATTGGCCCAGGACGATTTCATTCCGTGGAAGAGAGGAATTTCACTATAAATCCTTTACGGTAACTTATGCAAATTGACGCACATCAGCATTTCTGGAAGTATGAACCGACCCGCCATTCCTGGATCGATAGTTCCATGAAAACCCTTAAAATGGACTTTATGCCGCAGGACCTCAGGGAAGTACTGCTCAGTAATAAAATGGATGGCTGTGTTTCAGTCCAGGTAGATCAGACCCCGGCTGAAACAGATTTTTTGCTGGATCTCGCAGATCATGAACCATTTATAAAGGGAGTAGTTGGTTGGATGGACTTAAAAAGCCCGGATATCCAAAACCAGCTGGAAGCTTATCACCACCGTAACAAGCTCAAAGGGTTTCGGCATATCGTACAGGGAGAAGCAGATCCCAATTTTATGCTTGGAAGTGATTTTTTAAGGGGCATTTCCCTACTGGAACGTTTTAAATATACCTATGATATCCTCATCTTCCCTCATCAGATGGGGGCTGCCCTTGAATTGATAAAAAAATTTCCTGATCAACTTTTTGTAATTGATCATCTGGCCAAACCTTATATTAAAAGTGGCTATTTCGATGGCTGGGCAGTTATGATGCGCGCCATTGCAGTTTATCCGAATGTGTATTGCAAATTGTCAGGGATGATTACAGAAGCCGATCACAACGCATGGTCCGCTGAGCAAATCAATCCCTATATGGATCTGGTATTTGAAGCTTTTGGCACCGGAAGGATTATGTTTGGATCTGACTGGCCTGTTTGCCTGTTGGCGGGAAGTTATACCCGGGTTAAGGACCTCGTCACCGGCTATATAGCTGCCTTGAGTAGCGCTGAGCAGGCGGGCATCATGGGTCATAACGCAATATCTTTTTATCAGCTCGATGTTTGACATTCAGCCAACCTGTGTATTGTATTTCGAAACACCTCTGGAGGCTTACTCCAATTTTTACATGCCGATAGGAGTAATTTGGACCGTTGTCCTGCCCAGAGGATGGCGGCTGGATTAGATTCGCTTCTTTGGAATGTCTTGAATTCAGGAAAAGTATCCACTTAAAATTATAAATGCGCACTTATATCGGCGTGTTCCTAAATATCAATATGGAGATAAATAATCCGGCTACCTTATTTCATTACAGAGAAGGCGTATACCGTTGTTGATCGAAAAGTCTGGCCAGGTTCCAGCATCGTGCTAGGAAAGTCCGGCCTGTTCGGGGAATCAGGATAATGCTGGGTTTCCAGGCAGATCGCACCGCGATACAGATACGTTTTCCCTTTTTTTCCGCCTCCTGTTCCATCCATAAAGTTGCCCCCATAGAGTTGCACCGCGGGCTGATCCGTAAACACTTCCATCACCCTTCCACTGAAAGGCTCCGTGACTTTCGCCGTAAAAGTGAGTCCTTCTTCTGTTTTGGGTTCGTCATTGAGTACAAAGCTATGATCGTATCCCTTGCCCAATACGATCTGCTCATAAGTACTGTTCACTTCCTGTCCTACGGGTTTTTCTTTGCGGAAATCGAATGGGGTGTTGGCCACAGGTAACAACTTTCCGGTTGGAATTAATTCTTCATCCACTGGGATAAACTGATCTGCGTTGACTTGCAACAGGTGATCATTAATATCTCCGCTCCCTGCACCTTTGAGATTGAAATAGGAATGGTTGGTTAAATTGAGGTGCGTTTTTTTATCCGTTTTGGCTTCATAATCTATTTTAAGCGCGTTGTCCTCTGTAAGCGTATAGGTAACCCGCACATCCAGATTCCCCGGATAACCTTCTTCCATATCAGGGGAGGTCCTATGAAAAGTGATTTGTTTCCCGTTGTGTTCGGCTACCCTCCACACTACGGATTCAAAACCCTTTACCCCGCCGTGCAAATGATTGCGCCCGTTGTTCTTAGCTAAAGTGTAAGGTGTGCCATCCAGCTCAAAGGATCCGCCTGCAATTCTGTTTCCATACCTGCCTATCACGGCTCCATAGTATTTGCCATTGCCTATGCGGTATGAGTCCAGTGAGGAAAAGCCGAGTACAACATCATTGAAAATACCATGTCTGTCTGGTACCATAAGAGAAACCAGTCGCTGTCCGTAATTGGTAAAAGTTGCCTCCATTCCCTGCTCATTGGTAAGTACATAGAGCGCAACAGGGATGTTCTCTATGGTGTCCCTGAAATTTGCCATAACAAGTCCGGATTTCGTGCTGTCAGGAGAGGTTCTTTCCTCTGTTTTGGCAGAGGCTGAAAGGCGTTTCTTCTGTTTGCAACCGTTTACACCCAAGATCAAAGCAAGACAGATCATACTCATATAGAAAAAGCTTTTCATTGTATCTTTATTGCATTTGTGAAGATATAAAATAACTTTATAAATTGATCATTATGTTGAGGAATAAAGGTGTAACAGGCTTGAAATGGAGGGTATTGAGGGCGGGGTCCTTAATGCTCATTTTCCTGCTGTCAGGCTGTGGCGGGATAAGAAACGAAAAAAAGGAAGGGGACCCGGTTTTAAATACGAGTAATGCTGTCAGCGTCAATAAAACGATACCTGATGATATTAAAATTCCCACAAATATGATCTGGATTCCCGGGGGCACTTTTGTACAGGGTGCTGTGGCCGTTGATGCCATGGCCATGAATCACGAAAGACCCGCACATATGGTGGCGGTGGACGGCTTTTTTATGGACATTCATGAGGTCACAAATTCAGATTTTGACCGGTTTGTTAAAGGGACAGGATATCAAACCGTGGCGGAGAGGGATATTGACTGGGAAGAACTTAAGAAGCAATTACCGGAAGACACCCCCAAACCTGCGGACTCTATACTAGAGCCCGGATCACTGGTCTTCAGAAAGACAGGGAAACCCGTCGGGAATCTCAACGATTTTTCACAATGGTGGCGGTGGTCCATTGGAGCCAACTGGCGTCATCCGGGGGGACCGGGCACCACATTTGAAGACAAGAAGGACCATCCCGTGGTGCATATCGCATTTGAAGATGCACTGGCTTATTGCGAATGGGCCGGTAGGCGACTTCCCACAGAAGCCGAATGGGAGTATGCCGCGCGTGGCGGGATGGCTGAGAGTATTTGCTCCTGGGGCAATGATCTCTCGGCAGTTGCTTCGATGGCCAATACCTGGACAGGTAATTTTCCGAATTCCAATGATCTTTCGGATGGCTTTGAACGAACTGCGCCCGTATCTTCCTTTCCCCCAAATGGATTCGGACTGCACGATATGGCCGGCAACGTATGGGAATGGACCAATGATTGGTACAATACGAGATACTACGGCGTCCTGAAGTCCGATACTGTACAAATCAACCCCGGAGGTGCCGAAACACCTTTTAATCCGGGGGATCCCTATGCCAGGGAAAAAGTGATTAAAGGAGGTTCTTTCCTTTGCAATTCCTCCTACTGTGCCAGTTACAGGCTATCATCAAGAATGGGGAGCAGTCCAGACTCCTCTTTGGAACATCTTGGCTTCAGAACAGTGGCTACTCCGGACATGCTTAGGGATTCTGACTGATAGGTGCCGCTCCAAGGCAGTTTGAGCCTATGAGCCTATAATAACTTTTGATAACTTTCAATGTAAGGAATTGAACGAAAATCCTACTTTTATAGCTGGTCAAAACAACTTTTCTTACTGATATTATTGATTATGTCTGAGAACAGAGAACGAATTAAAACTTTAATACTGGGCTCCGGACCTGCCGGATATACCGCGGCTATTTATGCGGCAAGGGCAGATCTGAAGCCGGTCATTTATACAGGTTTGGAGCCCGGAGGGCAACTTACGACGACCACAGAGGTGGATAATTTCCCGGGATATCCCAATGGAATTGATGGCCCGGCCATGATGATGGAACTTCAGCAACAGGCCGAGCGGTTTGGAACAGAAGTACGAATAGGCATGGCGACGGCAGTCAATTTCAGTGATGAGGTGGGGGGAATACATGAGGTGACGATTGACGGGGAAAAGGTAGTAGAAGCAGAAACAGTGATTATTTCTACAGGTGCCACAGCAAAATATCTCAATATCCCCAGTGAACAACGGTTACGTGGTGGTGGTGTTTCGGCTTGCGCAGTTTGTGACGGATTCTTTTATAAGGGCCAGGATGTGGCCATTGTCGGGGGAGGGGATACCGCAGCGGAAGAAGCCTCCTATCTCGCCAACATTTGCAATAAAGTCACCATGCTTGTCAGGAAGGATAGCATGCGGGCTTCAAAAGCCATGCAGCACAGGGTCGAAAATCTTCCGAATATAGATTTAAGGTATCATACGGAAGTGGAAGAAATTCTTGGCGAACAGGTGGTGGAAGGGCTGCGGATGGTGAACAACCAGACAGGAGAAAAGGAAGAAATTTCAATCACTGGTTTCTTTGTAGCCATAGGCCATATTCCGAATACGGCAATTTTCAAGGGACAACTGGAGATGGATAGTACCGGGTATCTGATTACCAAGGGTAAAACGACCAAGACAACAAAACCCGGCGTTTTTGCCAGTGGTGATGTTCAGGATAAGGAATACCGGCAGGCTGTTACAGCTGCGGGAACAGGATGTATGGCTGCTTTGGATGCGGAGCGATATCTGGCCTCTATTCCTAGCAGACAGGAAGTTGCGTGAAAATAAATAGAATAACCAGGAGGTGGTGAGAGGTAGTTTTATGGGTTAGTCCAGTCTTTTATAACTCTCAGATGAAATCCGGCTCCCGTCTTCATCTATAAATATCTGGGTGTATGTGCTATCCCCCAATTGCAGTTCCATCTCCCAAAGCATGGCATCATTGGCAATTTTGAGCATGGAAGCCGACATATATTCCAATTTTTCAGTCAGCATCTCATCGGTAGTTGTATAGGATCCATACCCAAACCACTCTATGGAATCTGCAGGAACGAATCTGGTCCACATGACTTTCCCGTTATAAAACATTTTTATTTGCCGGTAACCTTCGGAGGTTGCTATTGTATCGATAATTTCCGAACCATCATAATTGTGCCTGCTTACGAGTTCCCAGGTGCCTTCAATTGTACGTTTTTTTTGCGTTGCGGAAGGGGAATTGTAGGTGGCGGAAATCATCAGAAGCATTAAAACCAGCAAACCAATTATTTTTTTCATGGCCATATCTTTAGTTATTCTCTAAATCTAGTTAAAAGTTACAAATTTTTTCGATTAATCTATAGCAATAATTGGTAATTATTCAATCCTTCCATGTCCCATATCACTTCCTGTCCACGCCATATTTTTCAAGACATCGGGCAAGGAATTTAATATCTTCCGAAGTATGGCCGGCAGTAATAATGATCCTGCAGGTGGTTCCCGAATTTACGCCCGGGTAATCAAAATCAGTGATAATGATTCCATGTTTCTCCAAAAAGCAGGTAAGATTTTTCCCGGAATAACCATGGGACGGGTGTCCGGGAAGATGTATCAGCTTTGACGCCTTACCAAGGACTTTGGTAAAGGTGGCCAGCCGGTCATGCAGAATTTGCCTTTTTTTGTCATAAAGTTTCCTGGCCTGCATGAGCGTTGCCATGCCGGCCGCTCCCGGGGGACTTGCTCCTCCAAACAATGGGGTGTCGCCCAGTTTTGACAGACGTTGGTGGTCTGCAAATACCGCACCCCCCTGAATTCCGAGCGCTTTTCCCAAAGAACAGCAGACCACCAACTCCTTTGGCCTGAAATTCGACAGAACGTTATAAACGCCCCCTCCATCTGTGCCCGTGATCCCTATCCCATGTGAATCATCGGCAACAACGATTATATCTTCAAGGGGCAGGGTGGCCAGGCCTTCAAAATGCGGATAACTGGCACCGGAAAAGTCGATGGAGTCCATGCAAAGCACAGGAGTTACCTTTTTATTTTTAGCCAGTTGTTCGCGCAAGGCAATATTCAGGGAGGTGTAGGTGACATAAGGTTTCTCCCTTTTATTTCCTGATATGGGTAAGGTCAGTGCGGAATGGCTGTTAGGAGCCAGGTAGCGTTTGTAGGTATCTGCGGCAAAATGGCTGGATACCAGTTGGCCTGCCAGGTAACCAGATGAAAGGGCAAGTGCACCGGGTGCGCCCACCCATTGTGCAAGGAAGTTTTCAGTAGCCTCATAAACGGATAAGCGCACATTGGATTTCCGCGATGCACCGTAATTGGTACCATATTTCCTGAGATTTTCCGCAAAAAGTTGTTGAAATTCTGTATCCGTCTGCATTCCGAGATAGGCTGTTCCACCGAAATACAGGTAGGGCTTGCCGTTCAGGATAAATTCCCGCCCGGGAAAGGTATCTATACTGTGAATCATTCCCTGAGTATTATCCCACTTCCACCGAGTTCGGGAAAAATAACCTTTCCTTCGCCCGTTATTTGCACCCCTTCCGCTATGTCCCCGGCAAGCAACATGGCTCCGTCCATATCTACATAATCGAGTTGTGGTAGCAACTGGGCAATAGCCGATATTCCAACGGTGGATTCCGTCATGCAGCCAACCATGATCTTCAGACCAAGGGATTTGCCCTGTCGGATCATCCGCAAGGCCGGGGTAAGTCCCCCACATTTGGTAAGTTTAATGTTGATTCCGTTAAAATGAAGCCCGCAAAGTGCTACATCATTCTCCTCAATACAACTCTCATCTGCTATGATAGGCAAAACGCTCCTGTGAACCACTTTTTCCATCCCAGACCAGTCACCTGCAGGGAGTGGTTGCTCAAGAAATTCCACCCCGAGCTCCTTTAATGCTTTTGCATTCGAAATGGTTTCGGCGGCCGTCCAGGCGCAGTTCGCATCTACCCGGAAAACGGCGTCTGTATGTTCCCGCAATGCACGAACGATCGCGACATCCTCATCGGTACCCAGCTTGATCTTATAAATAGGCCAGGGTTTTTCCTGCATCTTGGCGATCATCTTGTCTATCGAATCGATGCCAATGGTATAATTTGTCGTCGGATAATGTGCGATTGATGTACCCCAGAGCCGATAAAGCGGCTGCCCCTGCAGCTTCCCGAAAAGGTCATGGGCCGCAAGGTCGATGGCACATAAAGCAAAATTACTTAACCCGGTTTCGGCAAGGGCTTCATGAAGCAACTCAGGCGTACGGAAGGCATAGCCGGAGAGGAAGTCCCGTAGCGCTTCAATTTCGGACATCATACCCTCCACTGTGATGTCGTAATAGGGGTTCGAGGAAGATTCTCCATAACCCGTCTTACCGCCAGATCCAAGACATACAATAAGGGCCTCCTGAAAATCATAGGATTCGCGGGAGATACTGAAAGTGTGTCTCAGGGGCAGTATAAATTTTTTTAGTTCAAGTTCCACCTAAAGTTACTTTCCACTAAGATAGCGAAACACCTTATATCAAAATAAGCTCCCTGCCATTCCCGATTGAAGATTGGCAGGGAGCTGCTGTTTTGGAAGGTTGCTGTTCTGTCAGTATTTATGAACGCTGCCCGAAACGGAGTTATTCTTTTGAACACTGGCATCCCCTTTATAGGAGATATCGGCTCCGCTACTTGCTTCGGCAATAAGGCTTTCCGTAACGTGCAATGAAATATCGGATCCGCTGCTGGCATCGGCATGGCATACCTTTACCTCCAGGTCCCTGGCGTTAATATCGGACCCACTGCTGGAATTGGCGTACATGAGATTGGCATTTCCGGAGAGGTTGATATCGGCACCGCTGCTGGTATCTGCAGAAACCTCATCGGCATTCACTTTGACCCTGAGGTCCGAGCCGCTACTGGCATCCAGACTGATTTTATTTGTTTCCAAAGTCTCCTCGGCAATCAGACTGGCCCCACTTGAAGAGGAGAGACCGTCGATTTCAGGTAGGCGCACATAAATCTTTTTAGAGGCACGTCCTATATTTTTAATGGCATGCACCTTTAATTCTCCGTCCCGGATATCGGTTCCGATAAGATCGATGACATTTTCGTCGGCCTCCACCGTAATTTCATAGGGTTCACCCTGGGTTACGTAGACTTCCAGGCCCTCAGAAGCTGAAACCTCGGTAAAATCCTCGTTAATTTCACGTTTGTCTGTGACGATGGTGCCGTTGCCCTTGGTTCCGTCTCCGAAATTTATATCAAAAGCGCAGGAAGAGAGAAACAGGGCGATCAGGAGGGTAATGGTGATTTTTGCAAGTGTTGTCATGTTGGTTGTTTTTATGATCCGACGCAGCCCGGGCTGGAAGGATCCGTTGTTTATGTTGGGTTAAATATCTTATATCCTGTCCGGCAGTACATATTAACCTTACCGAACTGTTCAATTTCGGTAGTGAATTGTCATTGTGACTTATAAATCGTTCGCATTCATCTTTAATCCGTTTTCATCGATCTTCAGTTTGAAGGAATCCTGACGGTCATGGACATTAATGTCCACACCATTTTCATCTATAATGATCCGCCCTCCCTGGTCATTCTCCCCGGAATCTTCTTCGGTTGGGCAATCCAGGCATTTTAGTTCGCCGTTATCAGACATGGCCCAGTAATATCCCGCCATATCACTTCTGTAAAAATCTTTGTCATATCGTGTCGTCCTGCCAATATGGTGCTCTGTGGATTCGTCAAGATATATGATGGTGCCCACCGGAAAAAGGACGGAAACGCGAACCTCCTGATCCCTTACTTTATTGGATATATCTGTTGTGAGGTAATCATTGAGAAGGACATTGTTTCCCTGTGTCAAATAGGTATAATCAATATTTCGGGCTCTCTCCCTCGCATTTTCAGATGAATTTCCATCGGCATCCTTACGTATATGTATGTGGGCGAGTGAATCGGTTGATATTCTTATATCTAAATTCACATGGTCCCGGTAAAGTACCTGCTCTCCCTCTTCATTTTGGGTCACCGTCATTCCATTGATACCCATGTGATCTTCATTATCGTAAAGATCATTTCTGTGCATACTGATCCGGACCGTATCCATTCCTGCGGACAATGGTAAAGCCTCTCTGCTGGTGACACTCCCGTTATATGCATGAGATGCGGCTTGCTGAACCCCAAGAACGACCAGTCCGATGATGGAGAGGAGCCAGAGGCCCAGCAGCGAAAATTTGGCGATATTCCCAATGGAGTTCAGGTTGTTCACGAGGATTTTAAGGCCCAGATACAGGACAAAGAAAAACGGAATCCCCACTGCGAAGAATGCCAGGATGGATACTAGCCAGACAGGAGCATCCGTAGAATTTACAAGGTCATAAAAATCAAGGCCGGGGATGTGAATGATATCCAGGATGCCAACGGAAAACAGCCCGATAAACAGACCTATCAGTGTGGCAGCGCCAATTATAATGAGCAGGATCCCAATGAATTTCCCGATCACCTTGAAGATAAACATGATAATGTCGCCAATAGTGTCGAAAAAAGTCTGTCCGCTACTTTTTACCTTGGAATAATCAACATTCCTTATCCTGTCACCGACATCTTCAAAACCCTCCTTTACCTTGCGTTCAATATTGCTGATATTCACCGGTTCTCCTGTCATGTCCAGTTTTTGAGAGGTGGTCCTGGCCTCAGGCACGAGGATCCATAAAAGGATATATGCAATGAAACCGAAGCCCGTCAAGACTCCTAACAGAATGAAAATGAGGCGGATCCACAAGGCATCGACTCCCATATAGTGCTCCAATCCGGAACATACGCCTCCTATATATTTATGATCAATGTCTCGGTATAACTTTTTTACCTTGCTGCGGGGAATGGTCGTCCTGGGTGGCTCATCTTCAAAAATGTCCGAATCAATCATATAGTCTTCCGGCTGTCCCATGATCTGAATCACCTCTTCCACTTCCTTTAAAGTAACAACCTGACGGTCACTTTCCATCTTTTCCTGAAATAGCTCAGCAATCCGCGCCTCGATATCGGCAATGATCTCATCACTGCCGGTAGTACCTGAGAACGACCTTTTGATCGATTCGAGATAAAGTTGCAGTTTCTGAAATGCTTTTTCATCTATATGAAAAAGGATGTTCGCGAGATTTATATTGACTGTCTTGTTCATTGTGCGTTATTTTTAGTATTGGTAACCAGATTAACGGCCGCTCTCAATTCGTCCCAGGTGATATTGAGCTCCTTCAGAAAGAGCACCCCGGTCTCTGTCAGGGCATAATATTTTCGGGGAGGTCCTGAGGTGGACTCTTCCCAGCGATAGTTGAGTAACCCTGCGTTTTTCAGCCTGGTGAGCAGCGGATAAATGGTACCCTCCACAACCAACATCTTGGCGTCCTTGAGGGTCTCCAGGATCTCCGAGGCATACTTGGCTTCCCCATTAATAATGGAAAGTATACAGTACTCCAGGACCCCCTTGCGCATCTGCGCTTTTGTGTTTTCTATATTCATAATTTCTTGCTTCTTTTCATGCTGACAGGTCAGCATGCTGAGTTAACTGTTCGCTTTTGACATTCCATTCGCTTGTTTTAAGTATACCTCCCCGGGTATAACATGAACTCCCCTTTGCTGATGAATAAACTCCATTTCCTCCGGTGTGATGAGTACCGGTATTTTTGAATTATTGACTCTTGTGGTCATAACTTAATTCCCTTCTAATTTTCCATACTTTATCGTCAAGTAACCACAGATGGGTAAATTTGGCGATGTCCCCTTTCTCATAGACGCCCCGGCCATTCAATGATTCGAAATAATGGCTGCCCGTTTGAATCGCGCCGTAGAGTTTTCCCTGGTCATATAGCGGGAATACTTCCAGACTGTCATCTACAAGAATTCGCAGGGTGGGTGGTGGATCCCCGGCAGTTCTTTTGGAACAACCCTCTGAGATCTGATTCAGAAATGCATCCCTGCCTTCAGTGAATCCACCCTTATCGTGATAGAATTCAAAATCTTCCGTAAATAGTGATTTCATGGTGTTGAGATCACAGGTATCGAAAGCGGCATGGAAGAGCAGGCTGTCTCTGTTTTTGAGGGTTAGTTGAAGCTCCCTGTCAGGCGCTTGTGACCATACTGCATGAGCACAGCAACATAGAAGAAGGGTGAGAGCGATGTTGCGTATGAATTCCATTACCTGATGAATTTAATCGTTAACGGATAGGAAAAAGTTTGCCCTTCACTTGTCCTGATTGTGGCGAGGATGGTGTAAACAATATTGATCAGAAATAACGCTACGCCCAGGAGGCCAGTAATGCCAAGGGGCCACCAGTGCGTAAATCGGAAATTGTCTGAATCAAGGTGAAAATTGAGGTTATCCCAGTCTTGCCAATGCCAAAGATCAAAAAGATGACCGTCAATTATGGCAGGAAATAATCCGAAAAGGAAGGGAACGGAAATAAGGCCTAATACCACTGAATACAGTAACAGGCTGATTTGAAAATTGAGGGCCTGCTTGCCGTTGTAATCTATGTAGGGACTATTGTTCTTACTGGACATCCAAAGGATGAGTGGTACCAGGAAGTTTCCGAATGGAAAAAGAAACCTGCAGAAGGTGGAAGCGTGGATAATGGCCGACACATTTTTCTCGTGCTTGGATAAGGTCTCTGTCATGGCATATTAGTTTCTTATGCAAATATATAGTTTAAAACAAGTAATATGCAAAACATAGTACTTAATATTAACATATATTTAACATTTAAGTGATTCCATTTTTTTCAATACATTTAGTCTGTCAAAGCAAAGCCATGTCTTCCCCTGTCCGTAAATTCAATACTTTTACCTTTTTCCGACTTCCGGCTGCATGGTGGTGCGGGGTACGACTAAAGTATCTTGATCACAGCAGGGCGGTGGTAAGTGTCCGTCATCATTGGTTCAATCAAAATCCTTTTAAGTCCATGTTCTGGGCCGTTCAGGGAATGGCGGCTGAGTTCAGTACAGGGACCATGGTGATCCATCAGATCCGGCAATCGGGTCACCAGATATCAATGCTGGTTGCGGCCAACAAAGCGGTATTTACCAAAAAAGCCACCGGTCGCATCACCTTTACCTGTGAGGATGGTCATCTCATTTCCGAGGCGTTGAGGAAAACCATTGCTACCGGAGAAGGGCAAACGCTGTGGATGAAATCTTCAGGCATTAATGAAGACGGGATTCCGGTTTCTGAATTCCATTTTCAGTGGACGCTCCGTTTGAAGGGTTGAGATCTGGATTTTAATGCTTTCAGATCCTGGAAGAAGCAGCATTCAAAGAGCTCATTTTACCTCGTAAACTGTAACGAAAGGAAGTGAACTCCTACTGATATCAAGAGCGATGCCATAATCATCAGGGCAAGATCCGGGCCTCTGCAACTATTGACAACTATTTACACCTATAAAAAACATACAACCATGAATGCACATGAAATAGACTACAACATTTTCGGGGAAGAAATGCAATATGTAGAAATTGAACTCGATCCGCAGGAAGCCGTGGTAGCAGAGGCAGGCAGTTTTATGATGATGGATACTGATATTAAGATGGATACGATCTTTGGGGATGGTTCCAATCAGGACAACAGTGTGCTGGGGAAAATATTTTCCGCCGGGAAACGAATACTGACCGGCGAGAGTTTGTTTATGACTGCGTTTCTAAATGTTGGAATGGCGAAGCGCAAAGTCAGCTTTGCCTCCCCTTATCCCGGAAAGATCCTTGCTATCGACCTCTCCGAAAAGCAGGGCAAATTTATATGTCAGAAAGACGCCTTTCTTTGCGCGGCCAAGGGGGTATCAATCGGCATTGAATTTTCCAAGCGGTTGGGACGAGGTTTATTTGGCGGTGAAGGTTTTATCATGCAGAAGCTGGAAGGGGATGGGATGGCCTTTGTACATGCGGGAGGAACGATGGCAAAAAAGGTATTGGGCCCGGGGGAGGTCATTAAGGTAGATACCGGCTGTATCATCGGATTCAGTAAGGATATAGATTATGATATCGAATTTGTGGGAGGTATCAAGAATACGGTTTTTGGGGGCGAGGGATTGTTTTTCGCAACTCTCAGAGGCCCGGGCACTGTATACGTTCAGTCCCTGCCCTTCAGCAGGCTGGCCGGAAGGGTTTGGGCGGCAGCGCCAAAAGGAGGTGGAAAACACAAAGGTGAGGGCAGCATCCTGGGAGGCCTGGGAAATATCCTTGACGGGGATAACCGCTTTTAATGTCGAAGGATCCCGATACAGCGGTCATTCAAAAATTATCCTTTTCTTTGGTCCCTTTATTGCCCGGATGTAAATGGATTTTAGAAAATTACTGACCTTTTTGGAAGCCCTGGACCGTAACAATTCCAGGGAGTGGATGCATGAGAACCTTGTCACTTATAAGCAGGTCCGAAACGAATTCATCCATTGGCTTGATGCAACAAATGATGCCCTCGCGGCCGTTGACCCTGCCTATTATCCTACCCCCGGTAAGAAGGCGATCAGCCGTATCAACAACAATCTGATGTTCCACCCGAACAAGCCGGTTTATAAGGATCACTTTGGCGCGGTGCTGGACAAAGCTCCGGGAACCGCCGATTTTTATCTGGAAGTCGGCCTCAAAGGTTCTCTTTTTGCCGGAGGTTTCTGGCGGCCCGAATCAAAAAAACTTAAGAGCATACGCGATGCGATTGATTACGAAGGTGAAGAACTTCTGGAGATCATAAACAAACCTGCATTTAAAGCAACATTCACCGGGCTGTATGTGGACGAACAGCTCAGGACTGCCCCCAAAGGCTTCCAAAGCGACCATCCGTATATCGGTCTCTTGCGAAACAAGACTTTTGCTGTCATTCAGCGTGTGCCGAATGATGTAATGTGGAAGTCCGATTTTCGTCAGATGACCCTGAAGGCCTACGAGACAATGTTGCCCTTCCGACGATGGCTGAACAAAGCCGTAACTGTTTAAGAAATACAGCCTAAGAAATATGAACGAAAAGGTCAGAAATATTACAAAAGAAGTGCTGTCTGATAACTGGTATATACTAAATAAGTATTCCTATGAGTACCTTAAAGAGGACGGAAATTGGGAAAAACAGGAACGTGAGGCTTATGATCGTGGTAACGGGGCCGCCATCCTGTTATACAACCGACCAAATAATTCGGTTATTCTGACAAGGCAATTCCGAATGCCCACCTATGTGAACGGGAATGCCGGGGGTATGATGATCGAAGTATGTGCCGGGTTGCTCGACGGGGATCATCCGGAGGATTGTATCAGAAAGGAAGTGACAGAAGAAACGGGATATGAAATCGGTAAAGTGCGAAAAATTTTCGAATCCTATATGTCGCCGGGATCTGTGACGGAAATCCTTCATTTCTTTGTGGGAGAATATGAAGCCCGGATGAAGACAGGGCTGGGAGGGGGAGCTTCTCATGAAACTGAAAACATAGAAGTTTTGGAATTTTCCTTTCCGGAAGCAATGAACCTCATAGCAACATCAGGGATCCGCGATGCCAAAACAATTATGCTGCTTCAATACGCGGCCATTCACGGACTTTTGAAAATGTAAAACGGACCGATATCGAATTTGACTCCGTAGTTGGATACCTCAGTTGGATATCTTAGTTGTGATCCCTTACCCATTCAAAAAATGATTGCATTCCCAGCTTGATTTCTGAAGTCGGAACGGTGTAGTGATTGTTCATAAAACTGATGATCAGCACTTTTCCGGAATCAGCGATTAAATAGCCACTGACACAATAATTATTGCTCAGGGTCCCGGTCTTGGAATAGAGATAGGCACCGTTCTTTCCCGGAAACCATTTCTTGAGAGTTCCGGATTCCCCTCCTGCTGCAAAAAAGGAAAAAAGCCTTTCCCTGGGTATCTCGCGATACATTCTGTCCAGCACGGCAACCAGTGACTCCGGGGAAAAGAGGTTGTAACGGGAAAGCCCGGAGCCATCCACCCATCTCGGTGGCTGTTTCAGATCTGACAGGAAATTTTCCAGTACATAAGTTCTGGCATTCGCACTGTCAAGGGTATCGGAAAGGGTGGAGGAAGCCACGAGCAGCAGTTGCTCTGAGAGAAAGTTGTCACTTTCCTGCATCATCCTTTTATATACCGAATCACTGGCCGTTCCGTAAACCGGCATCCATCCATCCCGGGGCTTGTGCCTCTTTTGAACAACGCTCCTGCCAATCATTTCTGATAGAAGATTGTTTGTCAGGGTGGTGTCTGTCAGAAAGGGAATGTCGAGGGTGTCAGCCCTCCCCGGATCGAAAAAGAAGCCATTTCGGTTCTTTATTCTATTCCTGATAAAGGAGATACGGTTTACGCTGTCTTTAAAGTATTCGGGTTCCACCAGAAATTGAGGGACATTCTGAATACGCACCACGTTACCATATAGCGGGATCGCACTTCTTTCCGGGGCATAATACCCGTCATAATCTTCCCAGGCCCAGCCAGGACCTAGTTCTGTGTCCCCGAAACCCTCCTGAACAACTGCAATATTTCGGTATTCGCGAAGGAAATGGAACAGGGTACTGTCCCTGAAATACGGATGCATTTGTGTTGGATCTCCGGTACCGGAGATATACAAAGTGTCATTTTTCAGGGAATACCTAAATGCAGGAATACGATCCGGCAATAAACGGAGGGCGGTATATAAAGTAAATATCTTGACATTGCTGGCCGGGGTAAAATAATGATCACTGAGTTCCCGGTAAAGTGTATCTCCTGATTCCGGATCATAGATCATAATCCCCCTGAAGTGATTTTTAAAGGAGGATTCATTGAGAACTTTTTTTACCGCTTTGTGAAAGGACCGCTGCCTCTGGGAGGAACAGCCGGCCAACAACAGGCAGGACAGCAACACCAGGGTCAAAGACTGTTTTATGCAGTTCAGTTCGCGGGTATTTGTCTTCACTGGTTTTAAATTCTTTAACATGAATTTATTTTTTTTAACGCCTCGTACACAATATTTTTTACATTTTTTTGGTTAATTTCGTATTGACTGTCTAACTAAACAATCTGAGAATATGGCTAGAGCTATGCTGGAGTACACGAAAACTGTCCTCCAAAAAGTAAGTTTTGATGCTAAATTATTCAGCAAGGAACTTAAAAAGGCGCTTTCCAGACTATTACCCGGTGAAATTGAAGAATTGAAAAAGTGGTTGTTACAATTCATTACCGATAAACCGGAATTGCAACCAAGTCTGATTTACTTAAAAAATTAACTTTAGGCCACCCCGGGGTGGCCTTTTTCTTTTGTATCTCCTCCCTCGCCAGACGGAGCGTTCTAAACCGCTCTATGCGGCTCTATACTACAATTAATCGCGGGTTCGCAACCGCCCGGGAGTTTAAACCATGAGGATAGCAGTCCTAATTTTTGTTAACGGGACTGATGATCTTCACATCCTGAAAAGTGATGGCTCCCCGTACAATACCTGAAATAATATCCCTCAAAGCCTGGGTTATTTGAATTTTAAGTTCTTTTTTATGGTAAATCAGGCTCACCTCGCGTGCAGGAGGCGGTTCTCTGAAATATTTCAGGTTTTTTTTCTTGGTGTCATCCAGTTCCATCGTATTCAAATAAGGCAGGAGGGTCATTCCCAAGCCTTCATCAGCCAGATTTACCATAGTTTCAAAACTCCCGCTGTGCAACTGAAAATGTTCTATGGCATAATTTTTAGTGGATTTACAGAGATTGATTACCCCATCCCTGAAACAATGGCCGTCCTGCAGCAAGAGTACATCTGCGATGTCGAGATCTTCGGGACTGATATCCTTCCTGCCGCTTAGTCGATGATCGACTGGAACATAACCGACGAATGGCTCATAGTATAATGGCCACTCTTTAATATATTCAATTTCCAGAGGCGTTGCCGCTATCCCTGCATCCAAATGACCGTTCTGTATGTTCCTGATAAGCTGTTCCGTGCTTTGCTCCTTGATGATTAAATTAACCCTGGGATATTTAGTGATGAAATTTTTGAGAAACATTGGCAGAAGGGTGGGCATTACCGTTGGAATGATCCCCAGTACAAACTCTCCACCAATATATCCCTTTTCCTGATCTACAATGTCTTTGATCCGGGAAGCTTCATTTACAATATTCCTGGCCTGGGAAACAATTTTACTCCCGGCATCTGTGATTGAGATCGGCTTTTTACTTCGATCAAAAATCTGGATCTCCAATTCCTCTTCCAGTTTTTGCACCTGCATACTCAAAGTAGGCTGGGTTACAAAACTCTTTTCAGCAGCAAGGGTAAAATTGCGGTGTTCTGCTACGGCAAGCACGTACTGAAGTTGTGTTATGGTCATGGTTTGAGTTCAAACTATAAAAATAGCAAAACTATCAATATTATTTATAGTAATTGGTCATGATATATTATTAATTGATGGGCAAGCAGGGTCGTAATTTACGCAAGGGATAAGGCCATCTGGATATTACTTCGTTTATATGGAGAGGGTCTGCCATTTACTTTTTTAAAGCCCAATTTGCGGTAAAGGGCTATGGCCGGTTCGAGGACGAGATTACTTTCAAGATAAATAGACGTTGCACCCAGAGACCTTGCTTTTTCTATAACTGCCCTACCCAACAACCAGCCGATGCCTAGGCCACGGACGTCTGAGTCCACACCCATTTTGGCAAGTTCGAAATCATGGTCATCCGATTCCGATTTGATCAGGGCGCACACCCCAACTACCCTTTCCATATAAAGAGCCACCAGGATATGACCTCCCCGTGCAAGAATGTAGGATTCCGGATGATCCAGTACCTGATGATCGAGTGGCTCCATTTTAAAATACTTGCGGATCCATTGCTCATTGAGCCGTTTAAAATCGTTCCTGAATCCGGCCTCATAAGGCACGATGCGGATTTTGCCTGATTCCCTTGTTTTTCTGCACTCCAGCACGCGTCCGGGCAACGATTGCTGTTCGAGCATGTATTCGAACTCTATCAGCGCCTTCCAGATGTTGTGCTGTGTGCAGTCCAGAAGCTTCCCTATAGCCGCTTCGATATCGGTATTCTGATCGAAGATCGTCTCGGTCAGGGTCAGACCTTTTGGCGAAAGGCATACCAGGTTCTTACGACCATCCAGGGGGTCCTGTTGGTGCCTGACCAGCCCTGAATGCAACATTTCACTTACCATCTTTGAGACCGAAGGGTGACTGTGCCCGATTTCTGTCGCCAGATTGGTTATGGACATTGCGCCATGCCGGGATAAAACATAAAAGACAGGAAACCACTTGGGTTTAAGGTCTGTCTCGTAGCGTTTGTAAATACTTGCGGCATCTTCTGAGAGTCTCTCGCTCAACCGTCGCAAACGGCTGCCCAGGGCGAGCGGACCTGCATCATCAAACAACATATATATAACTGTTTACGTAATTAGTTACATAAATATAAATTTTTTTCTATATGCGAATAAAAAATATTTCATAGTACCCGTCCTCCAATCATGGTTCAAGATTTTTTGATAGCACGTTGAGAAGAACAAGAAACTTACTTGTTGGCAGGCTACGTCCGGATACATATAGACAGCGTTGGTCATCCAGTGGGCCATGAAATTACAGAAGGCGGCCACACCGGCTGGCATTTTATTTCCTGCCTGAGACTTGTTCTGTCTTCACAGTTCCGTTGTATTTATCAAACCAGGCCAGAACACTGGCAATTTTAGCAATCAGATTGCTGGGCTTAGCGGCAATTTCATGGGAAGCCCCGGGAATCCTTACCATGGCAGTTTCCACATTCTGCAGTTTAAGTGCCGCGTAGAATTGCTCGGATTCCGCAATAGGCGTCCTGAAATCGTCCTCTCCGGTTAGTAACATGGTTGGTGTTTTAACATTGCCCACATAGGTTATCGGCGAGCGTTTCAAATAGGATTCCGGATCCTCCCATGGCTTGCTTGCAAACCAGTATTTGTAGAAAAATCCAGGACTGTCAGAATAAAGAACGAAACTGTACCAGTTGATAACGGGCTTAGCTACCACGGCCGCTTTGAACCTGTTGGTTTTTCCAATGATCCATGCGGTGAGCACCCCGCCGCCACTTCCTCCGGTGACAAAGAGGTTGGCAGGATCCACAAAACCTTTTTCGATCACTGCATCCACACCAGACATAAGATCTTCATAATCATGATTGGGGTAATCATGATGAATAAGATTTCCGAACTCCTCACCGTAACTGGTACTTCCCCTCGGATTTGTATAAAGGACCACATAGCCGGCCGCCGCGTATAACTGAATTTCCGCGGAGAATACCGTACCATAACTTTGGAAGGGCCCCCCGTGGATTTCCAGAATAAGGGGATATTTCTTTGATGGGTCAAAATCCGGAGGAGTTACCAGCCATCCCTGGATCTTTCGCTGATCATAGGAAGAGTTCCAGGTCATCTCTTCTACTTTTCCTAACTTCCTGAAGGAAAACAAATCCTCATTCAGGTCAGTGATCCTGTTGCTGTTTCCCTTATAAAAGGTGGCAAGGTCCGAAGGATGCTCAGTACCCCCGAGTGTATAAGCAATTCTTCCGTTTTGGGCCACGGTAAAGTCTCCCTGGTTGTAGGGCCTTCCCAGGGAAAGTCCTCCCAGATTTTCTGTTACCGGAGTGATTTTCCCTGAAGCATTTATATACCCGATTTTCGTATCACCTTCCTCATCATATTGAAAATGCAGACCTTTACTCTCTTTATCCCAGGCGATTCCTTCGATATCCCTGTCAAATTCCCCAGACAGCATCTTGGAGGAGGTACCGTCGGAGTTCATAGTGTACAATTTGGTTACCTGGTATCCCTGGTAGGTATCATCAAAACCCAAATAGGCAATAGCATTTCCATCCGGTGATACTTCCGCTCCGAAATCCGGCCCCTGTCTTTTTGTGAGCTCAGTTACAACGCCATCGGCCACGGTAATTTTATATATTTCTGAATTTACCGGATCGAGATCATGTGCCTCGTGAAGGTTGGCTGAAAAATAAAGCGCCTTATCATCCCTGGACCAGACCGGTGCCCCGTGGTCATCCTTGGTATCGGTAAGTTGCCTGGGGGTGCCGCCGTCTGTCGAAACAATAAAAAGCTGGTCATTTCCACTTTTATAATAGCCCTGGCCGTCTCCTCTGTAATTCATCTGGTCAATATATATAGGCGGTTTGTTCCATGAGGCGCCTTCGGGCTTGGATGGCAAGTGGACAATCGATTTCATTTCTGTTGGGACAAACATGGTAAAGGCCAGGTAGGAGTCGTCCCACGACCAGCTCACCGCCCCCGGACTGCTGGAAGAATTGGTAAGCGCAGTGGTCTCGCGTGTATCAAGCCACATGAGATACAGTTTCATTTTATCGTCCTGACTATTGGATTTATATATGATTTTTTTACTGTCGTGGGACCATCTGGGATACAGGTCATTTTGGTTGCCGGTGGTGAGCGGTCGGTTGCCGCTCCCATCAAAATTAACCATCCATAAGTTGGACAGGTTCCTGTCCGTCATCACATCTTTAAAGTTCCTGACATATATAATCTTGCTTCCGTCCGGGGAGATCTGAGGGTCCGAAACATACTCCATACTGAATACATCCAGAAGTTCTAGATGGGAGGAAGTTTGGGCGTGCAGGCTGGCCAGGGTAAAAATGAGCAGAAAGAAGAACCGGAAATTTTTCATCGTCGTGGTATGTGTTTTAGAATCAGTGGCCCGGATAGTTCCCTCAGAAAAGAGGACCGATGTATGGGGACCGGGGTTTAAATGTATGAAAGCTGCCCGAGCTGCCAAAATTATTTTTCCGCTGCCGAACATCCCATCGTATCCCCGGAACCTCCGCCTAAGAAAACACAATACCTCGTTTAGCTGCTCAAAGAGCGCAGGGAGCCTATTGCAGCATTGGCGCAACGTTCGCCGTCTATGGCTGCTGATACGATTCCACCTGCGTAACCCGCACCTTCTCCGCAGGGAAAAAGCCCTGCAATCTCAGGATGCTCCAGGTCGGCATTCCTGGGGATGGTGATCGTGGATGATGTTCGCGACTCAACGCCAACCACATTGGCTTCGCGGGTAACGTACCCTTTCATTTTACTGCCAAAGAGCTTAAATCCGTCACGTAATCTCGAGCCAATCAATTTAGGTAAGAGACTATGCAGGGGTGCTGGGGTCAGTCCCGGCTGATAGGAGGATGGGTTCAGGGTATCAGACAGGTGTCCTTCAATAAAGTCGGTTAGCCGCTGTGCCGGGGCAGCTTGTGTCCTGCCGCCTGCGGCGTAGGCTAGTTTTTCCAGATCCTTTTGAAATTCCAGGCCACCCAGGACACCAAAATCTGAGTAGGCCTTCAGATCTTTTTCGACGTCGATAGCCACTACCATCCCGGAGTTGGCATAGGCATTGTTCCTTTTAGAAGGCGACATTCCATTCACCACCACCTCTCCGGCAGCGGTCGCCGCAGGAACAATAAACCCGCCGGGACACATACAAAATGAATACACCCCCCGGTTCCTGACTTGCGCTACCAGACTATAGGAAGCGGCAGGTAACATCGGATGTCGGAGGTTGTTACAGTGGTATTGTATACTGTCTATTATGCTTTGCGGATGTTCCACCCGAACCCCCATCGCAAATGATTTCGCCTGAAGGGCTATATTATTGCGGTTCAACAGGTCAATGATGTCTCTCGCGGAATGGCCCGGAGCCAGGATGACCCGCTCCACTGTGAGTTCCTGCCCGTTCTGAAGTTGTATTGCACTTAATGACCGGTCTTTCAAAATGAATTCCGTGACCCTTTGTTCAAAATGAATTTCACCTCCGAAATTAAGAATGGTTTCCCGGATGTTTTCAACAATTCCCGGCAGTTTGTTGGTTCCTATATGCGGATGTGCGTCGACAAGGATATCAGGATTGGCTCCATGATATACAAAGCGTTCAAAAACACTGCGGACATCCCCTCTTTTAAGACTTCTTGTATATAGCTTTCCATCGGAATAAGTGCCGGCGCCACCCTCCCCGAAGCAGTAATTGGAGTCCGGATCCACATGATGGTCCTGATTGATGGCTTTAAGATCCCTTCTGCGGGCTCTCACTTTTTTGCCGCGTTCGAGAACAACAGGTTTAAAGCCCAGTTCCAGGCATCGGAGTGCCGCCCACATCCCGGCAGGACCAAAACCCACAATGTGTATCGCCCTGGCGCGGCTGACATCCCGGTAAGCAAATGACAAGGGATCCGACAAGAGTGGCTCTCCAATAGATACGGCAAGCCTGTAATTAAAATATATGTTCGCTTTTCTAGCGTCCACAGATTTCCGGAGCACTTTGATTTCCAGATCGGATTCCGGAATTCCAAGCAAACGAGACACCTTTAACTTTAGGATATCAGGCTGAGAGGCCTCTGTCAACGCGACCCTGAGATCTACATTTTTCAACATGCGGCAATATTATGGCAATTTATTAAATGAGAGGCCTGTCAATTCATTTCATATTATGGTCAGCATTCGGGCGGGGGATCGCACATATCCCGGGCGGGTACCTTCACTTTATACTGGATCCGGTCTGATCCCTCATCGCCTGGTTTTTTCTCATGGCACGGGCAGTATCCAAAGCCCCGCTCTGGCCGGTTTTTTCCAGTTCTTCAATAATTTTTGGATGATCTGCGGGTCTTCCCTGAGACAATTTAGAGGCAGCCTGGATATCGCGGATGCGGATTCTGAAGCCTACAATACCTCTTACCTGCCGCATGGTTCTTAGCGAAAGGCTTGACATGGCCAGCGGTTTTTCAGAAGTGCTTTCATATTTATCCATTAATTTCTCAAGCGATTCGAGAACCTCCGATTCGCTCAGGATTTCGAGACTTCCATATACATGAACCGCAATATAGTTCCATGTAGGCACTTCTTCCTCGAGGTACCAGGAAGAAGAAACATAGGAATGTGGGCCATTAAAAATACACAAAACTTCATCAGAAGAGTTAAAGGAGGTCCCTTGCGGGTTGGCTTTCGCGATATGTCCGATCAGGAAATCCTGACCGTCGGCATCGGCTTCAAGTTCCAGCGGGATATGACTGGCCCATAATTTTCCATTTACTTGATTTACCAGAATGGCAAAAGCGTGGTTCCGGAGGAACTCCCTGACCTCTGCGAGATTTTCATTTTTATATTGCAATGGAACATACATTAACAAGGAAATTTGTGACAAGTTAGAAAATATCATTATAGCCATGATCCGAGAAAGCAAAATTAAGTGGTAGAAGGTGATTTGCAGAACCAGGATAATTGGTAAAGCAGCACAAAAAAACACGGATCGGGATCACCTTATCCCCGGCAACATCATAGCTTGCAGCCCATCTAATTACTAAAAGATATGCCTTACTTAGAAAATACATCCGGAAAGGAAAAAGTAGCCATCTATTATGAAGATTATGGACAGGGAACGCCCGTAATTCTCATCCACGGATGGCCCTTAAGTGGTGCAACCTGGGAACCTCAGGTGGGCGAGATAGTAGCTTCCGGCTATAGATGTATCACTTACGATCGCCGCGGGTTTGGACAGTCGTCACGCCCCTGGGCAGCGTATGACTATTCCACCCTGGCTTCTGACCTGAACGAATTGATCGTTCAATTGAAATTGAACGACTGCATCCTGGTCGGTTTTTCGATGGGCGGAGGAGAAGTGGTGCGGTACCTTACAGATTACGGTGCAGACAAGATAAAGAAGGCGGCTTTGATCAGTTCCATTATCCCATTGGTTAAAAAGAAAGAGGATAACCCTGATGGTGTTCCTGAAAAGGATCTCAAGGATATTTTAAAGTCTTTGGCAGAGGATCGGGTTGGCTTCCTGAAAAAATTTCATCAAAATTTCTACAACTATGGCAAGAGCAAGGATTCAGTAAGCGAAGCCCAACTGGATTACGACTTCAGTATATCCTCAAAAGCATCCCCAAGGGCCACCATAGAAGCGGCAAAAGCCTGGATGGATACTGATTTCAGGAAGGAACTTAAGAATGTAACAGTACCGGTGCTCATCGTTCATGGAGACGCAGATGCCATAGTCCCGTTGGAGACTTCTGCCAGACAGGCAGCGGCGGGAATTGCTGAAAATCAATTTAAGATTATTTCCGGAGCCCCTCATGGACTGAACGTCTCTAACACCACGGAATTGAATGAGGTATTGGTGTCATTTTTGAAAGGCTAATTTTCCCCATAGGCCCTAAAGAATTCCACGTCCTCAGATTGAGGCTCTTATGATTTAATCACTTCCTGCTACATTTGAGCCTCTGAAATCTACATTTCGGTAACTGCTTCTTTGACAGTTACCCATTTTTCCGCAATTTTATCGTGTTCTAATTCTGCAAAGTCATGGATCAGGTGAAGGCCATTCCCGTCTTCTACTGAACTGTAGGAGCCGGGAAAGAAAATAAATTGCAACAGATGAAATATTTGTTTAAAACATTCCTTTTGGGAATCGTATCCGGGATCATACTCACCGCAATTGGGGTGGTGATCAACCTTATGGGAGGGCAGACCCTGATAATGGACAGTGATTTCTTTATATCAGTACAATACTACCTGCTTTATGGACTGGTTCTTACCTGGTCCAATTCCGCCTTCCTGCGCTATGCCGGTCACAGGCAGTTCTTTTTGAAATACGGCAAGTACAGAAGCGTCCTCCTGGCCCTTGGCAATATCTTTTTGTCGATGGCAGCTATCTTTTTGATACGGATGGGTGTTGAGATGGGCATGTATGGCGAAAACTGGAAGCAATTTCTGGCAGGCGAGGTAAAATTTTACTATCTGTTTGTATTGCTGGGGATCAGTGCGCTGTCCATTTTGTATCATGCCATCAGCTTTTACAAGCACTGGCAGGAAGGAAAGGTGAAAGAACAAAAGATCATTGCGGGAACGGCGTCCGCAAAATTTGACGCTTTAAAAAATCAGCTGGACCCTCATTTTTTATTCAACAGCCTGAATGTCCTCTCCAGCCTTATAGATGAAGATCCGGCACAGGCTCAAAAGTTCACCACCTCCCTGTCAAAGGTATACAGGTATGTCCTTGAGCAAAAAAATAAAGACCTGGTCAGCATTGATGAAGAGCTTGAATTCGCAAGAACCTATGTGCGGCTTTTAAAAATGAGGTTTGAAGACAGCCTGGTTTTCGACATTCCATTGAACAGCCAATATCCCGAAGCCAGGATCGTGCCTCTGTCCTTGCAATTGTTATTGGAGAACGCCGTTAAGCACAATGTTGTAACTCCGGCCAGACCCCTGCGTATTACCGTCAGCGAAGCAGAAGGTCGGTTGACCGTAAGTAACAACCTGCAGGAAAAGGCGGTGCTTAAGAAGAGCAGCGGCGTAGGTTTGCTGAATATTCAGCAGCGCTATCAAATTCTCTCGGATAAATCGGTCGATATCGAGAAAACGAAGGAAGCCTTCAGCGTTTCGCTGCCCATACTAACCAAAAAGATCTCAATAATGGAAACACAACAGACCTATATTCAGGACAAACGTTATCAAAAAGCAAAGGAACGTGTAGAGGCCATCAAAGGCTTTTATGGCAACCTTACGGCCTATTGTATCGTCATACCAATGCTGGCATGGTTTAATTTTAAGACTTCGGATTTTGTATGGGTCATATTCCCATCCCTGGGCTGGGGGTTCGGCCTCCTGATGCACGGGATGGAAGCTTATGGCTACAATCCGCTCTGGGGAAAGCGATGGGAGGAGAAAAAGATCAGGGAACTAATGGAGGATGATGATTTTTGAATAAGCGGGAGGAGGTGGATGGCTGACACAGTTCATCCTGAAAACAGACCTTTTCGGAAAGGTATTCCGTATTCAAGAAATATTTAGCAACATCTTTTGTATTAAATATAAAGTCATTAGTGGGCACTTAAAACCCATTGATTTTCAATTGTTTATATTTTAGTTCTTTGACATCTTTGTAATTGTAATCCGTAAGTATCTCTCTTACAGGGGTTTTGTCCAGTAGCGATATGCTCAAGATCTGTAATATTTCGTAGATCCTACGGCCTGATTTGAGTTTATTCCCTATTATGGCCACAAGGCAATATGCGATGATGGCACAATAGATTTGTATCTTGACCGCGTTGATACTGGTCCCCCAGAACGCTTTTATCCTTAGGTGCTGTTTCATCCATTTGAAGAACAGCTCCACCTCCCAGCGTTTCTTGTACAAAAGGGCTATTTCCGTAGCAGCGAGGTCGGTATTGTTAGTCAGGAAAACGAATTCCTTTTGGGTCTCGCCGTCATAGTACTTGATACGCCGCAGTTTTTCGGGATAACCTTTTTTAGAGTAATGTCCCTCCAATCTGCCGATCTGGTCGTATTTGATCCCTTCTGTCCTGTCCGTCGCCCTGGAGTACATTCTCTTGAAGCGCATGTTTTCCTTGGCCCGGGTGACGAAAAAAGCCTTTTGAACGTGGATCGAGTATAGACGGGCAAAGTCGACATATGCTTTATCCATCACGTAAAAGCTTCCGACCTCGTACACAATGATATCCAACACGTTGACATCGTGCAGGCTAGCTTTGGAAATGAGCAGGAAACTCGGCACGGATGTCCTTACGTCGTATAGGGTGTGGAGCTTTATCCCGCCCTTGGCCTTTCTGAACTCCGCCCACCAGAACACACTAAGGCAGAGGTCTATCGTAGTCGAGTCAAGGGCATACACGTTGCCTTCCAGATCGATCTCGAAATCCTCACGGTAACAGCTTTTTCTGGCCTCCCCTATCAGTACGTAGGCGAACTCTTCGAAGATCCTGTAGCTTCTTTTTTCGTTGGCGGTTCCGAGGTTGCGCCGCGACACGGTAGTTCCGAACCCCAAATGATAATATTTGGGACGGTGGGCTTCCAAAGCCAACATCAGGTCGCGCATACTGTCCCGGGAGGTCAGTTGACCGAAGACCATGCATAGCATCTGGTTCCAGCATGTAAAGCTCCTTACATACTTGTTGCCGTTATGCTCCTTGACGATACGGTCGAAAACCCTGCGGGGTAGGAACTCAGTGATCTGGGCAAAGACATATTTACCTTGGTTCATGGAATTTTTTTACAAAAATCCCATTTCCGGTTCAAATCGTCACGTAACCAAAAATAGCCTCAGGTACGATATACAAAGAATTTCAAAGAACTTAGTTTAATTTATAATGCCCACTAGTG